>NZ_JBVOQE010000007.1:0-429402 GCF_055668065.1 Streptomyces sp. NPDC097129 | reverse complement strand
GGCCGTGAAACCGTCGTCGTCGAGGTCGGCGGCAAGCGCCTGGAAGTCTCCCTGCCCTCCAGCCTCGGCATGTCCCTGGCCCGCACCGGCCTCGCCGCCGGCGCCAAGCCCAAGCGCCGCGCCGCGAAGAAGTCCGGCCCCGTCGCCTCCGGCGACACCCTCGCCTCCCCCATGCAGGGCACCATCGTCAAGATCGCCGTCGAAGAAGGCCAGGAAGTCAAGGAAGGCGACCTCGTCGTCGTCCTGGAAGCCATGAAGATGGAACAGCCCCTCAACGCCCACAAGTCCGGCACCATCAAGGGCCTCACCGCCGAGGTCGGCGCCTCCCTCACCTCCGGCGCCGCCATCTGCGAGATCACGGACTGACCCGCACACGCGACGAACAGCGAAGCGCCTGGCGGACCGAGCCTCTCGGTCCGCCAGGCGCTTCGTCGTATGCGGGCCGCCGTCGTTCCAGCCGGTCGGCGGGGAGAGCCGGGCGTTCCCCGCGGGGTCAGCGCCGTCGCATGTCCGCCACGCGGTTGCGTTCGGGCTGCTGGGGCTGGTCGGTGAGGACGCCCGTGGGGCGGATGCCGGGGAGGTGGCCGCGGCGGGGGTTCGGCAGGGGGACGTCCCGGCGCTGCTGGCGCGCCGGGACCGGGTCACCCCCCTGGCTTCCCGTCGCCCCGGCCACGGCGATCTGCACCCCCTGGTCGGCGAGGGCCTGGAGTTCGGTCTGGGCGCGGTCGTCGTGGGCCGGTGGCTCGTCGGTGACCAGGCGGGTGATGACGTCGGTGGGGACCGTCTGGAACATCGTGTCGGTGCCGAGCTTGGTGTGGTCGGCGAGGACGACGACCTCGGCGGCGGCCTGCACGAGCGCCCGGTCGACGGACGCCGAGAGCATGTTGGACGTGGACAGCCCGCGTTCGGCGGTCAGGCCGCTGCCTGAGAGGAAGGCGCGGGAGACGCGCAACCCCTGGAGGGACTGTTCGGCGCCGCTGCCGACCAGGGCGTAGTTGGAGCCTCTGAGCGTGCCGCCGGTCATCACGACCTCCACGCGGTTGGCGTGCGCCAGCGCCTGGGCGACCAGCAGGGAGTTGGTGACCACCGTCAGCCCCGGGATGCGGGCGAGCCGGCGGGCCAGCTCCTGGGTCGTGGTGCCGGCTCCGACCACGATGGCCTCGCCCTCCTCCACGAAGGTGGCGGCGAGGTCGGCGATGGCCGTCTTCTCGGCGGTCGCGACATGGGACTTCTGCGGGAAGCCGGACTCGCGGGTGAACCCGCCCGGCAGCACCGCACCGCCGTGCCGGCGGTCGAGGAGTCCTTCTGCCTCCAGTGCCCGCACGTCCCGCCGTACGGTCACTTCGGAGGTCTGGACGACGCGGGCGAGCTCACGGAGCGACACGGCCCCGTTGGCCCGCACCATTTCGAGGATCAATTGGCGACGTTCTGCAGCGAACACGAAACTGACAGTAACGCGGGCGACCGTCTGCTTTCAGCAGTATGCGCCGAATAACGGAAGTTGTTCGCATGGTGTGACGGGAAGTGGTATAGGGGCCTAGTCCCGCCGCCTATGCCGCACGCATGCTCGACGACGCACCGTGAGCAGCGGGCGTGATCCCCCGTGACCAGCGGCGACGGCTCCCCGGCGGGGGCGGGGAGCCGGGCCGGTCCGTCAGACCTCGCCCGCCGTCTTGCGGGTGTGCAGTTGCCGGGCGACCTCGGCGATCGAGCCCGACAGGGACGGGTACACGGTGAACGCGTTCGCGATCTGTTCGACCGTCAGATTGTTGTCGACCGCGATCGAGATGGGGTGGATCAGTTCCGATGCGCGCGGCGCCACGACCACACCGCCGACGACGATGCCGGTGCCCGGGCGGCAGAAGATCTTGACGAAGCCGTCCCGGATGCCCTGCATCTTGGCGCGCGGGTTGCGCAGGAGCGGGAGCTTGACGGCCCGGGCGTCGATCTTGCCGCCGTCGACGTCGGCCTGGGTGTAGCCGACGGTGGCGATCTCCGGGTCCGTGAAGACGTTGGAGGACACCGTCTTCAGGTTCAGCGGGGCCACCGCGTCGCCCAGGAAGTGGTACATGGCGATACGGCCCTGCATCGCGGCGACGGACGCCAGCGCGAACACGCCGGTCACGTCACCGGCGGCGTACACACCGGGGGCGGTGGTGCGGGAGACCTTGTCGGTCCAGATGTGCCCGGACTCGCGCAGCTTGACGCCGGCCTCCTCCAGGCCCAGGCCCGCGCTGTTCGGGATCGCGCCGACCGCCATCAGGCAGTGGCTGCCGGTGATGACGCGGCCGTCGGCGAGGGTGACCTCGACCCGGTCGCCGACCCGCTTGGCGGCGGCGGCGCGGGAGCGGGCCATGACGTTCATGCCGCGGCGGCGGAAGACGTCCTCCAGGACGGCGGCGGCGTCCGGGTCCTCGCCGGGCAGCACGCGGTCGCGGGAGGAGACGAGGGTGACCCGGGAGCCGAGGGCCTGGTAGGCGCCCGCGAACTCGGCGCCGGTGACGCCGGAGCCGACCACGATGAGCTCCTCGGGCAGCTCGGTGAGGTCGTAGACCTGCGTCCAGTTCAGGATGCGCTCGCCGTCCGGCTGGGCGTCGGGCAGCTCACGCGGGTGACCGCCGGTGGCGATCAGTACGGCGTCGGCGGTGAGCGTCTCCTCGGTGCCTCCCCCAGAGGGGGTACCCCCAGCAGCGGTGACGACGACCTTGCGGGAGCCGTCGAGGGCCTGCATGCCCTCCAGACGGCCACGGCCGCGCATGACCCGGGCGCCGGCCCGCGTGACGGAGGCGGTGATGTCGTGCGACTGGGCGAGCGCGAGGCGCTTCACACGCCGGTTGACCTTGCCGAGGTCCACGCCGACCACCCGGGCCGCCTGCTCCAGCGGCGGGGTGTCGTCGGCGACGATGATGCCGAGCTCCTCGTAGGAGGAGTCGAAGGTCGTCATCACCTCGGCCGTGGCGATGAGGGTCTTGGACGGTACGCAGTCGGTGAGCACCGACGCCCCGCCCAGACCGTCGCTGTCGACGACGGTCACCTCCGCACCGAGTTGCGCGGCCACCAGGGCCGCTTCGTATCCGCCGGGTCCGCCACCGATGATCACGATCCGAGTCACGTATCCCATTGTCCCGCACGCTTCAAGGTGCCACCGCCTCGGGGCCCGTCCGTTACCGCAGTGACGCACACGTCACTGCCGTACCCTTCGTGCATGTCGCTCTACGCCGCGTACGCCGCCCACCTCGACGCGCGGCTGATGTCCCGCCGCGCCCCGCACTCGCCGCTGCGCGCGACGGGCTGGCTGAGCGGCTGGCGGCTCACGTTCGGCGGGGAGCAGCTGGGCTGGGAGGGCGCGCTGGCGACGATCGTGGAGGACCCGCTGTCGCAGGTCTTCGTCGCGCTGTACGACGTCGCCCCGATGGACGAGGCCTCCCTGGACCGCTGGGAGGGCGTCGGCCTGGACATCTACCGCCGCACGCGCGTCCGCGTCGACACCCTGGAGGGTGAGGAGCGCGCCTGGACCTACGCCCTGAACGCCTACGAGGGCGGCCTGCCCTCGGCCCGCTACCTGGGCGACATCGCCGACGCGGCGGAATCGGCGGGCGCGCCGCACGACTACGTGATGGAGCTGCGGAAACGGCCGTGCTGAGCGCTCCGCGGGTCGCTGGGCCGGCTTAGGGGGTCGTGTGTCGGGTGCGGGTTGCGTGGTGGCTGGTCGCGCCCACACGGCGGAGCCGCAAATCGAATGCAGCCCCGCGCCCCTTTGATGCCTGCGGCGGCCCGTTGCGGTCCGGTGGCCGGTTGCTGTCGCGCCTGCGGCCGGTTTCTGAGTCGGGGCCGGGGTGGGGGGTGTCCGTCCTCGGTCCGGCCGCCCGCTTCCGACGAGGGGCGCCGTTGCCCGATGCCGGACGCTGCGGGCGGACACCCCCCACCCCGTCCCCTCCCCGCCGTCGGCGGCTGCGGGCCGGCGGCCCTACCTGCCCTCTCCCCGCTGAGCCGGAGGCCCTCGTCGGAAACGACAAGACAACGATCCCCATGCCGTCGGCTCTGACATCTACGCGCGTAGGCGAAGCTCGGCTACCCTCGACCCCGTGAACGCATCTCTTCTTCCGGACGACATCCAGGGCGACCCGTACGCCGCCGCCGACGCCGCTGCCGCGCGCCTGCGCGAACTGACCGGCGCCGAGACCCACGACGTCGCCCTCGTGATGGGCTCCGGCTGGGCTCCGGCCGTCGACGCCCTGGGCGCCCCCGAGGCCGAGTTCCAGGTCACCGAGCTCCCCGGCTTCCCGCCCCCGGCGGTCGAGGGCCACGGCGGCAAGATCCGCTCGTACCGCATCGGCACCAAGCGCGCCCTGGTCTTCCTCGGCCGTACGCACTACTACGAGGGCCGCGGCGTCGCCGCCGTCTCCCACGGTGTGCGCACCGCCGTCGCCGCCGGCGCCAAGACCATCGTGCTGACCAACGGCTGCGGCGGTCTGCGCGAGGGCATGCGTCCGGGTCAGCCGGTGCTGATCAGCGACCACATCAACCTCACCGCCACCTCCCCCATCGTCGGCGCCAACTTCGTCGACCTGACCGACCTGTACTCGCCGCGGCTGCGCGCGCTGTGCAAGGAGGTCGACGCCACGCTGGAGGAGGGCGTCTACGCCCAGTTCCCCGGCCCGCACTACGAGACCCCGGCCGAGATCCGCATGGCCCGCGTCATCGGCGCGGACCTGGTCGGCATGTCCACCGTGCTCGAGGCCATCGCCGCGCGTGAGGCGGGCGCCGAGGTGCTCGGCATCTCCCTGGTCACCAACCTCGCCGCCGGCATGACGGGCGAGCCGCTGAACCACGAGGAGGTCCTGCAGGCCGGCCGCGACAGCGCCACCCGCATGGGCTCCCTGCTGGCGCAGGTGCTGGACCGTCTGTAAAACCCACACGACGACGAGAGGCTGAACCCCACCGTGCACGACGAAGTCATCGCCCGGGCCAAGGCGTGGCTGGCCGAGGACCCCGACGCGGACACCCGTGAGGAACTCGCCCGGCTGATCGACGCCGAGGACGTCAAGGAGCTGACCGCCCGTTTCTCCGGCACCCTGCAGTTCGGCACCGCCGGGCTGCGCGGGGAGCTGGGCGCCGGGCCGATGCGCATGAACCGCACGGTCGTCATCCGTGCGGCGGCGGGCCTCGCGTCGTACCTGAAGAAGAACGGCCAGGCGGGCGGCCTGGTGGTCGTCGGCTACGACGCCCGCCACAAGTCCGCCGACTTCGCCCGCGACACGGCCGCCGTGATGGTGGGCGCCGGTCTGCGCGCGGCGGTGCTCCCGCGGCCGCTGCCCACGCCCGTCCTCGCCTTCGCCATACGGCACCTCGGCGCGGTCGCCGGCGTGGAGGTCACGGCCAGCCACAACCCGCCCCGCGACAACGGCTACAAGGTGTACCTGGGCGACGGCTCCCAGATCGTGCCGCCCGCGGACGCCGAGATCGCCGCGGAGATCGCCGCGATCGGCAGTCTGACGACGGTCGACCGCCCGACCGAGGGCTGGGACGTCCTGGACGACGCGGTCCTTCAGGCCTACCTGGCCCGTACGGACGCGGTCCTGGCCGCGGACTCGGCGCGCACCGCGCGGACGGTCTACACGGCGATGCACGGCGTCGGCCGTGACGTCCTGCTGGCCGCGTTCGCCCGCGCCGGCTTCCCGGAGCCGGTGCTGGTCGCCGAGCAGGCGGAGCCCGACCCGGAGTTCCCGACCGTGGCCTTCCCCAACCCGGAGGAGCCCGGCGCGATGGACCTGGCGTTCGCCAAGGCCCGCGAGACCGGCCCCGACCTGGTCATCGCCAACGACCCGGACGCCGACCGCTGCGCCGTGGCCGTCCGCGACGGCGAGGACTGGCGGATGCTGCGCGGCGACGAGGTCGGCGCACTGCTCGCCGCGCACCTCGTCCGCCGCGGCGCGCGCGGCACGTTCGCCGAGTCGATCGTCTCCTCCTCCCTGCTCGGCCGGATCGCCGAGCAGGCGGGCCTGCCGCACGAGGAGACCCTGACCGGCTTCAAGTGGATCGCCCGCGTCGACGGCCTGCGGTACGGCTACGAGGAGGCCCTCGGCTACTGCGTCGACCCCGACGGCGTGCGCGACAAGGACGGCATCACGGCCGCGCTGCTGATCACCGAGCTGGCGTCGGAGCTGAAGGAGCGGGGCCGCACCCTGCTCGACCTGCTGGACGACCTCGCGGTGGAGCACGGCCTGCACGCCACGGACCAGCTGTCGGTGCGGGTCGAGGACCTCTCCCTGATCGCGGAGGCCATGCGCCGTCTGCGCGAGCAGCCGCCGACGGAGCTGGCCGGCCTGCCGGTGGTGAACGCGGAGGACCTCACCCGGGGCACGGAGAAGCTGCCGCCGACGGACGGCCTGCGGTACACCCTGCGGGGCGCCCGTGTGATCGTCCGCCCGAGCGGCACGGAGCCCAAGCTGAAGTGCTACCTGGAGGTCGTCGTCCCGGTCCAGGACCGCGCCGCCCTGCCGCCGGCCCGCGCCCGGGCAACGGACCTGCTGGCCGCACTGAAGCGCGACCTGTCCGCAGCCGCGGGGATCTGAAACGCGAGCGTGCCGCTGGGGTGTCCCCTTCGGGGGGCACCCCAGCGCGCGTTCAGGGCCCCGGCGGACACGGGGGTGCCGGAGCACGCTCGATGCCGCGCGCCGCACCTGCGCCGCGGGGGGCGTACGAGGGCCTGGCGGACGCAGCGGCGCCGCTGCTGGACGCGCTGAAGCGCGACCTGTCCGTGGCTGCGGGGATCTGAGACGCGAGCGTGCCGCGTTCGGGGCCCCGGCGGACATGGGAGTGCTGGAGCACGCTCGGCGCCGCGGGGGCGTACGAGGGCCCGGCGGGCGCGGAGCCCCCAAGCAGGCGCCCCCGGGGTCCGGCGCACGTGGGGCCGGCCCGCCGGAGTTCGGAGCCCTGGCGGGGGCCCCGGGGCCCAGCCGACGCGGGAACCCTCGGCGCCCCGCGGCGCACCGGCGTCACGGCGGGCGTACTAGGGCCCGGCGGGCGCCGAGCCCCCAAGCGGCGCGCCAGGGGCCCGGCGGACGCGGGGCGGGCCCGCCGGAGTTCGGGGCCCGGGCTGGCGCACCGGGCGTCACGGGGGACGTACGAGGGCCTGACGGACGCAGCGGCGCCGCTGCTGGACGCGCTGAAGCGCACCCTGTCCGTGGCCGCGGGGATCTGAGACGCGAGCGTGCCGCGTTCGGGGCCCCGGCGGAAGCAGGAGTGCCGGAGCCCGCTCGCGCCGCCCGCCGCACCGGCGTCACGGGTGGCGTACGAGGGCCCGGCGGACGCAGCGGCGCCCGGCGCGAGCCCGGTGTCCGGCGCGCGCGGGGCCCCCAACCGGGCGCGCCCGGCGCCCGGCGGACGCAGGGCCGGGCCGCCGGAGTTCGGGGCCCGGGCCGGCGCCCCGGGCCCAGCCGGCGCGGAGCCCTCGGCGGCGTCGGACCACCGACGGTGGTTCGAGGGCCGCCGCGGCTGCCCGAGGCGGCCGCCGCGGCGGCCGCGGCGTCCGGGGCGTCGGGGGCGCCCCGGGCGCGGCTCAGCCGAGGGACGCCAGGATCGCCAGGAGTACCGCTCCTGCCAGGGCGGGGGCGATCACCTCGTAGGCCCAGCGGACCGTGACCTCGCCCTGGGCGGACTCCGCGGTGCAGCGGTCGTCGCGGAGCTGCTTCAGGTCGTCCATCGCCTTGTCGGTCTGCGCGCGTGGCGGCTCGGTCCGCGCCGCGCCCCTGCCCGGCGTACCGAGCAGGCCGCCCTCCTGGCCGGACGCCGCCGCCCGCGCCTGCTGCCGTGACGCGCGCTTGCGGGCCCGCAGCGAGACCGGCAGGGCCCACAGCTGGTACTTGGTGCCGGAGACGGTGACGACCTCGTTGGAGTAGCCCGAGCGCAGGGCCCCCACCGTGCCCCACGGCAGGACGATCACCCGCAGCGGGTTGCGCACGCGCAGCCGGTCGTCGCCCACGAAGATCGCCGGGCGGAGGGTGAACGCCACCACCAGCGGCACCACCAGCAGCAGCCCGGCCAGCGCCAGCCAGGGCGTGCGGCCGTGCCCGACCACGATCGCGTCGATGCCGAGCCAGCCGGCGAGGGCCAGCAGCATCACGCCGGAGGCGATGCCGGCGGACGACCGGTGGGTGCGGTCCTTGGCGTCGGGGGCCTGCGGCTGCGGCGCTGGTGACGGGTGCTCCGGGGTGGTCATGGCCCCGATTGTGCCCGACACCGCCGTCGGACCCCGTAAGCGGTACGCCGGGTGCCCGGGCTCACCTCGGTGAGCGTGTCGTCCTGGCCGCCGTGCCACCCCCGCAACCTGGCGGGCTATACATCCGCTACGCGCGTAGATATGCTCGTCTGGTGAGCATGCCCACTACCGCACCCACAGCACAGTCCCCCACTGCTGAACGCGTGGTCGGGACCCCCGTCTCGGATGTCACCGCGTCCGACAGCACGCTGCGCCGCTTCCTGCACGGGCTGCCCGGCGTCGACGCGGTCGGCCTGGAGGCGCGCGCCGCGTCTCTCGGCACCCGTTCCATCAAGACCACCGCGAAGGCGTACGCCATCGACCTCGCCATCTCGATGGTCGACCTGACGACGCTGGAAGGCGCGGACACCCCGGGCAAGGTCCGGGCGCTCGGCGCCAAGGCGGTCCTGCCCGACCCGACCGACCGGACGGCCCCCACCACGGCCGCGGTCTGCGTCTACCCCGACATGGTGGCCGTCGCCAAGGAGGCCGTCGCCGGCTCCGGCGTCAAGGTCGCCTCCGTCGCCACCGCCTTCCCGGCCGGCCGCGCCGCCCTGGAGGTGAAGCTCGCCGACGTGAGGGACGCCGTCGCCGCGGGCGCCGACGAGATCGACATGGTCATCGACCGTGGCGCGTTCCTCGCCGGCAAGTACCTCAAGGTGTACGACGAGATCGTGGCCGTGAAGGAGGCCTGCGGGACGTCGGCCCGCCTGAAGGTCATCTTCGAGACGGGCGAGCTGTCGACGTACGACAACATCCGCCGCGCCAGCTGGCTGGGCATGCTCGCCGGCGCCGACTTCATCAAGACCTCCACCGGCAAGGTCGCCGTCAACGCCACCCCCGCCAACACGCTGCTGATGCTGGAGGCCGTGCGCGACTTCCGGGCGCAGACCGGCGTCCAGGTCGGCGTGAAGCCCGCCGGCGGGATCAGGACCAGCAAGGACGCGATCAAGTTCCTGGTCCTGGTCAACGAGACGGCAGGCGAGGACTGGCTGGACAACCACTGGTTCCGCTTCGGCGCCTCCTCGCTGCTGAACGACCTGCTGATGCAGCGCCAGAAGCTGGCCACGGGCCGCTACTCCGGCCCCGACTACGTGACGGTGGACTGATCCCCATGGCATCCGTGTTCGAGTACGCCCCCGCGCCCGAGTCGCGCTCGGTCGTCGACATCGCCCCCTCCTACGGCCTGTTCATCGACGGCGAGTTCGCCGACGCGGCCGACGGCAAGGTCTTCAAGACGGTCAGCCCGTCGACGGAGGAGGTCCTCTCCGAGGTCGCCCAGGCCGGCGAGGCGGACGTCGACCGCGCGGTGAAGGCCGCCCGCAAGGCGTTCGAGAAGTGGTCGGCGCTGCCCGGCTCCGAGCGCGCCAAGTACCTCTTCCGCATCGCCCGGATCGTCCAGGAGCGCAGCCGCGAGCTGGCCGTCCTGGAGACCCTGGACAACGGCAAGCCGATCAGGGAGACCCGCGACGCCGACCTCCCGCTGGTCGCCGCGCACTTCTTCTACTACGCGGGCTGGGCCGACAAGCTCGGCCATGCCGGCTTCGGTGCGAATCCGCGTCCGCTGGGCGTCGCCGGCCAGGTCATCCCCTGGAACTTCCCGCTGCTGATGCTGGCGTGGAAGATCGCCCCGGCGCTGGCCACCGGCAACACCGTCGTGCTGAAGCCGGCCGAGACGACCCCGCTGTCCGCCCTGTTCTTCGCGGACATCTGCCGCCAGGCGGGCCTGCCCAAGGGTGTCGTGAACATCCTTCCCGGTTACGGCGACGCGGGCGCCGCGCTCGTCGCGCACCCCGACGTGAACAAGGTCGCCTTCACCGGCTCCACGGCCGTCGGCAAGCAGATCGCCCGGACGGTCGCGGGCACGCGCAAGAAGCTCACCCTCGAACTGGGCGGCAAGGGCGCCAACATCGTCTTCGACGACGCCCCCCTCGACCAGGCCGTCGAGGGCATCGTCAACGGCATCTTCTTCAACCAGGGCCAGGTGTGCTGCGCCGGCAGCCGTCTGCTGGTGCAGGAGTCGGTCCAGGACGAGCTGCTGGACTCCCTCAAGCGCCGGCTGTCCACGCTGCGCCTCGGCGACCCGCTGGACAAGAACACCGACATCGGCGCGATCAACTCCGCCGAGCAGCTCTCCCGGATCACCACCCTCGTCGAGCGGGGCGAGGCCGAGGGCGCCGAGCGCTGGTCCCCGGCCTGCGAACTGCCCGAGAGCGGCTACTGGTTCGCGCCGACCCTCTTCACCAACGTCACGCAGGCGCACACCGTCGCCCGTGACGAGATCTTCGGCCCGGTGCTGTCGGTCCTCACCTTCCGCACCCCGGACGAGGCGGTCGCCAAGGCGAACAACACGCCGTACGGGCTGTCCGCGGGCATCTGGACCGAGAAGGGGTCGCGGATCCTCGCCGTCGCGAACAAGCTGCGCGCCGGTGTCGTCTGGTCCAACACGTTCAACAAGTTCGACCCGGCGTCGCCCTTCGGCGGCTACAAGGAGTCGGGCTTCGGCCGCGAGGGCGGCCGCCACGGCCTGGAGGCGTACCTCGATGTCTGATGAGCAGCGGCTTTCCGTCTTCAAGACCTACAAGCTGTACGTGGGCGGGAAGTTCCCGCGTTCCGAGAGCGGCCGGGTGTACGAGGTGAGCGACTCCAAGGGCAAGTGGCTGGCGAACGCCCCGCAGTCCTCCCGCAAGGACGCCCGTGACGCGGTCGTGGCCGCGCGCAAGGCGTTCGGCGGCTGGTCCGGCGCGACCGCCTACAACCGCGGCCAGGTGCTGTACCGCGTCGCGGAGATGCTGGAGGGCCGCCGGGACCAGTTCGTGCGCGAGGTGGCGGACGCGGAGGGCCTGTCGAAGTCGAAGGCGGCCGCGGTCGTGGACGCCACCATCGACCGCTGGGTCTGGTACGCGGGCTGGACCGACAAGATCGCCCAGGTGATCGGCGGCGCCAACCCGGTCGCGGGCCCGTACTTCAACCTCTCCTCCCCGGAGCCGACCGGCGTGGTCGCCGTGGTGGCGCCGCAGGAGTCGTCCTTCCTGGGCCTGGTCTCGGTGCTCGCGCCCGTGATCGCCACCGGCAACACGGCCGTGGTCGTCGCCTCCGAGAAGGCTCCGCTGCCCGCGCTGTCCCTCGCCGAGGTGCTGGCCACCTCCGACGTGCCCGGCGGTGTCGTCAACGTCCTGTCCGGCGCCACGGCGGAGATCGCGGGGCCGCTGGCCGCGCACCAGGACGTCAACGCGATCGACCTCGCGGGCGCCGGCGAGGAGCTGGCGAAGGAACTGGAGATCGCGGCGGCGGACAACCTCAAGCGCGTCCTGCGTCCACAGCCTGTGGATTATTTCGCGACGCCGGGCACCGACCGCATGACGGCGTTCCTGGAGACGAAGACGGTCTGGCACCCGACCGGGTCGCTGGGCGCGTCCGGCTCGTCCTACTGACCGCCACCCCCCACGCGAGAGCCGCGCCGCCCCTCCGTCCGGGGGCGACGCGGCTCTCGCACGCGTACGGCGAACGCGGGTCAGCCCAGCGGGCCGCCCTGCACCCCGCCGAGCAGGCCCGTGACCTGGCCGACGACCGGCAGGCTGCCGACCGACTTGGCCTGCGCCAGGGGGGCGGTGAGCGCCTGCGTGGCCACCGGCTTGAAGTCGGCGACCTGGGTGCCGGCGCCGTTGTCGAGCGGGTCGACACCCGTCCCGGCGAGGGGGTTGGGCTTCAGGCCGGCGACCGGTCCGGTGACGTAACCGACCGAGCCGGTCAGCGCCGTGAGGCCGGACTGCGGGTCGACCTTGCCGAGGGAGGAGGCCCGGTGCGGCACCTCCAGGAGCGGGGAGCCCGGGCCGGTCGCCGGGGTGAGGACGTCCGCGGAGGCGGTCGCCGTCCCGGCGGCCATCGCCGCGCCCACGGTCGCCAGGGCGACCAGGGCACGACGGCCGGTCGAGGTCTGAGGGAAGTCGTGTCGCGCCATCGCCGGTGCCACCTTCTGCTGCGTTGAAGCTGTGTCCTGCTGCGAGTTCCTGCCAGATCCTGCCACGCGACGCATGCGGTGCGTAATCGCGTCGACGCGAAGCGTAGTTGAGGTGTGATGCGCGCTCCAAAGGCGACCCGCGGGGTCGGCAGGAGGGACACCATGCGTCAAACTGGTGTTCCGTGAGCATTCATCGCCCCTCCCCCGCCCGTGTCGTACTGCTGTGCGGCCCCTCGGGCTCGGGCAAGTCCCTCGTCGCCGCCCGTTCCGGGCTGCCGGTTCTGCGCCTGGACGACTTCTACAAGGAGGGCGACGACCCGACACTCCCGCTGGTGGAGGGCAGCTCCGACATCGACTGGGACCACCCGCTCTCCTGGGACGCCGAGGTCGCCGTCGCCGCGATCGCCGAGCTGTGCGCCACCGGTTCGACCCGGGTGCCGGTGTACGACATCGCGCTGAGCGCCCGCACGGGCGCGGACACGCTGAGCATCGGCCGCACCCCGCTGTTCATCGCGGAGGGCATCTTCGCCGCCGAGATCGTCGAGCGGTGCCGGGAGTTGGGCCTGCTGGCGGACGCGCTGTGCCTGAGCCGGGGCGCGCTCACCACGTTCCGCCGGCGGTTCGCCCGGGATCTGAAGGAGGGCCGCAAGTCGGTGCCGTTCCTGCTGCGGCGCGGCTGGCGGCTGATGCGCGCCGAACGCTCGATCATCGCCCGCCAGACGGCGCTGGGCGCCCACCGCTGTGACCTCGACGAGGCCCTCGGCCGGCTCGCGGCAGCGGCGGCCGGACGCCAGGTCCGGGCGAGGTCGGCGGCGTAAGGTCCGGGCCCGCGGTACGCGCGACCGGCCGGGCACACGCAGGAGCGGGACTGGATGGACCCCCCGGCCCCCCAGTCCCGCTCCTGTTTCCCCCGTGGATCCCCCGTGATCCCCTGTTTCCCCCGTGTCTCCACGTCCCCCGTGGAGTTCCCCCGTCGGTCCCCCCGGACCGAGCCACCCCCGTGGCTCCCCCGTGGGTTCCCCCGTGGTCCTTCAGGCGACAAGCTCCCCGAAGGCGTCCTCCTGGTCACGGCCGAAGCTGAGGACCTCGTCCTCGCGCAGCCGGCGCAGCGAGCGCCAGATGCTGGACTTCACCGTGCCCACACTGATGTCGAGGATCTCCGCGATCTCCGGGTCCGTGCGGCCCTCGTAGTAGCGCAGGACCAGCATGGTGCGCTGGAGTTCCGGCAGCCGGGCGAGCGCCTGCCACAGGACCGCGCGCAGCTCGGTGCCGCGCATCGCGTCCGTGTCGCCGGGCGTCTCCGGCAGCTCCTCGGTCGGGTACTCGTTCAGCTTGCGGCGGCGCCACGCGCTGATGTGCAGGTTCGTCATGGTGCGGCGGAGGTAGCCCCCGACCGCGGCCTTGTCGGTGATCCGGTCCCACGCCCGGTACGTCGAGAACAGCGCGCTCTGCAGCAGGTCCTCGGCCTCGAAGCGGTCGCCGGTGAGGTGGTAGGCGGTGGCGTACAGGGAGGCGCGGCGCTCCTGGACGTAGGCGGTGAACTCCGCCTCCGACAGGGACGTCCGCTCCCCCGGGTCCTCCCCGTACGCGCTTCCCCCGTGTGTTTCCCCCGGGAAACCGTCAACCACCGTCATGATCGCGGTGTGCTGACGCCCGGTGCCGCGAGCGCACCCCCGCCCGCTCACAACACCGGACTTCTCCTGACTCCGGTGCACGTCGTGCAGACGCGTGACCACTGCGCTGGTGCTGGTGCTGTGCAGCGTGTTCATCTCGCGCCCCCCGTCGTGGACTTTCCGGTCTTCGAACTGGTTCGGGCGCTGGTGCCCTGCCCGATGCCGAAAAGCTTGCCCCTGCACTTTCATCGCCGTGTCCGCCGACTGTCACAGACGTGTCACAGGGGTACCGGGCCGTCACAGCGAAGATCGTGCACAGCTCCGGATGCCGCCCTCGCCGCTTCTGCACAACCCACAGGTGAACAACGCCGCCTCCATGGGCCAGAATGAGCCCGTGCCTTCCCTGTTGCTGATCGAGGACGACGACGCCATCCGCACGGCCCTGGAGCTCTCACTGACGCGCCAGGGACACCGGGTGGCGACTGCTGCCAGCGGTGAGGACGGTCTGAAGCTGCTGCGCGAGCAGCGCCCGGATCTGATCGTGCTGGATGTGATGCTGCCCGGCATCGACGGTTTCGAGGTGTGCCGGCGCATCCGGCGCACGGACCAGTTGCCGATCATTCTGCTGACCGCGCGCAACGACGACATCGACGTCGTGGTCGGTCTGGAGTCCGGCGCGGACGACTATGTCGTCAAGCCGGTGCAGGGGCGGGTCCTCGACGCGCGGATCCGGGCCGTGCTGCGGCGCGGCGAGCGGGAGTCGACGGACTCGGCGACCTTCGGCAGCATCGTCATCGACCGTTCGGCGATGACGGTGACGAAGAACGGCGAGGATCTGCAGCTGACGCCGACCGAGCTGCGGCTGCTGCTGGAGCTGAGCCGGCGGCCGGGGCAGGCGCTGTCGCGGCAGCAGCTGCTGCGGCTGGTGTGGGAGCACGACTACCTCGGTGACTCGCGGCTGGTGGACGCGTGTGTCCAGCGCCTGCGCGCCAAGGTGGAGGACGTGCCCTCGTCCCCGACGCTGATCCGTACCGTGCGTGGTGTCGGCTACCGCCTGGATCCGCCTCAGTGACGAACGAGCACGAGGGGGCCCGCGCCGAGAGCGCGGATCGCAAGGGAGTTCTGTCCCGGCTGCGCTTCACCAGCCTGCGCCTGCGGCTGGTCGTGGTGTTCGCGCTGGTCGCGCTGACCGCCGCCGTGTCCGCGTCGGGCATCGCGTACTGGCTGAACCGGGAAGCCGTCCTCACCCGCGCCCAGGACGCGGCGCTGCGCGACTTCCAGCAGGAGATGCAGAACCGGGCGGGCGCGCTGCCGGCGCACCCCAGCCAGGACGAACTGCAGCACACCGCAGGGCAGATGGCGAACAGCAGCCAGCGCTTCAGCGTGCTGCTGGTGGCCACGGACGCGGGCGGCAGGACGGTGTACGGCAATTCCGGCGCCCTGAACGGCTTCTCCCTGGACGAGGTGCCGAAGTCGCTGCGGACGGCGGTGGACCGGCAGCAGAA
Organism: Streptomyces sp. NPDC097129; assembly: GCF_055668065.1. Lineage (NCBI taxonomy): Bacteria > Bacillati > Actinomycetota > Actinomycetes > Kitasatosporales > Streptomycetaceae > Streptomyces > Streptomyces sp. NPDC097129. The sequence continues at coordinate 414,063 of NZ_JBVOQE010000007.1, read as the reverse complement.
GCTCACCTCCGCCAACAAGTCCCCGTACCACCTGTACTGGCAGCGGATCGTCGAGGACGGCACCCCGTATCTGGTCGCCGGGACGCGGGTGATCGGCGGCGGGCCGACCGGGTACATGCTCAAGTCGCTGGAGCCGGAGGCGAAGGACCTCAACTCGCTGGCCTGGTCGCTGGGGATCGCCACCGGTCTGGCGCTGATCGGCGCGGCGCTGCTCGCGCAGGCCGCCGCGACGACCGTGCTGAAGCCGGTGCAGCGGCTCGGGGTGGCCGCGCGGCGGCTGGGCGAGGGGAAGCTGGACACCCGGCTGCGGGTGTCGGGCACCGACGAACTCGCCGATCTGTCCCGGACGTTCAACAAGGCGGCCGCGGCACTGGAGAAGCGGGTCGCGGACATGGCGGCGCGGGACGAGGCGTCGCGGCGGTTCGTGGCGGACATGAGCCATGAGCTGCGTACCCCGCTGACCGCGATCACCGCCGTCACCGAGGTGCTGGAGGAGGAGCTGGAGGCCGAGACCGGCGGCATCGACCCGATGGTCGAGCCCGCGGTGCGGCTGGTGGTCAGCGAGACGCGGCGCCTGAACAACCTGGTCGAGAACCTCATGGAGGTCACCCGCTTCGACGCCGGTACGGCCCGGCTGGTGCTGGACGACGTCGACGTCGCCGACCAGATCACCGCCTGCATCGACGCGCGTGCCTGGCTGGACGCCGTCGACCTGGACGCCGCGCGCGGCATCCACGCCCGGCTCGATCCGCGCCGCCTCGACGTGATCCTGGCGAACCTCATCGGCAACGCGCTCAAGCACGGCGGGTCGCCGGTCCGGGTGTCGGTGCGGGAGACGGAGAGCGAGGTCGTCATCCAGGTGCGCGACCACGGACCCGGCATCCCCGAGGAGGTCCTGCCGCACGTGTTCGACCGGTTCTACAAGGCCAGCGCGTCACGGCCGCGTTCGGAGGGCAGCGGGCTCGGTCTGTCCATCGCGCGGGAGAACGCCCACATCCACGGCGGCGAGATCACCGCGGCCAACTCCGAGGAGGGCGGCGCGGTGTTCACGCTGCGGCTGCCGCGGGACGCCTCGGAGCTGGCCCGGCAGGAGGAGCAGAGCCGTGAGCGGGCCGGGGAGAACAGGCGCCGCGAGCAGGAGGGGGACGACCGATGACCAGGGCTCGACGGCTGCTGGCCGTACCGCTGCTCGCCGTGCTGGCGGCCGGGTGCGGCATCCGGGCGACGCAGGTGCCGACGGACTTCGGGGCGGCGCCCTCCCGGGTGCGCTGCTCGCTGGCCGAGCCGGAGCTGTCCACGCAGACCTCGCGCGGGCTGCCGGTGCAGGTCTTCCTGCTGTGCGGTTCGTCGCTGGTGGCCGTGGACCGGGTGGTGCGCGTGCCGGAGGGTGCGGCGGACTCCAAGCGGCGGGTGCTGGTGGCGCAGGGGCTGCTGGACCAGCTGGCCGAGACGCCGTCGGCGGCGGAGCGGGAGGCCGGGTACTCCACCGACGTGCGCGGTGGCATGACGGTCTCCGGGCCCGGCCCGCGCGACCCCGAGGACGCGCTGCGGCTGAGCACGTCCCCGGGCGCCCTCACGTCGTACTCCCTCGCGCAGATCGTGTGCACCTTCTCCGACTCGGCGGCGGCCGAGGGCGACGGCTCGGTCATCCTGGGCGGCCCCCGGGGCGAGCCCCTGCGCCGCTACGCCTGCACCGGCGCGGTCCGCTCCCGCCCGGGCACGAAGGAACCCCCGTCGACCGAGGTCACGGAGACCTGACGCCCCAGCGAAGGCCCGGGGGCGGTCCCGGCCGGCGGCCGGTGTGTCCGACGCCTCATGCCCGTGGGGGCGGGGAGTGCGGAACCGATCCTGCCGGGGGGTGCGTCTAGGGGTGCGTGCAGCGTCATGGCTCCATCGGCGGCAGCGCCGCGTCTCGCGTCCGTGTGGCAGGAGGTGTCCTCCTCGTCGCCCACCTCGCGTTCGTCGCCTGGTTCACGCTGCGGCCGCTGGACGTTCCCTGGGTGATGCCGGCCAATCTGCATCCGTTCGCCGGGATCCGCGCCGACCTGGCGCAGGGCGGGGCGTTCGCGGTGCGCCGGCTGGGCACGGGGCTCGCGCTGCTCGCGCCGCTGGGTGTGCTGCTGCCGCTGGCGCACGGCCGGCTGGACGCCTCACCGTTCGCTTCCCTGCTGCGCACCACGGTCGCGGGGGCGCTGCTGTCGCTGGGCGTCGAGCTGCTGCAGACCGGGGTGCCCGGGCAGGTCGCCGACGTGGACGCGGTGCTGCTGAACACGACCGGTGTGGCCGTCGCCCACCTGCTCGTCGTGCCCGCCGGCCGGGCCTGCCTGCGCCGCCGGGCCAGGCGCTCGCCCCTGCCCCAGGAGGAGCCGGCTCAGGGTCGTACCCCGACGATTCCCAGGGTCGGGATCGCACCGTGGAGCGACGTTGCGCCCCCTTCGTCCCCGTAGCGTGGATGTCGGATGAGGCGGCCGGTCCGGTGGCCTCACGACGACAGCTCGCGAAGGAGCCGACCATGACCGCCCTGACCCGCCCCACCCACGGCCGTATGATCGCCGGCGTGTGCGCCGGACTGGCTCGGCGCTTCGGGACCTCCGCGACCACGATGCGGGTGATCTTCCTGCTGTCGTGTCTGCTGCCGGGCCCGCAGTTCCTCCTGTACATCGCCCTGTGGATCCTCCTGCCGTCCGAGGACAAGGCCCGCACGGCCGCCTGGTGAACGCACGCCGACGGGGCGCACACCCTGGAACAGGGGTGCGCCCCGTCGGCGTAGGCGTGGGGGTCAGCCCAGCGGGAGACCGTTCAGGCCGCTGGTGCCCAGGCCCTGCACCGGCAGCCCGCCGAGCAGCCCGGTGACGGGCTTCGCGGGTCCGTCGGCGAGCACCTTGCCGACGACCGGCTGCGCGGCGGCCAGGCCCGCACCGGCCGCGCCCGGCCCCTGGGCCAGCGCCTGACCGGCGCCCGGCAGCGCCTTGGCGACGTTCTCCGCCGGCAGCGTCTGGGTCAGACCGCCGAGCGCCTGGGAGGCGTCCGGGAGGGCGGGGGCGGCGTTCGCGGCGCCGGCGCCCGCAGCGGCGAAGGCGGCACCGAGGGCGGCGACACCGAGGGTCTTGGCAGCAGACTGCTTCATGAAAATGCGTCCTCGAATGGAGACGGGGGATTGAGCGGTCCACGACCGTAAACACGGGACGCCTCCGGCCGCAAACATCGAAATGCGGACGGATGGTGAACACCCGTCCGCATGTCACAGCCCGTCATGCCGCGGCTCAGTCTTCCGAGGGAACAGAACCGCTGGTCGAGGCGGTCTGCTGAAACAGCCATTCGGATTTCAGCTCCGCATAGCCGGGCTTGATCACGTCGTTGATCATCGCGAGTCGTTCGTCGAAAGGAATGAACGCTGATTTCATCGCATTGACGGAGAACCACTGGAGGTCGTCGAGCGAATAACCGAACGCCTCGACCAGGTGCTCGAACTCCCGGCTCATGCTGGTGTGTGACATCAGCCGGTTGTCCGTGTTGACGGTCGCCCGGAAGTGGAGCCGCCGCAGCAGCCCGATGGGGTGCTCGGCGTACGACGCCGCCGCCCCGGTCTGGAGGTTGGAGCTGGGGCACAGCTCCAGCGGGATGCGCTTGTCGCGGACGTAGGAGGCGAGCCGCCCGAGGGTGACCGTGCCGTCGTCCTCGACCTCGATGTCGTCGATGATCCGCACCCCGTGCCCGAGCCGGTCGGCGCCGCACCACTGCAACGCCTGCCAGATGGACGGCAGTCCGAACGCCTCGCCGGCGTGGATCGTGAAGTGGTTGTTCTCCCGCTTCAGATACTCGAAGGCGTCCAGGTGCCGGGTGGGCGGGTAACCGGCCTCCGCGCCCGCGATGTCGAAGCCGACGACGCCCAGGTCGCGGTAGCGGTTGGCGAGTTCGGCGATCTCCAGGGCGCGCGCGGCGTGCCGCATCGCGGTGAGCAGCGCGCCGACGCGGATGCGCCGGCCGTTCTCCCGGGCGAGCCGCTCGCCTTCCCGGAAGCCCTCGTTGACGGCCTCGACGACCTCCTCCAGCGTGAGCCCGCCCTCCAGATGCTGCTCGGGGGCGTAGCGCACCTCGGCGTAGACGACGCCGTCCTCCGCGAGGTCCTCGGCGCACTCGCGGGCGACCCGCACCAGCGACTCGCGGGTCTGCATCACGCCGACGGTGTGCGAGAAGGTCTCCAGGTACCGCTCCAGCGAACCGGAGTCGGCGGCTTCCCAGAACCACAGGCCGAGCTTGCCCGGGTCGGTCTCGGGAAGCTGGGAGTAGCCCGTGTCCCGGGCGAGTTCGACGACGGTGGCGGGGCGCAGACCGCCGTCGAGATGGTCGTGCAGCAGAACCTTGGGCGCCCGGCGGATCTGCTCCGGCGTCGGAATTCTGCCCTTCTGGATGGTCTGGCTCGTCATTTCCGCACTGTAACGCCTACGCGCGTAGAGAGCGCGATGTACATCGCCGCCGATATGTAACGGTGACCGCGAGGAAGGGTGGCGTACACCCGCGCTTCTGAGACTGTTCTGCCATGGCACACGAAGTGACGCCGGCTCGTACGGCCCGGCTGGGGCGGGCGCTCGGTCCGGAACCGACGGCGGTGAGCGGCGTGGTGCTGCTGCTCCCGAACGGTGACGAGGTCTCCACGCGCAGACCCTCGCCGCTGCTCGCGGCGGCCTCCGTACGGGCGTTGGGCCGCACCCTCGTGCGCACGGGCCGGGACGAGGGGCTGGCCGTCCACGTCGTGCACTACCGCTGCCGCGGCTGGAACGGCAGCGACGCCCATCTCGCGGGCGACGCCGCGTGGGCCGCCGACGAGGCGGTACGGCGCTACGGTGACGTTCCCGTGTGCCTCGCCGGTATCGGCATGGGCGGGCGGGCGGCGCTGCGGGCGGGTGGTCACGAGGCCGTCAACTCCGTGCTGGCGCTGGCCCCTTGGCTGCCGGAGGACGACGTGGCGGCGCCGCCCGAACCGGTGAAACAGCTCGCGGGGCGCCGGGTGCTGATCGTGCACGGCACCAACGACCAGCGCACGGACCCGGAGCTGTCGTTCCGGCTCGCCGCGCGGGCGAAGAAGTCCAACCGGGAGGTGTGCCGGTTCGAGGTGCACGGGGACGGGCACGGATTGCGTGCCTACCGGGACGAGGTGGTGGCGCTGGCCGCCGACTTCGTGATGGGGGCGGTGTTCGGGTGGGGGTTCGCGCGGCCGGTGCGCGACGCGTTGGAGGCTCCGCCGCCGTTGGGGTTGCGGATGCCGTTGGCTTCCGGGTTCGGGGCGACGTTACGGCGGTAGCGTCGCCGGTCAGGGGAGCAGATTGCCCCTTCTCGACAAGAGGAACTTCTTGAAGGCGGCCACCGGGGGTGTGTCGGGGTGGCCGTTGAGCCAGGCGACGCCGATTTCCCGTGCCGCCCTCGGGGCCGTGACCGTCAGTTCGGCGACTCCCGGGCGGGGGAACGCCGGTGGGGGCAGGAGGGCCACTCCCAGGCCCGCCGCCACCAGGCCGCGCAGGGTTTCGGCCTCCTCGCCCTCGAAGGCGATCCTGGGCTTGAAGCCCGCCTCGCGGCACAGGTCGTCGGTGATGCGGCGCAGGCCGTAGCCGGGTTCCAGGGTGACGAACGCTTCGTCGGCGGCCTCGGCGAGACGGATGCGGCGGCGCGAGGCCAGGCGGTGGTCGAGGGGGACGACGAGGCGCAGCTTCTGTTCGTCCAGGCGGCGGGCGACCAGGTCGGGGGCGTCGGGGACGGGTGAGGTCAGGCAGAGGTCGAGGTCGCCGGCGCGCAGGCGCTCCAGCATGGCCTCGCCGTAGTTCTGGATCAGGCTGAAGCGGACGCCGGGGTGGTCGGCGCGGAAGGCGTGGATGAGGCCGGGTACGGTCTCGGCGCCCATGGTGTGCAGGAAGCCGAAGGCGACCTTGCCGGTGGCCGGGTCGGCGTCGGCGCGGACCTCGTCGGCGGCGCGGCGGATCTCGCCGAGGGCGCGCTCGGCCGAGGCGAGGAACGTGCGGCCGGCGGGCGTGAGCGAGACGGTGCGGCCGTGGCGGGCGAACAGGTCGACGCCGAGGTCCGCTTCCAGGCGGGCCATCGCGCGCGAGAGGGTCGACTGGGGGACGTTCAGTTCGTGGGCGGCGCGGGTGACGTGCTCGGTGCGGGCGACCGCGGTGAAGTACGCCAGGCGGGGCGCGAGCGACAGCGCCATGTCTTCTGTGTCACTGGACGGTGACAGACGCGTCTGTGACCTTCGCTGATGCACCATGGGAACGATTATGGCGTTTCCATGCATTGGACGGATGAGTGCGCTCGTCCCTACGGTCGTGGCATGACTCCCGCCAGTACCGGGGCGCTCACCACCGTGGGCGCCGCTGCTCGTGTCCCCTCCCCCGCCGCTCCCGGCTCCCGGATGACCCCGGGCGGCCCCGGCTACCGCCGGATGAGCCTCGCCCTCTTCCTCGCGGGCGTCGCGACGTTCGCCCTGCTGTACTCCACGCAGGCGCTGCTGCCGCTGATCTCCGGTGACTTCGGGGTCGCGGCGAGCGAGGCGAGCTGGACGGTGGCGGCCGCGACGGGCGGTCTGGCGCTCTTCGTGCTGCCGATGAGCGCGCTGTCGGAGCGCTACGGCCGCCGTACGGTGATGACCGGCTCGCTGGCGGTGGCGGTGACCCTCGGACTGCTGGTGCCCTTCGCGCCGTCGATCGGGGCGCTGGTGGTGCTGCGGGCGCTGCAGGGCGCGGCGCTGGCCGGGCTGCCCGCGTCGGCGCAGGCGTATCTCGCGGAGGAGGTCACGCCGCGGGCGCTGGTCACCGCGATCGGGCTGTTCGTGGCGGGCAACAGCGTCGGCGGGATGAGCGGCCGGGTGATCACCGGCTGGGTCGCGCAGGAGTGGGGCTGGCGCACCGCGGTGGCCGTGATCGGGGTGATCGCGGTGGGGTGCGCGGTGGCGTTCCGGCTGCTGCTGCCCGCGCCGAGGCACTTCACGCCGGGGTCGCTGCGGCCGCGGGTGCTGGCTTCCACGGTCCGCGGCCATCTGGCGAACCCCCTGCTGCGGCGGCTGTACGCGATCGGCGCGCTGTTCATGACCGTCTTCGGCGGTGTGTACACGGTGATCGGCTACCGGCTGACCGGGGCGCCGTTCTCGCTGCCGCAGGGCGTCATCGGTTCGATCTTCCTGGTGTACCTGGTGGGCACGGTGTCGGCGTCCACGGCGGGCCGGCTGGTCGGGCGGCTGGGCCGGCGGGGCGCGCTGTACCTGGGCGGCGGCACGACGGCGGCGGGTCTGCTGCTGTCGCTGGCTCCTTCCCTGCCGCTGGTGCTGCTGGGCCTGGTGCTGATCACGGCGGGCTTCTTCGCGGGCCACGCGGTGGCGTCCTCGGCGGTCAGCAAGACGGCCGAGCGGGGACGGGCGCAGGCGTCGGCGCTGTACCAGTCGGCGTACTACGTCGGCTCCAGCGTCGGCAGCACGGTCGGCGCCATGGCGTTCCACTCGGGCGGCTGGGCCGGGACGGTGGGCGTGGGCCTGCTGGCGGTGCTGGGCGTCGTGACGATCACGCTGCTCGGTACCCGGGCGGCGCGGGTGGCGGCCCGCCGCGAACCGGTGCCGGCGCACTGATCGCACCCCCCTCCTGACCTGCCTCTTTGTCCACTCCGGAGGCCATTGTCAGTGGGCTGCGGTAGCTTCCGAAGTGTCCGGTTGCGACGACGCGGCGGACAGGGACACGGCCACAGGGGTGGGTGGACGATGGGTGACGGCACGGCGACGGCGGATCTGGACGTCAGGCTGGAGAAGCACCGGGTCGAGCTGACGGGGTACTGCTACCGGATGCTCGGCTCGTCCTTCGAGGCCGAGGACGCGGTGCAGGACACGATGGTCCGCGCCTGGCGCAGCTACGACAAGTTCGAGGGCCGTTCCAGTCTGCGCTCGTGGCTGTACCGGATCGCGACGAACGTCTGCCTGGACATGCTGACCGCCGGCAACAAGCGGGCGCGGCCGATGGATCTGACGGAGTCGACGCCGCTGGCGCAGGCGGCGCTCTCGCCGCGCCCCGAGAACACCTGGCTGGAGCCGATGCCGGACGCGCGGGTGCTGCCGACGGTCGAGGACCCGGCGGAGGCGGCGGTCGCCAAGGAGTCGGTGCGGCTGGCGTTCATGGCGGCCCTGCAGAAGCTGCCGCCCAAGCAGCGTGCGGTGCTGATCCTGCGGGAGGTGCTCGCCTGGCGGGCGAGCGAGGTCGCCGAGCTGCTCGAGACGTCGGTGGCGTCGGTGAACAGCGCGCTGCAGCGGGCCCGCGCGACGCTCGCGGAGCAGCCTGAGCCGGGCGCCGGGGCGGCGGTGTCGGACCCGCTGGACGAGGAGCAGCGCAAGCTCCTGGAGCGCTATGTGCAGGCCTTCGAGGGCTACGACATGGCCGCGCTGACGGCGTTGCTGCACGAGGACGCGATCATGACGATGCCGCCGTTCGACCTGTGGCTGACCGGCCCGGCGGACATCACCGGCTTCATGACCACGCTGGGCGCGTCCTGCGCGAACTCCCGGCTGCTGCCCGTCCAGGTCAACGGCCTGCCCGGATTCGCGCACTACAAGCCGGAGGAGACGGGCGGCTTCTCCGCGTGGGCCGTGCAGGCGCTGGAGATCTCAGAGGGGCGGATCACCGGGTTCCACTGCTTCCTGGACGTACAGCGCTGGTTCCCGCTGTTCGGGCTGCCCCTCCAGCTCGAAGCGCAGGCCGACGAGGTCCAGCAGGGCGGTTAGCGCGGGGGCCGGGTCGCGCAGGCGTATCCGGCCGCCGGCCCGGCGCGCGGTGAGCTGGAGCCGCGCCAGCAGGTCGACGGCGGTGAGGCCCGGCGGTCCCAGGCCGCCGACGTCGCAGACGACGACGCCGGCCCCGCCGGTCTCCAGCAGCGTCCGCACGTCGTCGCACAGCCCCGCCACCTCGTCGCGGGAGACGGGGCCGGGCAGCGCGAGCACGGGCGGTGTCATGGCATCCACGTGCGGTAGACCGCGCGGGTGTGCGGAACTCATCGGGGCGGGCGCCGGGGGATGCCGGCGAGGATCACATTGACCCGGCTCGGCCGCGCCGAGCAGGGTGATCGCCATGCCCTGTGAGCCAGCACCACCACCGATGTCCGGCGTTCCCCCGCTCGCCGAGGAGGCGCTGTGCAGGGGGTGCTGAGCGGGTTCGCGGTGATCGCGGTCGTCATCGGTGTGGGGTATGTGCTGGGGCGGCTCGGCTCGCTCGGGGAGCAGGGCCGTGACGTACTGACCGCGCTCGCCTTCCATGTGGCGACCCCGGCGCTGCTGTTCACCACGCTCGCGCGGGCCGACCTGTCGGTGGTCTTCTCCAGCCGGCTGCTGGTGACGGCGCTGAGCACGGCGGCCGTCGTGGGCGTCTTCGTGGCGGTGGGAATGCTGCGCCGCTGGGGCGTGGGCCGCACCACGATCGGCGCCCTGTGCGCCGGTTACGTCAACTCCGGCAACCTCGGCATTCCGATCGCCGTGTACGTCCTCGGCGACGCCTCGCTCGTCGCCCCCGTGATGCTCTTCCAGCTGATCCTGGTCACCCCGCTCGCCCTGGCGGTGCTGGACCTGTCGGGGCGCGGCGAGAAGGGACCGCTGTGGCAGCGGCTGCTGACACCGCTGCGCAATCCGGTCGCGGTGGGCTCCCTGGCCGGGGTCCTGGTGTCGGCGGCCGGCGTGCACGTCCCCGGCCCGGTCATGGACCCGCTCAAGCTGATCGGCAACATGTCGGTCCCGGCGTCGCTGCTCGCCTTCGGCATCTCCCTGTACGGCAGCGCGGCGCCGGGCCGGGGCCGGGACCGGCTGCCGGTGCTGCTGTCGGTGGCGCTGAAGTCGGTGGGCCAGCCGCTGGTGGCCTGGGTGCTGGCGCGGGCCGTCTTCGGCCTGCACGGCGCGGCCCTGCTGGACGTGGTGGTGACCTCCGCCCTCCCGGCCGCGCAGAACCTCTTCACCTACGCCAGCCGCTACCGCGTCGCGGAGTCCCTGGCCCGCGAGTCGATCCTGCTGTCGACGGTGGCCTCGGTACCGGTACTGGTGGCGGTGGCGGCGGTGCTGGGGTGACCGGGGTCAGCTGAGCGGGAAGACACCGGTGTCGAGAACGAGCTTGAACGGTGCGGGCAGCGTCAGCTCCTCGCCGTACTCCACCGATGCCAGGACCCGGTAGGCGCCGCTGTCCGGTTCCCCGTAGAGCGTCGCCGTGGGACGCCCCGAGTGCCATGCGTCCAGGAGAAGGTAGAGGGGCACGCCGGCCACGGCGTATCCGTGGGCCTTCTTGATGCGATCGTGGTTCGCGTTGCTCTTGGACGTGATCTCGACGACGAGTTCGGCTTCCCCGGCATGCACGCGGGTTCCGCGGCGCAGAGCGGCCCTGGGCACCACACACAGGTCGGGCACGAAGAGGCTGCCCGTCTCGGGACATGTGAGGCCGAGCGTCTGGTAGACGCCCCAATCGCAGCCGGGAGGACGTGCGCCGTACAGGAGCTCATGCAGCAGTTCAGCAGTGTCGTTGTGTTCTTCGGACGGCGGAGGCGACACGGTGACGATCCCTTCGATGATCTCCACCTTGCTGCCCTCGGGAGCGTCCGTCTCCTCCCAGACACGGACGACCTCGTCCCAGTCGGCGCCCTCAGGGGTCCCGGACTCGGCGGCGAGTGCGCCCATGGCGGTCTCCAATCGGTCGTCCCGAGTCCAGCATGCCGAACGGGACCGGCAGGGGTCCACCGGTCCCGTTCACCCGAACGAGGAAACGCCTGGTCAGGCGATACGTTCCAGCACCACCGGCGACGCGGTGAACTCCGTGCCCGCGGCCGCGATGTCGTAGGAGCCGTCGACCGCCTGGAGGGCGTAGTCGAAGCGGTCCGGGGTGTCCGTGTGGAGGGTGAGGAGCGGCTGGCCCTCGGTCACCGTGTCGCCGGGTTTGGCGTGCATCTCCACGCCCGCCCCCGCCTGGACCGGGTCCTCCTTGCGGGCACGGCCCGCGCCCAGGCGCCAGGCGGCGACACCGATGTCGTAGGCGTCCAGGCGGGTCAGGACGCCCGACGACGGCGCCTTGATCACATGCTGCTCGCGGGCCACCGGCAGCTTCGCGTCCGGGTCGCCGCCCTGGGCCGCGATCATGCGGCGCCAGGCGTCCATCGCGGAGCCGTCGGCCAGCGCCTTCGCCGGGTCCGTGCCGTGCACACCGGCCGCGTCGAGCATCTCGCGGGCCAGGGCGAGCGTCAGCTCCACCACGTCCGCGGGGCCGCCGCCCGCCAGGACCTCCAGGGACTCCCTGACCTCCAGGGCGTTGCCCGCGGTCAGGCCGAGCGGGGTGGACATGTCCGTCAGCAGGGCGACGGTCTTCACGCCGTGGTCGGTGCCCAGGCCGACCATCGTGGTGGCCAGTTCACGGGCGTCCTCGATCGTCTTCATGAAGGCGCCGGAGCCGACCTTCACGTCCAGGACCAGGCTGCCCGTGCCCTCGGCGATCTTCTTCGACATGATCGAGGACGCGATCAGCGGGATCGCCTCGACCGTGCCGGTCACGTCCCGCAGCGCGTACAGCTTCTTGTCGGCGGGCGCCAGGCCGTCGCCGGCCGCGCAGATCACCGCGCCGACCTCGTCGAGGACACGCAGCATCTCCTCGTTGGACAGCAGGGCGCGCCAGCCGGGGACGGACTCCAGCTTGTCCAGCGTGCCGCCGGTGTGGCCGAGGCCGCGGCCGGACAGCTGCGGGACGGCGGCGCCGCACGCGGCGACCAGCGGGGCGAGGGGCAGGGTGATCTTGTCGCCGACACCGCCCGTGGAGTGCTTGTCGGCGGTCGGGCGGGTGAGGGAGGAGAAGTCCATGCGCTCGCCGGAGGCGATCATCGCCGCGGTCCAGCGGGCGATCTCCCGGCGGTCCATGCCGTTGAGCAGGATGGCCATCGCGAGCGCGGACATCTGCTCGTCGGCGACCTCGCCGCGCGTGTACGCGTCGATGACCCAGTCGATCTGCTCGTCGCTGAGTTCACCGCGGTCGCGCTTGGTGCGGATGACGGAGATGGCGTCCATGGCCATGGCGTTCCTTCCGAGACGTTCAAGAAATGCGCGGCCCCTCCGAGCCGACTCGGAGAGGCCGCGCGGGAGTTACCGGGTGAGGTGGTCCGGGCCGAAGGCCTGGGGAAGCATCCGGGACAGCGGCAGGACGCCCTCCGGGGTCTCCAGCAGCAGGTCCGGACCGCCGAACTCGTACAGCAGCTGGCGGCAGCGGCCGCACGGCACGAGGATGTCGCCCCGGCCGTCCACGCACGTGAAGTGCGTCAGCCGGCCGCCGCCGGTGCGGGCCAGCTCCGAGACCAGCCCGCACTCGGCGCACAGGCCGATGCCGTAGGAGGCGTTCTCCACGTTGCAGCCGGAGACCGTGCGGCCGTCGTCGACGAGGGCGGCGACCCCGACCGGGTAGCCCGAGTAGGGGGCGTACGCGCGGGTCATCGCCTCGCGGGCCACGGCGCGCAGCGCCTCCCAGTCGACGCCGGCCGCGCCGGGCGGAGTCACTTGCCCTGCCCCTTGCGGTACGGCAGACCGTCCGCCTTCGGCATGCGCAGCTTCTGCGCGGACAGCGAGAGCACGAGCAGGGTGACGATGTACGGCGTGGCCGTCACGACCTGCTTGGGCACGTCGTCCGTGCCGGCGTACCAGGCGAACATCAGCGCGGAGATGACGAGGGTGATCGCGGCGGGGACGTACTTCTTCCTCCACGCCTGGTAGACCGCCCCGGCCACGAGCAGGATCGCCAGCAGCAGGATCAGCGCGTGCACGTTGGTGGTGCCGCCGCGCAGGTTGAGGCTGTCGGTGTAGCCGAACAGGCCCGCGCCGAGGGCCAGGCCGCCCGGCATCCAGTTGCCGAAGATCATCGCCGCGAGGCCGATGTAACCGCGTCCGGCGGTCTGGCCGTCCAGGTAGACGTTGGAGGCGACGATCGACAGGAACGCGCCGCCGAGGCCGGCGAAGCCGCCGGAGATGATCACCGCGATGTACTTGTACTTGTAGACGTTGACGCCGAGGGACTCGGCGGCGACCGGGTTCTCGCCGCAGGAGCGCAGCCGCAGGCCGAAGGAGGTGCGCCACAGCACCCACCAGGTCGCCGGGACCAGCGCCACCGCGATCACGGTCAGCGGGGACAGGTCGGTGATCAGACCACCGAGCAGGCCGGCGATGTCGGAGATCAGGAACCAGTGCTTGCCGTTGAGGGTGTCCAGCGCGCTGGACAGACCTGGGATGGAGAAGGTGCCCAGCGAGTCGATCGGCGGGGACTGCTTGGAGGAGCCCTGCGGGACCCCCTCGAAGGTGAACTTCGACAGATACCGGGTGGTGCCGAGGGCCAGGATGTTCAGCGCCACACCGGAGACGATGTGGTTGACGTTGAAGGTGACGGTGGCGATGGCGTGCAGGATGCCGCCGAGCGCGCCGCCGATGATGCCGAAGGCGACACCGGTCCACGGGCCCCACTGGTAGCCGGCCCAGGCACCGAACCAGGTGCCGAGGATCATCATGCCCTCGAGGCCGATGTTGACGACGCCCGCGCGCTCGGCCCACAGGCCGCCGAGGCCGGCGAGGCCGATCGGCACGGCCAGGCGCAGCGCCGTGGACATCTGGCCGGTGGAGGTGATGCCGTCGGCGTCGGTGATCAGGCGGACGGCCGAGGTCAGGACCAGCACGCCGGCGATGACCAGCAGCAGCACCGGGAGCGACATGCGGCGGCCGCCCCGGCCGGGCTTCTTCGCCTGCGGCTTGGCGATGGTCGCGGTGGACATCAGGCCGCCACCTCCTTGTTCTGGGTGTTCTGAGCGGCGGCGGCGAGCTCGGCGCCGACCCGCTTCTGCTGGCGGCGCAGGCCCCACTGCCGTACGGCCTCGTAGGAGATGACGACCGCGAAGACGATCAGGCCCTGCATGATCGTGGCGATCTCCTTCTCGTACGCCACCGGGGTCGCGTAGTCGAGTGCGGGGGACGCCTTGTCGAGGAAGGCCCACAGCAGCGCGGCGAACGCGATGCCGCCGGGGTGGTTGCGGCCGAGCAGGGCGATGCCGATGGCGGTGAAGCCGAGGCCCGCCGGGAAGCTCAGGCTGTAGGTGTGGGCGTCGCCGAGCAGCAGCGGCAGACCGGACAGGCCGGCCACACCGCCGGAGATCAGCATGGAGACGAGCACCATGCGCTTGGCGTCGACGCCGGAGGCCGCGGCGGCGGTCTCGGAGGCGCCGGTGGCGCGCAGGTCGAAGCCGAAGCGGGTGCGGTTCAGGACGAGCCAGTACAGGATGCCCAGCAGCAGGGCGAGGAAGACCAGGCCGTAGATCTCTCCGACGTCGGAGCCCAGGTTGATGCCGGGGATCCAGCCGGACTCGTGCATGATCCCGGTCGTCATGTTGTTGCCGACCTGCCGGCCCCACACGTCGGTGAGGGTGAGGTAGCCGATGAGGGCGGTGGCGATGGAGTTCAGCATGATCGTCGCGACGACCTCGCTGACGCCCCGGGTGACCTTGAGGACACCCGCGATGCCGGCCCACAGGGAGCCGGTGAGGATCGCGACCAGCAGCAGCAGCGGCACCTCGAGGAAGTTCGGCAGGGCGACCTTCGCGCCGACGACGGCGGTCATCATGGCGGCGAGGCGGTACTGCCCGTCGACGCCGATGTTGAACAGGTTCATGCGGAAGCCGAGGGCGACCGCGAGCGCCGCGATGTAGTACAGCGACGCCTGGTTGAGGATCAGCACCTGGATGTCGGAGTAGCCGATCTGCTCCAGCATCAGCCGGTACGGCTCGAACGGGTTCTTGCCGGAGGCGACCAGGACCACCGACGTCAGGGCGATCGCGAGGACGAGCGCGATGACCGGTCCGGCCACCGCGACGAGCACGCGGTCCTTGTCGAACTTCTTCATCGGGCCTCGTCCTCCGGGGCGGCGGCGTCGCCGCCGATCTCGTCGTGCTCCAGGTGGCCGCTGGCGGCACCGGTCATGGCCGAGCCCAGCTCCTCGGGGGTGATGGTGGCCGGGTCGGCGTCGGCGACCAGCCTGCCGTTGTAGATCACACGCAGGGTGTCCGACAGACCGATCAGCTCGTCCAGGTCGGCGGAGATCAGCAGCACCGCCAGGCCCTCGCGGCGGGCCTCGCGGATGCGGTCCCAGATCTGCGCCTGGGCGCCGACGTCCACACCGCGGGTGGGGTGGGCGGCGATCAGGAACTTCGGGTCGTGGCTCATCTCACGGCCGACGATCAGCTTCTGCTGGTTGCCGCCGGACAGGGAGGCGGCGGTGACGTCGATGCCGGGGGTGCGGACGTCGTACTCCTCGACGATGCGGCGGGTGTCGTCCTGGGCGCCCTTGGGGTCCAGCCAGAAGCCCTTGGCGTTGGGCTTCTCGGTGACGTGGCCGAGGATGCGGTTCTCCCACAGCGGGGCCTCCAGGAGCAGGCCCTGGCGGTGGCGGTCCTCGGGGATGTAACCGACGCCGGACTCGCGGCGCTTGCGGGTGGCCCAGCCGGTGACGTCCTCGCCGAGGAAGCGGATCGTGCCCGTGTCGGCGTGCTTGGTGCCGATGAGCGCGTCGATCAGCTCGGTCTGGCCGTTGCCCTCGACACCGGCGATGCCCATGACCTCGCCGGCGTGGATGGTGAAGGTGACGTCGTCGAGGGCCTTCTTGACCTCGCCGCGCTGCACCTCGTCCATGAGGAGGCTCGCAGACGACTCGCCGAGCGACACCATGCCCGACGAGTAGACCGTCAGGCCCCGCACCTCGATCACCGGCCGGTCCGTGACGGTGGACTCGGCGGTCTCCGGCGTGGGCAGCTCGCTGCCGACCATCATCTCGGCGAGCTGGCGCGGGGTGGTCTGCGAGGGGACGGCCGTGCCCACGGTGGTGCCGCGGCGGATGACGGTGATGTCGTCCGCCACCGACAGCACCTCGCCCAGCTTGTGGGAGATGAAGATGACGGACAGGCCCTCGGACTTCAGCTCGCGCAGGTTGGCGAACAGGGCGTCGACCTCCTGCGGGACGAGCACGGCGGTCGGCTCGTCGAGGATGAGGGTCTTGGCGCCGCGGTAGAGGACCTTGAGGATCTCCACGCGCTGGCGGTCGGCCACGCCGAGGTTCTCGACCAGTTCGTCGGGGCGGATACCCAGGCCGTACCGGTCGGAGATCTCCTTGATCTTCTTGCGGGCGCCGGCGCCGATGCCGTACAGCTTCTCGCTGCCCAGCGCCACGTTCTCCAGCACGGTGAGGTTGTCGGCCAGCATGAAGTGCTGGTGGACCATGCCGATGCCGCGGACGATGGCGTCGGCGGGGCTGGAGAAGCTGACCTGCTCGCCGTCGATGGTGATGGTGCCCTCGTCCGGCTTCTGCATGCCGTAGAGGATCTTCATCAGGGTCGACTTGCCGGCGCCGTTCTCGCCGACCAGGGCGTGGACGGTGCCCTTGCGCACGGTCAGGTGGATGTCGTGGTTGGCGACGACACCGGGGAATCGCTTGGTGATCCCCGCCAGCTCTACCGCGATGGTCGACGAAGCGGTGAGCGGAGGGCTGCTGGTCGCGTCGATGGCGCACTCTCCTCAGGAAAGGGGCCGCTCTACGCGCGTAGCGCCCCTGCTTTAAATAGTGCTCGGCTGTGATCGGCTTTTTGCAAGTCCCCGATCGGTGCCGAGCATTCTGCCGCGCGAACGGGGCACGGTGAGCCATCCTCTCCGCGCCCCGTTGCGTGGCCGTAACGCTGCCATTGCGGCGTTGCCGTGGCCAAGGCCTGTGACCGGGATGGTCAGGAGGTCTTCACCTTGATGGTGCCGTTCTTGATGCCTTCCTCGGCCTTCTTCACGGCGGCCTGGATGTCGGCGTTGCTCTTGTAGGCCGGGTTGGAGTCGGCGAGGCTCACACCGCCGGTCGCGAGGCTGGCGCGGATCTCACCGGTCTGCGGCTTGCCGTCGTGCACCGACTTGGCCAGGTTGTACACCGCACCGGCGACGTCCTTCATCGCGGAGGTGAGGATGGAGTCCTTGTACTTGGCCAGCGCGTCCTGCTTGTACTGGTCCGAGTCGACGCCGATGGCCCAGATCTTGTGCGCGGCGGCCGACTTGATGACGCCCTGGCCGGACAGACCGGCGGCGGCGTAGACGACGTCGGCGCCGGCCTCGATCTGGCCGTTGGCCGCGTCCTCACCCTTGTCGGGGCTGGAGAAGCCGCCCTCCTGGGCCGTCTGGGTCAGGTACTGCGACCGGACCGTGACGCCCTTCTTGGTGTCGGCGACGCCCTGCTTGAAGCCGGCCTCGAACTTGTGGATCAGCGGGACGTCCACGCCGCCGACGAAGCCGACGGTGTTGGACTTGGTGGCCTTGGCGGCGACGACACCGGCGAGGTAGGAAGCCTGCTCCTCGTGGAAGACGAGGTCGGCGACGTTGGGCGCCTTGATGGTGTTGTCGTCGACGATGCCGAAGGTGGTCTTCGGGAACTTGGCGGCGGCTTCCTTCACGGCCGGCGCGTAGGCGAAACCGACGCCGATGACAGGGTTGTAGCCCTGCTTGGCGAGGGTCTCCAGGCGCTGCACCTTGTCCGCGTCGGACTCACCGTCCTGCGGCTCGACGGCCGCGGACTTGTAGCCGAACTCCTTGTCGGCCTTCTCCAGGCCGGCGGTGGCGGCGTCGTTGAAGGACTGGTCGCCCTTGCCGCCGACGTCGTAGGCCAGGGCGAGGCCCAGGTCCTTCTTGCTGCCCGAGGAGGAGCTTGAGGAGCTTCCGCAGGCGGAAACGGTGACAGCGAGAGCTGCGGTAGCTACACCCGCAACCGCGATTCGGGACACCCGGCGCATGGAACGAGACTCCTTTGTGCAAGCGCCCGTACCAGGCGCTGGTTCCGCCGCAGCGTAACGCGCGTAGACCAGACGGAAAAACCCTTCTGTCCGGTCCGTTATCGAGCTGTGGCCACAGTGGCGCCCCAGATTACGGACAGCGAAACGCCCCTTGCGGGAAGCAAGGGGCGTATCTGCAGGAAGGAACCCTAAGGGCCTACTTCGTGTTCACGGTGACCTTCCCGTTCACGATGTCCTGCCTGGCCTTGTCGACGGCCGCGACGACGTCCTTCATGGCCTGGTACTTCGGGTTGGAGCCGGCGAATCCCACACCGTCGTTGGCGAGGGACCCACGCACCGTGCCGCTGAGCGGCTTGCCCTGGTACACGGACTTGGCGAGGTCGTAGACGGCGCCGCCGACGTTCTTCAGCGCGGAGCCGAGGATCCAGTCCTTGTACTGGCCGAGCGCGCTCTGCCGGTACTGGTCGGAGTCGACGCCGATCGCCCACACCTTGTGCTGTGCGGCGGCCTTGATCACGCCCTGCCCGGACAGCCCTGCGGCGTGGTACACCACGTCGGCCCCGGCCTCGATCTGCCCGTTGGCGGCGTCCTCGCCCTTGTCGGGGCTGGAGAACCCGCCTTCCTGGGCGGTCTGCGTCAGATACTGCGACTCGATCTTGATACCGGGGCTCACGGACCTGGCGCCCTGTGTGAACCCGGCCTCGAACTTGTGGATCAGCGGAATGTCCACGCCGCCGATGAAACCGATGTGGTTCTTCTTGGTGGCCTTCGCGGCGGCGACCCCGGCGAGATACGACGACTGCTCCTCGTGGAACACGAGGTCGGCGACGTTCTTCGCCTGCACGGTGTCGTCGTCGATGATCCCGAAGGTCGTCTTCGGATACTTCGCGGCGACCTCCTTGACCGCCGGCGCGTAGACGAAGCCGACGCCGATGATCGGGTTGTACCCGGCCTTGGCGAGCTGCTCAAGCCGCTGCACCTTGTCGGCGCTGGACTCGTTGTCGCTCGGCTCGACGTCCCGGCCGCCGATCTTGAACTCCTGCTCGGCCTTCTGGAAACCGGAGAAGGCGGCGTCGTTGAACGACTGGTCGCCCTTGCCTCCGATGTCGTACGCGAGCCCGATGCCCTTGCCGGAGTACTTCCCGGAGGTGTCGGTGCTGCTGGAGGACGAACTGGACTCGCCGCACCCGGCGGCCGCGAGAGCGATGACCGCGACGGACACCGCGGCTTGGGAGAACCTGGTCCTCCGAGATTTCAGACGCACGTCGAGCACCCCTTCATCCCCACGGCACCGTTCACGGGACCGCATCCCCAAGGCGATTTCGGCGCACAGTAACGCGCGTAGAGAACCGGTGGAACGCTGTTGCCCCGGGCGTTACCGTTTCGTGCCGCCGCGCGGCACCAACGCGCGCCACCGCGTCGCCGCACCCGCGTACGGCGGGAAGGGGCCGGGGTGGGGGGTGTCCGCCCGCAGCGGCCGGCACCGGGCAACGGCGCCCTCCTCGGAAACGGGCGGCCGGACCGAGGACGGACACCCCCCACCCCGGCCCCGACCTATAAACCGCCGGTAGGCGCGACGCACGCCACGACGCAACCGCAACGGGCCGCCGCAGGCACAAAAGGGGCGCGGGGCTGTGTCGATATGCGGCTCCGCCGCGTGGGCGCGACCAGCCACAACGCAAGCCGCACCCGAGAGACGGCCCCCCAACCTCACGCCGTCCTCACGCCGTACGGCCGACCGCGTCCAGCAACGCCGCCGCCGTGAACAACTCCACCCCCACCGTGATCGCAGACTCGTCCGCGTCGAAGTCCCCTTGGTGCAGGTCCCGCACCGTCCGCTCCCCCGGCGTCCGCACCCCCAGCCGGGCCATCGCGCCCGGCACGTGCTCCAGGTACCAGGAGAAGTCCTCGCCGCCCAGGGACTGCTCCGTGGACTCCACCGACTCCAGCCCCCGCCGCGCGGTCATCGCCTCGCGCAGCAGTTCGGTGACCGCCGGGTCGTTGACGACCGGCGGCACACCGCGCACGTAATTGATCTCCGACTTCGCCCCGTGCAGGTTCGCCACCTCGTCGATCGCGGCGACGACCATGTCCGCCGCCTGCCGCCACGCCTCGATGTCCAGGCACCGCACGGTCCCGGCCAGCTCGGCATGTTGCGGGATGACGTTCGGCGCGTGGCCGGACTCGATCCGGCCCCAGGTCACGGCCAGCCCGCTACGGGTGTCGATGCGCCGCCCGACGAGCGCGGGCACGTCGGTGATCACCCGTGCCGCGGCGGTGACCAGGTCGGTGGTCAGGTGCGGACGCGCCGTGTGACCGCCGGGGCCGTCGAGCGAGATCTCCAGCCGGTCGCAGGCGGAGGTGATCGCACCGGCCCGCAGCCCGACCCGGCCCGCGTCGACCCGCGGGTCGCAGTGCACGGCGAGGATACGGCCGACCCCCTTCAGCGCGCCGGAGGCGATCACGTCGGCGGCGCCGCCGGGCAGCACCTCCTCGGCGGGCTGGAAGATCAGCCGCACGGGACGCGGCAGCCGCCCCTGCCGGTGCAGCTCGGCGAGGACCAGCCCGGTGCCGAGGACGACGGTGGTGTGGACGTCGTGGCCGCAGGCGTGGGCGCGGTCGGGCACGGTCGACCGGTACGGGCAGTCGGCCTTCATGTCGGGGATGGGCAGCGCGTCGATGTCGGCGCGCAGGGCGAGCACGCCCGGGCCGTCGTACGCGGCGTCCTCGGGAGCGCCGATGTCGCAGATCAGGCCGGTTCCGCTGGGGAGCACGCGCGGGTGGAGGCCGGCCGTTTCCAGGCGGGCCTTGATCGCCGCGGTGGTGCGGAACTCCTGATTGCCGAGCTCGGGGTGCATGTGCAGGTCGCGGCGGAAGGCGACGAGCTCTGCGCGCAGCTGCTCGGGGAGCGTGCCGGGGAGCACGGCGGCCCCGGACGGATCGGCCTCGGACTGTGGCGACATCAGTTGCTTCACCCTCTGAAGGGTAGGGCGCCGGGGCGGCCAACTGACCCGCGATCAACAAAAGTTCAACCCGTTAGGGGAAGAAAATCTGGCCGCTCGACGCATAGTGGTCGTCGTGGACGGGTAAACTCGCCCGACTCACGACCGGGTCGATCTTGGGCCGAGCATCCGTCCCGTACTCTTTTCACCTCTTTTCCACGGATACCACGCCGCGCGCAGACCACGCGGCCGGTGTTCGTCTATCGGGACGCAACCCGGTTCCCGGATCACCCCGCCCGAGCGCCGGAAGACGCCGTAGGGTCCCGTCGTGACCGACTCCTCCGCCGCGTTCCTGACCGGTACCCGTGCCGCGTACGACGCCATCGCGCCGGCCTTCGCCGAGGCGTTCCCGGACATCCTGAGCGACCGCCCGCTGGAGCGGGCCCTGCTCGCGGCGTTCGCCGAGCAGGTCAGGGCGAACGGGCCGGAGCCCGTCGCGGACGTCGGCAGCGGCCCGGGGCATGTCACGGCCCGGCTGGACGCGCTCGGCGGGCTGGTGGCGCTGTACTCGGTCATCCACGTGCCGGACGAGCACCTGCCGGCGGTGTTCGCCGAGTTCCGCCGGGTGCTGGCGCCGGGCGGGCAGCTGCTGCTGTCGTTCCAGGCGGCGGACCCGGCGGTGGACGGGACGCAGCACCTGCACGTGTCCGAGCGGTTCGGGCAGGAGATCGCCCTCGACTACTACTGGCGCACCCCCGAGGCGGTGGCCGCGGTGCTGTCCGAGGCGGGGCTGGTGCTCAGGGCCCGTGTGGTGCGCGAGCCGCTCGACCAGGAGAAGCGCCGCGCGGCGTTCGTCCTGGCCGCCAAGCCGGGGTGACCCCCACCCGCCCCCGGGTTCTCCCCGCCTGAGGACGCGCGCCTAGGCGATGCTCATCTCCGTCAGCCTGCGCACCCCCCGAGCCGTCCCCGTCACCCCCGACAGGAACCCCTGGGCGCGCGGCGAGGCCGTACGCGTGAGCCAGTCGGGGTCGATGTCGCACACCGCGACCTGGACGTCGGTGCCGGCGAGGGCCAGCGGCAGGGTGTGCACGACCGTCGACGGGAAGCTCAGAATCGTCCGGCCGACAGGCCCCCGGCGGGCGATCAGCTCCAGCGGCAGCTCGGGGCGGACGATCTCCAGCCCGGTCTCGACGGCCAGCCGGTGCAGCTTCTCCGCGCTCTCGCGCCGGTGGGCGAAGTAGCGGGTGGCGCCGTGCGTCTTGGCCAGGGTGCGCACGGCGTCGAGGTAGCGCTCGCCGTCCACGACACCGGTCTCCACCAGGGACGTACCCACCAGGTCGGCGCCCTTGGTGATGCGGGGCGGACCGAAGCGGGCGCGGGTCCAGGCGAAGTCGTTCGCGGTGACGGTCACGCCGTCGGGGGCCTCGATGGGCATGGAGGAGAAGACCTCCACCCGCTGTTCACCGCCGGGCGTCAGGCGGCGCCGGGCGACGGCGGACACCGGCGCGAACACCAGGTCGCGCGGGCCGCGCCGGCCGCCCTTGCGGTGCCAGCGCACGAGCCGTTCGCCGCGCGCGAGCTGGGCGACGAACTCCATCGTGGCCGTGCCGTCGTCGACGACGACCAGGTCACGGGCGCGGGTGATGGTCAGGAGCAGCTGGACGTACCGGGAGAACGGGTCGCCCATGACGATCCGGTCCGCCCGCCGCAGCCGTCCCGCGAGAGAGCCGACCGTCTGGAAGGGGGCCGTGGGGCCGCCGCGGGCCTCCTCCCAGCGGACGGTGTGTCCCTCGTCGCGGGCCAGGTCGGCCATGCGCCGCAGCTGGCCCCGGGTCATCGGGTCGGTCGGGGACAGGACGACGAGGGTGAACCCCGCGCCGGGCTCCTGCAGCGGCCGGATGCCGTGGGCGTGGGCCCACTCCAGGACGTTGAGGAGCTGTACCGGGCTCTCCACGAAAGCGAGGGTGGTGCCGGGCTCACCGGCGCGTGGGTTCATCGACACGGGTCCGTCCCCTAAGGCACTGTCGGCGCTTCTCGGACCGCTCACACCCCGACCGGCTCGCCCGCCGCCGCCGCGATCTCCGCCTCGGCGACGACGCCGGTGACACGGCGCAGCTTCTTCATCGGGGCCAGCTCGGAGTCGTAGACCTTCTTCACGCCGTCGCCGAGGGCGTCCTCGATGGTGCGGATGTCGCGGACGAGGCGGGTGAGGCCCTGCGGTTCGACGGAGGCGGCCTGGTCGGAGCCCCACATGGCGCGGTCGAGGGTGATGTGCCGCTCGACGAAGCAGGCGCCGAGGGCGACGGCGGCGAGGGTGGTCTGCAGGCCGGTCTCGTGGCCGGAGTAGCCGATCGGGACGTTCGGGTACTCCTTCTCCAGCGTGTTGATCACGCGGAGGTTCAGCTCGTCGGCCTTCGCCGGGTAGGTGGAGGTGGCGTGGCACATGACGATGTTGTCGCTGCCCAGGACCTCGACGGCGTGGCGGATCTGCTTCGGGGTCGACATGCCGGTGGACAGGATGACCGTCTTGCCGGTGGCACGCAGGGCGCGCAGCAGTTCGTCGTCGGTGAGGGAGGCGGAGGCCACCTTGTGGGCGGGGACGTCGAACTTCTCCAGGAAGGCGACGGCCTCGGTGTCCCACGGGGAGGCGAACCAGTCGATGCCCCGGGTGCGGCAGTACTCGTCGATCTGCCGGTACTCGTCCTCGCCGAACTCCACGCGGTGGCGGTAGTCGATGTACGTCATCCGGCCCCACGGCGTGTCCCGCTCGATGTCCCACTGGTCGCGCGGGGTGCAGATCTCGGGGGTGCGCTTCTGGAACTTCACGGCGTCGCAGCCGGCCTCGACGGCCGCGTCGATCAGCTTGAAGGCGTTCTCCAGCTCACCGTTGTGGTTGATGCCGATCTCACCGCAGATGTAGACGGGACGGCCGGGGCCGACCTCGCGCGAGCGGAACGTGCGCAGACGGGAGTTGGTGCTCATGACAGGGGGTGTCCTTACTTGGGGAGCTGGGGGAGCTGGGGGGATTTGGGGGCGTCGGGGGACTCGGGGATCTTGGGGCTCTTGGGGCTCTTGGTGCTCTTGGGGAGGGCGTCGAGGGAGGGGCCGAGGAGCCAGCCGGCGATCTCCCGGATCGCGCCGTCGCCACCGGGGACGGTGGTGACCGCGCGGGCGGCGCCGCGGACGACGTCGTGGGCGCTCGCGACCGCCACGGGCCAGCCGACGAGGCCGAAGCAGGGCAGGTCGTTGACGTCGTTGCCGACGTAGAGCACGCGCTCCGGCGCGATGCCCGCCTCCTCGCACCACTGCTTGAGCGCGAGGTCCTTGCGGTCGATGCCGTGCAGCACCGGCAGCCGCAGCTTGCGGGCCCGGGCGGCGACGACCGGGTTGCGTTCCGTGGACAGGATCAGCATCTTCAGGCCGCTGTCGCGCAGGGCCGCGATGCCGAGTCCGTCGCCGCGGTGCACGGAGACGAACTCCCGCCCCTCGGAGTCGATCAGCACCCGGTCGTCGGTCTGGGTGCCGTCGAAGTCGAGGACGACCGCGTCGATGTCGTCGTGGGTGGGGAGCGCGCCGGGCCGGCCGGCGTCGAAGAGGGGCGCGAGCGCGCGGGCCCGGGCGAGGTCGTGCGGGTCGTCGATCTCCAGCACGCGCGCGGGGTCGGTGCGCACGAGTTCGGTGCGGCCGAAGAAGCGGTGCCGGTGGGTGCGGAAGCCGGCCGCGTCCATGGCGTAGGCGGCGCCGGTCTCCAGCAGGTCCTGGGGGCGGTCCTGGCGGCGCGGGCGGAAGGACTTGTCGTGGTTGACGCCGAAGCCGCCGCCCTGGGCTCCGAAACCGCCGCCCTGGGCTCCGAATCCGCCCTCCGGCTCCTGTGCCGGGTCGTCGCGCCAGACGAACCCGTGGAAGGGGGCCACGGTGACGGCGGTGTCGGCGCCCTGCTCGACGATCGCGGCGGCCACCCCATCGACGTCCTCCCGCAGGAGGAACGGGCTGGTGCACTGCACGAGGAGCACCACGTCCACGGGGGCGCCGTGCAGCGTCTCGTGCGCGTCCAGGGCGTGCAGGACCGCGGCCTCGGAGGTGGCGGTGTCGCCGGCGATGGCGGCGGGCCGCAGCACGACGTCGGCGCCGGCCTCGCGGGCGGCGGCGGCGATGGCCTGGTCGTCGGTGGAGACGACGACGTCGGTGACCAGCCGGGCGGCGCGGCACTCGCGCACGGCGCGGGCGACCAGCGGGACACCGCCGACGGGGGCGAGGTTCTTCGCGGGGACGCCCTTGGAGCCTCCGCGCGCGGGGATCACGGCGAGCACACGGCGCGGCGCCGGGGTGTCGGACATGGGGTCTTCTCCTTGGACTCCTCGGAGCGGGCTCACAGCTCTCCCATCCGGCGGATGGCGGGCGCGACGCGCTGCACGCCGTGCCGGTAGGCGCCGCGCGCGGCCCGGCGCACGATCTGCCGGACGGGCCCGGGTTCCTTGCCGGCGGCGGGGGCGCCCGGCAGCGGGCTGCCGTCGGGGTCGAGGTGGTGGCGGGCGAGGATGCCGGGCAGGTATCCGGGGGCGGTCTCGCGCGTGTAGTACGGCGTGAGGGGCGGCAGTCCGCCGGGCTGGGCGAGCAGCTTGGCGATCCGCTCGCGGGCGGCGTCGAAGGCGCCCTCGTACGAGTCGTCGGCGGCGACGCCCTGGCGGGCCACCCACGCGGGGTCGGGCTCGGGCCGGTGCCCGGCGTCGAGCTGGTCCCAGGAGGCCAGGCAGCCGGAGCCGGTGAAGTGATGGTTGCCGAGGACCTCGCGCACCCCGAGGTCGGTGAGCACGGCGGTGGGGACACGGCGGTGCAGCGACTCCAGGGCCGCGGTGGAACTCACCGTCACCAGCAGGTCGGTGCGGTCGAGGACCTCGCCCATGTTGCCGTACACCAGGCGCAGGTTGGGCGGCAGCGGGCCCGCCTTCTGCGCCAGCTTCTGGTAGGGCAGCTCCTCCAGGTGCGTGGTGTGCTCGCCGGGCCGGGAGCGCAGCTTGAGCAGCACCTCGCGCTCGGGGTGCAGGCGGGCGTGCCGGATGAGGCGGTCGAGGAGGTAGGCGCGGTCCTTGCGGGTCTCCGGTACGGACGGCTGGGCGGCGAACACCACGGTGTACGGCGTGTGTTCGCCGGTGTAGGGGGCGCCGCCGAGGAACGGCAGGGCCACCTCGGTGACCGCGGCGGCATCGGCGCCCACGCCCTCGTACACCGCGCGGAAACGCTCGGCGTCCTGGCGGGAGTTGGCGAGGACGAGGTCGGCGCCGTGCCGCAGCAGCAGGCCGTCGGCGAGCTTCTCGTAGACGACGCCGACATAGCCGGTGACCACGACGGGCCGCTCGGCGCGGCCCTCCCAGGCCCGCTTCAGCCCGTGCAGCATCGCCTGCACCCCGCCGCCGACGAGCGCCAGCACGACCACGTCGTACGACTCCTCGCGCAGGTCGCGCATGTCGCGCATCTCGCTGAGGAACTGAACGGCACTCACCTCGCGCAGGGAGTCCGCTCGGACGCCGACTTCCTGGAGCTGGCGGGCGGTGGGGGTGGCGCGGCCCCGCAGGAGGTAGCCGTCGAGGCGGACTTCCGCAGCCTCGGGGAGCAGGCGGCGCGCGGTGAGCGCACCCCATTTCCACCGGGTGTCGGAATCCGCGAGAACGGCTACTCGCAGGGCGTTCGTTGCACTGACTGGCACGCCGAAGACGCTAGAAAGGCATTCCGAGGTCCGGCCCAACCGGAACGCAACAAACGGTTAACAGCATGTCGCCGTACGGCGAATCGGCACGTGAAGGGGGCCGGGTCGGGCTGGATTCACGACTTGGCCACACGTCGTTCACCCCTCGGCAAACCGACGGCAAAGACGCGGGCCGGAACCGCGCCTTAACGTCATCCGCGTGGCCAAGCTCTCCGTCATCGTGCCCTTTTACAACGTGCGGCAATACGCCCCGGCCGCCGTCCGGTCCCTGCGCGCCAACGCCCGGGACGACTTCGAGTTCATCCTGATCGACGACTGTTCGACGGACGGCACGAAGGAAATCCTCGAACGCGCCGAGCGTGAACTTCCCGGTGCGGTGCTGATCCGGCGCACCGAGAAAGGGGTGTCCGCCGCACGCAACACCGGAATCGACGCGGCCCGGGGCGAGTATCTGACGTTCATGGACGGAGACGACTACGCCGCTCCCGGTTATTTCGCGCAATTGGTCGATTCCATCGAGTCATTGGGCTGCGATTTCGTCCGCACCGACCACGTGCGGTTCACCGGAAGTCAGCGCACCCTGTACCGGGTGCCGTTCGGGCCGCGTGACACCGTCGCCGACCCGCGCGCGGTGATCCTTCCGGCGGAGCGCTCCACCCCGGTGGACTACCCCTACTCCTGGGCCGGCGCCTACCACCGGCGGCTGGTCGACGAGGGGCTGCTGCACTTCCCGGAGGATCTGCGCACCGCCGAGGACCGGCCGTGGATCTGGCGGCTGCACCGCAAGGCGAAGTCCTTCGCGGTGCCGAGCGTGTTCGGCATCTTCTACCGGCGGGGTGTCACGTCGTCGCTGACGCAGATCGGCGACACCCGGCAGCTGGACTTCATCCGCTCCTTCGACCGGGTGCTGCTGGAGACCGCCGAGGACCCGGACGCGGACCTCTTCCTGCCCAAGGCCGTGCGCACCTACTGCGCCATCATCAGCCACCACCTGGCCACCATCGAGAAGTTCGAGGCGCCGGTGGCCCGCCGTCTCCGTTCCCTGAGCGCCGCCGCCCTGCGCCGGATGCCGCAGGACCTGCTCAACGACACCCTGGACTCCATGGACCTCGACCGCGCCACCCAGCTGCGCCGACTGCGCCGCAGGCCCACGACGGCCTCGGAGGCCGTGGCATGAGCGACCGCCGCACCACCCGGATCTTCTGCGCGTCCACCCTGTACGGCGCCGCCACGCTGGCCGCCGCGCTCGACGCCGACTGCTTCGGTCCGGCCGACCGGCTGCTGCTGCTGGTCAGCAACAACAGCGCGACACCGGAGCTGAGCGAGCCCTTCGACGCCTCGCCCGCCTTCGCGCACCTGCGGGACCGCTTCGACGGCGTGCTGTCGTGGAACGAGGCCATCTCCCCCTTCCACCCGGGGGGCTGGGCCCCGCGTCCGGACGACCAGATCCTCTGGGAGCGCTATCTGCGGATGCTGTGGGACCTGGGGGACGACCGCGTCGAGCTGGCGGTGGAGTCCCTCCAGGTCAATCCGGCGCTGGCGATCTGCCAGATCTTCGGGGGCGCGCCCGTCGACGTGTACGCGGACGGGCTGATGTCCTACGGCCCGACCCGCTTCAAGATCGACCCGCTGGTGGGCACCCGGGTGCGGCGGGTGCTGCACCTGGACCTGGTGCCGGGACTGACGCCGCTGCTGCTCACCGAGTTCGGCGTGGCACCCGAGATCGTGCCGACGGACGCCTTCCTCAAGGTGCTCGGCGAACTCGGCGGTACCGGCGAGGAGCTGCCGGTGGTCGAGGAGGCGGCGCTGCTGCTCGGGCAGTACCTGTCCGCGCTGGACATCCTCACCGGCGAGGAGGAGGAGGACCTCCATGTGCGGATGCTGCGCGGGGTGGTCGGGCTCGGCCACACCCGTGTGGTGTTCAAGCCGCACCCCTCGGCCCCGGCCCGCTGGTCGCGGGCGCTGGAGCGGGAGGCGGAGCGCCTGGGCGCCGAACTGACCGTGCTGGACACGCCCGTGCTGGCCGAGGTGGTGTACCAGCGGATGCGTCCGGCGCTGGTCGTCGGCTGCTTCTCCACCGCGCTGCTGACCGCGTCGGCGCTGTACGGCCTGCCGGTCGCCCGCACCGGCACCGGGCTGCTGCTGGAGCGGCTGACGCCGTACGAGAACAGCAACCGGGTGCCGGTCACCATCGCCGACGCGCTGCTGCCCGACCTGGCGGACGGCGACGCCGTGCGCGAACAGCGCCGCGGCATGGACGTGGACGCCCTCACGGACCTGCTGCGGGCGGTCGGCTACGCGATGCAGTCGAAGATCTACCCCGAGCTGCGTCCGGCCGCCGAGCGGTATCTGAGCCGGCGGCTGAACCCGCACACCTGGCGGTACTTCAAGCGCCGCCGCCTGACGTCGCTGGGTCTGCCCGGCGGGGTGCCGGCGCAACTGGCGTTCATCCCGCGCAACGCGACGGTGCGCCGGATGGCGCGGCGCGCGCGGACGCTGCGGCGGCGGGTGGTCCGCCGGGGCGACGGCTGAACGGTGGCCGGCGACGGCTGAACAGTGGCCGGTGACGGCTGAACGGTGGCCGGCGACGGCTGAACAGTGGCCGGCGACGGCTGAACGGTGGCCGGCGACGGCTGGATGAACTCTCGCGGACGGCCGGGCGAAAGGTCGCCGCGAGAGCTCGAGGCGGCCGGTGGGCCCCGTTAGCGTCCCGTTGAGTTGACGAGCTTCGATGAGAGGTCCCTGTGATCGACACGCCCGCGGACACCCTGGGGAGCGCCGCGGCCGGCCCGGCGGTGCGCACCACCATTCCGCAGCCGCCGTCCACGCGCCGGACGGTGCGGCTGCGCGCCCTGGACGGGCTGCGCCTGGTCGCCGCGCTGATGGTGGCGGCCTACCACTACGGCGGCCGGGGCGGCGAGGTCACCAAGGCCTGGGGCAGCTCCCCGCGCTACCAGTTCCCGACGCTGCACACCCTGTTCGCCTACGGCTGCCTGGGCGTGCAGATCTTCTTCGTCATCAGCGGTTTCGTCATCTGCATGAGCGGCTGGGGCCGTCCCCTGCGCTCGTTCTTCGCCTCCCGGGCCTCCCGGCTGCTGCCCGCCTACTGGGTGGCGCTGGTGCTGGTGACGGCGGTGATGGCGCTGCCGGTCCTGACGTACAAGACGGTGTCGGCGAGCGAGACGCTGGTGAACTTCACCATGCTGCAGATGCCGCTCGGCGCCCACCGGGTGCTCGGGGTGTGCTGGACGCTGTGGGCGGAGGTCCGCTTCTACGCCCTGTTCGCGCTGTGCGTCGTACTGCCCGGCGCCACCCGCCGCCGCGTGATCATGTTCTGCGCCTGCTGGACGCTGGCTGCGGCGATCGCGGGCGGGCTGAACCAGCCGGTGCTGGACGCCGTGGTGATGCCGGACTACGCACCGTTCTTCATCGGCGGCATGGGCCTGTACCTGGTGCACCGCGACCGCCGCGACCCGTACGCCTGGGGCATCACGGCGGTCAACTGGCTGATCGGTCAGCAGGTCGCGGTGCGCAGCCTGTGGCACCCGGTGACGCCGGACATGTTCTCCTACCGCAGCGCCTACGGCGTCATCCTGGTCGTCACGTTCGGCTTCCTGGCCGTCGCCGCGATCGCGCTGGGCTGGCTGAACCGGGCGGACTGGCGCTGGCTGACGGTCGCGGGCGCGCTGACGTACCCGTTCTACCTGGTCCACGAGCACCTGGGCTGGCCGGTCATCCAGGCCCTCCACCGCGGCCTCGGCATCCCGTCCTACGGCACGTTCCTGCTCACCGTGGCGATCATGCTGGCGCTGGCGTGGCTGATGAACAAACTGGTGGAGGAACGCTTCACCCCGAAGCTGAGGGCGCTGCTGAACCGTCCGGCGGGTTCGGGCTGACGGCTACGCGCCGGCGGGCTGACGGCTAAGCGCCGGCGGGCCGACGCCTAGGCGCTGGCCAGGGACAGCTTGAGGGCGAACCCGAGGAACAGTGCCCCCGCCGCCGAGGTGGCCCCGGCCGCCAGGCGCTTGCGGCGGCGGAAGGCGTCGGCGAGGCGGGTGCCGCCGAATATCAGCAGCGACAGGTAGAGGAAGCTGGCCGTCTGCAGGAGGGCTCCGAGGACCACGAAGGACAGCGCCGGGTAGGCGTAGTGCGGGTCGACGAACTGCACGAAGAAGGAGATCAGGAACAGGATCGCCTTCGGGTTGAACAGCGACACCACCAGGGCCCGGCGGTAGGGGTGCTCGTCGTCGGCCGCCTGCCCGGCGGACGCCGCTGCGACGGCCGCCGGCCGCTCACCGCGCGCCTTCCACATCGCCCGGGCCGAGCGCAGCATGCCGTACGCCATCCACGCCAGGTACACGGCGCCGGTGTACTTCACCACCAGGAACAGCAGCGGCGTCGTAGTCAGCACGGAGGCCGCGCCGAGCGCCGCGAGCGTCATCAGGACCGTGTCCCCGGTGAACACGCCGGCCGCCGCCTTGTAGCCGGTACGGATGCCCCGGCGGGCGGCGACGGACAGCACGTAGAGCGAGTTGGGGCCGGGCAGCAGCACGATCAGGACGAGGCCGGCCAGGTAGGTGGGGAGGTCGATGACGCCGAACATGGAAAGGAGTGTCGCACGGGGGTACGACACTCCGGCTTCGGTATCCGGACTGACCGATCAGAACGCGTCCGACGGCACGTACGTCCCCCACACCTCGCGGAGCGCGTTGCACACCTCGCCGACCGTCGCGCGGGCGCGCAGGGCGTCCTTCATGGGGTAGAGGACGTTGTCCTCGCCCTCCGCCGCCTTCTTCAGGGCCGCCAGCGCCGCGTCCACTGCCGCCTGGTCGCGCTCGGCGCGCAGCTTGGCGAGGCGTTCGGCCTGCTGGGCCTCGATGGCCGGGTCGACGCGCAGCGGCTCGTACGGCTCTTCCTCGTCGAGCTGGAAGCGGTTGACGCCGACCACGACCCGCTCACCGCTGTCGGTCTCCTGGGCGATGCGGTACGCGTTGCGCTCGATCTCGCCCTTCTGGAAACCATGCTCGATCGCCGTGACCGCCCCGCCGAGATCCTCGACCTTGCCCATCAGCTCCAGCGCCGCCGCCTCCACCTCGTCCGTCATCCTCTCGATGACATACGAGCCCGCGAACGGGTCCACGGTCGCGGTCACATCCGTCTCGTAGGCCAGCACCTGCTGCGTACGCAGCGCCAGCCGCGCGCTCTTGTCGGTCGGCAGCGCGATCGCCTCGTCGAAGGAGTTCGTGTGCAGCGACTGCGTACCACCCAGAACCGCCCCGAGGCCCTGCACCGCCACCCGCACCAGGTTCACCTCCGGCTGCTGCGCCGTCAGCTGCACCCCGGCCGTCTGCGTGTGGAAGCGCAGCATCATCGACTTCGGGTTCCTCGCCCCGAACTCCTCCCGCATCACCCGCGCCCAAATACGGCGCGCGGCACGGAACTTGGCGACCTCCTCCAGGATCGTCGTGCGGGCGACGAAGAAGAACGACAGGCGCGGCGCGAAGTCGTCGACATCCATGCCCGCCGCGACCGCCGTGCGCACGTACTCGATGCCGTCGGCGAGGGTGAACGCGATCTCCTGCGCGGGGGACGCGCCGGCCTCGGCCATGTGGTAGCCGGAGATCGAGATCGTGTTCCACTTCGGGATCTCGGCCTTGCAGTACTTGAAGATGTCCGCGATCAGCCGCAGCGACGGCTTCGGCGGGAAGATGTACGTCCCCCGCGCGATGTACTCCTTCAGCACATCGTTCTGGATCGTGCCGGTCAGCTGGTCGGCGCTGACGCCCTGCTCCTCTCCCACCAGCTGGTACATCAGCAGCAGCAGGGCCGCCGGCGCGTTGATCGTCATCGACGTCGACACCTTGTCCAGCGGAATCCCCCCGAACAGCACCCGCATGTCGTCCACCGAGTCGATCGCCACCCCCACCTTGCCGACCTCACCGTGCGCGATCGGCGCATCCGAGTCATGGCCCATCTGCGTGGGCAGGTCGAAGGCGACCGACAGGCCCATCGTCCCGTTCGCGATCAGCTGCTTGTAACGGGCGTTGGACTCCACCGCCGTACCGAAACCCGCGTACTGGCGCATCGTCCACGGCCGGCCCGTGTACATCGACGGATACACACCCCGCGTGAACGGATACGCGCCCGGCTCACCCAGCTTCTCCACCGGATCCCAGGACTCCAGCGCCCCCGGCCCGTACACCGGCTCGATGGGCAGTCCGGACTCCGACTCGCGTGCCATGGTGTGCCTCCGCACTACATCTGTTACTCGCCAGTAGAAACCAACCCTCGCCACGGACTGTAGCGACGGCCGTGCGCCGGGTGGAGTGCCCCACGCTGGGACCTTGCTCACAACGATGCCGCGCCGTTCGCGAGGCGTCACGCCTGGAAAGCATCTGAAGGACAGCAACCCGGAGCGTTGAGACGGCGGGGGTCCACGATGCGTATCAGGGGCATGATCAGATCGGTCACCGCGGGGGCGGTCGTGGGGGCGGTCGTGACGCTCGGCGGCTGCACCGTGCAGGGCGCGGGCGGCGGGCAGCGCTCGCCGGTCCACGTCGACGTGCCCGGTACGTCCTCGCCGTCCCGTGGGCCGTCGGCGCACTCCTCCGGCGGCTCGTCCGGCTTCCCGGACTCGTCCGGCTCCTCCGATTCCTCCGATTCCTCCGACTCCAAGCCGAGCGCCGCGCCGCGGGTGCTGCTCGCCCCCGGCGACAGCGGCCGGGACGTGCGCGAACTCCAGGCGCGGCTGCGGCAGGTGGCGTGGCTGTTCGACGGCCCGACCGGCGGCTACGACGACCTCACCGAGCATGCCGTCAAGGGCTTCCAGGGCAAACGCGGGCTGCCGCGGACCGGCCGGGTCGACACGGTGACCTGGCAGCGGCTGCTGCGGATGACGCACGAACCCGGCAAGTGGGAGCTGTACCTGATGGGCGGTCAGCCGGCCGCCGCGCCGGACCCGCGCTGCCTGACCGGACGGGTGCTGTGCATCAGCAAGTCCAGCCGCACGCTGCGCTGGATGATCGACGGGCGGACACTGTCGACGATGCCGGTGCGCTTCGGCGCGCAGTACACGCCGACCCGGGAGGGCGTCTTCCACGTCTACTGGAAGTCCCGGCACCACGTGTCGACGCTGTACGACTCGCCGATGCCGTACGCGATGTTCTTCAGCGGCGGGCAGGCGGTGCACTACTCCTACGACTTCGCCGCCCGGGGTTACGCCGGCGGCTCGCACGGGTGCGTCAACGTCCGGGACGAGACGGCGATCGCGGCGCTCTTCGCGCAGGTCCGCACCGGCGACAAGGTCGTCGTGTACTGGTGACGCCGCGGGGCGGGGGAGAGAGATGGGGCGCGGGCGGGACCGGGGGAACGTGCCCCGCCCGCGCCAGGTGCACGAGCCGTGGGTACGGGGGGAACCCCGGCTCAGTGCGACGGCCGATGACCAGTCGGCTCACTCATTACTGCGCCGCTGCGGTCAAAAACGTCACACCCTGCGCGAGAAATTTTCTGCTGTTTACATAACCGCAGGTCAGGGGGTGTGTGGCGAGGTCACTTTCGCACCGGCGGAGCGGCCGGAGCCCTTCGAGCCGCCCGTCGAGCCGCCCTTCGAGCCGGCGGAGCCGCCGGAGCCTTTCGGGTTGCCGGAGCCTCCGTGCCCCTGGCCGTGACCGCCCGACGGGCCGTGACCGTGACCATGACCGCCGGATCTGCCGTGGCCGTCGTCGTCACCGCCCTTGCCGGCACCCTTGCCGCCACCCTTGCCGCCGCCCTGGTCCCCGCTCTGGCCGCCGTTCTGACCCCCGGCACCCTTGCCGCCCTTGTCGGCGCTGCCCGTGCCGCCCGCCGCGGCGCCACCGCCGCCGTTCTTGCCGCCCTTGCCGTCTTTGTCGCTCTTGCCGTTCTTGCCGCTCTTGCCGGAAGCCGCGCCCTTGCCCGCACCGGTGGTGCCGCGGGTGCCGCCGCCCTGCGTCCTGCCCGCCCCGTCCTGCCCGGCGCCGGGAGCGGCGAGGACCGTCCTGCAGTACGTGCCCACGCGCGGGGCGCCGCCCGCCGCCGTCTCCAGGGCGCGCCGCCGGTCGCCGTCCAGGTCGCGGCCGCCCCGCAGGTCCTGGCAGGCCTCGGTGATCCGTTGACGCAAGGTGTCCGCGCCGCCGGCGTCGGCGGAGTCGTGGCGGCCCGCGGCGTCACGGTCGCCGCCGCCCGAGGTGCCGCCGGAGGAGGCCGTCCCGGGCCCGTCCGGCGACGGCGGGTCCAGCGGGCGTTCGCCGGTGGCGTCGGCCGACACCGACACGCGGGGTTCGGGCTCGGCTCCGCCGAACGCCGGGAGCACCCCGGTGCCGGCCGCGACCGCGACGCCGCCGACCGTCCCGGCGGCCACGACGGCGCACAGCGCCAGCCGCAGCGGGCGTCCCCAGCGGGAGCGGCCGCCGGCCGGGCCACCGGCGCCGATCCGGACGACACCGTTGTCCGGGGCGCGGGCGGCGCGCGCACCGGCGCCGGTGTGCGCGGTGCGCGCCGCGCGGAAGGCGGCCAGGGCCGCGGTCTCACCCGAGAGTTCGGTGTCGGCCTTCTCCGGTACGGCGGACAGCGCGCCGAGGGCCCGGGTGAGCCGTTCGGCCTGCTCGCGGGCGTCGGCGGCGACGGCCTCCAGCGGCTCGCCGCGCAGCAGACGCTCCGCCGTCTCGCGGTCCAGCCACCTGTACTGCTCGTCGGCCATCACATGTCCTTCTGCGTCCGCGCCCATCGTTGCGTCACACCGGCGGACGTCACCGCGCGGGCGCGCGGTTCTCTCTGGTGCGGCAGTGCGTCGAGCGCGCCCGCCGATTCCGGATCGGCGTCCGGGCGCTCCCCGAGGAGTTCGGCGAGCTTCTTCAGGCCGCGGTGTGCGGCGGTGCGCACGGCCCCCGGCCGCTTGCCGAGGGTCTGGGCCGCGGTCTTGGCGTCGAGGCCGACGACCACGCGCAGCACGACCGCCTCGGCCTGGTCCTGCGGCAGCCGGGCGATGAGGGACAGGGTGCGGTTGGTGGCCAGCGCCTCCATGGCCTCACCGGCGGTGTCGGACTCCGCGGGGCGGCCGGTCAGCTCGGTCTCGTCACCGCCGACGGCGGGGCGGCGGCCCCGCATGCGGATGTGGTCCAGCGCCCGGTTGCGCGCGATCCGCGCGGCCCAGCCTCGGAAGCGGTCGGCGTCCCCCTCGAACCGCTCCAGGTCGCGGGCGATCTGCAGCCACGCCTCGGAGGCGACGTCTTCCGCTTCCAGGTCGCCGACGAGCGTCCTGACGTATCCGAGCAGCCGCGGATGCACGGTGCGGTACACGGTTCGGAACGCGGTCTCGTCCCCGCCCTGCGCCGCCCGCACCGCGGCCGTCAGCTCCGCGTCGTCCCCCAGCACCCTGGTTCCTCGATCGATGGTCGCGGTTCAAGACCGCAGGTGGTTGCGGTGGTCCGGGCCCCCCGCGGTCCGGCGCGAAAGGCACGTTACGGCGTTAAACCACTGCTCGTCCACGTCGGTCCGGGATGCAACCATCTCGTGACGCGCACGGATGCCGACGGGGTGTGACAGAAAACGCACGCTCGGCGCTGTAGAAAGTACGGGCCGCCGCGCGGCCCGTGCCGCGCGACGGCCGGGGCCTCTCCTGTGGGGGGTGGCGGCCCCGGCCGTTGCCTTGGCGGCACACGGCACACCGGTGACGGCGGGCGTCCGCCTGCTCCCGCGTGGCCTATTTCTTCGCTTCCTGCGTCTTCCCGGCCCCGTCGTGCGGCTGGGTGCCGTGCGCGTCCGGCTGACCGCTGTGCCGCGCGCCGTGGCCTGGCTGGGCGGGCCGGCCCGAGGTGGTGGGGCGGGCGGCCGGGCTCGCGCCCGGGTGCGCGCGCTGCCCGGCGCAGTACGCCTCGACCCGGTCCGCGCCGCCCGCGGCCGCGACGAGCCGCTGCCAGGCGGTGGCGTCGAGGGCCTTGCCGTTGCCGCGGACGTGTTCCCAGGCGCGGCAGTGGGCCTCGGTGTCCTGGGCCGTCCCGGGCCGGCCGGGGCGTCCGGGTGGTCCGGTGCGGGGCGGGCCGGCGGAGGCCCCGGGCGCCGTACCGGCAGACGTGTCCGCCGTGTGGCCGCCGTGGGCGCTGGTCGCGGGCCGGGAGACGGGCCGGTCGGCGTCCGGGCGGTCGGGGCCGCCGGAGGAGGAACCGGGGGTGCCGATCGCCGCGAAGGCGACACCGCCGAGGGTGAGACTGGCCGCCAGCACGGACAGAGCGGCCTTCAGCGAGCGCCGGGACCGCCGGGCGCGGGGGCGCCAGTCGTCACGCCGCCGGGCAGGGGCCCGGTGGACCCCGGAGTCCCGAGCGGCACGGAACGCGGCCACGGCACGCTGCTCGGCGTCGGGATCCACCTCGCCGCCCAGGATCGCGGCGGCCAGCAGGTCCTCCAGCGCGAGGCGGTCCCCGGGGCCGGCGGGGCGCTCGCCGGCCGGCGGCGCGATGTCACCGGCCGCTGCCGGGAAGTCGTCGAAGGCGTGGGGGGCGGACGCGGGGGCGCCAGGGTGGGTGTGCCGGCGAGTGTGCGGCTCGCCGCCCCTGTGCGTGTCACCCATGTCCGTGTCCGTCCCTCTCCGGCCGGCCCGCTGGGCCGGGCCCGTGCTGTGGGGTGGACGGCCTGCCGCCGCCACCGTTCATTTCGACTCCCCCAGCGTCCGGGGAGCCTCATCCGTCACACCTTCGTCGCCGGCCGCCACGCCGAGCTGCCGGGCGAGCCTCCGCAGCCCCCGGTGGGCGGCCGTGCGGACCGCGCCGGGGCGCTTGCCGAGGACCCGCGCCGTCGCGGGGCCGTCGAGCCCGACGACGACCCGCAGCAGCACCGCCTCGGCCTGGTCGGGGGGCAGTCCGCGCACCAGGGCGAGGGTCTGCTCGGTGGACAGCGACTCCAGCGCCTCGTCGTGCGTGCTGTGCGGCCCGGGCAGCTCGAGGACCTCCGCCTCCAGCCCCGCCGGCCGGGGCCGGGAGCGCCGGCGGCGCAGATGGTCCAGCGCCCGGTGCCGGGCGATGGTGGCCGTCCAGCCGCGAAAGCCCGCACCGTCGCCCTGGAACCGCCCGAGATCGCGGGCTATCTCCAGCCAGGCGTCGGAGGCGACGTCCTCGGCCTCCTCCCCCACCAGGCCGCGCAGATAGCCGAGCAGACCGGGCTGCACGATCCGGTACGCGACGGCGAAGGCAGCCTCGTCACCGTCCTGGGCCCGCGCGACCGCCGCGCCCAGCTCCCCGTCGTACGCCTGCGCGCGCCGGGGTTTACCTCCGTGGCCCAAGACCGCCCTCGTTCGTCGTCCACGTCTCCACGGTGATCAGCGTCGCGGCTCACAGAAGTGTCACAGCACGTCAGACCGGTGCCCGCCGGGCCCTGCCGTGCAGGGTGAGGTAGAAGGTCTGCAGCGAGTCCTCGGGGGCGCCCGCCGAGAAGCGGTTGAGGACCTTGCCGAGCGGGTTCCAGACCCGGCCGTCGGGCATGCGCACCCCGACCGTCTGCCCGAAGCAGCCGCGCTGGTCTGCGTCGAGATCCACCCACGCGGCGCCCGCCCGGCGCACGAGGACCTCGCCGACATAGGCGCCGAGCCCGAACAGCGTGCCGGCCACCCGCTCGCGTTCCGCGCCGCCCTTGCGCAGGCCGTCGACGATGAAGTCGGCGACGCGCAGGCTGCGCACGGAGTAGTCGAGCGGCAGCCGGTGGCGGGCGCCCGCGCGGGCGACGAAGGCCGCCGCGTGCGGTCGCATCTGTCGTGCGCACGGCCTGCCTTCGGCGGCGGCGTCCATGGGTTCCCCCTCGCTCGGTCCCGGGAGGAACCCCACGGCTCCCCCGACTACCCAGCGGATGCGGGGCCTTCGGCATCACAGGCCTCACGGGTGTCCGTCACCACAGCGGAGCCGGGCACGCGCGTACGACCTCAGGGCCGCTCGCGCGTCATCCCTCCGTCTGCCGCGGTGGGGGCTGGTCGGCAGCCGTCGCGTCCCGGCACAGCAGGCGCAGGGAGCCGTGGCCGGCGTAGACGCGGTGGGCTTCGTCGACCGGGTCCCACAGCTTGCCGCTGGGGGTGCGCACCCAGTGGTCGCCGCCGCTCGCCCACCACTCGGCGCCCGTCTGGCGGACGATCACCTCACCGGCGTAGGCGCCGAAGCCGCGCAGCACGGTCGCCACGGCGGCTTCGGGGGCGCCCTCGCGCCGTATCTCCTCGATCACCCGGTCGACGCGCCACAGGCTCTGCGCCGAGTAGTCGAGGTGGAGGCGGGCGCCCTCGCGCATGGTGGCCACCACGTCGGCCGCCCAGCGCGCGGGTTTGGCGGCGGCCTGCGGTCTGCCGTTCTGCCCGGGCGTCCGCTGGTGCCAGGTCGTGTACTGCGAGGTAACAGTCGTCACGTACCCAAGAGCGCGCCGGGCCGCCGCGGTGTCACGGGGTTTCCGGGGTGTTCGGCGAACCGGTGCGAGTCCGCCCCAGCGCCCCCGCACGACGGTCACAGGACCCGCGCAGCGATGCGGGTTTCAAGGCGCCGCGGCGGGGTTCAGATCCGTCCGCGGGAGCGGCGTGAGACCACCGCGCGCAGCACCCGGCGTCCCTCGGTGGAGACGTCCAGGGCCCGGCGCAGCCCGGACGTGCCGTGTTCGGCGAGGACTTCGAGGACGGTGACCTGGCGGCGCAGCTCGGCGGCGACCAGCGGGGAGATGCCGTCGGTACGGCCCCGGCGGCGCGCGTCGACGCCGGAGGCGTCCTCGGCGGGGTCGAGCAGCCGGTGGATCTGCAGCGACGCGACCGAGCAGGCGTCCGCCCACACCCGCACCTGCGGGGCGAACCGCTCGTCGGGGGCGGCGGCCAGCATCCGCTGGGCCAGCAGGGTCGCCTCGTCACCGGATTCACCCGAGTCACCGGTGCCGCCCGAGTCACCGGCGGGCAGCGCGAGCTTGCCGCGTGCCGCGTCGAGCAGATCGCCCCAGGCGCCGCCGGCGTCGGCAGCGGGGTCCGCGAGATTGCCCCACAGCGGCCGCAGCGTCTCGTCGTCGCCGCCCAGCA
Organism: Streptomyces sp. NPDC097129; assembly: GCF_055668065.1. Taxonomy (NCBI): domain Bacteria; kingdom Bacillati; phylum Actinomycetota; class Actinomycetes; order Kitasatosporales; family Streptomycetaceae; genus Streptomyces; species Streptomyces sp. NPDC097129. The sequence goes on along the minus strand of NZ_JBVOQE010000007.1, from coordinate 374,552 downwards.
GGGGCAGGCACCGGTCCAAACAAGCCAATCCGCTCGCGGCGAGTCCGCGTTCGTCAGCCTGTGAGATGAGGTCCACCAGGCTCATCCACGCCTCCCTCGACGGGGCGCCATCCCTTACGGAGCCCGTACTTCCCCTTACTGCGTGCGACGGCCGCGCAGTGTCACAGGGGTACCACACCGGGCCGGTCGAGGAGGGGGAGAAGAGGTTTTCGGCCATTACCTCCGAGGGCTGCGGCCCACCGGGCCCGGTACGGGGAACGGGTCAGCCGAGCTTGGCGGCGAGGGACTTGAACTCCGTCCAGGAAAGAGCCGGCTTGCCCGGGTCCCAGAGCTTCTGCACCGTCGCCCGCAGCGGCATCCGGATGCCCGCCGCGACCTGGTTCTGGGTCTGGGCGTTCGGGAAGTCGCCCCAGACCGCGAAGGAGCCGCCGAGGATCTGCCCGTCGTAGCGGGCGGGCACCGCCTGGGTGTCGCGCAGCACCCGCGGGGTCCACTGCTCGTAGATCCGCTGCCCGGTCGGGTAGAAGAACTGGTTCGGCTGCCCGAGGACGTAGTAGAGGAACGCGTCGTTGTAGTTGATCATCTTGCGGCCGGCGCTGAGATAGTCCACCGGCTGCCGGGCGCCGATCTCCTTGCCGGTCCAGTACGCCACCTGCAGATCCGCGGCGGGCTTGACGGACGTGCCCTGGTAGAAGCCGTCGTTCCACGCGCGCAGGGTGCGGTCGTGGGCGCGGACGGTGTCGGCGCGGTCGTTGAGCCAGCCGGTGGCGAGGTCGGCGATGGTGCCGGAGGGCCCGAAGGCCTGGCGGGCGGCGGCCGCGAGCTGCGGGTAGCTCGCCGCGGGGTTCGACGCCATCAGCGCCTGGTACTCGTCGCCGCCGAGGTTCCACTTGTCACCGGGGAAGACGCCGGCGAACTCGTCGAGCAGGTCGTCGACGATCCGGGCGGCCGCGTCCTTGGAGATGTCGACGGCGCCGCGCGCCACGGTGCCGCGCGCGCTGACCAGCTTCAGGTCGGGGTGGGCGGCGATGACGGCCCCGAGGTGCCCCGGCGAGTCGATCTCCGGCACGATCGTGATGTGCCGGCTGTCGGCGAGCCGGACGATGTCCTTGACCTGCGCCTTGGTGAGGTGGTCCTTGGAGACGATCTCCGGGTGGCTGCTGGACTCGATCCGGAAGCCCTGGTCGTCGGAGAAGTGCAGCCCCAGCTCGTTGAACTTCAGATCGCCGAGTTCGCGGATGCGGTCCTCGATCCAGCCGGCGGTGTACGGCTTGCGCGCGATGTCCAGCATGAACCCGCGCACCGGCTTCGCCGGCTCGTCCCGCACCACGCCCTCCGGTGCGCCGCCGGCGCCGCGCACCTCCTGCTTCAGCGTCCGGGTGCCGTAGAACACGCCCGCCTCACCGGGCCCGCTGATCACCACCCGCCCGCCGCGCACGGTCATGGTGTACGACTCCGGGTTGCCGCCCTCGCCGCCGCTGAGGGCCAGGCGTACGTCCCCGGCGCGCACGTCGTCGCGCTGTCCGGCGTAGGCGAGCCCCAGCTCGCCGGCGATCAGCTTGCCCTCGTCGGTCAGCTCCGGGTCGCTGACCACGACCCGGGCGCCGTGCGCGGGGCGCCAGCCGGGGCCGTGCGCCGGGGTGTGCGCCCGCACCGCGGGGATGGTGCGCGGGGCGGTGGACAGCGGATAGGAGCGCGTGGGGCTGGGTGCGGCGGACGGTGTGCCGGGCGTCGTCCGCCCGGGTGACGCGACGGCCCCGGCCTCGGAGGGCCGCGGCTGGGCCGTCCCGGCGCCGGAGGAACCGCCGCCGCCCGCCGAGGCCCACACGCCGACGCCCACGCCGAGCGCGACGGTCCCGGCGATCGCCGCCGCGACGACGAGCCGCCTGTGCCTGATGTGCCTGCTGTGCTTTCGCTTGTGCTGGCTCACTCGGCCAACGTACGACTCGGCGCGCCGCTCGTCCTGTCCACTAGGCCCTGTCGTTTGGATCACGCCGGCGTCGCGGGGTCTGGCACGCACTCCCCCAAGCTCTTCGAGCAGGGGGGACCCCCACCGCGTTGGCGCCCTCCTCCGCCTTGCAGCTGCACGCCAGACCCCGCTCGGGTCGGCTGAAAGGCACCGCACCTCACAGCCAGCGTGATCCAAACGACAGACCCTAGGCCTCCCGGTGTGTCCACCACAGAGCCCGAAACTCTCCCGTGCGGGTGAAATCCGGGCATCCGTCGGACACGGCGTGACCGCTCTGGATAACGTGGTGTCACATCTCTCACATGATCCCCTGCCGACCCACACATCACCCACGCCGAGGACTCACGCTGCCCGCGCACCGTCTTCCCCGTCTCCCCGGCCGAGTCGCCATACCGACACTGCCCGAGCAGCCGCGCGTCCCGCGGCCGCCAGCCGGTCTGGAGGACTTCAACGACGCGCCCGCCGACCAGGCGGTGCGCGCCCTGCTGGGCTGCCTGCGCAGCCTGCGCTGGGCGCGCCGGATCGCCGACCACCGCCCGTATCCCACGCTGGACGCGCTGCTGGCCGCGTCCGACGAGGCCGCCTACGACCTCGCTCCCGCCGATCTGGCGGAGGCGCTGACCGCGGAGACCCTGCCGCCGCTCCCGGACGACACCTATGGAGCGGCCCATACGGCCCTGACCGCGGCGCACGCGGCCTACGAGGCCAGATTCGGACACACGTTCGCCATCTGTCTGGACGGGGTCCCGCCGCAGGAGACGCTGGATCACGTTCTGGAAGCCATCCGGTCACGATTGGCGAACGACCCGGAGGAGGAGCGGGTGGTGGCGGCAGAGGAGCTCCGGCGCCTGGCAAGGGAACGTTTGCGCGACACCCTCAGGGGCGCGGGGAACTGCGCGAGCAGCCACTGACGACCCGCACCCGGCAAATGGGCATAAACCGCCCACCTCAGTGGCCTCACTAGCCCACCCGTACCTCTTTGAGTGCCACTTTGATCACACCGAGGGACCCCGGCGAGGCCCAGCGCCAGCGCGTCGCTACGATGCTGGGGGCCGGTGGACCGTACCCGGCCGGGCCCGACCGACACCGAAGCCGGCGCGGCCCCAACCCCCGCTCCCGGAGGAAATTTCCGTGCCGGCTGGAACGCTGTACCGCGGCCGGGAAGGAATGTGGTCCTGGGTGGCTCATCGAGTCACCGGCGTCCTCATCTTCTTCTTCCTGTTCGTTCATGTGCTGGACACCGCTCTCGTCCGTGTCTCTCCTGAGGACTACGACAAGGTCGTATCCACCTACAAGACGCCGATCGTCGCCTGCCTTGAGTACGGCCTCGTCGCGGCCATCCTCTTCCACGCGCTCAACGGCCTCCGCGTCATCGCCGTCGACTTCTGGTCCAAGGGCCCGCGCTACCAGAAGCAGATGCTCTGGACCGTCGTGGGCATCTGGGTCGTGCTGATGCTCGGGGCGATCTACCCCGTCCTCGGCCACGCCGCTCGTGTTGTGTTCGGGAGCTGACGCGCATGTCCACCACTGAATCCACCGCTTCGGGTATCGGCCCGGTCGAGGGCGGAGCCGTCTACTCCGTCGACAACCCGGCGCCCTTCATCGAAGCCCCGCGCAAGCGCACCAAGAAGACCCCGAAGTCGACCCGGGGCAACTTCGAGATGGCGGCCTGGCTCTTCATGCGCCTGTCCGGCGTCGTGCTGGTCGTCCTGGTCCTCGGCCACCTGCTGATCCAGCTCGTGCTGGACGGCGGCGTGTCCAAGATCGGTTTCGCCTTCGTGGCCGGCCGCTGGGCCTCGCCGTTCTGGCAGGTCTGGGACCTGCTGATGCTGTGGCTGGCGATGCTCCACGGCGCGAACGGCCTGCGCACGGTCATCAACGACTACGCGGAGCGCGCGAACACCCGTCTGTGGCTCAAGGGCCTGCTCTACACCGCCACGGTGTTCACCATCCTGCTGGGCACGCTGGTGATCTTCACCTTCGACCCGAACATCCGCTAGGCACGGGGCTGCGAGAATCATGAAGATCCACAAGTACGACACCGTCATCGTCGGCGCCGGTGGCGCCGGTATGCGGGCCGCCATCGAGGCGACCAAGCGCAGCCGCACGGCCGTCCTGACGAAGCTCTACCCGACCCGCTCCCACACGGGCGCCGCGCAGGGCGGCATGGCCGCCGCGCTGGCGAACGTGGAGGAGGACAACTGGGAGTGGCACACCTTCGACACGGTCAAGGGCGGTGACTACCTGGTCGACCAGGACGCCGCCGAGATCCTGGCGAAGGAGGCCATCGACTCCGTCCTCGACCTGGAGAAGATGGGCCTGCCGTTCAACCGGACCCCGAACGGCACCATCGACCAGCGCCGCTTCGGCGGTCACAGCCGTAACCACGGCGAGGCGCCGGTCCGCCGCTCCTGCTACGCGGCCGACCGCACCGGCCACATGATCCTCCAGACGCTGTACCAGAACTGCGTCAAGGAGGGCGTGGAGTTCTTCAACGAGTTCTACGTCCTGGACCAGCTGATCACCGAGGTCGACGGCGTCAAGCGCTCGGCCGGTGTCGTGGCGTACGAGCTGGCCACCGGTGAGATCCACATCTTCCAGGCGAAGTCCGTGATCTACGCCTCCGGCGGCTGCGGCAAGTTCTTCAAGGTGACGTCCAACGCGCACACCCTGACCGGCGACGGCCAGGCCGCGGTGTACCGCCGGGGCATCCCGCTGGAGGACATGGAGTTCTTCCAGTTCCACCCGACCGGCATCTGGCGCATGGGCATCCTGCTCACCGAGGGTGCCCGCGGTGAGGGCGGCATCCTGCGCAACAAGGACGGCGAGCGCTTCATGGAGAAGTACGCGCCCGTCATGAAGGACCTCGCCTCCCGTGACGTCGTCTCGCGCTCGATCTACACGGAGATCCGTGAGGGCCGCGGCTGCGGTCCCGAGGGCGACCACGTCTACCTGGACCTGACGCACCTCCCGCCGGAGCAGCTGGACGCGAAGCTGCCCGACATCACGGAGTTCGCGCGCACCTACCTCGGTATCGAGCCGTACACGGACCCGATCCCGATCCAGCCGACCGCGCACTACGCCATGGGCGGCATCCCGACGAACGTCGAGGGTGAGGTCCTGGCGGACAACACCACCGTCGTCCCCGGCCTGTACGCCGCCGGCGAGGTGGCCTGCGTGTCCGTGCACGGCGCGAACCGTCTGGGCACGAACTCCCTGCTGGACATCAACGTCTTCGGCAAGCGCGCGGGCATCGCCGCCGCGGAGTACGCGCAGAAGGCGGACTTCGTCGAGCTGCCCGAGGCCCCGGAGACCCTCGTCGTGGAGCAGATCGAGCGTCTGCGCAGCTCGACGGGGACCGAGCGGGTGGCGGAGCTGCGGCGCGAGCTGCAGGAGACCATGGACGCCAACGTCATGGTGTTCCGCACCGAGCAGACGATCAAGACGGCCGTCGAGAAGATCGCCGAGCTGCGTGAGCGCTACAAGAACGTGGCGATCCAGGACAAGGGCAAGCGGTTCAACACGGACCTGCTGGAGGCCGTCGAGCTGGGCAACCTGCTCGACCTGGCCGAGGTCATGGCCGTGTCCGCGCTGGCCCGCAAGGAGTCCCGCGGTGGTCACTACCGCGAGGACTACCCGAACCGCGACGACGTCAACTTCATGCGCCACACCATGGCGTACCGCGAGGTCGGCGCCGACGGGACCGAGTCCATCCGTCTCGACTACAAGCCGGTCGTCCAGACCCGCTACCAGCCGATGGAGCGTAAGTACTGATGGCTACCCCTGTTCTGGACAAGGACGAAGCGGCCGGCCGACCCGAGCCCGGTTTCGCCGACTCCCCCTACATCACGGTCACCCTCCGGGTCCGCCGGTTCAACCCGGAGGTCTCGGCCGAGGCGGCCTGGGAAGATTTCCAGCTGGAGATCGACCCCAAGGAGCGTGTCCTCGACGCCCTCCACAAGATCAAGTGGGACCTGGACGGCACGCTGACCTTCCGCCGCTCCTGCGCCCACGGCATCTGCGGCTCCGACGCGATGCGGATCAACGGCAAGAACCGCCTCGCGTGCAAGACGCTGATCAAGGACATCAACCCGCAGAAGCCGATCACGGTCGAGCCCATCAAGGGCCTGACGGTCCTGAAGGACCTCGTGGTCGACATGGAGCCGTTCTTCCAGGCGTACCGGGACGTGATGCCCTTCCTGATCACGAAGGACACCAACGAGCCGACGCGTGAGCGTCTGCAGTCCGCCGAGGACCGCGAGCGCTTCGACGACACCACGAAGTGCATCCTGTGCGCCGCGTGCACGTCGTCCTGCCCGGTCTTCTGGAACGACGGCCAGTACTTCGGCCCGGCGGCCATCGTCAACGCGCACCGCTTCATCTTCGACTCGCGTGACGAGGCCGGCGAGCAGCGCCTGGAGATCCTGAACGACAAGGACGGCGTCTGGCGTTGCCGTACGACGTTCAACTGCACGGACGCCTGCCCGCGAGGCATCGAGGTCACCAAGGCGATCCAGGAAGTGAAGAGGGCGCTGATCACGCGCCGCTTCTGAGCCTGCGAACCCGCGAGAAGGGCCCCGCGTCCGGTGTCACCACCGGGGGCGGGGCCCTTTCGTGTGGGTGAGACATCGCGCCGCCAATCACCCGGTACGTACCGATCTGCACCTATTCTGACCGTATGTCAGACGACGAGTCGTACGAGCTGCTCGGGTTCGACAACGTGCTGTTGCCCGTCGGGGATCTCGGTGAGGCCGTGGGGTTCTACGAGCGGGCCGGGTTCGTCGTCGGGTTCCGGCTGGACGAGGCGGGGATCGCGGTGCTGAAGGTCGGCGGGGAGACGCCGGGCGTCCTGCTGCGGCAGGAGGACGCGCTGGGCTACCGCTCGCCCGCGTGGCCCACCCCGCGGGTGTGGGTGGAGGTGCCCGACGCCCGGCTCGCCGCGCTGCGGCTCGTCGCGGCCGGGATCGCGCCGCTGGAGATGCCCTTCGCCGTGGCCACCGGGTGGACCGTCGAGATCGCCGACCCCTGGGGCAACGTCATCGGGTTCACGGACTACTCCAAGCGGCCGGAGCTGGCGCGCCGGGACTGAGTCCGACCCGAAGTTGAACACGTTCAAAAACAGGTCTACAGTCAGTCCCGCCAGCGTTTTGAACGCGTTCAAGAAGGGGTGGGGCATGGACCGCACCGTCATCGCCTACGTCATCTACCTGGTCGTCAGCATCGGGCTGACCGTCTGGGTGGCCCGGACCCTCAGCCGCAACGGGAGGGTCTTCCTGGCCGACGTCCTGCACGGCAACGACAAGCTCGCCGACGCCGTCAACCACCTCCTGGTCGTCGGCTTCTACCTCGTCAACCTCGGCTTCGTCGCCCTCTATCTGAGCGGCGACGACACCATCGAGGACACCCGCGGCATCTTCGAGGCCCTGTCCACCAAGCTCGGCGTGGTCCTGCTCGTGCTCGGCGTGATGCACCTGGGCAACGTGTACGTCCTCAACCGGATCCGCCGCCGCGGCGTGCTGGAGCGCGAGCAGGTGCCGCCGGTGCAGCCGCAGGGCTGGGTGGCGCCGAGCACGGGGGCATGAGCGTCATGAGCGCCACGCCAGGCGCGCCGGCCGTGTGCGGGCTCACCGTCCTGTACGACGCCCAGTGCGCCCTGTGCACCTTCCTGCGGGACTGGCTGGCGCGGCAGCCGCAGCTGGTGCCGCTGGAGCTGGTCCCCGCCGGGTCGGACGAGGCCCGGCGGCGCTTCCCGGACCTCGACCACCGGGCCACCCTGGAGGAGGTCACCGTCGTCGGCGACGGCGGCCAGGTCTACCGGGACACCGCCGCCTGGATCGTCGTCCTGTGGGCCCTGAGCGAGCACCGCCCCCTCGCCCACCGGCTCAGCACCCCGGCGGGCGCGAGACTCGCCCGGGGCGCCGTGCTCGCCGCCGCCAAGTGGCGGGGCCGGCAGGACGGACGGGGTGGGCGGGTGCACCCCGGGCGCGACGGATGGTCGTACGCGTCCGGGACCGGCCGGCCCCGCAACCCACCCGGCTGTGACGACGGCGCCTGCGCCACTGACTAGGCTCTGGTGTCGTGCCCGCCAAGAACGACAGCCCGCATGAGGGCCCCGCGACCCCGAAGTCCGAGAAATCGGAACAGACCCGTGCGCTGATCCTGGAGACGGCGATGCGGCTGTTCCAGGAGCGGGGCTACGACAAGACCACCATGCGGGCCATCGCCCAGGAGGCCGGTGTCTCCGTCGGCAACGCCTACTACTACTTCGCCGGCAAGGAGCACCTGATCCAGGGCTTCTACGACCGGATCGCCGCCGAGCACCAGGCGGCGGTCCGCGGCGTCCTGGAGCGCGAGAGCGACTTCGAGGCGCGGCTCGCGGGCGTGCTGAGGACCTGGCTGGACGTGGCGGCGCCGTACCACGAGTTCGCGGTGCAGTTCTTCAAGAACGCCGCCGACCCGGACAGCCCGCTCAGCCCCTTCTCGCAGGAGTCGGAGCACGCGCGCGAGGAGGCGATCAGCGTCCACCGGGAGGTGCTGCGCGGGGCGAAGAAGACCAAGGTGCCCGAGGAACTGCAGGACGCCCTGCCCGAGTTGATGTGGCTCGCGCAGATGGGGCTCGTCCTGTACTGGATCTTCGACCGGACCCCGGGCCGCGAGCGCAGCTACCGGCTCGCCGAGCGGGGCGCGCGCATCACCGCGCGGGGCGTCTCACTGGCCCGTTTCCGGGTGCTGCGACCGCTGGTGCGCGAGGTCCACGAGCTGTTCACGGACTTCCTGCCGGGCATGACGAAGATGCTGCCGGCGCCGGGAGGCGAGGACCGGGCCCGGTGACCGGCCCGGCCCTCGCCGGCCTCTCGTCGGATTCCCGTCAGATCCAGGTCAGCTGCCACAGCCGGAACACGCCGTTGCCGTCGGAGAGGTACTGGCCGCCGCTGACGTCCACCTTCGTGACCACGTACTCCTTGCTCTGCCACAGCGGGATCACCGGGACGTCGTCGGCGATGCGGCCCTGGAGCCGGCGGAAGTCCACGGCGGAGCGGCTGCGGTCGGCGTACTGCTGCGAGGAACGGATCAGCGCGTCGACCGTCTTGTCGCTGTAGCCCGTGTTCATCGTGGAGTCGGTGCCGACGAGCGGGCCCGTGAAGGTGTCCGGGTCGGGGTAGTCGGCGACCCAGCCGACGGCGTACGCGTCGAGCTTGCCGGTCGCCCAGTGCTTCTGGAAGTCGGTCCACTCATAGCCCTTGACGTCGACCTGGAACAGGCCGCTCGCCTCCAGTTGCCGCTTGAGCTCCTTCGCCTCCTGCTCGGCGGCGCCGCTGCCGATGCCGTAGCCGTAGGTGAAGCGGACCGGCAGGCTGACGCCGGCCTCGGTGAGCAGCTCCCGCGCCCGGGCGGTGTTCTGCTTGGGATAGGTGTCGAAGAACGACGCGGTGTGGCCGATGATGCCGGTCGGGATCATCGAGTACAGCGGCTCGACCGTGCCGTCGTAGACGTCGCCGGCGAGCTGCTCGCGGTCGACCAGCCAGGCCACGGCCCGCCGCACGCGCGCGTCGTGCAGCGGGGAGCCCTTGTGGGTGTTGAAGTACAGGTTGCGGGTCTCGGAGCTGTCGGCCTCGAAGACGCGCTGGCCGGGGTCGCTGGCGTTGAGCCCGGCGAGGACGTCCGGCGGCAGCTGGCGGGTGGCCACGTCGACCTGCTTGGCCTTCCAGGCGCCCTGCAGCGCCGTCGGGTCCTTGTAGTAGCGCAGCTCGATGGGCGCACCGGTGCTCTTGATGGCGCCCCGGTAGCGGGAGTTGGGCTTCAGGACGGCCTTGCCGCCCTTGGTGTACGACGCCAGCTGGTACGGCCCCGTGCCGTCGGCGGCGGTGCCTTCGCGCAGCGCGTCGGCCGGGTACTGCTCGGCGTCGACGATGGAACCGGCGCCGGTGGCCACCTTGAACGGGAACGTGGCGTCCGGGGTGGACAGATGGAAGGTGACCGTGCGGCCCTGTGCGTCCACCGAGGCGAGCGTGGACAGCAAGGACCCCGGACCGACATCGGAGTTGATCTTCTTGATGCGGTCGAAGGAGAACTTCACGTCCTTCGCACTGACCTCGCGGCCGCTGGGGAACGTCAGGTCGTCCCGCAGTTCGCAGCGGTAGGTGCGCAGGCTGCCCGCGACGAAGGCGCAGCTCCTGGCCGCGTCCGGCACGGGCTGCGTACCGCCGGGCTCATAGGTCAGCAACGACTGGAAGACGTTGCTGAACAGAGCCCAGGAGCCGGCGTCGTAGGCGCCGGCCGGGTCGAGCGACGTGATGGTGTCCGTCGTGCCGACCACGATCGTCTTGTTCTTGTTGCCCTGTGACGGCAGCAGCTGCCAGCCGACCACACCGACGGCCGCCAGGACGAGTACGACCGCCAGAACGCGCATGCGAGGTGACCGCATGGTCGTGTTGCCCTCCCACGGGCCCGATCCGGGCCCCCTGTGCAGTGCCACTCCCCCAAGTGGCGGCCACTCCCCTATTAGTGGCGCGCGGCTCAATTAATCACAGGAGTTTCATGCAGGGGAAGAGGATTTGGTTGACTCGTGAAGGTTCGCTCAGGCCTGCCGTGAGGCCAGTTCGATCACCGTGATGTCCGAGGGGGCGCCGACGCGGGTCGGCGGGCCCCAGGCGCCGGCGCCGCGGCTGACGTACAGCTGGGTGTCGCCGTAGCGCTCCAGGCCGGCCACCGTCGGGTTGGCGGCGGCCGCGATGAGGTTGCCGGGCCAGAGCTGGCCGCCGTGGGTGTGGCCGGAGAGCTGGAGGTCGACGCCGTGCCGGACGGCCTCGTGGATCTGCACCGGCTGGTGGGCGAGCAGCACGCACGCGCGCGTGGTGTCCCGGCCGCCGAGCGCGCGGGTGAAGTCCGGGCCGTGCCCCTCGCTCTCGCCCTGCACGTCGTTGACGCCGGCGAGGTCGAACCACGGCATCTCGGTGCGGGCGTTCTCCAGGGGGTGCATGCCGAGCCGCCGGACCTCCTCGATCCAGCTCTCGGCGCCGGAGAAGTACTCGTGGTTGCCGGTGACGAAGTACGCGCCGTGCCGGGCCCTGAACCGGGCGAGCGGCGCCGCGGCCGGGCCGAGGTCCTTGACGCTGCCGTCGACGAGGTCGCCGACGACCGCGATCAGGTCGGGCTGGGTGGCGTTGACCGTGTCGACGACCTTCTGGGCGAAGCCGCGGCCCAGGATCGGGCCGAGGTGGATGTCGCTGACCACGGCGATCCGGTAACCGTGCGCGGCGCGCGGCAGTTTGGCGAGCGGCACCGTGACGCGCTTCACGCTCGGGCCGCGCAGCACGCCGTAGGTGCCGTATCCGACGGTGCCGACGGCCGCGGCGGCCGCCGCTCCGGCGACGGCGCGGGAGACGAGAAGGCGGCGGGAGGGGCCGGCGGCGGGCGCGGGCCGCTGCGGCGGCTCAGCGGGCGCGGGGGGCTCAGCGGGCGCGGGGGGCTCGGGGGGCGCGCCCGCGGGGACGTGTTCCGGTCGCGCTGCGGCTGCCCCGGCGCGCCGGTGGCGCCGCGGCAGCCGCAGGAGCAGCGGCCGCAGCAGCTCGCCCGCGAGGACGGCCAGCAGCAGGTAGACCGACAGGGCCAGCCACAGGAAGCCCGGCCAGGCGAGGACGCGCTGGAGCCAGAAGGGGGTGCCCGCGCGTTCGGCGACGAGCGCGCCGACGGCCAGCGCCCAGCCGGCCCCGATCAGCGCCGCGCCGACGCGGCGGGTGCGGCCGGGGCCCGCGGTCGTGTCGCGGACCAGGCGCCGCCACACGTACCAGTTGGCCGACACGACGACGGCCAGCGCGAGCAGCGCCACGAGCGCGAAGACGATGACCACCGTGTCGTGTCCCCCGTTGGTGTCCGGTTCCGGCCGGCCGGCTATGACGTGCGGCGCAGTGCGCGCACTCCACGCAACCCGATGACCCCGATGGCCGTCCCCAATACGGAGGAAACGACCGCGAGCAGCAGGTGCACCCAGAAGTACGCCGTGGGACGACCGCCGTCGAAGGCGAGCCCGCTGCTGTCCTGGATGAGATTTTTGACGAAAGTGACCCAGATGACCCAGCTCCACACCCCGAAGGCGAGCAGGAACCAGGAGACCGGGCGGCTGAGCTTCACAGCGACGGACCTTTCCTCTCAGCGCCGGGTGCCCGCGGTCGGCCGGGGGTCCGGGGACTGTCCCCCGGAAGGGCACTGCATGGACTCAGTATCGCCGCCGGCTGTCCGGTTCCGCGTCCGGGGTGGGGGGCGGGGCGGGACTTCGGCGGGTGCGGGAGGTACGTTCTGCGTCGTGCCCGCTCCCCGCAGGACCGGCAGGCGATCCCTGCTGGTCACCTCCGCGACCCTGTTGTCCCTCGCGCTGACCGCGCCGGCGGCCCTCGCGGCCCCGGCTCCCCCGCCCAGCCCGTCGGCCACGCCCCCCGCGTCCATGTCCCAGGTGGGCGGCGCGCAACTCGGCCGGCCAGGGACCCAGGTCAACCTGGCCGCCGGGGTGCCGGTGCTGCCCAAGGACGTCACCGCGCGCTCCTGGGTCGTCGCCGACGCCGAGTCCGGTGAGGTGCTGGCCGCGCACAACGCGCACTGGCGGCTGGCGCCGGCGAGCACGATGAAGATGCTGTTCGCGGACACGGTGCTGCCGAAGTTCCCCGCCTCCACGCAGCACAAGGTGGTGGCGGCCGACCTGGCGGGCATGGGCGCCGGCTCCAGCCTGGTCGGGATAAAGGAGAACGAGACCTACACGGTCCACGACCTGTGGCTCGGCGTCTTCCTGCGCTCCGGCAACGACGCGGTGCACGTACTGTCGTCGATGAACGGCGGCGTGGAGACCACCGTGAAGGAGATGAACCAGCACGCCGAGGAACTCCAGGCGCTCGACACGCACGTGGTCAGCCCGGACGGCTACGACGCGCCCGGGCAGGTCTCCTCGGCCTACGACCTGACGCTGTTCGCCCGTTCCGGACTGCAGAAGAAGGACTTCCGCGAGTACTGCTCGACGGTGAGGGCCGAGTTCCCCGGCGAGACAAAGAAGGACAAGTCGGGCAAAACGGTCCGTCAGCCCTTCGAGATCCAGAACACCAACCGCCTGCTGAGCGGCACCGACCACGATGTCCCCGTCTACCAGGGCATCGCGGGCGTGAAGAACGGCAACACCACCAACGCGGGCGCCACCTTCACCGGCGTCGCCGAGCGGGGCGGGCATGTGCTGCTCGTCACGGTGATGCACCCGGACAAGAGCGAGCACAACGAGGTCTACAAGGAGACCGCGCGGCTGTTCGACTGGGGCTTCCAGGCGGCCGGCAAGGTGCGGCCGGTGGGTGAGCTGGTGGCGCCCAGGAGCGTGGGCGGCGACGCCCAGCCCGGCGCGACGGCCTCCTCCGGTACGGCGGGCGGCACCGCGTCGGGCGGGGTCGCGGGCGGCAAGGTGGCGGCGAGCGCCGCGACCGCGAGCGGCTCCGGCGGCATGGGGATCGCGCTCGGCATCGCCGGCGGGGTGCTGGTGCTGCTGGGCGGCGGCGCGTTCGTCGTCAACCGCCGTTGGCCGGTGGGGCGTCGGCGCTGACGTCCCGCTCATCGGCGCTGACGTCCTCCTCGCCGTCGGCGCCGACACCCTCCTCGTCGACGCCCACGCCCACGCCCTCGTCGTCGGCGTCGATGCCCTCCTCCTCCTTGCTGCCCGTCGCCGTCCAGGCGGCGCAGTACAGCAGCAGCTTGCAGGTGAAGTTGATCCACAGCAGCAGGGCGACGGGGACGCCGAACGCGCCGTACATGCTCTTCGCGGCGACGCCCTGGATATAGCCGCTGAGCAGCAGCTTGAGCAGTTCGAAGCCGACCGCGCCGAGCAGGGCGGCGACCACCAGACGGTGGCGCGTGGGCTCCACGCCGGGCAGCAGGGTCAGCACGTACAGCAGCAGGAGGAAGTCGGCGAGGACGGCGACGGCGAACGCGGCGACGCGCAGCAGGGCGCTGCCCCAGCCGTGCTCGTCGAGGCCGGCCTGGTGGGCGGTCCAGCCGACGGCGGCGGAGGCGACGGTGGACGCGGCGAGCGTGACGAGCACCGCGCCGCCGAAACCGAGCAGGATGCCGGCGTCCTTCGCCTTGCTCAGCAGCGGGTTCTCCTCGCTGTCCGGCAGCTCCCACACCGCCCGCAGACAGTCCCGCATCTGACCGACCCAGTTGATGCCGGTGAACAGCAGCACGGCGCCGGCGATGAGACCGACGGTGCCGGCGTTGTCCACCAGGCCCTTGATGTCGAGCTGGTCGGAGATGCCGGGGACCTGCTGGGCGATCTTGTCCTCGAGGGTCTTCTGCTGGTCGGCGCCGAGGGTGGCGGCGGCGACCGCGGCGGCGACGGTGAGCAGCGGGAAGAGCGAGACGAAGCTGACGAAGGTCATCGCGGCGGCCAGCCGGGTCCACTTCACGTGGTCCAGCCGCTCGTACGAGCGCCATGCGTGCGTCATCATCAGCCGCTTGAGGGGCGGTCCGATGACGGGGAGTCCAGTCAGCCAGTCCATGGTCGTGATCTCCCCGCGCTGAGGCCCGGTGATGCACGACCGTTGTCTCACTTATCACCCGTTTCGTGCAGAGTCGGAATGTTAGTAAACCAATGCCGCATATCGTGTCGATAGCGTCTTTTCATGGCAACCGACACCGTGTCCGTCACCGGGTGGGGCCGCACCGCCCCCACCGCCGCCCGGCTGATCCGCCCCCGCGACTACGCGGAGGCCGTGGCCGCCGTCCAGGACTGCGGGGCGCGCGGCGGCATCGCGCGCGGGCTGGGCCGGGCGTACGGGGACGCGGCGCAGAACGCCGGCGGCTGCGTGTTCGACATGACGGGCCTGGACCGCATCCATGTCGTGGACGCCGACGACGGGACCGTGCTGTGCGACGCGGGCGTCTCCCTGCACCGGCTGACGCAGGTGCTGCTGCCGCTCGGCTGGTTCGTCCCGGTGGTCCCCGGCACCCGTCAGGTGACGGTCGGCGGGGCGATCGCCGGCGACGTGCACGGCAGCGACCATCCCGTGGCGGGCGCCTTCTCCCAGCATGTGCTGTCCTTCGAACTCCTCACCGCCGACGGCTCGGTGCACACCGTCGGCCACGGCACGCCGCTGTTCGACGCGACCACCGGCGGCCTCGGCCTGACCGGCGTGATCCTCACCGCCACGCTCCGGCTGCTCCCGGTCGAGACGGCGCTGATGTCGGTCGGCACCGAACGCGCGCGTGACCTCGACGACGTGATGGCCCGCCTGGCGAACGCCGCCCGGCGCCACCGCCACGCCTCCGCCCGGATCGACCTGCTCGCCCGTGGCGCGGCCGCCGGCCGGGGCGTCGTCACCCACGCCGACCACGCGCCGGCGGCCGCCCTGCGCCCGGGCACGCGCGCGTGGCGCGAACCGCTGGCCCTGCGCCCCCGCCGGCTGCCCGCCCCGCCCGAAGTCCTCCCCACGGGACTGCTCGGCCGCACCACCGCCGCGCTGGCCGGCGAACTCCGGCACCGCACGGCGCCACGCACGCGTACCGAACTGCGACCGCTCCCCGCCTTCTTCCACCCCCTGGACGGCATGCCGCACTGGAACCGCCTCTACGGCCGCGGCGGGCTCGTGCAGTACCAGTGCGTCATCGGGTACGGCGCGGAGGACGCCCTGCGCCGTATCGTGCGCCGCCTCGGCGAGCACCGCTGCCCGTCCTTCCCGGCCGTGCTGAAGCGCTTCGGCGAGGCCGGCCCCGGCTGGCTGTCCTTCCCGGCGCCCGGCTGGAGCCTCGCCCTGGACCTCCCGGCGCACCTGCCCGGCCTCGCCGCCCTCCTCGACGGCCTGGACGAGGAGGTCGCCGCGGCGGGCGGCCGGGTCTGCCTCGCCAAGGACGCCCGGCTGCGCCCGGACCTGCTCACCACGATGTACCCGCACCTGGCCGGCTTCCGCCGGCTGCGCGCGGAGCTGGACCCGGACGGGGTCTTCACGTCGGACCTCGCCCGCCGCCTCGGCCTGTGACCACCGCCCGCGCCACCCGGGAGGCCACCCGTGACATCCGGGACGCCGCCCGTGACACCCAGGAGTCATTCGTGAAGGACGCCTTCGGTCTTCCCCAGTCCCTGCTCGTCCTCGGCGGCACGTCCGAGATCGCGCTGGCCACCGCGCGCCGGCTGATCGCCCGCCGCACCCGCACGGTGTGGCTGGCCGGCCGCCCCTCCCCCGGCCTGGAGCGGGCCGCCGAGAGCCTGCGCGCCCTCGGCGCCGACGTGCGCACCGTCGCCTTCGACGCGCTCGACCCCGAGGCCCACGAGACCGCCCTCGGCAAGGTGTTCGCGGAGGGCGACATCGATGTGGTGCTGCTCGCCTTCGGGGTGCCCGGTGACCAGGCACGCGACGAACGTGAGCCGTCCGCCGCGGTGCGCGTCGCGCAGACCAACTACACCGGCGCCCTCAGCGCGGGCCTGGTCAGCGCCCGCGCCCTGCAGACCCAGGGCCACGGCTCGCTCGTCGTGCTGTCCTCCGTCGCCGGCGAGCGGGCCCGCCGCTCCGACTTCATCTACGGCTCCAGCAAGGCCGGCCTGGACGCCTTCGCGCAGGGCCTCGGCGACGCGCTGCACGGCACCGGCGTGCACGTCATGGTCGTACGCCCGGGAAGTGTGCGGACGCCGGAGACGGACGGGCGGGAGGAGACACCGCTCGTGACGACGCCGGAGGCGGTCGCCGCCGCCATCGAACTGGGCCTGCGCCGCCGCTCGGAGACGGTGTGGGTGCCGGGCGCGCTACGCGTGGTGATGGCGGCGCTGCGGCACCTGCCGCGGGGGGTGTTCCGCAGGCTGCCGCTCTAGGAGACGCTGCCTCGGCGGACGCCCTCTAGCGCAGGGAGCCCTGTTCGACGCTGCCCGCCTGGGGCGGGACCACCGCGCCGCCGAAGGTGAACTCGCGCAGCTTGCGCCACACGCCGTCGGCGCCCTGCTCGTACAGGGCGAAGCCGGTGCAGGACCAGTCGGCCGCGTAGTCGCCGAGTTCCGCGTAGGCGCGGTCCATGGCGGCGTCGTCGATGCCGTGCGCCACCGTGACGTGGGGGTGGTAGGGGAACTGCAGCTCCCGCTCGACGGGACCGGAGGAGTCCCGGACCTGCTGCTGGAGCCGGGTGCACTCCTGGGCGCCCTCGACGACCTTGACGTACACGACCGGGGACAGCGGACGGAAGGTGCCGGTGCCCCTCAGGCGCATCGGGAAGGGGCGGCCGGCCGCGGCGACCCGGGTCAGATGGGCCGTGACGTCCGGCAGGGCGGCCTCGTCGACCTCGGTCGGCGGCAGCAGGGTGACGTGCGTGGGGATGCCGTGGGCGGCGGCGTCACCGAAGCCCGTGCGCAGCTGTTGGAGCAGGCTGCCGTGAGGCTCCGGGACCGCGATCGACACGCCGATCGTTACGGTCCCCACGTCGTCTCCTGTCGTCGTGCCGCCCCGGCGGGTCCGGGGCAGGGGTGGCTGCCGCGGCAGCCATCGGTTATCGACTCTACGGCTGCCGCCGCGGTTTGGGCGGGTGCGGACGTGTGCTGTACGGCTCACCGCGCAGGGTGAGCCGCCGTACCGTCTCCGCTGTGGTGTCCGCGCCGGCCGGGTCAGTGCTTGGCCGGCAGGAATCCGACCTTGTCGTACGCCTGGGCCAGCGTCTCCGCGGCCACGGCGCGCGCCTTCTCCGCGCCCTTGGCGAGGATCGAGTCCAGCGTCTCCGGGTCGTCGAGGTAACTCCGGGTGCGCTCCCGGAACGGCGTCACGAACTCGACCATGACCTCGGCGAGGTCCGTCTTGAGCGCGCCGTAGCCCTTGCCGTCGTACTTCTCCTCCAGCTCGGTGACACCCGCGCCGGTGAGGGTCGAATAGATGCTGAGGAGATTGCTGACGCCCGGCTTGTTCTCCGGGTCGAAGCGGATGACGGTGTCGGTGTCGGTGACCGCGCTCTTGACCTTCTTCGCCGTCGTCTTCGGCTCGTCGAGGAGGTTGATGAGGCCCTTCGGCGTGGACGCCGACTTGCTCATCTTGATCGACGGGTCCTGGAGGTCGTAGATCTTCGCCGTCTCCTTGAGGATGTACGGCGTCGGCACGGTGAAGGTCTCGCCGAAGCGGCCGTTGAAGCGCTCGGCGAGGTCGCGGGTCAGCTCGATGTGCTGGCGCTGGTCCTCACCGACCGGCACCTCGTTCGCCTGGTACAGCAGGATGTCCGCGACCTGGAGGACCGGGTACGTGAACAGGCCGACGGAGGCGCGGTCGGCGCCCTGCTTGGCGGACTTGTCCTTGAACTGGGTCATGCGGGAGGCCTCGCCGAAGCCGGTGAGGCAGTTCATGACCCAGGCGAGCTGGGCGTGCTCGGGCACGTGGCTCTGCACGAAGAGGGTGCAGCGGTCCGGGTCCAGGCCGGCGGCGAGGAGCTGGGCGGCGGCGAGGCGGGTGTTGGCGCGCAGGTCCGCCGGGTCCTGCGGGACCGTGATCGCGTGCAGGTCCACGACCATGTAGAACGCGTCGTGGGACTCCTGGAGGGCCACCCACTGGCGCACGGCGCCGAGGTAGTTGCCGAGGTGGAACGAGCCGGCGGTGGGCTGGATGCCGGACAGCACGCGGGGTCGATCAGAGGCCATGGTCCTATTCTCGCAGAGCGGGCGGGGCGGAGGGGAACGGGCTGGGTGGGAGTGCGTTTGCCTGCGGCGCTGGGTCGTGGTTCGTCTGCGGCTTTCGTTGTGGCTGGTCGCGCCCACGCGGCGGAGCCGCATATCGACACAGCCCCGCGCCCCTTATATGCCTGCGGCGGCCCGTTGCCCTCCGGTGGCCGGTTGCTGTCGCGCCTACGGCCTGTCTATGAGGCGGGGCCGGGGTGGGGGGGGGTGTCCGTCCTCGGTCCGGCCGCCCGTTTCCGGGCCTGTGCCGTTGCCCGGTGCCGGACGCTGCGGGCGGACACCCCCCACCCCGTCCCCTCCCCGCCGCGCGCGGGTGCAACGGCGTCGGGGAGGGGGCCGGAGGGTCAGCCCAGGTCGATTTCCGGGTAGAGGGGGAAGCCGGACACGAGGTCGGTGGCGCGGTGGGCGATTTCTTCGGAGATCTTCGCGTCCAGGACGTGGGCCGCCTTGGAGGGGGCGCCGGACTTGGTGGTGCCGGGCTCGGTGGCCGTCAGGACGCGGTCGATCAGGGCGGCCACCTCGTCCATCTCCGCGGTGCCGAGGCCGCGGGTGGTCAGCGCCGGGGTGCCGATGCGGATGCCGGAGGTGTACCAGGCGCCGTTGGGGTCGGCCGGGATCGCGTTGCGGTTGGTGACGATGCCGGAGTCGAGCAGGGCCTGCTCGGCCTGGCGGCCGGTGAGGCCGTAGGAGCCGGCGACGTCGATCAGGTTGAGGTGGTTGTCCGTGCCGCCCGTGACCAGGGTGGCGCCGCGGCGCATCAGGCCCTCGGCGAGCGCGCGGGAGTTGTCGACGATCCGCTGGGCATAGTCCTGGAACGCGGGCTGCCGGGCCTCGGCGAGGGCGACGGCCTTGGCGGCCATGACGTGCGGCAGCGGGCCGCCGAGGACCATCGGGCAGCCGCGGTCGACCTGGTCCTTGAGGGAGTCGTCGCACAGGACCATGCCGCCGCGCGGGCCGCGCAGCGACTTGTGCGTGGTGGTGGTGACGATCTGGGCGTGCGGGACCGGGTCGAAGTCGCCGGTGAGGACCTTGCCCGCGACCAGGCCGGCGAAGTGCGCCATGTCGACCATGAGGGTCGCGCCGACCTCGTCGGCGATCTCGCGCATGATCCGGAAGTTCACCAGGCGGGGGTACGCGGAGTAGCCGGCGACGATGATCAGCGGCTTGAACTCGCGGGCCTGGGCGCGCAGGGCCTCGTAGTCGATGAGACCGGTGGCCGGGTCGGTGCCGTAGGAACGCTGGTCGAACATCTTTCCGGAGATGTTCGGGCGGAAGCCGTGCGTGAGGTGGCCGCCCGCGTCCAGGGACATGCCGAGCATGCGCTGGTTGCCGAAGGCCTGGCGCAGCTCGGCCCAGTCGGCGTCGCTGAGGTCGTTGACCTGGCGGGCGCCGGTCTTCTGGAGGAAGGGCGCCTCGACGCGGTCGGCGAGGACGGCCCAGAAGGCGACCAGGTTGGCGTCGATGCCGGAGTGCGGCTGGACGTAGGCGTGCCGGGCGCCGAACAGTTCGCGGGCGTGCTCGGCGGCGAGGGACTCGACGGTGTCGACGTTGCGGCAGCCGGCGTAGAAGCGGCGGCCGACGGTGCCCTCGGCGTACTTGTCGCTGAACCAGTTGCCCATCGCCAGCAGGGTGGCCGGGGAGGCGTAGTTCTCGGAGGCGATCAGCTTGAGCATCTCGCGCTGGTCGGCGACTTCCTGGCCGATGGCGTCGGCGACGCGCGGCTCGACGGCGCGGATCACGTCGAGGGCGGCGCGGTAGGCGGTGGACTCGGTGGACACAGGCTCGGCTGGCATGGGGACCTCCGGACGTCGGCGTTCAGCGTTCACGGTACGGCCCAGGCGCACGGCACTGTGTCATTCCGGGCCGCTCCCCGATGGTCCGTCCCATCCCAGCGCGCCAGTCACGGCCCGCTGTCAGCCTACCGGGCGCGTCGGGCGCTCCTGCGGGCCGTCCACCATGCGGGCTAGAGGATCACGTGCGGCAGGAAGCGGGCGTACTCGTCGGTGATCAGGCCCGAGGACTCGCGGATGCCGAGGCCGGCCGCCTCGTCCTCGACGACCCAGGCGCCGAGGACGACGTGGTTGCCGTCGAAGGCGGGGAGCGGGGCGAGCTGCTGGTAGCAGCAGGGTTCGTCGCGCAGGGCGGGTGCGGTGCCCGGTTCGTGGACCGTGACGCCGTCGCCCTCGCGGCCGAGCAGCGGCTTGGCGACCCAGCCGGGGCCGTCGGCTAGTTCGCGGGGGCCGTCGAGGTGGGCGGGGAGCAGGTGGGGGTGGCCGGGGTACAGCTCCCACAGGATCGCCAGCAGCGCCTTGTTGCTCAGCAGCATCTTCCACGCGGGCTCGATCCACAGGGTGGAGCCGGTGCCGCCGCCGTTGTCGAGGGTGGCGAGGACGTGGTCGGCGAAGCGGTCGGTGGTGAGCCACTCCCAGGGGTAGAGCTTGAAGACGCTGCGGATGAAACGGAGCCGGTTGTCGACGAAGCGGCCCGACAGCGGGTCCCAGCCGATCTCCTCCATGGAGATCCAGTCGGTGTCCAGGCCGGCCTGCTCGGCGGTCTCCTTGAGGTAGGCGACCGTCATCAGGTCCTCGCCGAGTTCGTCGGCGGCGGAGTGCGCGAAGTACAGGGGGCTGCCCGGCGGCAGCAGCTTCGCCTGCTTGCGCCAGGCGGCGACGAGACGTTCGTGCAGGGAGTTCCACTGGTCGGCGCCGGGGAAGCGGTCCTGCATCCAGAACCATTGCGGGGACGCGGCCTCCACCAGGGAGGTGGGCGTGTCCGCGTTGTACTCCAGCAGCTTGGCGGGGCCGGTGCCGTCGTAGCGCAGGTCGAAGCGGCCGTAGACGGAGGGCAGTTCGGCGCGGCGGCGCCAGGCCTCGGTGACCGCATCGGCGACGCGCGGGTCGGTGATGCCGAGGTCGGCGAGGCGGTCCTCCTCGACGATGTGGCCGGCGGCGGCCAGGCACATGCGGTGCAGTTCCTCGACGGTCTCCTCCAGTGCCTCGACCTCGTCGAGGGAGAAGACGTAGTAGGCGCTCTCGTCCCAGTAGGGGCGCAGCGAGTCGTCGGGGTAGCGGGTGAGCGGGTAGATCAGGCCCTGCGCCTCCACGGTCTGCTGCCAGCCGGGGCGGGGTGCGACGGTACGGCGTTCCATGGGTCAGCCGCCGCCGCTGCCCTTGCCGCCGCCGAAGCCGCCTCGGTCGACGCCGTCGCCGTGGCTGCCGCCGCTGCCGCCCGAACCGCCGCCGCCCTTGCGGGGCTTGGTGAAGGAGCCGCCGTCGACCCAGCCGCTGCTCTTCTTGCCGCCGTAGTACCAAGTGCCGGTCCCCGTGCCGGACTTGCAGTTCTTGTCGGAGACGACCTTGTAGCCCTTGAGGGCGTTGTAACTGTCGCGGTCCACGCAGCGTTTGTCCGGGTCCGAGGAGCAGGCGGTGAGGGCGGCCGCGAGCAGCCCCATCCCGCCGAGGACCACCGTGCCGGAGCGCAGTTGCCGCCGTGCGTCGGCCATGTCTTTCCCCCGTGGTTGCGGTTGTTTCTCCGTCGAAAGGATGTCTCGTTTCCGGCTGTCAGCCTAGAGACCGGTGAGAGGCGGCGTCCAAGGGCCCCTGCCCGCTCCCCTACAGTCGCTTAATGCTCTTTGGAATGGTGTGCGCGCTCGGTGCGGCGGTCTGCTTCGGTACGGCGACGGTGTTGCAGGCGGTCGCGGCGCGGGCGGCCGCCGCTCCGGGGCGCGGCGGGGACGCGGCGCTGCTGCTGCGGGCGGTGCGGCAGTGGCGGTACCTGGCGGGCCTCGGGCTGGACGGCGTCGGTTTCCTGCTGCAGATCGCGGCGCTGCGCTCGGTGCCGATCTACGCGGTCGGCGCGGCCCTCGCCGCGTCGCTGGCGGTGACGGCGGTGGCCGCGGCGCGGCTGCTGGGGACGCGGCTGAGCGGCGTGGAGTGGGCCGCGGTGGGGGTCGTGTGCGCGGGCCTGGCGATGCTGGGGCTGGCCTCGGGCACGGAGGGCGACGACAGCGGACCGGCGGGGCTGGACTGGGCGATGCTCGCGACGGCGGCCGCGGTGCTGCTGCTGGGTTTCGCGGGCGGCCGGCTGACCGGGCGGACGCGGGCGCTGCTGCTGGGGCTCGGGGCGGGTTTCGGCTTCGGTGTGGTGGAGGTGACGGTACGGCTGATCGACTCGGTCGCCCCGTACGACCTGCTGCGGAATCCGGCGGCGTATGCCCTGCTGCTCGGCGGTGGCGCCGCGTTCCTGCTGCTGACGTCGGCCCTGCAGCGGGGTTCGGTGACGACGAGCACGGCCGGCATGGTGATCGGCGAGACGGTCGGCCCGGCCCTCATCGGCGTGGTCTGGCTGGGCGACCGCACCCGCGAGGGCCTGGCATGGCTGGCCATCCTCGGCTTCGCGGTGGCGGTCGCCGGAGCGCTGGCCCTGGCCCGCTTCGGAGAGGCCCCGCAGACCGTCGCCGAGGAGACGTGAACGAGGCCCTGCCTCCGGCTCGCCGACGGGGCTTACACGGTGGTCCGACGAGTGCCCGGAAGTGGGCGCCGGTCCTGGTCAGGGCATGGCCCGGCACAGGGCGTCCAGGGTGTGGGGCCAGGTGTGGTCGGAGGGGGTGCCGTAGCCGACGACCAGGGCGTCGAAGGGGGCGGTGGCGGTGGCCGGGTGGCGGAAGTAGTCGAGGCCGGTGACGGCCAGGCCCTGCCAGGCCGCGGCCTGGACCACCGCCTGTTCGGTGCCGGGCGGCAGGCGCAGCACGGCGTGCAGACCGGCCGCGATGCCGGTGACGCGGACCTGCGGCGCGCGGGCGGCGAGCGCGGCGACCAGGGCGTCGCGGCGGCGCCGGTAGCGCAGCCGGGCGGCGCGGATGTGCCGGTCGTAGGCGCCGGAGGTGATGAACTCGGCCAGGGCGAGCTGGTCGAGGACGCCGACCGAGCGTCCGCCGCCGTGGTCGAGGACCTCGGGCAGGAGGGACTCGGGCAGCACCATCCAGCCCAGGCGCAGTCCGGGCGCGAGGGACTTGCTGGCGGTGCCGAGGTAGACGACGTGGTCGGGGCCGAGGTCCTGGAGCGCGCCGACGGGCTGGCGGTCGTAGCGGAACTCGCCGTCGTAGTCGTCCTCCAGGATCAGTCCGCCGGTGCGCCGCGCCCACTCCACGGCGGCGGCGCGGCGCTCGGGCGGCAGGGCCCCGCCGAGCGGGAACTGGTGGGTGGGGTTCAGCAGCACCGCTGAGCTGTCGCCGAGGGCGTCGGTGCGGGGGCCGGCGTCGTCGTGGGGCAGCGGGACGGTGCGCAGGCCGGTGCGGTGCAGCAGGTCCCAGTGCGCGTCGAGGCCGTACGACTCGACGGTGAGGCTGGGCAGGCCGCGGCCGTGCAGGACCTCGGCGAGGAGTTTCAGGCCGGCGGCGAAGCCGTTGCAGACGACGATGCGGCCGGGGTCGGCCCGAACGCCGCGGGCGCGGGCGAGGTAGCCGGCGAGCGCGGTGCGCAGTTCGACGCGGCCGCGCGGGTCGCCGTAGCCGAGGACGTCGTCGGGTGCGGCGGCCAGGGCGCGGCGGGCCGCCTTGAGCCACTCGGCGCGCGGGAAGGTGGAGAGGTCGGGCACGCCGGGGATGAGGCTGTGCGCGGGCCGGCCGGGCTCGCGGTGGCGCGGCGCCGGGTGCTCGTGCGGGCGGGGCACGGCGGCGTGCTCGGCGACGTGGGTGCCGGAGCCCTGCCGGGCGGTGAGCCAGCCCTCGGCGACGAGGTCGGCGTAGGCGTCGGCGACGGTGTTGCGGGCGATGCCGAGGTCGGCGGCGAGCGAGCGGGAGGACGGCAGCCGGGTGCCGGGCGCGAGGCGTCCGCCCCGTACGGCCTCGCGCAGCGCGTCGGTCAGGCCGCGGCGCACGCCGGGACCCGACGGTTCCAGATGCAGGTCGACGCCGAAAGTGGCCCAGGATTCCGCCATGGGAATGGACCATACCCCTGGGCTGCTTCGCGCCTAGGGTCGAGATCATGAACACTGAGAACGCCACGCCCGCAGCCACCGCCACCGAGAAGGCCGTGTACGCCCCCGAGGCCCCGGCCCGGCTGAACTGGTCCGAGCACGCGCCCGACGTGTACAAGGCCATGATCCGCCTGGATGTCGCCGCCCGTAAGGGCCTGGATCCCAAGCTGGCCGAGCTGGTGAAGATCCGCACCTCGCAGCTCAACCACTGCGCCTTCTGTCTGGACATGCACACCAAGGACGCGCTCGCGGCCGGCGAGAGTGTGGAGCGGATCGTGCAGCTCAGCGCCTGGGAGGAGTCCCGGCACTTCTACACCGAGAGGGAGCTGGCGGCGCTGGAGCTGACCGAGGCGATCACCCTGCTGACCGACGGTTTCGTGCCGGACGAGGTGTACGAGCGGGCCGCGAAGCTCTTCCAGGAGGCCGAGCTGGCGCAGCTGATCGCCGCGATCACGGTGATCAACGCCTGGAACCGGTTCGGCGTGACCTGCCGGATGGCGCCGGGCCACTACCGCCCGGGGCAGCACGCGTGACGGCCCGCACGACCCTGCTGGACGCCGGGGTCCGCGACGCGTTGCAGCAGGCCGGCGCCGCCGCCAAGCAGGGGCTGGGCGACCCGGTCCTCGCCGAGCTGGTGATGATCCGCGCCTCGCAGCTCAACCAGTGCGCGTTCTGCCTGGACATGCATCTGACGCTCGCCCGCAAGAACGGCGAGTCGGACGAGCGGATCCAGCTGCTGAACGCCTGGCGGGAGGCGGACGAGCGGTACAGCGCCCGTGAGCGGGCGGCGCTGGAGCTGACCGAGGCGGTGACCGCGCTCACCGACGGCTTCGTGCCGGACGCGGTGTACGAGCGGGCCGCCGCCCACTTCGACGAGCGCGAACTCGCCCATCTGCTGGGCCTGATCGCGGTCATCAACAGCTGGAACCGGCTGATGGTCAGCCGCCGTATCCCGCCGAAAGGCCCCGCATGGTGACCGAGGAGCCCCTCATGGACAAGGCCGGCGCCTTCCGCGCCCTGCACCACCACCGCACCCCCGGCGACCCGCTCGTCCTGCCGGGCCCGTGGGACGCCGCGAGCGCGCGGGTCCTCGCCGAGGCCGGCTTCCCGGCGCTCGCCACCCCGAGCGCCGGCGTCGCCGCGTCCCTCGGGTACGACGACGGCGCCACCCCGGCCGACGAGATGTTCGCGGCCGTCGCCCGGATCGCGCGGGCGGTGGACGTGCCGGTGTCGGCGGACATCGAGGACGGCTACGGCCTCGCGCCGAAGGAACTGGTGGAGCGGCTGCTGGAGGCGGGCGCCGTGGGCTGCAACCTGGAGGACTCCACGGACGGCCGGCTCAAGGACCCGCACGAGCACGCCGGGTTCCTGGCCGAGGTACGGGCCGCCGCGGGGGAGCGGCTCTTCCTCAACGCCCGGATCGACACCTTCGTCCACGGCGACCGCGACCCCGAACGAGCCGTCGAGCGGGCCGCGTTGTACGTCGCCGCGGGCGCCGACTGCGTGTACCCGATCCTCGCCCCCGCCGGCGTACTGCCGCTGCTGCGGGCCGGGATCGAGGGACCGCTCAACATGCTCGCCCGGACCGGCGAGGGCCCCGCGCCCGCCGAACTGGGCGAGCGCGGGGCCACCCGGATCACCTTCGGGCCGGGGCTCCAGCGGCGCTCCGCGCAGGCGCTGCGGGAGATCGCCGAGGGGCTCTAGCCCTCGGGGGCCGCAGCCGTCAGGACAGCCACGCCTTCCACGTGGAGGGGTGGCTGTCCACCCACTTCTTCGCCGCCTGCTCCGGCGACAGCTTCTGCTCGGCGATCATCAGGGCGACCTCGTTCTGGTCCTCGGTCGTCCAGCGGAACTTCTTCAGGAAGGCCGCCGCCTTGCCGCCGCGGTGCGCGAAGTCCGCGTTGAGGTACTTCTGCAGCGGGGTGTGCGGGTAGGCGCAGGCGACCTTCGCCGCGTCCGCGTCGCAGCCCTCCTTGTACGGCGGCAGCTTCACCTCGGTCATCGGCACCCTCTTGAACAGCCACTGGGGGGCGTACCAGTAGGTCAGGAACGGCTTCTTCTCCTTGGCGAACTGCTTCATCTGGGTGATCTGCGCCGCCTCGGAACCGGCGAACACCACCTGGTAGTTCAGCTTCAGGTTGCTCACCAGCGCCTTGTCGTTGGTGACGTACGACGGGGAGCCGTCCATCAGCTGGCCCTTGCCGCCGCTCTCGGCGGTCTTGAAGAGCGAGGCGTACTTGTTGAGGTTGCGCCAGTCGGTGATGTCGGGGTGCTGCTCGGCGAGGTACGTCGGCACGAACCAGCCGATGTGCCCGGTGACGCCGAGTCCGCCGGCGCGGGCGATGGTGTGCTTGTCGTCGACGTAGCGCTTCTCCTGGTCGGGGTGGCCCCAGTCCTCCAGGATCGCGTCGACGCGGCCCTGGCTGAGCGCGTCCCAGGCGGGCACCTCGTCGACCTGGACGGTGTCGACGCGGTAGCCGAGCTTGTGCTCCAGCAGGTACTGGGCGACGGCCACGTTGGACTGCGCGCCCACCCAGGACTGCACGGACAGGGTGACGGTCTTGGCGCCCCGGGCGTTCGCGAACGGCGAGGCCTGCTTGGTCATGTCGGCGGCGCCGCAGCCGGTGAGCAGCAGCAGCGAACCCGCCGCGGCGACGGCGGCTGTCGTACGGAGTCGCATGTCAGGCTCCCTTCCTCGCGCGGCGGTCCGTCGGCTGGGTCACCCGGTCGAGCATCAGGCCGAGGCAGACGATCGCGAGACCGGCGACCAGACCGGTGGCGAGATCGCCCTGGGCGAGACCGAAGACGACGCTGTAGCCGAGGGCGCCGCTGCCGACCAGACCGCCGATGATGACGACGGCGAGGACCAGGACCACGCCCTGGTTGAGGGCGAGCAGCAGCGCGGGCCGGGCGAGCGGCAGCTGCACCTGGCGCAGCTGCTGGCCGGGGGTGGCTCCGAGCGAGCGCGCCGACTCCAGTGCGGCCGGGTCGACCTGGCGCAGGCCCTGCGTGGTGATGCGGACGACGGCGGGCAGCGCGTAGACGACGGCCGCGGCGACGGCCGGGGCGCGGCCGACGCCGAACAGGGCGACGACCGGGATCAGGTACACGAACTGCGGCATCGTCTGGAAGACGTCCAGCACCGGGCGCAGCAGCTTCTCGAAGCGGTCGCTGCGGGCGGCCGCGACAGCGGTGGCGAAGCCGATGACGAGGGTGACCGCGACAGCGGCGAGGACCTGCGACAGGGTGTCCATGGACGGCTTCCACACGCCGAGCACGCCGATCGCGGCCATGGCGAGGGCGGCGGTCAGCGCGGTGCGCCAGGTGCCGATCAGCCAGGCCAGCGCGGCGACGATCAGCAGCACCGACCACCACGGCAGCCACAGCAGCGTGGAGCGGACCGGGTCCAGCACCCAGGTGGTGAAGTGGGCGGCCCACTCGGCGGTGCCGCCGACGACGGGCACGCCGGAGTACAGGTGGGAGGTCATCCAGTCGACGACGCGGTTGACGGGCTCGGCGATGCCGACGGTCCACCCCGTGGGCCAGTCGAGGCGGCCGGCCAGCCGTCCGGCGAGCGCGACGACGACCGCGGCGGCGAGCGCGCCGCCGGCCACGACGCGGCGTACCTGCGGCATGCCCGCGCCGGCCGCGCCGGTCACCCGGTCCAGGACGACGGCGAGCAGCACGATGGGGATGCCGGCGGCGAGGGCGGCGCCCACGTCGACGGAGGCCAGCGCCTGGTAGACGCGGTCACCGAGACCGCCGGCGCCGATCACGGACGCGATGACGGCCATGGACAGCGCCATCATGATCGTCTGGTTGAGGCCGAGCAGGAGTTCCTTGCGGGCCAGCGGGATGCGCGCGGTCAGCAGCCGCTGCCGGGCGTTCGCGCCGAGCGAGTCGACGGCCTCCAGCACCTCCTTGTCGGCGCCGCGCAGTCCGAGCGCGGTCAGCCGGGCCATGGGCGGGGCGGCGTAGACGACGGTGGCGAGGACGGCCGCGGGCACGCCGATGCCGAAGACCAGGACGACGGGCAGCAGGTAGGCGAAGGCGGGCAGCACCTGCATGGTGTCCAGCACCGGACGCAGCGCCCGGTCCAGCCGGTCCGACAGCCCGGAGGCCAGCCCCAGCAGGGAGCCCACCAGCACGGACGCGACGACGGCCACGACCATGAGGGCGAGTGTCTGCATGGTCGGCACCCACATGCCGAGCAGCCCGCAGGCGAGGAACGCCACCGCCGTGCCGAGCGCGAGCCGCGCCCCGGCGGCCCGCCAGGCCACCAGCGCGCCCAGCGCGGTCACGCCGGCCCAGCCGAGCCCGAGGAGCAGCAGGTAGACGGCGCGTACGGAGACGACGACCGCGTTGCTGACGTAGCCGAAGAAGTACAGGAACAGCGGGTGGCTGTCGCGGTGGTCGATGATCCAGTCGCTGACCTTGGTGAGCGGCTGGGTGAGGTCGACGGTGAGCGCGCTCGGCCAGGCGGTGCCGGGCCAGTGGCTGGTCGCCAGCGGGACGAGGACGGCCGCGAGAACGGCGAGCACGGCGAGCTTGCGGACCGCGGGGTGCGTGAGGAACGCGGGCGCGGTGCGGGGGCGCGTGGCGGTGACCGTTGCCATCAGACGCCCTCCGTGCCGGTGGCCGCGGGCGGGGTCGCGGTCCGGGGCTGGGCGGGTGCGGCGGCGCCCTCCGCTATGGAAGCGTCCGCGGCTACGGCGGCTTCCCCGTCTACGACGGTGCCGGAGGCGTCCGCGGCTACGGAGGCGTCTCCGCCGGCGGAGGCGTCCGCGGCTGCGGCGGTGCCGGAGGCATCCCCGGCCGTGCCGGAGGCGTCCCCGGCTGCGGCGGTGTGGGAGGCGCCCGCGACCACGCCGAGCAGGGCGTCGGCGTCGACGACTCCGAGGCAGCGGCCGTGGTCCACCACGCGGGCGGGGGTGCCCGCCCGGGCCACCGCCTCGATCGCCTCCGAGACGGTGGCGTCCGGGCGGACCGCCGGGCCGCTGCCGGCCTCGTCGGCCGACGCGGGCCGCATGGCCTTGCGCACCGTCACGACCTGCTCGCGCGGCACGTCGCGGACGAACTCGCGGACATAGTCGTCGGCCGGGGTGGCGACGATCTCCTCGGGGGTGCCGAGCTGGACGACACGGCCGTCACGCATCAGGGCGATGCGGTCGCCGAGCTTGAGTGCCTCGCTGAGGTCGTGCGTGATGAAGACCATCGTGCGGCCCTCGTCGCGGTGCAGCCGGACGACCTCCTCCTGCATGTCCCGCCGGATCAGCGGGTCGAGCGCGCTGAACGGCTCGTCGAACAGCAGGACCTCGGGGTCGACCGCGAGGGCCCGGGCCAGGCCCACGCGCTGACGCTGGCCGCCGGAGAGCTGGCCGGGGCGGCGCTGCTCCATGCCCTCCAGGCCGACCTTGGCGACGATCTCGGCGGCCTTCTCGCGGCGCTCGGACCTGCCGAGGCCCTGGATCTGAAGGCCGTACGCCACGTTGTCGAGGACCGTGCGGTGCGGGAGCAGGCCGAAGTGCTGGAAGACCATCGCGGCGCGGTGGCGGCGCAGTTCGCGCAGCCGGGAGCGGTCCATGGCGCGCACGTCCTCGCCGTCAATGGCGATGGTCCCGGCGGTGGGCTCGATGAGCCGGGTCAGACAGCGCACCAGCGTGGACTTGCCGGAGCCGGACAGGCCCATGACGACGAAGACCTCGCCCTTGCGCACGTCGAAGGAGACGTCCCGGACGGCGGCGGTGCAGCCGGTGCGCTCGCGCAGCTCGGCGGCGTCCAGCGCGGCCAGTTCCGCATCGCCGGGGACGCGGTCGGCCTTGGGGCCGAAGACCTTCCACAGGCCGTCGACGGAGAAGACGGGGGCGTCGGCTCCGGTGGTCGTGGTGGGCGGCTTGCGTGTGGGTACGGTCATGGTCATCGCACCTCACCTCCGATCAGGTCGGCGGCCTTCTCCCCGACCATGAGCACTCCGATCATCGGGTTGACGGCCGTCATGGTCGGGAAGACGGACGCGTCGGCGATCCGTATGCCGTCCACACCGCGGAGCCTCAGCTCCGGGTCGACGACGGCGAGTTCGTCGTCGGCGGCGCCCATCTTGCAGGTGCCGGCCGGGTGGTAGACGGTGTGCGCGACCTTGCGGGCGTACTCGCTCAGCTCCTCGTCCGAGGTGATCTCCGGGCCGGGGCACACCTCGCGCTTGAGCCAGCCGGCCAGCGGCTCGGTCCCG
The DNA here is from genome assembly GCF_055668065.1 of Streptomyces sp. NPDC097129. NCBI lineage: Bacteria > Bacillati > Actinomycetota > Actinomycetes > Kitasatosporales > Streptomycetaceae > Streptomyces > Streptomyces sp. NPDC097129. The sequence continues at coordinate 343,721 of NZ_JBVOQE010000007.1, read as the reverse complement.
GCGATCTCACGGGCGATGCGGATGCCGTCGACGAGGGTGCGGGCGTCGTAGTCGTCCTTGTCGGTGAAGTAACGGAAGTCCAGGGCGGGCTTGACAGCCGGGTCGGGGCTGGTCAGGTACAGCCGGCCGCGGGACTTCGGCTTGGGGATGTTCGGCGTCATCGACACCCCGAACTCCGGCCGCCGGTAGCCCAGTCGCTCCGGGTTGTCGGTGAACGGGATCTGGTAGAAGTGGAACATCAGGTCGGGTCCCGCGTGGTCGGGGTCGCGGCGCACGAACAGGCCGGCGTCGGAGTCCATCGCCGAGTTCTCCGGGATGGGGCCGTGGGTCTCCCAGACGATGACCGACTCGGGGTGGTCGAGCAGGTTCTCGCCGACGCCCGGCAGGTCCCGCACCACGGGGATGCCGAGCGCTTCGAGGTCCTTGCGGGGCCCGATGCCGGAGTGCAGCAGCAGCCGCGGCGAGTCGACGGCGCCCGCGCACAGCACGACCTCGTCGCGGGCCCGGATCAGCAGCTCCTCGCCGTCCTTGGTGCGCACGTGCACGCCCTCGGCGCGGCCGTCGGTGATCCGGAGCTTGTGCGCCCAGGTCTCCAGAAGGATCGTCAGGTTGGGCCGGGAGTCCATCACCGGGTGCAGATACGCCACCGACGCCGAGGAACGCTTGTTGTTCTCGGGGTGGTAGGCGAGGTCGAAGAAGCCGACGCCGTCGGTGAACGGCTTGCGGTTGAAGCCCTCGACGCGCGGTACGTCCAGCGCCTTCTGCGCCGCGTCGACGAAGTCGCGGGCGATCGCGTTGCGGTCCTTCTCGTCGACGGAGACGATGTTGTTCAGCAGCCGTGCGTAGTACGCCTCCATCGGCACCGCGCCCCAGCCCTTGGCGCCGGCGTCCTCCCACTCGTCCCAGTCGGAGGGCAGCGGCTTGAAGGAGATGAGGGTGTTGTGCGAGGAGCAGCCGCCGAGCACGCGGGCGCGGCTGTGCCGGATGTGGGAGTTGCCGCGGGGCTGCTCCACCGTCGGGTAGTCGTAGTCGAGTTCGCCGCCGAGCAGGCCCATCCAGCGGCGCAGGGTGAGCACGTCGTCGCGGCCGACGTCGCTGGGGCCGCCCTCGATGACGGCGACGGTGGTGCCGGGGTTCTCGGTCAGCCGGGAGGCGATGACGGAGCCGGCGGTGCCGCCGCCGACGACGACGTAGTCGTAGACGTGTTCGTGGGGGGTGTTCTCAGACATGGGGGTGCTGCTCCAGGAAGCTGTCGGGGAAGAAGCGGGGCTCAGCCGGCGAACCAGCGGACGGGCTTCGGCGCGAGGTTCTGGTAGACGTGCTTGGTCTCGCGGTACTCGGCGAGACCGGCGGGTCCGAGTTCGCGGCCCACGCCGCTCTTGCCGAAGCCGCCCCACTCCGCCTGCGGCAGGTAGGGGTGGAAGTCGTTGATCCAGACGGTGCCGTGGCGCAGCAGGCCGGCGACCCGGCGGGCGCGTCCGGCGTCGGCGGTCCACACGGCGCCGGCGAGGCCGTACTCGGTGTCGTTGGCCAGCGCCACGGCCTCCTCCTCGGTGCGGAAGGTCTCGACGGTGAGGACCGGGCCGAAGACCTCCTCGCGCACGACGCGCATCTCGCGGTGGCAGGCGTCGAGGACGGTCGGCTCGTAGAAGTAACCCGACGCGGGCCGTGTGTCGCACGGTTCGGGCCGCTTGCCGCCGCAGCGCAGCACGGCGCCCTCCTCGAGCGCGGAGGCGACGTACGCCTCGACCTTGGCGCGGTGCTGCTCGGAGACGAGGGGCCCGCACTCGACGCCGTCGGCGGTGCCCCGGCCGAGACGGATCCGCTGGGCGCGCCGGACGAGTTCGGTGACGAAGCGGTCCCCGACGGACTCCTCGACGATCAGCCGGGCGCCGGCCGAGCAGACCTGGCCGCTGTGGATGAACGCGGCGTTCAGGGCCTGGTCGACGGCGGTGTCGAAGCCCTCGTCGGTGGCGCAGGCGTCGGCGAAGACGACGTTGGGGTTCTTGCCGCCGAGTTCGAGGGCGACCTTCTTCACGCCAGGGGCGGCGGCCTGGGCGACCTTGGTGCCGCTGGCGAGGCCGCCGGTGAAGGAGACCAGGTCGACGTCGGGGTGCTCGGCGAGGCGGGCGCCGACGGTGTGGCCGGGGCCGGTGACGAGGTTCGCCACGCCGGCGGGCAGTCCGGCCTCCGCGAGCAGGTCCATGAGCGCGATCGTGGTGAGCGGGGTGATCTCGCTGGGCTTGATCACGAAGGTGTTGCCGGCCGCGAGGGCGGGCGCGATCTTCCAACTGGCCTGGAGCAGAGGGTAGTTCCAGGGAGTGATCAGCGCGCACACGCCGACCGGCTCGTGCACGACGACGCTGTGGACGTCGGGCGTACCGGCGTCCACGACCCGGCCGGGCGCCTCCCCGGCCACCAGGTCGGCGAAGTAGCGGAAGGCGTCGGCGACGCAGTCGACGTCGACACGGCCCTCCTCGACGGTCTTGCCCGCGTCCCGGCTCTCCAGCAGCCCGATCCGGTCCCGGTCGCGCACGAGCAGGTCGGCGACGCGGCGCAGCACCGCGGCGCGCTCGGCGACGGGGGTGCGCGGCCAGGCGCCCTGTCCGCCGGCGAAGGCGTCACGGGCGGCGGCGACGGCCAGGTCGGCGTCCTTCTCGTCCCCCTCGGCGACCACGGCGAACGGCCGGCCGTCCGCGGGGTCGAGAATCTCGCGCGTGGCTCCCGAGACGGAACCCCGCCATTCCCCTCCCACGTGATGGGTCCGCCCCGCGTTCTGCTGTATGTGGTCCGCCATGATCGGTACTTGCCTTCCGTTCCTGTTCGGTGCCCGTAAGTCACATCCGTGTCACCCACGGGGACCGGGAGCGCATGCCCGTACCCCTGACGCCCATGCGGAATCCATCGCCGAAAGTGCGCTGCCTCACGGAAGTAAGGGACATAAACAGACAAAAGGCTTAAGGAACGATCTCGGGCCGACCCGGGACATCCGGCCATTCTTTGACTAGAGTCAAAGACATGGAGCCAGTGTCGGTGCAGCACGTCTCGGCCCTGCGCGGGTTCAACCGCGTGTACACCCGGCGGATCGGGGCCCTCGACGACCACTACCTCGGGCAGGACCGCCCGCTCGGCCAGGCGCGCCTGCTGTTCGAGGTGGGCGAGGCGGGGGCCGGCGTTCCACTGCGGGAACTGCGGGCGCGGCTCGGCCTCGACGCGGGTTATCTGAGCCGGATGGTCAAAGCACTCCAGGCCCAGGGACTGGTCCGGCTGCGCACCCACCCGGACGACAGCCGGGTGCGCACGGTGGAGCTGACCTCCGCAGGGCGCGTGGAGATCAAGGAGCAGAACCGCCGCGCGGACGCCCTCGCGGCCGGCCTGCTGGACGGGCTGACGGCCGGGCAGCGCGACCGGCTCACCGAAGCTCTGGGCACTGCCCACCGCCTGCTGCGGCTGGCCGCGCTCACCGTGGAGCGGGTCGACGGCGCCTCGCCGGATGCCCGGGCGTGCCTGGACGCCTACGCCGCCGACCTCAACGCGCGCTTCCCGGAGGGCTTCGACGCCTCGGACCTGGTCACCCCCGAGGAGGTTTCCGGGGAGGCGGGCGCGTTCTTCGTGGCGTACGAGGAGGGGCGGCCCGTCGGCTGCGGGGCGCTGCGGCGGCTGGAGCCGGGCGTGGCGGAGATCAAGCACGTATGGGTGCACCCGGACGCCCGCCGCCTGGGTCTGGCCCGCCGGCTGCTGCACACCCTGGAGACCGAGGCGCTGCGGCGCGGCTGCGCCGTCGTACGACTGGACACGCACTCCGTGCTCAGCGAGGCGCAGGCGATGTACCGGGCCGGCGGCTACCGGGAGATCCCGGCGTACTCGGAGCACGTGTACGCCGGGCACTGGTTCGAGAAGCGGCTGACGGACAGCGGCTGAGGAACCGGCGGACGGCCGGCTGAGCGGGCGGCGGCCAGCGGGCAGCGAGCGACGCAGGCCGCCGGCAACGCGACGAGGCCCGCCCCGCGTCACGCGGGACGGGCCTCGTATTCGGAGCGCCGGGCAGGCCTTGCACCTGCATCTCCCCGCAGGAAGCGGGGCGTCTTTCCTTGGACCACCAACGCACAGCCTGGCGCCGGATTCCCCGGCGGCCGGTGTGTGATCAACTGTAGCGCACCGGCCGCCGAAGATCTACTCGGGCGGGCCGGGCTCAGATGAGGCCGAGACCGCGGACGGCCTCGCGCTCCTCCACCAGCTCCTGGACGGAGGCGTCGATACGGGCGCGGGAGAACTCGTTGATCTCCAGGCCCTGCACGATCTCGTACTTGCCGTCCTTGCAGGTGACCGGGAAGGAGGAGATCAGGCCCTCCGGGACGCCGTAGGAGCCGTCCGACGGGATGCCCATGGAGACCCAGTCGCCCTCGGCGGTGCCGTTGACCCAGGAGTGGACGTGGTCGATGGCGGCGTTGGCGGCGGAGGCCGCGGAGGAGGCGCCGCGGGCCTCGATGATGGCGGCGCCGCGCTTGGCGACGGTCGGGATGAAGTCCTCGGCCAGCCACTTCTCGTCGTTCACGACCTCGCCGGCGTTCTTGCCGGCGACCGTGGCGTGGAAGATGTCCGGGTACTGGGTGGCGGAGTGGTTGCCCCAGATGGTCAGGCGCTTGATGTCAGCGACCGTGGTGCCGGTCTTCTTCGCGAGCTGGGTCAGCGCGCGGTTGTGGTCCAGACGGGTCATCGCGGTGAAACGCTCGGCGGGGACGTCCGGGGCGGCGGCCTGCGCGATGAGCGCGTTGGTGTTCGCCGGGTTGCCGACGACCAGGACCTTGACGTCGTCCGCGGCGTGGGCGTTGATGGCCTGGCCCTGCGGCTTGAAGATGCCGCCGTTGGCCTCCAGCAGGTCGCCGCGCTCCATGCCCTTGGTGCGGGGGCGGGCGCCGACCAGGAGGGCGACGTTGGTGCCGTCGAAGGCGACGTTCGGGTCGTCGGTGATGTCGATGCCCTGCAGCAGCGGGAACGCGCAGTCGTCCAGCTCCATGGCCGTGCCCTCGGCGGCCTTCAGGGCCGGGGTGATCTCCAGCAGACGCAGCTTGACCGGCACGTCCGCGCCGAGCAGCTGGCCGGAGGCGATGCGGAAGAGCAGGGCGTAACCGATCTGGCCGGCCGCGCCGGTGACGGTGACGTTCACGGGAGTGCGGGTCATGGCGTTCTCCGTATGACAGCTGGCGGTGGGGCGTCACTGCCCCGGGCGGATGATCGATCTCTTGGTATCAAGAGAGATCCAGCGGTCAGGCTATCGCGCATCCGGCATGCCGGACGGCCGGGTCCCTGTGGCCCACCCCACAGAGTGGCACATCGGGGGTGGAGGCGGCGGGAAAGAGGGGGGCGGCCGCCGGTCGGGAGAGGAGTGACCGGGCGGCCGCCGGTGGGGGTACCGTTTCCGGACTCCCGTGGGGGGATACCGTCCGCCTGCCCGCGCCGGCCGAAGCCATGCGCTCCCGCGCCGATTTCCTTTCTTTCTTCACGTCGTGCACTCCTTCTGCCCGCTCACGTCGTGCACTCCTTCTGCCCGCTCACGCAGCGCACCTTCTGCCCGCTCACGTCGTGCAGCCCGTCTCCCCGCTCACGTGGTGCGCTGCGCTCCCCGCTCACTCCCGTGCACTTCGTCTGCAGCTCACTTCGTGCAGCCCTGCTGCCCGGACGCCAGCGTCGCGCAGGCCGTGGCCTCGGCCGCGCTCTTGACCGCCACCATCGGGGTGTACGCGTTGGTGTCCCCGGCGGCCGTGACGGACCCGTCCTGGGTGGTCCCGCCGGCGGTGACCCGGACGGTGTCGCCCTGCCCGGCCCGGGTGATGCGGCCCCAGGCCGCGCCGCACGTCCTGCTGTAACGGACCTCGACGACGGTGGCGCCCACGGTCGCGGTGCCGGCGGTGGTCACCAGGTTCCCGCTGCACCCCATCGCCTCGGCGTCCTTGCCGGCGCAGCTCGCGCCGGCGCACTTGACGCCGGGCGGCAGGTTCACGGGCGCGGTCGCGGTCGGCGTCGGGGAGGCGTTCTTGCCCTCGTCCGTGGCGCCGCCGCCGCGTTCGGTGAAGAAGAACACCGCGGCGATGACGACGAGTACGCCGACGAGCCCCGCGAGGAACATCGTGAGCCGCCGCTTGCCGGCGTCGGTCGCGGGCCGCCGCGGCCCTTCGGGCGCGACGCCGGGTGGACGGCCGGTGCCCTGGGCGGCCACGGAGGCGGCGGGTGTCCCGGCGCCGGGGCGGCCACCGGCGGGCGACGGTCCCCGGTAGCCGGCCATCCCCCACGAGTTCTGCCGCGCGCTGTCGCGGGCGTCGGCGTCGGGGGCCGTCGTCTGCGGCGGCACCGTCGGGGACACGCCCGCCGGTCCGGCGACCGGGGTGGCCGTGGCGCTGCCGCCCTTGCGGGCCGCCCGTCCGCCGCGCTCGCCGGCCTCGGGCGCCGCGACGTCACCGAGCGCGGCGCGCGCCTGCGCGATGCGGATGGCCTCCATGGTCATGTCGTGGCGCATCTCCGAACGGCTCCAGGCGCGTTCGGCCAGCTCCCACATGGTGGTCAGGTGGACGGGGTGGGTGCCGGTGACCTCGGCCAGCGCGACGACCGCGCCCTTGGGGGCGAGGAGCCGGCCGTCCAGGTAACGCTCCCAGGACGTCTTGCTGTAGCCCGTGCGGTCGGCCAGCGCGGCGATGCCCAGGCCGCTGCGGTCCACGAGCCGCCGCAGCTGCTCCGCGAACTCCCTGATCTGCGGATCGAGATCGTCCGGCAAGGCCCTCCAACGAGGCATGGTTCCCCCTCTTCCCCCCATGACGTGCTTGGTCGTTCCCCCGCGCCTGGCGCCCTGTGCCGTGGTGCCCGTTCTGGCTACCCACAGGGATGCGCCCACCAAGGATCTCAGTTCCCGGGACGGGGGCGCACGGGTGCGTGCGGCGGCGGAGCGTGCACGGTCGCACGCCGACCGCGCGCGGTCCAGTCGGACATCCCGCCGTTCCTCCTACGCGGCGAGGACGATCCCGGCGGCGCCGAGCAGCAGCAGGGCGCACAGCAGCAGGACGGCGACGAGCAGCAGCCGTCCGGTGGTGCGCGGCGCGGACGGTTCGGCCGGCCGCTCCCACCAGGGGAGGGTCGGGTCGTCGTCGTACGGCTCGCCGTCCGCGGTGGCGGCGGGCTCGGGGCGCGGCCAGGCCTCGACGGCCACCTCGTGGCGTACGGCGAGCCGTTCGGTGTCCGGTCCGGACAGCCCGGCGACCCGGCACAGCGCCGCGACGGCCTGCCGGGGAGGCGGCTGTACGGCGTTGAGGTACCGCTGCCAGGAGGACTTGCTGTAGGCGGTGCGGGCGCCGAGGGCGGCCAGGCTGAGCCCGGTCGCGTCCTTGAGGTCCCTGAGCTGCGCCACGAAGTGCCGTACCTCCGGCGGCAGCCCGTCCGGCAGCGGCCGCCAGCCGCTCATCGCCACCTCCGCGCACACGCCCTCGCCCTACCCGGTCGGATCGGGTGACGACAGCTGACGCGGAATCGGTTCCGCAGGTGTGGCAGGTTCAGGACACCGTAGCGGAATGGTCACTTCCGTGGCACAGCGCGCTGACAGGCGTTGAACAGGCCCGGCCCGGTGCGAAAACGTTGCTCCCGGCGGCGGCCCGTCCCCGCTCGGGGGAGAGGACGGTCCGCCGCCGTTCCGTACGGCGGTGTCAGCAGCCGTGCGTTACGGCGGTGTCAGCAGCCGTGCGTTACGGCGGTGTCAGCAGCCGGGGACGACGAGTCCCGTCTCGTAGGCCAGGACCACCGCCTGGGCGCGGCTGTCCAGGTCCAGCTTGGACATGGTGCGGTTGAGGTGGGTCTTGACCGTGGCCTCGCTGATGTAGAGGCGGTCGGCGATCTCCAGGTTGGACAGGCCGCGCGCGGTCAGGGTGAGCACCTCCCGTTCGCGGGAGGTCAGCGCGGCGAGGTCCGGCGGGGCGTCGGTGCGCCCTCCGGGGTCACGGTGGCGGGCGAAGGCCTCGACCAGGCGGCGGGTGACGCTCGGCGCGAACAGCGCGTCGCCGGCCTCCACGGCCCGTACCGCCGCCAGCAGCCGCTCGGGACCGGAGTCCTTCAGCAGGAAGCCCGACGCGCCCGCGCGCAGCGCGCCGTAGACGTACTCGTCGAGGTCGAACGTGGTCAGGATCAGGATGCGCGGGAGCGGGTCGTCGGCGTCGGCGAGGATGCGCGTCGTGGCCTCGATGCCGTTCATGCCGGGCATGCGGATGTCCATCAGGACCACGTCGGGGCGCGTCCGGGCGGCCAGCCGCACCGCCTCGGCGCCGTCCCCCGCCTCGCCCGCCACCTCGAAGCCGGGCGCCGCGTTCAGCAGGCCCACCAGACCGGCCCGGATGAGGAACTGGTCGTCGACGACGAGCACTCTGGTCATCCGTCCGCCGTCCCCCCGACGTTCCTCAGCTGGTGCGGTGCGACGCGGGCAGGGTCAGCCTGACCCGGAATCCGCCCTCGGCGCGCGGGCCGACGCTGATCGTCCCGCCGTAGAGCTTGGCCCGTTCCCGCATGCCGATCAAGCCATGGCCGGGCCCGGCCGGGACATCGTCCGAAATCGCCCCCCGGCCGTCGTCGGTGACGGTGACCGTCAGCTCGTGCGGGCCGTAGCGCAGCTCCACGCGCGCGTGGGCGTGCCGGGCGTGTTTGAGGACGTTCGTCAGGGCCTCCTGCACCACCCGGTACGCGCACAGCTCGACGCCGGGCGGCAGGGGGCGCGCGGCGCCCTCGACGGCCAGCTCCACGGGGACACCGCCGGCGCGGATCCGCTCGACCAGGTCGCCGACCCGCGCCAGCGTCGGGATCGCGGCCCGCTCGGGGGCCCCGGGGTCCTCCTCGCGCAGCACGTGGAGCATGCGGCGCAGCTCCTCCAGCGCCTCCGCGCTGGTGCCGGCGATGGTGCCGAGCGCGGCGCGGGCCGTCACCGGGTCGGCGTCGAAGACGTACCGGGCGAGCCCCGCCTGCACCGATATCACCGACATGTGGTGCGCGACCACGTCGTGCAACTCCCGCGCGATGCGCCCGCGTTCCTCGGCCACCGCCCGCCGCGCCCGCTCGGCCTGCTCGGCGCGCAGCCGCCGGGTCAGCTCGGCGGAGCGCCGCGCCAGCGTGCCGAACCACACCAGCACCGAGGTGTACAGCAGCGCCTGCCCCACCACCGAGCCCATGGCGGAGCCGTCGGTGACCGCTCCGGCGTACACCCACAGCGCGGCCAGGCAGACCGCGCAGCCGACGGCGACCCGGGCGGGACGCGCGGCCGCCACCGTGTACAGGGCGAGCATCGGGCCGAAGGTGCACACCACCGGCCAGTAGCCCAGGCCGACATAGGCGAGCGCGGCCGACAGCACGGCCGCGAACACCGCGACGGGCCAGCGGCCGCGCACCGCGACCGGCAGCTGGGCGAGCGCGACCAGCAGCAGGGCGCGGGCGTCGAGTTCCGGCCAGCCCTGCGCCACCGACTCCCGCCCCAGCAGCACGGCCACCGCGAGCATGCCGAGCGCGATCAGCGGATCCACGACATACGTGCGGGGCGTGGGCATGCTCAGGCGCATCGCCGCAGCGTAACGCCGCCGCCGGGGCGGGGAGTCAAACGCCCGGCGTACCGCCGCGGTTGTAGCCGCGGCGGCGCAGGCGGCGGTGGAGGCGGTCGTCTCGGCCGCTCACCGTGGCGTCGGCTCAGCCGCTGCTGACCGTGAAGTGCAGGGTGTCCTTGAGGAACGGGAGCTGCAGCCACGGCTTGGGCTGGGCCATCAGCGCCAGCAGCACGATGGCCGCGCCGAGCACGCCGTAGGTGACGATGTCGGTGAAGCGGGAGCGGACCGCGAGCATGCCCACGCTCGGCAGGATCCAGCGCAGCACGGCCCCGCCGACCAGTGCGGCGCCGATCAGCAGCGTGCCGATCCGGAACGCGCCCAGCGCCGTCACCAGCAGGCCCACGGCGACCACGCCGAGCACCGCCAGCATCGGCCACTGCCGGGCCGGCGCCGGGGCGTCGCCGCCCGCGGCCCGGCCGCCGCCCTCGGGGCGCGCGGTGTCCCGGGTGAACAGCGGGAAGCGCCGGGTGGTGCGCCGCGGCCGCCCGTCCGCGTCGGGCGCGCTGACCGCGTCCCGTACCTGAAGGTCGTCCGCGTCCTCAGCCGGCACTGCGCTCCGCCGCCTCGACCACGTTGACGAGCAGCTGTGCGCGGGTCATCGGGCCGACGCCGCCCGGGTTCGGGGAGAGGAAGCCGGCCACCTCGGCGACGCCGGGGTGGACGTCGCCGACGATCCTGCCCTCGGCGTTGCGCGAGACGCCGACGTCGAGGACGGCCGCGCCCGGCTTGATGTCCTCGGGCCGGATCAGGTGCGCGCTGCCGGCGGCGGCGATGACGATGTCGGCCCGCTTGAGGTGGGCGGACAGGTCACGGGTGCCGGTGTGGCACTGGGTCACCGTGGCGTTCTCGCTGCGCCGGGTCAGCAGCAGCGGCATCGGGCGGCCGATGGTGACACCGCGGCCGACGACCACGACCTCGGCGCCCTTCAGCTCGACGCCGTAGCGGCGCAGCAGGGTGAGGATGCCGTTGGGCGTGCAGGGCAGCGGGGCCGGCTCGTTCAGCACGAGGCGGCCGAGGTTCATCGGGTGCAGGCCGTCGGCGTCCTTGTCCGGGTCCATCAGCTCCAGGATGCGGTTCTCGTCGATGCCCTTGGGCAGCGGGAGCTGCACGATGTAACCGGTGCAGGTGGGGTCGTCGTTCAGCTCGCGCACGACCGCCTCGATCTCCTCCTGCGAGGCGGTGGCGGGCAGTTCGCGCTGGATGGAGGCGATGCCGACCTCCGCGCAGTCGCGGTGCTTGCCCGCGACGTACTTGCGGCTGCCGGGATCGTCGCCGACGAGGACGGTGCCGAGACCGGGCGTGACGCCCTTCTCCTTCAGAGCCGCCACGCGGGCGGTCAGATCGGACTTGATCGCGGCTGCGGTGGCCTTGCCATCGAGAATCTGGGCGGTCATGACCCCATCCTCCCGGATGACCGCCCCCCGGTTCCAATCCGGGGCCGTGCGTCACCCCTGCCGCGGTCCGCCTGCCTTGATCGACGATGTTGCACTTGCACAACACCTGTGCAATCCGGCTGGACAAGTAACGGTGATCTAAAGAACGATGAGGGTCACAGTGCCGCGGGCAGTACCGGGGGGACGAACCGCATCTGTAGAACTTCCTCCGAGCGTTGCCGCGCGTCCCCGCACTCGGCATAACGGAGGAAGGACCGCGCCATGAGCTTTGGCGACCCGAACAACCCCTACGGGCCACCGCCCCAGCAGCCGCCCGCCGGCGGCCCCGGCTACGGCTACCCGCAGCAGGCCCCGCAGCAGCCCGGCGTCCCGCCGCAGGGTTACGGCTACCCGCAGCAGCCGGCGTACCCCGGCTACCCCGGCGGGAACGCGATGTCGCAGTCGATGCCGGGACTCATGGTCACCGCGCGTGTCCTGCTCTACATCGTGGCCGCCGTGCAGATCCTCATCGGCATCTTCGCCATCTTCGGCGCCGCAGCGGTCAACGACGTGTCCAATGCGGGTGAGGACACCTTCGGAAGCAACGGCCTCTCCGACTTCGGGCACGCCGGCGCGGGCGCCGTCCTCGTCGTAGCGCTGCTCTTCCTGGGGCTCGCGGCACTGTCGATCACCCTGGGCGTGAAGTTCACCCGCGGCGGCCAGGGCATCCGCATCACCACCATGGTCTACGGCATCCTGGGTGCCCTCTTCGGCGTACTGATTCTGATCAGCGCGGCCAGCGCCGGCTCCAGCGCGGTACTGGTCTGGGCGCTACTGTGGATCGGCTTCGGCGGCGTGATGGCGGCGGCGATGATCGCCCCGGCGGGCTCCGCCTGGTTCAACCGCCCGCGTTACTGACGCGAAGCGGACCATACGGTTCGCGCCAATCACATCCGAGGGCCGTGTCTCACCCGTACGAGGGGGACACGGCCCTGGTGCTTCGCCCTACTCTGGCAGCGCGAGCTGTCAGGCACGGGGAGACGCACCTTGTACAGCATCATCGTGGTACCTCCGCCGACCACGGGGGACGAGCGAAGCACCGCCCATCAGATCCGTCTCGCCCCCGGCGAGCGGCTCACCTTCGGCAGGTCCGCGCACGCGGGCGCCCTGCACATCCCGCACGAGGGGGTCTCCCGCAGAGCCGGGGAGATCGCCGCGCAGGGCGCCTTCTGGACACTGAGCAACCTCAGCCGGGACCAGACCTACGTCGTCGAGAACCCGGAGGGCGCCGGCGAGCACGTGAAGGTCGGGCCGGGCCGGCTCGACGCGCCGATCCCCTTCGAGTTCGCGCGGATCGTGCTGCCCGCCGCCGGTGATCTGCTGCCGGTGGAGGTGTGGGCGCCGCGCCACGACTATGTGCACCCGGACAGCGGCGGCGACGGCGACACCACCGCGCCCGCCTTCTGCCTGGACCGCACCAAGCGGTACTTCGCGGTCCTGGCCGCGCTGTGCGAGCCGCGGCTGCGCGGCGTACCGCACGCCGCGCTGCCCACCGTCGACCAGGTCGTGGAACGGCTGCGCCCGTCCTGGCCGGCCGTCTCCCGCACCACCGTGCAGTGGAACATCGACTACCTCGCCGTGAAGCTGCGCCTCAAGCCCGGCCCCGACACCGCCGACAGCGGGCCCCGGCTGAACGGCAAGAAGGAGTCCCTGGTCTCCCTGGCGCTCCGCTTCGACCTGGTCCGCGAGGACGACCTGGTGGTCCTGCGCGCGAGCGCGCCCTCCGGAACTCCCCGGTGAACGGACCGGGCGAGCCGTTCGCCGTACCGGTGCCGCAGGGCTACCGGGTCGGGCCGTGGGTGGTCCGGGCGCCGCTCGCCACGGGCGCCTTCGGCAGCGTCTACGAGGCCCGCCGCACCGGCGAGGCGAACGAGCCCGGCCTGCCGCGCACGGCGGCGCTGAAGTTCCTGGCGACCGGCACGAACACCCCGCGCCGCCTGTCGCACCTGCGTGACCTCGTCGAGCGCGAGGTCGCCCTGCACCGCCGGCTGCGCCACCCGCGGCTGATCCGGCTGTACGAGACGCTCACCGTCGACGACCCGGGCCGGCCGGACCTGGACGGGGCGACCGTGCTGGTGCTGGAGAAGGCGGAGGGCTCCCTGTCGGCGCTGCTCGCCGCCTCCCCGCGCCCCGCCGCCGGTCCCGTGCTGCTCGCCCAGATCTGCGAGGGGCTGCGCCAGTTGCACGCGGCGGGCTGGGTGCACGGCGATCTGAAACCGGCCAACGTGCTGCTGATGAAGGACGGCACGATCCGCCTCGCCGACTTCAACATGGCGGCCGAACTGGAAGGCACCCACGCCTACACCCCGGCGTTCTCCACGCCCGACTACACCCCGCCCGAGCTGCTGTGGACGGAGATCGGCGAACGCGGCCGCCGTATCCGCCCGTCGGCCGACATCTGGGCCTTCGGCGTCCTCGCCCACCTCGTCCTCACCGGCTCCTTCCCGCTGCCCGGCGGCACCCCGACGGCCCGCCGTGACGCGGCCGTCGCCTACGCCCGCGGCACGGAGGCGTTACGTCTCGCCCCCGAACTGCCCGGCGTGTGGCCGGACATCGTGCGCGACTGCCTGGCCCGCACCCACGCCGAACGCGTCGGCGGCGAGGAGCTGCTGCACCGGGTGAGCGCGGCGGCCGGCACCGAACGCCCCCGCCGGCTCCCCCGGCTGCGCCGCCGCTCCCGCCGTACGACGGTCACCGCGGCCGTCGCCGCGACGCTGGCCGTCGCGGCGCTCGGGTACGGCGTCAGCGACTGGCCGGCCGGCTCCGGCGACGGCAAGAGCCCGGCCACGCCCGCCGTGTACGGCGCCGCCGAACTCCGCACCGACCGGGGCGTGCCCGTCGTCTACCGGCGGCTGATCGTCGACTCGGCGCACGACTGCGTCCAGCCGGAGGTCTCCCCCGCGCTGATCGCGGCGATGCTGAAGGCGGAGAGCGGCTTCGACCCGGACCTCTCCGACCCGCACGCCGGCCGCGAGGGCGAGTACGGCATCGCCCGCTGGACGCCGAGTCTGCTGCGCTGGTGGATCCGCGCCGACGGCGTGCCCGCCCCGGCGACCCCCAGACCGCCCTTCTCGCCCGCCGAGTCGATCCCCGCCATGGCCCGTTACCTCTGCTACCTGGAACCGCTGCTGCACACCACCGGCCTGGACGGCGACCGGCGCGTGCTGCTCGCCGCCGCGTACCGGACGTCGTACAAGAAGGTGAACGCGGCCGGCGGTGTTCCCCCGGCGATCCGCGGCTACGCCGACCACGTCACGCGCTACCTCAAGGACTACACGCCGCCCGGGAAGCGGTGACCCTGAGAGGTGTGAGGTACCGGCGCGCGGCGGCCGCTGCGACGCTCCCCTGGTGCTGCCGGTTGCCGCATCGGGCTGCGTCCGCCTTGACGCGCGGGGGACGGGTGACAGGCAGCACAACGGCCTCCGGTCCCCTCGGGGGAGGACCGGAGGCCGTCCGCTGCTCCATGACGGCCCGTCAGGCCGCCTCGCCGCACCGGGTGTTGCTAGTGGAAGAAGTGGCGCGTGCCGGTGAAGTACATGGTCACGCCGGCCTTCTGCGCCGCCTCGACGACCTGCTCGTCGCGGATGGAGCCGCCGGGCTGGACGATGGCCCGCACACCGGCGTCGATCAGGATCTGTGGGCCGTCCGGGAACGGGAAGAACGCGTCCGAGGCCGCGTAGGAGCCCCGCGCCCGCTCCTCACCGGCCCGCTCGACGGCGAGCTTGCAGGAGTCGACGCGGTTGACCTGGCCCATGCCGACGCCGACCGAGGCGCCGTCCTTGGCGAGCAGGATCGCGTTGGACTTCACCGCGCGGCACGCCTTCCAGGCGAACGCGAGCTGCTGGAGCTCGTCGGAGGAGAGCGCCTCGCCGCTGGCCAGCGTCCAGTTGGCCGGGTCGTCGCCGTCGGCCTGGAGGCGGTCGGCGACCTGGAGCAGGGCGCCGCCGTCGATCGGCTTGACCTCGACCGGGTGGGCCGGGCCGCCGTCGGCGCAGCGCAGCACACGGATGTTCTTCTTCTTGGTGAGGGCCTCCAGCGCGCCGTCCTCGTAGTCCGGGGCCACGATGACCTCGGTGAAGATCTCGGCGACCTGCTCGGCCATCTCCTTGCTGACCGGCCGGTTCACGGCGATGACGCCGCCGTACGCGGAGACCGGGTCGCAGGCGTGGGCCTTGCGGTGCGCCTCGGCGACGTCCGCGCCGACCGCGATGCCGCAGGGGTTGGCGTGCTTGATGATCGCGACGCAGGGCTCGGCGTGGTCGTACGCGGCACGGCGCGCGGCGTCCGTGTCCGTGTAGTTGTTGTACGACATCTCCTTGCCGTGCAGCTGCTCGGCCGCCGCGAGACCGCCCTCGCCGGAGGTGTACAGGGCGGCGGGCTGGTGCGGGTTCTCGCCGTAGCGCAGGGTGTGCGCGCGCTGCAGCGACGAGGCGATGAAGTCGGGGAACTGCGACTCGTCCGCGGGGGCGTAGGCGGAGGCGAACCAGGAGGAGACGGCGATGTCGTACTCCGCCGTGTGCCGGAAGGCCTCCGCGGCCAGGCGCTTGCGGGCGGCGAGGTCGAAGCCGCCGTCCTTGACCGCGGCGAGGACGTCGCCGTAGCGGGCCGGGCTGGTGACGACCGCGACCGAGGGGTGGTTCTTGGCGGCGGCGCGGACCATGGAGGGGCCGCCGATGTCGATCTGCTCCACGCACTCGTCGGGCGAGGCGCCCGAGGCGACGGTCTCGCGGAACGGGTAGAGGTTGACGACGACGAGGTCGAACGGCTCCACGCCCAGCTCGGCGAGCTGCTCGCGGTGGCTGTCCAGGCGCAGGTCGGCGAGGATGCCGGCGTGCACCTTGGGGTGCAGGGTCTTGACCCGGCCGTCCAGGCACTCGGGGAAGCCGGTCAGCTCCTCGACCTTGGTGACGGGGACGCCGGCGGCGGCGATCCGGCCGGCCGTGGAGCCGGTGGAGACCAGCTCGACGCCTGCCTCGTGCAGCCCGCGGGCCAGCTCCTCCAGGCCGGTCTTGTCGTAGACGCTGACGAGCGCCCGGCGAAGGGGCCGCTTGTTGCTCTCGGCGGTCACTGGATAACTACCTTTCGTCCCTCGATGCGATAGCCGTTGCGGGCGAGGCGCCCCACGACCTCGACGAGCAGCCTTCGCTCGACTTCTTTGATGCGCTCGTGCAGCGCGCTCTCGTCGTCCTCGTCCCGGATCTCCACCACGCCCTGCGCGATGATCGGCCCGGTGTCGACGCCGTCGTCGACGAAGTGGACGGTGCAGCCGGTGACCCTCGCGCCATATGCGAGCGCGTCGCGCACGCCGTGGGCGCCGGGAAAACTGGGGAGAAGGGCGGGGTGCGTGTTGACGAACCGCCCGCCGAAACGGGCCAGGAACTCCTTGCCCACGATCTTCATGAACCCGGCGGAGACGACGAGGTCGGGCGCGTGCGCGGCGACGGCCTCGGCGAGCGCGGCGTCCCACTCCTCACGCGTGGCGTGGTCCTTGACCTTGACGACGAAGGTCGGCAGTCCGGCCCGCTCGGCCCGGGCGAGGCCCTCGATGCCGTCGCGGTCGGCGCCGACGGCCACGATCCGCGCACCGTACGCCTCGCTCCCGACGGCGGCGATCTCGTCCAGCAGCGCCTGCAGATTGGTGCCGGAGCCGGAGACCAGCACGACGAGGCGCTTGGCCACGGAGTTGGCGGCCACGGTGGGGCCCTTTCTCGGGGGAGCGACGGTGCGCGGCCGGCTCGTCCATCCGCACTTGTTCCTTCGTACGAATGCTTCGCAGCCCGGGATACGGGGAAGTCTACGAAGCGGCCGACCGTCAGCAACGATACCGGCACACGGGAAGGCCCCCGGGGGACGGGGGCGCGGCTTGCAGGTAGCGTCTGGGAGGAAACTACTCGGGAACGCGGTGGACGTGCGGTGCGTTTCCGGGGTGGAAGCCCATGTGGGAGCCCTGACCTGAGCAGCGCGGGGGCGCATGTGGGACGACCGTCGGACAGCCGTAGTCACCTAGGGGAAGACGCTCTCTTGATGCCGGACCGCAGCCTGCGACTCCTCACGTTCCCATCGCCCCCGGCCCGCACGGGCCAGACAGGGGAGCGTGGCACCGTGCTGCTGCGGGAGCGGCCGTCCTCCCCGCCCGAGGCGCCCGACGGCCCCGGGCAGGGAAGCGGCGGCCAGGGCCGCGAGGACGACAACCCCTTCGCGCCGCCGCCGGAGGGCACCCCGGACCGGCCGTGGCAGCCGCGGCACCCGGTCGGCGGGGGCGGCCGGGGCGGCAACGGCCACGGCGGGCAGGGCGGAGACGGGCAGGGCGGAGACGGGCAGGACGGCGGCTCGCCCTGGGGCCGGTGGAGCGACCGGCAGCCCGACCGCTCCTCCGGCGGCTTCGGCGAGCGGCCCGGCGGCGGGCCCGAGAAGCCGGCCGGCGGCGGTGACGGAAGCGGTCCCCCCATGCGCTGGGACCCCACCGACCCCGTGCAGCGGCGTGCCCGGTACTCGCTGCTGTCCGGCATGTGGGCCTTCTTCTTCGCCCTCTTCGGCTGGCCCGCCGTGGCCCTGCTGCTCGGCGCGCTCGCCCTGTACTGGGGCATCAGCGCCCTGCGCGGCAGAGCCGCCCGGTCCGGCGCCTCCGACGCGGGCGGCCGCCCGCAGACCACGGCCGCCGTCAGCGGCCTCGTCACGGCGTCCCTCGCCCTGGCGCTGGTCGCCGCGGGCTTCGCGTCGCAGCTCGTCTACCGCGACTACTACACGTGCACCGGCGACGCCCTGACCAACGAGGCGAAGCAGTCCTGCCAGCAACTGCTGCCGTCGGAGCTGCGCGGCTTCCTGGGCGAGGGCTGACGAGTTCTTGGGCGAGGGCTGACGAGCGGTTCTACGGCGCAGGGGGTGCCGGGGGTTCCACCGGTGGGGGCGGTGGGGCCGGGAGCGCCCGGGGTGTTTCTGCGGGCGCTGCGGGTGTTTCCGCGGGCCCTGCGGGTGTTTCCGCGGGCGCTGTGGGAGGGGCCGCGGGTGCTGTCGGTGGTTGGGCGGGTGCCGTGGGAGGCGCCGCGGGTGCTGTCGGTGGTTGGGCGGGTGTTGCGGGCGGCCCTGCGGGGGCGGGTGACCGGTCCGCCAAGGGTGCTGCCTGCGGTGGTGTGAGGGCGGCGGGCGGCGCGGGCTTGTCGTCCGGGCGGGGTGTGGGTTTGTCATCCGGGCGGGCTGGGGGTTTGTCATCCGCGCGGGGTACGGGTTTGTCGTTCGCGCGGGGCGCTGTTCCGGTCGCCCTGCCCCCGGCGGGGGCGATGCCGTCGTAGGCCGTGCCGGGCAGCGTGGTCGCCTTGTCCACGCCGTAGGCCGTGAAGGGGTCGTCCGCGGGGTCCTCGCGGTCGTACCGGGCGAAGGGGTCCTTCGGGGTCTCGGCGTCGTAGATCTCCGGCTCCGCGTGCCGGGTGCGGCCCGTGGTGGGCTGCTGCCCGGCCGGCCGCCGTCGCCACGGAAGCCGGCTGCGGGAGCGCCGGGTTCTGGCCGTCCCGGCCGGCGCCGGCGCCGGCTCGGAGCGCGGACCGCCGATCCTCGGCCGTACGGCCGACGCCGCGGGCGTCTCCTTGACCCCGGTCGCGGGGCGTGCGGCCGTCGCGGTACCGGTCCGTGTGCCCCCGGCGGCCGCCCGGCGGGAGCGGCCGCGCCACGCGCGCCGGGCCAGGGCCACCGGGATCGCCGCGGCGGCGATCCACAGGACGGTCGCCGCACCCACCTGCCACCCCACCGGGCCGAACCGGGACAGCGCCGCCACCCCGAGCGGGCCGCCCGCCAGCGCCGCGAGAGCGGCCTGCAGCGCCCCGCACAGTACGGACGCGAGGACCGCGGCCCCGGCCGTCCGGCCCGCTGACCACACACCGCCCGGCAGCCCGCTCCGGCCGGGGCCGGTCGCCGCCACCGCCAGGAACCAGCCCACCGTCACCCCGGCCGCCAGCGGCACCGCCGCCGTGGCCCAGTGCAGCGGCGTGCCGGGTCCGCCCGCGGGGACCGCGGCCAGCAGCGGGAACGGCGGCAACAGCGGGGCCGGGTCGGAGCCGAGCGGGCTGGTGAGGTGCCCGACGGACAGGGCGAAACCCGGGCCGACGGCGTAGGCGGCGCCCCACACCGCCGCGTTCGGCACCAGCACCAGGCACAGCAGCAGCACCGCGAACCGGCCCGACCACCCTTCCGTCAGCTGCAGGAACGACTCCCGGGCCGCCCCGTTGTGCCACACCAGCGACACGGCCACCAGCAGCGCCCCGCCTCCGCACAGCACCGCCGCACCGGCGCACGCGGCGCGCGCGGCCGCGCCCAGCCGGGCCCGCCCCTGCGAGCCGAGCAGCAGCCGCCGCACCGGGCCCGGCAGCACCGTCAGCACGTTGTCGAGGGGCTCGCGGGGATGGCCGTGCGCCGTCCACACGCCCGCGCCGGCCGCGATGACGACGAGGAGCGGCAGCATGGCCGGGCCCGGCCAGGTCCAGGACGGCCGCAGCTCCCCGCGCGAGGACACGTACAGCAGGGCCGCCGCGGCGACACCGAGGTAGCCGAGGACGACGCCGGTGAAGGCCGTGCGGCCGGTGACGGGCTCCACGCTGTCGTGGCCGTAGACGGCGTCGCGGGCCGCCCGGTGCACCAGCCAGACGGGAACGGCCATGAGCAGCAACGGCGTCACCCCCACGGGGGCGGGCACGCCGGCGAGGGTGTCGGTGCGGACGAGTTCGGCGCCGTGCCCGAGGACCCACAGGGCGGCCGCGATGTGCAGGGCGCCGCCGGGTCCGCTGTCCGGGTACGGGGAGCTGATCCACAGCGACAGGACGAGCACGGCGAGCGAGCCGAGGCCGAGGCCCGCGGCGACCACGCCGCCCAGCAGGCTCGCGGCCAGCCCGGACGAGCGGCCACGCACCCGGCGGAGCAGACGCGGCAACGACGTTCGGCGGACGGTCATCTGGATCACGACCGCCATGCTCCCAACGACACGCGCTTTCCCGGCGTAACAGGCGAAGCTCCGTTGTGTCGCCCAATATACGTTTATGTTCTTTTTCGTACGAAGGGGTGTCCGGTGACGCAGAGCCCTGCCAGCCCGCTCCCCCCGCCGAAGGAACGCCGGCGCCTGCGCGAGGCCGCTTCGCTGACCCAGGCTCAGCTCGCTTCCAGGCTGGGCGTGTCCAAGGGTGCGGTGCGCGCGTGGGAGTCCGGCCGCACGGCACCGCGCGGCCCGGAACGGGAGGCGTACGTGACGCTGCTGGAGTCGCTGGCGGGAAGCGCCGGGTCGGTGACGGGGGCTCAGGAGGCCGGCCGCGTCACCAAGGTGACGGTGGCCTCGGTGGGGGGTACGCCGTCGGGCGCGTCCCCCGAGTCCGCCGCCGTGGCGGTCGCCGGGGGCTCGCTGACGCCCGATCAGGCCTTCGACGCGCTGTACGCCTTCTGCGCCCCGGCGCTGGTCCGGCAGGCGTATCTGCTCACCGGGCGGCGGGAGCTGGCCCGGGAGTCCGTGGAGCGCGCCTTCCAACGGGCCTGGGAGCGCTGGCCCGAGGTCGCCCGGGACCGGGACCCGGCGGGCTGGGTGCGGATGGCGGTGTACGAGTACGCCCTGTCCCCGTGGCACCGGTTCCGCCCCCGCTACCGCCACCCGGAGCCGCCCCCGGCCGCCCCGGCCGACCGCGCGCTGATGGACGTCCTGCTCAAGCTCCCGCCGTCCTACCGGCGCACGCTGCTGCTCTACGACGGTGTGGGGCTCGGCCTGCCCGAGACGGCGGCGGAGACGGAGGCGAGCACCCCCGCGACCGCGTACCGGCTGATCCACGCGCGGGAGGCGATCGCCGCGAAGCTGCCGGAGGTAGGCGATCCGGACGTGCTGCACCGGCGGCTGGCGGAGGTGGCCGCGACGGAACGGCTGCGCGCTCCCCGCCCGACGAACGTGCGGTCCGGCGGCGAACGCCGGGCGCGGTTCTGGACGCGGGCGGCGATCGCGTTCACGGTCACGATCATCGGGGCGACGGCGCTGACGCTGCGCTCGGCTCCGACGCAGTACGAGCCACCGGTGGCGCCGGGCGAGGCGGTGCGCGGTGTGCCGCCCAGGGCGGCTCCGGGGCCGTTGTCGGAGGCGGAGGTGGAACTGCGGGCGAAGTTGCGGAGCTCCGCCGCGAGTGGGCCGGAACGGTTGACTCCGTCGGATCGGTGAGCGGCATCCGGCCGTGGGGGGCTTGTCTTTTCGCCGGGTGCGGGTCCGTCCTGGCCGGTCGCGCCCGCGCGGCGGTGCAGCGGGTGAGTGAAACGCCGGTTGGCCCGCCCCAGCCAAGGGGACGGGCCAACCGGCGGTCAGTCAGGAATGTCAGCCGGCCAGGATCTCGCGGGCGAGCTTGGCCGTCTCGGTCGGCGTCTTGCCGACCTTGACGCCGGCGGCCTCGAGGGCCTCCTTCTTGGCCTGTGCGGTGCCAGAAGAGCCGGAGACGATCGCGCCGGCGTGACCCATGGTCTTGCCCTCGGGCGCGGTGAAGCCCGCGACGTAGCCGACGACCGGCTTGGTCACGTTCTCCTTGATGAAGGCCGCGGCCCGCTCCTCGGCGTCGCCGCCGATCTCGCCGATCATGACGATCAGGTCGGTGTCGGGGTCGTCCTGGAAGGCCTTCAGGGCGTCGATGTGGGTGGTGCCGATGATCGGGTCACCGCCGATGCCGACGCAGGTCGAGAAGCCGATGTCACGCAGCTCGTACATCATCTGGTACGTCAGCGTGCCGGACTTCGAGACCAGGCCGATACGGCCCGGCTTGGTGATGTCGGCCGGGATGATGCCGGCGTTCGACTGGCCGGGGGTGATCAGGCCGGGGCAGTTCGGGCCGATGATCCGGGTCTTGTTGCCCTTCTTGCCGGCGTACGCCCAGAAGGACGCCGTGTCGTGCACGGCGACGCCCTCGGTGATGACGACGGCCAGCGGGATCTCGGCGTCGATGGCCTCGACGACCGCGTCCTTGGTGAACTTCTCCGGGACGAAGATGACCGTGACGTCGGCGCCGGTCTTGTCGACGGCCTCCTTGACGGAGCCGAAGACCGGGACCTCGGTGCCGTCGAAGTCGACCGTGGTGCCGGCCTTGCGCGGGTTCACACCGCCGACGATGTTGGTGCCCGACGCCAGCATGCGCCGGGTGTGCTTCTGGCCCTCGGAGCCGGTCATGCCCTGGACGATGACCTTGGATTCCTTGGTGAGGAAGATAGCCATGGTGTTGTGTGACCTCGTCCCTTACTTCGCTGCAGCAGCCAGCTCGGCGGCCTTGTCGGCCGCGCCGTCCATGGTGTCCACGCGCTGCACGAGCGGGTGGTTGCGGTCGTCCAGGATCTGGCGGCCCAGCTCGGCGTTGTTGCCGTCGAGACGGACGACCAGCGGCTTGGTGACCTCTTCGCCCTTGCTCTCGAGGAGCTCCAGGGCCTGCACGATGCCGTTCGCGACGGCGTCGCAGGCGGTGATGCCGCCGAAGACGTTGACGAAGACGGACTTGACGTCCGGGTCGCCCAGGATGATCTCCAGGCCGTTCGCCATGACCTCGGCGGAGGCGCCGCCACCGATGTCGAGGAAGTTGGCGGGCTTGACGTTCTTGTGCTTCTCACCGGCGTACGCGACGACGTCGAGGGTGCTCATCACGAGACCCGCACCGTTGCCGATGATGCCGACCTCGCCGTCGAGCTTGACGTAGTTGAGGTTCTTCTCCTTGGCCGCGGCCTCGAGCGGGTTGGCCGCCGCCTTATCGTGGAGCGCCTCGTACTCGGGGTGACGGAACTCGGCGTTCTCGTCCAGCGACACCTTGCCGTCGAGGGCGATGACCTCGCCGGAGGCGACCTTCGCGAGCGGGTTGACCTCGACGAGGAGGGCGTCCGACTTGATGAAGGTGTCCCACAGCTTGATGAGGACGTTCGCGACCTTGTCGGCGACCTCGGCCGGGAACTTGGCGGCCTCGACGATCTCGCGGGCCTTGGCCTCGTCCACACCGTCGATGGCGTCGATCGCGATCTTCGCGACGGCCTCGGGGCGGCTGGCCGCCACCTCCTCGATCTCCATGCCGCCCTCGACGGAGGCGATGGAGAGGAAGGTGCGGTTGGCACGGTCGAGGAGGAAGGAGACGTAGTACTCCTCCAGGATCTCCGGGGCCGTCTCGGCGATCATCACCTTGTGGACCGTGTGGCCCTTGATGTCCATGCCGAGGATGTTGGTCGCGTGCTCGACCGCCTCGTCGGTGGTGGCGGCGAGCTTGACGCCGCCGGCCTTGCCACGGCCGCCGACCTTCACCTGGGCCTTGACGACGGACTTGCCACCGAGACGCTCGGTGGCTGCGCGGGCCGCCTCAGGCGTGTCGATGACTTCACCGGCCAGCACCGGTACATCGTGCTTGGCGAAGAGGTCCCTCGCCTGGTACTCGAACAGGTCCACGCGCTTCCGTCCCTATCAGTGATCTCGCGGTTCGTTGGATGCGTGGGCGTGCCGCGAAGGGCAACGTGACGTCCGCTTGTCACAAGGGAGGCGCACACGGTGTCCGAGCGCGCGGCATGTCCGTCTCGCAGGTTATCCCCGCTGGCGTTGGGGCTCTAAATCGGAGGTCACACCTGAGCGGTGATACCCGTCACACGATGCCGCGACTCACGGCACTGCGTGCCATCCAGTGCGGGACCTCACCGGGCTGGGGTTGACCCGGTGAGGCCCCTGAGCAGCCCCGGAGCCGGGCCTGTGGTCCGGCTCCGGGGCGTGAGGCGGACGGCCCCCACCCCAATGGGGACCGTCCGGCCTCCTTACCGCGGGGGCCCGCCGGACGGGCCGACGGCTTTCGGCCGTCCGGGTCCGTCGCCCCCACGGAGCCGGTCATGCACCGGTCAGCCACGACGCGACGCGGTGTCCGCTGCCCCGGATACCCATGGATGTCATGGACATACCCGGGGGTGACGGGTCGCGTCACACCTCCGGAGGCGGCGAGCGGACCGAGGGGGTGGCCGCCCCCCGTCCTTCGCGGTCTACCGCTGGCCTTCCCGGTCTACCGCCGGCCTTCCCGGTCTACCGCTGGGCAGACGTGTCCGGTACGGGCAGCGGCCGCTTCTCGATCGCCGCCGCCATCACCTCCGGGAACAGGTCGGGGGTGCAGGCGAACGCCGGAGCGCCCAGCGCGGCCAGCGCGGCCGCGTGGTCACGGTCGTAGGCGGGTGCCCCTTCGTCCGACAGCGCGAGCAGCGCCACGAACTGCACCCCCGACGCCTTCATCGCCGCGACCCGCTTGAGCATCTCGTCGCGTATGCCGCCCTCGTACAGGTCACTGATCAGGACGACCACCGTCTCCGCGGGCCGGCTGATCCGCGACTGGCAGTAGGCGAGCGCCCGGTTGATGTCCGTACCGCCGCCCAACTGCGTGCCGAACAGCACGTCCACCGGGTCGTCCAGGTGGTCCGTGAGGTCGACGACCGCCGTGTCGAAGACGACCAGCCGTGTGTTGATCGACCGCATCGAGGCCAGCACCGCGCCGAAGACGGAGGCGTGGACGACGGACGCCGCCATCGAACCGGACTGGTCGACGCACAGCACGATGTCCTTCTTCACGGACTGCGCGGCCCGCCCGTACCCGATGAGCCGCTCCGGCACGACCGTCCGCCGCTCCGGCAGGTAGTGCTTGAGGTTGGCCGCGATCGTCCGGTTCCAGTCGATGTCGTGGTGGCGCGGGCGCCGGACGCGGGCGCTGCGGTCCAGCGCGCCGGTGAGGGCGGCCCGGGTGCGGGTGGCGAGCCGCTTCTCCAGGTCCTCCACGACCTTGCGCACCACCGCCCGCGCGGTCTCCTTCGTCGTCTCGGGCATCGCCTTGTTCAGCGACAGCAGCGTCCCGACGAGGTGCACGTCGGCCTCCACCGCCTCCAGCATCTCCGGCTCCAGCAGCAGCGCCGCCAGACCGAGCCGGTCGATGGCATCACGCTGCATGACCTGGACGACGGAGGAGGGGAAGTACGTGCGGATGTCCCCGAGCCACCGCGCGACGGACGGCGCCGACGCGCCCAGACCCGCCGAACGGTCCCGCCCCTTCTGCGCCTTGTCCTCCCTGCCGTACAGCGCGGTGAGCGCCCCGTCCATGGCCGCGTCCCGGCCCGACAGCGCACACCCCGTACCGTCCGCGGCCTCCCCACCGAGCACGAGCCGCCAGCGGCGCAGCCGTTCCGGCGCAGCCGCCGGGTCGGGGGCGTGCGCTGCGGTCGCGTTTTCGGGCATGGGGTCCGTGGTGGTGCGTTCCGTGGTCAGGCGGTTCGCGGCGACGCGTTCCGTGCGGTCCGTGGTCATGCGCTCGCCTCCGCGAGGTCGTTGATGCCTGACGTCCCCCGGTCGCCGTACAGGCCCAGCAGCAGCCGCACCACGGGGAGCACCGCGTCCGCCCGCTCGGCGTCCAGGCCGGGCCCGAAGCCGGGCACGCCCTCGGCGCCGGCGGTGGCCCCGCTCCCCCGGTCCTGCGGCCCGCGCCGCACCAGCTCGCCGAGCGTTCTTCTCACCCCCGGCTCGTACGCCGAGAACGTCCTCCGCAGCAGGGGCAGCACGTCCGTGAACGCTTCCGCGGGCACCCCGGTCAGCCAGCCGTCCACCAGAGCGAGCAGCCGCTCGTCGTGCAGGAGCAGCAGCCCGCCGCCCCCGCCGCCGACGAAGCCCTCGATCCACGCGGCCGCGTCGGCCGGCGGCGTCCCCGGCGACAGGGCGAGCCCCATCAGCCGGGCCGCCTCGTCCTGGCCCAGCGCGCCGTCGTCCAGCCGCAGCCGCACCGCCCGCCCACGGATCACACCGGGCACGGTGTCCCGCCCCGACAGCACCCCCAGCACGCCCTGCCAGCGGACGCGCAGGCCACGGCGACCGTCGGCCGGGAGCGGGGGCGGGGGCGCGACCGGGGCCGAGGCGGGGGCGGGGTCGGGGGTCTGCGGGGTGCCCGAGGTGGCCGGTGCGGCATGGCTGGCGCGGGGAGTCGGGGCCGTCGCGTCGGCCTCGGTTCCCGCGGTGGCCGTCGTCGCCCCCGTGTCGCCGAGCAGAGCCACCGCCGTGTGCACCGCGTCCACATGGCGCCGCATCTGGGCGGCGGCGTCCGGGTCGAGCGCGGCGCAGGCCGGGGGCAGGCCGACGAAGATCCGCTCGGCGAGTCCCGCGGCGACCTCCGCGAGCGCGGCGGTGTCCGTGCCGCGCACGTCCCCGTAGCGCAGGGAACGGACCAGGGCGGGCAGGGCCTGCGCCAGATGCCCGACGTCCGTGTCCAGCGCGGCCCGGTCGGCGAGGACCCGCATCACGGTGGGCAGCGCGTCACCGAGCCCCGCCAGCAGGCACTGCTCGGCCAGCGCGGTGACCTCCGCCAGGGCCTGCGCGGCGAGCGCGTCCGCCTCGGCCTTGCCGGTGGCCGCGGCGAGCACGGTCGTCCCCCACACCCCGGCCTCGGCGACCCGCACGGGCAGCTCCGGCTCCCAACGCAGCCTCCAGGTCTCCCGGAACGTGCCCGTACTGCCCCGCGAGGCGACCGGCTCGCCCCAGGTGATCCGCAGCAGCCGGAGCCGGTGCAGCAGCCGGCTGCGCTCGCTGTCGGTGTCCTTGCGCAGGTCGAGCTCCAGCTCCCGCTCCGCCGCCTCCGGCTTGAGCCGCAGCCTGCGCTGCGAGCGCTCGAGGTCGCGCTGCAACGGCACCGCCGGCGCCGTCCGCGGCACCTCTCCCAGCACGTCCCCCACGACGAGCCGGTCCCGCACCAGCGCCAGCGGCACGTCCGAGCCCTCGCACATCACGGCCCGCACGGCGTCGGTCGTCTCGCTCAGCCCCGCCAGCGGGCGCCCGCGCACCGCCGCCAGCGTCTCGGCGAGCCGCACCGCCTCGATGACGTGCGCGGAGGAGACGATGCGGTCCTCCTCCCGCAACAGCCCGGCCACCTTGGTCATCCACCGCTCGACGGGCCTGTCCGGCGCGCCGAACAGATGCCCGTACCACCCCGGCGAGTCGATTCCGGCGCCGTATCCGCCGGCCCGGGCGAGCCTGCGATACGTCCACGGCACCCACGTCAGGTCGGTCTTGACCTTCGGCAGCCCCTTGAGCAGCGCCTTGTCGGCCGCGACCGTCGTGCGCCGCCGCAGCGCCGGCACATGCCAGGCGCCGCACACCACGGCGACGTCGTCACCGAACTCCTTGTGCGCCGAACGCAGTTGGAGCCGCATCTGAGCCTCGCGCACGAGGTCCCGGTCGTGTCCCCCGCTGCCGTAGGTCTCCCGCAGCGCCGCCATCGCCTCCTCGAGCGCGGTGAACGGCGCGAACGGGTCCCGCCGCCCCGGCCCGCGGTGCTCGACGACGTCCTCCCACCAGCGCTCCGGATCGTCGTACCCGGCGACCTCGGCGAGCACGGCGAGCGGATCGAGCCGCACTCCGGCCGCCGGCCCACCCCGCTCCGGCCCACCCCCCTCCGGCCCATCCGGCACAGACCCGCCCCCCTCGGATCCGCCGGGCACGGCCTCGTCGCCGCCACCGTCCTGGTCTCCGCGCTCGCCGCCGCCCCGGTCCGCGCCGCCGTCCGTTCCCTCCGCTCCCTCTTGCCCCTCCTCCCCCTCAGGCCGGCCGGGCAGCCTCCCTTCGCTCTCGTCCCGATCCCAGGCCAGCGAGTGGGCGGCGGGCAGGTCGATGAAGCGGGCGGGGACGTCGTGGGCCAGGGCCCAGCGGATCGCGACCCACTCCGGGGAGAACTCGGCGAACGGCCAGAACGCCGAGCGGCCGGGTTCGTCCACCGCGTGGGCCAGCAGCGCGACGGGCGGCCGCATGTCCGCGTCGGCGGCCAGCGGAACGAGGGCGTCGGCCTCGGGCGGTCCCTCGACCAGCACCGCCCGCGGCCGCGCCGCGTCCAGCGCCGCCCGCACCGCGCGGGCCGAGCCGGGCCCGTGGTGCCGCACCCCGAGCAGCAGCGGCCCCGGGCCCGGCCACCTCCGCCGGGTGACCTCACCGTCCGTCATCGCATCCCCCTCACCTGCACGGCACATGTCCTCACCTGCGCGACCACCACGGGTCGTCGTCTCCGCGCGCCCTTACAGCGCCGTCTCCGGCACGCACACCTGTCCCTGGGAGCCGCCGTCGCGTCCGGCCCCACCGCTCCCGGAGGAACCGCCGGTCCCCTCGCGTCCCGCGGAGCGGCCCCACCCGAGGTCGTCGTCGCCACGCGTCACGCGCTCACCTCCCGGCAGGCCCGGTAGAAGTCGGTCCAGCCGTCGCGCTCGCGGACCACCGCCTCCAGGTACTCCTGCCACACCACCCGGTCGGCGGCCGGGTCACGGACCACGGCGCCGAGGATGCCCGCGGCGACGTCGCCGGCCCGCAGCACGCCGTCGCCGAAGTGGGCGGCCAGCGCGAGCCCGCCCGTGACGACGGAGATCGCCTCGGCCGTCGAGAGCGTGCCGCTGGGCGACTTGACCTTCGTGCGCCCGTCGGCCGTGACGCCGTCGCGCAGTTCACGGAAGACGGTGACGACGCGGCGGATCTCGTCGATGCCGTCGGGCGCGGCCGGCAGGTCGAGCGAGCGGCCGATCTGGTCGACGCGCCGGGAGACGATGTCCACCTCGGCCTCGACGCTCTCCGGCAGCGGCAGCACGACCGTGTTGAAGCGGCGGCGCAGCGCGCTGGAGAGGTCGTTGACCCCCCGGTCGCGGTCGTTGGCCGTGGCGATCAGGTTGAAGCCGCGGACCGCCTGGACCTCCTGGCCCAGCTCCGGTATCGGCAGGGTCTTCTCCGACAGGATCGTGATCAGCGTGTCCTGCACGTCCGCCGGGATACGGGTGAGTTCCTCGACGCGGGCGGTCATGCCCTCGGCCATGGCGCGCATGACGGGGCTGGGCACGAGGGCGTCGCGGCTGGGGCCGTTCGCGAGCAGTTGCGCGTAGTTCCAGCCGTAGCGGATGGCCTCCTCCGGCGTGCCGGCGGTGCCCTGCACGAGCAGGGTGGAGTCGCCGCTGACGGCCGCCGCGAGATGCTCGGACACCCAGGTCTTGGCCGTGCCGGGCACGCCGAGCAGGAGCAGGGCACGGTCGGTGGCGAGCGTGGTGACGGCGACCTCGACGATACGGCGCGGCCCCACGTACTTCGGCGTGATCACCGTGCCGTCGGGCAGGGCGCCGCCGAGCAGGTAGGTCGCGACCGCCCACGGGGACAGCTTCCAGCGCGGCGGGCGCGGACGGTCGTCCTGCGCCGCGAGCGCGGCGAGTTCGTGCGCGAAGGCGTCCTCGGCGTGCGCCCGCAGGACGTCGGCCGCTCGCGCCTCGCCCGGTCGTGCCACGGTCGGGTGCGCAGCGGTCGGTCCCGTCTCGTCCGCTTCCTTCGCTTCCTTCGCTTCTGCCGCTTCTTCTGCTTCTTCCGCTTCGTCGGATGTCGGTTGATCCACGGTCACAGACATGGCGAAGTCCCCCTCCAGCTGGGCCGGTCGGTGATCTGGCATCCACCGTGCACCACCCCACTGACAACGCGTCCCGACCTGCGCAAACGCGCTCGCAGGCCCGATTGTCAGTGGGGGGACCTACCGTCGAGACATGACTGAGCAGGGGGTGCGCTGGAGTGCGGACCAGGTGCTGGCACTGGCACCTGACGCCGCGTCGCGCACAGCGGGTAGCAAGCTCGGCGTGGCCGGGCCGTGGGCCGAGGCGGGCAGTTCCGGCGAGGGGACGATGTGGGGGCTGTGCAGGGGAAGCGGCAGTACGCCGTACCGGACGGTGGTGGATCTCGCGGACGCCTCCGGGCCCGCGTATTCCTGCAGTTGCCCGAGCCGGAAGTTCCCGTGCAAGCACGCGCTCGGGTTGTTGCTGCTGTGGTCGGGCGGCGAGGACGCGGTGGTCCGGGCGGAGCCGCCGGCGTGGGTGGCGCAATGGATGGAGGGGAGACGGGAGCGGGCAGCGGCGGAGGGGACGGCGGGGCCCGCGGCGCCCTCCGCCGATCCGGAGGCGGCCCGGCGGCGGGCCGCACGCCGGGCCGAGCGGATCACCGCCGGCGCCACGGAGCTGGAGCGGCGTCTGGCGGACCTGCTGCGCTCGGGTCTGGCCACGGCCGAGCAGGCGGGGTACGGGATGTGGGAGGAGACAGCGGCCCGCATGGTCGACGCACAGGCGCCCGGGCTGGCCGCACGGGTACGGGAGTTGGGCGCGATACCGGGTTCCGGTCCGGGCTGGCCGGTGCGGCTGCTGGAGGAGTGCGCGCTGGTGCACCTCCTCGACCAGGGCTGGCTGCACCGCGAGCGGCTCCCGGAGGGCCTGGCGGCGACGGTCCGCTCCCGCGTCGGCCTGCCCACGGCGCCGGAGGGACCGCCGGTGCGCGACCAGTGGCTGGTCCTCGCGCAGTACGACACGGGGGACGCGAAGCTGACGACCCGCCGGATCTGGCTGCACGGCGTCGCCACCGACCGTACGGCGCTGCTGCTGTCGTACGGCGCTGCCGGCCGCGCCCCGGAGCCGGCCCTGCCGGTAGGCCTGGCCCTGGACGCGGAGGTGTCCGCCTATCCGGGTGATGGTCGGCACCGGGTGGCGCTGGGCGAGCAGTTCGGCCCACCGGCCCGGACGGCCGTACGGCCCAAGGGGGTGACGACCGCGCAGGCGACCACCCGTTACGGCGAGGCTCTGCGGGACGATCCGTGGCTGGAGTCCGTCCCGGTGACGCTGGAGTCGGTGATACCGGCGCCCGGCGGGGACACGTGGCAGCTCGCGGACGCCGACGGTGACGGCGCGCTGCCGCTCGTCCCGGCCGCGGCGGCCCGCCCCGGTCTGTGGCGGCTGGTGGCCCTCTCGGGCGGCAACCCCGTGACGGTCTTCGGCGAGTGCGGGCACCGCGGCTTCAGCCCACTCACCGCGTGGCCCCAGGGTCCCGGTGACGCCGTGTCCCTGCACTGAGCAGGCCCCGGCCGTGCGCCCAAGGGCCCGAAGGACCGAAGGACCGAAGGCTCGAAGGCCCAAGTGGCACACCCGCCCCGCCGCCAGCCCCCGTCCGGCATCCCGGCATCCCGACAACCCGGCTACCCCGGCAGCCCCGGCAACCCCGGCAACCCCGGCAACCCCGGCAACCTGAGACGCCCACACGGGTGAGTCCTCCTCCGTTCCTCATCCGTTCCTGATCCGTTCCGGTGCCTTCGCCCGAAAGGACGCACATGAACACGACCCCCTCTCCGGCGGCCCGGCCGGCCCAGTCGGCCCGGCCCGCGTCCGGTGCCTGGGAGGACCTGGTCACCGCGGCGCTGCTCGGTACGGACCGGCGCACACCGCCGACGCCGGCCGGCGGCAGCGAGGCCCCGGTGGCCCTGCTGGACGCGGCGGCCGAGGCCACCGTGCGCCGCCGTGCCGGGCTGCGGCCCGCCCCAGCCGCGCCCCGTCCCGTTCCCGCCCCGGCCGACCCGCGGCCCCCGCTGCCCGCTGCGGCGGCGCGCAGACTCGGGACGCTGCTGGCCGACCGCCCCGGCACGGGCACCGGCCGCAGAGGCACGACACCGGATCTGATGGAGCTGCTGCCGCAGTGGCTCGCCGCGGCGAACGCCCGGGGCTGGGCGCCGCCGCCCCAGGCGCTACCCGCGCTGCTCGACGCGGCCCGCGGCCGGACGGATCTGCGGCCGGCGGTACTGGAGTTCGCCGGGCCGCGCGCGCTGTGGCTGGCCCGGCTCAACCCGGACTGGAGGTTCGCTCTGCGGGCGGTGCCCGGCGGCGGCACGGCACTGCCGCAGCCGGGCCGGCAGGAGGAGATCGAGCGGCTGTGGCAGGAGGGACTGTTCGCCGAGCGGGTAGCCCTGCTGTCCGCGCTGCGCGCCCGCGACCCCGAGGCGGGCCGCGCGCTGCTGGCGGCGACCTGGGCCAGTGAGCGTGCCGAGGACCGGTTGATGTTCCTCGACTCGCTGCGGACGGGTCTCGGCCCGGACGACGAGCCGTTCCTGGAACAGGCGCTCGCCGACCGCAGCCGCAACGTGCGTTCCACGGCGGCGGAGCTGCTGTCGGCGCTGCCGATGTCGGCGCTGGCCGCCCGGATGGCGGTGCGTGCCGCCGCCTGCGTGGCCCTGGACCGCACCCGCGAGACGCCGACGATCGTCGTGGAAGCGCCCCATGAGTGTGACCCGGGCATGGAGCGCGACGGTGTCCAGTCCGCGGCTCCGACCGGGCGGGGTGAACGGTCGTGGTGGTTGGGTCAGTTGGTGGAGGCCACGCCGCTCGGCATCTGGTCCGGGCGGCTCTGCGGGCGGACACCGACGGAGATCGTGGCGCTGCCGGTCGCCGACGACTGGCAGGGCGAACTGCACGCGGCCTGGTGCCGGGCGGCGGTCCGGCAACGGGACGGCGGCTGGGCGCGGGCTCTGCTCGGCGAGCCGTCGGCGCCCGAGGCGGGCGGTCCGGGCGCGGTCTCCCTCGCCGAGCGGGCCAAGCTGCTCGCCACGCTCCGGCCCGCCGAACGGGCCGAGTGGGTCGCCGGGTTCATCGCGGCGCACGGTCTGTCCGAGGCGTTTCAGCTGCTCGGGTTGTGTGCGGTGCCGTGGGCGGCGCCGCTGGGGCGCGCGGTGGTCGACGCACTGAACATCGCGCGGGACGCGGGGAGTTACCCATGGAGTTTCAGCGGTGTGATGGGGCTGGCCGAGCGCTGCCTGGATCCCGCGGAGGCCGGGCGGCTCGACGGGCTGCTCGCGGTGCCGGACGAACCGGAGGACGCGTCGCCGGGGGCCGGGGGCTACTGGGCGGAGGCGTTCCAGCGGCTGATGACGACGCTGCGGCTACGGGCGGCGATGCTGCGGGAGCTGGAAGCGCTGTGACCGGGACGGCGGCGGGCTGCGACGGCCGGGACGCCGGCGACCGCACACGCCCCGGCCGACCGGAACGCCATCCGCCCCCTGGCCTGCCGCACCACCACGCGAGCGCCCCACGCCGACGGCGCACCCCGGGCACCGGTCGGTCACGGCACACCTCACGCACCGCCGGCCCACGACGCACCCCACGCACCGCCGGCCCACGACGACCCCCACGCACCGCCGGCCCCCGGCGGCCCACCCCCGTGGGCCCCGGCCGACCGCGTCGCGTCTCAGGCCTCGGCAGGCTGCCGTACGTTCGCGCGTACCCAGTCCACGATGGACTGCGTCGTCGCGCCCGGGGTGAAGATCTCCGCGACGCCCTTCTCCTTCAGTGGCGGGATGTCGCCCTCCGGGATGATCCCGCCGCCGAAGACCAGGATGTCCTCGGCGTCGCGCTGCTTGAGCAGGTCGATCACCGCTGCGAAGAGCGTGTTGTGCGCACCGGAGAGGATGGACAGCCCGATCGCGTCGGCGTCCTCCTGGATCGCGGTGTCGACGATCTGCTCCGGGGTCTGGTGGAGCCCGGTGTAGATCACCTCCATGCCCGCGTCGCGCAGCGCACGCGCGATGACCTTGGCCCCGCGATCGTGGCCGTCGAGCCCCGGCTTCGCCACCACGACGCGGATCGGACCGGCTGCCACACCCATCACTGCCTCCATGAAGCGACTGCATCCATCCCTGCCGACAAGGACTGCGGTACCCACACCGGCCGGGAAAGTGAACGAACGTTATCGCCAGCATCCCGCAAGCAACCGTTTCGCGGAGGGCAGCGAGGGGGAAATCACACAGTGGGACACGTTCATCGCGCAGGGTTCCCGGAATCCGCGAGCCATGCGCCGGACACTTCCGGGGCACTCGTACCCCAGAAGGAACACGCGCCACGGGAGCCGCTACGAGGTCGCCGTGTCACCGCGTCGCAGGCCACGCGACGCGAGCGCACGGCGTATCGACACAGGAGCACATCGCAGACGCCGCAGGACGCGCCGTCGACGGCCTCGGCCCCGGCTTCCCACGAGGGCACAGGGGAGACAGAGAAGTCCCCCAGGTGCCGACAGGAGGTCGGCCATGACGGTCACCAGGGTCCTCTATCCCTTTCTCCCCCTCTGTCAGCGCCTCCTGCCGAGCAGGCTGGCCGGGCTCTCGGCGGCCCTGCTGAAGGCGACCGCCCTGGAGTTCGCGATCCTCACGGGCCACCTCCTGCTGTACCCCTCCGGCATCGTCCAGGAGCGCCGCAGCCGCCCCCTGCCGGCGCCGCCCGCCCGCGGACGCGGCGCCGGCACCGCCATCAAGCCCGGGCTCACCGACGAGGTGGCCACGGACAGCCCCGACCCGGCCCGCCTGCCGACTCCCGACCATCCGCCCGTGGT
This sequence comes from Streptomyces sp. NPDC097129, assembly GCF_055668065.1. Taxonomy (NCBI): domain Bacteria; kingdom Bacillati; phylum Actinomycetota; class Actinomycetes; order Kitasatosporales; family Streptomycetaceae; genus Streptomyces; species Streptomyces sp. NPDC097129. Next base: position 309,501 of record NZ_JBVOQE010000007.1, on the reverse strand, counting down.
GCTGCTGCACGGCTTCATCGACAACCGGTCCGTGTTCGTGCTGCTGCGCCGCAATCTCGCCCAGCACGGCAGGCAGCGCGTCGAGTCGCTGAACTACTCGCCGCTGACCTGCGACATCCGCATCGCGGCCGAACTGCTCGGGCGGCACATCGAGGAGATATGCGAGCGCACGGGCAGTGAGCGGGTGGATGTGGTCGGGCACAGCCTCGGCGGCCTGATCGCGCGGTACTACGTGCAGCGACTGGGCGGCGACCACCGGGTGCGCACGCTGGTCACGCTGGGTACACCGCATTCCGGCACCCGGGTGGCGCCGCTGGCCAACGCCCATCCGATCGTGCGCCAGATGCGGCCCGGCTCGCCGGTGCTGGAGGAGCTGGCTCAGCCGGCGCCCGGCTGCCGTACGCACTTCGTGAGCTTCTGGAGCGATCTGGACCATCTGATGGACCCGCTGGAGACCGCCTGCGTCGACCACCCCGACCTGCTGGCGCACAACGTCCGGGTGACGGGGATCGGCCATCTGGCCCTGCCGGTTCACCCGGCCGTGGCAGCCGGCATACGCCAGGCCCTCGACGCGGAGCTGCCGGGAGTCGACACCGGCACGCACGCGGGCGGCCTGACCGTGGCCTGAGCCTGGCCTGACGTCGCGGGATCGCCGACCGAACCCGGCCCTCCGGTCACCTCCAGTGACCGGACCACCGCGTTCCGGAACGGCCCGGGAGGAGTCGGCAACCCCCTCGACGGTGACCGTCGGTCGAACAGTCGTCGAACGCAGGGCCAAGCCCGCGTCTGGGACGGCCAAAAGACGGCCGAATGCCCGTTTCCTGCGCGCATGAAACCTGACGAAGATTGTCGTGCCCGCGTACTGCCGGGTACAGTCGCCGCACTGCTCTGGCAGCCCCTGTTGTCGAGGCGAAAGAGAAGTTGGTGAACGACCGTCACCCGTCGGGGACCATGACCACCCCGGCTCCGGCTTCCGACGCCCCCTCGGCGCAGTACGCGTCGTACGGCGGGCAGGACGCCCCGTACGGCAACTTCACCACGCCCAACGGGTATGACGCGAGCGGTTATTCCGACGGCGCGCACAGCACCGGCACGTTCGCGACCGACCCGCTCTTCGGCACCCTCCCCGACGACGGCGACGGCGGCTACGACACCGGCCAGTGGGCCACCGGCGGCCACGGGACGGTGCACCAGGACCCGTACGCGGCCCAGCACCACACCGCCTATGACACGGGCGCCTACGACACGGGTGCTTATGACACCGGCGCCTATGACACGACCGCCTGGACGACCGACCACCAGCAGCTGTCGGCCATCCCGCCGCAGGCCACACCCGCCGACGTCTCCGGTCAGTGGGATTCGTCCGCCTGGCTCCACCCCGACCAGTCCACCGCCGACGCCACGCAGCAGTGGGACTGGGGCACGCAGAGCTTCGACACCGGCGTGTACGACGCCACGCAGTGGAACAGCGGCGGCACCGCCGACACGACCGGCGGCTACGAGCACCCGCAGGAAGCTTTCGACCAGCAGGCCACGGCCTCCTTCGAAGAGCACGCCAACGCCAACAACAACGCCAACAACGCCGCCGCCACCGCTGCCTTCGACCAGGTCTCCTACGAGGAACCCGGGCGTGACGAGGGCGAGTCGACCTCCACCGGTGAGCTGCCCGCCGTCGACCCGGCCTCCGCCACGCTGCTGGAGGAGCAGGAGGACGTCGCGCCTCTGCCGTCGTCCCGTGCGGCGGCCCGGGGCGCGTCCGGCTCCCGTCGCCGTACGCCCGCCAAGCGGTCGGCGCTGCTGACCATCGCCGTACCGTCGGCGTGTGTGATGGGTGTCGCCGGGATCGCCGCCGCCTCCGTCAGCGCGCTGAGCGGTGACGACGGCACGGACACCACCGCCTCCGCCTCGGACGCGCACGCGGTGAAACCGTCCGCCGCCAACAACAAGCTGGACACCCAGCTCGCGAGCCTGTCCGCCGGCGCCGACGACTTCGCCGACCGGGCCAGCCGGACGCAGGAGCGCATCGACCTCAAGGCGCAGCAGGAACAGGAACGCAAGAAGGCGGCGCAGGAGGCGGAGCGCAAGGAGCGCATGCGCCCCAAGTTCATGCTGCCGGTCCTCCAGCACGGGCTGAGCGCCTACTTCGGCCAGGCCGGCATCAACTGGATGTCGGTGCACACCGGCATCGACTTCCCCGTCTCGTACGGCACCACCGTGATGGCCGCGACCGACGGCGTCGTACGCACGCAGTGGAACAGCGCCTACGGCAACATGCTGATCCTGACCGCGCCGGACGGCACGGAGACCTGGTACTGCCACCTCTCCAGCTACCGCGTCTCCTCCGGCACGAGCGTCAAGGCCGGACAGCCGATCGCGTACTCCGGCAACTCGGGCAACTCCACCGGGCCGCACCTGCACTTCGAGGTACGGCCGGGCGGCGGCGCGGCGATCAACCCGCTGCCGTGGCTGCGCAGCCACGGCCTCGACCCGACCTGAGCCCGCCCGGGGGCCGAAGCCCCCGGTACGGTCCCGTTGTTACAGCTTCTCCACCGGCGCGTACCGCAGCAGCAGCCGCTTCGGCTTGCCGTCTCCGAAGTCGACGGTCGCCTCGGCCTTGTCGCCGGTGCCCCTGACCTCGACCACACTGCCGAGCCCGAACTGGTCATGGGTGACCCGGTCCCCGACCGCCAGCGAGACCACCGGCTTGTCCCCGGCGCGCCGCGTGGCGAACCCGGACGCGCCGGCGGCCGAGGAACGCGAGCGGGACGACGACAGCGAGGCGGCGATCCCCGAGGCCGGCCCGGAGGAGACGGGCGCGGACCCGCCCGTGCGCTTCCACTCGACGTGCTGCGGCGGAATCTCCTCCAGGAACCGCGACGGCGGGTTGTACGACGGCTGTCCCCACGCGCTGCGCATCGCCGACCGGGTGAGATACAGCCGCTCACGGGCGCGGGTGATGCCGACGTAGGCCAGGCGGCGCTCCTCCTCCAGCTCCTTGGTCTGGCCGAGGGCCCGCATGTGCGGGAAGACGCCGTCCTCCATGCCGGTGAGGAAGACGACCGGGAACTCCAGGCCCTTGGCGGTGTGCAGGGTCATCAGCGTGATGACGCCCGAGCCGTCCTCCTCGTCCGGGATCTGGTCGGAGTCGGCGACCAGGGCGACCTGCTCCAGGAAGTCGGAGAGCCCCACCGGCTCGCCCTCCCCGCGCTCCTGCTCGAACTCCAGGGCCACGGCGGCGAGTTCCTGGAGGTTCTCGATCCGGGTCTCGTCCTGCGGGTCGGTGGAGGCCTGCAACTCGGCGAGGTAGCCGGTGCGTTCGAGGACCGCCTCGAGGACGGTGGCCGGTCCCGCGCCGGACTCCACGATCGTCCGCAGGTCCTCCATCAGCGTGTTGAACCGCTTGACGGCGTTCGTGGAGCGCGCGGCCATGCCGTACGCCTCGTCGACCCGCTTCAGCGCCTGCGGGAAGCTGATCTTCTCGCGCTGGGAGAGGGCGTCGATCATCGCCTCCGCACGGTCGCCGATGCCGCGCTTGGGCACATTGAGGATGCGCCGCAGCGGGACGGAGTCCTCGGGGTTGGCGAGGACGCGCAGGTAGGCGAGGACGTCCCGGACTTCCTTGCGCTCGTAGAAGCGGACGCCGCCGACGACCTTGTAGGGCAGGCCGACGCGGATGAACACCTCTTCGAAGACACGGGACTGCGCGTTGGTGCGGTAGAAGACGGCGACGTCGCCGGCCTTGGTCTCGCCCGCGTCGACCAGACGGTCTATCTCGTCGGCGACGAACTGGGCCTCGTCGTGCTCGGTGTCGGCGACGTAGCCGGCGATGCGGGCGCCCTGGCCGGCGTTGGTCCACAGGTTCTTCGGGCGGCGGGACTCGTTGCGCTCGATGACCGCGTTGGCGGCGGACAGGATGGTCTGCGTGGAGCGGTAGTTCTGCTCCAGCAGGATCGTCGTCGCGTTCGGGTAGTCCTCCTCGAACTGGAGGATGTTGCGGATCGTCGCGCCGCGGAAGGCGTAGATCGACTGGTCGGCGTCGCCCACCACGCACAGTTCGGCGGGCGGCAGGTCGTACTCGCTGGGCGGGGTGTCCTCGTCGTGGTCACCGGTGCCGACCAGCTCACGAACCAGCGCGTACTGGGCGTGGTTGGTGTCCTGGTACTCGTCGACCAGGACGTGCCGGAAGCGGCGGCGGTAGTGCTCGGCGACGTCGGGGAAGGCGCGCAGCAGGTTGACCGTCGTCATGATCAGGTCGTCGAAGTCGAGGGCGTTGGCCTCGCGCAGCCGCGACTGGTACAGGGCGTAGGCCTGGGCGAGGGTCTTCTCGAAGCCGTCGGCGGCCTGGGCGGCGAAGTCCTCCTCGTCGATCAGCTCGTTCTTCAGGTTGCTGATCTTGGCGCTGAAGGACTTCGGCGGGAAGCGCTTGGGGTCGAGCTCCAGGTCGCGGCAGACCAGGGCCATCAGGCGCTTGGAGTCGGCGGCGTCGTAGATCGAGAAGGACGACGTGAAGCCGAGCTTCTTGGACTCCCGGCGCAGGATGCGCACGCACGCGCTGTGGAAGGTCATCACCCACATCGCGTTGGCGCGCGGGCCGACGAGCTGCTCGACGCGCTCCTTCATCTCGCCCGCGGCCTTGTTGGTGAAGGTGATCGCGAGGATCTGGCCCGGGTGGACGTCCCGCTCGGCGAGCAGGTGGGCGATGCGGTGGGTGAGCACGCGGGTCTTGCCGGAGCCGGCGCCGGCGACGATGAGCAGCGGGGAGCCGGAGTGCACGACGGCGGCGCGCTGGTTGTCGTTCAGCCCTTCCAGCAGCGCGGCGGAGTCGAGCACGGGGCGCGGGGCGCCGTCGCGGTAGTACGGGTCCCGGTCCGGCGGGGGCGCGTCGAACTTCCCGCCGAACAGATCGTCCGGAAGCGCTTCCGGAGCGTGATCGTCCTCGGGCGGCGGCGGGGGTCCCTCCGCGTGGGCCCGAGGGGCCTGGAGGTCCGCCAGGAAGCTGTCGTCAAAGAGGCTGCTCATCGCTCTACGAGTCTAGGGCGCCCCACTGACAACCCGGGCCCGTCCGGGAAACATCACACATCACCGTCCATCACCGGCCGGCGACACTACGCGATGGTCACGGAAATGTATCGGGCATATCACGCACCAACCTTCACAGCAGGCACACGAGTTGGCTACGGTGCCGCCCAGGCCGTACGACCTCCACCGGCGAACGTCGCCGGGCCGCGCGGCCTCCGCCCAGTCCGGTGCGCCCGCACAGCGAGCCCTCCCCCAGACCCTTCAGGGGCCTGGGAGGTCCTCCCCCTCGCCGACCCGGTAGGCGGCCGCTTGGAAGGAGTCGCCTCCCTTGGCGTCGCACCGCAAGTCGCGTCCCACGGGGACCCTCGCCGGCATACGGACCCCCGCCCTGGCCACGGCCGCCCTCACCTCCGTGGCCCTCCTGTCCCAGACGGCCGACGCCGTCCCCGCGGACGGCAAGCCCAGCCTCGAGGAGGTCGAGAAGAAGGTCGGCGACCTCTACCGGCAGGCGGAGTCCGCGACCGACAAGTACAACGCGGCCAAGGAGCGCACCGCCAAGCAGCGCACCCGTGTCGACTCCCTGATGGACGACGTCGCCCGGCGCACCGAGAAGCTCAACGAGGCGCGCGACCAGCTGGGCTCCTACGCCGCCGCCCAGTACCGCACGGGCGGCACCTCCCTGCCCGCCACGGCGACCTTCCTGCTCGCCGACTCCCCGCAGCAGTACTTCGACCAGAGCCACCTGATGGACCGGCTGACCAGCCACCAGAAGGAGGCGGTCGACGACTACGTCACCGAGCAGTCGGAGACGATGAGGCAGCGCCGCGAGGCCACCGACGGCCTGCGCACGCTCACCGACTCGCAGAACGATCTGCGCACCGCCAAGGCCACCGTCCAGAAGAAGCTCGCCGACGCGCGTGAGCTGCTGTCGAAGCTGACCGCCGAGGAGAAGGCGCGGCTCGCGGCGATCGAGCGGCACAAGCAGGAGGAGGCCGCGCGCAAGGCGGCGGAGCTGGCCCGGCAGCAGGCGGCCCAGCAGGAACAGCAGGCCGGACAGCACGACGGCGGCGGCTCCCCGACCGGCGGCACGAGCACGGGCACGGGTGCCGGTTCCGGAACCGGCACCGGCGGCACGAGCACCGGCTCGCGGGCCGACATGGCGCTCGCCTTCGCCCGCGCGCAGATCGGCAAGCCGTACGTGTGGGGCGCGACCGGCCCCGGCTCCTACGACTGCTCCGGCCTGACCCAGGCCGCCTGGAAGGCCGCGGGCGTGGACCTGCCGCGCACCACCTACGACCAGGTGAACGCCGGCCCGACCGTCCCGCTGTCCCAGGCCCGGCCGGGCGACCTGGTCTTCTTCTACGGCGACATCAGCCACGTCGGCGTCTACATCGGCGGCGGCATGATGATCCACGCCCCCAAGCCCGGCGCCTATGTGCGCGAGGAGTCCATCTACTACGACGGCGAGTCGGCCATCCACAGCGTCGTCCGCCCGGCCTGACGCCCCACACGCGCGTACCGCCACCCCTGCGCCCGCCCGCCACCCTCCCGCTCCACGCGCCCGTACCGCCACCCCCGCGCCCCACGCGCGCGTACCGCCACCCTCCCGCCCCACGCGCGCGTACGCCCGGCCTGACGGATTGGGGCAGCCGGTGCGCGTGCCCCGTGCCCGGCGCGCGGTGGGGGTTCATAGCATCGGCGCATGTCCGTTTCCTCGCGCCGGCGCGCCTCGTCCGGTTCCCCGTCCCCGTTGCGCGCGTGGTGGTCGCGGCGCACCCCGGCGGCCGGGGCCGCCGTGATGGCGACCGGCATCATCTCGGTCGGGCTGCGCCTGACCGGGTACGAGCTGCTGTCCCGGATCTGGCTGGCCGCGGCCTGCGCCTTCTGGCTGGCTCTGGCCGCCGAGTTCTGCGTACGGCTGCTGACGGACCGGCCCCGGTGGGTGAGCGAGGCGCAGACTCCCGGGGCGCTGACCTCGGTGGCCGCGACGACGGTGCTGGGCGCCGGGTTCGTGCTGCTGGGGTGGACCACGCTCGCCGAGGCGCTGCTGGCCCTGGCGGCGGTGCTGTGGCCGGTGCTGATCGTCACGGTCGTACGGAACTGGCAGCCGCGGATGCCGGGGGCGGTGTTCCTCGCGTGCGTGGCCACGCAGGGGCTCGCCGTGCTGGCCGCCGTCCTCGCGGGCGCCCTGGCGACGGCCTGGCCGGCGCACGCCGCGCTGGTGCTGTTCGGGCTCGGCCTGGTGCTCTACGGCATCGCCCTGACCCGCTTCGATCCACGGCAGGTGCTGGAGGGGCCCGGCGACCACTGGGTGGCGGGCGGCGCGCTGGCGATCTCCGCGCTGGCCGGGGCGAAGCTGCTGACCGCGGACAGCGCGCGGCTGTACCTGTGGAACGACGACGACCGCGGCGTCCTGCGTTTCGCGACCGTCGCGCTGCTGGTGCTGGACCTGGCCTGGTACGTGGTGCTGGTGGTCGCCGAGGTGGCGCGGCCCCGGCTCACGTACGACACGCGCCGCTGGGCCACTGTCTTCCCGCTCGGCATGACGGCGGCGGCGACGCTGTCCGTCGCCGCCGCGGTCGACGTGTCGTGGCTGCTGGACCCGGGTCAGGCGCTGCTGTGGCTCGCGGTGGCCGCGTGGCTGGCCGTGGCCGCGGGCGCCGCCCTCTCGGCCCGGGACGCGCTCAGGTCCACAGCACCGCGATGAAGATGTTCGCCATGGTCAGCAGGCCGACCAGGCCGAACAGGGGCTTGTCCACCTTCTCGTCGTCGCGCTTGACGTAGACCAGGCCGAGGATGACGATCAGCAGCGCCAGCTTCACGCCGATCTTGACGGTGTTGACGGTGTGGTCGTCGGCCTGGTTGAGGCCGACCAGGACGACGCCGGTGACCAGCATCGTCAGCGCGCCGTGCAGCATCGCCGGGACGAACCGGGCGGTGCCCCGGCCCATCGCCTTCATCTGGGTGAGGAAGCCGCCCAGGAGCGAGGCGATGCCGATGATGTGCAGGCCGACGAAGAGATGGATGAGTACGTCCATGGGGCCGGAGCCTAGCCAGCGGCGTTCCGTAGCAGTCCGGCGCCCCTCCCGTGCGGGGATTTCGCCCTTCGGTCGGCGCTCTGTGTGAAGTCGGCGTCACGGGAACGGGATCACGGTCACATACGGTCGCCTCGCGATCCACTCGCGTCATTTCCGTACACACCGTCACCTTCGCGTCACTTACCGGTTTAGCGTCCTCCCCCAGGTGACCGACTCCCACCGCCGTCCGGGCCAGGGACGGCCGTCGGTCATCCCGCCGAAAGAGCCCGGTGGCGCCCCGTTCCCCTGTCGGGACGCCACCGGGCACGCACCCCCGGCGCGGCCGGCACCGAGGCGGCCGCCGGCGTCACAGGAAAGGACGTGCAGTCCCCGTGGCAGCACACCGCAAGCATCGACAGCGCTCGCTCGGCGGCCACACGGCCCGTACGGCGCTCACGGTCGCCCTCGCGGGCGCGGCGACGGCCACGGCGTTCGACGGCACCGGCCAGGCCGCACCGGACCCGACTCCGGCCCAGGTCAAGGCGCAGGTCGACAAGCTGTACCAGGAGGCCGAGGTGGCCACCGAGAAGTACAACGGCGCGAAGGAGGAGGCGGGGGCGGCCGGGCGCCGGCTGAAGGACCTGCAGGACGAGACGGCCCGCAAGCAGCAGCGGCTGAACGAGGCCCGGGACGCCCTAGGGGCCGTCGCCAGCGCGCAGTACCGCAGCGGCGGTCTGGACCCCGCGGTGCAGCTGGCCCTGTCCGACAACCCGGAGCAGTATCTCGAGGGCGCCGCCTTCGCCGAGCGGGCGGGCGACCGGCAGGCGCAGGCCGTCACCCGGGTCCGGGGCGAGCTGCGGGAGATCGAGCAGCTGCGGGGCGCCGCGCGCGTGGAGCTGACCTCGCTGCACTCCCGTCAGGCCGAGCTGAGACAGCAGAAGCAGACCATCACCAGCAAGCTGGACCAGGCCCGCCGGCTGCTGTCCCGGCTGACCGCGAAGGAGCGGCAGCGGATCGCCGCGGACCTGCCCGCCGGCGCCTCCGGCGCGAACCGCGCCTCACGCGCCGCGAGCACCGCGTCGCGCGACGAGCTGACCGCGCCCGGATCGGCGGCCGCGCAGGCGCCCGACGCGCGTGCGGCGGCCGCCGTCGCCTACGCGTACAGCAAGCTGGGCAGCCCGTATGTGTGGGGCGCGACCGGCCCGGACGCCTTCGACTGTTCGGGCCTGGTGCAGGCCGCCTACCGCTCCGCCGGGGTCTCCCTGCCCCGCACGACGTACGCGCAGATCGGCGCCGGCCGCCGCGTCTCCCGCTCCGAACTGCTCCCCGGCGACCTGGTGTTCTTCTACTCCGGTATCAGCCACGTCGGCATGTACGTGGGCAACGGGCAGATGATCCACGCCCCCAACCCGTCGGCCCCGGTGCGTCTCGCCCCCATCGACCAGATGCCGTTCGCGGGGGCGACGCGGGTGGTGTGAGCCCCCGGCCGGCACCTGCCGTCCCGGACCAGGCGGCTGCCGTCCCGGACCAGGCGGCTGCCGTCACGGACCAGGCGCCTACCGTCCCGGACCAGGCGCCTGCCCTCTCAGACCAGGCGGCGGGCCGTGGCCCAGCGGGTCAGCTCATGGCGGTTGGACAGCTGGAGCTTGCGCAGCACCGCCGAGACATGCGACTCGACCGTCTTCACCGAGATGAACAGCTGCTTGGCGATCTCCTTGTACGCGTAGCCGCGGGCGATCAGCCGCAGCACCTCGCGCTCGCGCTGCGTGAGACGGTCCAGGTCCTCGTCGACCGGCGGGGCGTCGGTGGAGGCGAAGGCGTCCAGGACGAACCCGGCCAGGCGCGGGGAGAACACCGCGTCGCCCTCCTGGACGCGGAAGATCGAGTCGACCAGGTCGGTGCCGGTGATGGTCTTGGTGACGTAGCCGCGGGCGCCGCCGCGGATCACGCCGATCACGTCCTCCGCCGCGTCCGACACGGACAGCGCGAGGAAGCGGACGGGCCGCTCGGCATCGGCTGCCAACGGGGCACAGCGGCGCAGCACTTCGACCCCGCCGCCGCCCGGCAGATGCACATCGAGCAGGACCACCTCGGGCCGGGTCGCGGTGATCACCGTGACCGCCTGGTCGACGTCCGCGGCCTCGCCGACGACCTCGACGCCCGTCTCCTCGGTCCGGCCGATCTCGGCCTGCACGCCGGTGCGGAACATGCGGTGGTCGTCGACGAGGACCACGCGCACCCGGCGCTCGCCCGTGCCGCCGGCCTCCGTCGTACCGTTCGCCTCGGTCGGGTCGCTCATGACGTCTTCTCCGCCCTCTCCATCTCCAGCTCGACCTCGGTGCCGCCGCCCGGCACCGCGCGCAGCCGCGCCGTGCCGCCGTTGCGCTCCATCCGGCCGATGATCGACTCTCTCACGCCCATGCGGTCGGCGGGTATCGCGTCGGGGTCGAAGCCGGGGCCCCGGTCCCGCACGGACACGAACACCCTCCTGCCCTCGACTTCGGCGAAGACCTGCACCGGGCCGCCCTCGCCACCGTACTTGGCGGCGTTCACCATCGCTTCCCTCGCGGCCTGCATCTGCGCGGTGGTCCGTTCGTCGAGCGGGCAGTCGCCGACGACGACCACCTCGATGGCCACGCCGTGCTTGTCCTCGACCTCGGCGGCGTTGCGCTTGACCGCCTCGGCGAGGGAGGCCGGCTCGTCGGCCTCGTCCTTGCCGGTGCCCTCCGGCTTGTACAGCCACGTGCGCAGGTCGCGTTCCTGCGCGCGGGCCAGGCGGCGCACCTCGCCCGCGTTGTCGGCGTTGCGCTGGATCAGGGTGAGGGTGTGCAGCACCGAGTCGTGGACGTGGGCGGCGACCTCGGCGCGCTCCTGGGCGCGGATGCGCATCAGGCGCTCCTCGGACAGGTCCTGCGTCATGCGCACCAGATACGGGCCGGCCAGCAGCGTGATGCCGACGAGGACGGCGAGCGCGGCCTGCAGCACCGAGCCGAGGTGGGCGGCGGAGCCCTGCAGGACGAAGATGCCGGACACGCCGGCCGTCACCAGCAGGACACCGCCGACGGCCCGCAGCAGTGACAGGGTGCGCTTGCGGCGGCCCACCTCGACCCAGCGGGCCCGGCGGGCGTTGTCCGCCTGCCGCCACACCAGGGCGACACCGGCGGCGACGAGCACCGCCGGGAGCAGATAGGCCTTGGCGCCGTTGCCGATGTTGACGCTGCTGACGAAGATCAGCGCGACGACGACCATGAGGAGCAGGGCGACGATCTGGCCGCGGTCCGGTCTGCGGGTGACGAGTCTGCGCCGGCCGTCGGGGGAGACCTCGGTACTCACCAGGGACGGCGGCTTCGGCGCGTCGACGCCGCCGACGCCCAGCGGCACGAAGAACCAGAACGCCGCGTACAGCAGGGCGCCCAGGCCGTCCGCCATGAACAGGCCCACGAAGACCAGGCGGACCCAGATCACGGGCAGCCCGAGGTGCCCGGCGAGCCCCCGCGCCACGCCACCCAGCCAGCGTCCGTCGCTGCTGCGGTAGAGCTTGCGCGGCGGCCGCGGTTCGTCGAGGGGCGCTGCTGCGGCTTCCGGCATGCCATCGATGGTCACATGGCGGCCGGGCCGGAGCATCAGGGTCGGCCCCCGAGACGCCCCTGATCTTCGCGCCGGGCCGGTGGGCGGTGAGGGCACCGGGTGTCAGGGGCGACATCGCCGGGTGTCAGGGGCGATATCAGGGTCCGGCCAGGGTCGTCCCGACTGCCGCCGGGCCGGCCCGCCCGTCACCATGGACGCATGACCGATCACCAGCACGCAGCGGACGGGGTGCCCGAGGAGGGTGCCGCGTCCGTCCCGGGCGCGGCGGCGGGGTCCGGGCAGCCGGGCACCGGCACGGCCGACGGCCCGCACCTCTTCCGCCGCGACCGCCGGCACCGGACGATCGCCGGGGTGTGCGCCGGGCTGGGACGGCGGTGCGACATGGACCCGGTGATCTTCCGGATCACGCTCGCGGTGCTGGCCGCGGCGGGCGGCGTCGGTCTGATCTTCTACGGCTTCGTCTGGCTGTTCGTTCCGTACGACGACGAGGACGAGAACGAGGTCCGCAAGCTCCTCACCGGGCGGGTGGACGGGCAGGCGCTCGCGGCCGTGCTGTTCGCGCTGGTCGGCTGCGGGGTGTTCCTGTCGATGCTGCGCAACGGCGGGGTGCTGGCCTTCGCCGTCGTCCTCTCCCTGCTGCTGGCCGGCGCCGGGTACTGGCAGCAGCGGCGGGACCTGCCGGGCCCGGATCCGCTCGCCGCGCAGGCCGTGGCGGACGCGCCGCCGGAGGCCCAGGCGCCGCCGGCCGCGGCGGGCTATCCGTCCTGGTGGCGCGACCCCATCGTCAAGGACGGCACCCATGTCGGCGGCACGGGGTATCTGTGGGGTCCGGGCGACCCCCGTGACCGGGACATCGCGGCGGCCGTCGCCATCAGCCGGGGCGTGCCCGCCGAGCGCACGGCGGCACCGTCGGGCGCGGACCGGCCGGTGGCGCGCGGTCCGCGCTGGATCGGCGGCTGGGTCTTCCTGCTGGCCCTGGCCGCGGGCGGCCTCGGTACGGGGCTGACCTGGCAGGACCATCCGCTCGGCATGAGCCTGCAGGTGGGGCTGGCCGGGGCGCTGACCGTGTTCGGCCTCGGCATCGCCGTCAGCGCGTTCCTCGGGCGTACGGGGGCGGGCTCGGTCTTCTGGTCGATCGTCACGGCGGCGCTGCTCACGGCGTCCGCGGCGCTGCCGCACGACATCGGCACGCAGTGGATCCACACGACATGGCGGCCGGCCGCGATGACGGACGTCCGGCCGAAGTACCACGTCGGCACGGGCGTCGGCACGCTGGACCTGTCCCGGCTCGACGTGCCCCCGGGCCGGACGGTCACCACGCTGGCCGACGTGGGCGTGGGCCGGGTGCGGGTGATCGTGCCGCCGGACGTGAGGGTGAGGGCGGACATCGAAGTGGGGGTGGGCGACATCCGGTTGCCGGGTGACGATGCGAAGGACGTGGACGTGCAGCCGGACCGGCACCAGCAGGTGACTCTGAGACCGGCCGGCGGCGGCACGAACGCCGGTTTGCTGGACCTGGATCTCCAGGTCGGCATCGGCCAGGTGGAGGTGGCCCGTGCTGCGTCATGAGTTCCAGCCCGGCCGGCTGGTCGCCGGCCTCGCCCTCACCGTCGCCGGGATCCTGTACGCGGGTGACGCGGCCGGCCTGTGGCGGATCCCGTGGTTCACCGCGATCCCCCTGGTCGTCGGGGGCCTGTGTCTGGCGGGAGCGGCCGGGGTGGTCACCCACGCGCTGCGCCGCCGCGGCGGGGGCTGACGCGGGGGCCGGCCCGGGGGCCCGGGCTCCCCTACCGGTATCCGCCCTCCCGGCGCCGGCGCCGCAGCATCGCGTCGACCGAGAACAGGGGGGTGCCGGCCAGGACGAGCGGGAGCCAGGCCATCAGGTAGGCCAGGTCGTTGCCGTAGTAGTAGGGGCTGGTCGCCCAGGACACCGTGAGCCACAGGCTCAGGGAGATCAGGGCGCCGCCGAGGGCGGCGAGGCGGCCCAGGAAGCCGAGCAGGACGCCGATGCCGACGGCGAGTTCACCGAGGGCGATGGCGTAGCCGAAGCCCACGGGGCTCTTCAGGGCCAGGTCGACCAGCGCCGGTATGGCCGCCGTGCCGTGTGCGGCGCGCATGGTGTCGCCGATGGAGCCCGCTCCGGAGGCCTGCATGAAGGCGCTGTCCGTGAGCTTGTCGAGACCGGCGTAGATGAAGGTGACGCCGAGGAAGAGGCGCAGCGGGAGCAGGGCGTAGCGGGCGGCGGTCTCCCGCAGGCCGGCGCCACGGTCGAGGTGGGGGATGTGCGTTTCCGTGCGCATGCTGTGAGTCATCATTGCCAGCCGCCTCTCGCCCGCCCGGGTGCCGTCACCCGACGATACGTACGGAAGCGGCGATCGGCTCAATCCCGGCGAAGGGCTCTCGGGCAAGGGCACTTCACTCGGTCACGTCGATCGTGTAGCGGTTGGTCTCCGCGCCCGCCGCGGTGACCACCTGCACCTCGACACGCCCGGGTTCGACGTCCGCCGGGACCGGCACGGTCAGAGCGGTGTCCGTGGGGTTGCTGAAGCCGCCGGTGACCGGGATCAGCGGTACGTGCACATGGACGGCCCCGATGCGGACCGTCATCCGGGACAGCCGGTCGGCGCCCTGCGCGCCGGGCGGGACGAATCCCGCGCCGCGGATCTCGATGTCGTCGCCCTGCCGGATCGGCCCGTCCAGGTCGCCGGCCTCCCGGGCCCGCACGACGGAGAGGATCACGGGCCGGCCGCCCTCGGCGTACTTGCCGGCCACATAGGTCGCCGCCGACACCAGCACCACCACCGCCAGACCCCACGGCAGGTCGGGCAGCCGGTCGGGCCGCCGGGCCAGCCGTACCGCCGCGAACACCAGGGCGACCGCGCTGATCGCGACGTACTGGAGGTCGGTGAAGGCGCCCCGGCCGGAGTCGTCGGTGAGCAGGTCGGCGGCGCGCGGCCGGTCCGCACGGACCTTCTGCAGCCGCTGCCCCAGCACCCGCAGGCCCACCACGCGCCGCACCAGCACGGCGATCCCGCACGCCACGGCGAGCACCGTCACCACGCCCGCGCCCCGGGCGAGCCCGAGGCCGGCGATCAGGGCGTCCCGTTCCCGGTGCCCGGAGGCCGCGGCCAGCCGCCCGGCCAGCACGAGGACGACGTAGGCCACGAACAGCACCCAGCAGGCGGCCACCGCGCGCGAGGTGGACAGCCGGTTGTCCTCGCCGATCACCGGGGCCAGGACGCCACCGCGCGCGCGGTGGAACCAGGCAGCCGCCGTCAGGACACCGGAGACGACCACGGCCGCGAGCAGCCCGGCCGTGCGGGCGGTGCTCCAGCCCGCGCCGATCGCGGTCAGGGACTGCACCAGCAGCAGGGCGACGACCGCCGCCCACACCGTGCCCACGCTGCGGCGCCACAGCCCGGTCAGCCAGGCCTCGCCCTCGGCGCGGCCGCGCTCGGCGACGGCGGCGGCGGACTGGGTGAGTTCCTCGGAGACCCACTGCCGGGACGCCGACGCCGAATGCGCCACGGCCGCCGGCAGCCCCTGCCCGGCGGCGAACTCGTCCCGTCTGCTCAGGAACGCCGCGACCGCGCGCCGATGTCCCTCGCGGGCCCCGTGCGGGCAGTCCCCGCAGGAGCAGCCGCCCTCGTGCGCGGCCGCCGGCGCGCCGCCTCTCGCCTCCTGCACCGCCACGTCGAGCCTGCCTTCCCCACCACGACCCTGTTGACCGGCGGCCTGGGTCGGCCTGCCGGCCGCCGACGGACGACTCCCCCGCGGCGACAGCGCATTGTGCCCTACGCGACACGCTCCGCGGTGCCAGGTCTGGTCAGCAAGGGTGAAACCGCCCTCACCGTGTTGACCCGGCGAGAGGCGTCATTCGAGCAGATCCGGCTCGCTGCGGGTGATGTCCTGCCACATCGGCTGGTAGTTGATCCAGGCGACGAGGTCGCCGCCGAGCTGTTCGCGGGTCGCGGTCGCCAGTTTGTGATCGATGAGGACGGGCCGTCCGGCGGCCCTGGCGGCGAGCTGGACCTGGCAGGACCGCTCCATCGTCACGAACCACCAGGCGGCGGCGTCCACGGAGTCTCCCACGGTCAGCAGCCCGTGGTTGCGCAGCACGAGCGCCTTGTGGGTGTCGAGCGCGGCGGCGATACGACGGCCCTCGTCGGCGTCGACGGCGACGCCGGTGTAGGAGTCGTACAGGGCGTGGTCCTCGTAGAAGGCGCAGCTCTCCTGGGTGAGGGGGTCGATGAGTTCGCCGAGTGCCGCGAGCGCGCGCCCGTGCAGGGAGTGGCAGTGGGCGACGGCGACGACGTCCGGGCGGGCCGCGTGCACCTGGGCGTGGACGGTGAAGGCGGCCTGGTTGACGTGGTAGCGGCCCTCGATCACCTGGCCGTCGGAGTTGGCGAGCACCAGGTCGCCGACGGTGACGTGGCGGAAGGACAGGCCGAAGGGGTTGACCCAGAAGCAGTCGCTGTATTCGGGGTCGCGTGCGGTGATGTGCCCGGAGACGCCGTCCTCGTAGCCGAGCCGGCCGAAGATCCGCAGCGCTCCCGCCAGCCGCTCCTTGCGGTACCGGCGCTCGTCCTCGACGGACCCGTGCTTGGGCGGCATCGCGAACCGCAGCCGGTCGGTGGGCAGGGGTGGGGGCTCAGTGGGCCCGGGCATTCTTCCTCCGGCACTCGGTTGCTGTACGGCGGGAAGTTACCGCCGGTCAGCCAAGGAGAACAGTCCTAGCCGAAATACGACAGAAGATGTCGCCTTTAGATGCCAGACTCGCCGCATGACAACAGACTGGGGTGTCTTCACCACCGCCGAGCCGGATCTCGCCAAGACCGTCGAGGAACGCTTCCGCACGTTCACGCACCACGTCCTCGTCACCCTGCGCAGGGACGGTTCGCCGCGCACCTCCGGGCTGGAGGTCGACTTCCGGCACGGCGAGCTGTGGCTGGGCATGATGCACGGCTCGCTCAAGGCACGCGACCTGCACCGCGACCCGCGTTTCGCGCTCCAGGCGAACCCCGGTGAGGGCACCGCGATGGCCGGCGGAGACGTGCGGATCAGCGGGCGGGCCTACGAGGTGCCGGACGGGCCGCAGAAGTCCGCCTACACGAAAGAGGTGGAACCGCCGCAGCCGTTCCACCTCTTCCGTGCCGAGCTGACCGAGGTCGTGCGGACCTACGTCGAGGACGAGAAGTACCTCGTCGTCCAGGTCTGGAAGCCCGGTGAGCCCGTGCGCACGATCAAGCGCGCGTAGGCGCTGTCAAGCGGGGACTACTCCCACTCGATGGTCCCCGGCGGCTTGGAGGTCACGTCGAGGACGACCCGGTTGACGTCACGCACCTCGTTGGTGATCCGGGTGGAGATCTTGGCGAGGACGTCGTACGGCAGCCGGGACCAGTCGGCGGTCATGGCGTCCTCGGAGGACACCGGACGCAGCACGATCGGGTGGCCGTAGGTGCGGCCGTCGCCCTGGACGCCGACCGAGCGGACGTCCGCGAGCAGGACCACCGGGCACTGCCAGATGTCGCGGTCGAGGCCGGCCGCGGTCAGCTCCTCGCGGGCGATGGCGTCGGCGTCGCGCAGCAGGTCCAGGCGCTCCTTGGTGACCTCGCCGACGATGCGGATGCCGAGGCCGGGGCCGGGGAACGGCTGGCGCTGGACGATCTCCTCCGGCAGGCCCAGCTCCTGGCCGACCATGCGGACCTCGTCCTTGAACAGCTTGCGCAGCGGCTCGATCAGCTTGAACTCGAGGTCCTCGGGCAGGCCGCCGACGTTGTGGTGCGACTTGATGTTGGCGGTGCCGGTGCCGCCGCCGGACTCGACCACGTCCGGGTACAGGGTGCCCTGGACCAGGAACTCCACGGCCGGGCCCTCGTCGGCGACGATCTCGGCCTGGGCCTGCTCGAAGACGCGGATGAACTCGCGGCCGATGATCTTCCGCTTCTCCTCGGGGTCACTGACCCCCTTGAGCGCGGTGAGGAAGCGCTCCTCGGCGTCGACGACCTTCAGCTTGACGCCGGTCGCGGCGACGAAGTCCTTCTCGACCTGCTCGGTCTCGCCCTTGCGCATCAGGCCGTGGTCGACGTAGACGCAGGTCAGCTGGTCACCGATGGCCTTCTGCACGAGGGCGGCGGCCACCGCGGAGTCGACGCCGCCGGACAGGCCGCAGATCGCGCGCCGGTCGCCGACCAGCTCACGGATCGCCTCGACCTGCTCGTCGATGACGTTGCCGGTGGTCCAGTTCGGCTCGAGACCGGCGCCGCGGTACAGGAAGTGCTCCAGCACCTGCTGGCCGTGCGTGGAGTGCATGACCTCGGGGTGGTACTGGACGCCGTAGAGCTTCTTGTCGTCGTTCTCGAAGGCGGCGACCGGGACGACGTCCGTGGAGGCCGTCACCGTGAAGCCCTCGGGGGCGGCGGAGCAGGCGTCGCCGTGCGACATCCACACCGACTGCTCGCCCGGGGTGCCCTCGAAGAGCGTGGAGGAGTTTCGGGAGACGTGCAGCAGCGTCCGGCCGTACTCGCGGGCGCCGCTGTTGTCGACGGTGCCGCCGAGGACCTGCGCCATCAGCTGGAAGCCGTAGCACATGCCGAAGACGGGGACGCCGGCTTCGAAGAGCTCACGGCCCAGGCGGGGGGCGCCCTCCTCGTACACGGACGAGGGGCCGCCGGAAAGGATGATCGCCGCCGGGTTCTTGGCGAGCATGTCGGCCACCGGCATGGTGCCGGGGACGATCTCGCTGTAGACCCGGGCCTCGCGGACGCGACGGGCGATGAGCTGGGCGTACTGCGCGCCGAAGTCGACGACCAGAACGGTGTCGGGGGCGGCGGCAGCGGGGGGCGCTGATGACACGGGAGCCTTCCGGCGGATCGGGCGGGGTCTCTGTGCTGGCCAATTCTACCGAGGTGGGCGCGGTCGGCGCCCCCCGCTGCCCGGCAGGGGCCCGACAGTCGCGCATCTCACCATCCGGTCGGTGTTGGACGGCCCTGCCGGGCACGGCATACTGGCCGCATGCTCCAGCACCAGACCTTCGTGTTTACCTATGGCACCCGGCCCGCCGGCTGCCATGGTCGTGCTGCTTGAGCAACTGACAAGCGACTTCCCAGGCGCCCCGGGCCGACAAGGTCCGGGGCGCCTGTGTTTTCCGGATCTTGCCGCTCCGGGGCACCCCGTCCGACGAGGAGCCCCCTATGACCGCCACCGCCACCGACGTCACCGGCGCGCACACCCCCGAGGCCGCCGATGTGATCAGCGGCGCCCGGGAGCGCATCGACGCGCTCGACGACCGGATCATCGGCCTGATCCAGGAACGGATGGCCGTCTCCGCGGTGATCCAGGAGGCCCGGATCGCCTCCGGCGGCCGCCGGGTGAACCTCTCGCGCGAGATGGAGGTCCTCGGCCACTACCGGGACGCGCTCGGCAGGCCGGGTACCGCGCTCGCGATGACGATGCTCGAACTGTGCCGGGGTCGTATCTGAGTTCGCATCCGCTCTCACCCGTACGGCGCGTGACCGGGCCCGGGCCGCTTCGTTGGTACCGGTGTCCGTGCCAGCCAGGGGCGGGCCCGAGAGAACCACGCGTGGCTCACTGGAGCGATGAGACGCACGGAGTGCCGTGCGTCGTGGGACCTCGCTCCAGGAAAGTGACCGGACGGCAGGGGACAGCAGCCCGGTCACCCAAGAGAACGGCCGGCCCCGGGGACGCCCGGGGCCGGCCGACGGAACCTGGATATATGCAAAATTTCATAAGGGCCGGGTCCAACGGTTGCGGGCGCCCCGCGTCATCCAGCACGATGCGGATGAGCCCAAGTCCCCCCGTTGTCACCCGTATTGCCGTGCACCGATGCGGTGCCGGCCGGCATGGCCACAGGACCGGAACAGCGGCGCAACCCCCCGGCGCCGCTTCCCCCAGGCACCGGCGCTGCCCTGACGTCGGTGCTGACGAGGAAGGGCCCCGCGGCGAGCTCCCGCGGGGCCCTTCCGTCGTGCGCGCCCCCTCAGATCCGGGACACGGTCCAGCAGCCCGCCGACCGGTGCGGGTCCAGGTCCTTGCTGCGGTCGTACGGGTCCACCTCCGGGCCGGTCGGCTCGGCGCCGCCGGGTGCGGCCGACGGGAACTGCGGATGCAGATAGCCGTCGTCGGCGTCGCAGTCCGAGTTGCCGGCCTCCTCGTCGTAGCGGTTCACCATGATCTTGCCGGGGGTGACCCGGTAGCGGCCCGGGTCGGGCAGGTCGATGTCGAGGACGCGGCGGACCACGGTGCGGGTCACCTCGGTCGAGCCGTCGGTGCGGACCACCGGGTAGACGAAGCTGTAGTCCGCGTGGAT
This sequence comes from Streptomyces sp. NPDC097129, assembly GCF_055668065.1. Classification (NCBI taxonomy): domain Bacteria; kingdom Bacillati; phylum Actinomycetota; class Actinomycetes; order Kitasatosporales; family Streptomycetaceae; genus Streptomyces; species Streptomyces sp. NPDC097129. Next base: position 289,548 of record NZ_JBVOQE010000007.1, on the reverse strand, counting down.
GCGGGCGGAGCCCTTCTCGCCGGGTCCCACGGTCATCCGGCCGCGCGTCTTGACCACCGTCCCGACCAGCCGGACCTCACGGGGGTCGAAGCGGGTGAACATCGACACCGGGTCATGGCCCTTGTCCGGCCGGCGCAGCGCGGTCTCCAGGTCCGTGAGCAGGCCGGGCTGGAGCGGGTCGAGCACGGACAGCGCCTCGGCGGGCCGCTCACCGCGCAAGGTGGCCGGGTCGAGGCTGCCGTCGACGAGCAGGGTCCGGGTCTGCTCCAGCGCCCTGGCCACCTGGGCCTTGGAGTGCACGCCGACGGCCCGGGCCGCGGGCGGGACGATGCCCGCCTCGCCGTCGGCCCACCGCTCGGCCGGGGACCCGGCGAACGGACGGTCCAGGGTGGGCCGCTCGGGGGCGGCGGACTCCGGCGCGGTCGGGCGCGCGGTCTCCGGCGGCAGCGGGGGCGCGGTGGCGGCCTCGGCCGCGGCGGTGTGGAACGGGTCGCCGGGCAGCAGCGAGGGCTTCATCGCGACGACGGCCACGGCGAGCGCGACGGGTATGCCGAGAACCGCCCACAGCCGTCGCCGGCGGGCGACCCTGCCGTCCAGCTCCCGCCTGGCGGGGCCGGTGCGCCACCCCTCGGGCAGGCCGGACGCGCCGCGGGCGGCCGCCGACGCCTCCTTGGGCGCGGTGGCGCGGATGTCGAGTTCGCTGTCGCGGACGAACTGCTCCCACACGTCGTCGGGGACGCGGGAGGTCTCGCCGTCTGAGGGCTTGTCAGGCACGGGGCACAGTTCTACGGCGTACGGCTCGACGGCCACAAGTCGCCCCCTGCTGTGACGGAGCCCACATAAAAGCGCCGTGAAGAAGGCACAACCATTCACAGGCTTCACTGATCCAACCTGCTGCACCCAGGGCCACACCCGCGCCCCACACGCGGCGCCCACCACACTGGACTCCTTGAGGTCTTCATGAAGCTTCGCCGTGCCATGGCCATCGCGGCCGCTACGGCAGTGATAGGCCCGCTGGCGCTGCTCTCGGCGCCGGCGGCTTTCGCCACGGACGACCCGGACACGGCGTCGGCCACTCCGAGCGACTCCGCCTCGTCGAGTGCCTCCGTGTCGGCGACGGAGAGCGCGTCGTCCTCGGCCCCGGCAGCCGACGGCCAGAGCTCCTCGTCCTCCCCTTCCGCCTCCGCCAGCGCGTCCGCGTCCGCGTCCGCGTCGGCCTCCGCCAGCACCTCCGCATCGCCCTCAGCGTCGCCGTCGCCCAGCACGTCCGCAGGAGGCGGCGACGACTGGGACCCGTACCAGGACTGCGAGGACTTCAAGCTCGACAACAACCTCACCGCCACGATCTCCGGTCTGCCGAGCAAGATCGTCGCGGGTTCCGGCTGGCACAACTTCAAGTTCGCCGTTGAGAACAACTCGACGAAGGACCTGAAGAACGTCTGGATCAACGCGTTCACCGAGTACACCGACGACAAGAACGCCGACTCCTCGCTGTTCCAGAACCTGGCCGAGATCCAGGTCAAGGAAGACGGCAAGTGGACCGGCGGCTACCAGGAGAACTTCGGCGACACGAACTTCAGCGGTTCCTTCGCCGCCGTCCTCGACACGCTCGAGAAGGACACCACCGCCACGCTCGAGCTGCGGGTGAAGGTTGCTCCGTCGGCGCCGGCCGGTGCCGCCATCGCCCTGAGCGAGGCCGTCTACGCGGGTAAGGACCACACCTGCTACACCAACGGTGACTACTACGAGTTCACCGTGCTCAAGGCCGGCACCGAGCCGGGCGACGTCGACGATGCCAAGCCGACCGGCGAGAAGCCGACCGGTGTCGACAAGGGCGTCAAGCCGCAGGGCGGCGCCAAGCCGATCGACGGCAGCCTCGCCGAGACCGGTTCCAGCTCCGCCCTGCCGATGATCGGCCTGGTCGGCGGTGCCGCGGTCGTCGCCGGCGCGGGTGCCATCGTCGTCGTGCGCCGCCGCAAGGGCGCCGCGACCGCGTGACACCACCGCACCTGACGTGAGGGACCTGCGCTCGGAGGGGGGCGCAGGTCCCTTCGTCGTACGACGGGGTCACTTCTTGGGCGGCACCGCCGGGACGCCCAGGAACGGCAGGCGCAGCGCGCCGAAGGCGTCGGCGGGCACCGCCGGGAGCTTCGGCTCGACCGGCTTCAGGCGCTCGTAGTCCGCTCCCTGCGCCGGACGCGGGTCGGCCTCGCCCTTGTTGGGCCAGTACGACATCGCCCGCTCGGCCTGCGCGGTGATGGTCAGCGACGGGTTGACGCCCAGGTTCGCGGAGACCGCGGCGCCGTCCACCACCGAGATGCCGGGGTGGCCGTACAGCCGGTGATAGGGGTCGATCACGCCGGTCTCGGGGGAGTCGCCGATCGGGCAGCCGCCGAGGAAGTGCGCGGTGAGCGGGGTGCCCATCAGCTCGCCGACGTTGGACCCGGCGAAGCCGTTGATCTCGGCGGCGAGCGCGGTGGCGCCTTCGGTGGCGGCGCGGATCTGCTTGGGGTTGGGCGAGCCGTGGCCCTGCCGCGCGGTCAGCAGGCCCTTGCCGACGCCGTCGGGCTTCAGATACGTCGTCAGCGAGTTGTCCAGCGACTGCATCACCAGGCCGATGATGGTCCGCTCCGACCACTTCCGGTTGGACAGCGAACGCAGCACCAGCATCGGGTGCCGGGCGGCGTTCGCGAGCCAGGCGGCGACGCGCGAGCGGCCCTCGGCGTAGGGGACCTGGAGGATGGACAGGCTGCCCATCGAGTTGGAGCCCTTGCCGTAGCGGACCGGCTCGATGTGGGTGCTCGCGTCGGGGTGGATGGACGAGGTGATGGCGACCCCCCGGGTGAAGTCGGCCCGTGTGTCGCCGGTGGCCTTGCGGTAGCGCCGGTCGTCGGTCTGCGCGCCCACCAGCGCCTCGGAGTTGGTGCGGGTCAGCTCGCCGAGCCGCGGCGAGAGGTAGGGCAGGTTGCCGTTCGCCTTCATCCGGTGCAGCAGGGTCTGCGTGCCGTAGGTGCCGGCGGCGAGGACCACCCGGCGGGCGGTGAAGGTGCGGCCCCGGCCCTTCTTCTTGTCGTCGGTGGGCAGGGTGGCGACCGCGTATCCGCCGCGGGAGTCGTCCGTGACGGAGACGGCCGTGGTCATGGGGTGGACGACCGCGCCGGCCTTCTCGGCGAGGTAGAGGTAGTTCTCGTTGAGGGTGTTCTTCGCGCCGTGCCGGCAGCCCGTCATGCACTCGCCGCACTCGGTGCACGCCCGCCGGGCCGGACCGGCGCCGCCGAAGTACGGGTCGGCGACCTGCCGGCCCGGCTCCGCCTTCGCCGTGCCGTCGGCGTCCTCGCCGTCGCCGAAGAACACGCCGACCGGCGCCATGTGGAAGGTGTCGCCGCAGCCCATCCGCTCTGCCGCCGCCTTCAGATGCACGTCGGAGGGGGTCATGGTCGGGTTCAGCCGCACCCCCAGCATCCGCTTGGCCTGGTCGTAGTACGGCGCCAGCTCCTCCTGCCAGTCGGTGATGTGCCGCCACTGGGGGTCGTCGAAGAAGGGCTTCGGCGGGACGTAGAGGGTGTTGGCGTAGTTGAGGGAACCGCCGCCGACGCCCGCGCCCGCCAGCACCATGACGTTGCCGAGCAGGTGGATGCGCTGGATGCCGTACAGGCCGAGCCTGGGCGCCCAGAGGTAGTTCTTCAGGTCCCAGCTGTTCTTCGGCAGGCTCTCCCGGGTGAAGCGGCGGCCGGCTTCCAGGACGCCGACGCGGTAGCCCTTCTCGGTGAGCCGGAGGGCGGTGACGGAACCGCCGAAGCCGGAGCCGACCACGAGGACGTCGTAGTCGTATCCGTCCTCGTCCCGGGTCCGGACAGACGTCTGGACAGACTTCTCCTGCGACACGTGCTCTCCTCGTCGGGAACGGGTGGTTGAGAAGGGGCGCTCTAGCGGAGGCGGAACACCTTCATCAGCTTCAGGCTGCGGCTCATGAACGCCGCGTACTGCTCGTCGGTCATGCCCAGGGAGGGGGCCATCGGCAGCAGGCGCTGGTGGGCGACCGTCTGGGCCTCGGTGTACTTGAGGATGCCCTCGGAGCCGTGCCGGCGGCCGAGACCGGAGTCCTTCATGCCGCCCATCGGGGACTGGACGCTGCCGTAGGCGGGGGCATAGCCCTCGTTGATGTTGACGGTGCCGGTGCGCAGACGGGCGGCGACGTCCCGGCCGCGGCGGGCGTCCTTGGTCCACACCGAGGAGTTCAGGCCGTACGGCGTGGCGTTGGCCTGCTCGATCGCCTCGTCCTCGGTGCGGAAGCGGTAGATCGACACGACCGGGCCGAAGGTCTCCTCGGTGCACACGGACATCGGCTCGGTGACGCCGTCGAGGATGGTCGGCTCGAAGAAGTACGGGCCGATGTCGGGGCGGGCCACCCCGCCGGCGACGACCTTCGCGCCCTTGGTCACGGCCTCCTCCACGTGCCGCTCGACGGTCTTCAGCTGCCGCTCCCCGACCAACGAGCCCATGTCGGCGCCGTAGGCGAGGGACGTGCCGAGGCGCATGGCCTTGGTGCGGGCGGCGAAGCGCTCCAGGAAGGCGTCCGCGACCGACTCGTGGACGTAGAGCCGCTCGATGGAGATGCACAGCTGCCCGGCGGAGGAGAAGCAGCCGCGCACCGCTCCGGCGGCGGCCTTGTCGAGGTCGGCGTCCTGAAGGACCAGCATGGCGTTCTTGCCGCCGAGTTCGAGGGAGACGCCGACCAGACGCGCGGCGGCGCGCTCGGCGACCTCGCGGCCGGTGCGGGTGGAGCCGGTGAAGGAGACGTAGTCGGCGTGGCGGACGACCTCGGGGCCGATGACCGGGCCGTCGCCGATGACGACCTGGAACACCTCGGCCGGCAGTCCCGCCTCGATGAGCAGGTCACGGGCCCACAGCGCGGTCAGGCAGGTCTCGGTGTCGGGCTTCATGACGACCGCGTTGCCCGCGACGAACGCCGGCAGCGCGTCGCCGACGGACAGCTCCAGCGGGTAGTTCCACGGGGCGATCTGGCCGACGACTCCGCGCGGATGGCGCAGCTCGGTGACCTTCGTCAGGGTCGGCACGGCACCGGTGTGCCGCTTGGGCCGCAGGTAGGCGGGGGCCTTGCGGCCGTAGTGGCGGGCGGCGACGGCGACGGCCTGCACCTCCTCATGGGCGTGCAGCCGGGCCTTGCCGGTCTCCAGCTGGATCAGGTCCAGCACCTCGGCCTGCCGCTGGAGCACCAGGTCGTGGAAGCGCAGCAGGACGGCGGCCCGCTGCCGCACCGGCACCCGCGCCCACACGGCCTGGGCGGCGCGGGCGGCCCCGAAGGCCTTCTCCACGTCCTCGGGGGTGGACTCGGGCAGGTCGGCGAGCTTCTCCCCGGTGAAGGGGGTGTGGTTGGCGGTACGGCCGGAGCCGGCCACGCCCTTGGTGAGCTGGGCGACCAGCTCGGGGGTGACCACGTCGGCGGCGGTGCGGGCGCCCTGAGGTGCGGGGGCGAGGGGGTTGGTGCCGGTCTTGGCCGGTGCCTGCGCGTCCGTCATGGGCGCAGGGTATGCCGCAGCGGAGCCTTTGTGTACCCGTCGGTAACGGGGATTCACCGACTGCTCACACTCCGCCAGCGTTCGCTGGCAACGAATGCGCTGATCAGGGCGTTGGGGAGGCGCTCCGGGACTCCTGCGGAACGGGCGCGAGCCTCAGGCGCTCCCGTGCGCCCTTGAACAGCGCCGTGCCGTCGTGTTCCTGCGCCGTACCCTTGGGCATGTCGACCCGCAGCTCGTACAGCCGTCCGTCACCGGTGCGCACGAACAGCTGCAGCACCCGCGCCCGCTGACCGCCCAGTTGGTAGGCGGTGTCGGCGTAGGCGGCCTCGTTCCCGTCGAGGCTGGTCCGGGTGAGCTGTGTGCGGGCGTCGCCGTGCTGTGCCCGCCAGGTGCGCTCCGCCTCCCGCGCCCGTTCCATCGGGGTCCCGGGGGCCCTGTCCCACTCCGCGAGGCGCGCCTCCACGGCCCCGTCGGCGCCGTACACCACCACACGCGGCCGGTCGCCGCCGCCGCTCTGCCGGGCCGTGCGGCGGTAGCCGTCGGGCAGCGCGAGCACGGCGTTCAGCTCCGGCTCCTCGTGCGCGACCCAGGGGCCACCGGTGGAAGCGGCGGGCGCGGGGCGGTAGGTGCCGTGCAGTTCCGTGGCTCCCGCGCCGGAACCGCGGTCGAGGAAGGCTGACACACCGAACCAGACACCGCCCGCGACGAGGACGGCGAGCGCGGCGAGGAGGACGGGGCGACGCGGGGCGGGACGGCGGAGACGGGGGCGGCGCAGGCCGGGGCGGCGAGGGGCGGGCGACTGGGCGGGGGGCTGTACGGGGGGCTGTACGGGGGGCTGTGCGGGGGGCTGTGCGGGGGTGCGCTGCTCAGGGCCGGGGTCGCTCGCCGGCCCGGGTATCGGGCCGGCCTCCTGAGAAGGCGCCGGCTCGGGCGCGCGATCCGGCGCGGGCTCGGGCGCTGGGTCCGGCGCGGGCTCGGGCGCTGGGTCCGGCGCGGGGTCCGGCGCGGGGTCCTGCTCCGTCACGGGGTTCCGCTCGGGCGTGAGTCCCGCCTCCGGCGCCTCGCCGCCCCCCGCCGCCGCCAGCGCCTCCGCCGTCTCCTCGGGGCCCGGCCGCCGCTCGGGCTCGCGCTCCAGCAGGCGTACGAGGAGCGGGGCGAGCGGGCCGGCCCGCTTCGGCTCGGGCACGTCCGCGGTGAGGATCGCGGCGAGCGTGGACTCCACCGTCGTACGGCGGAACGGCGACCAGCCCTCCACGGCCGCGTACAGCAGCACGCCCAGCGACCACAGGTCGGAGGCGGGGCCGGCGCCACGCCCGGACATCCGCTCCGGCGCGACGAACTCCAGCGACCCGACGAACTCGCCGGTGCCGGTGAGGGATTCCTCGCCCTGGACGTGCGCGATGCCGAAGTCGGTGAGGACGACCCGGTCATGGGGGCCGAGCAGCACGTTGGCCGGTTTCACGTCACGGTGCACGATGCCCACGGCGTGCGCGGCGCGCAGCGCGCCGAGGACGGCGCCGCCGATCCGCGCGGCCTCGGCCGGCGGCACCGGACCGCGCCGCAGCACCTCGTGCAGCGACTCGCCGCGCACCAACTCCATGACGATCCAGGGCAGTCCGTCCTCGACGACCACGTCGTGGATGGCGACCGCCGAGGGGTGGTCGACGCGGGCCGCGGCGCGGGCCTCGCGGTAGAGGCGGTGCGCGGCGCGCCGGTGGCTGTCGTCCTCCGGGTCGCCGGGCAGCCGGGGCTGCTTCACGGCGACGTCACGGTCCACCTTCTGGTCGTGGGCCCGCCACACGGTGCCCATGCCGCCGGAGCCGATGCGCTCGACGAGCCGGTACCGTCCGCCGACGAGCCGGTCCCGCCCGCCGCCGACGGCCCCCTCGTTGCTCATCCCCCAAGCCATGCCCTATGCCTATCGCGCCGCGAGCCGCCTTGTCGACGCATGCCCGCTCGGCGCGGGCTCACTGCGTGTCGACGTCGAGGTTGGCGATCGCCGCCCGCGCCACCTCACGGCCGCGTTCGGTGAAGTCGCCCTTGCCCGGGTAGCTCACGGTCAGCTTGTACATGTCGCCGGACTGCGTGCGGTAGTAGAAGATCTGCACTTCGCGCGGGCGCGGTTGCTGGCTGTCGTTGGTGGTGTAGGTGAGGGTGTTGTGGGCGGCCTCGCGGCCGTGGAAACTTCTGTTTCCTTCCGGCTCGGTCCCGGGACCGGCCGGCATCTCCAGCTCGTACTCGCCGTTCTGCTTGAACTCGCCGTCGTCGGCGTACATCTGAGCCGTCGACGAGTCGGCGATTTTGCGGCTGCTGTCCTCGGACTTCTTGTCCAGCTCCAGCCCGATCCAGATGCTGCCGCTGGGGTCGCTGTACGTCACCCAGTGGCCGTGGTCCTTCTTCGGGTCGGGCAGGGCGCGCGTGTACACGGCGGGGAAGGCGACCGTGGCGTGCAGCGCGCCCTCGTGCCGGGTCTTCCACCCAGGGGGCAGCGGCCCGGCGAACGGGTCGGCGATCAGCAGGTACGCCGCGACGGCGGCGGCGACCACGGCGGCGCCGACGCCCAGCCAGGCCGCGCGGGCCAGCCGGAGCCCGCGGCCCCCGCGGCCGGCGTGCCGGACGGCCTGCGTCGGCTGCGGCGCGGGCGGCTCGGCGGCCGTGGTGAGCAGGGCGCGGACCTGCGCGGCGGACGGGCGGTGCGCCGGGTCCTTGCGGAGCAGGCCGTCGATGGCCTCGGCGAGCGGGCCCGACGCGGCGGCGGGCGGGGCCGGTGTGGCGTTGAGGACGGACTGCAGGGTGGCGGGCGTGTTGCTGCGGCGGAACGGCGAGACGCCCTCCGTCGCCGCGTACAGCACCACGCCGAGCGACCACAGGTCGGAGGCGGGGCCGGGGCGCCGGCCCAGCACCCGCTCCGGCGCGATGTACTCGGGCGAGCCGATGAAGCCGCCGGTGTCGGTCAGCCGGGTCTCGCCCTCGATCTGGGCGATGCCGAAGTCGGTGAGCACGATGCGGTCGTACCGGCCGAGCAGGATGTTGTCCGGTTTGACATCCCGGTGCAGGATGCCCGCCGCGTGCGCCGCCTCCAGCGCGCCGAGCACCTCCAGCCCGATCCGGGCGGCCTCCCGCGCGTCGAGTGTGCCTTCCTGCAGGACGGCGCCGAGGGAGCGGCCCCGCACCAGCTCCATCACGATCCACGGCCGGCCGTCGACGACGGCCACGTCGTGCACGTCGACGACCGCCGGATGGTCCAGCCGGGCCGCCGCGCGCGCCTCGCGGCGCATCCGTTCGAAGGCGTTGTCCCGTTCACGGTCGGGGAGGTGGTCGGGGACGCGGGGCTCCTTGACGGCGACCTCCCGGTCCACCGTCTCGTCCTTGGCCCGCCACACCGTGCCCATGCCGCCGTGGCCGAGCTTGCCGAGCAGCCGGTAACGGCCGGCGATGAGCCGCCCGGCGCCGGGTTCGCCGTGCGCGGCCGCCGGCTGGCCCTCCCCGGGGGCGGGCGGCGCCTGGGCCGGGACCGCTGCCGGGTTCGGCGGTTGCAGGACAAAGCTGGTCGTCTCGTCGGCCCCGTGGCCGGCGCCCCCGTTGTTGCTCATGGACCCATCCATACCGTGTGCGGCGTCCCCTCTCCACAGGGAAACGCAAGTGGTCACAGACCCGTGACCGTTGCGGACCGGCTGCCCTCAGTCGCTGCCCTCAGGCGCTGCTTTCAGGCGCGCGTGAACGTGTCGACGGCCACGTCGAAGTACTCCCGCGCCTCGCGGACCTTCCCGACCGGCGCCGACACCCACACGTCGTACATCCTGCCGCCCTCCTCCCAGCACAGGTCGTAGGTGTGCCGGGCGCCCTCCGCGGCGGTGAAGCCGTTCCAGGTGAACTCCCACAGCGCGGCGGGCCGTCCGTCGTGGGTGGTCCCGGTGACGGTGCCGGCGTGGTAACCGGGGTTGGTGTCGGCGCCGTTGGCGTCCGCGCGGCCCATCGCGGCGAGGGGGCCGCCGGGTTCGGGGGCGGCGACCTTGACGCCGAGGCGGAAGGACCCGTCCGGGGAGAGGTAGAACACCCGCTCGCCCTGCGGACTGCGGACGAAGCCGTCGGGCACGGCGAGCCGGAAACCGGCGGGGTCGTCGGCGATCCGGTAGCCGGACGGCGCGAGGGGCCGGGCCCCGTCGCCGGTGGCCTGGGAACCGGTGGTGGCAGAGCCCGTGGCGGGAGATCCGGTACCGGTACCGGTGCCGGTGCCGGTCGGAGCCGGGGCCGGGGAGCGGGTGACCGTGACCGTCGCGGCGGGCGCCGTCGCCGGGGAACTCGCCCGGCTCGGCGCCTGCGGTGAGCCGCCCTTGTCGCCGCCCTGCATCAGCAGCGCCGCTGCGGACACGCCCGCACCGGCCATCGCCGCGACGAGGAACGCGGCCACCAGCACGCCGCGGGTGGAGCGTTCGGGCGCCCGCCCCGGATCGGCCGCCGTACCGGCGTGCGGCAGGTCGGCCTGCGTGGGCGTATAGCCGCCCCCGGCCGTCGGAGTGGCGTCACGGGCCGGATCGGGCGTACGACCGGACCCGGCGCCCGGCGCCGGCCCCCAGCCCGACGACGTGGCCGCCCCGAAACCCCCGCCCGCCCCCGCCCAGGAACCGGGCCGGACATCCTCCCCCACGCCCGGCACGGCCCTTCCCCCGGAGCCCCCGCCCGCACCCGCGCCGCCGCCGCCGTCCGCACCCGACCCCGACCCCGAACCCGAACCCGAACCCGAACCCGAACCAGGGTCCGAACCAGGGTCCGGAAGGACCCCGGTGTCCCGGTAGGCCCGCAGCAGCCGCTCGGCCTGGGCCGCGTCCATCCGCCGCTCCGGATCCCGCTCCAGCAGCCCGCGTACGACGGGCAGCAGCGGCGCGGCCTGCTCCGGCGTACGGATCTCGGCGACCACGACGGCGTGCAGGATGCCGCCCAGTGAGTCGCGCCGGAAGGGCGATTCACCGCTGAGGATCGTGCACAGCAGGGCGCCGAGCGACCACAGGTCGGAGGCGGGCCCGGTGGCGGTGCCCGACATCCGCTCGGGCGCGGTGTATTCGGGCGAGCCGACGAAGGACCCGGTCTCCGTCAGCGTCGTGGCGCCCGAGACCTGCGCGATCCCGAAGTCGGTGAGGACGACGCGGTCGGTGCCGGACTCGATCAGGACGTTCGCCGGTTTCAGGTCCCGGTGCAGCACCCCGGCGGCGTGCGCCGCGCTCAGCGCACCCAGCAGGGCCACGCCGATCCGCGCGGCCTCGGCGGCGTCGACGGGACCGCCGCGCGCGATGCGATCGGCGAGCGTTCCGCCGTCGACCAGCTCCATGACGAGATAGGGGCGCCGGCCGTCGTCCACGACGTCGTGGACGACGACGATGTTCGGGTGCCGCAGCTGCGCGACCGCGCGCGCCTCACGCAGCGTCCGGTCCCGCTGGAGCCGCGCCTGCTCGGCCGACAGGGTCTCGTCGAGCGCGATCTCCTTCACCGCCACCCGCCGGCCCAGCAGTTGGTCGGTGGCCTGCCACACGATGCCCATGCCGCCCCGGCCCAGCCGTGTGTCGAGCCGGTAACGGCCCGCGATCACACGGGCATCCGCCCCCTCGGTCCCCATGCGCCCCATCATGCCCCACCGGACCGCTCCCCCCGGGGCGCCGATCGGCCAAGCACGCTAGGCGGAGACCTTCTCCTGCCAGCTGCGCAGGATCGCCTTGAACTGCTGCTGTGTGGTGGCCCAGTCCTCGGTCGGTCCCGACAACAGCAGCGCGTACTCGGTGCCGTCGTCGCCGATGTAGACCTCGTCGACGGCTCTGCGCGGGCCGGGGAACGGCGTGTCCTTGGCGAGCGCGGTGAAGGTGTACTCCCACAGCGAGGCCCGGTGGTCCCGGTAGGTGACGACCTCGAGCTTGCGCTTGCGGTAGTCGACGAGCCGGTGCAACTGCTTGTCCAGGGAAAGCTGGTGCTGGTACGGGTCGTTGAAGTCCGGGTCGGTGTCGATGGCGACGCGCAGGAAGTGGTTGCCGTCGTCGGGCGTGTAGTCGATCTGCGTCAGGCCGTCCTTGTCGCTGAACAGCTGCCGCTTCCAGCCCTTGGGCAGGGCGAGGCCGAAGCCCCTGGGGTCGCTGATCTGCTGCCAGTCGTCGGGCACGGATCCCTGGTCACCGCCGGTGTCCTTGGTGCTCGGCGGTGACGAGGTGACGACCGGTCCGGCGTTGCCGCCGCGGCCGTGGCCCCACTGCTGGAGCACGACCGCGGTACCGGCGCCGACGATCGCGGCGAGGGCGACGACCAGCGCGACGGTACGGCCGCGGCGGCGCCGGGGCGGGGCGGGCGGCAGCTGCGTGGATCCGACGGCCGTCGGACCGGTCGCCGGGCCGTGCGGCGGGGCCGTCATCGGGGTGTTGTAGGCCGACGCGGTGTGGTGACCGGATCCGGTGTTGTAGCCGGAGCCGGTGTTACGTCCCGAGCCGGTGGTGTAGCCGGAGCCCGAGCCTGTGTTGTAACCGGAGCCGGAGCCCGAGCCGGTGTTGTAACCGGAGCCGGTCCGGTAGCCGGAGTCCGTGTCGTACGGGGGCCGCTGTCCGCCGTGCTGGGTCGGCACGTACGCCTGTGCCACGCGGGGCCGGCGTCCCTCCGCCGCCTCCGCGAGCATCTGCTCGGCCTCGGCGACGCCGGGCCGGGTGGCCGGATCCTTGCGCAGCAGTGCGGAGATGACGGGCGCGAGCGGGCCGGCGTACCCCGGCTCGTCGGCCTCCTCCTCGACGACGGCCTGCATGGTGGACAGCGGCGAGGTGCGCCGGAACGGCGAGCGGCCCTCCACCGCCGTGTACAGCGTCGCGCCCAGCGCCCACAGGTCGGAGGACGGGCCCGGGTCGTGCCCGCGGACGCGTTCGGGGGCGAGGTAGTCGACCGATCCGACGACCTCGCCGGTGCGCGTGATGGTCGTGTCGCCCTCGATCTGGGCGATGCCGAAGTCGGTGAGCAGGACCCGGCCGTCGTGGGAGAGCAGCACGTTGCCCGGCTTGACGTCGCGGTGCAGGACGCCCGCGGTGTGCGCGGCGCGCAGGGCCCGCAGCACCCACATCCCGATCCGGGCGGCCTCGGCGGGCTCGATGCGGCCCTGCTCCTTGACGGCGTCGGCGAGCGAGTGCCCCTCGACCAGCTCCATCACGATCCACGGACGGCCGTCGTGCTCCAGCACGTCGTGCACGGTGACGACGGCGGAGTGGTTGATGCGCGCGGCCGCGCGCGCCTCGGCGCGGGTGCGCGCGAGCAGGACCTGCTGGTCACTGTCGGAGACGTAGAGCGCCGCGGTCAGCTCCTTGATCGCGACGGCGCGGTGCAGCAGCTCGTCGTGCGCGCGCCACACACGGCCCATACCGCCGCTGCCGATGGAATCGGCGAGCCGGTAGCGGCCCGCGAGGAGCAGGCCCTGCATCTGATTCACGTTGCCCCGCAATGCTCTTGACAGGGTCAGGGTAAAGACAGCCCGGCGTCCGGGGAACCAGCGGGGTGCCTCGGTGACCGCACTGTGACGGTTGTCGCTTTGCGTGACCGCGGGCAACCTTTTGGACTGCTGATGCGTACGCCCCCTTTTGTACGGCCCGTCTGTGCGGGTTGGTCAGCCCGTGTACTGGTAACTGCCCGACGCCTGCTCGTACAACCGCGTCACCTCGTCCCGCTCGGCCTCCGGTCCGCGCACCTGGACCACGTGATAGCGCCCGTCGACCAGCAGCGCCAGGTTGCGCACGTACAGCTCACGGCCGTCGGCGCCGGTCCAGGTGAACTGGCCCTCCGCCATGGTCCGTCCACCGACCTGGATCGTCTTCAGCCCGGTGGCGGTCGCCCAGGAGGAGTCCCGGTACGGCTGCAGCTCGGGCTCCCGCTCCCGCTGATACGCCATCGGGTCGCCGCCGTAACGGGCCGAGGTGTCCCGGCCGGGGACGACGATCAGCGCGAAGTCACCGTGCGTGTACGTCACCTGGCCGCGGCCGTTGCCCGGGACACGCTGCCAGCCGTCGGCGACGGCGACCCGGAAACCGGCGGGGTCCTTGCGCAGCGTGAACCCCTCGGCGACGCCGGGCCCGGTGGTCTGCGGTTGCGTGGACCCGGCCGATGTCGCCGGGCCGTTGCCGTCCGGGGCGCCGGGCGAGGTCTGCTCGGGGTGCGGCGCGCTGCTCGCGTCCGGCTCCCGGGACACGGACCCGGCCGCGCCGGTCCGGTCGGCGCCGCGGTCCTCGGCGCTGCCGGACTTCGGCAGGAAGAACATGGCGTACGCGATCGCCGCCGCCAGCAGGAGCAGGATCAGCACCAGCAGGATCCGGCCGAGGCTGCGCGGCGAACCCTGTCTCGTCGCGGCCCGCTTGTGCCGGCCGTGCGGGGCGGGCAGTCCGGCGCGGCGCCGCCGCACCAGTTCGCCCCGGCGCCGTACGACGGGCAGCTTGCCGGCGTCCACCGGCGGCGCGGCCACGATGTGCACCCCGGCCTCCGGCTCGGGCGCGGACCGCACCAGGGAACGCAGCCAGCCGCCCAGTTCCTCGAAGTCGATGCGCTCGGTGGGGTCCTGACGCAGCAGCGACTCCACCACCGGCCGCAGCGGCCCGCACTCCTCGGCGAAGGCGGGCGGCTCGGCGCACACCATCTGCACCAGCTCGGCCGTCGACTCCTCCGGGTACGGCGCGTGCCCCTGCACGGCCCGGAACAGCAGCGCGCCCAGCGCCCACAGGTCGGTCGCGGGTCCGATGGGCGCGGCGAGCTGCCAGTTCTCGTGCACCGGCCCGGCCTGCTCCGGCGCCCACCGCTCGGTCACGGCGCCCACCACCGTCATCCGCGCCTGCCGCGCCCGCTCGGCGGCGAGCGCGGTGCGCGGGCCGCGGGGGGCCGGGGCGGCGTGGGAGGGCTCGCCCCAGGAGGCGGACTCGGGGCCGGCGCGGGTGCCCTCGGGCGGGTGCGGCGCGGTGCCCCGCGCGCCATAGGGGTCGGCGATCCGGCCCGGCGCCGCAGGATCGGACCGCTCCTGCCCCTGGCCACCCGGCGCGTACGGCGGCTGCGGACCGCCGGGGGCGGGGAGACCCGCCTGCGCGTACGGCGGCTGCGGCCCGCCGGGGGCGGGGAGGCCGGCCTCGGCCGGTGGCCGGGCGCCGGGCAGGGCGACGCGGCCGTTGTGCGTGCTGTGCTGCGCCTCCTGCACCCGGGCCGCCGCCCGCGCGCCCGCCCGGTACGCGGCGATCGCGCCGGCCCGCGCGGCGCGCACGTCCTCGGCGCTGTCGGTGTCGGCCGGGCGGGCGAGCGCGGCAGCGCCGGTGCCCCCCGGCCGGTTCCCGGCGCCCGGCAGTCCGCCGGCGGCACGAGCCTGGATGGCGGCCCGCCGCGCGGTCTCGGCGTCCAGCACCGCGCCGGCGTCCTCCGGCCGCCCCGGCGGCGGAACACGGCCCGCACCACCGGCACGGGCGTCCTCGCCGCCCTGCCCTGGGCCGAAGTCGGTCTCCTCGTCCGGCTCCGGCGGCACCGGGTCGTACCCGCACAGCGCCTCCTCGGCCGCGCCGACCGCCAGGCCGGTGAGCATGACACGGCCGTCTTCGCAGACCAGGACGGTGCGGGCGGTGATGTTGCGGTGCACCCAGCCGTGCCCGTGCAGCACCCTGAGCGCCATCAGCACGTCGGAGGCGACCTCGGCCGCCCGGTAGGGGGTCAGTGGCTGCTGTGCGAGCAGCGCGGCCAGCGGCCGGGCGGCCACCAGCTCGCTGACGATCCACAGCGAACCGCCCTCCGCGAACACGTCGAAGACCTGATCCAGCCGCGGATGGTCGGGTATGCGCGCCGCGGCCTGCACGGCCTCCACGGCCCGCCGCACCACGGGGTCGGCGGGACGCCGCACATCGACGCCCGCGCCCCGCCCGGCGCCACGGCGCTGACGCGGGGTGAACCCGGCGGGCAGCCCCTCGGCGTCCAGTACCTCAGCTTCGACGACCTCCGGCAACGGCACCTGCCGGATGAGGACTTCCTGCCCGCTGTAGGTGTCGAACGCCCGGGTCTCGGTGAGTTCGTACGCGTCGGACGGCGGCAGCGGTAGGCGGTAGCGGTCGGCGAGGACCCGTCCCGCGTAGTCGTCCACGTTGCCTCCCCCGGCCGCCCGGTTGGTCAGATCCGTTCGCCACGCGTCCCGTTGCGGGCATCCCCTCCGATGCATACGGTCCGCAAGCACTCACGATACGTGCCGGAGGCAACCCACAAAGAGGGGTTGCCCGATCTGAATCGACGAACGCGCCGAATCGACGAACGCGCGGACCGGGGGCGTCACTTCTTCGGCTGGAACGTCTCCGTCAGCGTCTGCCAGGTCTGCCGGCGCAGGTCCCCGTCCCAGTCGGCGGCCTTCGCCGTGTACATCAGCGCGTACCCCGCATGGTCGTCGACCACGAAACCCCGGTCGACCGTCCGGTACCGGGTGCCGCCGTCCGCGTAGGTGAACTCCCAGTCGGCCGCGTTCCACCCCCGGAAGCCCACCTTCTCTATCCGGATCTTCTGGTACTGGGAACGCACCATGCCGCGCTCCTGGTTCCGCCAGTCCGCGACCGGGTCGTCCTTCGGCGTGGAGGTCCAGGCCACCAGCAACTTCTGCCCGCCCGGGCCGGTGAAGCGGTCCCCCGCCGAGCCCGTGGACTGGAACGCCCACCCGGCGGGCAGCCCGATCGTGTAACCCTGGCCACCCTGGTGCGTACCCGTCACCGGCGCACCGCCGGAAGCGGCCGGGCCGGCCGTGCCACCGGTCGGGCTCGGGCCCGCGCCGGGCGTGCTCGCGCCGCCCGCGGTGGACGTCGCCGAGGACGCCCGGGGCGAGGAGGAACCGTCCGCGCCGGTCGCGCCCCCCTTGCCCTTCTTGGTTTCCGCGCCGCCGCTCGCCACGGCCCCGGACGGCCGCGCCCCCTGCGCGCCCTTGTCGTCGTCGCCGCCGCTCAGCGCGAAGGCCAGCACGGTGCCGAGCACGGCGAGCGCCGCGACCACCGCGATGATCATCAGCGTGCGCTTCGGCACCACGTCGGTGAGCGGCGCCCGGGGCACCGGCCGCGGCTGCAGGTCGAGGTCCGGCGGCGGCACCACGTTCCATCCGGAACCTCCGCCGCCGGTACGGCCCTTGCCGACGGCGGCCGTGCCTCGGCCGGCCGCGCCCTCACCACTCGCCGTGGACGCGGACGACGTTGTCTTCGTGCTGTCCGCCGACGCCCCGGACGCGCCACCCGCGGCGGCACCGGACGTGCTTCCCGCCGCGGCGGCCTTGCGTACGGAACGCAGCGCACCGCGCAGCCGCTCCCCCGCCTCCTCGCCCCGCTTGGCCCCGCGCTCGGCCGGCTGCGGCGGCAACGGCACGACCTTCGTCGCGTCGGCCGCGGGCTCCGGCTCGGTCTGCGTGACGTCCGGCCCGTTGATGACGGCCTTGAGCATCACCCGGGCGCCCGCGTCGTCCAGCCGCTGCGCCGGGTCCTTGGTGAGCAGCCCGTAGATGACGTCCTTGAGCGGCCCGGCGTTCTTCGGCTCCTCCAGCTGCTCGGTCATCACCGCGGTGAGCGTGGCGATCGCCGACCCCTTGTCGTAGGGCGGAGTGCCCTCCACCGCCGCGTACAGCAGCCCGCCGAGCGACCACAGGTCCGCCGCCGGTCCCGGCTTGTGCCCGCGCGCCCGCTCCGGGGAGATGTAGGAGGGCGCGCCGACGAGCATGCCGGTGGAGGTGATGGACGGGTCGCCCTCGACCTGGGCGATACCGAAGTCGGTGAGCACGACCCGGCCGTCCTCGGCGATGAGCACGTTGGACGGCTTCACGTCACGGTGCAGGATGCCCTCGCGGTGGGCAGAGCGCAGCACGTCGAGGACGGCGAGCCCGACCTCCGCCGCGCGCCGGGGCTCCAGCAGCCCGTCCTCACGGATGACCTCGGCGAGGGACTTCCCCTCGACCAGCTCCATCACGATCCAGGGCCGGTCGTCCTCCTGCACCACGTCGAAGACGGTCACCGCGCTGGTGTTGCGGATCCGCGCGATCGCCTTGGCCTCGCGCAGCGTCCGCGTGATGAGCCGGCGCTTCTCCTCCTCGTCGATGTTCGACGGGAAGCGCAGCTCCTTGACCGCGACCGTCCGCCCGAGGGTCTCGTCCGTGGCCCGCCACACGGTGCCCATGCCACCGCGGCCGAGCACGCCCTCCAGCCGGTACCGCCCGGCGAGGAGACGCTCGCTCCGGTCCTGACGAGAGTCCTGACGAGTGTCCTGACGAGGTGTCCCCGCCCGCTCCGCCTCCGACATGCGTCCCCTCAAACCAACCCGCCCTGACAGAGCCTCCATTGTCCCTCACCCGACAAGTACCCAACGCACCCAGGGTGTCCCATGCACCCGGACCACCCGCCGGCCCCGGCACCAGGCGGCCGAGCCGCCGCCACCCGGCTGAATCCCCCGCTCCCCCGCCCTGCATGATGGGCGGCGACCCGGGCGGCCGAAGGGAGACCGCGATGCCCCCACGCCGCCCCCCGCCGACCGCTGCACAGCCTGTCCGCGGCCAGATCCCCTCACCCACTGGGGCGGCTGTGCATCACGGCCGAGTCCCGTCGCCCACGCGGACGGCTGTGCACGGCCGGATCCTGCTGGCCATGGCGGCGGCCTTCCGACACCCCCGGACCCTGCCGGCCATCGCGGCGGCCTTCCGACACCGGAACCTGTGGCCCGGCCCCGCGGCTACCCGACGCCAGGACCTCGGGACCGGTACCGCAACCGCCCGACACCAAGACCTCGAGCCCGGTACCGCGACTGCCCGTCACCCGGACATCGTGGCCGGCACCGCGGCCGCCCGTCACCGGGGCCTATGGACCAGTACTGCAGCTTTCGGTCGCCGGATTCTGTCGACCGCTTCAGCGGAGGTTCCACGTCGATTCCGGCCGACCGCTCCCCCCGTTGCCCTTGCCCCGCGTCGCCGCCTGTCCGTCACCCCCTCCCTCGTTCCGCTGCGGACCCTTCTGACCGTTTCCGCCACACTCGCCGTCCTTCTGGGTCTGACCCCAGCAGGCGCCGATACCTCCGGGACGCCACGGCCGGCGAACGTGCTCACGGCCACCGCCCCGGCCGCCAAGTCGCAGACGGCGTCGGCGGCCGACGCCCTTCTGCCGCTTCTGCTGAGCCGCGGCCATGCTCCCGCTGCCGCCCTGCTGGCCAGTGGGCCGGCCGCTGGGCCGGCCGGCAGCCGTTACGCCGAGGCCGGGACCGGCATCTCCCGCGCCGACCACTTCCGGGCCGGCAGTCTCACGAAGACCTTCGTCGCGACCGTCGTGCTCCAACTGGCCGCCGAGCACCGGCTGTCCCTGTCGGACACCGTGGAGCAGCACCTGCCCGGGCTGGTGCGCCGAGCGGGCAACGACGGGCGCGCGCTGACCCTGCGTTCCCTGCTCACCCACACCAGCGGGCTGTACGACTTCACCCGGCTCACCGGCGGCACCGTCCCCGTCACTCCGCTCCAAGCCGTGCGCCTGGCGCTCACCCACCCTCCGGCCGACCGAGGCCGCTTCTCCTACTCCAACACCAACTACGTCCTGCTCGGCATGGTGATCCGGCAGGTCACCGGCCACTCCTACGCCACCGAAACCGAGCGGCGCATCCTCGCTCCCCTGGGCCTTGACGGCACCTCCTTCCCTGGCTCCCGCACCACGCTGCCCTCGCCGCACGGCCGTGCCTACGCCACCGACGGCTCCGACGTCACCGCGCTCGACCCGCGGGTGGCCGGGGCCGCGGGCGAGCTGGTGACCACGCTCGCCGATCTGAACCGCTTCTACGCGGCGCTGCTCGGCGGTGAACTGCTGCCCCCGCGCCGGCTGCGCGAGATGCTCGGCACCCGGACCGCACATGGGGTGTACGGCATGGGCCTGTTCCCGGTGAGGCTGCCGTGCGGCACCACGGTGTGGGGACACAACGGGCGGATATCCGGCAGCTACGTGCGCACCGCGGCCACCGTCGACGGCCGTCGCGTCCTCACCTTCCGGGTGAACACGACCGCGATCGCAGACCCCGGCCTCGAACCGGCCCTGCTCGCCGCCGAGTTCTGCCCTCGCACCCGGTAGAACGGACGGGCGCCGAACGGAGATCCCGCCCGGCGCCACACTTTCGGGTGAACGCGCCACCTCCCGCACGTGGTGAACCCGCCACCACCCCAGGCCGCGGGCGTCCCGGGCCCCCGGGCCGCCACGGGCGACGCCTACAACGGCACGATGTCCGGCGCCCCCAGCCGTGCCGCGTCCGCCGTCTGGTCGTCCGGCTGGAGTTGCGACTCGCGTTCGGCCTCCACCCGCTTCTCGTAGTGCTCGACCTCGCGCTCGATCTGGCCCTTGTCCCAGCCGAGCACCGGTGCCATCAGCTCGGCGGCCTCGCGGGCGCTGCGGGCGCCGCGGTCGAAGGTCTCGATGGAGATGCGGGTGCGCCGGGTGAGCACGTCGTCCAGGTGCCGCGCCCCCTCGTGCGAGGCGGCGTAGACGATCTCCGCGCGCAGGTAGTCGTCGGCGAACTCCAGCGGTGCGCCGAGCCCGGGGTCCTTGACGATGAGGTCGAGGAGTTCCTCGGCCATCGAGCCGTAACGGTTCAGCAGGTGCTCGACCCGGACCACGTGCAGGCCGGTCTGTGCCGCGATGCGCGCCCGCGCGTTCCACAGCGCCCGGTAGCCCTCCGCGCCCAGCAGCGGGATCTCCTCGGTGACGCAGTCGGCGACGCGCATGTCGAGTCCGTGCACCGCCTCGTCCACGGCGTCCTTGGCCATCACCCGGTACGTCGTGTACTTGCCGCCCGCGACGACGACCAGCCCCGGCGCCGGGTGCGCCACGGTGTGCTCGCGCGACAGCTTGCTGGTGGCGTCGGACTCCCCGGCCAGCAGCGGCCGCAGCCCCGCGTAGACGCCCTCGACGTCGTCCCGGGTCAGCGGCACCGCGAGCACGGAGTTGACGTGTTCCAGCAGGTAGTCGATGTCGGCGCTGGACGCGGCGGGGTGGGCCTTGTCCAGGTTCCACTCGGTGTCGGTGGTGCCGACGATCCAGTGCCGGCCCCAGGGGATGACGAACAGCACGGACTTCTCGGTACGCAGGATCAGGCCCGTGGAGGAACTGATGCGGTCGCGCGGCACGACCAGGTGGATGCCCTTGGACGCCCGCACGTGGAACTGGCCGCGCTCGCCCACCATGGCCTGCGTGTCGTCGGTCCACACACCGGTGGCGTTGACGATCTGCTTGGCGCGGACCTCGTACGCGCCGCCGCCCTCGACGTCCCGGACCCGGGCCCCGACGACCCGCTCGCCCTCGCGCAGGAATCCCGTCACGCGCGCCCGGTTGGCCACCTTCGCGCCGTAGGACGCGGCCGTGCGCACGAGGGTGGCGACGAAGCGGGCGTCGTCCATCTGGGCGTCGTAGTACTGCAACGCGCCGACCAGCGCGTTCTTCTTCAAACAGGGGGCCACCCGCAAGGCGTGGCGGCGGGTCAGGTGCCGGTGCAGGGGCAGGCCCCGGCCGTGCCCGCGGGCCATGGACATCCCGTCGTAGAGCGCGACGCCCGAACCGGCGTACCACCGCTCCCAGCCCTTGTGCTGGAGCGGGTAGAGGAACGGAACCGGCTTGACCAGGTGCGGGGCGAGCCGCTCCAGCAGCAGACCGCGCTCCTTCAGCGCCTCCCGTACGAGTGCGAAGTCGAGCATCTCGAGATAGCGCAGACCACCGTGGATCAGTTTGCTGGACCTGCTGGACGTGCCCGAGGCCCAGTCGCGCGCCTCGACCAGCCCCGTGGACAGTCCGCGGGTCACGGCGTCGAGGGCGGTGCCCGCGCCGACGACTCCGCCGCCGATCACCAGCACGTCCAGTTCCCGCTCGGCCATCGCCGCGAGTGCCTCGGCACGCTGCGCCGGCCCCAGTGTCGCTGTCCTCACCGCTGCCTCCCGCATCTCATCCGCGTCGGCCGCACCCGTGGGCGAAGCCCGGTCCCTCCCTCATGCCCAGATTCTGACGGTCTTGCCCGACTTCAGCCACCACGGGCCGCACAGCCTGTGGACAACGCCCGGCCACACCCACGGAAACACACACGAACAATCCCTCATATCGGTCATATTTACCCGTAGTCTGACATTGCGCTCGCTCATTCTGTCCACCGGGCTTGCGCACCTGTCCCGCTTCGGTTATTGGGAAGGACGGCCCACGCCATGCCCGCAGATCTCGCCGTCATCGGACTCGGCCCGCTCGGCCTGCCCCTGGCTCAGGCCGCCGTCGCCGCCGGTATCCCCACCGTCGGCTACCGCACCGGCCCGGAGGCCTCCTCCCTCACCCCCGCCGAACTGCGCCGGATGCTCTCGGGGGGCTTCCGGCAGCCGACGGGCCCCGCCGAACTGGGCCGTGTCCGCACCGCCGTCATCTGCGCCCCCACCCCGCGCGGCGCCGACGGCGAGCTCGACCTCGGTCAGGTGGGGGCGGCCGCGCGCACGCTGGCCGAGCGGCTGCGTCCGCACACCACCGTGATCCTGGAATCCCCGGTCCCGCCCGGCACGACCGAGGACTTCCTGCGCCCGCTGCTGGAGCGCGGCTCCGGCCTGCGCGCGGGGCGCGACTTCCACCTCGCCTATTCACCCAGTCGGGTGGATCCCGGCACCCGTGACCACAGCCCGGCCAACACCCCCAAGGTCATCGGCGGACTCACCCCGGCCTGCACGGAGTCGGCCGCGGCCTTCTACAGCCGCCTCACCGACAAGGTGGTACGCGCGCGTGGCCTGCGGGAAGCGGAGACCGTGCAGGTCCTGGAGACCAACTACCGGCACGTCAACATGGCCCTCGTCAACGAGATGGCCGTCCTGTGCCATGAGCTGGGCGTCGACCTGTGGGACGTCATCCGCTGCGCGGAGACCAAGCCGTTCGGCTTCCAGGCCTTCCGCCCCGGCCCCGGCGTCGGCGGCCACTCCGTCCCGCAGGACCTGGGCGGGAAGGCCGGCCGCGGCCTGCGCATGGTGGAGCTCGCCCAGCAGGTCAACAGCCGCATGCCCCGGTACGTGGTCAAGCGCGCCGCGGCCCTGCTCAACGAGCACGGCAAGTCCGCACGCGGCGCACGCGTGCTGCTCCTCGGCGTCACCTACAAGGCCGACCTCGCCGACCAGCAGGGCACGCCCGCGGAGGAGATCGCGACGGCGCTGATGAAGCTGGGCGCGGCGGTCAGCTACCACGACCCCCTCGTCCCGTCCTGGAGCGTCCTGGACCGCCCGGTCCCGCGCGCGGACTCCCTCTACGAGGCGGCCGCCGACGCCGACCTGACGATCCTGCTCCAGCAGCACCGCACGTACGACCTCCAGGGCCTGTCGGTGAAGGCCCAGCTCCTGCTGGACACGCGGGGGGCCACGCCTACGGGGGCGGCGCATCGGTTGTGACCGGGGGCGCGTGGTGGTGCGAGGCGCCCAGGCTGGTGGCGTAGGCGATCTGACGCCGGTAACTTGGAATCAGGTGGAGCCCACCGCAGCGGGCACTGCGGCAGGCTCCTGATGGTTCACGGGTGTCCGTCCCTAGCTTTCATAGGGACGGCCGCTCACCATCACACCGCCACAGGTGGAGCCCACCGCAGTGGCGACTGCGGCAGGCTCCTGATGGTTCACGGGTGTCCGTCCCTAGTTCTCATAGGGACGGCCGCTCACCATCCGAAAAGTCGCAAGATCCACCTCCTCCGGAACTTCACCAGCCGAAGCCGGATCTCATCCCAGCGAGTGGGCTTGCGATGGCGTCCCATGGGCGCCCCCTTCCACGACACCGCCCAGTCGCCCGGTGGACGGTCCGTTCGGAACGCGGGCCGGGCCCCGCGGGCGCGGGTCCGGAACCATGTCCTTGGAAGGGGGCGACCCAGAGAGCTCGGGTCGCCGATCACGGACACTACCGCCGCCCTACGCCCGTTCGGCCCGCATTCGCCCCGAACGCAACCATGCGCCCCCTCCCACGCCACGCGCCCCCTGACCAGGCAGAACACGGCACGCAAAAGGGCCGGTCGCCCCCACTCGGGAGTGACCGGCCCTTTTCAGCCGTCTGCCGCGGCGATTACCGCCGGTGCTGCGAGTCCGCCACCGTCACCTCGACGCGCTGGAACTCCTTCAGCTCGCTGTAGCCGGTGGTCGCCATCGCGCGGCGCAGGGCGCCGAAGAAGTTCATCGAGCCGTCCGGCGTGTGCGAGGGGCCCGTGAGGATCTCCTCGATCGTGCCGACCGTGCCCAGGTCGACCTTCTGGCCGCGCGGCAGCTCCTCGTTGACGGCCTCCATGCCCCAGTGGTGGCCCTTGCCCGGCGCGTCCGTGGCGCGGGCCAGCGGGGAGCCCATCATCACCGCGTCGGCGCCGCAGGCGACCGCCTTGGCCAGGTCGCCGGACCAGCCGACGCCGCCGTCCGCGATCACGTGCACGTACCGGCCGCCGGACTCGTCCATGTAGTCCCGGCGGGCGGCGGCCACGTCGGCGACCGCGGTGGCCATCGGGACCTGGATGCCCAGCACGTTGCGCGTGGTGTGGGCCGCGCCGCCGCCGAAGCCGACCAGGACGCCCGCCGCGCCCGTGCGCATCAGGTGCAGCGCGGCGGTGTACGTGGCGCAGCCGCCGACGATCACCGGGACGTCCAGCTCGTAGATGAACTGCTTGAGGTTCAGCGGCTCGTGCGCGGACGACACGTGCTCCGCCGAGACCGTCGTGCCGCGGATGACGAAGATGTCCACGCCCGCGTCGACGACGGCCTTGGAGAACTGGGCCGTGCGCTGCGGGGACAGCGCGGCCGCGGTGACGACACCCGAGTCGCGCACCTCCTTGATGCGCTGCCCGATCAGCTCCTCCTTGATCGGCGCGGCGTAGACCTCCTGCAGCCGGCGGGTCGCGGCCTCGGCCGGCAGCTCGGCGATCTCGTCGAGCAGCGGCTGCGGGTCCTCGTACCGCGTCCACAGGCCCTCGAGGTTGAGCACGCCGAGGCCGCCCAGCTCGCCGATGCGGATCGCGGTCGCCGGGGAGACGACGGAGTCCATGGGGGCGGCCAGGAAGGGCAGCTCGAAGCGGTAGGCGTCGATCTGCCAGGCGATCGAGACCTCCTTCGGGTCCCGCGTACGGCGGCTGGGGACGACGGCGATGTCGTCGAAGGCGTACGCCCGGCGGCCGCGCTTGCCGCGCCCGATCTCGATCTCAGTCACGTTGGTGGCCTTTCCCTGATGCGTTGCAGCGCCTTCCAGTATCCCCGACGGGTACGACAACGGCGGCCCCGGTTGTCCCGGGGCCGCCGTCGTAAGACCTTCACGCGCGCGTGGACGTCACTTGCTGCTGTAGTTCGGCGCCTCGACCGTCATCTGGATGTCGTGCGGGTGGCTCTCCTTCAGGCCCGCGGACGTGATCCGGACGAAGCGGCCCTTGGACTCCATCTCCTCGATGGTGGCGGCGCCCACGTAGCCCATGGTCTGGCGCAGACCGCCAACGAGCTGGTGCAGCACGTTGGCCAGCGGGCCGCGGTAGGGCACCTGGCCCTCGACGCCCTCGGGCACGAGCTTGTCGTCGGAGGAGACCTCGGCCTGGAAGTAGCGGTCCTTGGAGTACGACCTCGCCTGGCCGCGGGACTGCATGGCACCGAGCGAGCCCATGCCGCGGTACGACTTGAACTGCTTGCCGTTGATGAAGAGCAGCTCGCCGGGCGACTCCTCACAGCCGGCGAGGAGGCTGCCGAGCATGACGGTGTCGGCGCCGGCGGCCAGCGCCTTGCCGATGTCGCCGGAGTACTGCAGACCGCCGTCGCCGATCAGCGGGACGCCGGCGGGGCGGGCCGCGAGGGAGGCCTCGTAGATGGCGGTGACCTGGGGGACGCCGATGCCCGCGACCACGCGCGTGGTGCAGATGGAACCGGGGCCCACGCCGACCTTGATGCCGTCGACACCGGCGTCGATCAGCGCCTGCGCGCCGTCGCGCGTGGCGACGTTGCCGCCGATCACATCGACGTTCACGCTGGACTTGATCTTCGCCATCCAGCTCAGCGCGTTGCTGTTGTGGCCGTGGGAGGTGTCGACGACGAGGAAGTCCACGCCGGCCGCGGCGAGGGCCTGGGCGCGCTCGAGGGCCTCGGGGCTGGCGCCCACGGCGGCGCCGACGAGCAGGCGGCCCTCGGCGTCCTTGGCGGCGTTCGGGTACTTCTCGGCCTTGACGAAGTCCTTGACGGTGATCAGGCCCTTGAGGACGCCCTCGTCGTCGACCAGCGGCAGCTTCTCGATCTTGTGCTTGCGCAGCAGCTCCATGGCCTCGACGCCGGAGATGCCCACCTTGCCGGTGACCAGCGGCATCGGGGTCATGACCTCGCGGACCTGACGGCTGCGGTCGCTCTCGAAGGCCATGTCGCGGTTGGTGACGATGCCGAGCAGCCTGCGGTTGCCGTCCGTGACGGGGACACCGCTGATGCGGAACTTGGCGCACAGCGCGTCGGCCTCGGCGAGCGTGGCGTCCGGGTGGATGGTGATGGGGTTGGCCACCATGCCGGACTCGGAGCGCTTCACCAGGTCGACCTGGTTGACCTGGTCCTCGATCGAGAGGTTGCGGTGCAGGACGCCCACGCCGCCGAGCCGCGCCATCGCGATCGCCATGCGGGACTCGGTCACCTTGTCCATCGCCGCCGAGAGCAGCGGGATGTTGACCCGGACGTTGCGGGAGATGCGGGACGAGGTGTCGACCGCGTTGGGGAGCACCTCGGATGCACCCGGCAGCAGCAGCACGTCGTCGTAGGTCAGCCCGAGTGTCGCGAATTTACCGGGCACTCCGTCGACGTTTGCAGTCATGACACCTTCCCCAAATGGCCTTGATCGGTGCGGATGTCCATGCTAACGGGAGATGGACCCGTCTCATTCCACGGTTGTGGACGGCTTCCGTCTTCGTATGTTCGTACGGAACCGGGTGGTCGCCTGTTCAAGCAAGGCGCCGATCCCACCGGGGTCAGGCGCAGTTACTGCTCGGCGAGCGCCCGCAGCCGGCTCAGCGCACGGTGCTGCGCCACCCGGACCGCGCCGGGTGACATTCCCAACATCTGGCCGGTCTCCTCGGCGGTGAGGCCCACCGCGATGCGCAGCAGCAGCAGCTCGCGCTGGTTCTCCGGGAGGTTGGCCAGCAGTTTCTTCGCCCACTCGGCATCGCTGCTGAGCAGGGCGCGCTCCTCGGGCCCGAGGGAGTCGTCGGGCCGTTCGGGCATCTCGTCGGACGGCACGGCGGTCGAGCCGGGGTGCCGCATCGCCGCCCGCTGGAGGTCGGCGACCTTGTGGGCGGCGATGGCGAAGACGAACGCCTCGAAGGGCCGGCCGGTGTCCTTGTAGCGGGGCAGCGCGAGCAGCACGGCGACGCAGACCTCCTGGGCGAGGTCCTCGACGAAGTGCCGGGCGTCGCCGGGCAGCCGCGACAGCCGCGTACGGCAGTAGCGCAGGGCGAGGGGGTGGACGTGGGCGAGCAGGTCGTGCGTGGCCTGTTCGTCGCCGTCCACGGCACGGTGCACGAGTGGGCCGATCGCCCCCTGGGCAGGAGTGCCCGCCTCGTCCTCACGCATCGGTCCATGGTGCCCTGCGGCTCTGACGTCCGTGGCACCGCGCTCGGCGTTGTGCACCGAAGCGTTATGAGCAGGTGCGCCGGAACTCATCCCCTGCGCCCTCCCCTTCCGCTCGACCGACTCGTCCCCGAGGAACTCCACACCTCAAGGATGCGGCATCGGCGCCGAAACGAGCAGCGGGCGTCCGCGAGGACTCTCCGGGACGGCGGCGAACCCTGGTACGCGCGCGTGTGCCCGAGCCCCGGAAGACCGGCCCCCCGCATGACGGACGGCCCGCCCACGGTGCGGAGAGACAGACGGGACGGGTGGCACCCGGCCGCGTCGTGAAGGAGGCACGCCCCGCGCGGGCGCCCGGTCGGGGTACGACGGGCAAGGGCCCGGCGACCACACGGGACCGACGGCTCGGGTGAGCGGCGCACGCCGCCGCACGGGAACCGGAGACAGCAGTCGCCGTACACGGAGCGTGACCGGTGAGAGAGGCCGCACCCCCGCGGCCGTCGTCGCGGGTCGGTGCCGGCGGCCGGGATGCGACGGGGCCGCAGATCCCGAGCGACGCGGTCACGGGAGCCACGACACGCGCCGGCGCATTGCCCCGGCGAAGGCGAGCCCCCGTGCTTCCGGATCACCCCGCGGACGTCACCCCGCCGGGCCCCGGATCGGCCTTCCAGCACACCGGATCGATCAGGGCGGGTGACCACCACAGAGGGCGCGAAGCGCGCCGCATGGGGCCGGTCGGCGCCGTACGCCGCGGAGCCGCCGAGGTTCCCCGGCTCACCGCCGCGCGGCCGGGGGCGCCGCGCCCCGTTCGTCCACGTCGACACGGCGCTGTCACCCGCCGCCGTCCGGCCCGCCGGGGCCCTAGCGGACCAGGCCCCAGCGGAAGCCGAGCGCCACCGCGTGGGCGCGGTCCGAAGCGCCGAGCTTCTTGAACAGGCGCCGGGCGTGGGTCTTGACGGTGTCCTCGGAGAGAAACAGCTCGCGGCCGATCTCGGCGTTCGAGCGGCCGTGGCTCATGCCCTCCAGCACCTGGATCTCGCGGGCGGTGAGGGTGGGCGCGGCGCCCATCTCCGCCGAGCGCAGGCGGCGCGGGGCCAGCCGCCAGGTCGGGTCGGCCAGCGCCTGCGTCACCGTGGCGCGCAGCTCGGCGCGCGAGGCGTCCTTGTGCAGGTAGCCGCGGGCACCGGCGGCGACCGCGAGGGCCACGCCGTCGAGGTCCTCGGCGACGGTGAGCATGATGATGCGGGCGCCGGGGTCGGCGGACAGCAGCCGGCGGACGGTCTCGACGCCGCCCAGGCCGGGCATGCGGACGTCCATCAGAATGAGGTCCGAGCGATCGGCGCCCCAGCGGCGGAGGACTTCCTCGCCGTTGGCCGCCGTCGTCACGCGCTCGACGCCGGGCACGGTCGCGACCGCGCGGCGGAGCGCCTCTCGGGCAAGCGGGGAGTCGTCGCAGACGAGGACGGAAGTCATGGCCGCCCTCCGCAGCTGATGCGCGTCACCTTGTGCCTCCAGGCTGGTACGAAATCGTCACCTGTGCGGTCGACCGTCTCGGACGCCTGCCCGAGCCCTTGTGTTTCCAACCGCCTCCGCACTCTCAACGACGGTCACTCGAAAGAGTTACGGGGCCATCTGCCATCTTCGGCACTCTACGTGAGGGGGCGAACACAGTGGAGACACACAGGGCCAACCCTCAAGCTTTCATCACAACCATGCCCCATTTGGCCCCATTTCTTCCCATGCGCTGGTGTCTGAGGCTAGATTCGCAATGAGTCATATTTTCATCTCCTTAGATCGTAGTTGTACGGTCGTGGGCACCGTATCCACTCAGAACGGCTGCAAGGGGTCACGTAATGGCAGATTTCTCCCGCCTTCCCGGACCGAACGCGGACCTGTGGGACTGGCAGCTGCTCGCTGCCTGCCGCGGTGTGGACAGCTCCCTCTTCTTTCATCCGGAGGGTGAGCGCGGTGCGGCGCGGAGTGCTCGCGAGAACTCGGCCAAAGAGGTCTGCATGAGGTGCCCGGTCCGCGCCCAGTGCGCGGCACACGCTCTGGCGGTGCGCGAACCGTACGGTGTGTGGGGCGGGTTGACCGAGGACGAGCGCGAAGAGCTCATGGGGCGGGCACGCAACCGCCTGGTGACGGCTTCGGCCGGCGGGCATGCCGGTTCGAACACCTGAAGGAACGTTTCTGCATCACACCCAGGGCACGCACACATGCGCGTGCCCTTGATTTCGTCGCCCGCCGGGGCGCCCCCGGGCGCCCGGGGAGGAGCACGGAAGGGAGCCCCCTAGCGCCGCGCCGTCCGCGCCAGCTGCTCCAGCGTCGCCGCGACCGCCGGCACCTGGGCCAGGTCGGGCAGGGTGAGGGCGACGATCTCCCGCCGCACCGACGGTTCAAGCGTCAACATGCGTACGCCACGAGGACGTACGGACTCCACGGCGAGCTGGGGCAGGACGGCGACGCCGAGGCCCGCGCCGACCAGGCCGACCACCGCGGGATAGTCGTCGGTGGCGAAGTCGATGCGGGGCGTGAAGCCCGCGCCCTCGCAGACCTCGACCAGCTGGCCCCGGCAGCGCGGGCAGCCCGCGATCCACGGCTCGCCGGCCAGCGCGCCGATGGCCAGGGGCTCCGCGCGCGCCGCGAGCCGGTGCCGCTCCGGCAGCAGCGCGACGAGACGGTCCGTCAGCAGCGGCCGTACGACGAGGTCGTCCCACTCCTCGGCGCCCGCCGCGCCCTCGTAGCGGAAGGCGAGCGTGATGTCGCAGTCGCCCTCGCGCAGCAGTTCCACGGACCGCGGCGGTTCGGCCTCCTCCAGGGAGACCCGGGTGCCGGGGTGGGCGGCGCGCAGGGCGGCCAGGGCGGTCGGGACGAGGGTGGAGCTGCCGCTGGGGAAGGAGACCAGCCGGACCCGGCCGGCGCGCAGCCCGGCGATGGCGGCGACCTCCTCCTCGGCGGCGGTCAGCCCGGCGAGGATGCCGGTCGCGTGCCGCACCAGGGCCTCTCCGGCCTGGGTCAGCCGCATCTCGCGCCCCGTGCGCACCAGCAGCGGGGTGCCGACGGAGCCCTCCAGGGCCTTCATCTGCTGGCTCACGGCGGGCTGGGTGCATCCCAGCTCGCGGGCCGCGGCGGAGAAGGAGCCGGTGGTGGCCACGGCGCGCAGGACACGGAGATGACGGGCCTCGATCACCCCACAAGCATAAGCGAGGCTTGGATACGGCGCAGAATACTGCGTCGACACTTTGAGGTCTGCTCGCTACCGTGCCCCCATGAAGCTTCTGTCACTCAACGTGGGCCAGGCCCGGCCCGTCCCCTACACCGACCAGCCGGACGGGCTGACCGGCATCGACAAGCGCCCGGTGGACGGACCGGTTAAGGTGACCGCGCCGGGGCCGAAGGGGGTCGGCGCGAGCGGGATCGCCGGGGACGCGGTGTGCGACACCCGCCACCACGGCGGCGACGACCAGGCGGTGTACGCCTTCGCCCGCGAGGACCTGGACGCCTGGGAGCGCGAGCTGGGCCGGCCGCTGACGAACGGCCTCTTCGGCGAGAACCTCACCACGCGGGGCGTGGACGTGGCCGGCGCGCTGATCGGGGAGCGCTGGCGGATCGGCCCCGACGTGGTGCTGGAGGTGACCAGCGGGCGCATCCCGTGCCGTACCTTCCAGGAGCACCTGGGCGAGAAGGGCTGGGTGCGCCGGTTCACGCGCGGGGGCGCGCCGGGGGCGTATCTGCGGGTGATCGAGCCCGGGGAGATCCGCGCGGGCGACGCGATCGAGGTGGTGCACCGGCCGGAGCACGACGTGACCGTGGCGGTGCAGTTCCGGGCCGTCACCACCGAGCGGGAGCTGCTGCCGCGGCTGCTCGCGGCCGGCGCGGCGCTGCACCCGGAGTCGCTGGCGGCGGCGCGCAAATACGTCGGGCGGCAAGGACACTGAGCGGACGTCAGGCCGGGGGTGCGCGGCGCGGAGACTGTCGGTCCGGGTAACTAGTCTTGGCGCATGACAACGGCTCTGATTACGGGATCGACCGCGGGGATCGGTGCCGCGTTCGCGCGGCGGCTGGCGGGTGACGGGCATGACCTGGTGCTGGTGGCCCGGGACACCAAGCGGCTGCGCGAGCAGGCGACCGAGCTGCACGACCGGCACGGCATCGAGGCGAAGGTGCTGACGGCCGACCTGGCCACGGACGAGGGCATCGAGGCGGTCGCCGCCCGCTTGGGTGACCGGCGCAACCCCGTCGACCTGCTGATCAACAACGCCGGCTTCGGCAACAAGGGCCGCTATCTCGAAGTCCCGATGGCCGACGAGCTGAGGATGCTGAAGGTGCACTGCGAGGCGGTGCTGCGGCTGACGTCGGCGGCGACGGAGGCGATGCGCGAACGCGGCCGGGGCGGCGTGGTGAACGTCGCGTCGGTCGCCGCCTTCGTGCCGCGCGGCACGTACGGGGCGTCCAAGGCGTGGGTCGTGCAGTTCTCCCAGGGCGCGGCGCGCGACCTGGCGGGCAGCGGCGTACGGCTGATGGCGCTGTGCCCGGGTTTCGTGCGCACCGAGTTCCACCAGCGGGCCGGGATGGGCACGGACAACATCCCGGGCTGGATGTGGCTGGACGCCGACAAGGTCGTCGCGACGGCCCTGACGGACCTGGCCCGCGGCCGCACCCTGTCCGTCCCCGACCCCCGCTACAAGGCCCTGCTGGGCGCGGCGAAACTCGTCCCGCGCGGACTGCTGGGCGGCATCACGTCGCGGACGGGGCGGAAGTACGGGCCGCAGTGACGGCGCGGTGGTGACCGCTCCCCCCGCGCTCGCATGCCGCCTGGATGCCCAGGGAGGAGAATGGTGCTGATCGACCCGGACCCGTGGGGGAACCGAGGTGGCGCCATGACCTTCGTACAGCTCATCGACTGCAGGACCAGCCGGTTCGACGAGATGGACCGGCTGATGGACACGTGGGTGGAGAAGACCAAGGGGAAGCGGACGGCGACGCACAGTGTGGTCGGCAAGGACCGGTCCGACGCGTCGCACTTCATCGAGATCGTGGAGTTCCCGTCGTACGAGGACGCGATGCGGAACTCGAACCTGCCCGAGACCGACAAGATCTTCCAGGAGATGATCGCCCTCTGTGACGAGATGCCGTCGTTCACCGATCTGGAAGTGGTGCGTGACGACCAGCTGAACGCGGCGACCGTGCGGCGGTTCTTCGAGATGCTCGCCGTCGAGGGCGATCTGCCCCCGCTGGACGACCTGATCGCCGAGGACTACCACGACCACGATCCCGCCAACGAGCAGGACACCATGGGCCGGGACGCGATGCGGCGCGAGATGGAGATGTGGCGCGGTGGTTTCCGCCTCAGCTTCCGCGTCGAGGACCAGATCGCCCAGGGCGACCGGGTGTGCACCCGGTGGACCTGCGACGCGACCCACATCGGCGAGTTCATGGGGCTCGCGCCCACCGGACGGCAGGTCGCCATGACCGGTACGACCGTCTTCCGGTGCGGTGAGGACGGCAGGATCGCCGAGGGGTGGTGGCAGTACGACCGGCTCGGGCTGATGGCGCAGCTGGGTGCGCTCGACGCGCTGGAGCAGTAGCCGGCAACGCGAAGGCCCGGCACCCAGAGGGTGCCGGGCCTTGGTGCTGACGTGCGTCAGTGGGAGTGACCGTGGCTGTGGCCGTGGCCCGCGGCGGCCTCTTCCTCTTCCTTCTTCTCGACGACCAGGGTCTCGGTCGTGAGCAGCAGGGAGGCGATGGAGGCGGCGTTCTCCAGGGCGGAGCGGGTGACCTTGACCGGGTCGATGACGCCGGCCTTCACCAGGTCGCCGTACTCGCCGGTGGCGGCGTTGAAGCCCTGGCCCTTGTCGAGCTCGGCGACCTTGGAGGTGATGACGTAGCCCTCGAGGCCGGCGTTCTCGGCGATCCAGCGCAGCGGCTCGACGGCGGCCTTGCGGACCACGGAGACACCGGTGGCCTCGTCGCCGGTCTTGCCGAGGTTGCCCTCGAGGACCTTGACGGCGTGGACCAGCGCGGAGCCACCACCGGAGACGATGCCCTCCTCGACCGCGGCGCGGGTCGCGGAGATGGCGTCCTCCAGACGGTGCTTCTTCTCCTTCAGCTCCACCTCGGTGGCGGCGCCGACCTTGATCACGCACACGCCGCCGGCCAGCTTCGCGAGGCGCTCCTGGAGCTTCTCGCGGTCCCAGTCGGAGTCGGTGTTCTCGATCTCGGCCTTGATCTGCGCGACGCGGCCCGTCAGGTCCTCGGCCTTGCCGGCACCCTCGACGATCGTGGTGTCGTCCTTGGTGACGGTCACGCGGCGGGCGGTGCCCAGCACGTCGAGTCCGACCTGGTCGAGCTTGAGGCCGACCTCCTCGGAGATGACGGTGGCGCCGGTGAGGACGGCCATGTCCTGCAGCATCGCCTTGCGGCGGTCGCCGAAGCCGGGGGCCTTCACCGCGACGGCGTTGAAGGTGCCGCGGATCTTGTTGACGACCAGCGTCGACAGGGCCTCGCCCTCGACGTCCTCGGCGATGATCAGCAGCGGCTTGGAGGAGCCGGCCTGGATGACCTTCTCCAGCAGCGGCAGCAGGTCCGCGATGGCGCCGATCTTGCCCTGGGTGATCAGGATGTACGGGTCGTCGAGGACGGCCTCCATACGCTCCTGGTCCGTCACGAAGTACGGGGACAGGTAGCCCTTGTCGAAGGCCATGCCCTCGGTGAAGTCGAGCTCCAGGCCGAAGGTGTTGGACTCCTCGACGGTGATGACACCGTCCTTGCCGACCTTGTCCATCGCCTCGGCGATGAGCTCGCCGACCTGGCTGTCCTGGGCGGACAGCCCGGCGACGGCGGCGATGTCGGACTTCTCGTCGATCGGGCGCGCGGTGGCGAGCAGCTCGTCGGAGACGGCCTTGACCGCGGCGTCGATGCCCTTCTTCAGGGCGGCCGGGGAAGCGCCGGCGGCGACGTTCTTCAGACCCTCGCGCACGAGCGCCTGGGCCAGCACGGTCGCGGTGGTCGTACCGTCACCCGCGATGTCGTTGGTCTTGGTCGCCACCTCCTTGACCAGCTGGGCGCCGAGGTTCTCGTACGGGTCCTCGACCTCGACCTCGCGGGCGATGGTCACGCCGTCGTTGGTGATGGTCGGGGCGCCGAACTTCTTGTCGATGACGACGTTGCGGCCCTTGGGGCCGATCGTCACCTTGACGGTGTCGGCAAGCTTGTTGACGCCGCGCTCGAGGGCGCGACGGGCGTCCTCGTCGAACTTCAGGATCTTCGCCATGGCAGCGGGAGCCCTCTCGGAAATCTCGTGGGTAAAACGACTGCGCCCCGGCGCCCGGCTTCGTTATCGGTCGCAGGGGCCAGGGCGCAGCTGAAAGCAGAGCTTCGGGTGAAGTGTGCTTACTTCTCGATGATCGCGAGCACGTCGCGGGCCGAGAGAACGAGGTACTCCTCGTTGTTGTACTTCACCTCGGTGCCGCCGTACTTGCTGTAGAGCACGACGTCGCCGACGGTCACGTCGAGCTCGACGCGCTTGCCGTCTTCGATACGGCCCGGGCCCACGGCCAGGACGACGCCCTCCTGGGGCTTCTCCTTGGCGGTGTCCGGGATGACCAGGCCAGAGGCCGTGGTCTGCTCGGCGTCGAGCGGCTGGACCACAATGCGGTCCTCGAGCGGCTTGATGGCAACCTTGGAGCTGGCGGTCGTCACGATCCGACCTCCCCCTTCGGAGATCTCACGGGGTTAACTGTCTGAGGTGGCGACCAGGTCGATCCGTCGTCGCGGGTGCCGGACCTGCCCGTCGCTTTGTTGGCACTCTCATCTGCCGAGTGCCAGAGCCGAGACTATGACCGCGATTAGCACTCGGTCAAGCGGAGTGCCAATTACCGTGCGGCGCGTCTCGGAATCCGCAGCCCCCGGCGACGTCGTACGGCTGCGGGAAGTCCACCTACAGGTAGTCCTCCAACCGTCCCACCCCCAGCCCCCGACGCTGAATCTCCCGCAGCAACCGCACCGTCCGCTTCCGCAGCACCGGCCCCGTCGTCTCGTCCGGGTCCACCGCGATGATGTCGCCCGGCTCCAGCCGATGCTCCCCCGAGGCGTACGACAATCCCCCGTCACCCCCCAGCGACAGCGACACCCGCCACAGCACCACCGCCGAGATCCCGCAGTCCCCCGCCGCCCGCAGCGTCGTCGCGTCGTACGCGCCGTACGGCGGCCGGAAGAGCCGCGGCCGCACCCCGAACCGGGCGTGCAGCTTGCGCTGCTGCCCGCAGATCTCCGCCCGCTGCCCGGCGTACGGCAGCCCCCGCATCGCGGGGTGGTCGAGCGTGTGGTTCTCCAGCGACGCCCCCGCCGCCCGCAGCCGCGCGAAGTGCGCGTACCCCGGCCCGACCACACTGTCCGTGAGGAACATGCCCACCGGCAGCCGCAGCTCCCGCACCAGGTCGGCGAACCGGGGATCCCGCTCGGCGACGTCGTCGTACGTCAGGAAGACGACCTTGTCCCGCGTCGGCACACGGTCGACGACCAGCGGCAGACCGGACTCGGCGCCGCCGAGGACACGGCCGACGCGCCCGCGCGCAGCGGAGGGCGCCGGGGTCAGCGGCCGCTCCAGACCCCAGCGGCGGTACGCCGGCTCCCCGGCGGGAGGGCGCGCGGAGCCGTCCGCGGGACGGTGCGTGCTCACCCGTTCCGCCGTCTTCTTGCCCAGCCGCTCGATCGGATCCACCGACTGCGCGCACCCCGTCAGGCAGACCGCCGCCGAACAGACCGCCGCCAGGACGGCCAGGACGGCCGGCACCCCCCGCGTTCTCACAGGTAGTCCTCCAGGCGTGCCACCGCGTACCCCTTGTCCGTCACCTTCTTCAGGAACCGGCGGACCATGTCGGGCATCGTGCCCTTCCAGTCGTCCCGGCCGCGGAAGTGCGTCAGGACGATGTCGCCGGGGTGGAGGTCCTGGTCGTCCTCGCGGTACTCCCAGTGGTCGACGAAGACCTCCTCGTCCCAGATCGGGGCGTACTTGATCCCGCAGGACTTGGCGGCACGCAGCGTGTCCTGGTTGTAGTTGCCGTACGGCGGCCGGAAGACGGTCGGCCGCTTGCCGTACTGCTTCTCCATGATGTCCTGCATGCCGCAGATCTCTTGCTTCTGCTGCGCGTAGGACAGCCCCGGCAGATACGGGTGGTGCAGGGTGTGGTTGTTCAGCGTCACGCCCCGCGCCTGCATCTTCTTGAAGTAGCCGTAGTCGTCCTTGATCAGGTAGTCGCTGAGGAAGGCCGTGTACGGGATGCGCAGGTCGCTCATCATGCGCAGGAACGCCGGGTCCTTCTCGGCGCCGTCGTCGATCGTGAGGAAGACGACCTTCTGGTCGGTCGGGATGCGGGTGAAGACCGGCGGCAGGCCCAGTTCCTCCTGGTCGTCGACCTCGAAGCCCCGACGGGCGTGGATCCGGGGCTTCTGCCGGGGCGGCGGCGGGGCGGTCAGCGGCACCGCGGCCAGGCCCCAGCGCTTGGCGGCGGCCACGCGCGCGGCGTGCTCGGCGCGCAGCCTGGTGGCGTAGGAGTCGAGGGCGCGCGCCGGGGGCGCGTGCAGGGCCTGCTGCTGACCGGCGGCCGGGTCCACCTCGGACCCGGTGGGGCCCGTGCCCGCGGCGCACCCGGAGGCGAGGGCGGCGGCGGCGAGAGCGGCGAGTGAGCCGCGCAGAACCCCAGACCGACGCGCCCGACTTTTATCATTTTGTACGACTACTCCCATGGGCCCGGATCTTCGCAGCCCGCCCCCCAGGAGCCGCCCCGACACCACCACCGACCGCCCACCATCCACCGACTGGCCCACACCCCGGGCGGCCGGCCGGAGCGCAGACCCGCCCGGCTGGCCGGACCCCCACCCCCCTGCCCGACAATGACCCGGTGAACGACCCGGTGAACGACCTCGCCCCCCTCCTCACCCCCGAAGGACGCGCCCTGCTCGAGCAGGTCCGTGACACCGACCCGGCCGACGAACTCGCCGTCGCCACCCGGCTGCGCCGCGAGCACCCGGCGGAGCTGGTGTCGGCCGCGCTCGGCCAGGCGCGGCTGCGGCAGCGGGCGGTGGCCAAGTTCGGGGCCGAGGACGCCGCGCGCATGTTCTTCACCCCCAACGGCGTCGAACAGTCCACGCGGGCGAGCGTCGCGGCGTACCGGGCGGCCCGGATGAAGGACCTGGGCGTCACTTCCGTCGCCGACCTGTGCTGCGGCATCGGCGGTGACGCGATCGCCCTCGCCCGCGCCGGCATCCGCGTCCTCGCCGTGGACCGCGACCCGCTGACCGCGGCGGCGGCCCGCGCCAACGCCGGGGCACTCGGGCTGGCCGACCTGATCGAGGTGCGGGAGGCGGACGTCACGGAGGTGGACACCGCCGGATACGACGCGGTGTTCGTGGACCCCGCCCGGCGCGGCGGGCGCGGCCGCGTCTTCAACCCCGAGGCCTATTCGCCGCCCCTGTCCTGGGCCGTGCAGGCGGCGCTGAAGGCGCCGCACGCCGCGCTGAAGATCGCCCCCGGCGTTCCCCACGAGGCGGTCCCCGCCGAGGCCGAGGCGGAGTGGATCTCCGACGGCGGCGACGTGAAGGAGGCGGTGCTGTGGTTCGGCGCCGGGTCGCCGGGCGCCTTCCGGGCGACGCTGCTGCCCGGGCCGTACACGCTGCCCGGCCGCGGGCTGCCCGACCCGGCCGTCCGCCCCGTCGGCCGGTACCTCTACGAGCCCGACGGCGCCGTCATCCGCGCCCACCTGGTCGCCGAGGTGGCCGAACAGGTCGGCGGCGGACTGCTGGACGCGACGATCGCGTACGTCACGTCCGACGAGCTGCACCCGACGCCGTACGCCTCCGCCTACCGGATCACCGACCAACTCCCCTTCAACGTCAAGAAGTTGAAGGCGCTGCTGCGTGAGCGCGAGGTGGGCGTGCTGACGGTGAAGAAGCGGGGCTCGGCGGTCGAGCCGGAGGAACTGCGCCGCAAGGTGCTGCCGAAGCCGCACGGCACCCTGGCCGTCACCGTCTTCCTCACCCGCGTCGCGGGCGCCCCCACCATGCTGCTCGGCCGGCCGGCCTGATCCGAGCGACAGGCCCTACCCGCACTCCGCCGCGCGTCGCTGCAGCAGTTCGCGCTCGCGCTCGTTGGCGGTGAGGGACGCGGCGCGTTCGAACTCCGCGCGGGCCTCCGCCGTACGGCCGAGGCGCCGCAGCAGGTCGCCGCGGACGCTGGGCAGGAGGTGGTAGTCGCGCAGCCGGTCGGCGAGGGCGTCGACGATCTCCAGGGCGGGGCCGGGGCCGTCCGCCATGGACACGGCGACCGCCCGGTTCAGTTCCACGACCGGTGAGGGGGCGCGGGCGGCGAGCAGGCCGTACAGGGTCGCGATGGCCGCCCAGTCGGTCTCCTGGTAGGTGTGGGCGCGGGCGTGGCAGGCCGCGATGGCCGCCTGGAGGGCGTACGGCCCGGGCGGGCCGGCGGCCGTGGCCTCGGCGCGTTCCAGCGCGGCCACGCCGCGGGCGATCAGCAGGCGGTTCCAGCGGCTGCGGTTCTGGTCCGCGAGCAGGACCGGCTCGCCGTTCGGGCCGGTGCGGGCGGCGGAGCGGGCGGCCTGGAGCTCCAGCAGCGCCGCGAGCCCGTGCACCTCGGGTTCCTTCGGCATCAGCTGGGCGAGCTGCCGGGCGAGCCGCAGCGCGTCCTCGCACAGCGACGGGCGCAGCCAGTCGTCGCCGGCGGTGGCCGCGTACCCCTCGTTGAAGATCAGGTAGATGACGTCGAGGACCGAGCCGAGGCGGGCGGCGCGGTCGGGGCCGCTGGGGACCTCGAAGGCGACGTTCCTCGTGGCGAGGGTGCGCTTGGCGCGCACGATCCGCTGGGCGACCGTCGGCTCCGGTACCAGGAACGCGCGGGCGATCTCGGCGGTGGTCAGGCCGCCGAGCAGGCGCAGCGTGAGGGCGATGCGGGCCTCGGCGGACAGCACCGGGTGGCAGGCGGTGAAGACGAGCCGGAGCAGGCCGTCGTCGATGTCGTCGGGATCGGCGGGCTCCTGCGGCGGGACCGTCGTGTCGAGGCCGCGGCCGATCTCCTGGAGCTTGCGGGTGTGGGTCTCCCGGCGCCGGATCAGGTCGACGGCGCGGCGGCGGGCGGTGGTGGTCAGCCAGGCGCCCGGGTTGTCGGGCACCCCGTCGCGCGGCCACTGCTCCAGCGCCGCGACGAGGGCGTCCTGGGCGAGTTCCTCGGCCACGCCGACATCCCGGACGATCCGGGCGACGGCGGCGATGACGCGCGGGGACTCGAGCCGGAAGACCGTCTCGATGGCGCTGCGCGGGTCGGCGGTGGGCTGTGCGGTCACAACCCACCATCGAACACCCGGCAGGGCCGCGGACCAAGCGGAACTCAGCCCTCCGCGATCTCCCGCAGTTCGCAGGTGACCGTCCACTCCGCCTCGTGGACCTTCAGGAACCGCTTGGTCCACTCCACGGCCTCGGCCTGGTCCTTGCACTGCATCAGGGCGTATCCGCCGATGACCTCCTTGGTCTCGGTGAACGGCCCGTCGACGAGGGAGAGCTGCCCGCCCTCGTAGTGCACCCGGGCGCCCTGCGCGGTCGGGGTCAGCCCGGCGGTGTCGAGCAGCACGCCGGCCTTGGTCATCTCCTCGATCAGCTCTCCCATGCGCTGCATCAGCTCGGCGCTGGGGCCTCCGGCGGGCGCGTTGTTCTCGTCGATCCGCACGAGCGACAGATAGCGGGGCATGACGCCTCCTCGGTGTCCGGTCGGCCGGGTCCTTCCCGGCCTCTCACCCCTGCGTCGATCGGCGGACGACGGGATCGACACACCCGCCGGATTTCTCTCGGGAAATTTCTCTCAGCCCACCGACACCACGGGTGCGGGGTCGCCACCGCTCCCGTTCGCGTTTCCTGCGCTGCCGCCGAGCGCCTCCGCGATGCCGTGGTACGCCGGCTTCGGCTGGTGGTTCTCGTCGTACGGCGTCGCCGCGCCGTAGCCGGGGAAGGTGCTCGGCACCCAGGAGTCGGAGTCGGTGAACCCCCACGGGCCGGGGTCCAGCTGCGGCCGGTCAGCCGGCTCGGGTTCTGGCTGTGCCGGACCAGGGTGGGGCCGCGCACCTGCTGCTGCTCCGAAAGTTTCGGTTGGGCAACCGATTGACTTCGGAGGAGTGTGGGGGCAGACGCCTCACCCGTCAATTCGTCACCTTCCGGCCGCCGGCGCCCCCGTGCTCGCCCGCACCACGAGGCTGGTCGCGAGCTCCACCCGGGTGGCCACCGGCGTCCCGCCGTCGCGTCCCAGCTCCAGCACCAGCCGGGCCGCCGCCTCCGCCATCTCGGTCAGCGGCTGCCGTACGGTCGTCAGCGGCGGCCCGACCCAGCGGGCCACCGGCAGATCGTCGAAGCCGACCACGCTGAGGTCCTCGGGGATGCGCAGGCCCAGCTCGCGCGCGGCCTCGTACAGGCCGAGCGCCTGCAGGTCGTTGCCCGCGAAGACGGCCGTGGGCCGCTCCGGCAGCCGCAGCAGCTCGCGGCCGAGCCGGTAGCCGGTCTCGTGGTGGAAGTCGCCGGTCCGGACCAGCTCCGGGTCGACCGGGAGCCCAGCGGTCTCCAGAGCGGCGCGGTAGCCGTCGACACGGGCGCGGCTGCAGATCATCCGCTTCGGCCCGCTGATCGCACCGATCCGGGTGTGGCCGAGATCGATCAGATGACGGGTGGCGGCGAGGCCGCCCTGCCAGTTGGTCGCGCCGATGGAGGGCACGTCGGCGCCGGGGTCGCCGGCCGGGTCCATCACCACGAACGGGACGGAACGGCTGGTCAGCAGCGCCCGCTGGGACTCGTCGAGGTCGGACAGCACGAGGATCACACCGTGCGGGCGGCGCGCGGCGACCTGGTCGGCCCAGGTCCGCCCGGGGGTGAGCCGCCCGGCGCTCTCGCTGAGCACGACGCTCAGCCCGGCGTCCCGGGCGACGTTCTCCACACCCCGGATGACCTCCATCGCCCACGCGCTCTCCAGCTCGTGGAAGACCAGGTCGATCAGCGGGGAGCGGCTGGCCTCGGCGCGCCGGCGCCGGTAGCCGTGGGCCCGCAGCAACTCCTCGACCCGGGCCCGGGTGGCCGGGGCGACATCGGCCCGGCCGTTGAGGACCTTCGAAACGGTCGGGGCCGACACCCCGGCCTCACGGGCGATCTCGGCGAGCGTCGCGGTGCGGCCGGACCGGCCTGTGGTCTGCGTATCGGCGGATTCCGAGGCTGTCATGGCGGCGATCGTATCCCCGCACGCCCGAAACATTCGACTGCCGTCGGTCGCGAACGGTCCGCCCCTGTCCTGCCGCGCCCCGGTCAGTCCTCCGCCACCGACTCGAACCGCCACCGGTGCACCGGCCGGGTCACCAGGCCGGCGTCCGGCTCGGGCAGTTCGGGCAGGTCGGCGTCGTAGGGGGCGTCCCACCAGGTGATGACCAGGACGCGGTCCTGCGGGGCGCGGAAGGTCTCGCGGCGCAGCGGTGTCCCGTCCAGGGCCCGGGACCGGGCCCACTCCAGCAGGTCCGCGCCCCGGCCCGCGACCGCCCGCGCCTCCCACATCACCGCGACGGTCATGAGTACAGGTTGTCCTTGCTCACCTCGTGCACGTGGTCGTGGCTCACCTCGTGCGCAGGGCCGTGCCCGGGCACATGCGGGTCCGTGACCGGCAGGGAGGAGTCGGCGGACAGGTCCCAGCTGGAGGTGGCCCGGCCCCGGGCGACCATCTCGGCGCCGAGCGCGGCGACCATCGCGCCGTTGTCCGTGCACAGCTTGGGCCGCGGGACGCGCAGCCGGATGCCGGCCTTCTCGCAGCGCTCCTGGGCCAGCGCGCGCAGCCGGGAGTTGGCGGCCACGCCGCCGCCGATCATCAGGTGGTCGACGCCCTCGTCCTTGCAGGCGCGCACCGCCTTGCGGGTGAGCACGTCCACCACGGCCTCCTGGAAGGACGCGGCGACATCGCGCACCGGGACCTCCTCGCCCGCGGCCCGCTTCGCCTCGATCCAGCGGGCGACGGCGGTCTTCAGACCGGAGAAGGAGAAGTCGTACGCCGGGTCGCGCGGGCCGGTGAGGCCGCGCGGGAAGGCGATCGCCGCCGGGTCGCCCTCGCGCGCGTACCGGTCGATGACCGGGCCGCCGGGGAAGCCCAGGTCCAGCACGCGGGCGATCTTGTCGAAGGCCTCGCCGGCCGCGTCGTCGATGGTCGCGCCCATCGGGCGGACGTCGGAGGTGATGTCGGAGGACAGCAGCAGCGAGGAGTGCCCGCCGGAGACCAGCAGCGCCATCGTCGGCTCCGGCAGCTGGCCGTGCTCGAGCTGGTCGACGCAGATGTGCGAGGCCAGGTGGTTGACGCCGTACAGCGGCTTGCCGAGGGCGTAGGCGTACGCCTTCGCCGCGGACACGCCGACCAGCAGCGCACCGGCGAGGCCGGGACCGGCGGTGACGGCGATGCCGTCGAGGTCCTTCGCACTGACGCCCGCCTCCTTCAGCGCGCGGTCGATGGTCGGGACCATCGCCTCCAGGTGGGCGCGGGAGGCGACCTCGGGGACGACACCGCCGAAGCGGGCGTGTTCGTCGACGCTGGAGGCGATGGCGTCGGCCAGCAGGGTGGTGCCGCGCACGATGCCGACACCGGTCTCGTCGCAGGAGGTCTCGATCCCCAGGACCAGGGGTTCGTCAGCCATTGATCTCGGTTCCTTGTACGGAGGAAGAAGGGTCGGTCAGGCGCATGACCAGGGCGTCCACGTTCCCGGGCTGGTAGTAGCCGCGCCGGAAGCCGATGGGTTCGAAGCCGAAGCGCTCGTAGAGCTTCTGGGCGCGGGTGTTGTCCACCCGGCACTCCAGCAGTACCTCGGCGCACTCGAAGGTGGTCGCGGCCCGCAGCAGCTCGGTCAGCAGCCGGCTGCCGAGCCCGGTGCCCTGCTGGTCGCGGGCGACGGCGATGGTCTGCACGTCGGCCTGCTCACCGGAGGAGGCGAGCCCGGCGTAGCCGACGATGCGCTCGCCGGCCTGGGCGACGACGTACCGCCTGGTCGCGTCGGCGCCCCGGGAGTGCGCCAACTCGGACCAGAACATGCCGCGCGACCAGGCGTCCTCGGGGAACAGGTCGCGTTCCAGCCCCAGCACGGGATCGATGTCCCACCAGCGCATCTCGCGCAGGACGACGGTGTCGGCTCCGGTCACTTGGGGGTGACCACCTTGTAGTTCTTGGGGACCTGGGCGTCGGGCCGGCGCAGATACAGCGGGCGCGGCGGGTCGAGTTCCTCACCGGCGGCCAGTTTCCCGGCGGCGAGCCGGGCGAGGGCAGCGGCGGAGACGTGCTCGGGGGCGTGGGCCTGCGGGAAGGTGTCCGGGTACAGCAGCGCGCCCGCGCCGACGGCCGGGAGTCCGGCGACCTGCTCGGCGATGTCGGCGGGGCGGTCGACCGCCGGGCCGGTGAGCCGGGTGCGGGAGTCGGCGTACGTGGCCCAGTAGACCTCCTTGCGGCGGGCGTCGGTCGCCACGACGAAGGGGCCGGAGTCCAGGTCGGCGGCGTAGGCCAGGCCGTCCAGGGTGCAGACGCCGTGCACGGGCACGCCGAGCGCGAGGCCGAAGGTGTCGGCGGTCATCAGGCCCACGCGCAGCCCGGTGTACGGGCCCGGGCCGGTGCCGACGACGATGCCGGTGACGGCGTCCAGCTTCAGTCCGGCCTCGGCGAGCACACGGTCCACGGCCGGCAGCAGCAGCTCGCCGTGCCGGCGCGCGTCCACCTGGCTCGTAGAGGCGATGACGTCCGTGCCGTCGTGCAGCGCGACGGTCACGGCGGGTGTGGCGGTATCCAGAGCGAGCAAGAGCACGCAAACAGCCTACGGCTCCGCGGGGCCCGTGTCGGACGCGCCGGTGAGGCGGGCGGTGACTGCTACCGTCGCCGCACAGACCGTTTCCTTTGCATTTGTGGTGAGGTGTACGACGGTGGCAAGCAGCAGCGCGGGGTTCGTGGCCGGGCTGACCACGGCGGCCCTGGCGACGGTCGGTTTCCTCGGCTGGCAGGCGTCCGCGACGATCCCGGCCGAGCTGGGCGGCGCCGCGAAGCCGACCGTGCCGCCGGCGGTGAGCGCCTCCAAGGCGCCCCGGGACAAGAAGAACCCGGCGGCCCTGCCCGCCGGCACCGGCAGGGGGCCGCGCGTCGTGTACGGCCTGGACGACAACCGGGTGTGGCTGGTCGACCAGGGCGACAAGGTCCGGCGCGTGTTCCGCGTCGACCCCGGCCAGGTGGACCCGGCGCCGGGCGTCTACATGGTCACCTCCCGCTCGGGGGCGGTGACGGGCACGGACGGCATCCCCGTCGAGCACGTCGTCCGCTTCACCGCCGTGAACGGCGTCTCGATCGGCT
The DNA here is from genome assembly GCF_055668065.1 of Streptomyces sp. NPDC097129. Taxonomy (NCBI): domain Bacteria; kingdom Bacillati; phylum Actinomycetota; class Actinomycetes; order Kitasatosporales; family Streptomycetaceae; genus Streptomyces; species Streptomyces sp. NPDC097129. The sequence continues at coordinate 245,054 of NZ_JBVOQE010000007.1, read as the reverse complement.
TCAGCGCGGAGACCGGACCGGCGACCCAGCCGCCGGACGACGGCGTCCTGACCGGCGGCATCCGCGAGTCCCGCCCGGACGGCGCGGCGATGTGGGACTTCGCGACGATCGGCCGCCGGGTGGTGGTGATCCACTAGGCCCTCCGGGCGGAAAGCGGGACCCGACACCCCGGCGTGCGCGTCGCCGAGCACCTCGCGCCGAGAAACGGCCCGACACCCCACCGGCCGCGCGGTCCCCGCGGGGCGGAAGCGGGACCCACACCCCGCCGGCCGAAAGCGGGCCCGACACCCCACCGGGCGCACACGCCCACATGCCGAAGCGACTCGACGCCCCACCGGGCGCGCGGGCCCGCCAGCCGGAGGCAGGACCCGCATCCCGCCGGCCCGAAGCAGCCCCACGTCCCACCGGCCCGCAGGCCCACGGAACTGGAACGACCCGACGCCCCGCCGCGCAAGGCAGGCACACGCCCGCGGGCGAGCCGCACAGACTCCGCGAGCACCCGCCAACCGGAGGCAGGACCCGACCCCGCCGCACCGAACCAGCCCGACACCCCACCGGGCGCGCACGCCCACGTGCCGAAGCGGTTCGACGCCCCGCCGGGCGCGCACGCCCACGTGCCGAAGCGACTCGACGCCGCACCGGGCGCGCGGGCCCACGGGACCGAAACGACCCGACGCCCCGCCGGGCATCGCACCGCGCGCACGTGCCGTTGAGTTGAGAGCGGCACCGACTCTGTGAGCGGTCGGCCGGGCGAGCAACGGGTTCGAGTGGCCTTGGGCAGTGCCGGGGCCGGATGCGTGTGCCCCCTTCGACGGCAGCGCAGCTCACGCAAGCTCGACGGGCGGTGCCCGTCCGGCGGCGTGCAGGTCTGCGCAGGTCAGGGGGCGCCGTCGGGCAAGGGGACGTGGGTCCGCGTCCGGCCGGAGGCCTTACGCGGCCTTGCGGCACTCCTCTGGGGAGCCGTCGCACACCGGTTCCGGCTCTCTCGGGGGCCGGGAGACGGCGTCGGCCGCCGCGCAGGAGGCCAGCAGGTCGCGCATGGACGGTCCGGGGCGCACGGCGGGGCCGGACTGCGGCTTCGGGGTCTCGGCAGCGGGCATGGGACGCCTCCTGATGCTCGGGGGCGGGCGCACTTAGGTAGACCTAACTACGATCCGGATACCATGTGACCACGCCCCCGACCTCGGGCGCAACATCTTCCCGACACCGTGTCGGAACGTACGGCGCGGAGGGTGCCCGCAGGCCCCTCGAGCCCAGTCGGCCGCCTCAGGCCGCCAGCGCGCTCAGGTCCGCGCCCGACCAGCGCTCCCCCAGCCCGGTGAGCGTCACCTGGCGGACCTCGTCCGTGGTGTCGCCGACGGCCCGGTGGATGTCGACCTGGAGCCGGTCCTCGGTCAGCTCCTCGACCTTGCCCTCGCCCCACTCCACGACGATCACCGAGTCGGGCAGCGAGACGTCCAGGTCGAGGTCCTCCATCTCGTCCAGGCCGCCGGACAGCCGGTAGGCGTCGACGTGGACCAGCGGCGGGCCGTCCACCAGGGACGGGTGCACGCGGGCGATCACGAACGTCGGCGAGGTGACCGCGCCCCGCACGCCGAGCCCCTCGCCGAGGCCGCGTGTCAGCGTGGTCTTGCCCGCGCCCAGCTCCCCCGAGAGCATCAGGAGGTCGCCGGCGCGCAGCAGTTTGGCGAGCCGGCGGCCCAGCTCGCGCATCTGCTCGGGGGACGTGATGGTCAGCTGGGTCTTATCCGGGTTGTGCGGTGCTGCTGGTGCTTCCATAGCCCTTCACGGTAGCCGCTGCCGGCACGGCACCCGCACGGGTGAGGAGGTCGGCGAGGCGGTCGGTGACCACTTCCGGGTGTTCCAGCATCACCAGGTGCCCGGCGTCCGGCACCAGCACCAGCTCCGCGTCCGGCAGCAGGTCGGCGATCGCCTCGCTGTGCTCGCTCGGCGTGACCAGGTCGTCGACCCCGGCCAGCACCAGCACCGGCATGTCCCGGAAGAAGGCCAGCGCCTCCGTCTTGTCGTGGTCGGTGAACGCCGGGTAGAACTCGGCGACCACGTCGATGGGCGTGCCCTCGATCATCCGCTCGGCGAACCGGGCGACGGCCGGGTCGATGTCCCGGGAGGCGAACGAGTACCGCTTGATGATCCCCGCGAACAGGTCGGCGGTCACCCGACGCCCCTTCTCCACCAGCTCGGCCCGCTGCCCCAGCGCCTTCAGCACCCCGGGCAGCACCCGCCGCACGGCGTTGACGCCGGCCACGGGAAGCCCGAAGTTGACCTCGCCGAGCCGCCCCGACGACGTCCCCACGAAGGCGGTCGCGACGACGCGGTCCCGGATCAGTTCCGGGTACTGGGCAGCCAGCGCCATCATGGTCATGCCGCCCATGGAGTGCCCGACGAGCACGATCGGCCCCTCGGGCACGGCCGCGTCGAGGACGGCCTTCAGATCCTGCCCGAGCTGGTCGATGGTGAGCGCTGTGCCGTCCTGGGTCTGCGCCACTCCGCGCCCGGACCGGCCGTGGCTGCGCTGGTCCCAGTGCACGGTCCGCACGACTCCGCGCAGCGCGGCCCGCTGGAAGTGCCAGGAGTCCTGGTTCAGGCAGTAGCCGTGGCTGAAGACGACGGTGACGGGCGCCGGAGTCTTACGGCCGAACAGCCGCCGGCGCCGGGGCGCGGAGCCGCCCTCCGGCTCCACATCGTCGACCTCGTAGTACAGCTCGGTGCCGTCGTCGGCGTACGCCTTGCCGGGGGTGCCGCGCAGCGCGCCGTAGGGGCCGGCGGAGTCGAGGGCGAGCCGCGCCTTCGCGCGCATGCCGCGGCCGACGGTCATCCGCTCTATGGCGACACCGGCGGCCGCGCCCGCCGCGAGCACGCCTATCGCGGCGCCCGCGATGCCGGTGGCCCGGCGCCAGCCGGCCGAGTCCGCCGCGGCCACGGCGGCCGACACGGCGGACTCCACAGGGCTCTCGCTCACGTACCGCTCCTCTTCACCGGGCTGCTGCTGGTCACTCGTCGCCGGGTTGCCCGACTGGTTCCTCGTTCACATAGACGCGGGGAACACGCGATGAGATGCGGGTCACGATCTCGTAGGCGATGGTGCCGGCGGCCTGCGCCCAGTCCTCGGCGGTCGGCTCGCCGCGGTCGCCCGGCCCGAACAGGACCGCCTCGCTGCCCGGCTCGGGCGTGTCGCCGCCGAGGTCGATGACGAACTGGTCCATCGCGATCCGTCCGGCGGCGGTACGCCACTTGCCGTCCACCAGCACCGGTCCGGCGCCGGAGGCGTGGCGCGGGATGCCGTCGCCGTAGCCGAGGGGGACGAGGCCGAGGGTGGTCTCGCCGGGGGTGACGTAGTGGTGCCCGTAGCTGACGCCGTGGCCGCCCGGCACCTGCTTCACCAGGGCCAGCGGCGCGGAGACGGTCATCACCGGGCGCAGTCCGAAGTCCGCGGCGGTGCCGAGTGCGGGGCTGGGCGAGATGCCGTACATGGCGATACCGGGACGGACCAGGTCGAAGTGGGTCTCGGGGAGGGTGAGCGTGGCCGGGGAGTTGGCGATGTGCCGCACCTCGGGGCGTACGCCCCGCTGTTCGGCGTACGCCGTCATCTCCCGGAAGCGGGCGAGCTGGGCGGCGATGGAGGGGTGCCCCGGTTCGTCGGCGCACGCGAAGTGCGACCACAGGCCGGTGACGCGCAGGATGCCCTCGCGCTCGGCGGCCAGTGCGGCGCCGACCAGTTCGGGCCAGTCGGCGGGCTGACAGCCGTTGCGGCCGAGGCCGGTGTCGGCCTTGAGCTGCACGCGCGCGGGGCGGGTGGCGGTGCGCGCGGCCTCGGTGAGCTCGCGCAGGGCCCACATGCCGCTGACGGAGATGTCGATGCCGGCCTCGATGGCCGCGCGCCAGGGCCCGCCGGGCGTCCACAGCCAGCACATCACGCGGACGTCCGGCGCGATCCCGGACCGCGGGTCGCGTACGGCGAGGGCCTCCTCGGGCGTGGCCGTACCGATCCAGGTGGCGCCCGCCGCGACGGCCGCGCGGGCGCACGGGATCGCGCCGTGGCCGTACCCGTCGGCCTTGACCACGGCCATGAAGGCGGCGCCCGGGGCCTTCTCGCGCAGAGTGCGCACGTTGGCCCGCAGGGCGGCCAGATCGATCTCGGCGCGGGCCCGCAGGGACGCGGTCCGCGAGGTCGCTGTCTCAGTCATCGCGCCCCCAGTGTCTCAGAGGGGTCCGACAGGCCCACGACACCGTGCCCATGGGGTACGCCACGCCCGCAATCGTCAGCCGGCGTGCGCCTGCTCCCGCTCAGGCCGTGCCCCGTACGTCCCGCCAGGCATCCGGAATCGCCGACGCCACGTCATGCGCCCCCACCGGCACGCCCCGCGCGGCGAAACGGCCCGCGAGTCCGTGCAGATACGCCCCCGCGCTCCCCGCGTCCCGTGCCGGGAGCCCCGCCGCCAGCAGCGACCCGGTCAGCCCGGAGAGCACATCGCCGCTGCCCGCGGTCGCCAGCCACGGCGTCCCCGTCGCGTTCACCCGCACCGCCGCCTCGCGCCCCGGGTCGGCGACCAGCGTCGTCGACCCCTTGAGCAGCACCGTCGCCCGGTACCGCTCCGCCAGCTCGCGCACCGCGCCGAGCCGCGCCCCCTCGACCTCCTCACGTGCGACACCGAGCAGTGCGGCAGCTTCTCCGGCGTGCGGCGTCATCAGCGTCGGCGCCGTACGCGCGCGTACCGTCTCCCGGTCGGCGAGCCGCAGCCCGTCCGCGTCGATCAGCACGGGTACGTCGCTCTCCACCACCTCGGCCACGGTCTCCGCGTCGTCGCCGGCCCCCGGCCCGACCACCCAGGCCTGCACGCGCCCCGCCTTCCGGGGCCCCTGGTCGGACACGAGCGTCTCGGGGAAGCGGGCGACGACCGTGCCGCCCGCCGGGCCGACGTACCGCACGGCCCCCGCGCCGCCCCGCAGCGCCCCGGACACGGCGAGCACCGCGGCGCCGGGGTACCGCGCGGACCCGGCGGCGATCCCGACGACGCCACGCCGGTACTTGTCGCTCTCGGCGCCCGGCACCGGCAGCAGCCGGGCCACGTCCGCGTGCTGCAACGCCTCCAGTTCGGGCGGTTCGGGCAGCGTGAGCCCGATGTCCACGAGGCGCACGCTGCCCGCGTACTCCCGCGCGGGATCGACGAGGAGCCCCGGCTTGTGGGTGCCGAAGGTGACGGTCAGGTCCGCCCGCACAGCGGCCCCCCGCACCTCCCCGGTGTCCGCGTCGACCCCGCTCGGCAGGTCGACGGCGACGACGGCGGCCCGAGACCGCGCCGCCGCCTCGGCCAGGGGCACCGCCTCGGGCCGCAGCCCGCCCTTCCCGCCGATCCCGACGATGCCGTCCACGACGAGGTCGGCCCGCCCGATCAGCTCTTCGGCGCCGCCGGTGCCGGTGACGCGCCCGCCGGCCCGGCGCAGCGCCGCGAGCCCTCCGGCATGCGCCCGCTCGGGACTGAGGAGCACGGCGGTGACTCCGGCGCCCCGGCGGGCGAGCCGCGCCCCGGCGTACAGGGCGTCACCCCCGTTGTCGCCGCTGCCGGCGAGCAGCACGACCCGGCTGCCGTACACCCGCCCGAGCGCTTCGGCGCAGGCGGCGGCGAGTCCGGCGGCGGCCCGTTGCATGAGGGCGCCCTCCGGTAGCCGCGCCATGAGCTCCCGCTCGGCTGCCCTGACCGTCTCGACGCTGTACGCGGTACGCATAAGCCCGAGTCTGCCCCGAGAACGGCCCGACGTGCGCGGCCAACGCGCTCCGCCGCAACGGCACTTATCCGCGTGCCCCCACCCCACCGCAGCTCATAGGGTGATCACTTCGACCGACGAACGATCCGAGAGGGCTCATGCCTCACACCAGCGCATCCCCCACCATCACCGCGCGCTCCCCCCGCGGCCGTCGCCTCGCCGCCGCCCTGGCCGGCGCCGCCGCCCTGGCCGCGCTGACCACCATCACCGCGCCGTCCGCGACCGCCGCCGTCGCGCCGCCCAGCGGCTCGTCGTGGGACCACGTGTGGTCCGGCACCGGCGTGAAGGTCTACGTCAAGGAGCACGGCGACATCGTCTCCGTGTGCGACACGTCCGCGAACGGCCACTCGGCGTGGGTGACGGTCGACGACGTCACCGCCAACCGCTCCGGCTACAAGCTCACGGCGAGCGGCGGCAAGGGCTCGTGCGCCTCGCACTCGGCCGCCGAGGGCATCAAGTACGACATGGACGAGTACGACCGCTTCGGCCTCAACTACGAGGGTGCGGGCGGACGCGGCTCCTACTACGTGAGCTTCGTCAACGACCACTGACCGCCACGACGGCCCGCGCGGCACCCGCGCGGGCCGCTCGCCTCCCTCACCCTTCCGCGATCACGACCGCCGACGCGACCCCGGCGTCATGGCTGAGCGACACGTGCCAGGACCGTACGCCCAGCTCGGCCGCGCGCGCGGCCACCGTCCCCGTCACCCGCAGCCGGGGCTGCCCGCTGTCCTCGACGCACACCTCCGCGTCGGTCCAGTGCAGTCCGGGCGGCGCACCGAGGGCCTTGGCCAGCGCCTCCTTCGCGGCGAAGCGCGCGGCGAGCGAGGCGACACCGCGCCGCTCCCCGCTCGGCAGCAGCAACTCGCTCTCCACGAACAGCCGCTGAGCCAGCCCGGGCGTACGCTCCAGCGACGCCGCGAACCGCTCGATCTCGGCCACGTCGATACCGACCCCGATGATGCTCATGCCGTGCACCCTATGTCTGCGGGGGATCGCCGGGCCGAGCTTCTGATCAGGCTTTGATCATCTGCGTCGCCTTGACACGTACGCCACAAACAGGAGCGACCGGTGGGACTGACGAAGACGGCGAACCGGGCCGTCTGGGGCTGGACCGCCGCGGCGGCCCTCTTGGTGGTACGTCGGCGGAGGCAGGCGCTGGGGTAACCGGCCCCTTACGCCGCCGCCAGTTCGCACCACACATACTTCCCACGGCTGCCGTGCCGGGTCAGCGGCTGCCAGCCCCACAGGTCAGCGAAGGCCCGCACTAGCGCCAGGCCCCGGCCGTCCTCCGCGTCCGTGACCTGGTCCAACGCCACGGGTGGCTCCGGCGGTTCGGGGTCGGCGTCCCATGCCCCGATCCGCAACGTCCCCGGCGGCGACCAGCGCACCCGCAGCGCCGCCGGCCCTTTGGTGTGCCGCACGGCGTTCGACACCAGCTCCGTCGCGAGCAGCTCGGCGACGTCGACGAGGCCGATCAGTCCGTGCATGGTCAGGATCAGACGCAGGGTGCGGCGACAGACGGTCACGGCGCGGACGTCGTTGGGGATGTGGAGGACGTACTCCCACGGTTCGTTTTCGGGCATGGCGGATCAACTCCGTTGGTTGAGTGGGGATTTACGCAGGGCGGCATCGCCGCGGCCGTCAAGGCAGGACGGCACGGTGCACTTCCGGTGCGTGTGCGGTACGTCACTGACGGTAGGTCATAAATTTCATTCGCCGCAAGCGGATCGCGTAACCTACCCCTCGAAGGAGTAGCTCCACCAAGGCTGTTGAGGAAAGTAGGACAGCGTGCCAGCACGACGGCAGCCCACCGCTCGCCAAATGCGCCTGGGCTCCGAACTCCGCAGGTTGCGAGAGGCCGCGGGCCTCAAAGCCACCGAGGCGGCAAGCCTGCTCGGGGTGAACTCCGTCCAGATGAGCCAGATCGAGTCGGGCATCGCGGGGGTGAGCGAGCAGCGGGTCCGTCGACTCGCAGCCAACTACGCTTGTACGGACGGCGCGTTGATCGATGCGCTGGCAGCCATGGCGACCGACCGCACGCGCGGATGGTGGGAGGGGTACCGAGGCCAGCTGCCCACGCCGTTCCTGGACTTGTCCGAACTGGAACACCACGCCACCTTTCGGTGGGACGTGGACTTCCTGCACGTCCCCGGCCTCCTTCAAACCGAGGACTACGCCCGCGCCCTCTTCTCCTGCCGGGTGCCCACGCTTTCCGACGAGGATGTGGAGTTGCGTGTTCGTCACCGGTTGCATCGGCGCCGTGTCATCGAGAGCCCGCAGCCGATCCCGTACACCGTGGTGATCCACGAAGCGGCCCTGCGGATCAGGGTCGGCGGCCGAGCTGCCTGCCGAGCTCAACTCGCGCATATCTTGGAGATCTCGCAGGCCGACCACATCACTGTGCGGGTCATCCCGTTCGAACTGGACGGCTTCGCCGACGTCACCGCCGCCATGGTGTATGCCGGTGGTGACGTACCGAGGTTGGACACCGTGGTGCGCGACGGGCCCCACGGCTCGCTGTTCATCGACTCCGAGGCACAACTCGGCCTCTTTCGAACGCTCTTCCGTAGAGTGGAGGCCACGTCACTCGCTCCCGAGGGTGCGCGTGACCTCATCCACAAGCTGGTCAAGGAACTGTGAGGCGCCCGGTGACCACCCACGACACGTGGCGTAAGTCGTCCTACTCCGGCAGCGGCGACGGCAACGCCTGCGTAGAGATCGCCAACCGCCGCACGCGCGTAGCGATCCGCGACTCCAAAACCCCGGCCGGAGCCATCCTCACCGTCCCGGCCGGGGCCTTCGTCACGTTCGTGGACGCGCTAAAGAACGACCCTCACTCCACCGTGACCGACTTCGCCAGGTTGCGCGGCTGATCCACCTCGTTGCCCCGGGCGGTCGCCAGCTCGCAGGCGAAGACCTGCAAAGGCACCGTCGCCACCAGAGGCTGGAGCAGCGTCGGGGTGGCCGGGATGCGGATGAGGTGGTCGGCGTACGGGACGACCGCCTCGTCGCCCTCCTCCGCGATCACGATCGTGCGGGCACCCCGCGCCCGGATCTCCTGGATGTTGGAGACGATCTTGTCGTGCAGGATCGACCGGCCGCGCGGGGAGGGGACGACCACGACGACCGGGAGGTCCTCCTCGATCAGCGCGATCGGCCCGTGCTTCAGCTCGCCCGCCGCGAAGCCCTCGGCGTGCATGTAGGCGAGTTCCTTCAGTTTCAACGCGCCTTCCAGGGCGACCGGGTACCCCACGTGCCGGCCCAGGAAGAGCACCGTGTCCTTGGACGCCAGCGAGCGCGCCAGTTCCCGTACCGGCTCCATCGTCTCCAGGACCCGTTCGACCTCGCCGGAGATCTGCGCGAGGTCCCGGATGACCGCGCGGATCTCGTCGCCCCACTTGGTGCCCCGGACCTGGCCCAGGTACAGGGCGACGAGGTAGCAGGCGACGAGCTGCGTCAGGAACGCCTTGGTCGAGGCGACCGCGACCTCCGGACCCGCGTGCGTGTACAGCACCGCGTCCGACTCGCGAGGGATCGTGGAGCCGTTGGTGTTGCAGATGGCGAGCACCTTGGAGCCCTGCTCGCGGGCGTGCCGCAGTGCCATCAGCGTGTCCATCGTCTCGCCGGACTGGGAGATGGCGATGACCAGCGTCTGCGCGTCCAGGATCGGGTCCCGGTAACGGAACTCGCTCGCCAGCTCCACCTCGCACGGGATCCGCGTCCAGTGCTCGATGGCGTACTTGGCGATCAGGCCGGAGTGGAAGGCCGTACCGCAGGCGATGATGACGACCTTGTCGATCTCGCGCAGTTCGGACGGCGTGATGCGGACCTCGTCGAGGGTGAGCGAGCCCGAGCCGTCGATACGGCCCAGCAGGGTGTCCGCGACCGCCTTCGGCTGCTCGGCGATCTCCTTGAGCATGAAGTAGTCGTAGCCGCCCTTCTCGGCGGCGGAGGCGTCCCAGTCGACGTGGTAGGAGCGGACCTCGGCGGGGCTGCCGTCGAAGCCGGTGACGCTCACGCCGTCGCGGCGCAGCTCGACGACCTGGTCCTGGCCGAGTTCGATCGCGGAGCGGGTGTGCGAGATGAACGCGGCGACGTCGGAGGCGAGGAACGCCTCACCCTCGCCGACGCCCACCACGAGCGGGGAGTTGCGCCGCGCGCCGACCACCACGTCCGGCTCGTCCGCGTGCACGGCGACCAGCGTGAACGCGCCCTCCAGCCGTCGGCACACCAGCCGCATGGCCTCCGCGAGGTCGGCGCAGGAGGAGAACTCCTCGGCCAGCAGATGCGCGACGACCTCGGTGTCGGTCTCCGAGGTCAGGTCGTGCCCGCGTTCGGCCAGCTCGGCCCGGAGCGCCGCGAAGTTCTCGATGATGCCGTTATGGACGACGGCGACCCGGCCCGCGTTGTCCAGGTGTGGGTGGGCGTTGGCGTCCGTCGGGCCGCCGTGGGTGGCCCAGCGGGTGTGTCCGATGCCGGTGGTGCCGGCCGGGAGCGGGTGTTCGAGCAGCTCCTTCTCGAGGTTGACGAGCTTGCCGGCCTTCTTGGCGGCGGCGAGCCCGCCGTCCGCGAGCACGGCGACACCCGCCGAGTCGTACCCGCGGTACTCCAGCCGCTTGAGCCCGGCCATCACGACATCGAGCGCCGACTGCGCCCCCACGTATCCCACGATTCCGCACATGGCACCGCAGCCTACGATCCATCGCGGGCGCGAACCCCCCGTCGCGTGCCCGAAATCGGAAATTCCCACGGGGATACGAACGCCCCGTCAGGGACTCAGCGGCGCGGAGCGGGCGCCTGGAGGCTGAAGCTCGCCGACTTCAGCCAGCGCCGCATGCGCGCGGCGAGCGGCCGTTCGACGAAGCGGTGGGCCAGGTAGGACAGCAGCACCAGGGCGCTGACGGTGACGGCGACCAGCGTCCACGGCGCGACCCGGCCGCCGAAGTGGTGGACGACGGTCATGCCGATGACGTCGTGCAGCAGGTACAGCGGGAAGGTCATCGTCCCGGCGACGGTCAGCCAGCGCCACTGGATCCGGCTCGTCCAGCCGAGCGCGATCGCGGCGATCAGCGCGAAGAACACCGTGATCGTCACGATCAGCGAGCCGCGCCACGGCGACCAGACGTCCCAGTTGTTGCGGCCGCCGTCCGGGGCCAGCAGGAAGTGCAGGGCGAGCAGCCACGACATCACGACGATGCCCCACAGCAACGGCGTCGGCCGGAACCGGTGCATGAGGTAGAAGGCCATGCCCGCGATGAAGTACGGCGCGGACGGCGGGTTGACCAGCAGCGTGAGCAGCGGGATGTGGGCGGAGGGCGCCAGCACCGCGGCGACGGTCCACAGCCCGCAGAAGACGACCACCCGCTGATGGGTCAGGCCCTTCCACACCACGACCGCGAAGGTGAGGTAGAAGCACAGCTCGGGCCAGAGCGTCCAGTAGACCGAGTCGAGGTCCTTCACGCCGAGCGGCTGCTGGAGCATCGTGAGGTTGGCGAAGACGACGCGTGGGTTGGGGTGCCCGAACGGGGTGGTGAAGAGGAAGATGACGGACGCGGCCACGACGACCGAGATCCAGTACATCGGGTACAGCCGGGTCACGCGGGAGATGAAGAAGTCGCGCGGGCTGCGGCCCCAGGCGCTCATGCAGATGACGAAGCCGCTGATCAGGAAGAACAGGTCGACGCCGAGCCGGCCGTAGGCGAAGTAGGCGTGCGCCTCGGGGAAGAGCTCCTGGTAGGGACGGCCCCAGATGTGCTTCACCGTCGACGGCTTCTGGCCGACGAAGTGGAACAGCACCACCGCGAGTGCCGCCACGAAACGCAGTCCGTCGAGCGCGGCCAGACGCTGCCCACGCGGACGCCTCTCCGCCGCGGGCGCACCGGCGGGCGACGGGACCGCCTGCATGGTCGCCGTGGTCCCGGCTGTTGCTGTCTCGGGCACGCCGATCACGTCCGTGCCGTCCGCCTGGCTCATCCATCCACCGTTTCGTCGTCGCCTTCTGTGGGCCTCGTGGGCGCCTTCTGTACGCAGGCCGACATGCCGCGACCGTATGACCGGCAAGCCGCCGGAAAGTTTGTATGACGAACAGATCGCGCCGGTACGGCGGAGTGGCACGTCTCAGCGGCTCGCGGCCACCAGGGTTTCATCCTCACCGTGCGCACACAGCCGCACCCCCCGGCGTCCCATGACTCCTCACAGGACCGGCACCGCTCGGTCACCACTGATCCGCGAACGGGCCCGCCGGGCATCGACCGCCCGGCGGGCACCTTACGACGGTCAGCCGAGCTTGGCGAGCTGCGCCTGGACGAGCTCGGCCGGGACGGGGTAGTCCTTGCCGGTGGCGGCAGCGCCGAAGTTGATGGCGTTGAAGTACGCGACGGTGGCGCCCTTGCGGACGACGACGGCCTTCACCGGCACCTGGTCACCGTCCGATTCCAACATCGACGTGAGAGCCAGCGCCTCGTCGCCACCCTGCGGCGCGGGGGTGCTGATGACCTTGGCGTACGGCGTCTTGTCGGTTCCCGCGGTCCAGGAGTAGCCACCGGCACACGCCGCCACGGCGCCCTTCAGGTCGGCGAACGCCTTCGCGGCGCCCCCGTCCGCGTAGGACGCCAGCGTCACGAAGGCGTTCGTCCGGTCCAGGGCCGCGGTGAGCTTCTCCTCCGCTCCCGCTGAGGCGGCCGGCTTCTTCTGGTCGGCGAGCCAGTGCCGCTTGACGTGGGCCGCGGGGGCGCCGACGTAGGTCCCGGCCTGCACGTCGGCGAGCGGCGCACACGCCGGCTTGTCGGTCTTGATCTCGCCCTGCGCGATCTCGTCCTTCGCCTCCACCGTGGAGACCTTGCCGCTCTTGACGTCCGCCTGGGACACCACGGCCTTCTCCAGCTCGGCGGCGGTCAGCGGCTTCGCGTACGCCGGCGCGGCTGAGGCCGTCTTGTCGGCCTGCGCGGTCTTGCCGTCGCCGGCCTTGTCCCCGCTGTCCGAACCACAGGCGGACACGACGAGCGCGAGCACGGCGACCGAGGCGGCCAGACCGGCCCGGCGAACGGTGGTGAGACTCACGGAAAAACTACTCTCTCTTCAGCACAACCCAGCGTTTTACGTGGACATTACACACAGCAGATCCACAGATGGTCTCCGGAACACCCATTCGCGACCGGACCGTGACGCCCGCGTGATCACCACCCGCGCCCGCGTGACGCACCCCACCCCCCGAGGCGTTCAAACTCCGTTAACAATGGACTGTGATCTCTCCGGTCTCCTCGATGCCCCGGAGCGCCCACCGGAACCGTCCGGAGGCGACTCCCTACGTCGACCTCACCCGTGCCGAGTGGAGCGCGCTGCGCGACAAGACTCCGCTGCCGCTGAGCGCGGCGGAGGTCGAACAGCTGCGCGGCCTGGGTGACGTCATCGACCTCGACGAGGTGCGCGACATCTACCTCCCGCTCTCCCGGCTGCTCAATCTCTACGTCGGCGCCACCGACGGGCTCAGAGGGGCGCTGAACACCTTCCTCGGCGAGCAGGGCTCCCAGTCGGGCACCCCGTTCGTCATAGGGGTCGCCGGCTCGGTCGCCGTGGGCAAGTCCACGGTCGCCCGTCTCCTGCAGGCCCTGCTCTCGCGCTGGCCCGAGCACCCGCGCGTCGAGCTGGTCACGACGGACGGGTTCCTGCTGCCCACCAAGGAGCTCCAGGCCCGCGGCCTGATGTCGCGCAAGGGCTTCCCCGAGTCGTACGACCGCCGCGCCCTGACCCGCTTCGTCGCCGACATCAAGGCGGGAAAGGGCGAGGTCACCGCGCCCGTCTACTCCCACCTGATCTACGACATCGTCCCCGGCGAGAAGCTCGTCGTGCGCCGCCCGGACATCCTGATCGTCGAGGGGCTCAACGTCCTGCAGCCCGCCCTGCCCGGCAACGACGGCCGCACCCGGGTCGGCCTCGCCGACTACTTCGACTTCAGCGTGTACGTCGACGCGCGCGTCGAGGACATCGAGCGCTGGTACCTCAGCCGCTTCAGGAAGCTGCGCGAGACGGCCTTCCAGGACCCCTCGTCGTACTTCCGCAAGTACACGCAGGTGTCCGAGGAGGAGGCCCTCGACTACGCCGGCACCATGTGGCGGACGATCAACAAGCCGAACCTGGTCGAGAACATCGCCCCCACCCGCGGCCGCGCCACCCTGGTCGTCCGCAAGGGCCCGGACCACAAGGTGCAGCGCCTGAGCCTGCGCAAGCTGTAGCGGCCCCCGGCGTACCCGGCGCGCCTGTTAGAAAGGGCGTCATGCTGCATCTGCGCCTGATCACACCGTCCGGCACGACGGACGACGTGGTCCGCCTGATCGAGAAGACCGTCGGCACCACGCACCTCGTGGTCCTGCCCGGCGCCGCCCGCGTTCCCGCCGGGGACGTGGTGCTGTGCGACGTGGCCCGCGAGGCCGGCGACGAACTGCTCTCCGGCCTCCAGGACCTCGGTCTGGAACGCACCGGCTCCATCGCCGTGGAGAACATCGACCTGTCGCTGTCCCGGCGGGCCGACCAGGCGGAGGACGACGCACCCGGCGAGGGCGCGGACGCCGTGCTGTGGGAGCACCTCACCGAGGCGACCCACGAGGAGTCGACCCTCTCGATCACCTATGTCGCGTTCATCACGCTGGCCACGATGATCGCGGCGTGCGGTGTGGTGCTGGACAACGCGATCCTGATCGTCGGCGCGATGGCCGTCGGCCCGGAGTTCGGGCCGCTGGCCGGGATCTGCACGGCGATCGTGCAACGCGCCCCGCGCCTCGCACTGCGGTCCGTGATCGCGCTGATCGTGGGCTTCGCGGCGGCCATGGCGCTGACGTTCGGCTTCAGCCTCTTCATGGACGCCGTCGGCCTGTTCACCAAGGGCCGGCTGGAGGCGCCGCGGCCCAACACCGGCTTCATCTACGCGCCGGACTGGTTCTCGTTCGTCGTGGCGGTCCTCGCCGGCTGCGCCGGCACCCTGTCCCTGACGTCGTCGAAGTCCGGCGCCCTGGTCGGCGTCGCCATCTCCGTCACCACGGTCCCGGCCGCCGCGAACGCGGCCGTCGCCCTGATCTACGGCGACACCCACCAGACGCTCCGCTCCTCGGAACAGCTCCTGCTGAACCTCTTGGGAATCGTCCTGGCGGGCACGCTCACCCTCCTGGCCCAGAAGCTCTTCTGGGCCAGGCAGAGGGATCTCACGAAGGAACGGCGGGACAGCCGGTCTTGAAGGGGCGCGGGGAACTGCGCGACCAGCCACGGCGAACCCGAAGACCGGGTCACGCGGAACCCCCGCCCCGAGCCGGCGAATTACCCCAACGCCGACTTGACGACATCGGCCAGCCGCCCGGCCACCGACCGAGCCTGCTCGATGTCCGCCGCCTCGACCATCACCCGGACCAACGGCTCGGTGCCGGAGGGCCGCAACAGCACCCGCCCGGTCTCGCCGAGTTCCCGCTCCGCGTCGGAGACGGCAGCGGCGAGATCGGCCGAGTTCCCGACACGGGCCCGGTCCACGTCCCGCACATTGATCAGCACCTGCGGCAGCCGCTCCATCACGGAGGAGAGCTCCCGCAGCGACCGCCCCGTCTCGGCGACCCGCGCCGCGAGCAGCAGGCCCGTCAGCGTCCCGTCACCCGTCGTCGCGTGGTCGAGGATGATCACGTGCCCGGACTGCTCGCCGCCGAGCGCGTACCCGTGCTCCTTCATCTCCTCCAGCACATAGCGGTCGCCGACCGCGGTCTGGACGAGCTTCAGCCCCTCCCGCTCCAGCGCCAGCTTGAAGCCGAGGTTGGACATCACGGTCGCGACGACGGTGTCGGAGCGCAGCGCGGACCGTTCCCGCATGGCGAGGGCCAGCACGGCGAGGATCTGGTCGCCGTCGATCTCCTCACCGGTGTGGTCGACGGCGAGGCAGCGGTCGGCGTCGCCGTCGTGGGCGATGCCGAAGTGCGCGCCGTGCTCGATGACCGCGGCCTTGAGCAGGTCGAGGTGGGTGGAGCCGCAGCCGTCGTTGATGTTGAGCCCGTCCGGCTCCGCACCGATCGTGACGATCTCGGCGCCGGCCCGCGTGAACGCCTCCGGGGAGACCCGGGCGGCGGCGC
The DNA here is from genome assembly GCF_055668065.1 of Streptomyces sp. NPDC097129. Lineage (NCBI taxonomy): Bacteria > Bacillati > Actinomycetota > Actinomycetes > Kitasatosporales > Streptomycetaceae > Streptomyces > Streptomyces sp. NPDC097129. The sequence continues at coordinate 229,167 of NZ_JBVOQE010000007.1, read as the reverse complement.
CGTGCGCCTCGTCAAGGACGATCTTCAGCCCGTCGAGCCGGTTCGGCAGCACGCCGACGAGGTGCTCGACGTACCGGTCGAAGCCCTCCTCGTAGTCGCGGACGCGGCCCACTCCGGCGCCGGTCGGGCGGTCCCACGGCTCGCCGTGGCGGTGGGAGTCGTACACCGCCTCGATCCGGTCCTCCAGGTCGTCGGCGAGTTTGTGGCCGCCGCGGGCGAAGAACTTGATGCCGTTGTCGGGCATGGCGTTGTGGCTGGCGGACAGCATCACACCGAGGTCGGCGCCGAGCGCGCCGGTCAGGAACGCGACGGCCGGGGTCGGCAGGACACCGACGCGCAGCACGTCGACGCCGGCGCTGGCGAGGCCCGCGACGACGGCGGCCTCCAGGAACTCCCCGGACGCGCGCGGGTCACGGCCGACCACCGCGACCGGCCGGTGCCCCTCGAAGGTGCCCGACTCGGCGAGTACGTGTGCCGCCGCGACGGACAGGCCGAGTGCCATCTCGGCGGTCAGATCCGCGTTGGCGACACCGCGCACCCCGTCCGTGCCGAAGAGTCGTCCCACGTGTCCTCCTGAGGAAGCGTCAGTTACGAAGAGCGGCGCGCCGGTGCGGCCCCTGCGCGTGCCGTTCGTGTCCCGGGACTGCGCCGCCCGGGCACGCAATCGCACAAGCTGCTGAACGTCTTGTGCCGTTATACGCCCGAAGGCTGTGATAAACGAACGCCCCGGCGGCACACTGGCGTGCCGCCGGGGCGTTCGGAGTACGCGAGGGCAACCGAAACGGAACCCGGATACGTACGAGCAGGCAGCGAAGCTTAGCGCTTGCTGTACTGCGGGGCCTTGCGGGCCTTCTTCAGACCGGCCTTCTTGCGCTCGACCGCACGGTCGTCACGCGTGAGGAAGCCGGCCTTCTTCAGCGGGCCGCGGTTGTTGTCGACGTCGGCCTCGTTCAGGGCACGGGCGACACCGAGGCGCAGGGCGCCGGCCTGACCGGAGACACCGCCACCCGCGATGCGGGCGATGACGTCGTAACGGCCCTCGAGCTCGAGCACCTTGAAGGGCTCGTTGACTTCCTGCTGGTGCACCTTGTTCGGGAAGTAGTCCTCGAGGGTGCGACCGTTGATCTTCCACTTGCCGGTGCCCGGGACGATCCGGACGCGGGCGATGGCGTTCTTGCGGCGGCCCAGGCCGGCGGCCGGCTGGGGCTCGCCGAAGCGGGAAGCCATCGACTCCGAGGTGTACTCGCCCTCGACGGGCACCTCGGACTCGGTGGTGTAGCTCTCGATGTCGATCTCTTCGATCGGCTGCTCGGCAGTGGTCTCGGCCACGATTCTCCTCAGATTCTCTTCAGTCTTGGGGTGGCCGGACTTACTGCGCGACCTGGGTGATCTCGAACGGCACCGGCTGCTGGGCAGCGTGCGGGTGCTGGTCACCCTTGTAGACCTTCAGCTTCGAGAGCATCTGACGGCCCAGCGTGTTCTTGGGGAGCATGCCCTTGACGGCCTTCTCGATGGCCTTCTCGGGGTTCTTGTCCAGCAGCTCGTCGTAACGGACGGAGCGCAGACCGCCCGGGTAGCCGGAGTGGCGGTACGCCATCTTCTGGGTCCGCTTGTTGCCGGACAGGTGCACCTTGTCGGCGTTGATGATGATGACGAAGTCACCCGTGTCAACGTGAGGCGCGTAGATCGGCTTGTGCTTGCCGCGCAGGATGGAGGCCGCGGTGGTGGCGAGACGGCCCAGGACAACGTCCTGAGCGTCGATGACGTGCCACTGGCGCGTCACATCGCCGGGCTTGGGGCTGTACGTACGCACGGTTCGTAGCCTTCGCTTCGAGTGAATGGTCCTAGACAAGGTCACCGAAACGATCACGACAGCCTTGGCCCACGGCGGCGACGCATACCGCGTACGTGGGGTCGCTGGTCATCGGCCCGGTGGACCGGTGTAAGGGCCCGTCCCGTGAGAATGAGCAAGCCAATACACAACGAACAAGCAGAATACCGGGGCACAGGGGGATGGGTCAAAACGGCCCCGCCCGGGCCCCCCGCGGGCACCGCCGTTCCGCCCTCCCCACTGGAGCGGGCATGACACATGGGCACCCCGTCTAAGATGCGCCCCATGAGCTATGGGCAGGGGGGACCCCAGCAGCCCCAGTGGGATCCCTGGAAACCGAACTCCCAGCAGCCGTGGAGCGACGGCGGTGACGGCGAGACCCCGGACTGGGCGGCGCTGGCCGAGGCGTCCGAAGCGCGCAACAAGCGGCGCCGGATGCTGTTCATCGGCGGCGGCACGCTGGCCACCCTCGCGGTCGGCGCCGCGGTCGCCCTGGCCGTGACCTCGGCGAACGGCAGCAACCAGGCGGGCAGTGACCCCAGCTCGCTGCCGCCGACGGCGTCCATCCCCGGCGAGACGGCCACGGCCCCGTCGTTCGCCCCGACGAGCGCCCCGCCCCCGCTGAACCCGAAGGACTTCGTCTCCAGCAAGAACAAGGACACCGCGCCGCTCGGCCCGGACATCCTCTTCCCCGGCTCGCAGCTCACCATGGGCTCGACCGTGTACAAGAAGGGCCCGACCGCCGACACCACCGACTGCGGCTCCGCCGCCAAGGGCACCCTGCCCCAGGCGCTCACCGCCGGCGGCTGCACCCGACTGATGCGCGTCACCTACACGCAGGGCGGCGTGGCCGTCACGGTCGGTGTCGCCGTCTTCGACACCGAGGCGCAGGCCGCCCGGACGAAGAAGGCGACCTCCCCCAAGAAGGGCATGGTGCAGCCGCTGTCCGGCACGGGCGTCAAGCCGTTCTGCGTCGGCGCGGTCTGCCGCTCCACCACCAACTCCTACGGCCGCTACGCCTACTTCACCCTCACCGGCTTCACCAGCGGCAAGGACGTCACCATGAAGGACACCAAGGCCTTCGCGGCCGGTGACGACCTCGCCCAGTTCGCCTTCAACCAGATCAAGCGGCGCGGCGAGGCCCAGGCGTCGGCGGCGGCGAACGGCTGACCCGCCGGACGCGTCGGGCAGGTTAACTTCTCCCGACAGCTCCTCCACAGGCGTTTCCCGGGCCCGGCACGCGTGCCAGCATCGGTGATCAGCCGGTCCGTCGCCGGCGCGCCGGCGAGGCCGATGCGGCGCGGGCGACCGGTCTCACGGCGAGATCCGATCTCAGGGGGAGTCCCGCAGCCTCATGTCCGAAGCGATCCTTCTCGTGGGTGGTCAGGGCACCCGGCTGCGCCCCCTGACCAGCCACATCCCCAAGCCGCTGCTGCCCGTCGCCGGGGTGCCCTTCCTCACCCACCAGCTGGCGCGGGCCGCCGCCGCGGGCGTGACCCGCGTCATCCTCGCCACCTCCTACCTCGCGGAACTCTTCGAGGCGGAGTACGGCAACGGCGCCCGGCTCGGCCTGGAGCTGGAGTACGTCACCGAGGAGAGCGCCCTCGGCACCGGCGGCGCCATCCGCAACGCCGCCCGCCGCCTGCGCAGCGCGCCCGGCGACCCGGTGCTCGTCTTCAACGGCGACATCCTCTCCGGCGTCGGCATCGCCGCCCTGCGCGCCCACCACCGGGCCACCGGCGCCGACGTCACCCTGCAGCTGAAACGGGTCGGCGACCCGCGCGCCTTCGGCCTGGTCCCGACCGACGAGGGCGGCCGGGTCACCGCGTTCCTGGAGAAGCCGCAGACCCCGGAAGAGATCATCACCGACCAGATCAACGCCGGCTGCTACGTCTTCACCCGCTCGGTCATCGACCGCATCCCGCCGGACCGGGTCGTCTCCGTGGAACGCGAGACCTTCCCCGAGCTGCTCGCGGCCGACGCCCACGTGCGCGGTGTGGTGGACGACACCTACTGGCTCGACCTCGGCACCCCCGCCGCCTTCGTCCAGGGCTCCGCCGACCTGGTCCGCGGCCGCGTCACCTCCCCCGCGCTGCCCGGCCCGCCCGGCGACGCGCTGGTCCTGCCCGGTGCCCGCGTCCACCCCGGCGCGGTGCTCCGCGGCGGCACGGTCGTCTCCCCCGGCGCGGTGATCGACGAGGGCGCGGTCGTCGAGGGCAGCGTGGTGATGACCGGCGCCCGCATCGGCACCGGCGCCACGGTCCACGCCTCGGCCGTCGGCCGCCACGCCCACGTGGGCCCCGGCACGTCCCTGGACGCGACGGTCATCGGCGACGGCGCCCACGTCGAAGAGGGCAACGAACTCCCGGCGGGGGTCCGCATCGCATGCGGGTCGCGGATAACGCCGTACAGCGTGCGTCTGTCGGCCTCACCAGTGCCGTGCGCCAGGGAACACACGGCAGGGAAGCCGACTCAGGGGCGCGGGGCTGTGTCGATATGCGGCTCCGCCGCGTGGGCGCGACCGGCCACGACGGCGTTGCACCCGGAAGACGACAGAACCCGGCACTAACAACAGCTGCCCCGCAGGGGCAGGCTGCGCTTGTTCCGAGCGGCGCGGCTGCGCTCCGCGAGCAGCGAGTCCGCCGGATACCCGACCTCCTCCAGCGTCAGCCCGTGCGGCCGCACCACATGCACGGCGGAGTCCCGCACCCCCGCCGCCAGCACCTTCGCGGGCCACTCGGGCGCCCGATGCCCGTCCCCCACGAACAACAGCGCCCCGATCAGCGACCGCACCATGTTGTGGCAGAAGGCGTCGGCCCGCACGGTCGCGGTGATGATCCCGTCGTCGCACCGCGACAGGCTCAGCTCCTGCAGCGTACGGATGGTCGTCGCGCCCTCCCGCTTCTTGCAGTACGCGGCGAAGTCGTGCTCCCCGAGCAGCCCCCGCGCGGCCTCGTTCATGGCGTCGACGTCGAGCGGCCAGTCGTGCCACAGCACATGGTTGCGCAGCAGCGGGTCGACGCCGCCGGGGTTGTCCGTCACCCGGTACGCGTACCGGCGCCAGACGGCCGAGAAACGGGCGTTGAACCCGCTCGGCGCCGGCCGCAGCGCCCACACCCGCACATCCTTCGGCAGGCGCCCCGCGAGCCGCTTCAGCAGCTTCTCGTGATGCTCACGCCAGACGTCCTCGGGCAGATCCACGTGCGCCACCTGTCCGCGCGCGTGCACCCCGGCGTCGGTGCGGCCGGCGACGGTCAGCTCGTACGTCTCCCGGGAGCGGGTGACGGTCCGCAGCGCGTCCTCGATCTCCCCCTGCACGGTGCGCCGTCCGCCGGCCTGCTTGGCCCACCCGGAGAAGTCGGTGCCGTCGTAGGACAGGTCGAGGCGGACACGGACATGACCCGGCGCTGCTTCATCACTCACGTACAGATCCTCTCAGTAACACAAGAACGGGCCCGCTCCTCGAAAGGAACGGGCCCGCTCTTCAGACGTCAGGCAGAGCCTCAGGCGTCCTTGCCGCTTTCCTCAGCCGCGTCCGCGGCGGGCTCGGCGGCGTCCTCGGCCTTGGTCTCCTCGACCTTGGCCTCGTCGGCCTCCTTGACCGCACGCTTGGTGGCGGCCTCGGCCTCACCCACGGCGTTCTGCTGCACCGTCAGCGCCTCGACCAGCTCGATGACAGCCATGGGCGCGTTGTCGCCACGGCGGTTACCGATCTTGGTGATGCGGGTGTAGCCACCCGGACGGTTCTCGTAGCGCGGGCCGATCTCGGTGAAGAGCGTGTGGACGATGCTCTTGTCCGTGATCACCTGGAGCACCTGACGGCGGTTGTGAAGGTCGCCCTTCTTCGCCTTGGTGACCAGACGCTCGGCGTACGGACGCAGCTTGCGCGCCTTCGCCTCGGTGGTGGTGATGCGGCCGTGCTCGAAGAGGCTCTTCGCGAGGTTCGCGAGGAGCAGCTTCTCGTGCGCGGCGCTGCCGCCCAGACGGGCACCCTTGGTGGGCTTCGGCATGATCAATCTCCTGTGTGTCTGCCCCGGCCGTATCAGGTACCGAGGTCAGTATCCGAGCAGACGGTTGTCTGTCGGAGATCCGGGGTTCTTCTCAACTCCGGAAGGGTCCGCGCCCCGTGAGGGGCGCGGGGAACTGCGCGACCAGCCACAACGGACCGGCAGCCGAATCAGTACTGCTCGGTCTCCACGAAACCGGCGTCAGCGTCGTCATCGGCACCGAACGCGTCGGCCGCGGCGGTCGGGTCGAATCCGGGCGGGCTGTCCTTGAGGGCCAGGCCCATGCCGGCCAGCTTCGCCTTGACCTCGTCGATGGACTTCGCACCGAAGTTGCGGATGTCCAGCAGGTCGGCCTCGGAACGCGCCACGAGCTCACCCACGGAGTGGATGCCCTCACGCTTGAGGCAGTTGTACGACCGAACGGTGAGCTCGAGCTCCTCGATCGGCAGCGCCAGATCGGCGGCGAGCGCGGCGTCCGTCGGGGACGGACCCATGTCGATGCCCTCGGCGTCGATGTTCAGCTCACGGGCGAGACCGAACAGCTCGACCAGCGTCTTACCGGCGGAGGCCATGGCGTCACGCGGACGCATCGCCTGCTTGGTCTCGACGTCGACGATCAGCTTGTCGAAGTCGGTGCGCTGCTCGACACGCGTGGCCTCGACCTTGTACGTGACCTTCAGCACCGGCGAGTAGATGGAGTCGACCGGGATACGGCCGATCTCCTGGCCCGCCTGCTTGTTCTGCACGGCGGAGACGTAGCCGCGACCGCGCTCGACGGTCAGCTCCATCTCCAGCTTGCCCTTGCCGTTGAGCGTGGCGAGGACGAGGTCGGGGTTGTGCACCTCGACACCGGCCGGGGGCGCGATGTCGGCGGCGGTGACCAGACCCGGGCCCTGCTTGCGCAGGTACATCACGACCGGCTCGTCGTGCTCCGAGGAGACGACCAGCTGCTTGATGTTGAGGATCAGGTCGGTGACGTCCTCCTTGACGCCCGGCACGGTGGTGAACTCGTGCAGGACGCCGTCGATACGGATGCTGGTGACAGCAGCGCCGGGGATCGACGACAGGAGGGTGCGGCGGAGCGAGTTGCCGAGGGTGTAGCCGAAGCCCGGCTCCAGCGGCTCGATCACGAACCGGGAGCGGAACTCGTCGACGACCTCTTCGGTCAACGAGGGACGCTGAGCGATCAGCATGTGTGGATCAGATCCTTCTTTCGTGGACGCCCGCTATTTGACGCCCGACGGAAACCGCGCCCGGTGAAAAGCGCGGGTACTGCAAGGGTACGGGCGGCACGACCCGAAGGAGCCGTACCGCCCGGAAAGCCCTGTGAAGCGAGGTCAGACGCGACGGCGCTTCGGCGGACGGCAGCCGTTGTGCGGGGTCGGGGTGACGTCCTGGATGGAGCCGACCTCGAGGCCCGTGGCCTGCAGGGAGCGGATCGCGGTCTCACGACCGGAACCCGGGCCCTTCACGAACACGTCGACCTTGCGCATGCCGTGCTCCTGAGCGCGGCGGGCAGCCGACTCGGCGGCCATCTGCGCGGCGAACGGCGTGGACTTCCGGGAGCCCTTGAAGCCGACGTGGCCGGCGGAGGCCCAGGAGATCACGTTGCCCGACGGGTCCGTGATGGAGACGATCGTGTTGTTGAACGTGCTCTTGATGTGCGCGTGGCCGTGAGCGACGTTCTTCTTTTCCTTGCGGCGCACCTTCTTGGCAGCGCCCTGACGACCCTTGGGGGGCATCTACAAACTCCTACGGGAGGTGGTCGGTCCTACAGCGAAGACCGTGGACAGAGGTCCGCTGCGGACTACTTCTTGCCCGGCTTCTTCTTGCCGGCGATGGCGCGACGCGGGCCCTTGCGGGTACGAGCGTTGGTGCTGGTGCGCTGACCGCGGACGGGCAGACCGCGACGGTGACGCAGACCCTGGTAGCAGCCGATCTCGACCTTGCGGCGGATGTCGGCCTGGATCTCGCGACGGAGGTCACCCTCGGTCTTGATGTTGTTGTCGACGTACTCGCGGATCGCGACGAGCTGCTCCTCGGAGAGGTCGCGGACGCGGGTGTTCGGGTCGACGCCGGTCGCAGCCAGCGTCTCCTTCGAAAGGGTCCGGCCGATGCCGAACACGTAGGTGAGGGCGACCTCCACGCGCTTTTCGCGCGGGATGTCAACACCGGAAACGCGTGCCATTCAATGGCTCCTGGTGATCTTCGGAGGTCTTCCGCAGGACCGGTTCCCAGCCGCCGTATCAGGTACGAACTGGGTCCCCGGCCTCCGAGCCGGGGGTGTCAGGCGAACGCTTGAGTTGCCTGGGTCCTGCGTATGAACAATTCTGCTCGCGTCGCGCGAAAACTCTGCGAAGAGGTGCAGAGGGTGCGATCCGTCTGCGATCAGCCCTGGCGCTGCTTGTGGCGCGGGTTCTCGCAGATGATCATGACCCGGCCGTGACGGCGGATCACCCTGCACTTGTCGCAGATCTTCTTGACGCTCGGCTTGACCTTCATGGGATGTGAGGTTCTCCGGGTCAGTTGCCGGCGGCCCCGTGCGCCGAGAGGGCACACAAGGCGTGGGCAAGATCTACTTGTACCGGTAGACGATCCGGCCACGCGTCAGGTCGTACGGAGACAGCTCCACCACGACCCGGTCGTCAGGGAGGATGCGGATGTAGTGCATACGCATCTTGCCGCTGATGTGTGCCAGGACCTGGTGGCCGTTCTGGAGCTCGACCTTGAACATGGCGTTCGGAAGAGACTCGACGACAGTGCCCTCGATCTCGATGGCACCTTGCTTCTTGGCCACGCTTCGCCCTTCGAATCGGCTACCTTGATCGACTTCGGCGGGCACCGTTTGTGAGCATGCGGACATGCGGGTGCACCGGAGCCGACGAGTCAGTCTACGTCAGCACCCCCGAAAAGGCGAAACGAGGAAGTCTGCCCTACGAGGGAGATCGTCATGCAAGAGGTGGGGCAAAACCCGGGCCGACAGCCCGGCCGGCCCTCAGCCCAGCGGATCCGGCGCCGCCGTCACGCCGTACTCCGCCAGCTTCGCCCTGCCACCGTCCGGGGACGTCAGGACCAAGGGGCCCTCTTCCGTCAGGGCGACGGAGTGCTCCCAGTGGGAGGACCAGGTGCCGTCGGTCGTGATGACCGTCCAGTCGTCGGAGAGGACCTCGGTCTTCGGTGTGCCGAGGGACACCATCGGCTCGATCGCCAGGCAGAACCCGGGGACCAGCTTGGGGCCCTTGCCGCGGCGCTTCTCGACGTAGTTCAGCAGATGCGGGTCCATGTGCATCTCGGTGCCGATGCCGTGGCCGCCGTAGTCCTCGATGATCCCGTAGCGGCCGCCGCCGGGCTTGGGCTGGCGGCGGATGTACGTCTCGATCGCGCGGGAGATGTCGACGAGCCGGTTGCCGAGCTTCATCGCGGCGATGCCGGCCCACATCGACTCCTCGGTCACCCGGGACAGCTCGACCAGCTCCGGGGAGTGACCGGAGCCGACGAACGCCGTGTAGGCGGCGTCACCGTGCCAGCCGTCGATGATCGCGCCGCAGTCGATGGAGATGATGTCGCCGTCCTTCAGCACGACATCGTCCGAAGGGATGCCGTGGACGACGACCTCGTTGACGGAGGTGCAGATCGTCGCCGGGAAGCCGCCGTACCCGAGGAAGTTCGGCTTGGCCCCGTGCTCGGCGAGCACCTTGCGCGCGACGTCGTCCAGGTCCTTGGTCGTGGCGCCCGGCACCGCCGCCTCGCGGGTGGCCTGATGAATGGCAGCGACGACCAGACCCGCCGCACGCATCTTCGCGATCTGCTCGGGCGTCTTGATCTGCACCATGGGGGGCCTGCGCTCTCCGTCACTCACGTCAATCGGTTACCAACACAACAGTACGGCCGTGACGCCCCTCAGGGCGCCACGGCCGACAGCGGACCGACGACTACTGGCCGTCGTCCTCACGCTTCAGCGCACCGAGCGCCCGCTGCGTGACCTCGTCCACCGGACCCATGGCCGAGATCGTCACGACCAGGCCCTGGGACTTGTAGTAGTCGATGATCGGCTCGGTCTGCGTGTGGTAGACCTCCAGCCGGGTGCGCACCGTCTCCTCGGTGTCGTCGTCCCGCTGGTACAGCTCGCCGCCGCAGACGTCACAGACGCCTTCCTTGGCCGGCTTCTTGTACGACACGTGGAAGACGTGCGCCGAGTCGTTGCGGCAGATGCGACGGCCGGCGATGCGCTTCACGACCTCGTCCTCGGGGGCTTCGAGGTCGAGTACCGCGTCCAGCTTGATGTTCTCGGTGTTCAGCAGTTCGTCCAGCGCCTCGGCCTGCGAGACATTGCGCGGGAAGCCGTCCAGCAGGAAGCCGTTCTCGGCGTCCGGCTGCTCCATGCGGTCCTTCGCCATCGCGATGGTGACCTCGTCGGGGACGAGGTTGCCGGCGTCCATGTAGGACTTCGCGAGCTTCCCGAGCTCCGTCTGCTGGCTGATGTTGGCGCGGAAGAGGTCGCCCGTGGAGATGTGCGGGACGCGCAGGCGCTCGGCAAGGCGCGTGGCCTGCGTACCCTTTCCGGCACCCGGCGGCCCGACGAGGACGATTCGCATCAGCGGAGGAACCCTTCGTAATTGCGCTGCTGGAGCTGGCTCTCGATCTGCTTCACCGTCTCGAGACCGACACCCACGATGATCAGGATGCTGGTCCCGCCGAACGGGAAGTTCTGGCTTGCCCCGAAGCCCACCAACGCCATCGTCGGCACGAGAGCGATCAGACCCAAGTACAGCGAACCCGGCCAGGTGATCCGGTTGAGCACGTAGGAGAGGTACTCAGCGGTCGGTCGGCCAGCCCGGATGCCCGGGATGAAGCCACCATACTTCTTCATGTTGTCGGCGACTTCTTCGGGGTTGAAGGAGATCGCCACGTAGAAGAACGCGAAGAACACGATGAGCAAGAAGTACAAAGTGATGTAAACCGGGTGGTCGCCCTTCACCAGGTTCTGCTGAACCCAGGTCTTCCACCCCGAGTTGCCCCCGGCGAACTGCGCGACCAGCGCCGGAATGTACAGCAGCGACGAGGCGAAGATGACGGGAATCACACCCGCCTGGTTCACCTTCAGCGGGATGTAGGTCGACGTACCGCCGTAGGAACGGCGGCCGATCATCCGCTTCGCGTACTGGACGGGGATACGGCGCTGGGCCTGCTCCACGAAGACCACGAGCCCGACCATGATCAGGCCGACCAGGATCACCGTGCCGAACTCGATCCAGCCGCCGGCCAGGTTGCCGGACTTCTTGATCGACCACAGGGCGGACGGGAAGGTCGCGGCGATCGAGATGAACATCAGGATCGACATGCCGTTGCCGATACCGCGGTCGGTGATCAGCTCACCCAGCCACATGACGACGGCCGTGCCGGCGGTCATGCAGATGACCATGGTGATGGTGGAGAAGATGGCCCGGTCGGGAACGATCTGCGACGCGACGGTGCAGCCGTTGAACAGGGCGCCGCTGCGGGCGGTGGCCACCAGACCGGTGCCCTGGAGGATGGCCAGGGCGATGGTCAGATAGCGGGTGTACTGCGTGATCTTGGCGGTACCGGCCTGGCCCTCCTTCTTCAGGGCCTCCAGGCGCGGGATCACCACGGTCAGCAGCTGCAGGATGATGCTCGCCGTGATGTACGGCATGATGCCCAGCGCGAACACCGTGATCTGCAGCAGCGCACCGCCGCTGAACATGTTGACCAGACCGAAGAGGCCCTGGTTGCCGGACGCCTCGTCCACGCACTGCTGGACGGACTTGTAGTCCACGCCGGGAATCGGGATGTGGGTACCGACCCGGTAGACCACGATGATGCCGAGCGTGAAGAGCAGCTTCTTGCGCAGGTCGGGCGTCTTGAACGCCCGGGCGAACGCGGTGAGCACGGTGCCTCCTGCGACCCCCGCGCAACTGCGTCGAAGGGCGGTCTTGAGGTTCGACGAATACGAAAAAGAACAGTGCACGCTACCTTACCGGCGACACTGCTTCCCTAGGAACGACCAACCGGGGATACCCCAATTGTGGAGTATCCCCGGTTGACGTGTTACGTCATCAGGCTCAGATGAGCTCGGTGACCGTACCGCCCGCGGCGGTGATCTTCTCCTTGGCGGAACCGGAGACGGCGTCGACCGTCACCTGCAGCGCCACGGAGACCTCGCCCTGGCCGAGGACCTTGACGAGGCTGTTCTTGCGAACGGCACCCTTGGCGACGAGACCCTCGACGGTGACCTCGCCACCCTCCGGGTACAGCGCGGCCAGCTTGTCGAGGTTCACGACCTGGTACTCGGTCTTGAACGGGTTCTTGAAGCCCTTCAGCTTCGGGAGGCGCATGTGGAGGGGCATCTGCCCACCCTCGAAGCGCTCCGGAACCTGGTAACGGGCCTTGGTGCCCTTGGTACCACGACCGGCCGTCTTACCCTTCGACGCCTCACCACGACCGACACGGGTCTTCGCGGTCTTGGCACCCGGGGCAGGACGGAGGTTGTGGATCTTGAGCGGGTTGTTCTCCGCCATGATCAGTCGACCTCCTCGACCGTCACGAGGTGGCGGACGGTGTGCACCATGCCGCGGAACTCGGGGCGGTCCTCCTTGACGACCTGCGTGTTGATGCCCTTGAGACCAAGGGAGCGCAGGGTGTCACGGTGGTTCTGCTTGCTGCCGATGTAGGACTTGACCTGCGTGATCTTGAGCTGCGCCATGATTACGCACCCGCCCCGGCACGTGCACGCAGCAGAGCCGCGGGGGCGACGTCCTCGAGCGGCAGACCACGGCGGGCCGCGATCTCCTCGGGACGCTGCAGACCCTTCAGGGCCGCCACGGTCGCGTGCACGATGTTGATGGCGTTGTCGGAGCCCAGGGACTTCGACAGGATGTCGTGAACGCCGGCGCACTCGAGCACGGCACGCACGGGACCACCGGCGATAACACCGGTACCCGGCGAAGCCGGCTTGAGCAGCACGACGCCGGCAGCCTTCTCACCCTGGATCGGGTGGGGGATGGTGCCCTGGATACGGGGGACCTTGAAGAAGTGCTTCTTGGCCTCCTCAACACCCTTGGCGATGGCGGCCGGCACCTCCTTGGCCTTGCCGTAACCGACACCTACGGTGCCGTCACCGTCGCCCACCACGACCAGCGCGGTGAAGCTGAAGCGACGACCACCCTTCACAACCTTGGCGACACGGTTGATCGCGACGACGCGCTCGACGTACGCGGTCTTCTCGGCGGCAGCAGCGCCGCCGTCACGGCCCTTCCGGTCCCGCCGCTCGCCGCCACCGGCACCGCTCCCGCGGCGCTGGGGTCCAGCCATTGGATTACCTCTCTCTTTTTCCGCTAGCTACGGCGGCTCAGAACTTGAGCCCGGCCTCGCGGGCGGCGTCCGCCAGGGCGGCGATGCGCCCGGCGTACTGGTTGCCACCACGGTCGAACACGACGGCCTCGACACCGGCGGCCTTGGCACGCTCGGCGACCAGGGCGCCGACCTGCTTGGCCTGGGCGGACTTGTCGCCCTCGCCACCGCGGATCGAGCTGTCCAGGGTGGACGCCGACGCCAGGGTGTGGCCCTTCAGGTCGTCGATCACCTGCGCCACGATGTGACGGTTGGAGCGGGTCACGACCAGGCGGGGACGCTCCGCGGTACCGGAGACATTCTTGCGGATCCGAAGGTGACGACGCTTGATAGCAGCACGCTTGTAAGCGTCGCCCTTGAGGATCTTCTGCCCGTATGCCATGGCTTACTTACCCGCCTTTCCGACCTTGCGGCGGATGACTTCGCCCTCGTACTTGACGCCCTTGGCCTTGTACGGGTCAGGCTTGCGCAGCTTGCGGATGTTGGCCGCAACCTCGCCGACCTTCTGCTTGTCGATGCCCTCGACCGAGAAACGGGTCGGGGTCTCCACCTTGAAGGAGATGCCCTCGGGGGCCTCGACGGTGATCGGGTGGCTGTAGCCCAGCGCGAACTCGAGGTTCGAGCCCTTGGCCGTCACTCGGTAACCGACACCGCTGATCTCGAGCTTCTTGACGTATCCCTGGGTCACACCGGTGATCATGTTCGCCACCAGCGTGCGGGACAGGCCGTGCAGGGCCTTGCTCTGCCGCTCGTCGTTCGGGCGGAGCACCTGGAGGGTGCCGTCCTCGCCCTTAGCGATGTCGATCGGCGCGACGATGGTGTGGGTCAGCTCGCCCTTGGGGCCCTTGACCTTGACCGTACGGCCGTCGATGGTGACGTCCACGCCGGCGGGAACCGGGATGGGAAGCTTGCCGATACGCGACATAGCTGTTTCCTCCGTTCCCTTCCGTTACCAGACGTAGGCGAGGACTTCCCCACCCACGCCCTTCTTCTGCGCCTGCTTGTCGGTGAGCAGACCGTGAGACGTGGAGATGATCGCCACGCCGAGGCCGCCGAGCACCTTGGGCAGGTTGGTGGACTTCGCGTAGACCCGGAGACCGGGCTTCGAGATCCGCTTGATGCCCGCGATGGAGCGCTCACGGTTCGGACCGAACTTCAGGTCGAGCACGAGGTTCTTGCCGACCTCGGCGTCCTCGACCTTCCAGCCGGTGATGAAGCCCTCCTGCTGGAGGATCTCCGCGATGTGAGACTTGATCTTGGAGTGCGGCATCGACACGGAGTCGTGGTAAGCCGCGTTCGCGTTCCGCAGACGCGTCAGCATGTCTGCGATCGGATCAGTCATGGTCATGAATTGGCCTGTGGCCTTTCTCGCCGGGGTTTCCTATATGCGCCATCCCTCTCCCCATACATGGACGGGACGGGTGCGGTGCGGGGACCTACGGCGTAGTAAGTCGATCCAGGGCGGCAGAGCCCAACCCCACAAGCCTACGGCATGCGGGACGTCGGGCTCTGCCGACCCAGTTGCTTACCGAGAGGTCCAGGTATCCCTAACTACGGGATTACCAGGAGCTCTTGGTCACGCCCGGCAGCTCGCCACGGTGAGCCATCTCACGAAGGCACACGCGGCAGAGGCCGAACTTGCGGTACACGGAGTGCGGACGGCCGCAGCGCTGGCAGCGGGTGTAGCCACGCACACCGAACTTGGGCTTGCGAGCAGCCTTAGCGATCAGAGCCTTCTTCGCCATCTCGCTCACGCCTCCTTGAAGGGGAAGCCGAGGTGACGAAGGAGCGCACGGCCCTCAGCGTCGTTGGTCGCCGTGGTGACCACGGTGATGTCCATACCCCGGACACGGTCGATCTTGTCCTGGTCGATCTCGTGGAACATGACCTGCTCCGTGAGACCGAAGGTGTAGTTGCCACGGCCGTCGAACTGCTTGGGGGACAGGCCGCGGAAGTCGCGGATGCGCGGCAGCGCGAGCGACAGGGTGCGGTCCAGGAACTCCCACATGCGGTCGCCACGGAGCGTGACGTGGGCACCGATCGGCTGACCCTCACGCAGCTTGAACTGCGCGATGGACTTGCGGGCCTTGGTGACGGCCGGCTTCTGACCGGTGATCGTGGTGAGGTCGCGGATGGCGCCCTCGATCAGCTTGGAGTCGCGGGCGGCGTCGCCCACACCCATGTTGACCACGATCTTGACGAGGCCGGGGACCTGCATGACGTTCTCGTACTTGAACTCGTCACGCAGCTTGCCCGCGATCTCCTCGCGGTACTTCGTCTTCAGACGCGGAGTCGTGGTGGTAGCCATCAGATGTCCTCACCCGTCCGCTTGGCAACGCGGATCTTGTTGCCCTCGTCGTCGAAGCGGTAGCCGACACGCGTGACGACCTTGTTCCCGTCCTTCTCCACGACCAGCTGGACGTTGGAGACGTGGATCGGGGCCTCGGTCGTGACGATGCCACCGGCCTGCGAACCGCCGGCGGTGGGGCCGGCCTTCGTGTGCTTCTTGACCCGGTTGACACCCTCGACCAGGACGCGCTCCTCGCGCGGGTAAGCGGCAATGACCTTGCCCTGCTTGCCCTTGTCCTTGCCGGTGATGACCTGGACCAGGTCGCCCTTCTTGATCTTCATGCTCACAGCACCTCCGGCGCGAGGGAGATGATCTTCATGAACTTCTTCTCGCGCAGCTCACGGCCGACCGGGCCGAAGATACGGGTGCCGCGAGGGTCGCCGTCGTTCTTCAGAATGACGGCGGCGTTCTCGTCGAAGCGGATGTACGAGCCGTCCGGACGGCGGCGCTCCTTGACGGTGCGAACGATGACCGCCTTGACGACGTCACCCTTCTTCACGTTGCCACCGGGGATCGCGTCCTTCACGGTGGCGACGATGACGTCACCGATGCCCGCGTAGCGGCGACCGGAGCCACCGAGCACACGGATGCAAAGGATCTCCTTCGCACCAGTGTTGTCGGCGACACGCAGTCGCGACTCCTGCTGGATCACGTCTATCTCCTGGATGTCTGCCGGTTCCCGGCAGGGGTTCCTTCACGAAACCCCTGCCGAGCCTGGCGGAACGATGCGTAGGGGGTCCCCCTACGAGGGATTACTTGGCCTTCTCGAGGATCTCGACGACGCGCCAGCGCTTCGTGGCGGACAGCGGCCGGGTCTCCATGAGGAGGACGCGGTCGCCGACACCCGCGGCGTTCTGCTCGTCGTGCGCCTTGAGCTTGTTCGTACGGCGGATGACCTTGCCGTACAGCGCGTGCTTGACGCGGTCCTCGACGGCGACGACGACGGTCTTGTCCATCTTGTCGCTGACGACCAGACCCTCACGGGTCTTGCGGAAGCCGCGCGCTTCCTTGTTCTCAGTCACGTTGCTCTCGCTCATGCGTTCTCCACCGTTTCGATGCCCAGCTCACGCTCGCGCATCAGGGTGTAGATCCGCGCGATGTCCTTGCGGACCGCCTTCAGACGGCCGTGGTTCTCGAGCTGACCAGTCGCCGCCTGGAAGCGGAGGTTGAACAGCTCTTCCTTGGCCTCGCGGAGCTTCGCCAGAAGCTCCTCGTTGCCCAGCTCGCGCAGCTCGGACGCCTTGGTACCGGCCGACATCACGCTTCACCTGCCTCGCGCTTGACGATCCGGCACTTCATCGGCAGCTTGTGGGCCGCACGAAGGAGCGCCTCACGGGCGATCTTCTCGTTGGGGTACGACAGCTCGAACATCACACGTCCGGGCTTGACGTTCGCGATCCACCACTCCGGCGAACCCTTACCGGAACCCATGCGGGTCTCGGCAGGCTTCTTGGTGAGGGGACGGTCCGGGTAGATGTTGATCCAGACCTTGCCGCCACGCTTGATGTGGCGGGTCATCGCGATACGGGCCGCCTCGATCTGGCGGTTCGTCACGTAGGCCGGGGTCAGCGCCTGGATGCCGTATTCGCCGAACGCAACCTGCGTTCCACCCTTGGACATACCGTTGCGCTTCGGGTGGTGCTGCTTGCGGTGCTTGACCCTACGGGGGATCAGCATTTCGGTCAGGCCTCCGTTCCGGTGCTCTCAGCCGGAGCGGACGCGGGGGCCTCGGCCTTGGGGGCCTCGGCGCCGGCAGCCTGCTGCGGCTTGCGACCGCGCCCGCCACGCTCGCCACCGCGGCCACCACGGGCCGGGCGGTCGGCGCCGCCACGAGCCGGGCGGTTACCCGCACGGGCCGCAGCGTTCTCGGCGCGGACCTCGGCGATGTTCTTCACGTCGCCCTTGTAGATCCAGACCTTCACGCCGATGCGGCCGAAGGTCGTCTTGGCCTCGAAGAAGCCGTAGTCCACGTTCGCGCGGAGCGTGTGCAGGGGCACACGGCCCTCGCGGTAGAACTCCGAGCGGGACATCTCGGCGCCACCGAGGCGGCCACCGCACTGGATCTTGATGCCCTTGGCGCCGGCCTTCATCGCCGACTGCATGCTCTTACGCATGGCGCGGCGGAAGGAGACGCGGGAGGAGAGCTGCTCGGCGACGGCCTGGGCAACCAGCTGAGCGTCCGTCTCGGGGTTCTTGACCTCGAGGATGTTCAGCTGGACCTGCTTGCCCGTGAGCTTCTCGAGGTCACCGCGGATGCGGTCGGCCTCGGCGCCACGGCGGCCGATGACGATGCCCGGACGAGCGGTGTGGATGTCCACCCGCACGCGGTCACGGGTGCGCTCGATCTCCACCTTGGAGATGCCGGCGCGCTCCATGCCGGACGTCATCATCCGACGGATGGCGACGTCTTCCTTGACGTAGTCCTTGTACAGCTTGTCGGCGTACCAACGCGACTTGAAGTCGGTCGTGACACCGAGCCGGAACCCGTGCGGGTTTACCTTCTGGCCCATTACCGGGTTCCTTCCTTGCTGCTGACGACCACGGTGATGTGGCTGGTCCGCTTGCGGATCCGGTAGGCGCGGCCCTGGGCACGCGGCCGGAACCGCTTCAGGGTCGGGCCCTCGTCGACGTAGGCCTCGGAGATGTAGAGGCTGTCGGCGTCGGTGTGGTCGTAGTTGTGCGCGGCGTTGGCGATGGCGCTGTCGAGCACCTTGCCCACCGGCACCGAGGCGGCCTGCGGAGCGAATCGCAGGACCGCCTGGGCCTCCGTGGCGTCCATGCCACGGATGAGGTCCACCACGCGGCGGGCCTTCATGGGCGTGACGCGGATGTACCGCGCCTGGGCCCTGGCTTCCATGGTTGTCCCTTCAGTTACTTACGTGTCTGAATGCGATCCGCTACTAGCGGCGCTTCGACTTCCGGTCTTCCTTGACGTGACCCCGGAAGGTGCGCGTCGGCGAGAACTCGCCGAGCTTGTGGCCGACCATCGACTCGGTGACGAACACCGGGATGTGGGTCTTGCCGTTGTGCACCGCGATCGTGTGGCCCAGCATCGCCGGGACGATCATGGAGCGACGGGACCAGGTCTTGATGACGTTCTTGGTGCCGGCTTCGTTCTGCGTGTCCACCTTCTTGATCAGGTGGTCGTCGACGAAGGGCCCCTTCTTGAGACTGCGCGGCATCTAAACCCGCTCCTAGCGCTTCTTGTTCGTCTTGCGGCGGCGGACGATGTACTTGTTCGAAGCCTTCTTCGGCGAACGAGTACGACCTTCCTTCTGACCCCAGGGGCTGACCGGGTGGCGACCACCGGAGGTCTTGCCCTCACCACCACCGTGGGGGTGGTCAACCGGGTTCATCGCCACACCGCGAACGGTCGGGCGGACGCCCAGCCAGCGCTTACGGCCGGCCTTGCCCCAGTTGATGTTGCTCTGCTCGGCGTTGCCGACCTCGCCGACCGTGGCGCGGCAGCGCTGGTCGACCAGGCGGATCTCACCGGACGGCATGCGGAGGTGGGCCATCGTGCCCTCCTTCGCGAGCAGCTGCACGGAGGCACCGGCGGAGCGGGCGAACTTGGCGCCGCCGCCCGGACGAAGCTCCACGGAGTGGATCGTCGTACCGACGGGGATGTTGCGCAGCGCCAGGTTGTTGCCGGGCTTGATGTCGGCACCGGGGCCGTTCTCGATCCGGTCGCCCTGGTTCAGCCCACGGGGGGCCAGGATGTAGCGCTTCTCGCCGTCCGCGTAGTGCAGAAGGGCGATGCGCGCCGTGCGGTTCGGGTCGTACTCGATGTGCGCGACCTTCGCCGGCACGCCGTCCTTGTCGTGACGACGGAAGTCGATCACTCGGTAGGCGCGCTTGTGGCCACCGCCCTGGTGGCGGACGGTCACACGACCGGCGTTGTTACGGCCGCCCTTGCTGTGCAGCGGGCGGACCAGCGACTTCTCCGGCGTGGACCGCGTGACCTCGACGAAGTCGGCGACGCTGGCGCCACGACGGCCCGGCGTAGTCGGCTTGTACTTGCGGATTCCCATTTCTCAGTCCTCGTCCGATATCGGACGATCCGACCCGCTTACGCGGTCGGACCGCCGAAGATGTCGATACGGTCGCCCTCGGCGAGGGTCACGATCGCCCGCTTGCTGCCGGCACGCTGACCGAAGCCGGTCTTGGTGCGCTTGCGCTTGCCCTGGCGGTTGATCGTGTTGACCCCGGTGACCTTGACCGAGAAGACCGCCTGGACGGCCTGCTTGATCTGGGTCTTGTTGGCGCCCGGGGCGACGATGAACGTGTACTTGTTCTCGTCGAGGAGCGCGTAGCTCTTCTCGGAGACGACCGGCTTGAGCAGCACGTCACGGGGGTCCGTGAAGGACTTGCTCAGCGGGGTCTCGACGGTGTTCTTGCCCTCGGTGGCGTGGCGACGCGCCTTGGCGACGCGCGCGGCCTTGGCGGCCTTGGCGGCCTTCGAGGCGATAGCGGGGTGACGGATAGCCATCAGGCCTCGCTCCCTTCGGTGTCAGCGGCCTTGGGGCCAGACACGAAGGACTCGAAAGCGGCCTGGGTGAAGACCACGTCGTCCGAGACGAGAACGTCGTACGTGTTCAGCTGGCCCGGCTCCAGGATGTGGACCTGGGGCAGGTTGCGGGCGGACAGCCACGCGGCCTCGTCGGCGCGGTCGACGACCAGGAGCAGGTTCTTGCGCTCCGAGATCTTGCCGAACAGCGACTTGGCGGCCTTCGTGGACGGGTTCGCGCCCTCGATCACGCCGGAGACGACGTGGATGCGGTTGTGGCGGGCCCGGTCGGTGAGGGCGTGGCGCAGGGCCGCGGCCTTCATCTTCTTCGGGGTCCGCTGCGAGTAGTCACGCGGCTGCGGGCCGTGGACGACGCCACCGCCGGCGAACTGCGGGGCGCGGGTCGAGCCCTGACGGGCGCGGCCGGTGCCCTTCTGGCGGTACGGCTTCTTGCCGCCACCGCGGACTTCACCGCGACGCTTGGTCTTGTGCGTGCCCTGACGGGCAGCGGCGTTCTGCGCGACGACGACCTGGTGAAGCAGCGGGATGCTGATCTTCTCCACGCCGAAGATCTCCGCGGGGAGCTCGACGCTACCGGTCTTCTCGCCGGCAGGCGAAAGGATGTCAACAGTGCTCATCGGTACCTCAGGCCCCCTTGGCCGCGGTGCGGACCAGGACGAGGCCGCCGTTCGGACCGGGAACCGCGCCCTTGATGAGCAGCAGACCCTTCTCCGCGTCAACGGCGTGGACGGTCAGGTTCTGGGTGGTGACCCGCTCGTTGCCCATGCGACCCGCCATGCGGAGGCCCTTGAACACGCGGCCCGGGGTGGCGCAGCCACCGATGGAACCGGGCGAGCGGTGCTTGCGCTGGGTGCCGTGTCCGGCGCCGAGGCCACGGAAGTTGTGGCGCTTCATGACACCGGCGAAGCCCTTGCCCTTGCTCTTGCCGGTCACGTCGACCTTCACGCCGGCCTCGAACACCTCAGCGGTGATCTCCTGGCCCAGCGTGTACTCGGAGGCGTCCGCGGTGCGGATCTCGACGAGGTGACGGCGAGGGGTGACGTCGGCCTTGGCGAAGTGGCCCTTGAGGGGCTTGTTCACCTTGCGCGGGTCGATCTCGCCGAAGGCGATCTGGACCGACTCGTAGCCGTCGACGTCGTTCGTACGGACCTGGGTGACGACGTTGGGGCCGGCCTTGACGACGGTGACCGGAACAACACGGTTGTTCTCGTCCCACACCTGCGTCATGCCGAGCTTCTCGCCCAGGATGCCCTTGATCTGCTTAGCCATTCTCAGCCCACCAGCCTCAGAGCTTGATCTCGATGTCGACACCGGCCGGGAGGTCGAGTCGCATCAGAGAGTCAACGGTCTTGGGGGTCGGGTCGAGGATGTCGATCAGGCGCTTGTGCGTGCGCATCTCGAAGTGCTCGCGCGAGTCCTTGTACTTGTGCGGCGACTTGATGACGCAGTACACGTTCTTCTCAGTGGGCAGCGGCACCGGGCCCGCGACCGACGCACCAGTGCGCGTCACCGTCTCGACGATCTTCTTCGCCGAAGAGTCGATGACCTCGTGGTCGTAGGCCTTGAGCCGGATGCGGATCTTCTGTCCCGCCATGGCTACTCAGTAGTCCTGTCTCTCTACAGCTCTGGAACCTGGTGTTCCTTCGACTTTGTCCGACCCACGCGGTCGGGCGTGTCGCACTCCCCCTGACACAGATGTCCCTTGTTCGAACATCCCTTGTCGTGGGGAAGAGGTTCACCGGGTGCCTGGCCAGTGCCGCACCACACTTCCCGGAAGATTCCCGTACGTCCGCCCCAGCGCTGCCCGAGGGCAGTTAGGGCGACGAGTACTGTGGGACTCGCTTCCGGTCCTCCCGGCGGGAGGCGCGCAGCATCAACACTCGACCGAGCAACTCCGACAGTCTGCCATATGGGGCAGGCCGGACGCCAATCGAGCCGAAGAGATTACCCCTGGGGTGACGAAGGTCAAACCCGGAGCGCCGGGCCCCCTGGAGAAGCCCGTCCAGGACCAGGTCACAGACCCTGTGGGCGGCCCGGTCCCCTCCGGGTCGTCGGACCGGGTGTCCCGAATCCGGGCCAGATGTGCGACACGCCACACACGCGACGGGCATTCGACGCTTCAGTCCTTGTCGGTGGCTCCCCGCGTCTCCGCCGTTGGCCGGATCCGGGTGGTGAGCCTCCGTAGTGCCTCATCGGGCGTGGGAGCCAGCACCCCGACGCTGTCCATGCCGGCGTATACCGCGCCGTCCTCCGCCATGGCCAGGTACTGGTTCCCCCGGTCGCGCATCCCGATGGGGTAGAGATCGACGCCCGCCTGCTCGGCGAGGTCATCGATGATCTCCGCGTCCCAGAAGGCCAGCAGCGGGTCCAGAGAGAACTCCATCCACGGCATCGAGTCCCACGGATCGCGGTAGGGCACGCCCACGGCGCCGAACTCGGCGAGGAAGCTCCGTGCCGCGTCGTGCAACTCGAATTCACCGGTCTGCAGAAGGATGCTCTCCCAAGTCTGTGTAGCCACCGAACGGCCCGGGAACCAACCGCCCGCCCGCAGCACACGGTCTGTCTCCTCGGGCCACCGCACCCCGCTGTCCGGGCCGGGCTCCACCGCGTCGAGCCGCCGCCAGAACGGGTCCTCGTCCGGCACATCAGGCGCCCAGAGGGCGGACCGCGTTCGCTGTGTCTCCAGCAGGCGGTCGAGAGCCTGGCCGACGGTCGTCCCCAAGGACTCCGCGTGGTCCCGCACGAGGTGGAGCGCGCCGTCCTCGCTGATGCAGAGGACGCCGGCCCCCTCGTCCGCGGCGCCCACGGGGTACAGGGGCACCCCCGCTTCCCGGCCGGCGCTCGCCAGGCGCTCGCTCTCCCACGAGACCCTGAGAGGGTCGAATCGCACGCCTGACGACGTCGTGATCGAATCGGCCGGCCAGCCGTACGTCACCAAGGCGCCGAATTCCGAAAGGAACCGGCGCGCCGCATCGTGGGCCACGAACGGCCCCCGCTCACTCAGGATCGACTCCCAGGTGTCGGTGGGCACCGAACGCCCAGGCCGCCAGCCCGCCCGTCGCAACACGTCTTCGGTCTGCTGAGACCAGCCATGTGTACGGTCGTCGTTCACTCACACCACCGCCCGAACGCCCAGTTGGACATGTTGGCAGGAGAGACAAGGCGGCTTCGGTGTGCCGTGGACCGGATTGCCCTCAGCGCGTACGTCCACGGCCGCCATCACCCCGCCACGGGGATCGACACGAGCCGTCGTCGGCCGCCCGCCGGGGAATCCGCTCCACCGGCTCGGCGTCGATGTGGACAACCCTCCCCGGTCTCCCGGACGGTCAGCTCACCCAGACGCCCGGGCCCGTCGATGCGCAGGGACGCGCTGAGCTTTCCCCACCCGGCGACGGGGCCCTGCCAGGGGCGGCGCGTCGAAGCTGTGGCTCGCGTCGCAGAAGACCAGCTCCTCGGCCGGCTGCACGAGACGGCGGAACCGCGTCCCGCACCTCACGCCACGAACTCATACGGCGTCGCGTGTGGTCTCGATCAACCGCCCGTCAAGCCTTTCAATGCCATTCCTCTGGATTGAGGGCGGCTGCCACGAAAGAATCATCAGAGGTGACGACCAAATCACGTTGCTCGACTCGGCGCATGATCTTGTCGCGGTCAAATTCACGGAACTCGAAAATAAAATGCTCAGAGATGGCCGGCCTGTCCAATGGGAACCCATCGAGGTCCACCGAAGAGTTCGCCCGGTCCGCCCCTTGGCAGAGAACCGACACAAAAAGCGGGAAGTGATGCAACTCCAATAGACGATCCGCTTCACCAATGACCCCCGCAATTCCGATCTGCCCTGTAACGGCGCCACACAAGTCATCCAGGCAGTCCACCATGGCGTCCCAGTTGCGCCCGAAGTAGCCCGGGAATTGCAGATGCTCTGCGAATGATCGATAGATACCCTGCGGCGTCATCAACTCCCGGGCGTCGATCCGGTAGATTCGCCCCCCTCGGTCCTCAAGTTGCCCCAGTTGCCGAGCGACCTCCGCCTGCCCATGGGGAACAAAAATAACCCACGGCTCCAACGTCCCCGTGATGTCAAAACCGCTCATTCGAAATCACCCTGTAAATTCACCGACGTAATAGAACGTTCCATAGTGATCCGGCGTGTAGTACGCCGGGCCGGGTCCGCCCTTGGGAGCTGCGGGCGTCGACGGGCTGACCGCCGACGAGCCGGGCGGCCCCCCGTAGCGCGACCACGACGACACACCAGCGCGGCTCGCCGAGTAGCTCCGGCGGCTCGGGCACGCCGGCGATACCACCGGACCAGAGAAGGAGTGAGACCCCGGTGACGTCGGGCTCCTGAACTCGTCTCCCTCTGGGTCTTCGAGGGCCGAGATGTCTGCTCCATCGGTCAGCCTTGCGCGGAGCCAGCCACGGTCCATCTCTGCCGCCACCAGAAACGAGCCGTCGTCGGCCAGCACTCCGCCATTTCGCGCCTGCGCCTTCCATGACTCGTCAACCCGACGTCGGGCGTCGGCCGCCCGCCGGGGCATCCGCTCGACCGGCTCGGCGTCGATGTGGACAACCCTCCCCGGTCTCCCGGACGGTCAGCTCACCCAGACGCTCGGGCCCGTCGATGCGCAGGGACGCGCTGAGTTTGTCCCGCCCGGCGACAGGCCCCTCCCATCCGACGACGAACGGGGACGCATCCATGCCGTCCCGCAGCCGGACGTGCCAGGACCGCAGGTCCCGTCGACGTGGGACGCCCCTTCCAGCACCTGCCGAGGTAGGTCATGGACCTCTCCTCCCCTCGACCCCTGTCGCCAGGTAGCGCTCGGACTCATGGCGGCCTCGTGTGTGGTCTCGATCAACCCGTCCCCAAGCCCTTCAGTTCCATTCCTCGGGATTGAGGGCTGCTCAGAGATGAGCTGGCCGGCGAATGAGATCTGCTCACACGCCGCCGAGCATGTCGTCCTCGTCGAAGCCAAGATCTTCCTCGATGCCCAGTTCCTCCGCCGCATGCCAGCGCAGCGGATCCGGCCACGTGTCCGCCTCATCGGTGGCAATAGCCAGCAGAAACCGCTCGGCCTCGGGGCCGCCGATTTCACCGAGAGCTTGGATGCCTTTGATGCAGAACGCGTAGAACGGGCCGTCCGTGTCCTTCCTGTCCCGGACGACCGAGATGATCGGCTCCACTCCTTCCGGAGCCCTCGCCTCGCCGAGTATGTCCACCAAGTCCTCGGCGTTGACGCCTGGTACTCGCGCGGCCAGCACCGACGCCAGTACCGGGCCCAGCCCGTCGGGGTGGAGATGGACGGCGACTCCCGCCAGCCTTTCGAAGCGGCGCCAGTCCCCCACGTCCGCAAGACCGCGCAGCCAGCCGAGGATCTGGGTGCGCGCCTCAGGCACCTCAGCCAGCACTTCCTCCATTTGGCGATACACATTCTGCGGTCACGATGGCCTGTCAATGGCCCAAGGCGTCGGTGATCGCCGAAAGGGCGCCTCGCAAGGTTGGCTTGGTCGTCGACGGGGAAGCGGCGACCGCAGCTAATCACCCCAGGGGACGTGGATCGGCTTGCGCTTCCACCACTCCGCAAGGGCATCTTCCGGGCGCTCCCTGGTCGGGCGGACCCAGGGGCGAAGCGAACGCTCCGGATCAGGCGCACTTGCGGCGCGGAAGCGGCCGTCCAGGCGGGTCAAGAGGTCACCCAGCACACCCTCGCGCACCTCGACCGGCAGCGTCTGCATGACTTCCTGGAGGTTGTCGCGAGAGTCCAGGTCGTTCTCATACGCGCTGATGGGGTAGAAGTCGTCGCCCCGGGAAAATTCCCGTTCCAACCGCCTCACCAGGCGCTCCCACGAGGCGAAGCGATCGGCCACCGAGTACGTCGGGGCGGTAATCTTCTCCCGCAGTTGCGGAGCCACTCGTGCCCGTTCCACCTCCAGTCGCTCCACATCACGCTCAGCCATCGCTTCGAGAACGGGCGGGGCCAGTCCACTCCATGCGTTCCTGGTCTCAGGTGCCTCCCAAAATACGTCGTAGTTCACCGTTCACTCCTCTAATTGTTTTAGGAAATACTCGTAGCCATCGTCCGGCTGCATGAATGTTCCCTTTTCACCCTCACGGTTCAGCATGGTCCCAGACGCGTCATCCCACGACGCGAAACGGGTATTCCCCGAAGACGTGCTCCGCATCCTGATTCCGGGCTTCGCAGTCATCATGTCTTGGCTAGCCGGGTCAGGCTTTCCTATCTCATACAGCCCGAGGAAGTCGGCCGAGAGCAACGGGTCGAGGAAGTAGAGATGGGGATTGGGAGCCGGCCCCCGGATCCCCCCGGGGGCTCCGTCACTCCCCATAGAGTGGCGCGGGCCCGCAATGCCGTCGCACAACGCGCCCTTGGCCGTCGTACTGGTAGCGGGTGCGGCCTGCTGCCAGCAGGCGGTTACCCTCTCGGACACGTCGGCCCACCGCGCCCTGACCAGGATGACCAGTGCCCCATGCGGCGTCCGTCTGCGGGGCTCAGCTCCTCGAGGCGTACGTCACGAAGTCGGGTTTCCGGTTTCCTCCGGCGGTTCGGTGCTGCTCACGAGGCGCAGGGTGGGGCGTGGTGGGGCGAATTCGCCGATGCCCAGTGCTGCCTCACGCCAGTTCGCGATCAGGGTGACCAGGTGCTCGCTGTCGTGGCGGTATCCCGGCGGCGACGCGTGCGGAACGGCGGGCCACAGGATGGTCGCGGCGAACCGGACGCCGTACATGGCCGCTCCGGCCTGGGGCTCGACGGAGCCGTCCTCCAGCCGCCGCAGCGTGTCGAGCCGTGCGGCGAGGCGGAGCAGTTCGTCGTACACCCTCGCGTACTCCTGCTCGCGTGCGTACGTGACGTCATCCACGGGGGTTCCCGGTCAGCGTCCCGACGCGTACGTCAGGAAGTCCGCCCAGGCCGGCGCCGTGAGCGCGAGCCGGGGGCCCGCGGCGTGCTTGGAGTCGCGCACGTGGACGGTGCCGGGAGCGTGGGCGATCTCGACGCAGGAGTTGCCGTCGTTGCCGCCGCTGTAGCTGCTCTTGAACCACGCCAGCTCGGATGCGTCCCCGGCCGTGGTCTTGCGGATCATGTTTCTCCCAGCAGTGTCTCGACGAAGGCCAGCGACTCCCTGGGCGAGAGCGCCTGAGCCCGGATCGTGCCATACCGCAGCTCAAGGATGCGCAGGTGTTTGGGATCCTGCGTCGGCCGGCCGTTGAACGCGCCGTCGGAGCGGCCCACCGCCGTACCGTCCGCGAACTTCAGCAGCTCGATACGACCGTCCAGCCCCGAGTGGGTGTCACAGTTCATCGGCATCACCTGAAGCACGACGTTGTGCAACCGGCCCACCTCCAGCAGACGTTCGAGCTGGTGACGCCAGGCCATTGTGCCCCCGATGGGACGGCGCAGGGATCCCTCCTCCAGGACGAAGCTCAGAGCCGGTGCCGGATCCCGCTCGAACACCGACTGCCGCGCCAGCCGCGCCGCCACCATGCGCTCCACGTCATCCGGTGAGTACGGCGGCTGGGCCGCACCGATCACGGCTCGCGCGTGGTCCGGCGTCTGCAGCAACCCGGCGATGATGTTGCACTCGTAGACCCCGATCTCCACCGCCTGGGCCTCCAGCTTCGCCAGTTCCCGGACCCGCTTCGGGTAGCGGACCTTCTTCACGTCCTCCCACGTCGCCGCGATGAGCCCGCCGGCGTTCAGCACCTGGTCGGCCGCGACCAGGTAGTCCTGGCGGGGGATGCGCTTCCCGGCCTCGATCTTGTACACCATGTCCTCGCCGTAGCCGATGAGCCGGCCGAACTCGGCGGCCCGCAGCCCGGCCGCCTCCCGGCGCAGCTTCAGCTGCCGTCCGACCGTGGCGATGACGGCCACGCCCCACTCGTCGTCCGGGTCCACTTCCCAACCGGGCTCGTCCGCCTCGCTCTTGAGCCGTACCGCCTCGCCGTCCACGGCCATCCGCACCCCTCCGTCGTCCCGTTCCCGCGCCGTACGTCGGCGCCCTACCCGTGGGAACCGCGCCGACAGCCAAGACAGCACCGGACAAGTGCCGGACAGTGACCGTACGCAAGCGCCCCGTCACTCATCACGGTAGGCAGAAACCGCCACGCTGAGTGACGTGAATCAGGAAATCGCCGAGTCCGGCCCCGAACTCGCCCCCACCGTCCCGCACTTCAGCGTGCTGCTGTCATCCACCGCGCGCGGCGCCCGCCTCGCCCGGCTGCTCGCCGAGACGCAGCTGCGCCGCTGGGGGCTGCCGACCGAGCCCGCGAACCAGCTGGTGGCCGAGCTGGCGGCCAACGCCGCCACCCACGGCCGCGTCCCCGGGCGCAGCTTCCGTCTGACGCTGTACGTGGTCGGCGGCACGCTGCGCATCGAGGTGACGGACACGCGGGGTGAACGTCTGCCGGAGGTGCGGTGCCCGGAGGAGGGCGCCGAGTCCGGGCGGGGGCTGCTTCTCGTGGAGGCGCTCGCGGACCGGTGGGGGGTGCGGGAGGAACGCTTCCCGCGCAAGACCGTCTGGGCGGAGATCGGGGCCGGGAGCACCGCATCGCGACCGGGCACGTCCCGGTGAGCGGCAACCCGGCCCGGCGCGTGGTCAATTCTTTGAAGAACCCCGGGGAAAGTACCGACCCAACCCGACCCCACCCCGCCGACTGCCCTGCGGACGCCCGTCACCCGCACGAGTGATCTTCCCCAACTGGGCTGGATCTGCCGCCAGTTCGATGGCATATGCTCGCCGCGACCACAACCGCAGACATGCGACGGCCCCCGGCCGGGACTGGCATCCCGATCGAGGGCCTGACCACCGAGGAAGTCAGGAGCTTCCCGATGGATACCCCGCACTTTAGCGCGCCGTCGTGCGCCGAGCCGCTGAATCCGCGCGGCATCACCCACATCAACTCCCGGCACACCGCCCGCTTCACGGTCATCGGCAACCATCTCGCCCAGCACCGGGGGCTGAGCCTCACCGCGATCGGCCTCGCCGCCCACATCCAGTCGCTGCCCGCCGGCGCCCCCGTCGCCATCAAGGCGCTCGCCGCCCGCTTCCCGGAGGGCGAGACACGTATCGCCGCCGCCCTGCGTGAGCTGGAGGTCCACGGCTACCTGGCCCGCGTCCGCCAGAAGCTCCCGAACGGCCGGATCGTCACGCACACGGTGTCGTACAACCAGCCCTACGCCGGCCAAGCCCATCGCCGGGAGACACCACCCGCGCGTACCCCGCGACCGGCCCCCGAGCCCACAACCGATCCCGAACCCGCGCCGGATCCCGAACCCGCGCCCGCCCCCGCGCCCGAACCCGAACCCGCGCCCGCCCCCGAGGCGGCACCGAAGCCCCCGCCGCCTCCGCCTCCCCTCCCCGCGCCGCAAGCCCCCGACCCGGACCGTCACCGCTCCGCCACGGCCGTCCTGGCCACCCTCCACCGCCACGATCCCCGCCTGCTGCTCTCCGAGCGCGCCATCCGCCACCTCGCCCCGGCCGTCGCCGCCTGGCTCGAACGCGGCGCTGGCCCCGAAGCCGTACGCCACGCGCTGACGGCGAACCTGCCACGGGAACCCCTGCGCAACCCGGCCGCCCTGCTCGCCCACCGCCTGGCCGACCTGCTGCCACCTCCCGTGCCGGAAACGCCACCGGCGCCAAAGGCCGACCGCCCCACCCCGCGCCTGCCGATGCTCAACTGCGAGGGCTGTGAACGCGGCATCCGCACCCCGAAACCAGGGGCCTACTGCCGCGACTGCCGGGAGCAACGCCTCCGCAACGATGCGGCGGCATGACGGGCGGCAGACCCGAGGGCGTCCGCCGCCCGCAGCCACCAGCCCTCCACCCTGTCCCGCACTCCCAGCCGCATCCGGCACCACCGGAACCACCACGGCAGGTCCCGGAACGGCACGAACGTGAGCGTGTCCCTGATGGCGTCCTCGGCCGTGCCGCCCGTGAGGCCCTCCGCCCGCAGGGCGTCGTACAGCTCCGGTGTCAGCGCACCGTTGAGCCGGGCCGCCGCACCGGCCGCGGTGAAGGCGAAGCCGCGCTGGGCGGCGTCCGGCAGCCGCATCGCCCGGAGGATCCGCGGTGACGCCTCCTCCAGCGAGCAGTTGAGGGCCAGCCCGATCACCGCCGTACCGAGAGGCTCCGCGCCCCGCTCGAACGCGGCGTCGACGTCGACCGGGTCGTCGACACCGAGCAGGCCCTCACCGGTGTCCCAGTCCCAGGCGGACGTCATGGCACTCCCCTCCCCAGGCCCCTACCCGACGAACCGGAACGTCGACGTGATCGCGTCGAAGATGTCGAAGAAGGAGTCGGCGAGGTCCAGGACCTGGCTGCTGCCCGCCACCAGCGCGACCTTGCCCTCCTGGCCCGGGACCGGGATGAACGTCTGCATCAGGACGGCGCGGACCGTGCGGCCCAGGGCGTCGTCCGGTACGGCGATGTCCTCGATGCCGTACGTCCGTGCCGCCGGGCCCACACCGGGGATGTCGACGGTGGTGACCTTCCGCCAGGAGTCGCCCTCCTTCTTGGCCTCCTTGACCGCCAGCCCGGCGGCGATGGCCGAGGGGTCGGTCGTCAGGGGCACGCCCTCCCGCGTCCGGCCGCCGACGAGGGACACCGTCAACGAGCCGGTGATCGGCGTGTCACCGCCGAAACTCTCCGCCATGCAGCCGCAGTACAGCGCCCCCGACTTCCAGGCGTCGGCGGCCGCCTTCTGCAGAAAGCCGACGTAGGTGTCCTTGTACGGCGCCAACTCCGGCCGCTGGGCGACGCGTTCCGTCACCATCCGGTGGATCGAGTCGTCCCGCGACTCCGGCCGCACGTCGAACTCCCACCACGACTCCGGCACCTTGATCCTGAACCCGCCCCGCTCGACGGTCAGCGCCTCCATGTAACGCGCCATGACGTGGGACTCCCCCGCTCGCTCGATCGTTCGGCCCCTCATGGTGCCATCAGCAAGAAAGGGCCCGCCCCCACCCACAGGTGGAGACGGGCCCCAACAGCCCTACAGCCCTACAGCCCTACAGCCCTGAGCTCTATAGCCCTACAGCCGCGTCACTTCACGAAGTACCCCGTGATGTCCGCGATCAGGTCCACCGAGCCCCACTGGTTGTAGAAGTCCACCTTGCCGTTCACGACCGGGACGATCACCAGGTTGGGGATCGTCAGGCCCGACGTGAAGTTGAGGTTCGACGCCGAGGTGCGGGTCGTGCCGTCCGGGTAGACCGAGACGAAGCTCGACGACGTCGGGTTCGTCGCCGTCACGTTCAGGACCACCGCCGTCACACCGGACGCGGGCACGCCCTGGACTCCGGCCACCGGAAGCGAGACCACGCCCTGCGGACCCACCGGGGCCTTCGCGACGCCGATGCCGTACCGCGTGTCCATCAGCCGCTTCGGGCCCAGGTTGATGTGCTGGGCGCCGTCCGTGCCGGAGGTGAAGTAGCCGGTGATGTCGGCGATCAGGTCGACCGAGCCCCACTGGTTGTAGAAGTCCACCTTGCCGTTGACGACCGGGACGATCACCAGGTTGGGGATCGTCTGGCCGGCGGTGAAGTTCAGGTTGGACGCCGAGGTGCGGGTCGTGCCGTCCGGGTAGACCGAGACGAAGCTCGACGACGTCGGGTTCGTCGCTGTGACGTTCAGGACGACCGCCGTCACGCCGGAGGCGGGCACGCCCTGGACTCCGGCCACCGGGAGCGAGACCACGCCCTGCGGACCCACCGGGGCCTTCGCGACGCCGATGCCGTACCGCGTGTCCATCAGCCGCAGCGGGCCGTGGCTGACGTGGGTGGAGCCGCTGGTGTCCGTGGCGTAGTAGCCGGTGACGTCGGCGATCAGGTCGACGGAGCCCGCGTGGTTGTAGAACCGCACCTTGCCGTCGATCACCGGCACGGTCACCAGGTTCGGGATGGTCTTCCCGGCGGTGAAGTTGAGGTTCGACGCGGAGGTGCGGTCGGTGCCGTTCGGGTAGACGGACACGAAGCTCGTCGACGTGGGGTTGGCGGCTGTCACGTTCAGGACGACCGCGCCGACGCCCGTCGACGGCACCACGCTGTTGCCGGTGACGTTCAGGACGACCTCGCCGCCGGGGCCGACCTTGGCCTTCGCGACGCCCGTGCCGTACCGGGTGTCCATCAGACGGGTCGGGGTGACCGGCTTGAAGGTCTTGGGGCCGGGCACGGTCACGGTGACCGGCGCCGACGTCGTCACCTTGCCGGAGGTGTGCGTGGCGCGGACGGCCACCGTGTGGTCGCCGTAGCCGGTCAGCGTGATCGACGCGCTGCGGATGTGACCCCAGCTCCAGGTGGCGACCTGGCCGTCGACCAGCACCTCGAACTTGGAGATCAGGGCGTTCTGCGTGCTCGTGGACCAGTTGACGGTGGCCGGACCGGACGTCTGGTAGCCGCTGCCGGCCCTCGTGGCCTCGCCGCCGACCGAGCTGATCGCCAGGTCCTGCACGGTGCCGCTCGCATAGCTGCGGATCGTGCCGAGCTGCCCGTAGAGCAGGTTGCCGGGGCACTCGGTGGCGTAGCCGTCACGGTGCCCGGAGACGGTGTTGAAGGTGTAGTCCTGGCCCTGGGTGTACGAGGTGCCGAAGTAGTTCTTCTGCGTGGCACCGGAGTTCAGCAGGGTCGTGCCGGACGGGTCGACGCCGTACTGACCGAGCTTGTACGCGATGATCCGCGACGCGGCGACCAGGGACGCGTCCGAGGCGCTCTGCTGGCTGTAGTCGCCGAGGAAGGCCACGCTCGTCGACTGGGAGTTCCAGCCGAAGGTGTGGGCCCCGTACACCGGCTGGTCGATGCCGCCCTTGCGGCCCTCGAAGAGGGTGCCGCACTTGTCGACCAGGAAGTTGTAGCCGATGTCCTTCCAGCCGTTCGATTTCACGTGGTACGTGTAGATGCCCCGGATGATCGCGGCGGACTCGGAGCAGTCGTACGGCGTGGCGTCCGCGGTGTGGTGCACGAACGCGGCCTTGATCGTGTTGCCGTTCGGCAGGTACTCCGGCGCCTCGGGGCTGATGCTCTCGTCGGCGCCCCACCCGGCACGCGAGACGATCGTCGGCTGCGGGGCCGTGGAGGCCGGGCCGGGCGTCGTCGGAGGCGTGGTGGGAGGCGGCGTGTCCTGCGCGAAGGCCGCGGGCTCCGCGTTCAGCTCACCGCCGCCGGAGGACTTGCCCGCCGTGGCGGTGCCCGGGTCGACCAGGTCCAGGCGCAGACCGGCCGGCAGCTTGCCGTTGCGGGCGCCGTCGGTGACGCGGACCTCGGCGCCGTCGGAGGCGTCCACCCAGACCGGCTCGGTGGAGCCGCGCGCGCCGGCCCGCTTGCCGTCGAGCAGCGCCGGGTACGGCGTCAGGTCCTGCCACGCGGTCCACTCGCCGGTCTCGGCGTTGCGGGCGCGCGCCTGGATGGTGCCCTGGATCTTCGCCTCCGGGTCCGTCCAGGAGACGCCCATGAGGGCGAAGCGGTCGGTGTCCCGCTTCGACAGCACGGCCTCGCCGTGGCCCTGGTCGGTCAGGGCGAGCTTGTGCACGGCGGTCCGGACGGGGCCGTGCTCCTTCCCGCGCGCGCTGTAGACGCTCGGCTGACGCGCCTGGTCGTCCCCGCTCGCGAAGACCGCGCCGTTCGCGATGGACTGGATGCCCAGGATCGCGGCGATGCCCAGTGCGGTCCCGGCGGCTGTGCGCCGCACTCGTGCGGCGGCCGTACGCCGTGCTCGACGTCCCGATCTCAAGTTGTTTCCCACCCCTGAACGGCCCCCCTGGAGCCCCTAGATGGACATGACACGAATAGGTGGCGGCAGGCTACAGGGGCGCGTGGGAGCGCTTTCCACCGGGGCTGGGGAAACGCTTGTGACCGGTGAGGTCACCGGGACAAAAGCGAGGGGACAAAAGCGAGGGGCCCGTACGACCGAAGTCGTACGGGCCCCTCAGGGAGCTCGCAGTCGGAGCTACCGGGTCACAGAACCCTCAAGCAAGCGAGCTTACTTGTTGATCTTGGTGACCTGGCCGGCGCCGACGGTCCGGCCACCCTCACGGATGGCGAACTTCAGGCCCTCCTCCATGGCGACGGGCTGGATGAGCTCCACCTTCATCTCGGTGTTGTCACCCGGCATGACCATCTCGGTGCCCTCGGGGAGGGTCACGACGCCGGTCACGTCCGTCGTACGGAAGTAGAACTGCGGGCGGTAGTTGTTGAAGAACGGGGTGTGACGGCCACCCTCGTCCTTCGACAGGATGTACGCCTGCGCCTCGAACTCGGTGTGCGGCGTGACCGAACCCGGCTTGATGATGACCTGGCCGCGCTCGACGTCCTCGCGCTTGATGCCACGGAGGAGCAGACCGACGTTCTCACCGGCCTGGCCCTCGTCGAGCAGCTTGCGGAACATCTCGATACCGGTGACCGTGGTGGTGGTCTTCTCGGTCTTGATGCCGATGATGTCGACGGTCTCGTTGACCTTCAGGACACCGCGCTCGATACGGCCGGTGACGACCGTACCGCGACCGGTGATCGTGAAGACGTCCTCGATGGGCATGAGGAACGGCTTGTCGACGTCACGCTCGGGCTCGGGGATGTTCTCGTCCACAGCCTTCATCAGGTTGAGGACGGACTCACCCCACTCCTTGTCGCCCTCGAGGGCCTTGAGCGCGGAGACACGGACGACCGGCAGGTCGTCGCCCGGGAACTCGTACTCGGAGAGGAGCTCACGGACCTCGAGCTCGACGAGCTCCAGGATCTCCTCGTCGTCCACCATGTCGGCCTTGTTCAGGGCGACGACGATGTACGGAACGCCGACCTGGCGGGCCAGGAGCACGTGCTCCTTGGTCTGCGGCATCGGGCCGTCGGTGGCGGCGACCACGAGGATGGCGCCGTCCATCTGGGCAGCACCCGTGATCATGTTCTTGATGTAGTCCGCGTGACCGGGGCAGTCGACGTGGGCGTAGTGACGGGTCTCCGTCTGGTACTCGACGTGCGCGATGGAGATGGTGATACCGCGCTGGCGCTCCTCAGGAGCCTTGTCGATCTGGTCGAACGCCGAGGCCTCGTTCAGGTCCGGGAACGCGTCGTGCAGCACCTTGGTAATGGCGGCCGTGAGGGTCGTCTTACCGTGGTCGATGTGACCGATGGTGCCGATGTTGACGTGCGGCTTAGTCCGCTCGAACTTCGCCTTCGCCACTGGGGTCCTCCTGTGGAGTGGTTCTGGTACGCCTTACTTCATCGGCGCCAGGTGATCTTTGCTGAAAAGGCCCGGAACCCGGGGGCAAACCCTCGCGATTGCGGGTGTTTGCCCCTGGAGGCTCCGGAGTCAAGCCTACGGCGTGTGAACGCGGTGCGTTACTCGCCCTTGGCCTTCGCGATGATCTCCTCGGCGACGTTCCGCGGAACCTCGGCGTAGGAGTCGAACTGCATCGAGTAGCTTGCGCGACCCGACGTCTTGCTGCGGAGGTCGCCGACGTAGCCGAACATCTCCGACAGAGGCACGAGGCCCTTCACGACACGGGCACCGGCCCGCTCCTCCATGGCCTGGATCTGACCACGGCGGGAGTTGATGTCGCCGATGACCTCACCCATGTAGTCCTCGGGCGTGGTGACCTCGACGGCCATCATCGGCTCGAGCAGCACGGGGCTGGCCTTGCGCGCGGCCTCCTTGAAGGCCTGCGAACCGGCGATCTTGAAGGCGAGCTCGGAGGAGTCGACCTCGTGGTAGGCGCCGTCGTGGAGGATGACACGGACACCGGTCATCTCGTAGCCGGCGAGGATGCCGAACTGCATGGCCTCCTGCGCACCGGCGTCCACCGAAGGGATGTACTCCTTCGGGATACGGCCACCGGTCACCTTGTTCACGAACTCGTACGAGACGTCGCCGCCCTCGAGGGGCTCGATGCCGATCTGCACCTTGGCGAACTGACCCGTACCACCGGTCTGCTTCTTGTGCGTGTAGTCGACGCGCTCGACGGCCTTGCGGATCGTCTCACGGTAGGCCACCTGCGGCTTGCCGACGTTGGCCTCGACCTTGAACTCGCGCTTCATGCGGTCGACGAGCACCTCGAGGTGAAGCTCGCCCATACCGCCGATGACGGTCTGGCCGGTCTCCTCGTTGGTGTGCACCTGGAAGGAGGGGTCCTCCTCCGCGAGACGCTGGATGGCGACACCCAGTTTCTCCTGGTCACCCTTGGACTTGGGCTCGATCGCGACCTCGATGACCGGCGCCGGGAAGTCCATGGACTCCAGGATCACCGGCTTCTTCTCGTCGCACAGCGTCTCACCGGTGGTGGTCTGCTTCAGGCCCATGACGGCGACGATGTCACCGGCGCCCACCGACTCGATCTCCTCACGCTTGTTCGCGTGCATGCGGTAGATCTTGCCGATGCGCTCCTTCTTGCCCTTGACGGAGTTCAGCACCGAGGTGCCGGACTCCAGGCGGCCCGAGTAGACCCGGACGAAGGTGAGCTTGCCCAGGTGCGGGTCGCTCATGATCTTGAACGCCAGCGCCGAGAGGGGCTCCTCGTCGGACGGCTTGCGCTTGACGACGACCTCGGCGTCCTTGACGTCGTGGCCCTCGATGGCCTCGATGTCGACCGGGGACGGCAGGTAGCGCACGACCGCGTCGAGCAGGGGCTGGACGCCCTTGTTCTTGAACGCGGTACCGCAGAACACCGGGGTCACGGTGGTGCCGGTGCCCTTGCCGGACGCGATGGTGATACGACGGACCGCGGCGTACAGCTGCTCCTCGGTGGGCTCCTGGCCCTCCAGGTACAGCTCCATGATCTCTTCGTCGTTCTCGGCCACGGCCTCGAGCAGCTTGCCGCGGTACTCCTCGGCAGCCTCGGTGTGCGTGTCCGGGATGTCGACGACGTCGTACATCTCGCCCTTGGTGGCCTCGGCGGACCACACGAGCGCCTTCATGCGGACGAGGTCCACGACGCCCTGGAAGTCGGCCTCGGCACCGATCGGGAGCTGCATGACGATCGGCTGCGCGCCCAGGCGGTCCGAGATCATGTCCACACAGCGGTGGAACTCGGCGCCCGTGCGGTCGAGCTTGTTGACGAAGCAGATACGCGGAACGCCGTAGCGGTCCGCCTGACGCCACACCGTCTCGGACTGCGGCTCAACGCCGGCGACGCCGTCGAACACCGTCACGGCACCGTCGAGCACGCGCAGCGAGCGCTCCACCTCGACGGTGAAGTCGACGTGACCGGGGGTGTCGATGATGTTGATGGTGTGGTCGACGTCTTCCAGCGGCCAGTGGCAGGTGGTGGCAGCAGAGGTGATCGTGATGCCACGCTCCTGCTCCTGCTCCATCCAGTCCATGGTGGCAGCGCCGTCGTGGACCTCACCGATCTTGTAAGACACACCGGTGTAGAACAGGATCCGCTCGGTGGTGGTCGTCTTGCCCGCGTCGATGTGGGCCATGATGCCGATGTTGCGCACCTTGGCCAGGTCAAGTGAAGTGGTAGCCATAAGGCTTCAGTCTTCTCTCGGTCTCGATGTGGGTAGCGACTACCAGCGGTAGTGCGCGAAGGCCTTGTTGGACTCGGCCATCTTGTGGGTGTCCTCGCGCTTCTTCACAGCGGCACCGAGGCCGTTGGAGGCGTCGAGAAGCTCGTTGAGCAGACGCTCGGTCATGGTCTTCTCGCGACGGGCGCGGGAGTAACCGACCAGCCAGCGCAGCGCGAGCGTGTTGGCGCGACCGGGCTTGACCTCGATCGGAACCTGGTACGTCGCACCACCGACACGGCGGGACTTGACCTCGAGGGTCGGCTTGATGTTCTCCAGCGCGCGCTTCAGCGTGATGACCGGGTCGTTGCCCGTCTTCTCACGCAGACCCTCCATGGCGCCGTAGACGATGCGCTCGGCGGTGGAGCGCTTGCCGTTCAGCAGCACCTTGTTGATCAGCGAGGTCACCAGAGGAGAACCGTAGACCGGGTCGATGATGACCGGGCGCTTCGGGGCGGGGCCCTTACGAGGCATTCTTACTTCTCCTTCTTGGCGCCGTAACGGCTGCGAGCCTGCTTGCGGTTCTTGACACCCTGGGTGTCGAGCGAACCGCGGATGATCTTGTAGCGAACACCCGGCAGGTCCTTCACACGGCCGCCGCGCACGAGCACGATGGAGTGCTCCTGCAGGTTGTGTCCCTCACCCGGAATGTAGGCCGTGACCTCGATGCCGCTGGTCAGACGCACACGCGCGACCTTACGGAGGGCCGAGTTCGGCTTCTTCGGGGTGGTCGTGAACACACGCGTGCAGACGCCACGACGCTGAGGGGAACCCTCGAGTGCGGGCGTCTTGTTCTTCTCGACCTTGTCCTGCCGGCCCTTACGGACCAGCTGCTGGATCGTAGGCACTACTTCTCCGGTTTCTGTGTGCCGATGGTGAAGCTAACCTGGAACGTCGCCGACCCACGCGGTCGGGTGTGTCGAATCGGCGGGCTCCTGCCGAACGGCAGAAAGAGACGCAGATCGCGGTGGCCGGTCATGACTCCTATGCGGACGAAGGCACGCAGGAGAGCCAAGGCACACCCCAGGCACAAGGTCTGAGCGTACCTACCTCAAACGCTACGGTCAAAACAAATGGGCCCCGCCCGCAGCGACACACGCCACATGTCAAGCCCGCCGAGCCCAAGTGATCTACGAATCGGCGGCCGCTGTCCGCTTCGAACACTTTCCTCACACCCCTGCGCCGGGTCAGCCGGCCGCGAGCGACACGGCCGTCAGCAGGAGCAGTACGAGTGCCCAGCCGGCCGTAGCCAACCACCCCAGTACGAGACCGGTCAGGGCCAGCCCCTCCCCCAGCTCGCCGGTCCGCCGGATCTCCGAGCGCGCGGTGTGCCCGAGGACGATCGCCGGGATACCGGTGACGCCGGCGGTGAACACGCACAGCAGCCCGCACACCGCGGCCCCCACGGCCTTCCCGTTCGTCCGTGGCCGGGGCACGGCCACGAACGCCCCCGGCGCGAAGACAGCGGGCACCGAGGGCGGTACGGGGCCCTGCGGCAGGTCGGCGACCAGCTGGGCCAGCTCCCCCACCGTACGGGCCGCATACGCCCGCCCGGCCCGCTCCTCGAACTCCTCGCGCTCCATCCGCCCCTCGCCATACCCGGCTCTGAGCACGTCCACGGCCCGCTCCCGGTCGGCATGCGAGGCGAGCACCACCCGCCACCCCTGCGGCCCGGCCTGCCCGGACTGCCACGAAGGATTCGGCCACTGGGACACGAGCACCTCCCCGAAGCGCCGGCGTCCCTCCATCATGCGCCGAACCGGCGCGCGCGGCACCGGCACAACGCCGAAGGGCGGCCACCCGTACGGGTGACCGCCCTTCAGTGGACCTGCGCCTTACTGGTTGTACGGACCGTAGTCGTAGTCCTCCAGCGGAACGGCCTGGCCGGAGCCGGTGCCGAACGGCGAGTAGTCGATGTCGTCGTAGCCGACGGCCGAGTACATCGCGGCCTTGGCCTCCTCGGTCGGCTCGACCCGGATGTTGCGGTAGCGGGACAGACCCGTACCGGCCGGGATGAGCTTACCGATGATGACGTTCTCCTTGAGGCCGATGAGGCTGTCGGACTTGGCGTTGATCGCCGCATCCGTCAGGACTCGGGTCGTCTCCTGGAAGGAGGCGGCCGACAGCCAGGACTCCGTCGCCAGCGAGGCCTTGGTGATACCCATCAGCTGCGGACGACCGGAGGCCGGGTGACCGCCCTCCTGGACCACACGACGGTTCTCGGTCTCGAACTTCGAGCGCTCGACCAGCTCACCGGGCAGCAGCTCGGCGTCGCCGGACTCGATGATCGTCACGCGGCGCAGCATCTGCCGGATGATGATCTCGATGTGCTTGTCGTGGATCGACACACCCTGCGAGTTGTACACCTTCTGGACCTCGCCGACCAGGTGGACCTGGACGGCACGCTGACCCAGGATGCGCAGCACGTCGTGCGGGTTGGTGGCACCCACGGTGAGCTTCTGGCCCACCTCGACGTGCTCGCCCTCGCCGACCAGGAGACGGGCGCGCTTCGAGATCGGGTACGCCGTCTCGTCGCTGCCGTCGTCCGGCGTGATGACGATCTTCTTCGTCTTCTCGGTCTCCTCGATCCGCACGCGGCCGGAGGCCTCGGAGATCGGGGCGACACCCTTCGGGGTACGGGCCTCGAAGAGCTCGACGACACGCGGCAGACCCTGGGTGATGTCGTCACCGGCCACACCACCGGTGTGGAAGGTACGCATCGTCAGCTGGGTACCGGGCTCACCGATGGACTGGGCGGCGATGATGCCGACCGCCTCACCGATGTCGACCAGCTTGCCGGTGGCCAGCGAACGGCCGTAGCACATGGCGCAGGTGCCGACCGCGGACTCACAGGTCAGGACCGAACGGGTCTTGACCTCCTCGATCCCGCGGGAGACCAGCTCGTCGATCAGGACGTCACCGAGGTCGGTGCCGGCCGGGGCCAGGACCTGGCCGTCGACCACGATGTCCTCGGCGAGGCAGCGCGCGTACACGCTGGTCTCGACGTCCTCCGCCTTGAGCAGCGTGCCCTCGGCGTCGCGCTCGGCGATCCGCAGCTTCAGACCGCGGTCGGTGCCGCAGTCCTCCTCGCGGATGATGACGTCCTGGGAGACGTCGACCAGACGACGGGTGAGGTAACCCGAGTCGGCGGTACGCAGAGCGGTGTCCGCCAGACCCTTACGGGCACCGTGCGTGGAGATGAAGTACTCCAGCACGGACAGACCCTCACGGAAGGACGCCTTGATGGGACGCGGGATCGTCTCGTTCTTGGCGTTCGACACCAGACCACGCATACCGGCGATCTGACGCATCTGCATCATGTTGCCTCGAGCACCCGAGTTCACCATCATGAAGATCGGGTTGGTCTTCGGGAAGTTCTCGTTCATCGCCTCGGCGACCTCGTTGGTCGCGTTGGTCCAGATGCCGATCAGTTCCTGGGTGCGCTCGTCCTTGGTGATCAGACCACGCTCGTACTGACGCTGGACCTTCTCGTCCGCGGCCTCCCAGCGGGCGACGATCTCCTTCTTCGCCTCGGGGACGACGACGTCGGAGATGGCCACGGTGACGCCGGAACGGGTGGCCCAGAAGAAGCCCGCCGCCTTCAGGTTGTCGAGCGTCGCCGCCACGATGACCTTCGGGTAGCGCTCGGCCAGGTCGTTGACGATCTGGGAGAGCTGCTTCTTGCCGACCTCGTAGTCGGCGAACGGGTAGTCCTCGGGCAGCAGCTCGTTGAAGAGCGCACGGCCCAGCGTGGTCTTCAGCGTGAAGCTGTCACCCTGCTGCCACTCCGGCTCGCCCTCCTCGCGCACCGGCGGCACCCAGCCACGCGGCGGCATGGTGCCCACCGGGAAGCGGATGTCGACCGGGGTCTGCAGGGACAGCTCACCGGCGTCGAACGCCATGATCGCCTCGGCGACGGACGCGAACGCGCGGCCCTCGCCCTTGACGCCCCGGCCCTCGGCGTCCGTGGTGAGGAAGAACAGACCGAGGACCATGTCCTGGGTCGGCATCGTCACCGGACGGCCGTCGGCCGGCTTGAGGATGTTGTTCGAGGACAGCATCAGGATGCGGGCCTCGGCCTGCGCCTCCGCGGACAGCGGCAGGTGCACGGCCATCTGGTCACCGTCGAAGTCCGCGTTGAACGCGGTGCACACGAGCGGGTGGATCTGGATGGCCTTGCCCTCGACCAGCTGCGGCTCGAAGGCCTGGATGCCGAGGCGGTGCAGGGTGGGAGCACGGTTCAGCAGCACCGGGTGCTCGGCGATGACCTCTTCGAGGACGTCGTAGACGACCGTGCGGCCGCGCTCCACCATGCGCTTGGCGCTCTTGATGTTCTGCGCGTGGTTCAGGTCGACCAGGCGCTTCATCACGAACGGCTTGAACAGCTCCAGCGCCATCGCCTTCGGCAGACCGCACTGGTGCAGCTTCAGCTGCGGACCGACGACGATCACGGAACGCGCCGAGTAGTCGACACGCTTGCCGAGCAGGTTCTGACGGAAACGACCCTGCTTGCCCTTCAGCATGTCGCTGAGGGACTTCAGCGGGCGGTTACCCGGACCGGTCACCGGCCGGCCGCGACGACCGTTGTCGAAGAGGGCGTCAACAGCCTCCTGAAGCATGCGCTTCTCGTTGTTGACGATGATCTCCGGAGCGCCCAGGTCGAGCAGGCGCTTCAGACGGTTGTTGCGGTTGATGACACGGCGGTACAGGTCGTTCAGGTCGGAGGTCGCGAAGCGGCCACCGTCCAGCTGCACCATCGGACGCAGGTCCGGCGGGATGACCGGGACGCAGTCCAGAACCATGCCCTTGGGGCTGTTGGACGTCTGCAGGAACGCGGAGACGACCTTCAGACGCTTCAGCGCACGGGTCTTCTTCTGGCCCTTGCCGGTGCGGATGATCTCGCGGAGGCGCTCGGCCTCCTCGTCGAGGTCGAAGGACTCCAGGCGCTTCTGCAGCGCCGCGGCACCCATCGAGCCGTCGAAGTACGTGCCGAAGCGGTCACGCAGCTCGCGGTAGAGCAGCTCGTCGCCCTCGAGGTCCTGGACCTTGAGGTTCTTGAACCGGTTCCACACCTCGTCCAGGCGGTCGATCTCGCGCTGCGCACGGTCGCGCAGCTGCTTCATCTCGCGCTCGGCACCCTCGCGCACCTTGCGGCGCACGTCGGCCTTGGCGCCCTCGGCCTCCAGCTCGGCCAGGTCGGTCTCGAGCTTCTTGGCGCGGGCCTCGAGGTCGGCGTCACGGCGCTGCTCGATCTGCTGACGCTCGACGGAGACGTGGGCCTCCAGCGAGGGCAGGTCGCGCTGACGGCGCTCCTCGTCGACGTACGTGATCATGTACGCCGCGAAGTAGATGACCTTCTCCAGGTCCTTCGGGGCGAGGTCCAGCAGGTAACCCAGGCGCGACGG
Source organism: Streptomyces sp. NPDC097129 (assembly GCF_055668065.1). NCBI lineage: Bacteria > Bacillati > Actinomycetota > Actinomycetes > Kitasatosporales > Streptomycetaceae > Streptomyces > Streptomyces sp. NPDC097129. Next base: position 186,180 of record NZ_JBVOQE010000007.1, on the reverse strand, counting down.
GACGCCCTTGAAGTACCAGATGTGCGTGACGGGCGCGGCGAGCTCGATGTGGCCCATCCGCTCACGGCGCACCTTGGCGCGGGTCACCTCGACGCCGCAGCGCTCACAGATGATGCCCTTGAAGCGGACGCGCTTGTACTTGCCGCAGTAGCACTCCCAGTCCCGGGTCGGACCGAAGATCTTCTCGCAGAAGAGTCCGTCCTTTTCGGGCTTGAGGGTGCGGTAGTTGATGGTCTCGGGCTTCTTGACCTCGCCGTGGCTCCACTGACGGATGTCGTCAGCGGTGGCCAGACCGATCCGGAGCTCATCGAAGAAGTTGACGTCGAGCACTATGCGTCAATCCCTCTCAGGGTTGTAAGTCTGTGGTCTGAAACGGGGGCCTGGGGGTCGGCGGGGCCCTGTGGGTGAGGGCCCCGCCGGACTCCCGTCAGACCTCTTCGACGCTGCTCGGCTCGCGCCGGGACAGGTCGATACCGAGCTCCTCCGCAGCGCGGAAGACGTCCTCGTCGGTGTCGCGCATCTCGATGGACATGCCGTCCGAGGACAGCACCTCCACGTTGAGGCACAGGGACTGCATTTCCTTGATGAGCACCTTGAAGGACTCGGGAATGCCGGGCTCAGGGATGTTCTCGCCCTTGACGATGGCCTCGTAGACCTTCACGCGGCCGGTGACGTCGTCGGACTTGATGGTCAGCAGCTCCTGGAGGGCGTACGCGGCGCCGTAGGCCTCGAGGGCCCACACCTCCATCTCACCGAAGCGCTGGCCACCGAACTGGGCCTTACCACCCAGCGGCTGCTGGGTGATCATCGAGTACGGACCGGTCGAGCGGGCGTGCAGCTTGTCGTCGACCAGGTGGTGGAGCTTCAGGATATACATGTAGCCGACCGAGATCGGCTCCGGGAACGGCTCGCCGGAACGGCCGTCGTACAGCCGCGCCTTGCCGGACGGGAGCACCATGCGCTCGCCGTCGCGGTTCGGGATGGTGTGCTGCAGCAGACCTGCCAGCTCGTCCTCGCGGGCACCGTCGAAGACCGGGGTGGCCACGTTGGTGCCGGGGGCGACGGAGTCGGCGCCGATCACCTGGAGGCGCTGCGCCCACTCGTCGGCGAGACCGGAGACGTCCCAGCCGCGGCTGGCGAGCCAGCCGAGGTGGATCTCCAGGACCTGTCCCGGGTTCATTCGGGACGGCACACCCAGCGGGTTGAGGATGATGTCGACCGGGGTGCCGTCCTCCAGGAACGGCATGTCCTCGATCGGCAGGATCTTGGAGATGACGCCCTTGTTGCCGTGACGGCCGGCGAGCTTGTCACCGTCGGTGATCTTGCGCTTCTGCGCGACGTAGACGCGGACCAGCTGGTTCACGCCCGGCGGCAGCTCGTCGCCCTCTTCGCGGTCGAAGACGCGGACGCCGATGACCTTGCCGATCTCACCGTGCGGCACCTTCAGCGAGGTGTCGCGCACCTCGCGCGCCTTCTCACCGAAGATCGCGCGGAGCAGGCGCTCCTCGGGGGTCAGCTCGGTCTCACCCTTGGGCGTGACCTTGCCGACGAGGATGTCACCGGCGACGACCTCGGCACCGATACGGATGATGCCGCGCTCGTCGAGGTCGGCGAGGACCTCCTCGGAGACGTTCGGGATGTCCCGGGTGATCTCCTCGGGGCCGAGCTTGGTGTCACGGGCGTCGACCTCGTGCTCCTCGATGTGGATCGAGGAGAGGACGTCGTCCTGCACGAGGCGCTGCGACAGGATGATCGCGTCCTCGTAGTTGTGACCCTCCCACGGCATGAACGCCACGAGCAGGTTCTTGCCCAGCGCCATCTCGCCGTTCTGGGTGGCCGGGCCGTCGGCGAGCACCTGGCCCGTGATGACGCGGTCGCCCTCGTTGACGATGACCTTCTGGTTGACCGAGGTGCCCTGGTTGGAGCGGGCGAACTTGGCCAGGCGGTACGTGATGTACGTGCCGTCGTCGTTGGCGGTGGTGATGTAGTCCGCGGAGACCTCCTGGACCACACCCGCCTTCTCGGCCTTGACCACGTCGCCGGCGTCGACGGCGGAGCGGTACTCCATGCCGGTGCCGACGAGCGGGGACTCGGACTTAATCAGCGGCACGGCCTGACGCATCATGTTCGCGCCCATGAGGGCACGGTTGGCGTCGTCGTGCTCGAGGAAGGGGATCATGGCGGTCGCGACCGACACCATCTGGCGCGGCGAGACGTCCATGTAGTCCACGTCCTCGGGGCCGACGTAGTCGACCTCGCCGCCCTTGCGGCGGACCAGCACGCGGGCCTCGGCGAAGCGCAGGTCGTCGTTGAGCGTGGCGTTGGCCTGCGCGATGACGAAGCGGTCTTCCTCGTCGGCGGTCAGGTAGTCGACCTCGTCGGTGACCTGGCCGTCGATGACCTTGCGGTACGGGGTCTCGACGAAACCGAACGCGTTGACCCGGCCGTAGGAGGCGAGCGAGCCGATCAGACCGATGTTCGGGCCTTCGGGGGTCTCGATCGGGCACATGCGGCCGTAGTGCGACGGGTGCACGTCACGGACCTCGAAGCCGGCCCGCTCACGGGAGAGACCACCCGGGCCAAGAGCCGACAGACGGCGCTTGTGGGTGAGACCCGACAGCGGGTTGTTCTGGTCCATGAACTGCGACAGCTGGCTGGTGCCGAAGAACTCCTTGATGGAGGCGACGACCGGCCGGATGTTGATCAGGGTCTGCGGCGTGATCGCCTCGACGTCCTGGGTGGTCATCCGCTCACGGACGACGCGCTCCATACGGGCCAGACCCGTACGGACCTGGTTCTGGATGAGCTCGCCGACGCTGCGCAGACGACGGTTGCCGAAGTGGTCGATGTCGTCGGTCTCGACGACGACCGGCTGGCCGTTGTCACCGACCGTCTCGGTCTCGCCGGCGTGCAGCTTCACCAGGTACTTGATCGTCGCGATGATGTCCTCGACGGTCAGGATCCCGGCGTCCAGCGGGGCGTCCGCGCCCAGCTTCTTGTTGACCTTGTAGCGGCCGACCTTGGCCAGGTCGTAGCGCTTGGGGTTGAAGTAGAGGTTCTCGAGTAGCGTCTGCGCGGCCTCACGCGTGGGGGGCTCGCCCGGACGCAGCTTGCGGTAGATGTCGAGCAGCGCGTCGTCCTGGCCCTGGGTGTGGTCCTTCTCCAGGGTGGCGCGCATGGACTCGTACTCGCCGAACTCCTCGAGGATCTGCTCGGTGGTCCAGCCGAGGGCCTTGAGGAGGACGGTCACGGACTGCTTGCGCTTGCGGTCGATGCGGACACCGACCATGTCGCGCTTGTCGATCTCCATCTCCAGCCAGGCACCCCGGGACGGGATGATCTTGGCGGAGAAGATGTCCTTGTCGGACGTCTTGTCGATGGAGGAGTCGAAGTAGACGCCGGGGGAACGCACCAGCTGGGACACCACGACACGCTCGGTGCCGTTGATGACGAAGGTGCCCTTGTTCGTCATGAGCGGGAAGTCGCCCATGAAGACAGTCTGGGACTTGATCTCGCCGGTCTCGTTGTTGGTGAACTCGGCGGTGACGAAGAGCGGGGCCGCGTAGGTGAAGTCGCGGTCCTTGCACTCGTCGATGGAATTCTTCGGCGGCTCGAAGCGGTGGTCGCGGAAGGTCAGCGACATCGACCCGCTGAAGTCCTCGATCGGGGAGATCTCCTCGAAGATCTCCTCCAGACCGGACTTGGTGGGGACATCCTGACCGTTCTCGAGGGCCTCCTCGACGCGAGCCTTCCACGCGTCGTTGCCGAGCAGCCAGTCGAAGCTCTCGGTTTGCAGCGCGAGAAGGTTCGGAACCTCGAGGGGCTCCTTGATCTTTGCAAAGGAGATGCGCAGCGGGGCGGTGCTGGCAGCGTTGTTCGTATTCGCGGTCGAGGCGTTGCGCGAGGCGGCCAAGAGGGGGTCCTTCCGAGGGCTCGGACTCACTACGCGCGTACCGTCCCCTCTCCCGCGCACGGAGACAGATGTCCCAGGTCAGAGACGATCTGTCGGTCAGTGCTCGAGTGAGGGCAGACCCCTGGTGACGGGCAGGGGGCAGCTAACAGGCAGCGCAAAGGGTCAGTGTAGCCACTTGGCACACTGATGTCCAGTCCCGCATTTTCGGAGACCTCACTGTTCCCAACGCCTACGGCCTGCCTGCCTTCAACGCACGTTGATACTGCCCTCTTCGCCGTCGATCCATGCCTCGGATACGGATCCTTGTGACGACGCGTCCTGAGAATTGCGCGCTGCGTGCGGTTCGTCAAGGCCCCCCTTGCACGAACCGGGGCGACCGAGACACGGCGAAGATCACCTTACCCCTCACGAACACAGGTGCAAGGCAGCCCGGGCCGTCCCCCGGGGAACGCCGAAGGGCGACCACCCGGATGGATGATCGCCCTTCGGTGCGTTCGCGTTACAGCCCCAGGGAAGACGTTTTCACGATCTGGGCCCTGAGGGGCCGTTCACGCGGTCGCGAAGGTCTTACTTGACCTCGACGGAGGCGCCGGCGCCCTCGAGGGCCTCCTTGGCCTTCTCCGCGGCGTCCTTGGCGACCTTCTCGAGAACGGGCTTCGGGGCGCCGTCCACGAGGTCCTTGGCCTCCTTCAGACCCAGGGAGGTCAGCTCACGCACGACCTTGATGACCTGGATCTTCTTGTCGCCGGCGCCGGTGAGGACGACGTCGAACTCGTCCTTCTCCTCCTCGGCGGCGGCGGCCGGGGCGCCCGGGGCGCCGGCGGCGGCCACGGCGACCGGGGCGGCGGCGGTGACGTCGAACTTCTCCTCGAAGGCCTTCACGAACTCGGAGAGCTCGATGAGGGTCATCTCCTCGAACTGCGCGAGCAGGTCTTCCTGGCTGAGCTTCGCCATGATGGCGGTCCTTCCACTAAATCGGCAGGTGCCGGATGTACTGGATGTGGCGGGCGTACGTTGGCCCGCTGGCGACACGCGCCGCGCTCAGGCGGCGAGCGTCAGAAAGCGAGCCGAATTACTCGGCACCGCCCTGCTCGTCCTGCTTGGCGCGCAGCGCGTCCAGGGTGCGGACGAGCTTCGACGGCAGCGCCTGGAAGAGCGCGGCAGCCTGCGACTGCTTGCCCTTCATGGCACCGGCCAGCTTGGAGAGCAGAACCTCGCGGGACTCGAGGTCCGCAAGCTTCTTGATCTCGTCGGCGGTGAGGGCCTTGCCCTCGAGCACACCGCCCTTGATGACGAGATTCGGGTTGTCCTTGGCGAAGTCACGGAGACCCTTCGCCGACTCCACCGGGTCACCGGTGATGAAGGCGACGGCCGTCGGACCAGCAAACTGGTCGTCCAGCGTCGTGATCCCGGCCTCGTTGGCCGCAATCTTGGTCAGCGTGTTCTTCACCACGGCGTACTGGGCGTTCTCACCGAGCGAGCGGCGCAGCGTCTTGAGCTGCGCCACGGTGAGACCGCGGTACTCGGTCAGCACGGCGGCGTTGGAGTTGCGGAACTTGTCCGTCAGCTCGGCAACCGCGGCAGCCTTGTCGGGCCTCGCCATAGAGCCTCGGCCTCCTTCCGGGTGATTCGGACCGCGCGGACCCGAAGGAGGACTGGGGAAAACGAAACGCCCCGGCGCAGGCGCACGGGGCGGACTCGACCGACAGCACACGCGTATGAGCACGCGCTCCGGGAGTTCTTCCACAGTCACCTGCGCGGGTCGCCCGCATTTTCAGCGGATCCTTCGGCCACCGACCCCTTGTTGGGGCACGGCAACGACCAGCGGTCTTTGGCTTCGTCAGTGAGGTTACGGGAACGGGTCGCCTTTGAGCAAATCCGCCCGTACGGGTCAGCTCTGCTCGGTCGCGGCCTCCCCCATCGCCTTCTTCATCATCTCCGCCAGATCGGCGACGTCCTTGGCGGGCGGGGCGGTCACCGTCACCGGCTCGTTGATGTCGAGGAAGGTGACGGTCATGTCGAGCGGTCCCTTGTCGGCGTCGCCCCGCATGCGGAACTGCTTGGTGTGGTGCTCACCGTCGATCCACATGTCCATGGCGAACTTGTCGATGCCGAGCTTCTCGTACTCCTTGAGGCTCTCCTGCTGCTTCTTCCGGGCGGCCTGGCCCTGCAGGGAGGCCTGGAGGTCCGCCAGGGTGGCCGTGCCGGCGTAGTGCGTCGTGGCGACCCCGTCGACCGTCTCGGTGCCGACCTTCTTCACGTCCTTGGAGCCGGTGAGGAACGTGGACTCCGCCGCCGGGTTCTTCTGGGCCTGGCCGGCCGCCCCCAGTTCCTCCAGCTCCTTGGAGCTCTTGGACATGTCGAACTTGATCCAGCTCTTGCCGTCCAGGTCCTTCGCGGCCTCCTCGCCGCCGTTGACGAACAGCGCCTTGTCCACGAGCCGGAGCTCCATCTCGCCCGCGTCGGCCCCGCCCTCGACGCTCATCTTCATGCTCATGGCGAGCGGCTTGAGGCTCATCGCCGCGTCACCGCGCAGCTTGCCCTCGCCCGGGACGGTGCCGCTCATGCGGTAGTGAAAGGACGTGACCGCGTCGGCGTTCTTCGCGGCCGCCGCCACCGCCGCCGCCGGAGACATCTCCGGGGACTGCGCGGCGCCCTTTCCACAGCCGACGGCTCCGGCGAGCAGCAGCGCGGCGAGAGAGGCGGCGGGTACGGCAGAGGACTTCTTCATGGTTTCCCCCCACGAGAGACACGGCTGCCACACGGCAGCCTTGCGAGGGTAACGGTAAGAGACCGGTAAGGCACCCCGGTTTCTCAGGGGCCCGCGGTGCCCATGAGCTGCGCGAAGTCCTCGGTGTCGGCCGCCGGGGGCCGCTGTACGGCGACGTGGACGCCGTAGTCGCCGTAGCCGGCCGTCTGGGTCATCAGGCCGCTCGTCATCGCGGCCTTCTCGGTCTTTCTGACGATCAGGTCGTGGTCGTCGACCCAGAGGTCGATGTGCTCGCTGGTCACGCCGGCGTCGGTGAGCTGCTTCTTCAGGGACGCGTCGGCGAGGGAGGCGACGTCGACCGTGCCCGAGTAGTGCCGTGTGCGGCGGCCCGCGACGTTCTCCTCGCCGACGGCGCGGGCGTCGCCGGAGGCCAGCAGCAGCTTCACCGGCGGCACGGGGGCGGTGTTGCGCAGCTGGTCGCGCAGATAGCCGCCGGAGGTGCCCGGCAGGCCGGCGAGGTCGTCGTAGTCGTAGCGGATCCAGTGCCGGCCGCCGATGCGGCGGGCGAACTCGGCGCCCACGCGCGCGTAATAGGCGTCGGGCAGCAGGCGCGCCTCCATGGTGGTGCTGCCGAGCGCCCGCAGCGGCTCGGCCAGGCTGCCGCCGGTGTAGGTGATGCTGAGCGTGCCGGTGGACTCGCCGGCCCAGTCCAGGATGCCTTCGCTGCGGGTGGACAGCAGGCCGCCCATGACGGTGGTGGAGCTGATCCGCGCGGAGCCGGCCCGGCTGGTGGCCTGCTCCACGGCGCGCAGCGCGGCCGCGGTGCGCGCGTCGGGGCGGCTGGGCGACGCCGTGGGCCGCGGCTGGGCGTCACCGCCGCCGCAGGCCGTCAGCGTGCTCAGTACGGCCGCCAGCAGGACCGGCACGATCCCCCGCCCGATGCTCCTCATGGGCCCCCCTCCACTCCCCCGCGATCTTCACGCTAACCCGCGGCGGACGACTTCGGGTACGGAACGGTCTCGCGAACGTGCCCCGCCGGAAACGGGAACGGGCCCCGCGGAGACGGGAACGGGCCCCGCCCCCTGGAATCAGGGTGCGGGGCCCGTGACCGACTTCGGTGAACCTCAGGCTCAGACCGCAGCCGGGTCCTCCTCGACGAGGAGGTTGCGGGTGCGGTTCGGGTCGACCGGGATGCCGGGGCCCATGGTGGTGCTGACCGCGGCCTTCTTGATGTAGCGGCCCTTGGCGGCGGACGGCTTCAGACGGAGGATCTCCTCCAGGGCCGCGCCGTAGTTCTCCACCAGCTTGTCGTCCTCGAAGGACGCCTTGCCGATGATGAAGTGCAGGTTCGCGTGCTTGTCGACACGGAACTCGATCTTGCCGCCCTTGATCTCGGTGACGGCCTTGGCCACGTCGGGGGTGACGGTGCCGGTCTTCGGGTTCGGCATCAGACCACGCGGACCGAGCACGCGGCCGAGGCGGCCGACCTTGCCCATGAGGTCCGGGGTGGCGACGACGGCGTCGAAGTCCAGACGGCCCTTCGCGACCTCGTCGATCAGTTCGTCGGAGCCGACGATGTCGGCGCCCGCGGCCTCCGCGGCCGCAGCACGGTCACCGGTCGCGAAGACCAGGACCCGGGCAGTCTTGCCGGTGCCGTGCGGCAGGTTCACGGTGCCACGGACCATCTGGTCGGCCTTGCGCGGGTCGACGCCCAGACGGAAGGCGACCTCGACGGTCGAGTCGAACTTGGTCGTGGCGGTCTCCTTGGCGAGACGGACGGCCTCGAGCGGGGCGTACAGCTTCTCCCGGTCGACCTTGGCGTCCGCAGCCTTGAGAGCCTTGCTGCGCTTGCTCACGTGATGCTCCTGTATGTACTGAGGAGTTGTGGTCCGGGCCGAGCAGGCCCTGCCACTACTGCTGGAAGGTGGGGTCAGCCCTCGACCGTGACGCCCATGGAACGGGCGGTGCCGGCGATGATCTTCTCGGCGGCGTCCAGGTCGTTGGCGTTGAGGTCGGGCATCTTGGTCGTGGCGATCTCACGGACCTGGTCACGCGTGATCTTCGCGACCTTGGTCTTGTGCGGCTCGCCGGAGCCCTTCTCCACGCCCGCGGCCTTGAGGATCATCTTCGCGGCCGGCGGGGTCTTGGTGATGAAGGTGAACGAGCGGTCCTCGTAGACCGTGATCTCCACCGGGATGACCCAGCCACGCTGCGACTCGGTCGCGGCGTTGTAGGCCTTGCAGAACTCCATGATGTTCACGCCGTGCTGGCCCAGCGCGGGGCCGACCGGCGGAGCCGGGTTGGCGGCACCGGCCTGGATCTGGAGCTTGATGAGCCCCGTGACCTTCTTCTTCTTGGGAGGCATGGCTCTCCGGGTCCTTTCACTTCGGGTCCATGCCCGCTTCCGGGGACCACCCGGACGCAGGCATACCGCACAACGATAACGGGTATAGATGCGCGGCTAAAAACCGTGCAGGTCAGGCGCTCGCTGAGCGTTCGCCTGACCTGCACGGAAGCGGTACGTCCAGAAAGAACAGAAAGAACTAGTTCTTCTGGATCTGGTCGAAGGACAGCTCGACCGGGGTCTCGCGGCCGAAGATCTCCACCAGACCCTTGACCTTCTTGGAGTCCGGGTTGATCTCGTTGATCGTGGCCTGCAGCGTGGCGAACGGGCCGTCGGTGACGGTGACCGAGTCGCCGACCTCGAAGTCCAGCACCTGGACCTCGACCTTGCGCTGCGGCGCCGGCTTGCCCTCGGCCTCGGCGGCCTCACGGGCGGCCTTTGCCTCCGCCTCGGGGGCGAGCATCTTCACGATCTCGTCGAGCGAGAGCGGGTACGGGTCGTAGGCGTTGCCGACGAAGCCGGTGACGCCGGGCGTGTTGCGCACGACGCCCCAGGACTCGTTCGTCAGGTCCATCCGGACGAGGACGTAACCGGGCAGCTTGTTCTGCTTGACGGTCTTGCGCTCGCCGTTCTTGATCTGGACGATCTCTTCCTCGGGCACTTCGGCCTGGTAGATGAAGTCCTCGACGTTGAGCGAGACGGCGCGCTGCTCCAGGTTGGCCTTCACGCGCTTCTCGTAGCCGGCGTAGGTGTGGATGACGTACCACTCGCCGGGCAGCGTGCGCAGTTCCTCGCGGAGCTTGTCGACCGGGTCGCGGTCGTCCTCGGGCTCGGGCTCCTCGGCCACGGCCTCGACGGCGTCGTCCTCGCCGGACTCATCGGTGTCGCCGGACTCGCCCTCATCGGTGTCACCGGACTCGTCGGTCTCGACGATGGCGTCCTCGGCGCTCTCGCCGGCGTCGGCCTCCTCGTGGAGGGCGGCTTCCTCGGCGGGCTCGCCCGCGTCGAGGTCGGCAGCCTCAGCCTCGTCCAGGTCCTCGTCCGCGCCCTCGACGATGTCGAGCTCGTCGTCCACCGACTCTGCCGCAGTCTCGCTTGGCTCAACGGCGTCGTTCAGGTTCTGGTCAGACACGGTGGCTGCTTCTTCCTGGATACATAGGGGTGGAACACGCGAAAAGGGGCGCCGGATACCTCGGCGCCCTTCGCTTCTGGCTCAGCCGAAGACGTACTTGGCCGCGTGGTTGAGCCCATAGTCAATCACGGTCACCAGGCCGATCATGATGGCGACGAAGAAGATCACCACAGTCGTGTACGACGTCAGCTGGTTGCGTGAGGGCCAGACGACCTTGCGCAGCTCGGCGATGATCTGCCGGTAGAAGGTGGCCAGGCGCTTGAGCGGGCCCTGCTTGGCGCGCTTGCCGCCCTTGCGGGCCTTCTTCCGGTTCTCCGGCGCCTCGTCCTGGGCGTCAGGCGTGTCGATGGAGCCCACGGCGTCCGCCATTAGTCCTCACCTGATCCCGGGTCGTGGCCGTGCCGCGCCCGGTCTGAGCCGCACGGCGGTGCATTGCTGTACGTACATGCGCACACATCCTGGCGAAGGTGTGTGTAGCAGGGCCGGAGGGACTTGAACCCCCAACCGCCGGTTTTGGAGACCGGTGCTCTACCAATTGAGCTACGACCCTTTGATGTGTCCCCCAACGTACCGCATCCACTCGGATGCTTGGTGTGCACCGGTTGCGGACGCGGCTGCTGAAGGCCAACGAGGTGAGAGTGTACGTGGTCCGGAGCGCGCAGTCGAACGGAAAGCGGCCGCGGGGGTGGTTGGTTCTGATGTTCGTGGCCGGATCCGCATCGGCCGCCCCGTTCCGTTCCGTCAGGCGTTCGGTGAGTGCCCACTCCGTGAAACCGGCGTGCCGGGCGGGTTTCGGGTCTGAAAGCATGGGCGGTATGAGCGCTGCAATCCCTCCCACCGAGCGCCGGGTCTCCGCCCGCATCGGCGCGATCTCCGAGTCCGCCACCCTCGCCGTGGACGCCAAGGCCAAGGCCCTGAAGGCCGCCGGACGCCCGGTGATCGGCTTCGGCGCCGGTGAGCCCGACTTCCCGACTCCTGACTACATCGTCGAGGCGGCCGTCGAGGCCTGCAAGAACCCCAAGTACCACCGCTACACCCCGGCCGGCGGTCTGCCCGAGCTGAAGGCCGCCATCGCCGCGAAGACGCTGCGCGACTCCGGTTACGAGATCGACGCGTCCCAGGTCCTGGTGACCAACGGTGGCAAGCAGGCGATCTACGAGGCGTTCGCGGCGATCCTCGACCCGGGCGACGAGGTCATCGTGCCCGCCCCGTACTGGACGACCTACCCCGAGTCGATCCGGCTGGCCGGCGGTGTCCCCGTCTTCGTGACCGCCGACGAGACCACCGGCTACCGCGTCTCCGTCGAGCAGCTGGAGGCCGCCCGCACCGAGAAGACGAAGGTCGTCCTCTTCGTCTCGCCGTCCAACCCGACCGGCGCGGTCTACTCCGAGCACGAGACCGAGGCCATCGGCCGCTGGGCCCACGAGCACGGCCTGTGGGTGCTCACCGACGAGATCTACGAGCACCTGGTCTACGGCGGCGCCTCCGCCGTGTCGCTGCCCGCGGTCCTGCCCGAGCTGCGCGACAAGTGCATCGTCGTCAACGGCGTCGCCAAGACCTACGCCATGACCGGCTGGCGGGTGGGCTGGATCATCGGCCCGAAGGACGTCGTGAAGGCCGCGACCAACCTGCAGTCGCACGCCACCTCCAACGTCTCCAACGTCGCCCAGGTGGCCGCGCTCGCCGCCGTCTCCGGGAACCTGGACGCCGTGGCGAAGATGCGCGAGGCCTTCGACCGGCGCCGCAAGACCATCGTGCGGATGCTCAACGAGATCGACGGCGTGCTCTGCCCGGAGCCCGAGGGCGCCTTCTACGCCTACCCGTCGGTCAAGGAGCTGCTCGGCAAGGAGATCCGCGGCAAGCGCCCGCAGGACACGGTCGAGCTGGCCGCGCTGATCCTGGAGGAGGCCGAGGTCGCGGTCGTCCCGGGCGAGGCGTTCGGCACGCCGGGCTACCTGCGGCTGTCGTACGCGCTCGGTGACGAGGACCTCGTCGAGGGCGTGAGCCGGATCCAGAAGCTGCTGGCGGAGGCCAGGGACTGATCCGACCTGCTCACGTGAGCAGGCTGCGGGCCGTCTCCTTCGGGAGGCGGCCCGTTTCTTCGTGCGAGCAAGACCTCGATAGGGGAAAGCGGTACCGGGACGGCCGGGGCGTGCGGCAGGATCTCCCAATGGAGCGCGTACGTGATCTGTCTGCACTGCCCAAGGCCCATCTGCACCTGCACTTCACCGGCTCGATGCGGCCCAGCACCCTCCTGGAACTCGCCGACAAGCACGGCGTCCGGCTGCCGGACGCGCTGACCGACGCGCTGGCCAGCGGGGAGTCACCGCGGCTGCGGGCCACGGACGAGCGGGGCTGGTTCCGCTTCCAGCGGCTCTACGACGCCGCGCGCTCGTGCCTCCAGCAGCCGGAGGACATCCAGCGGCTGGTGCGCGAGGCCGCGGAGGAGGACCTGAAGGACGGCTCGCGGTGGCTGGAGATCCAGGTCGACCCCACGTCGTACGCGCCGCGGCTGGGCGGGCTGATTCCGGCGCTGGAGATCATCCTGGACGCGGTGGAGACCACCAGCCGGGAGACCGGGCTCGGGATGCGGGTGCTGGTCGCCGCCAACCGTATGAAGCACCCGCTGGACGCGCGCACCCTGGCCCGCCTGGCCGTGCGCTACGCCGACCGGGGCGTCGTCGGCTTCGGGCTGTCCAACGACGAGCGCCGCGGCCTGGCGCGCGACTTCGACCGGGCGTTCGCCATCGCGCGTGAGGGCGGGCTGCTGTCCGCGCCGCACGGCGGTGAGCTGACCGGCTCCTTCTCGGTGCGGGACTGCCTGGACGACCTGCACGCCGACCGGCTGGGGCACGGGGTGCGGGCCGCCGAGGACCCGTGGCTGCTGCGGCGGCTCGCCGAACAGGGCGTGACCTGCGAGGTGTGCCCGGCGTCCAATGTCGCCCTCGGGGTGTACGAGAAGCCCGAGGACGTGCCGCTGCGCACGCTGTTCGAGGCGGGCGTGCCGATGGCGCTCGGCGCGGACGACCCGCTGCTGTTCGGCTCGCGGCTCGCCGCGCAGTACGAGATCGCGCGGCGGCATCACGGCTTCACGGACGAGGAGCTGGCGGAGCTGGCCCGGCAGTCGCTGCGGGGGTCGGCGGCGCCGGAGGGGGTCAAGCGGGAGCTGCTGTCCGCGGTGGACGAGTGGCTGGACGGCTGAGCCCGCCGGCTCACTGGCTCACTGGCTCACTGGCTCACTGGCTCACTGGCTCACTGGCTCATGGAGCCGATCACCATCGGGAACGACGTCTTGTCGAAGATGCCGTTGGCCAGGTTCTGCGGGACGATCTTGCCGTTCACCTTCAGCGTGGGCGTGCCGGTCGCGCCGGACGTGTCGAAGGCCTTCTCGGAGGCGGTGACGAAGGCGCGGTACTTCATCCCCTTCACCGCCGCGTCGAACGCGGCGCCGCGCAGGCCCGGTACCTGGGACGCCGTACGGAGCAGGAACGCGTCGGTGTAGCCGTCGACGCTCTCGTCGGGCTGGTGGGCGAACAGGGCGTCGTGGAGCTCGACGAACCTGCCCGCGTCCAGGGCGGCCCGCAGTGCGTTGGCCGCCTTCTTCGAGCCCTCGCCGCCGAGCTTGTCGTCCAGGAAGGACGCGACGGTGTACTCGGCCCTGGCCTGGCCGGAGCGGACCATCTCGCGCAGGGCCTCGCCGCCGCCCTGGGTCTCGAACTGCTCGCAGACCGGGCAGCGCATGTCCTCATAGACGTGCACGACCGTCTTCGCGCTCGGTGATCCGACGCGGACGGTGGTGCCGTCGGGGGCGAGGGACTCGGGGAGGTCGGCGTCCGTGGCGTAGGTCTGGGCCGGGGTGGCGTGCGCGTGCTGCCCGCCCGCCGGTTTGGCGTCGCCGCCGCCGCCGCCGCCGTCCGTGCCGCCGCCGCATCCTGTGGCGGCTGCGGCCAGCAGTACGGCGAGTGCCGTGGTCGTGGTCGCGGTCGCGGCCGTATGGGTGCGGCGGGTGCCTCGGCGGGTGCCTCGCATGGGTCGTTCCCCTCGTGTCTTCCGGCGGGGTACGACCCTATGTGATCTTCCGCTACAGGCTGACGCCCACCGTCACCGGCTCGTTGACGAGCGTGATGCCGAAGGCCTCGCGGACGCCGGCGACGACCTCACGGGCGAGGGCGAGGAGGTCCTCCGTGGTGGCCTCGCCGCGGTTGGTCAGGGCGAGGGTGTGCTTGGTGGAGATGCGGGCCGGGCCGTTGCCGTAGCCCTTGGTGAAGCCGGCCTTGTCGATCAGCCAGGCCGCGGAGGTCTTGGTGTGGCCGTCGCCTGCGGGGTAGGCGGGCGGCTCGGTGCCGGCGCCGAGGCGGTCGTGGACGCGGGCGCGGAAGGCCGCGAAGGCGGTGTTCGTGAGGATGGGGTTGGTGAAGAAGGAACCGGCGGACCAGGTGTCGTGGTCGTCGGGGTCCAGCACCATGCCCTTCCCGGCGCGCAGCTTCACGACCGTGTCGCGGGCGTCCGCGAGGGGGACGCGGTCGCCGGGTTCCACGCCGAGGGCGCGGGCGGTCTCCGCGTAGCGGATCGGGGCGGAGAGGCCGCCGGCGTCCTCCAGGGCGAAGCGGACGCGGAGGACGACGTGGCGGTCCGGGTCCTGCTTGAAGCGGCTGTGGCGGTAGGAGAAGGCGCAGTCGGCGTTGGTGAGGGTGACCGTGCGGTGGGTGCGGCGGTCGTAGGCGATCACTTCGGTGATCGTGGCGGAGACGTCCTGGCCGTAGGCGCCGACGTTCTGGATGGGGGTGGCGCCGGCGGAGCCGGGGATGCCGGCCAGGCACTCGATGCCGGCCAGGCCGGCCTCCACGGTGCGGGCGACGGCGTCGGTCCAGACCTCGCCGGCGGCGAGCTCCAGGGTGGTGCCGTTCAGCTCGACACCGCGGGTGGCGATGCGCAGGGCGGTGCCGGGGAAGCCCTTGTCCCCGATGAGCAGGTTGGAGCCGCCGCCGATGATCAGCAAGGGGGTGCCGGTGGCGTCGGCCTCGCGCACGGCGTCGATCACCTCGGCGTCGGTGCTCGCGGTGAGCAGCCGGGTGGCGGGGCCGCCGAGCCGGAGGGTGGTGTGGGGGGCGAGGGGGGCGTCTTTTCGTTCCTGCACGGGCGCAAGCCTATGCCTCCGGCGGGGGGCGGGTGGGGCGGGTGGTTGGTGGGGTGGGTGGGGCGTTCGGGGTGCGGGTGCCTTCGAGGGGTGGGCGGCGGTTGGGTGGGGGGCGGTGGGCGGTTGGGCGGGGTGTGGCTGGGCGGGGGGTTGGGCGGGGTGCGGCTGGGCTGGGGGCGGTTGGGCCGGGGGCGGCCGGGCGGTTGGGCGGGGTGCGGGTGTGGGGTGCCTGCGGCGGCCTGTGCGGGTTCGGTGGGTGGTTGCTCGCGCAGTTCCCCGCGCCCCTTATATGCCTGCGGCGGCCCGTTGCGGTCCGGTGGCCGGTTGCTGTCGCGCCTGCGGTGCGTTGTGGGTCGGGGCCGGGGTGGGGGGTGTCCGTCCTCGGTCCGGCCGCCCGCTTCCGACGACGGCGCCGTTGCCCGGTGCCGGCCGCTGCGGGCGGACACCCCCCACCCCGTCCCCTGCCCGCCATCGGCGACTGCGGCCCGTCGCCCCTTGCGCCCGCGGGTCCGGACCGCCGCGTGCGTGCGTGCGGGCCGCCACGCGCGCGCAGTTGCGGGCCGCGGTCCGGCGTAACTGGCGGGCCGCCGTCCGGCGTAGCTGCGGGCAGTCGTGCCGCTGGGGCGGCACGGGTGGGCGCAGCGGCGCCATGCCAGCGCCGGTGAGCACACCCACCCCCGGCCAGCCCCGACGACGCCGGGCCGACCGCAACGCCACTGCAGGCCGCCGACGGCCACAGCACCGGGAGGCCACGTCGCCATAACTGCGGGCAGTCGTGGCTCCCCAAGCTCTTCGAGTAAGGGGACCGCCAGGGCGGCACGGGTGGGCGCAGCGGCAATCCGTCGCGCTGGGCTGCGCGCCCATCCCCCGCCAACCACGACGCCGGGTGATCCCTAACGCCGCTGTAGCCACGGGTGACCTGGCCGCCCCAACTGCGGGCAGTCGTGCCGCTGGGGCGGCACGGGTGGGCTGGGGGTACCCCCTGCTCGAAGAGCTTGGGGGAGGCACCCTGCCAGCGCCGGTGAGCGCCCCAACCCCCGGCCAGCCACCACGCCGGGCGGGCCGCAACGCCGCTGTAGCCCGCAGGCGGCCGCAGCGCTGGGCCGCCATGTCTCCGTAGCGGCGAGCAGTCGTGCCTCCCCCAAGCTCTTCGAGTCGGGGCCCCCAGGGCGGCACGGGTGGGCGCAGCGGCGCCATGCCAGCGCCGGTGAGCACACCCACCCCCGGCCAGCTCCCACGCCGGGTGATCCGTAACGGCGGGTAAGCCCGCCGGCGGCCGGTGGGGCGGGCCCGGCGGTGCACGCCAGCGCCGGGCTGCCCCCGGCCGGCCGACCTCGGCCGCCGCTGTGGCGCGCCGCCGGGTGACGTCAGTGCGTTGACGTTGCCAAGGGGCGGGGCTTGGTCGGGGTCGGCGGGTTCGGGGTGGTGTGTCGCCTCGTGGGGATCAGCAGCGTCGCCACCCCCGCCAGTGCAACGACCCCCGCTCCCGTGAACACCGCCGGCCGCAACCCGTCGACGAAGGCCTGCGCCGACCCGTAGCCCCCCTGCGCCGAGAAGATCGACGACATCACCGCGATGCCGAGCGCACCCCCGACCTCCCGCAGCGCGTTGTTCGCACCGGAGGCGATCCCCTGCTCGGCTGGCCGGACGCTGGACATGACCAGGTGGGACGCCGGGGCGAAGAAGAGGGCCATCCCGATGCCGCTGAGGATCAGCCCCGGCAGCTGGGAGGCGTACGACGCGTGGGCGGTGGACGCGGAGGCCAGGTAGCCGAGTCCCGCGGCCTGGAGGAAGAGGCCCACCGCGACGACCGGCCGGCCTCCTATGCGGTCGGCCAGGATCCCGGCGACCGGCGCGACGAGCATCGGCATGCCGGTCCACGGCAGCATCCGCAGCCCCGCCTCGGTGGGCGAGTAGCCGAGCACGCCCTGCATGTACTGGCTGAGCAGGAAGATCGACCCGAACATGCCCAGGAACATCAGCATGCTCGCCGCGTTGATCCCCGAGAACGCCCGCGAGCGGAACAGCCGCATCGGCAGCATCGGGTTCTTCGCGCGTGTGCCGTGCAGGACGAAGCCGGCCAGGAGCGCGCCGCCCGCGATCAGCCCGAGGAGCACCAGCGTGCTGGTCCAGCCGTCCGCTGGACCGCGGACCAGGCCGTAGACGATTCCGAAGAGGCCGCCGCTGGCGAGCAGCGTGCCGGTGAGGTCGAGCGGCGCGCCGGTGCCGTAGGACTCGGTGAGGCGGAGCCGGGCGAGGGGCAGCAGGGCGATGCCGAGGGGGACGTTCAGCCAGAAGATCCAGTGCCAGGAGATGTGCTCGGTCAGGCTGCCGCCGATCAGCGGCCCGGAGGCGACGGCGAGGCCGTTCACCGCGCCCCAGATGCCGTACGCCATGCCGCGCTTGGCGACGGGCACGGCGGCGGTGAGCAGGGTGAGGGTGAGCGGCATCATCACCGCCGCGCCCACGCCCTGGACCGCCCGGGCGGCGATCAGCGCGTCGATGCCGGGGGCCATGGCCGCGGCCGCGGAGGCGACGGTGAAGACGGCGATGCCCGCCTGGAAGAGCCGGCGGCGCCCGAAGCGGTCGCCGAGGGCCGCGCCGAACATCAGCAGGACGGCGAAGGTGAGCGTGTAGGCGCTGACGGTCCATTCGAGGTCGCCCAGTCCGCCGCCCAGGTCCTTGCGGATGGAGGGCAGTGCGGTGGTGACGACGAGGTTGTCGAGGGCCGCCATGAAGCCGGCGACGCTGGTGATGACCAGGGCCCAGACGGTGGTCCGGGTGGTGGGTTGGGACATCTCTCCCCCAGAGAGTTCGTTTCGTTAGTTATTGATCACTAAGTTGTTGGGGTGTACGGAAGGCGGGTTCTTGGGGTCCGCTTCCTCAGTCCGCTGCCGGGCGGGTCGGCGCCAGCCCTGCCCACACCCGGTGGTCGGCGGGGAAACCCATCGCCACCAGACAGTTGATGAGCATGCCGTACGCCATGAAGGTCGTCGTCTCGCCGGCGTCCGCGCCCAGGGGCAGGTGCACCGTGTCCCACAGCCGCATCCAGCCCTGCCGTACGGCCTCACCGAACTCGTGATCGCCGTCGGCCTCGGCGGCGGCGACCGCGAGGTACATCTGCATCTGCATCTGCAGCCGCTCGGGCCGCTCGGCGGTGACCCGCCGATAGGCCCGGCCCATGGCTTCCACGGCCTCCTCGCCGTGCAGGCCCTCGGACGCTTCCTCGAAGGTCCGGATGGTGTCCTCGACACAGCGCTCGGCCGCCGCGAGAAAGATCGCCCGCTTGCCGGGGAACAGCCGGAAGAGATACGGCTGCGACACCCCGACCCGCTTGGCGATCGCCTCGGTGGAGGTGCCGTGGTACCCGCCCCGGGCGAACTCGGCGGTCGCCGCCCGGATGACGCTCTCCCGTCGCTCTTCCGCGCTCATCCTGACCATGAGTTGTAAGTTAGTACTCAATCACTAACTGGTCAAGGGGGAACGTGCGGACGCGCGTAAGGGGCGCTCCGCAATGGAGAGCGCCCCTTACGTGCGTGGTGCGGTGTGCGGGCCTCAGGCCAGGCGGACGACGGCCCGGGACATGCCGAGGACCTTCTGGCCGGCGCTGGTCGCCGTGAGGTCGACCCGCACGGTCTGGTCGTCGAGCTTGGCGGCGACCTTGGCGCTGACCTCGATCGTGGCGCCCTCGTCGTCGTTGGGCACGACGACCGGCCTGGTGAAGCGGACGCCGTACTCGACGACCGCGCCCGGGTCGCCGGTCCAGTCGGTGACCACCCGGATCGCCTCCGCCATGGTGAACATGCCGTGCGCGATGACGTCCGGCAGGCCCACCTCCTTGGCGAACTTCTCGTTCCAGTGGATCGGGTTGAAGTCCCCGGAGGCGCCCGCGTACTGCACGAGTGTGGCGCGGGTCACGGGGAAGGTCTGGGCCGGCAGTTCGGTGCCGACCTCGACGTCGTCGTAAGCGATCTTCGCCGCCATGGGACTCGTCACACCTCCTCGGCCGCGCGGGCCACGAGCTTGGTCCAGGCGGTCACGACGTGTTCCCCGGCCTCGTCGTGGACCTCGCCGCGGACGTCCAGGATGTCGTTGCCGGCCATCGACTTGATCGCCTCGATGGTCGAGGTGACCGTGAGCCGGTCACCGGCCCGCACCGGGCGCCGGTAGGCGAACTTCTGGTCGCCGTGCACCACCCGGCTGTAGTCCAGGCCGAGCTGGGGGTCGGTGATGACCTGCCGGGCGGCCTGGAAGGAGATCGCGAACACGAAGGTCGGCGGAGCGATCACGTCCGGGTGACCGAGCGCCTTGGCGGCCTCCGGGTCGGTGTACGCCGGATTGGTGTCCCGCACCGCCTCCGCGAACTCCCGGATCTTCTCCCGGCCCACCTCATAGGGCTCGGTGGGCGGGTAGGTCCGCCCCACGAAGGACTGGTCGAGCGCCATGGCCCGGCACCTCCTGGTGTGAATCACTCCTGGTGTGAACAACGAACGTTCGCCGCAGTGACGAAACGACGCGAGGCCGCCCCCCAAAGTCTCGGGGACGGCCTCGCGTACGAGCCTGATTTATCGCGTTTCGCGATGCGCGGTGTGCGCATTGCAACGCGGGCAGTGCTTCTTCATCTCAAGACGATCCGGGTTGTTACGCCGGTTCTTCTTGGTGATGTAGTTCCGCTCCTTGCACTCCACGCAGGCCAGCGTGATCTTCGGGCGGACGTCGGTGGCAGCCACGTGAGTGCTCCTTGACGAACGGTTGACTAGAAATTAATGCACATGAAGAGTAGCCGATCGACGGACCGACCCACCAATCGGCTACTTGAAGTAGCGGTGACCGGACTTGAACCGGTGACACAGCGATTATGAGCCGCTTGCTCTACCGACTGAGCTACACCGCTGCGGTGTGATCGATTCCCGCCTCGCGACGGGAGTCTCTCTCACCAGAGCCCCAAAACGGAATCGAACCGTTGACCTTCTCCTTACCATGGAGACGCTCTGCCGACTGAGCTATTGGGGCGAGCGAGGAAGACATTACACGGTCGCCCGCCGTTCGCCCAAATCCGATTCGCCGGGCCCTCTCACGGGCCCCACCGGCCCCGTCGGCGACCGGACCACACCGGTACGACTATTGCGCTCCTCCCTGACGTGCGCGGGCCGCCACCCTAGGCTCGACTCACTCTCTGTGATCTTGCGCCGCCGCGCGCGGTCCGACGAGCCCCTGGAGCGCGATGCCCGACAGCCAGCCGACGCAGTCGACCCCGTCCTCGGGACCTGCCGACCCCGGCCTGCTGCTGTGCGGGGCACGGCTCACCGACGGCCGGCAGGTCGACGTACGGCTGGGCGGCGGCCGTATCGAGGCGGTCGGCACCGCGGGGAGCCTCACGGCGGAGACCCGGTGCCGGGGCACGCGCGTGGACCTGCGCGGCTACCTGCTGCTGCCGGCCCCGGCCGAGCCGCACATCCACGCCGACACCGCGATGTCGGCCGACGGCGACGGCCCGGCCTCGCCCGACCCCGAGGACGTCCAGCGGCGCGCCACCGAGGCCGCACTCCTCCAGCTGGGCCACGGGGCGACGGCGCTGCGCGCACACGTGCGCGTGGGCGACGTACCGGGCCTCGGCGCGCTGGGCGCGGTCCTGCAGGCGCGGCGGGCGCTGCGCGGGCTCACCGAACTGACCACCGTGGCCGTACCGCGCGTGCTGACGGGCCGGGCCGGGGCGGACGGCCTGTCGATGCTCCGCGACGCGATGAAGATGGGCGCCTCGGTCGTCGGCGGCTGCCCCGACCTCGACCCGGACCCCACGGGCTACGTGGAGGCCGTCCTCGAGGTCGCCTCCGAGCACGGCTGCCCGGTCGACCTGCACACCGACGCCGCCGACCCGGCCCGCCTGGCGCGGCTCGCGGCCATGGCGGGCGGCCTGCGCCCCGGCGTCACGCTCGGCCCGTGCGGCGGCCTGAACCGGCTGCCCACCGAGGCGGCCGCCCGTACCGCCGACCAGCTCGCCGCGGCCGGCGTCGCCGTCGTCTGCCTGCCTCAGGGCGGCTGCGGAGGCGCGCAGGGGCGCGAGACGGCGCCCGTACGCCTCCTGCGCGCCGCCGGCGTCCGGGTGGCGGCCGGCAGCGGCGCCCTGCGGGACGTCTCCAACCCGGTGGGCCGCGGCGACCCCCTGGAGGCCGCCTACCTGCTGGCCTCCCGCCACGGCCTGCGCCCCGAGGAGGCCTACGACGCCGTCAGCGCCTCCGCCCGCGCGATGCTCGGCCTGCCGGAGGTACGCGTGGAGGCGGGCTTCCCGGCCGAACTCCTGGCCGTACGCGGAGACCGGCTGGCCGCGGTGCTGTCCCTGGCCTACAGCCGCATCGTGATCCACCGGGGCCGGGTGGTGGCCCGCACCAGCGCGGTCAGGGAGTTCTGCGACTCCGCGGCGCCGGCGGACCTGGGTCTGCCCCGCCAGGGCCGCACGGACCTGTCCTGACGTGCGTCCCGCCGGACGCGGTCCAGTGGGACCTGTCCTGACGCGCGCCACGCCGGACGCGGTCCGGCGGGCGCCCGGTGTCACGGGCACCCGTGAGCCACCAGGCGTACGGTCGAAGACATGCGCATTGTCATCGCTGGGGGTCATGGTCAGATCGCGCTGCGGCTGGAGCGGCTGTTCGCGGCGCGCGGGTACGAGGCCGCGGGGCTGATCCGCAAGGCCGAACAGGGCGAGGACCTGCGGGCGGTCGGCGCCGAACCGGTCCTGCTGGACCTGGAGTCGGCGTCCGTGGAGCAGGTCGCGGCCGCCTTGCGGGGCGCGGACGCGGCGGTGTTCGCCGCGGGCGCCGGGCCGGGCAGCGGAGTCGGCCGCAAGGAGACCGTCGACAAGGGCGCGGCGGTGCTCTTCGCGGACGCTGCGGTCCGGGCGGGCGTACGCCGGTTCGTGGTCGTGTCGTCGATGGGCGCGGACGCCCGCCACCAGGGCGACGACGTGTTCGACGTCTACCTGCGCGCCAAGGGCGAGGCGGACGACCACGTGCGCGGCCTGGACGCCCTCGACTGGACGATCCTGCGCCCCGGTTCGCTGACGAACGACGCCGGCACCGGCCAGGTCCGTCTCGAGGCGCACACCGGCCGCGGCCTGGTCCCCCGCGACGACGTGGCCGCCGTACTGGCCGAACTCGTGGACACCCCGGCGACGGCGGGCCTGACGCTGGAACTGGTGAGCGGGTCGACCCCGGTGCCGGTGGCGGTGAAGTCGGTGGCCGGCAACTGACGCACGGCCGGCCTCCGGTCAGAACAACGGCAGCTGCCCCGGGAACACCGGGACGGCGTACCCGTCCAAGGACGGCTGCGCCGCGTCCAGTTGCGCCGGTCTGCGCGAGCCCGGGCACGAGACGAGCGCGCCGCTCTCCCGTGTACCGGGCGGCGGGTCGTGCCGGGCGTAGCGTCCCGCCACGACGGCGATCTCGCGACGGCACTCGGGGCAGTGTCTGCGACGGCTGGACATGCGACCAGTGTGCCCGCGGCCACTGACAACGGCCTTCCGCGCGGCGCGCCCCGGCTCGGCGCGCAAAACCTCCGCCATCTCCTTAGCCTTCGTACGTGGCACACACCTTCGACGAGCTCGTAGAGAAACAGCGCGCGGCCAATGACGCGCACACGCGCGTACTCGAGCTGCGCGAGGCCTACGGCCCGCCCACGGCCGCCCCGTGGACGCAGGAGCAGTCCTCGACGTACGAGACGGCCTGGCGCGCCTGGCGGGACCTCGCGCGCGACGTTCAGGCATCGGTGTCCGAGTTCGCCAAGGAC
Source organism: Streptomyces sp. NPDC097129 (assembly GCF_055668065.1). Lineage (NCBI taxonomy): Bacteria > Bacillati > Actinomycetota > Actinomycetes > Kitasatosporales > Streptomycetaceae > Streptomyces > Streptomyces sp. NPDC097129. The sequence goes on along the minus strand of NZ_JBVOQE010000007.1, from coordinate 163,162 downwards.
GAGGGCCGGATGCGCAACGAGGTCGAGGCGGAGGTGAAGAAGGCGTCGACGGAAGCGCCCTAGAAGGGCGGCGGAGAGGTCAGCGGCCCCCAGTGACCCGCCAGAGGTCGGTGACCTCCCGGAGTGGTCGCCCCGCGCGACGGCATTGGTCGGCCGGAAGCTTCCGGGGCACCCCGCTGGCATGGGAAGCCCCCTCCTCCCGACGCACCATCGCTGCGGCTGGCCCGGCACCGGAGAACGTGGCGTCGGCCCGGAGATTCGCCCGATCGGCGCTGGAGGGCCTCGCACCGGATCCCGCACCGGATCTGGTGGCCACCGCGGAGCTGCTGGTCGGCGAGCTGGTGACCAACGCGCTGCTCCACGCGCGGACCGGGATCGGGGTCCAGGTCTGGCCGGCGGCGGGCCGCGTGCACGCGCGCGTGAGCAATGGGCGGCCGGACCGCCGACCGGTGCCGCACGACCGCCAGCGGAGCTGCACAACGTCCCGTATGCGCTCTCCTGCTCGGTCCCCCGGCCCTGCCGCAGATGCGCCTTCCTGGGCCCTGCGTCCCACCCGGCGGAGAACACGACAAGGGGCCCGTGATCTGCTCTCGCAGATCACGGGCCCCTTGTTCCGTGTGGCGGCGCCAGGATTCGAACCTGGGAAGGCTGAGCCGGCAGATTTACAGCGGGCCGCGCCCACCATCAGTGACCTGCGGTTTCCACGTCCGCCACATCATCCGGGGGACACCTGGGGGAAATCACCTTCCCGAAGGCCATCGCCAGCCGGTGGCGTGAAGGGCTTCCGCCTGCGCCTTGACGACGACTCGAAGCTCATCCGCGTCGGTGATGCCGACATACGCCGGCTGCGCGGTCGTTTGGGCGGCGTGCTTCCGGTAAAAGCCGCCCGGGGTTTCGATCATCCACCCGTCCGACACGGCAGCACAGAGAAGAACGGTGGCGACCGTCTCCCACGCCGGCAGCCCCGGCCACGCCCCTACTGCCAGCAGCAGCGGTGTGCGGGCCGTGAGCTGTTGCCCCATAACGGGAAAGCGGTCCTCATCGAAGGCGGTCAGCAGCGCCTCGTAGGTGAGAGGCCCCTCTGGGGGGTCATAAGGACCAGCAACCATGGATCCGTCAGGCAGCAGGTCGAGCCCTGCCGAGACGCACCACCCCATCTCCGGATGCTCTTCCATCGCGGCGATATCCCGGGCCAGACCTCCGGGCGCAATCACGTCGTCCGCATCGAGCGTGCGCACCAGCTCGCCGGTTGCTCGGGACAGGGCCAGTGTGCGGGTCGCCCCGGCACCGCCCTTGGTCCCCGTTCCGGTCGAGATCCAAGACTCGCTCGGAATGACGTTGAGCGGCTTGCCCGTGGTCCCGTCTTCCTGGACGAGCCACTGGACATCCCACCCGTCAGGAAGACGATCACGCTCGTCGCGGAGGGATTCGTACGCCTCGTGCAGGTACTCCTCCCCTCCGTCATAGACGGCCGTTACCACGCTGATGATTCGAGTCATGACCACCTCCTCAGGGGTGTGATGTAGCGGAGTTCCACGCGATCGGCCGGCAGCGGGATGTCAGTCACCTCTACAGCCTGACCCGTCGTGGAGTACGAAACCTTCCTCACGCGGAGTACGGGGACGCCCGGGGGGATGTCCTGTTCTTCCATCTCGGCTTCGGTCGGCACCGAGGCAGTCACCCAGTCTTCGATGCGGTCCACCTCGACGCCGACGGTGTGGAGCTGGTGAAGCGCGCCGCCGGGCCAAGGCTCTCGCTGCGGGTCGAACAGTTCCGGGTTCTTGCTGGCGAGGTCGTGCGGCATGTAAGAGATGGACCTGCCTACGCCTGCCCCCTGCTTGTGGCGACGGGTATTGGTGCGGCGTAGGACCAGGGCGCCCGCCTCCAAGTCCAGGATCTCGGCTACGTCGGGCGGGGCCTGGATCACGTCCAACTGGACCTGGTTCTCATGCACGGTCGACAGCGGCACGCCGGAATCGAGTTCTGCGACGCCGGTGCTCGCCCGTTCCTCCTCCGGCCGAAGGACAAGGTCCTTCTCCGTCTGGTACCGAGAGTTAGACCGGACCTGGTGGACCGGTTGCACCCGCACTCGTGTGGTGCCGCCGGCCTTACCCGAGAGAAGCCCCTGTTCCTTGAGCACCTGCACCGCCCGGCTGGCGGTGTTGGGAGCCACGCTGTGCGCTCTGGCCAGCTCGTTCACGGTGGGAAATCGGTCACCAGGCGCGTGCTCCCCCCTCCGAATTGCCGCGGCTAGCGCATCCGCCAGCTCCAGGTACTTCGACGTGTTTGCCATGGCTGCACTCTCTCACCCGATCAACCCCGCAGGCAACAACCAACCCAAGTTGGAGTAATCCATGTTGCGTTGGTTGTTGACGCCGTCGCGATCCCTGTGCCACTGTCTTCATGGTCGATCCAACGCAAGACGGTTCGTCCAAACTGGTTTGCTGTCGCCCGGAGGAAAGCCCGCAGGGGTGAGTACGAAGGAAGCGGTCGTTGGTTTGAGAACTGCATAAGTGGGCCCCGCCTCCCCGAGTCGAAAAGGCGGACCGCGCGACTCGATCGCGCTTCGACACCCTCGCGGCCTCCGCCGCGCCGGTTGCCTCCGCTGCTCGTCTCGTACGAGCAGCGCTGAGGGGAGCCGGGATGGTTCCGCTTCCGTCACCCGAGAGGACCCCGATGTCCGAGCGCATGAAGGCCCAGGCCAAGAAGAACCGCGAGGCGGCTCGCGAGGTGCGTAACCGCGGGAACGAGGAGGGCGCGCGCCGTCTGGAGCAGCGCGCCAACGAGCTGGAGTCCGGTCGCGTCACCGACGCCACGGACACCGTGAGCAGCCTGGTCACCTGGGCTTTCGGTCGCCGCCGCTGACCTTCACCACCACCCACCGACACCAACGGCGCGCGCCCCCGGAGCTGCAACTCCGGGGGCGCTGTTCGGGCCGTTTCACCTGTGAGAGGACACACGACCCAATGGACCACATCGTCACTGTTCAGGACGCTGTTACCGCGTTCGCCGACTGGCGCGAGCCGACGGCCGCGGAGCTGGACGCGATCGAGCAGGAGATGCCCGCCATCATGGCGGAGGTCGACCTGCTCGACGCACAGATCGTCACCCTGGACCGCACCCCGACCGAGCTGGACACCCGCCGCATCCGCCGCGCCCGCCGCCGCGTGCTCGCGGAACGGGCGGCGCTCGCCAACCTCACCGCCACGATGCCGGCGGGAGGCGCCGCGTGAGCGCCACCGAGCAGAACCTGACCGCGATGCACGCCGAGGTGAAGGCGGAGATCGCGCGGACGGACACCAAGACCGGCCTGCTGCTGGCATTCGTCGGCGCCGTCCTCGCCGGCGCCTGGTCCGTCGCCCGCGACCTGCCCCTCAACCTCGCCGCCTACCTCACCGGCGGCCTCGGCCTCGCGGTGCTGGTCACCGCGGCCGGGCTGCTGCTGCGCTCGACCCGGCCGAACCTGCGCGGCCGGCACGGCTTCCCACTGTGGGCCACGCTCACCGCCGACCAGGTCGCCACCGCCGCAGCGTCCCGCGACCTGTCCGCCGACGTCGCAGGCCTGTCCCGGCTGGCCGTGGCCAAGTTCGCCCACCTCCGCCGCGCCATCGACCTCACCTACGCCGGCGGCGCCCTGCTCATCCTCGCCGCCCTGCTCGCCCTCGGAGGTGCGGCATGAAGACCAGGACCGTTCTGCCAGCCGCCGTGATGACGGCGGTGTCCATGGTGCTCACCCTCGCCGTGGTCGTGATGTGGCTCGGCGGAGCGGTGCCGTGGCCGGTCGCCCTGGTCGTCGGTCTCGGCATCGACGGCGGATGGCTGGCCACCCTCGCCTACGAACGCCGCCTCGCCGCCCAGGGCGACCACAGCACTCCGGTGACCGCCGTCGGCTGGTCCTTCGGCCTGCTCGCCACCGGCGTCCTGGTCGCTCACGCACTCACCGCCGTTGAGGGCCGTGGGGCGTGGCTGGCCGTGGCGTGGCTGCCGCTCGCCGCGAAGGCGCTGTGGCTGGTCCACGGACTGTGGGAGCGCACCGCACTCACCACGACCGCACTCGATCAGATTCAGTCGATCCAGCAGGAAGCGCGAGACGAGGCAGCCGTGGCCCGTGCCCGACTGCGGGCCGGGGCGGTGACCGAGGAGACCCGGCTCACGGCCGTGACCACGGCCGGTGCCCGCGTCGCCCGCGTCCAGGCCAAGACCGCCGGCCACCTGGCCGGGGCATGGTCGGAGCTGGAAGGCGCCCGGCAGGGGGATGGCACGGGGCAGGCTCTCGCCAGCGTCGCCAACGGGTGGGAACTGCCCGCCTGGAACACCACACCGGGCACCGACACGAATGCGGAGGAATCGACCGAGAACGGTCGAGAACGGTCTACGGCTGACCAGCCGGAATCGACCCCGGCCATGGTCACGCTGACACGGCTTGTAGTGCCCGATCCTGTGCCGGTCGATCTCGGCAAGCAGGCCACCCCGACCAAGCCGCTCCCGGCGGTCGTGCCGGCCGTCCGACCGGTGCCGATCGAGGCGGCTCCTGCCCGCACCAGTCCGGCGGATTCGCCCCGCCCGCGTCGGGTGACCGGCAGGGTTCCGGCGGCTGCGAAGTCGCCCCGTACCCGCCGGACACCCGAGGAGCTGCTGGCGCAGGCGCGGAAGGCAACGGCCGGACTCGATGCCGGGCAGATCACAGCGGAGGGCATCCGCCGCGAACTGCGCACCTCGCCGGCCAATGCCCGCATGCTGCGCGACGCGCTGCTCGCCGAGCGGGCCGCGTGATGGCAGCCCTTCCCGTCTACCGGTGGCGCCTCGCCCCGGACGGCTACGCCACCCGCCGCCAGCTCCGCGCCCGCGGCCTGCGGCCGGGTGGTCAAGAGGTGGCGGCGCAGCTGGAGCGCCCGCGCCGCCGCCGTGGCCCGCTGGTCGCCTACCTGTACCGCGTCGACCTCGCCCAGCCAGTCCGCCCGATGACGCCGGCGCGATGGGCGGCGCTGGACAAGGCCAACCGCGCCCGCCGCATCTGCCCGCAGTGCCGCACCGACGCGGGCTACGTCATCCCGTCCCAGCTCGGCACCTGCGTGCCCTGCGCTTCCCCCTCCACCTCCCCGAGGAGTGCCTGATGGGCAAGCCCGACACCCGCCGCCTGGACAAGGCCATCCAGCAGAACGAACGCAAGCTCACCGCGGTGAAGAACCGCGAGATGTGGCCGCTGGACGGCCGCGAGCGTCGCGCCGTGCTCGGCGCGGTCGTCTCCGGCACCCGCAGCCTGCACAAGGGCAACGGCACCGCCCGCGCCGACCGGCAGATGGACACCGCCTGGCAGAGCGCCGAGACCCGCCTCATCACCGAGATCGCCGCTCTGAAGACCGAGCGGCAGCGCATCGTCAACGAGGCCGCCACCGCCAAGGCCGCCAAGAAGTCCTCCGGCTGGTGGTGAGCATGGCCGCCCAGCAGACCCCTCCGGGCGAGTGTCCGCAGTGCTGGCAGCACGCCCACGACAAGCGCGCACACGCCCGCCTCGGCCCGCGCGAGGACTGCCCGCAGTGCCTCGACCACATGCGCAACGGCCACCCCAACCTCGTGCCTAAGAAGAAGTCCTGGTGGTGGTGAGCGCCCACCGGGCCAAGAACAGCCCGTAAGCAATGCCCCCGGGGGCGGTCGTCCCGGCCAAGGAAACAGACCGCCCCCGGGCCCTTCACCACCCGTTTTCGAGTAGCAGGGAGCATTCAGCATGACGGACAGCACGATGGGCCCGCACCTGCGGCCCGTGCCTGACACCGGCCCCGACGAGGACGCCCCGGCGGCGCCGGTGCCGGTGGACAACCCGGCCCTGCCGGACCCGAAGGTGACCATCGAAAAGCGTAAGCCGGTGCTCGCCGGATGGCTCACCAACAAGCGTGACTTCCTCGCCACCGCCCGCCACGCGGGCGCGAACGTCGGCTACGCCGCTCTGTTCCACGGGGTGCGGGTGCCGGTGTATGCCGGACGCCTGGCCCTGATGTCGCCCCGGGGTGCGTGCCGGTTTGTCGCGGCGACGAACCGGTGGGTGTGGGACCGGGAGGCCGCGCCCCTGCGCGAGTTCGCCGTGCGCACCGAGGACGTTGAGGAGTACATGCGCCTGGCCCGGCTGCGTGCCGGCCGCATCCGCCTGCGCGGTCTGGTCACCCTGGTCGCGGCCGTGTTCGGTCTCGGGTTCGCCCTCTACCTGTACGTCCTCGCCCCCGCCTACCTGTACGCGTTCGCGGCCGGCGGTGTGCTGCTGCTCGGCCTGGGCGGGCAGCAGCCCGATGCGCCCGTGGTCGGCCCGGCGGTGCTGAAGACCGAGGTGCAGAAGCTGACCGGCTCCATCGTCCTGCGCGGCCTCGACAGCATCGGGAATGCGAAGATCACCGCCGCGATCAAGAAGGGCGGTGACATGAACGGCCTGCGGTTCGTCTCGGAGATCGTCCGGGACGGGCCCGGTTACCGCGCCGATCTGGACCTGCCCTACGGCGTCACGCCCGAGGACATCATGGAGGCCCGCAAGCCCCTGGCCTCCGGTCTGCGCCGCAAGACCGGTTGCGTCTGGCCCTCCCCGGACCCCGAGCAGCACGAGGGCCGCCTGGTGCTGTGGGTGGGGGACAAGCCCATGAACGAGACCACCAAACCCGCCTGGCCCCTGGCCAAGTCCGGCACGGTCGACCTATTCCGCCCGGTGGTGTTCGGCAACGACCAGCGCATGCGGGACGTGTCCGTGACCCTCATGTTCGCATCCGTCGTCGTCGGCTCCATCCCCCGCATGGGCAAGACGTTTCTCATGCGGCTGTTCCTGCTGATTGCCGCACTCGACCCGCGCGCCGAGGTCCATGCGTTCGACTTCAAGGGCACCGGTGACTTCGGCGCCCTGGAACCGGTCTGCCACCGCTACCGCGCCGGCGAGGAAGACGAGGACATCGAATATGTCGTGCACGCCCTGCGGGAGTTGAAGGAGGAACTGCGGCGCCGGGCGAAGGTCATCAAGTCCCTGCCCCGTTCACGGTGCCCGGAGTCGAAGGTCACCCCGGAACTCGCCGGTGACCAGCGCCTGGGGCTGCACCCGATCGTGGTCGGGTTCGATGAGTGCCAGGTGCCGTTCGAGCACGAGGAGCACGGCAAGGAGATCGAGGCGATCTGCACCGACCTGGTCAAGCGCGGTCCCGCGCTCGGGATCGTGGCCATGTTCGGCACCCAGCGCCCCGACGCCAAGTCCCTGCCCACCGGCATCAGCGCCAACGCAGTCCTGCGGTTCTGCCTGAAGGTCATGGGCCAGCCCGCCAACGACATGGTGCTGGGCACCTCGATGTACAAGTCCGGGTACCGGGCCACGATGTTCTCCCGCTCCGACCGGGGCATCTGCTGGATGGCCGGCGAGGGCGACGACCCGCGGATCGTCGCGTCCGCGTTCGTGGACGCGGTCGCCGCCGAACGCATTGTCGCCCGCGCCCGCCAGGCCCGCGAGGACTACGGCAACGTCACCGGCCACGCGATCGGCAAGGGCCCGGAGACGACCGGCAGCGGCTCCGACATCCTCGCCGATGTCCTGGACGTCATCGCCGACGACGAAAAGGCCGTGTGGTGCGAGCGGATCGCCGCCCGGCTCACCGCCGCCCACCCCGAGACGTATGCCGGTTGGGCCGGTGAGAACGTCACCGCCGCGCTCAAGCCCTGGGGCATCAAGCCGGGCCAGGTGTGGGGCACCACGGACGAGGGCGAGGGAGCCAACCGGCGCGGCATCAAGCGCGCCGATGTCACCGCCGCAATCACTCGCCGTAACGCCGATCGGGCCGCCGCCTGACCCAAGCGGCACTGCTAGACCTAGCAGCCGCCACCGCTAGGTCTAGCAGCCTCACTAGCGCCCCACAGGGCCGCTGATCAGCGAACTAGCGTCTAGCGGTCCACCTGCGAAAACCCCTGGAAACCGCCCCGAGAAGGGATGTGAGCCTCCGTGGCTCTCGCTAGCCTCGCCGTCCTGCTCACCCTCGCCGGTTACACCGTGTTATGTGCGGTCCGGCCGTTCGCGCCGTGCCGGAAGTGCTCCGGGACCGGCATTCGGCAGGCCCGCCGCACGGTCAAAGCGTGCTCCCGCTGCCGTGGGCGCCGCTACCGGCTCCGCACCGGGCGCCGCCTGTTCAACACCGGACGGGACATCCACCGCGCCGGCACCCAACCGCACCGCCGCCACGACTCCGACAGGGGGTTCACGCCGTGGCCGTGACCGTCTCACTCGTCGCCCTGTTCGGCCTCGTCCTGTTCTTCCTGCTGCGCTCCCGCAGCCTCACCCCAGGCGCCGCATTCGTCGCCGCCATGTTCGGGTTCTTCCTCGCCTCCACCGGCGCCGCCGGACCCATCAACGAGATGACCGCCGCCATCGTCCACGCCATCCCCACCCCCTAACCAGGCCAGTCACCCCACCCCGCACCGGAAGGAACTCCATGACCCCGGAACAGCACCTCCCGGCGCCCTCGCCGCGGGCCGTCGAGACCCACCGCCCCGCCCCCATCACCCCGGCCACCGTCGTACCAGCGCCCCTCGCACCCATACAGCCGGGCACCGTTCCCACGGTCGCGAGCATCGTCCTCCCGGACGGCAGGATCGTCACCGGCTACGCCGTCAGCCCCGCCCAGCCCGAACCGCTCGCCGCCAAGCCGACCGTCTCCCGGGGGGCGGTCAACGTCGCCCTCGGGGGCGTCGGGTTCCTCGCCGTGTGCGGCGGCCTGCTGCTGCTCACCACGTTCATCGCCGCACTGACCGCGCTGATCACCCAGCTCATCACGCTGGCCGCCGTCCTGTTCGGCGGGTTCATCGCCGTCCAGGTGCTCACCGCCAAGGGCCACCACAAGGCTGGGACCACGGTGAACATCCGCCGGGCGGTGTTCAAGCGCAACCACTTCCACAGCTAGCTACGCCAAGAGCGGCCCCCTCGTCTCGCCAAAGTCGCGGGGCCGCCCTTGTCTCCAGTCCTCAACAGACCTATGGAGGTCTCCCAGCATGACCCAAGCGACCCACATCCGGCGAGGCGGGGACCGGCCGTTACCGCCGGACGGCATCCCGAGCGCTTCCCTGGAATGCCTGCCGCGACTCGCGTCCGCCCTCACGGCGGCCGAACGCGGCTGGCCCGTCATCCCGCTCCAACCCGGCAGCAAGCGCCCAGCCGGCCATGCCGAACGCGCCTGCCCTGGCACCGGGCGGTGCGCCAACGGGCACCGCACCCCGGAGGAGCGCGCCACCACCGACCCTGACCTGATCCACGCCGCATGGAGCCACCGGCCCTACAACGTCGGCATCGCCACTGGCCCGGCCGGACTGCTCGTCATCGATCTGGACGTGCCCAAGCCCGAAGAGCCGAAAGGAGCGCCTGACGGCGCCACTTCCTTGCAAGCGCTCTGCGAGCGCACCGGGCAGACCGTGCCCGCCACCTACCGGGTGCGGACCGCGCGCGGAGGGGAGCACCTGTACTTCACCGCCCCGCCCGGGGCGCGCCTGAGGTGCAGCGTGAAGCGGCTCGGGCCGAACATCGACACCCGCGCCTGGGGCGGCTACGTCGTCGCCCCCGGCAGCAGCACCCCTGACGGCACGTACGAGGTCGCCCACGACGGGCCGGTGGCCGAACTACCCGCGTGGCTCACTGCGTTGCTCACGGAGCCGGACAGGCCCGCTCCGGTGCCGGTGCGGGTGCACGACGGCACCCGCGCCGCGCGGGTGGCGCTGGAGCGCGAGTGCGCCGTCATCGCCGCGGCGACCGAGGGCGGGCCGAACGGCCGCAACGCCACGCTGTACCGCAGCGCCTGCAAGGTGGGGCGGTTCGTGGCGTGGGGCGACATCCCCCGGCACGTGGTGGAGGAGGCAATCCAGGGGGCGGGGGAGTCGACGGGCCTGCCGCCGGCCGAGTGCCGCGCCACCATCCGGAGCGCCATGGACTGGATCACCGCCCATGCCACCCCACGGGAGGCGGCATGACGGCGCCGACTCCCCCCGCCCTGGATTGCCCCACCCCAACCTCCACCGGCCCGGCAGCCGCCCCACAGGCTGTGGAAACGGCGGTCGTGGGCGAGCCGAAAGGCGCCGCCCGAATGGGCGTCCTGTCTGCTCTTCGCTCTGACCCGCACCCGGCGGACGGTCGGCGCCCCGTCGCGTGGCTGAACGTCGCCGCACCGCGCGGTGCGACCCCGACCGCCACTTCGAGGTGCGCGTGCGGGCGCGACCGCAGCGCCATCGGCCACCGTCGGGTGCTCGCCCTCATCGCCGACCACACCGCCCACCGCGACGCATGCCCCCTGCGCAACCCCCAGGAAGGAAGGGCCGCCGCATGACCGAGCCCATCGACGGCGCGGCACTGCTGAACGAGGTGGAAGCCTTCCACCGCCGCTTCAACGTCTTCCCCACCGAGGCCGCCTACGTCGCGGTCGTCCTGTGGGACGCGCACGCCCACTTGCTCGACTGCTTCGAGTCCACCCCGCGCCTCGCCTTCCTGTCCCCCGAGCCGGGGTCCGGGAAGTCGCGTGCGCTGGAGATCGTGGAAACGCTCGTGCCCAACCCGATGGCCGCTGTGGACGCCTCCGCCGCCGCGCTCTTCCGCGCGGTTGCCGGGGTCGACGGCAAGCGGCCCACGATTCTCTTCGATGAGATCGACACCATCTTCGGCCCCAAGGCTGGGGAGAACGAGCAGCTTCGGGGATTCATCAACGCAGGACACCGCCGCAACCGGCCGATGTTCCGCTGCGTGGGAGATGGCGCCAACCAGAGCGTGCAGGCATTCCACTCCTACGCCGCCGTCGCCGTGGCCGGACTCGGCTACCTGCCCGACACCATCCGGGACCGCTCCGTCAACATCCGCATGCGGCGCAGGGCCCGCAACGAGAAGATCGAGCCCTACCGCACCCGCATCCACGAGAAGGAAGGGTTCGCCCTGCGCGACCGGCTCGCCACCTGGGCAGAGCAGGTCAGCGAGCGAGTCATGAACGTGTGGCCGACGATGCCCGAGGGCGTCACGGACCGGCCCGCCGACGTATGGGAACCGCTGCTCGCGGTCGCGGACGCCGCCGGTGTGAACTGGCCCGACCGGGCCCGAGAAGCCTGCGTCGCCCTGGTTACAGCGTCCAAGGCCAACGACAAAGGCAGCCTCGGAGTCCGGCTACTCACAGACCTGCGCGACCACGTCATGGTCGGCATCGACCGCCTGCCCACCATCGCCATCCTCGACCGGCTCAACGCCCTGGACGACGCCCCTTGGGCCGACCTCAACGGCAAGCCGCTCGACAACCGGCGCCTGTCGCGGATGCTCGCGGAGTACATGACGGCCGACATCGAGCCGATCACCTCCCGCAACATCAAGGCCGGCGGGAGCGTCCTCAAGGGCTACTACGCCGCCGACCTGAGGGACGCGTGGGCCCGCTACTGCCCCCCTCCCCCGGAAAGTCCGCTACCTCCGCTACCCGGCACCGAAAACGCCGCCTGAGCAGCACAAACGGGGTAGCGGCAAGCACCACCGCGAGCCGCTACCCATCCGCTACCGCTACCCCTTCCCGCTACCTCGAACAGGCCCCTGACCTGCGAGGTAGCGGCGGTAGCGGAAGTAGCGGCCCTCAGAGGGTCCCCCCCCCGTCGCCTCCCCGAGAAGGAGTCACCACCTTGGCTGGCACCAAGATGCTCAAGCTCCCGGAAGTGCTCGACGAGATCGGCATGAGCCGCGCCGCCTTCTACCGGATGCGCGCCCGCGGCCAAGCTCCCAAGCTCCGCAAGCTCCCCAACGGTCAGGTCCGCGTCAGCCGCGCCGACTTGGACGCGTGGTGGGAGAGCTGCACCGAGTACGCCGCCTGACTCACATCGCCCCTCGGGCCCACTCTCTCAGGTGGGCCCCTTCATTGCCCGGAGCGCAATGCCCTTCACGTACGACGTTCGCGTCTACAGCATCGAAACCCGCCGCGACCGCCCGAAGCCCTATCGCGTCCGCTGGCTTGTCGGTCCCCAAAAGCACTCCAAGAGCTACACCGTCAAAGCGCAGGCAGACGGTCGCCGATCCGAGCTGATGACCGCTCTCCGCAAGGGCGAGCAGTTCGACGTGGAGACGGGCCTGCCCGCCTCGGAACTCCGCGCGCTGAACGGCTCCGTGACCTGGTACGAGCACACCCGAGCGTACGTGGACGGCAGATGGGACCGCCTCCCGGCCAAGTCCCGCCGAAACGACGCCGACGCCCTCGCCACCATCACGGCCGCCCTGGTGAAGACCACGGCCGGCCGCCCGGCTCCCCAAGAGCTGCGCAGGGCCCTCTACAGCTGGGCGTACAACAAGAGCCGTTGGGACAAAGAGCCTCCCGCCGAGGTGGCCGACGCTCTTCGCTGGGTGGAGAAGAACTCCGTGGCCATCTCAGCGCTTGAAGACCCCGCGACGCTCCGCACGGCGCTCGACGCCCTGTCGACGCTTCTCAACGGCTCCCCCGCAGCGGGCCGTACCGCCCGCCGAAAGCGAGCCTGCCTGAGCGACGTTCTCGGGCTCGCCGTCGAACGGCGGTACTTCACCATCCCCGTGAACCCCCTGACCACGGTGAAGTGGACGGCACCGAAATCCACCGAGGAAGTTGACCCGGCGAGTGTCGCCAACCCGCGCCAGGTGCGGGCGCTGCTCGAAGCGGTACGCGCGCAGGGGGAGCGTGGCGCGCACCTCGAAGCCTTCTTCGGGTGCCTCTACTACGCCGCCATGCGCCCCGCTGAGGCCGTGGGACTGAAGGCGTCACAGTGTCACCTGCCCAAGCGCGGGTGGGGCCACCTCACGCTTCGCGGCGGCATCGTCCATGCCGGCCACGACTGGACAGACGACGACCGGGCCCACCAAGAGCGCCACCTGAAGGCCCGAGCGGTCCGGGACTCGCGAGTCGTGCCGATCCCGCCGCACTTCGTCGCAATGCTCCGGTGGCACATCGAGCGATTCGGCGCGGCACCGGATGGACGCCTGTTCCGCACCAGCCGCGGCGGTGTGATTCAGGACACGGGATACGGAGAGGTTTGGGCGGAAGCCCGGAGCGCCGTCCTGTCCCCCTCCGAGGTGGCGTCCCCACTCGCCCGCCGGCCGTACGACCTGCGATGCGCCGGGGTCTCGTTCTGGCTCTTCTCCGGGGTCGATCCCATGGAGGTAGCGCGTAGGGCCGGGCACTCCGTGGCTGTGCTCCTGCGGGTCTACGCGAAGGTTCTGGCACAGGCTCAGGACCGAGCGAACCGCCAGATTGAGGCTGGCCTGCGGGAATGGCACTAAGAGAGCACGTCCCCCGGGGGACACCTGGGGGACACACGCTGATCAGGATCGGGTCACACCTGAGACCAGGTGAGACAACCCTCGCTTTTCGACCACCGTTCGAATCAGTGTGTTCGAATACGAAGAAACCCCCTCCGACCGCTTTTCAGCAGGTCGGAGGGGGTCTCCCTCAGCGTGGCGGCGCCAGGATTCGAACCTGGGAAGGCTGAGCCGGCAGATTTACAGACCGCGCAGGCTCCCCCCTGCCACCTGGTCGTCCTGATAGCAGGTGTCCGGCGCCCCACGGATGCCCCACGGAGCGCTTATCGGTTCGCCCTGACGCTTCAGGCCCTCTTAAGTTGCGGCCACGTGGCGTCGCGCGAAGGAGCGGCCGCCCTTGACGAAGTACTTAGCCAGGCAAGCGCACCCCGCGACCGCGGCCAGGTTGGCGGCGATACCCAGTACCTGGGCTACAAGTGGGCACGCTTTCGCGACAACGATCACTGCAATCACTGCGATCACGACCAGCCATCGCACGCGCGGCTTACTTGACGGCTGAGGTACGCACTGGGCGACACTCATATCGACTCTCCTTTGGGTCAGGCACCTCACCCGCGGCTCTCACTTCCCGGGTGAGGTGCTTACACATTGCCTCAGAGGTACCGGCGCCCGCTCGGACACCCTCCACCACCCGAGCGTTCGCGATTTGCAGGGCGAAACGCTCCACTCTAGGGCAACACTTGTTGCCTGACCTGGGATTACGCCATCCCCGTTATTGCATTGCATTGCAATGCAATAACGGGGATGGCGGAGCCTTCCTGGAGGTCAGAACGTCATGAACCTGGCGCGCTCAGACACTCACGCGGGGGCGCAGGCGACCTGTTGCCCCCTGGGTCAGCCACCGGGCTTCAAGCGGGCTTTGCCCTCGCGGCCGACAGCCTCCGAGGAACACCCAGGAGCGACAGTTACAAAACCGTTACAACGGTACGTCCCGCTACGCTGGTACGCACCACTTCAGAACGGAGAGTGCTCCGCGGATGGGACCCAAGACGACCAAGGTCTACGAGACGCTTCGACACCGGCTTGCCGAGGGCGCGTACGGCGGGCCCGGAGAGAAGATCCCCTCTGAACGCGCACTGACCGAGCAACTGGGCATCGGCAGGACGGCGCTCCGGCAGGTTCTCGCCCGTCTCGTGGCAGAGGGCGCGTTGGAGGTGCGGGGGCGCAGCTCCTACCGGGTGCCCGGCGCGGTGAGCGTAAAGACCCCGGACGGGCTAGAGCCGTGGCGCATCCACGGTGAGCGCGATCTCTACGACAACCGATGGGTGAAGCTTCAACTCTGGGATGTTGAGCCGCCCGGCGTGGAGCGGTTCGAGCACCACGTGGTCAGGCTTCAGCACGTCGCCATCACGGCCGTGCTCGATGATCAGGATCGCGTGCTCATGATGTGGCGGTACCGGTTCGTGCCGCAGCGCTTCGGCTGGGAGCTGCCCGGCGGCATCGTCGACGAGGGTGAGGAGCCGGCGGACACGGCGCTGCGGGAAGTCGTCGAAGAGACCGGGTGGCGCCCGAAGAACATTGAGCACGTCGTCAGCTATCAACCCATGGTCGGCATGGTCGACTCGCCCCATGAGATCTTCGTAGCTCATGGGGCGGAGAAGGTTGGCGAGCCGACCGACCTTGAAGAGGCCGGCCACATCGAGTGGGTGCCCCTCGCCGATATCCCCGGGCTCATGGCCCGCGGTGAGCTACTGGGCTCCGGCACCCTGGTTGCACTGCTTCACATCTTGGCGACCAGGGGCAAGCAGAGCATCACAGCCGCTCACTGAGCCTGTCGACGCGACGGCGCTGCCGCACCGAACCGGTGCGGCTCGCCAGCAGTCGCGCCTGCCGGAGATGCGTGTGCGCGTCGTCGTACTCGGCACGGGCGAGATGGGCTTGCGCCAGATCCGCATGCAGCCCCGCCCGCGCCCGGACGAACGTCGGGTCCATCATTTCGAGTGCGCCGTAGAGGCTGGTCACCGCATCATCGTCACCGAGCAGGCCTAGCACGTTGCCGTGCCACCGGGCGAGGTGGGCGTCGTTCAGGAAGATGCTGAGCATGTCCGGGTCGCGATCCTCCGGGCCCGGCGGGATAGCAGCCATGGCGGCGTCCAGCGCACGCTTGCAGTCGTCGACCAGCCCGGCGTGCGCGGACAACTCAGCTTCGGCCGCGTATAGCCATGCCCGGAGCCGCGCCGAGCCGGACTGACCGAGGCAGCGCTGAGCGTCGCGGACGAGTTGGACGGCGAGCGCCGGCCGCCCCGCATCGCTGAGGACATAGGCCTGCTCGCCCATCGCGTGGGCGAGGTACATCGGCGCTTCCGCGTCGCGCGCCGCGCGCTTCGCAAGTTCGTAGTGTCGCCAGGCTCGCTCGATGGCGCCGGAGTCGATTGCCTGCCATGCCGCGAGGGTCGACGCGCCGGCGAGCGCGAGCGCAACAGGCCGCCGAGCGGCAGGTAACACGGCAAAGTTCAACGCGTCCTCAAGGGCGGCCAGGTGCCCAGTCATCTGGTCTACGAGCCCGGCGGCGCCCATCTGCCGGTCCATCGTGCGAAGCAATTCGGTCTGGTCGTTGAACGCCTTCACCATGGACGTGCTGACGCTGCTGGCAGAGTCGATCCGACTCAACAAGTCGTCGTAACCATCGGCCACTGCGGGCGCGGGCTCAGGAGTGACGCCCCGCAGCTCAACATCCGTGACGCCGAGGAGCTTGCGCAGGATCGCCGCGTACCGGTCCGAGATCGAACGCCGGCCGTTCTCCCACTCGGAGACGTACACCCGCAGACTCGCTGTCGAGGCGACATCGGTGAGGCTTCGTCGGGCGTACTGCTCGATCTCACGGATCAGTCGCTCTTGCGACCAGCCGCGCGCCTTCCGCGCGCTCCGCAGTCCTGATCCTTCGCTCACAGGGCACTCCGCTCGGCATCGATGCGATGGCTGCTAGCCCATGATGCCTCACATTGCCGCAGGTCAAAAGGGGTTAACAGTGACCCTAACCCGCCCTTTATGAAGGTCAGTTGGCTGCCGCAACACCCCCTGGTGGCGGTCTCCTGAAGAAGCACCGCGGGACGGGATCACCACCCAATCCAGCGAACCACCTTGACTCTGGTGCGCACCAGGTGCAATCTACTGGTGCGCACCAGTTAACGGAGCTGGCTCCGATTCGCGGTGCGCGATGACGCCCGGAGGGCTCTGAAAGGGGCTCGAAGGAAGCGCCGGTTGCTTGAGAACTCAACAGAGTGCCGACCCAGCCGCCTGAACATGGGCGGTCGATGGGTGCGGGTCATCACCCCGACCGCCCATGTCGGGCCGGGTGACCCGCCCGGATCCGCCCTCCGGGGCGGTGACGGCATCGCTTCATCTGAGACCGCAGAACCTTTCGCGGGCCGTACACGCCCGCGGTGAGCACCAGTGCTCACGGTCCCCGACACCGCCGTCGCAGTGACTGCGTGTGCCGGGTGGCCGTGGCCGCTCGTGTATGAGAGGCCCCTACCCCAACGGCGCGCGCCCCGGAGCGGCAACTCCGGGGCGCTGTTCGGGCCGTTCAACCTGTTGAGAGGACACACGACCCATGAGGCACATCGTTGCTGTTCAGGCGGTTGTTACCGCCGACGAGATGGACCGCGAGCCGACGGCCGCGGAGCTGGCCGCGGTCGAGGGCGAGATGCCGCTGATCCTGGCGGAGGTCGAGCTGCTGGACGTGCGGATCGCGCTGATGGACCGCGCGCCGGACGAGCTGGACAAGCGGCGGCTGCGCAAGGCGCTGCACCGGGTGCTGAGCGAGCGGGCGGCGCTGGCCAACCGCGCGAGCGCGGGGGAGGCGGCGTGATCCGCATCGTCACTGCCGGCACGCTGCACCGGTTGGAACAGGCAGCCGATCAGGCCCGTACCCGTGGACGGCGGGTGCAGGAGCAGGCGGATGCCGCCCTGAGCCGCCACGTCCACAACGTCCGCGAGCTGACCTGCCGCGCCGTGTCGGCGGAGAGTGACGCCGCGATCCTGCGCGAGTACCTGGCCGAAGCCGATGAGCACGTGCGGCTGCTGGAGAGCGAGCTGGAGGCGGCCCGGCGGGCGGGGCGGTTGCTGGTGTTGCTGCTCCACTGGGGCGAGCCGCACAGCATCCACGCCAGTCCTGAGGAGGCTTACGCCTACGCGGCCACCCAGGGCGCCCCCGTTCACGGCTGGACGACGGGTGATGAACGCCCGCACACGGCGGTGGCGTGGCGCACGATCCCGTTCACGCGGGACGAGACCGTGATGGGCTTTCGCAGCGTCTGCGTGCCCTCTCCGCAGGGTGAGGAGGGCGCGGCGTGAACGGTGTTCAGATCCGTTCAGCGGAGAAGGCGTTGTCGGTGGGCACGTGGCTGATCGTGTCCGGCGCGATGCTGTATTCGATCCTCACCGTCACCCCGCTGATGGCCGCCCACACCCCCAAGGCATGGGACTGGACTGCCCCCATCCTGCCCCTGGTCGTGGACGCCGCGGTGGTGATCGTGGTCCGGCTGGATTCGGTGCTGGCCCGCCTCGGTGGGCACGGCGGTGCCTGGCCGATCGCGCTGCGGTGGATGACCGGCGTCATGACCCTGGCCCTCAACACCGCCGACTCCGCACTGAAGAAAGACCTGGTCGGCGTGGCCGTGCACTCCGTTGCACCGCTGCTGCTGATCGTCACCGCGGAGACCGGGCTGGCCTACCGCCGTGCCATCACGGCCGCCGTGCACGCGTTGGAGGAGCGGCAGCGGGCCGAGCGCGAGCGGGCCGAGCAGGCGCAGCGCGAGCGCGAGGAAGCGGCCCGCCGGCAGGCCCGTGAGGAGCGCGAGCACGCCGCCGCCCTGGCGCGTGAACAGCGTGAACACGAGGCCACGCTGGCCCGCGAGCAGGCGGAGCGGGAGGAGCGGCTGCGCCGCGAGGAGATGGAGCGGCAGGCCGCCCGCGAGAGCGCGGAACGCCAAGAGCGTGAACGCCGTGAACGCGAGCGTGAACAGCGTGAACGGGAACGTGAACGCACTGAACGGGAGGCCGCCGAACGCCGCGAGCAGGAGCGCCGCGACCGCGAGGAGCGTGACCGCCGTGAACAGCGCGAGCGTGAGGAGCGGGCGGAGCGTGAACGCGCCGCGCTGCTTCAGCGCGGCCCGGCCACGGAGAAGCTCGGCGAGGACGAGGCGCGCGCGATCGTGGCCGCCGCGTTCACGGCGGGGCTGTCGGTGCGCCAGGCGGCGGAGCTGTGCGGCTGGTCGGTCGGCTGGGTGTCTTCCCGCTACGCCGAGCACCGCGACCCGGCCGCGGGCGGGGCTGAGCTGGCCATCGCGAGCCGCTGATGGCCACCGTCCCCGTCTACCGGTGGCGGCTGGCCCCTGACGGGTTGGCTACCCGCCGCCAGCTGCGCGCCCAAGGCTTGCGGCCCGGCGGTCAGGACGTAGCCGCCCAGCTCGAACGGCCGCGGCGCCGCCGCGGCCCGCTGGTCGCCTACCTCTACTCGGTCGAGCAGGCCAAGCCCGTCCGGCCCATGACGCCCGCGAAGTGGGCGGCGCTGGAGCGGGCGAACGCCGCCCGCCGCATGTGCCCCGAGTGCCGCCGGGATGCCGGCTACGTCATCCCCGCCTCGCTCGGCGCGTGCGCCACCTGCGCCTATCCCGAGGAACAGCGCGCCGCCTAACCACCCTCTCCGGAAGGGAAGTTCTCAGTGGACGACACACGTCATCGCGCCCTTGTGGGCGGCGCCGTCGCCGCCAGCGCCGTGCTCGCTGTCACGATCGGAGTGCGGCTGGACGGCTACGGCGTCCCGCTCTCGCTGCTGTTGGCCTGCTCCCTGTCCTGCCTGGCCACATTCTCCAGCCTGTTGTTCCGGCTGATCAACGCCGCCGCCACGACCACCCACCGCTGCAAGCGACCCGGCTGCGACTTCCGGGTGAGCCTGACCGGCGCGGACGCGGCGGAGAACCGGCGCTGGCAGGAGATCGCAGCCCATCACCCGCACCGCGGCTAAGTTGCCGCGCTCATTCCTTGTCTGGCAGGCCCGGCCGCCAACCTTCCACAGTCCCGGCCGGGCCCTACTCCGCAAAGGAGTGCACTCAGCATGACGGATCTCAGCACCGAGCCGGTAGCCGTCGAGGCACCGGCCACCCCGCCCCCGCCGCCCGACCCGGCAACCCCCGGAGCCCCGCCGGCGGCGGAAGTGGACCACACGCCCGGAGGCTGGCCGGTCGTCCCGCTCGCCCTGTCGGGGGCGAACACGACCGTGGGCATGGTCGCCGCCGCGTCCCTGGCCGGCGGGCCCATCGCGGCGATGGTCGCCGCCACGGGTGCGGTCGTGCTCGGCACGGTCGCCGCCACCCGCTCTCGCAAGCCCAACGAGCGTCGTGAAGCCCGCCGCACCGCGGCGCGTGCCGCCGGCCGCACGGCTGCCCGCAGCGCGGGCCTGGCTCGCAAGGGCGCGGGCGCGGCCACGGGCGGCAGCCGGGGCAGCTCCGGTCGTGGCACTGCCAATCGAAGCAGCGCGGGCCGCTCATCGACTGGCGGTGCCGGTCGTTCCGGTGGCCGGTCTGCGGGGCGGCTTAGCGGTGTGCCGGGCCAGCGTGGCCCCAACGCCGGGCCGGCCGCCCGCAACGGCAGCACCCCGACGGTCGGCAAGACCGGCAAGAAGCCTGGTCAGAGCCTGACCAAGGCGGCGGGCGGCGCCGCGGGCAAGGCTGCGAGGCGTCTCGGGCAGGTCAAGGCGCTGCGGTCGACGCAGCAGACCGCGGCCGGATCGCGTGGCGGGCAGCGGGCGCAGACCACGGCGGCCCGCCGCGCGGTCGCCGACGCCCGACGCCAGGCCAAGGCCGCCGCCGGCGGCAACCGACCGAGCAAGAGCAACGGTCGCGGAGGCGGAGGCCTGCTGGGCGGTGCCGCTCGCAAGGCGCGGGCCGTGCGGGACGCGGCGGTCGCCAAGAGCCGTGCCAAGCGGGACGCCGCCACGGGAGGCAAGGTCGCCGCCCAGCGTGCCCAGGTGCGTAAGGCACCGGCGCGGAAGGCGGCCCGGCAGGCGTTGCGTCGCTCCGCGGCCCGCTTCCACGGCCGCCGTCTGCTGGCCGCGCTGCTCGCCCTGCCGCTCGGACTGCTCGGGCTGGTCACCAGCCCGATCGGCCGCAAGCTCAACATCCCCTGGCTGATCCACCCCGGCCGCCGCCTGTTCCGGCGGCTGGCCGGTGTCGCGGCCGAGCAGCGCGCCGAGCGCGACGCGGCGATCCGCGAGGAGCTGGCCAAGCAGGAAGCCGCCGCCGACGCGCAGGCCGCCGAGGACGGCACGGACGGCATCGCGGACGGCGTTCAGCGGCCCGTGGCCACGGTCCCGACCAGCACCACACCCGACTCCAGTGAGGGAGAGAACGTGTCCGGTTTCCGGTTCGAAGAGGCGGCCGCCGAGATGGAGCAGGCCGCCAACCAGTACGACCCCGAGAACGCCATGGAGATCCTCGCCATGGTCGAGGGCCTGCCCGCCGCGCTCACCAACGTGGCGAACGTGATGAAGGTCCTCGCCGAGCGCTCCGACTCCGAGTTCCCGCTGGAGAAGGAGGTAGCGGACGGCTTCAACGACATCTTCGGCGCCCTGATGAGCGCCGTCGCCGTCGCCGAGGACATGGGCCCGCTGTTCCGGCAGGCCCACGAGCAGGACATCGCCCGCCACGAAGACCCCCGCAACGGCCACGAGGCCGAGAAGGGCTGGAACGTCTAAGCCATGGCCACCACCACCGCCACGAAGCAGCAGCCGAGTGGGCCGGTGCTGGACTGGGCGGCCGGTCACGGACCCGTGACCGGCGCCCTGTCCGCCACCACCGGAGCCTTCGCCGTCGCCACCACCGGCGCCGCCACCGCCATGCCCCCCGGCTGGGCCCTCGCCGTCGGCGCGGCCGGCGCCCTCGGACACACCGTCGCCGGACTCCGGTGGCGCAACGCCGGCCGCACCCTCGCCACCCGCGCCGCCTCCTGGCTCATCGGCGCAGGCTGGACCACATGGGCCATCACCCACGGCCCCCTCACCTGGGCCGCCCTCGGCTCCCTGGCCACCATCGGCGTCGGCATCGGCGCCGCCGCCCGCTCCACCGCCCTCTACGAAGAGGCCCGCGAAGAAGAGGCGATTGCCGCGGAGCAGCGGCAGATCGCGGCCGAGCTGTCCGCGGAGCGGCGGGCGATCGCCGCGGAGTGGATCGACCGCATCCAGCGGGTGTGCTCCATCACCGTGCGCGTGGTCGGCGTGGAGAAGTGGGAGACCGGCACCGGCTACTCCATCGACGCCGAACTCCCGCCCGGCGGCGCGACCTGGAACAAGATTGCCGCCGAGTCGGCGCGGCTGTCGGCGGATGCCCGGCTGCCGCACGGCTGCACCGCCACCGCCTCGCCCGGCATCCACCAGGGCCGCGTCATCATCGACGTGACCACCGTCAACGTCCTGCAGGAAGAGCGCACCTACCCCGCCGAGTACGGGCCGCTGTCCCTGCACACCGGCATCCCCTGGGGCTACCGCACCAACGCCGAGGAGATCCGCGCCCATCTGCGCGAGCAGTGCGCGCTGGTCGTCGGGCCGACCGGTTCGGGCAAGACCAACATGGTCCACGGCATCCTCGCCGGATTCGCCCGCGCCGAGGACATCCTGACCTGGGTCATCGACCTCAACGCCGGCAGCGCGGGCCTGCCCTGGGTCCTGCCCGCCCTGAACGGCGACATCAAGGGTGACAACGACAAGCCCGTGCGGCCGGGCATCGACTGGCTCGCCGGCACGTACGACGAGGCCATGCTGATGCTGGACACGGCCGTGAAGGTGGCCAAGCAGCGCAAGATGGGCTACCAGGACCTCCTCGCCAAGGCGAACACCGACCTGCTCCCGATCAGCGCCCGGATTCCGCAGATCATGCTGGTCATCGACGAGGGCGCGGAAATCCTGGCCAGCCCCGACCGGCAGATCCGCAAGCTCGGCGAGAAGATCCTGGAGGTCATCCGGATCGCCCGCGCCATGGGCGTGCGCACCGTCCTCACCGCCCTCGGGGCCACGGGCGCGGTGCTGGGCAACCTGATGATCCGGCGGGAAGCCAAGGTGCGCGTTGCGCTGACCGGTGGTGAGACCGAGGGCATGGACCTGTCCAAGATGTTCCCCGGCTCCCGCGGCCTGCGCGTCGAACAGGCCCCCTACAAGGGCTCTGGGTTCATGAGCACCCCGGAATCCCCGGCCGCCCTGTTCAAGACGTGGCGCATCCTGCCCAACCAGATCCGCGACATCATCGCCGCCACCAGCGACCGGCACCCCCGCCTCGACGAGCTGTCCACCAAGGCCGCCGGCCCCGCCTACACCCGACGCTGGGACACGGAGCGCACCGCGTGGATGCGCGAGCACACCCCCGGAGACGACACCGGCACCGTCGGGCCGTCTGACGGGCGGTCGGGGCTGAACCTATCCGCGCTGCGCACCGAGCAGCCGACCGAGCAGGCCTCGCCGGAAGAGGAGATGCTGCGCCAGTTCCGGGCACAGATCGACGCCCAATTCGGCACCGCGCCCGACCCGACCATCCCGACGGGCGACCCGGTGCCGCCCGCACCGGGCGGGCTGAACCTGTCCGCGCTGCGCGGCGAAGAGGACAGCCCCGCACAGCAGGCCGCCCTCGCCCTGCTGCTCGCCGCCGGCCCCGACGGGACCGGAGCATCCGCGATCGCCCGCGCACTCGCCGACGAGTACGGCACGAGCCGTCAAACGGTCGTCGGCTGGCTCCGCGACTGGACTCGGCAGGGCATCGCCGTGCGCGTCGGAGAGGGCACCAAAGCACGCTACGTCCACCGCCAGCACGCCCCCGAGCAACCGCCCGGGCACTGATCGCTTGTCGCTTGTCGTCCCGCCCCGGACAAAGCCCCTCAGCGGCTCTCAGAGGCCCTGAAACGGCTTGTGACCTGCAAGGCGACAAGCGACAAGACAAGACAAGCGACAAGCCAGACGACAAGCCGCACGACAAGCGACACGACAAGACAAGGCACGGGCAGCCACCCCACCGCGGAGGCTGCCCGCCGCGTTGAAGGGACCACGTTGTGCACCCCCAGACCCTGTACGAGATCACCACCGCCCGCCCCCTGCCGACCGCCCCCGTGGCCTACGGGACCGGTTGGGAGCGGCCCGCGATGCTGCCCGAGGAAGTGCCGCCCGGCGTCCAGATGGTCACCCTGCCCGGCGGCACCCGCACCCTCGCCTACACCCAGCCGCCCACCGCCCCCACCCCGCCCGCGGCGGCGGCCCCGCAGCCGATCCCCGCGTGGGCGAAGACCACCGCGCTGCTCGCCCCGACCGTCGGGCTCGGCATCGGCGCCGCGTCCGTCGGACTCTCCTACGCCGCACCGGGACTGATCGCCATGACCCACGCCCTGTGGTCCGCCGCCGCGCTCATCGTCGCCGCCGTCGTAGCCGTGCCCGTCCTGCTGCGCTCCGCGCGGCGCCCGACGGCACCGACGCAGATCACCCAGAACATCACCGCCACCGGCCTCTTCGGCCGGGCCATCGGAACCATCAACCACCGCTGACAACGCCAAAGAGTGGCTCCTCTCACCAAAGCCGGGGCCGCCCTCACCGCCCACAACGCCCCAACACGCCAGGAGTCCTGATGGACCTCGACCCGGACGAGATCGTCACCGTCGAACTGAGCTGGGACAACGACGACCAGCCCACGACCTACAGCCGTGACCTCACCCGCCGACAGCTCGGAAACCTGCTCTTGCAGGTCGACGACATGGCGGCGGTGACCGAGGAGCGCACCGTATGAACCGCCGAAACCTCCCCCGGCTGCGTATCAAGGTCGTCTGCTCGTCGCGCCGCGCGCTGGCCCTGACCGACACCCCTCGCCCCAACTGCCCCGACTGCCGGGGGGAGGGCGGCATCGCCTACGACTACGGGGACCACAACGGCGAGTACGCCGGAACCGAGTGGGACCCCTGCCACTGCTGGGACGACAAACGGTGCGTGGTCCTGCTGCCGCTTCTTCGCCGTCCCCGCTGGCTGCACCGCCGTACCAGCAGCGCCCCTGACCCGTGGGGCACTGACGGCTACAGCGACGAACCGCCGTTCTAGCTGCGCCAAGGGCGGCCCCCCATTCCGCCAAGAACCGGGGCCGCCCTTGTCATCCAGCACCCCACTAAGGAACTGGAGACATTCAGCATGACCCAACCCCCCGACATCCGGCGAGTGCCGGCCGACCTGCCCACCACGGATCTGACCCGACTGGAGCTGCTGGCGTGGGCGATCGAGGCGGGCGGACGCGGCTGGCGCGTCTTCCCGCTCCGCCCCGGCGACAAGCGCCCTGCCGGGCACGCCGAGAAGTACTGCCCCGGCACCGGACGGTGCACCGACGGGCACAAGACCCCCGAGCAGCGCGCCACCACAGACGTGGACCTGATCACCGCCGCCTGGTCCCAGCAGCCGTACAACGTGGCCATCGCGACCGGCCCGTCCGGGCTGCTGGTCGTCGACCTCGACATGCCCAAACCGCACGAGCCGAAAGGAACGCCTGACGGCGTCACCAACTTCGCAGCGCTCTGCGAGCGCGCCGGACAGCCCGTCCCCGACACCTACCGCGTGCGGACCGCACGCGGCGGCGAGCACCTGTACTTCACCCAACCCCCCGGCGCGCGACTGCACTCCACCGCCGGACGCCTGGCCAAGAAGATCGACACCCGAGGGTGGGGCGGATACGTCGTCGCCGCCGGCAGCACTACCCCCGACGGCACCTACACCGTCATCGACCCTCGCGACCCCACCCCGCTGCCGAACTGGCTCCATCGCGCCCTGAAACCCCCTCAGCGGCCCGCACAGGCCGCGCCCGAGGCCCCTGCGCACGCCAGCGGGTACGCCGCAGCAGCGCTGCGCAACGAGGCGCACAGCGTGGCCACCGCCACGGACGGCACCCGCAACGCCACGCTGCTGCGGGCCGCACGAGCACTCGGGCGGCTGGTCGCGTCTGGCGACCTCACCCGCGCGGAGGTTGAGGAGGCTCTTAGTAGGGCGGCGGCGGGCAACGCCACCCAGACGCAGCGCTACTACGACGACGTCATCGCCCGCGGGCTGGACTGGTCCATCGCGCACAACCCGGCCGGCAAGCGGGTCGCGGCATGACCAACCCCCCGCCTACTAAGAGCCAGACCCCCAGCGACCACCGGCCGCTCGCCGCCCTCACGGCCGCGCCGGTGACGGCCGTGGGCGAGCCGAAAGGCGCCGCCCGTAAGGGCGTCCCTTCTGCCCTTCGCTCTAACCAGCACCCGGCGGACGGCCGCTACCCCGTGGCGTGGCTGCACATCGCCGCACCGCGCGACGCCACCCCCACCGCCACGTCGCGGTGCGAGTGCGGCCGCGACCGCAGCGCCATCGGCCACCGCCGGGTGCTCGCCCTGATCGACGACCACACCGCCCACCGCGACGCATGCCCCCTGCGCAAGCCCCAGGAAGGAAGGGCCGCCGCATGACCGACCCCATCGACGGCGCCGCACTCCTCAACGAGGTGGAAGCCTTCCACCGCCGCTTCAACGTCTTCCCCACCGAAGCCGCCTACGTCGCCGTCACCCTGTGGGACGCCCACGCCCACCTGATCGACGCCTTCGACGGCACCGCCCGCCTCGCGTTCCTGTCCCCCGAACCGGGCTCGGGCAAGTCCCGCGCCCTGGAAATCGTGGAGACCCTCACACCCCGCGCCGCCACCACCGTCAACGCCTCCGCGAACGCCCTCTTCCGGCTCGTGGAAGCCGAAGAAGGCAAGCCCACCCTTCTCTTCGACGAGATCGACACCGTCTTCGGGCCCAAGGCCGGCGGCAATGAAGAGGTCCGCGGGTTCCTCAACTCCGGCTACCGGCGCGGCGCCAAGTCCCTGCGCTGCGTCGGGGAC
The DNA here is from genome assembly GCF_055668065.1 of Streptomyces sp. NPDC097129. Classification (NCBI taxonomy): domain Bacteria; kingdom Bacillati; phylum Actinomycetota; class Actinomycetes; order Kitasatosporales; family Streptomycetaceae; genus Streptomyces; species Streptomyces sp. NPDC097129. The sequence goes on along the minus strand of NZ_JBVOQE010000007.1, from coordinate 136,999 downwards.
GGCTCGAATCAGACGTCGGCTTGGTTCGCCTCCTTCTGCGCGGTCGCCATGGCCGGGCTCGGCTCCCTCCCGGACACGATCCTGACGCGCTCGGTCATCATCCGCATGCGCAAGCGTGCCCCCAACGAGAAGGTCGAGCCCTACCGCCGACGCGTCCACGAGAAGCAGGGTCACGCCTTGCGGGACCGGCTCGCCGAGTGGGCCGCCACCGTGCACGACCAGGTCGCCGAGGCCTGGCCGGAGATGCCCGACGGTGTCTCCGACCGGCCCGCCGACGTGTGGGAACCGCTCCTCGCGGTCGCCGACGCGGCCGGCGGCCACTGGCCCGAGCGCGCCCGCGCCGCCTGCGTCGAACTCATCAAGGCCGCCAGCGAGGAAAGCAGCGAAGCCTCCCTCGGCGTCCGCCTGCTGACCGACCTACGCGACAGGGTGTTCTGCGGAGCCGACCGCATGCCCACCGCCGCCATCCTCGAAGTCCTCCTCGGCCTCGACGACGCGCCCTGGGCCGACATGAACGACGAAGGCAAACCCCTCACCTCCCGGGGGTTGTCCAAGCTGCTGAGCCAGTACGTCCGCCCCGACAACACGCCCATCAAGCCCCGCAGCGTCCGAATCGGCAGCGGCACCCCCAAGGGCTACTACGCGGAAGACCTCACCGACGCCTGGGCCCGCTACTGCCCCCCGCCCCCCGAGAAGTCCGCAACATCCGCAACATCCGCAACACCGCAGGTCAGCACCGGTGAATCTGTGGCGGAAACCCCCGCCGATAGCCGCCACATGTCCGCCGAAAGCGACACACGCCAACTGCGCATCGCGGGCTGATCACCCGGCCCGAAGCCCGCCGCCGCACGTCCATGCGGCGGCACCTATCCGCAACACAACAGCTATCCGCAACAGAGCCGACGCTCTGACCAGGCATGTTGCGGCGTTGCGGATGTTGCGGATTTCCCAGAAGGCCCGAGACGAGGAGTCGCAACGATGGCTCGCCCCCAGATGCTCAAACTCCCCGAAGTCCTCGAAGAGATCGGCATGAGCCGCGCCGCCTTCTACCGCATGCGCGCCCGCGGCCAGGCACCCCAGCTCCGGAAGCTGCCCAACGGTCAGATCCGTGTGAGCCGGACCGACCTTGACGCCTGGTGGCAGCAGTGCGGAGAAAACGCCGCCTAATCCGACCTACACCACCCAAGGGGCCCGCTCCGGCAGCGGGCCCCTCTCCATGAAAGGACCCTTGTGGGCACGACGTACAACGTTCGGATCTGGGCAGTCCGGCAGCGCAAGGACCGCGGGCAGTCGTCCGCCGAATTGCGCTGGAAGGTGGGAGAGACCCCCCACTCTCAGACGTTCGCCACCAAGACCCTCGCCGATAGCCGGCGCGCGCAGTTGCTGACAGCCGTCAACGCCGGCGAGCCGTTCGACGAGGCCACCGGCATCCCCATGCGGGAGCTGCGGCAGCGCAATGACGTGTCCTGGTACCAACATGCGCGCGACTACATCGAGATGAAGTGGCCGACGTCCCCCGCCAAGACCCGGACCACCCTCGCCGACGCCATGGCCACCGCCACCCCGGTCCTGGTCAGCAGCCGCCGAGGTATGCCGAGCGCACAGGACCTACGGCACGCCCTCTACAGCTGGGCGTTCAACCTCAACCGCTGGTCGGACGACCCTCCGGCGGAGGTCACGCGCGTCTTGTCATGGGTCGAGCGCAACGCCCTGCCAGTGAGCGCCTTGGACGACCCGCTCGTGATCCGCAAGGTGCTCACCGCGTTCACTCAACGGCTGGACGGGGGCAGGGCGGCGCCGTCCACGGTCAAGCGAAAGCGCGCCATCTTCCACAACGCGCTCGGGTTCGCCGTGGAGGCCCGCCGGCTCCCGCACAACCCCCTCCCGCAGGTTCAATGGGTGATCCCTCCCTCCGTGGACGAGGTGGACCCCGGCTGCGTGGTGAACCCCCGGCAGGCTCGCGTGCTGCTGGACGCGGTGGCCGATCAGGGAACGCGTGGCCAGCACCTCAAGGCGTTCTTCGGGTGCCTGTACCACGCCGCCATGCGGCCGGCGGAGGCCGTTTGGCTCCGCCGCGAGAACTGCGAGCTGCCCATGTCAGGATGGGGCACGCTTCACCTGGACGGCTCACGTCCGCGCGTCGGCCGCGGCTGGACCGACTCCGGCACCCCGCACGACGTCCGAGGGCTGAAGTGGCGGCCGGAGCGGGAGATCCGACACGTGCCCATCCCGCCGCACTTCACCGCGATGCTCCGTGACCACATCGAGCGATACGGCGTAGCGCCGGACGGACGGCTGTTTCGCACCTCTCGCGGCGGCCTGGTTCAAGAGAGCGGCTATGGGGAGGTATGGGCACGCGCCCGGAAGCAGGCGCTCACCCCGCAGCAGCACGGTTCGCCGCTCGCCGCTCGCCCATATGATCTACGTCATGCGTGCGTCTCCCTTTGGCTGAACTCCGGTGTGGACCCGGTGGAAGTCGCCCGTCGCGCCGGCCACTCGGTTGCAGTTCTACTGAAGGTCTACGCGAAGTGTCTTGACGGGGCCACGGAGATGGCGAACGCCAGGATCGACGAAGCGTTGAGCCGCTGGGCGTGACCCACGCTGCCCCACAGATGCCCCACACACGCTGGTCACCACGCGTGTCAGGGTGAGACAAGGTGGGATAAAGCCGCCCGAAACACCCACATGGTCCCCCGGAACGAAGAAACCCCCTCCGTCCTGCTTTTCAGCAGGTCGGAGAGGGTTTCCCTCAGCGTGGCGGCGCCAGGATTCGAACCTGGGAAGGCTGAGCCGGCAGATTTACAGTCTGCTCCCTTTGGCCGCTCGGGCACACCGCCGGGTGGTGCTGCCTTCGAGCCGCCTTTCGGCGCTGCTCCCCGGCAACGACGTAAACAATACCCGATGCGCAGGGGTGCTTCGCCACCCGATTGATGACCACCCCCGAGGGGCGGGGTGACTAGGCTGGTCGGGATGCGCCCGGGACGTACGCCGGGCTCGGCGGCAGCCCCACGGACGCCGACACGCACCCGTTTCGCACCCCGATACAAGGAGCCACAGGACATGGCCGACTCCAGTTTCGACATCGTCTCGAAGGTCGAGCGGCAGGAGGTCGACAACGCCCTCAACCAGGCCGCCAAGGAGATCTCGCAGCGCTACGACTTCAAGGGCGTGGGTGCCTCGATCTCGTGGTCCGGCGACAAGATCCTCATGGAGGCGAACTCCGAGGACCGGGTGAAGGCTGTCCTCGACGTCTTCGAGTCCAAGCTGATCAAGCGCGGCATCTCGCTGAAGTCCCTGGACGCGGGCGAGCCGCAGCTCTCCGGCAAGGAGTACAAGATCTTCGCCTCCATCGAGGAGGGCATCTCCCAGGAGAACGCCAAGAAGGTGGCGAAGATCATCCGCGACGAGGGCCCCAAGGGCGTGAAGGCCCAGGTCCAGGGCGACGAGCTGCGGGTCAGCTCCAAGAGCCGTGACGACCTGCAGGCCATCATCGCGCTGCTGAAGGGCAAGGACTTCGACTTCGCGCTGCAGTTCGTGAACTACCGGTAGGACCGCCGGTCGGCCACGCGCGCGTACCGGCGACGAAAAGGGTGGGCTCCCCGAGGTGTCGGGGGTGCCCACCCTTCGCGCTGTCCAGCCCTCGCGCTGCCCGCCCTTCGCGCCGGCGACGGGTGTCAGTCGCGGGAGTTGCCGAACAGGATGCGGTAGGCGATCAGCAGGACCAGCGAGCCGCCGATGGCCGCCGCCCAGGTGGCGCCGTCGTAGAAGTCCTTGGCGATCGGGTGGTCCAGCCAGCGGGCCGAGATCCAGCCGCCGATGAAGGCGCCGGCGACGCCGATGAGGGTGGTGCCGATGAAGCCGCCCGGGTCGCGGCCCGGCAGCAGGAACTTGGCGATGGCTCCGGCCAGCAGGCCGAGGATGATCCAGCTGATGATTCCCATGCCGTGAACCTGCCCTTCCGCGCTGTGCGCGGCCCGTCCGGAGCTGTGTGATCTGCGTCCCGGCCGGGCCTCGTGCGCGTGTTCGTACGTCGTTGATGAACAGGACGTCTCGGGGGCGTCCCGCGGTTGCGCTGATCAGTAGGGTGCGGGCCATGACACAGTCCGGACCGGCCGTCGGTGGCGAGCTGCGGCGCACTCTCGGTGTCCGGGACGCCGTGGTCGTCGGGCTGGGCTCGATGGTCGGGGCGGGGATCTTCGCCGCCCTGGGGCCCGCCGCGCGCGCCGCCGGGTCGGGTCTGCTGCCCGCCCTCGCCCTCGCCGCCGTCGTCGCCTACTGCAACGCCCGGTCCTCGGCGCGGCTGGCGGCCCGCTACCCGGCCTCGGGCGGCACGTACGTGTACGGCAGGGAGCGGCTGGGCGCGTTCTGGGGGTACCTCGCCGGCTGGTCGTTCGTGGTCGGCAAGACGGCGTCGTGCGCGGCGATGGCGCTCACCGTGGGCGCGTATGTGTGGCCCGGGCAGGCGCACGCCGTGGCGGTCGCCGCCGTCGTCGCGCTGACGGCCGTGAACTACGGCGGCGTGCAGAAGTCGGCGTGGCTGACCCGGGTGATCGTGGCGGTCGTGCTGGCCGTGCTCGTGTGCGTCGTCGTGGCCTGCCTGGGGTCGGGGGCCGCGGACACGGGGCGGCTGGACGTCGGGGCCTCCGGCGGCGTGGGCGGGGTGCTGCAGGCGGGCGGTCTGCTGTTCTTCGCCTTCGCCGGGTACGCCAGGATCGCCACCCTCGGTGAGGAGGTACGCGATCCGGCGCGCACCATTCCGCGGGCGATCCCGCTGGCGCTGGGCATCGCGCTGGGCGTCTACGCGTGCGTGGCGGTGGCCGTCCTCGCCGTACTGGGCGCGGACCGGCTCGGCGACGCGGGCGCGCCGCTGGCCGACGCGGTGCGGGCGGCGGGGGTGCCGGGGCTGGCGCCGCTCGTGCGGGCGGGGGCGGCCGTGGCGGCGCTGGGCTCGCTCCTCGCGCTGATCCTGGGCGTGTCGCGGACGACGCTGGCGATGGCCCGGGACCGTCATCTGCCGGGGGTGCTGGCCGCCGTCCATCCGCGCTTCCGGGTGCCGCACCGGGCGGAGCCGGCGGTGGGCGCGGCGGTCGCGGTGCTGGCCGCCACGGTGGACGTCCGTGGCGCGATCGGCTTCTCGTCCTTCGGCGTCCTCGCGTACTACGCCGTCGCCAACGCCTCGGCCTGGTCGCTGACTCCGGCGTGGCACACGCGCGTGGTGCCCGCCGTCGGCCTCGCGGGCTGCGCCGCCCTGGCCTTCGCCCTGCCGGGTCTGTCCGTGGCCGTCGGCGCGGGGGTGCTGGCGGTGGGCGCGGCGGCGTACGCGGTGCGGCGGTGGGTGGGCCGCGGATAGGCCGCGTACGGCCCCCGCGCGTGGCCGTTGGTCAGCGCGCCGCGAACGGCTCGTCCGTGCGGACGATGTCGCGGCCCAGCGGGAACAGCGAGACGGGGATCAGCTTGAAGTTGGCGATGCCGAACGGGATGCCGATGATCGTGACGCACAGGGCGATGCCCGTGACGATGTGGCCGATGGCCAGCCACCAGCCCGCGAGGATCAGCCACAGGACGTTGCCGACGCAGGAGGGCGCTCCGGCGTCGCCGCGCTCCACGGTGGTGTACCCGAAGGGCCACAGCGCGTAGACGCCGATGCGGAAGGCCGCGATCCCGAAGGGGATGCCGATGATCGTGATGCAGAGCAGCACGCCGGCGAGGAGATAGGCGAGGAACAGCCAGAAGCCGCTCAGGACCAGCCAGATGACGTTCAGAATGGTTCTCACAGCGGGCGACCTGCCATCTTCTCGAGCCGGGCGATGCGTTCCGCCATCGGCGGGTGGGTGGAGAACATCCTTGACAGTCCCTGACCCGCGCGGAAGGGGTTCGCGATCATCATGTGGCTGGCCGTCTCGATGCGCGGCTCTGGCGGCAGCGGCAGCTGCTGCGTGCCCGTCTCCAGCTTGCGCAGGGCGCCGGCGAGGGCGAGCGGGTCGCCGGTGAGGCGGGCCCCGGAGGCGTCGGCCTCGTACTCACGGGAGCGGCTGATGGCGAGCTGGATGACGCTGGCGGCGATCGGGCCGAGGAGCATGATCAGCAGCATGCCGAGCAGGCCGGGGCCTTCGTCGTCGTCCGAACGGCCGATGGGGATGAGCCAGGCGAAGTTCACCAGGAACATGATCACCGAGGCGAGCGCGCCGGCCACCGACGAGATCAGGATGTCGCGGTTGTAGACATGGCTGAGCTCGTGGCCGATGACGCCGCGCAGCTCCCGCTCGTCGAGCAGGCGCAGGATGCCGTCCGTGCAGCACACGGCGGCGTTGCGCGGGTTGCGGCCGGTCGCGAAGGCGTTGGGCGCCTCGGTCGGTGAGATGTACAGGCGCGGCATGGGCTGGCGGGCCTGCGTGGACAGGTCGCGGACCATGCGGTAGAGCCCCGGCGCCTCGAACTCGCTGACCGGGCGGGCCCGCATGGCGCGCAGGGCCAGCTTGTCGCTGTTCCAGTACGCGTACGCGTTGGTGCCCAATGCCACCAGGACGGCCACGATCAGGCCCGTACGGCCGAAGAAGCTGCCGATGACGATGATGAGTGCGGACAGCCCCCCGAGGAGTACTGCCGTCCTGAGCCCGTTGTGCCGGCGGTGCACGGTACTCCCTCCAAGTGGTGCGGCAGGGGAACCCTTTGCCTGCTGATCTGCGGTATCCACCGAGGTCGTGGTGTCACGTCCAGTGGACCCTCCCGCTCTGGTCAACGCCAGGCGGGGGCCGCCAGTTCCCCTGCGTTCGCGGGGTGCCCTGCGCCACTCGGGTGAGGGCCCCCGCGCCACCGTCAGAAAAGGGCCGTGTCCGCGAAGTGCAGGACCATCTGCGGTGCGCCGGACAGCGCGACGCCGACGACCGCGGTGAGGGCGAGCGCCGCGGTGAGCGGGGCCGGGACGCGGTGGCGGGCGGCCTCGCCGTCGGGGGCGCGGAACAGCAGGGCCGTCCACTGCAGGTAGTAGAACAGCGCGATCACCACGTTGACGGCCATGATCACCGCGAGCCACCCGAGGCCGGCGTCGACGGCCGCCGAGAAGACGGTGACCTTGGCGAACAGGCCGATGATGCCCGGCGGGAGGCCGGCCAGGCACAGCAGGAAGAAGGCCAGCAGGAGGGCGGTGAGCGGGTTGGTGGCGTACAGGCCGCGGTAGTCCGTGAGGCGGTTGAGCACGCGCGTGCGGCCCACCAGCGCGGCCACCGCGAAGGCGCCGAGGTTCACGGCGCCGTACATGAGGGCGTAGGCGACGGTGGAGCCGATCGAGTGCGCGGGGTCGTCCGTGTAGGCCGCGGCGGCGATCGGGACCAGCAGGTAGCCGGCCTGGCCGACGGAGGACCAGGCGAGCAGTCGTACGGCGCTGTACGCGCGCGTGGGCTGCTGGCGCAGGGCGCCGACGTTGCCGACGGTCATGGTGAGGGCGGCCAGCACGGCGAGCGCGGGGCCCCAGGCGTCGGCGTACGACGGGAGGGCGACGACGGTGACGAGGATCAGGCCGGAGAAGCCGACGGCCTTGCCGACGACCGACAGATAGGCGGCGATCGGCAGCGGCGCGCCGACGTAGGTGTCGGGCACCCAGAAGTGGAAGGGGACGGCCGCGGTCTTGAAGGCGAAGCCGATGAGGGTGAGGACGACGCCCGTCTGGGCGAGGGTCTGGAACTGGCCGTCGACGTGCTGGATGCGGTCGGCGATCTGCGTGAGGTAGAGGGTGCCGGTCGTCGCGTACAGGAAGCTGACGCCCATGAGGCTGACGGCGGTGGCCGTCACCGACGACAGGAAGAACTTCAGGGCCGCCTCGGAGGACCGCTTGTCGCCGTGGCGCAGGCCGACCAGGGCGAAGGCGGGCAGGGAGGCGACCTCCAGGGCGACGATCAGTGTGGCGAGGTCGCGGGAGGCGGGCAGCAGGGCGGCGCCGGCGGCGGAGGACAGCAGCAGGAACCAGTACTCGCCGTCGGGCAGTTGCTTGCGGGCGTCCTTCAGGGCGGTGACCGACAGCAGCGCGGCCAGCAGGGCGCCGCCGAGGACGAGCAGTTGGATGACGAGGGTGAAGCGGTCCGCGGTGTAGCTGCACGCGTCCTGCCGGGCGGGCAGGCAGAAGGTGGACCGGTCGCCGTCGAGGATCGGCAGCAGCAGGAGCGCGGAGGCGGCGAGTCCGGCGACGGAGATCCAGCCGAGGACGGCCTTCTTCGCGTCCGGCACGAACAGGTCGGCGACGAGGACGGCCAGGCCGACGACGGCCGTCAGCGTGGGCGGCGCGATGGCGAGCCAGTCGACGGACTGGACGAGGGACTCCGCCACGGGCCGGGCGAGCGGCAGGGCCGGGGAGCTCATCGGGTGCCTCCTGCGAAGAGCTGCTGCACGGCCGGGTCGGTCAGTCCGAGCAGGGCCTTGGGCCACAGGCCCGCGACGACGGTGAGGACGACGAGCGGCGTCCAGGCCGCGAACTCGTACGTCTGGACGTCGGCGAGCTTCGGGGTGTCCTGCGGTACGGCGCCCATGCAGACGCGGCGGACCACGACGAGCATGTACGCGGCCGTCAGCAGGGTGCCGAACGCGCCGATCGCCATGAAGGTGAGGAAGGCGGGGCGGCTGAGGTCGGCGGCGGGTTTGAAGGCGCCGAACAGCGCGAGCATCTCGCCCCAGAACCCGGCCAGTCCCGGCAGGCCGAGCGAGGCGACCGCGCCGAAGGCGAGCAGGCCGCCCAGGCGCGGGGCCTTGCCGTACAGCGCGGCTCCGGTTCCCTCGGCCAGGGTGTCGAGGTCGGTGGTGCCGGTGCGGTCCTTCAACGCGCCGACCAGGAAGAACAGCAGGCCGGTGATGAGGCCGTGGGCGATGTTGGCGAACAGGGCGCCGTTGACGCCGGTCGGGGACATCGTGGCGATGCCGAGCAGGACGAAGCCCATGTGGCCGACGGAGGAGTAGGCGATCAGCCGCTTGAGGTCGCCCTTCGCGCCCTGTTTGGCGAGGGCCAGGCAGGCGAGGGATCCGTAGATGATCCCGACGACGGCGAGGGCGGCGAGGTAGGGCGCGAAGGTGTGCATGCCGTCCGGGGCGATGGGCAGCAGGATCCGGACGAACCCGTACGTACCCATCTTCAGCAGGACACCGGCCAGCAGGACCGAGCCGACGGTCGGCGCGGCGGTGTGCGCGTCGGGCAGCCAGCTGTGCAGCGGCCACATCGGCGTCTTCACGGCGAGCCCGATCCCGATCGCCAATACGGCGATGACCTGCACGGACGTGCTCAGCGACCGGCCGTTGTCAGTGGCGAGTGCCACCATGTCGAATGTGCCCGCTCGCAGCCCGATCAGGAGCAGGCCGAGCAGCATGACGACCGAGCCGAGCAGCGTGTACAGGATGAACTTCCACGCCGCCGCGGCCCGGCCCTCGCCGCCCCAGCGGGCGATGAGGAAGTACATCGGGATCAGGACCGTCTCGAAAGCGAGGAAGAACAGGATCAGGTCGAGGACGGCGAAGGTGGCGAGGGTGCCGGACTCCAGGACCAGGATCAGGGCGACGAAGGCCTTCGGGGACGGGCCCGCGGGCCGCTTGAAGTAGGAGTACAGCGCGCTGAGGAAGGTCAGCAGCGCGGTCAGGACCAGAAGGGGGAGGGAGATGCCGTCGATGCCGAGGTGGATGCGCACGTCGAGTGCGGGGATCCAGCTGATGTCGGTGCTGGCCTGCATCTTCGACGGATGGTCGTGGTCGAAGCCGAGCGCGAGGACGATCGCGGCGATGAGGATCACGCCGGTCACGGTCACACCGTGGCGGAGCACGGCCTGCTCCGGGGACTTCCCCTTCAGCCCGGGCGGGGCCGGCAGGAGAGCGGCGACCGCGCCGAGGAGCGGGCCGACGACGACGAATGCCAGAAGGAACTGCATCACGGACTCGTTGATATCGATCACGCCTGCTCACGCTCCCGTGGCGACGAGGACGGCGGCGACCGCGAGGACCACGGTGCCGGCGAGCAGCGCGCTCACATAGGTCTGCACATTGCCGGTCTGGGCGCGCCGCACGGCAGCCCCGAGCCAGCGGGGTAGGGCGCCCGCGCCACGCACATAGGTGTCGACGACCTCCCGGTCGAGGAACCTGACGAGGCTCGCCCCGGCCTGCACCGGACGCACGAACAGCGCGTGGTAGACGGCGTCCAGGTGGAAGCCGCCGACCGCGTGCCGGTGCAGCGGACCGAGCAGCAGGCGCCCGGGGTCGGCCGGGTCGGGGGCGTCGGCGATGTCCCCGTAGGCAGGCGTGTGGGTGGCGATGGCCTCGGCCTCGACGAGACCGGCGTCGCCCTCGGGATGGGCGGCGACCGCGCCGAGGGGAACGCGGGCGGCGCGTGCGGTGGTGTGGCGCCAGGCCGCGTAGGTGACGATGCCGCCGGCCAGCGCCACGCCGGTGCCGAGGACGGAGGTGGTCAGGGCCGGGGCGAGGGAGCGGCCGTCGAACCAGTCGGGCAGCAGCCGGTAGGCGAGCCCGCCGAGCGCGAGGGAGGGCACCGCGAGCACCCACAGCACCACGGTCATGGTCAGCGGCTGCCGGCCGTGGTCCGGGGCCTCGGTGCCGTGGCCCCGGAAGGCCAGCAGCCACAGGCGCGTCGCGTACGCGGCGGTGAGCAGGGCGGTGACCAGGCCGGCGACGAGGACGATCCAGCCGGCCGCGCCGGGTGCGTGCGCGGTGTGGCCGGTGGCCACGTGCTCGGCGGCGCCGAGGACCGTCTCCTTGGAGAAGAAGCCGCTGAACGGCGGGATCGCGGCGAGCGCGAGCAGCGCCACGGTCATCGTCCAGTAGGCGTCCGGGACGCGGTCGCGCAGGCGGCCCATGCGGGACATGGCGGCCAGCGAGTTGGTGCCGGCGGCGTGGATGACCGCGCCGGCGGCGAGGAAGAGCAGCGCCTTGAAGGCGCCGTGCGACAGGAGGTGGAAGACGGCGGCACCGCGGTCGCCGACGGCGAGGGCGCCGGTCATGTAGCCGAGCTGGCCGATCGTCGAGTAGGCGAGGACACGCTTGATGTCGTCCTGGGCGAGCGCGGCGAGGCCGGAGCCGGCCATCGTCACGGCGGCCATGACGGCGAGGACGACCATCGCGGCCTGGGAGGCCTCGAAGACCGGGAGGAGACGGGCGACGAAGTAGACACCGGCGGCGACCATCGTCGCGGCGTGGATCAGCGCGGAGACGGGTGTGGGGCCCGCCATCGCGTCGGGGAGCCAGGTGTGCAGCGGGAACTGCGCCGACTTGCCCGCCACGCCGGCCAGGAGCAGCAGGGCGATCAGCGTGGGGTGGTCCAGGCCGCCGTTCGCGACCGCGCCGAGGATCTTGGTGATGCGGAACGAGCCGGTGTCGCCGGCGAGGACGAACAGGCCGATCAGGAAGGGGACGTCGCCGAGCTTGGTGACCAGGAAGGCCTTGATCGAGGCGGCGCGTGCCTCGGGGGTCTCCCAGTAGTGGCCGACCAGGAAGTAGGAGCAGATGCCCATGACCTCCCAGCCGACCAGCAGCACGATCAGGTCGCCGGAGTAGACGACCAGCAGCATCGCGGAGGTGAACAGCGAGACCAGAGCGGCGTAGGACGCGTAGCGCGGGTCGTCGCGCAGGTAGCCGGTGGAGTAGACCTGCACGCAGGTCGCGACGACGCCGACGAGGACGGCGACGAGCGCGGCGAAACCGTCGATGTGCAACGCGAGGTCGATCGGCACCGAGCCGGTCGGGGTCAGCCCGGTGGCGGCGTCGATCGCGGCGCCCCCGCCCTGGTCCGCGGCGACCGCGACGGCCAGCGCCGCGGCGGCGAGCGTCGGCAGGATCGCGAGCGGGCGCACGAACCCGGGTGCGGTGCGGCCGAGCAGCAGGCCGGCGGCGGCGCCGAGGAACGGCAGGAGGGGGACGAGGACGGCGAGGGTGGTCGTGGTCACGCGGTGGCCTCAGCCTTCTCGGTCGCGTCGGCCGTGAGGGCGTCGCCGCGGGAGCCGTCGGGCTCTGGGCCCTCGGCGGTGTCGCGGAGCCGGTCGATGTCCGAGGTGCCGCGGTTGCGGTGAACGGCCAGGACGATCGCCAGGCCGATGCCGATCTCGGCGGCGGCGATGGCGATGGTGAACAGGGTCAGGGCCTGCCCGGAGTGCAGGGTCTCCTCGGCGGCCTTGCTCAGCCACACGTCGAAGGCGACGAGGTTGAGGTTGACGGCGTTGAGCATCAGCTCGACCGACATCAGCACCAGGATCGCGTTGCGGCGGGCGAGGACGCCGTACAGGCCGGTGCAGAAGAGGAGGGCGGACAGGACGGCGGGGTAGGCGAGATGCATCAGGCGCCTTCCTTCCCGGCGGCCGTGGCGCGGGCGGCATCGGTGCCGGCCTCCGCCACCGCCTCCGCCACCGCCTCTGCCTTCGCCTTGCGGGACAGCACGATCGCGCCGACCAGCGCGGCGAGGAGGAGGACGGAGAGGGCCTCGAAGGGCAGCACCCAGTTCTGGAACAGGCTCGCGCCGGTGACCGCGGTGGAACCGGCGGCGGGGCCGTCCAGGTCGATCCAGGTGGTGCGGAAGGCGTCGACGACCACCCAGACCAGGGCGGCCGCGGCGGCGACCGCCACGGTCAGGGCGGCCCACCGGTTGCCGGAGTCGGCGTCCGGGGAGCGGCCGATGGGGGCCCTGGTGAGCATCAGACCGAACAACAGGAGGACGACGACGGAACCGACGTAGATGAGGACCTGCACCCAGGCGATGAACTCGGCCGTCAGCAGCAGGTACTCGACGGCGAGGCCGCCGAGGGTGACGACGAGCCACAGCGCGGCGTGCACCAGCTGCCGGGTGGTGACGGTGACGAGCGCGGCGCCGAAGGTGAGCAGGCCGACCAGGACGAAGGCGATCTCCACGCCGGACGGGGAGAGGAAACCGTGGGAGCCGGTGGCGGTCGCGGTGGCCGTTGCGGCGGCGAGGGTCACGACGTTCCCTCCTGCTCGTCACGGGCGGCGGCCAGCTTCTCGGCACTCTTGCGGGCGGCCGACAGCTCCTTCGGCTCCTCGGCGCCCGGGTCGAGGGCGGGCGGGGCCGGGACGGTCCACATCCACTCGCGCAGCTTGTCGCGCTCGTGGGTGAGGTCGCGGATGTCGGTCTCGGCGTACTCGAACTCCGGGGACCAGAACAGCGCGTCGAAAGGACACACCTCGATGCAGATACCGCAGTACATGCACAGGGAGAAGTCGATCGCGAACCGGTCGAGGACGTTGCGGCTGCGCTCGCGGCCGCCGGGGGTGGCCGCGGGAACCGTCTCCTTGTGGGAGTCGATGTAGATGCACCAGTCGGGGCACTCACGGGCGCAGAGCATGCAGACCGTGCAGTTCTCCTCGAACAGGCCGATCACGCCGCGGGTGCGCGGCGGCAGCTCGGGCTGGACCTCCGGGTACTGGTCGGTGACGTGCTTCTTCGTCATCGTGCGCAGGGTGACGGCCAGGCCCTTGGCCAGGCCGCTGCCGGGAATCGCCATAGCTACTGGATCACCACCTTGACGATGCCGGTGAGGGCGATCTGGGCGAGGGAGAGGGGGACGAGGAGAGTCCAGGAGAGCTTCTGGAGCTGGTCCTCGCGCAGCCGCGGGTAGGTGACGCGCAGCCAGATCACGATGAAGGCGAGGACCGCGGCCTTCAGCAGGGTCCACACCCAGCCCAGGCCGTCGGCGCCCCACGGGCCGTGCCAGCCGCCCAGGAAGAGGACGGTGGTCAGGCCGCACAGGACGATGATCCCGGCGTACTCGGCGAGCAGGAACAGGGCGAAGCGCAGGCCGGTGTACTCGGTGTACGCGCCGAAGATGATCTCCGAGTCGGCGACGGGCATGTCGAACGGGGGCCGCTGGAGTTCAGCGAGGCCGGCGACGAAGAAGACGATCCCGCCGACGATCTGCCAGGGCAGCCACCACCACCGGAACGCGTCGAGGATGCCGGGGAGCGACACCGTGCCGGCCGCCATCGCCACCGAGGCGGCGGTGAGCAGCATCGGCAGTTCGTAGGCGAGGAGCTGCGCGGCGGTACGCAGACCGCCGAGGAGGGAGAACTTGTTCGCGCTGGCCCAGCCGGCCATCAGCGAGCCGAGCACGCCGACGCCCATCACGGCGAGGGCGAAGAAGACGCCGGCGTCCAGCACCTGACCGACCGCGCCCTCCCGCGGCCCGATCGGGATGACGAGCAGCACGAGCAGATACGGCAGCAGCGCGACGGCCGGCGCGAGCTGGAAGACCCGGCGGTCGGCGCCCGCGGGGACGATGTCCTCCTTCTGCGCGAACTTCACGCCGTCGGCGATCAGCTGTGCCCAGCCGTGGAAACCGCCGGCGTACATCGGGCCGAGGCGGCCCTGCATGTGGGCCATGACCTTGTGCTCGGTCTGGCCGACGATGAGCGGGAAGGTGAGGAAGACGACGAAGACGACCACGAGTCGCAGGGCGACGTCGACAGCGCCGTTCACTGCGGGCCTCCTGCGGGGTCGTGGGGGGTGCGGGGGTCTTCAGGGTCTTCAGGGTGTTGGGCTGCGCCGGTTCTGCCGGTTGCCGTGCCGGGGTCCGTGCCGGTTTCCGTGCCGGGGTCCGCGTCGTCGCGGGTCGGCTGCGGCTGCGGCTGGGGTTCCGGTTCGGGCTGGGGCTTCGGCTCGGGGTGGCGCTCCGGCTCCGGCTCCGGCTGGGGCTCCGGCTCGGGCCGGCGCTTCGCGTCGTCGAAGGCCGGGCGGGCGTGGTGCCACGGGGCGTCCGAGCTGCGGGGAGCCGGCCGGGCGGGGCTCGCGGGTGCAGTGGGCTCCGCAGCCTTCGGCTCCGTCGGCGTCGGCTCCGGCTCCCTCGGCTCCGGCTCCGTCGGCGCGGGCTGGTCCGCCTCGGACCGCTGGGAGGCCGAGCCCTGCGAGGCGCTGCGTGCCCGGCGCGGGCGTGCCGGGGCCGGGCCGGGTTCGTGCGCCACCGAGGCCTCGGCGGCCGGGCCCTCCGCCGCCGCTCGGGAGGCGTCGCCCTCGGTCGCGTCCTGCTTGCGCGTCGCCGCGTCCACGTCCGCGTCGGTGTGTGCGTCCGCGCGCCCCGCGACGGCATCGCCGCTGCCCTGATCGGCCTCAGCCGCCGACCGTGCCGCGGCCTGTTCCGCCTGGGCCGGCTGGGCCCCCTGATCCAGCTGGGCCGCCTGGTCCGCCGAACGTCCTGCGGCCTGGCCGGCCGATCCCTCGCTCGCGCTGCGCGTCCGGCGCGGTCGCGCGGGCGCTCCGGCAGGCGCTCCGGGGGCGGTCTCCGGGGCCCCGGCGTCCGCCTCGGTCCCCGCCGTCTCGGAAGTCGCCGCCCCGGCCTGGCTCACCGAACCCTCGGACGCCGTGCGCATGCGGCGCGCCGGCCGCTCCCCCGCCGCGGCACGGCCGGCACCGGCAGCACCCGCGGCACGTTCGGCACCGGCGGCACCCGCGGCGCGCCCCGCACCCGCCGCGCGCCCCGCACCGGCAGGGCCTGCCGCGCGGGCCGCTCGGGCCGGGCGGGCCGGGGCGGGCGGGAGCTGGCCCTTGAGGGGGCCCCACTCGTTGGGGTCGGGGACGCCCGGCGGCAGCATCTGGCGGCGCTTGGGGCCGCCGTGCTCGGACTCCCCCGGCTCCTTGGCGCCCGGCCAGGCCTTGGCGACCCGGGCGGCCAGGACGAAGTCCTTGCGCAGCGGGTGGCCCTCGAAGGTGTCGGGCAGCAGCAGGTGGTCGAGGCCGGGGTGGTCCTCGAAGCCGACGCCGAACATCTCGTGCGTCTCCCGTTCGTGCCAGGCCGCGCCCGCGTACACCGAGACGGCCGACGGCAGCACCGGCGCCTCGTGCGGCACGGTGGTGCGCACCAGCAGGCGCCGCACGGGGCCCAGCGCCGCCACGTGCGCGGCGACGCGGAAGCCGACGCCGGGCTCGTCGACCGCGCTGAGCCAGTCGAAGTAGGTGCAGCCCAGCCGGTCGCGGGCGGTCCGAAGCGCCGTGAGCCAGGACGCCGGCGGGACGTCGACGGTGAGGACGTCGTAGGACTCCTCGGCCGTCGCCTCCGTACCGAAGAGGTCCTCGACGTCGGCGGGCAGCCAGCCGGTCGTACCGCTCATCGGTCCTCCCCGGAACCCTGGCCCGGCGTGGCCGGGGGTCGCACCAGGCCGCTCTGCAGCGCCGCGGTCGAGGGCCGGGTGGCGCCGTGGCCGTAGCGCTCGCCGAGGGACTCGCGGGCGATCTTCTCCTGGAGCTTGAGGATGCCCTGGAGCAGCGCCTCGGGCCGGGGCGGGCAGCCGGGGACGTACACGTCGACGGGGAGGATCTGGTCGACGCCCTTGGTGACGGAGTAGGAGTCCCAGTACGGGCCGCCGCAGTTGGAGCAGGCGCCGAAGGAGATGACGTACTTCGGCTCGGGCATCTGCTCGTACAGGCGCTTGACGGCCGGGGCCATCTTGTCCGTGACCGTGCCCGAGACGACCATCAGGTCGGCCTGGCGCGGGCCCGGCGCGAACGGGATGACGCCGAGCCGGATGAAGTCGTGGCGGGACATCGACGCGGCGATGAACTCGATCGCGCAGCAGGCCAGGCCGAAGTTGAAGACCCACAGCGAGTAGCGGCGGCCCCAGTTCAGGACCACCTTCATCGGCTCGGGGGCCAGGCGGGCGAGCGTGCCCAGCCTCTTCGGCTCGGGAAGCAGCACGGGCTGGGGGACAACGGGCTCCGCGGCAGCCGGGTTCACGTCCGTGCCGGCCGGGTTCACGTCCATGCCAGGACGCCCTTCTTGTACGCGTACAGCAGGCCTACGGCGAGGAAGCCGAGGAAGATGAACATCTCCACCAGGGTGGCCGCGCCGTAACCGGGCGCGGCGAAGACCGTCGCCCAGGGGAAGAGGAAGATCGAGTCGACGGCGAAGACGACGTACAGGAACGCGTAGACGTAGTAGCGGACCTGGGTGTGGGCCCAGCCCTCGCCGACGGGGTCCACGCCGCACTCGTACGTCAGGAGTTTCTCGGGCGTGGGCACGACGGGCCGCAGCAGGCGGCCGGCCCCGAAGGCGACGGCGACGAAGAGCACGCCGACGACGGCGAGCAGTCCCACGACCGAATAGGAGTGGAAGTAGTCCGCCGCGACGACGACGGTCATATCCCGCACGTCCGTCTCCTCGCTCCCTGGCTTCGTGTTTCTCGGCTCTCGACGACCGCCGAGGTGTTCGACGATCTGTACGCACGGGAGTCTAGGCCCTGATAAAGAGGCGGTAAGCAGCCCGTCACGCCTTGAGACGCGCGGCCAGGGGGCAGGGTGGGGCGACGGTGGGGGCGGGGGTGGGGTTTTCCCCACCGGGGCGAGGCCGGGCGACCTCATGGCGCGGCGCCCCGGCGCGCGGCACGCTAGCCCATATGACCGCACCCGAACCCGCCGCCTCCCGGCCGGCCGACGACGATCGTCCGCCACCGGCCCGCCTGGCCTACGACGCGCACACCTGGAAGGAGATCGCCCATCTCCTGGCGAACCTTCCGCTGACGCTGATCGGCTTCGTCTACGTCATGACCGTGCTGCTCGTGAGCGGCGCGCTGACGATCACCGTGATCGGCTTCCCGCTGCTGGCGCTGGCCCTGATGGGCGCGCGGCTGATGGGACGGTTCGAACGGGCCCGGGCGCGGGCGCTGCTGGGGGTGCGGGTGGACGAGCCGAGCCGGCTGCCGCTGCATCGCGCGGACGGTGTCTTCGGCCGGGTGTGGATGGTGCTGAAGGACTCGGTGGCGTGGCGGACGGCGCTGTACGACCTGGTCCGGCTGCCGTGGGGCATCGTCACGTTCGTGGTGACGCTGACCTCGCTGTTCGTACTGTGGCCGGTGCTGCCGTTCCTGGCGCGCGGGATGAGCAACGTGGACCGGGCGCTGGTGCGCGGGCTGCTGTCGCCGTCGGACGAGCTGGAGCGCCGTATCGCGGAGCTGGAGTCGGACCGCGGGGTGGTCGTCGACACGGCCGCGGCCGATCTGCGGCGTATCGAGCGGGATCTGCACGACGGGGCCCAAGCCCGGCTGGTGAACCTGGCGATGGGTCTCGGGCTGGCGAAGGAGAAGCTGCTGGAGGGCCAGGCCGACGAGCACGTGGCCGCGATGGTCGACGAGGCGCACGGCGAGGTGAAGCTGGCGCTGCAGGAACTGCGGGACCTGGCGCGCGGCATCCATCCGGCGGTCCTGACCGACCGGGGGCTGGACGCGGCGCTGTCGTCGGTGGCCTCCCGGTGCACGGTGCCGGTGAAGGTGACCGCCGAACTGTCCTCGCGGCCGGCCGCCGCGATCGAGGGCATCGCCTACTTCACGGTGTCCGAGCTGCTGCAGAACATCAGCAAGCACAGCGGTGCCAGGTCGGCCACGGTGGAGGTGTGGCGGTCGGACGACCGGCTGCTGATCCAGGTGTGGGACGACGGCCGGGGCGGCGCGTCACCGGACCGCGGCACCGGGATGCGGGGGCTGGCGGAGCGGCTGGACGCCGTGGACGGCCTGTTCGTCGTCGACTCGCCGCCCGGCGGCCCGACCACGGTCACGGCGGAACTGCCGTGGCGCGACCGGTCGGAGGACGACCGCTCCTGAGGCCCATGCGTGGCGGGAGGGCGGCCGCCCTGAGGCACATGCGTGGCGCGAGGACGCGGCGCATGCCTGGCGGGAGGGCGGCCGCTCCTGAGGTGGGGAAAACCCCCCGTCCAGGACGCCGACGGCCTCCATGGTCCGCCGACCTGCGACGCAGCACGCTGGATGCAAGGACACAGGGCGTGCAGCCGGACGGGCCGCGAGCAGAAACGGACGGACAGTCATGGCCATGGAGTACCAAGAGCACTACCGGCCGGGATACGACGACGGCACCCGGCGCCACCGCATGCCGGCGGCGCTGCGGGCGCCGTTCGAGGGGCGCAGCTGGCGGGAGCTGGGATATGTGCTGCTGGGCCTGCCGATCGGGATCGTGCTGTTCGTCTTCGCGGTCACGATGGTCTCGCTCGGGGCGGGGCTGCTGGTGACGTTCCTCGGCGTCCCGGTGCTGGCCGCGGCGCTCGCCGGCTGCCGGGGCCTCGGCTCGCTGGAACGGGCGCGGGCGCGCGGGCTGCTCGGCCTGGAGGTGGCCGATCCGGAGCCGCTGCGGGCCCGTAAGAACAGCCTGATGGGCTGGATCGGGGCCGTCCTCAAGAGCGGCGCGTCCTGGCGGCACCTGCTGTACGCGGTGCTGCAGTTCCCGTGGGCGGTGTTCTCCTTCTGCGTGGCACTGACGTTCTGGGCGTACGGCTGGGCGATGCTGACGTACCCGCTGTGGTTCTGGGTCTTCCCGATGTACACCGGGCAGGGCGGCCTGCAGCTGTACGGCGACGCGCACCACCGGATCTACCTCGACAACCCGTTCGAGATCACCGTGACGGTGCTGGTGGGAGCGTTGTTCACGATGGCCACGCCGTGGATCGTGCGGGCGCTGACGACGGTGGACCGGCTGCTGGTGCACGGGCTGCTCGGGCCGTCGAAGCTGGGCGCGCGGGTCGTGGAGCTGGAGTCGGACCGCGGGGCCGTCGTGGACACGGCGGCGGCGGACCTGCGGCGCATCGAGCGGGATCTGCACGACGGGGCGCAGGCGCGGCTGGTCAACCTGGCGATGGATCTGGGGCTGGCGAAGGAGAAGCTGCGGGAGGACCCGCGGGCGGCCGCGCGGATGGTGGACGAGGCGCACCGCGAGGTGAAGACGGCGCTGCAGGAACTGCGGGACCTGGCGCGCGGCATCCATCCGGCGGTGCTGACCGATCGCGGGCTGGACGCGGCGCTGTCCGCGGTGGCCTCCCGGTCCGCGGTGCCGGTGCGCGTCGAGGTCGACCTGCCGTCGCGGCCGGCCGCCGCGATCGAGGGCATCGCCTACTTCACGGTCTGCGAGCTGCTGCAGAACGTCAGCAAGCACAGCGGGGCGAAGTCCGCCACGGTGGATGTGTGGTGTTCCGACGACCGGCTGCTGATCCAGGTCACGGACGACGGGGCCGGCGGCGCGGACCCCGCCCACGGCTCCGGCCTCACCGGCCTGACCGAACGCCTCGACGCGGTCGACGGCATCCTCGTCATCGACTCCCCACCGGCGGGCCCGACCCGCATCACAGCGGAACTCCCTTGGCGAACCCACTGAGGGAAGACGACGCCCCGACCGGCCGGGGTGAAGGCTGCCCCCTCCCGGAACCGGGCCGGCTCAGGCCCCCGGACCGGCTCAGGGCGTCGGCCGGCCCCTGAGCCGCTGGGCCGGCTCCCGGATACCGGCCGGGCCCCAGCCGCCCGGCGCCGGCCCCAGGACCACTGGTTCGCGGCCGTCGGGGCCGCGGATCGCAGCGCGACTCGGCCCGGAGGCCGGGCGGCCGAGGCCGCGGCCCGGTCGAGGGAGGCCACCAGGGCTGCGAGCGCCGCGGGAGCCGTCGCGGCCGTCGGCCGGCCCGGCTTCCCTGTTCCGGCCCCGGGACACACGGCCGCTGGAACGCCCTCGCGTTCCGGCCCGGCCCCGGGGCACTGTCCGCCGGGACCCCCGTCCGCCCTGGGGGCCCGGCCGCCCTGGCCGCCGAGCCGTCCCGCGCCTCTGCACCACCCCTGTGCGACGCCCAGCCGCCCTGGGAGACCGTCCCCCAACCGCCGAGCCGCCCCGCGCCTCTGCACCACCCCTGGGCCACGCCCGGCCTGAAAGGGGCCTCCGTCCGAACGGCCCGGGTCATGTCGGCCGCCCACGACCGCAGAGCCGCCCCCGCGGTCCAGCCCCGGGCACTGTCCGCCGGGATGCCCCTGCCCACCCTGGGGGCCGGCCCGCCCACGACCGCCGAGCCACCCCCCGCCCCCTGCACCACCCCTGAGCGCCCCCCGGCCGCCCTGGGGACCTGGCCACCCACGACCGCCGAGCCACCCCCGCACCCCCCTGCACCACCCCTGCTGTCGGGCCACCCCCGCGCCCCCCCTGCACCACCACCTGCGCACCACCTGAGCCACCCCCTGGGGCCCCCTGCGCACCACCCCTGAGCCACCCCCCGCCCCCAACCACCCCACCCCTCCCCCCACCCCCCTCCCCGGCCGGAATCCGATATCCGGGGCCCCTCTTCGACCTGCCGTGGCCGCCGATCGGTGTCGTTGGTGGAATGCTGGGCCTGTTGTCGCGCAGTGTGGGGGGAACAGCGTCGTGGAGGTCAGAGTGCGGGTGGTCATCGCCGAGGACTCGGTGCTGCTGCGGGAGGGGCTGACGCGGCTGCTCACCGACCGCGGGCACGATGTCGTCGCCGGCGTGGGAGACGCCGAGGCGCTGGTGAAGACCATCGCCGAGCTGGACGCGGAGGGCGCGCTGCCCGACGTCGTCGTCGCGGACGTACGGATGCCGCCCACCCATACCGACGAAGGCGTACGGGCGGCCGTACAGCTGCGCAAGGCGCATCCCGGGCTCGGGGTGCTGGTGCTGTCGCAGTACGTCGAGGAGCGGTACGCCACCGAGCTGCTGGCCGGTTCGAGCCGCGGCGTCGGTTATCTGCTCAAGGACCGCGTGGCCGAGGTGCGCGAGTTCGTGGACGCGGTGGTGCGCGTCGCCGAGGGCGGTACGGCCCTCGACCCCGAGGTCGTCGCCCAGTTGCTGGGCCGCTCCCGCAAGCAGGACGTCCTCGCCGGGCTCACTCCGAGGGAGCGGGAGGTCCTCGGACTGATGGCCGAGGGGCGTACGAATTCGGCCATCGCCAAACAGCTCGTCGTCAGCGACGGCGCCGTGGAGAAGCACGTCAGCAACATCTTCCTCAAGCTCGGCCTGTCCCCGAGTGGGGGCGATCACCGCCGGGTGCTCGCCGTGCTGACGTATCTGAACTCCTGAGCGGCCCGCCGGGACAGTGCCGCACGCGGGGGAACCCGGACCGGTGACGAGCACGGCTCGCGGCGGCTGCTGGCGGTCGAGTGACCACCATGCGAAAAGTCAAGGGAAGGCGACCCTTACAGACGTAGGGTTGATCCTGGGAGAGCCCGTGGGAGGGCCGCTCCCGACAGCCGCCTCGAGGGAGGTCCAGTTCAGTGACCAGTCAGGTCAGCAGCCCAGCGGAGCATCCAGCGGAGCAGGCCGACACCACCGTCGTAGGAGAGCAGCGCAGACCGGCCGGAGGGAAGGACGTCCGCCGGCTGGACCGGGTCATCATCCGGTTCGCGGGGGACTCGGGTGACGGCATGCAGCTCACGGGCGACCGCTTCACCTCGGAGACCGCGTCGTTCGGCAACGACCTCTCCACCCTGCCGAACTTCCCCGCCGAGATCCGCGCGCCCGCCGGCACCCTCCCGGGTGTCTCCAGCTTCCAGCTCCACTTCGCCGACCACGACATCCTCACCCCGGGCGACGCGCCGAACGTGCTGGTGGCGATGAACCCGGCCGCCCTGAAGGCGAACATCGGCGACATGCCGCGCGGCGCGGAGATCATCGTCAACACCGACGAGTTCACCAAGCGGGCCATGCAGAAGGTGGGCTACGACTCCAACCCGCTGGACGACGGCTCGCTGGACGGGTTCAGCCTGCACCCGGTGCCGCTGACCACGCTGACGGTGGAGGCGCTGAAGGAGTTCGACCTCTCCCGCAAGGAGGCCGAGCGCAGCAAGAACATGTTCGCGCTGGGGCTGCTGTCGTGGATGTACCACCGGCCGACCGAGGGCACCGAGAAGTTCCTGCGCACCAAGTTCGCGAAGAAGCCGGAGATCGCCGAGGCGAACATCACCGCCTACCGGGCGGGCTGGAACTTCGGTGAGACGACGGAGGACTTCGCGGTCTCCTACGAGGTCGCGCCGGCGGCGAAGGCGTTCCCGCCCGGGCTGTACCGCAACATCTCCGGCAACCTGGCCCTCGCCTACGGCCTGATCAGCGCCTCCCGCCAGGCCGACCTTCCGCTGTTCCTCGGCTCGTATCCGATCACGCCGGCCTCGGACATCCTGCACGAGCTGAGCCGGCACAAGAACTTCGGTGTGCGCACCTTCCAGGCCGAGGACGAGATCGCCGGCATCGGCGCCGCACTGGGCGCGGCGTTCGGCGGCTCGCTGGCGGTCACCACCACCTCCGGCCCCGGTGTGGCGCTGAAGTCGGAGACGATCGGTCTGGCGGTCTCGCTGGAGCTGCCACTGCTGATCGTGGACATCCAGCGCGGCGGCCCCTCCACCGGTCTGCCGACGAAGACCGAGCAGGCGGACCTGCTGCAGGCGATGTACGGCCGCAACGGCGAGGCGCCGGTGCCGGTCGTCGCGCCGAGGACGCCCGCGGACTGTTTCGACGCCGCGCTGGAGGCCGCGCGGATCGCGCTGACCTACCGGACGCCCGTCTTCCTGCTGTCGGACGGCTATCTGGCCAACGGCAGCGAGCCGTGGCGCATCCCCGAGGTGGACGACCTGCCTGACCTGCGGGTGCAGTTCGCGCAGGGCCCGAACCACACCCTGGACAACGGCACCGAGGTCTTCTGGCCCTACAAGCGCGACCCGCACACCCTGGCCCGGCCGTGGGCGGTGCCGGGCACGCCGGGTCTCGAGCATCGCATCGGCGGGATCGAGAAGCAGGACGGCTCCGGCAACATCTCCTACGACCCGGCCAACCACGACTTCATGGTCCGCACCCGGCAGGCGAAGGTCGACGGCATCGAGGTCCCGGAGCTTCAGGTCGACGACCCGCAGCAGGCGCGCACCCTGGTGCTGGGCTGGGGATCGACGTACGGGCCGATCACGGCGGCGGTACGGCGGCTGCGGACGGCCGGCGAGGCGATCGCCCAGGCGCACCTGCGTCACCTCAACCCGTTCCCGCGCAACCTCGGCGAGGTCCTCGGCTCGTACGACAAGGTCGTGATCCCCGAGATGAACCTCGGCCAGCTCGCCACCCTGATCCGGGCGAAGTACCTCGTCGACGCCCTTTCGCACACCCAGGTCAACGGCATGCCGTTCAAGGCGGAGAGGCTCGCCGCGGCGCTGAAGGAGGCCATCCATGACTGACGCCGACACGCTGCTTCAGCTGGTCCCCAAGGCCGAGGCCAAGCAGACGATGAAGGACTTCAAGTCGGACCAGGAGGTGCGCTGGTGCCCGGGCTGCGGTGACTACGCGATCCTGGCGGCGGTGCAGGGGTTCATGCCCGAGCTGGGGCTGGCCCGCGAGAACATCGTCTTCGTGTCCGGCATCGGCTGCTCCTCCCGTTTCCCGTACTACATGAACACCTACGGGATGCACTCCATCCACGGCCGTGCCCCGGCCATCGCCACGGGCCTCGCGACCTCGCGCCGGGACCTGAGCGTGTGGGTCGTCACCGGTGACGGCGACGCGCTGTCCATCGGCGGCAACCACCTGATCCACGCCCTGCGCCGCAACGTCAACCTGAAGATCCTGCTGTTCAACAACCGGATCTACGGTCTGACCAAGGGCCAGTACAGCCCGACCTCCGAGATCGGCAAGATCACCAAGTCGACGCCGATGGGCTCGCTGGACGCTCCCTTCAACCCGGTGTCCCTGGCACTCGGCGCGGAGGCCTCCTTCGTCGCCCGCACCATCGACTCCGACCGCAAGCACCTCACGGAGGTCCTGCGGCAGGCGGCCGCCCACCCGGGCACCGCGCTGATCGAGATCTACCAGAACTGCAACATCTTCAACGACGGCGCCTTCGACGCCCTCAAGGACCAGCAGCAGGCCGCCGAGGCCCTGATCCGCCTGGAGCACGGGCAGCCCATCCGGTTCGGCGCCGACGGCGGCCGCGGGGTCGTACGGGACGCGCGAAGCGGTGATCTGCGGGTGGTGGACGTGACGCCTCAGAACGAGGCCGACGTCCTCGTCCACGACGCCCACGCCGCCTCTCCCACCACGGCCTTCGCGCTGTCCCGGCTCGCCGACCCGGACACCCTGCACCACACCCCGATCGGCGTGCTCCGCTCCGTCGACCGGCCGGTCTACGACACGCTCATGGCCGACCAGCTCGACACCGCGGTCGAACAGCGCGGCAAGGGCGACCTCGCCGCGCTCCTCGCCGGCGGCGACACCTGGACGGTCGTCGGCTGACGCCGCCTTCCCTCACGAGGCCCGGGACGAGGAGCTGTCCCGGGCCTCGTCGTATGCCCGGCGGGCCCGTTCCACGTCCGGCATGCGCTGTTCGGTCCACGCCGTGAGCGCCCGCACCCCTTCGGCGGCCTCCCGGCCCAGGGCCGTCAGGGAGTAGTCGACGCGGGGCGGGATGACCGGCTTGGCGTCACGGTGGACCAGGCCGTCGCGTTCGAGGGTCTGCAGGGTCTGGGTGAGCATCTTCTCGCTGACGGCCCGGCCGACGCGGCTCACCTCGCGGCGCAGCTCGCTGAACCGGTAGGAGCGCTCCAGCAGCGCGATCAGGACGAGCACGCCCCAGCGGCTGGTGACGTGCTCCAGGACGAGCCGGTAGGGACACATCGCCTCGGCGTCGCCGCCCACTCCACTTACTGTCATGCCAGTACCTTACTTCAAAGTGGGTACTTTCCAGAAGTTAGCGCACTCCGTAGGGTGGGTGTCAGACACGGAGAACGGACACCCCGAGGAGTGCACCCCATGAGCATCGTCATCACCGGAGCCACCGGAAAGCTCGGCCGCCACGTCGTGGAGCAGTTGCTGGAAAAGGTCCCGGCCGAGCAGGTCACCGCCGTCGTGCGCACCCCGGAGAAGGCCGCCGGCCTCGCCGAGCGCGGCGTGCGCCTCGCGGTCGCCGACTACAACGCCCCCGAGACCTTCGACGGCCTGTTCGCGGCCGGCGACAAGGTGCTGCTGATCTCCGGCAGCGAGGTCGACAAGGGCCGCGCCGCCCAGCACCAGGTCGTCATCGACGCCGCGAAGGCCGCCGGCGTCGCCCTGCTCGCCTACACCAGCGCCCCGGGCAGCCTCACCGCCGCGCTCGCCGACGACCACCGGGCCACCGAGGAGGCGCTGCTCGCCTCCGGCCTGCCCTACGTGCTGCTGCGCAACGGCTGGTACCACGAGAACTACACGGAGAACCTCGCCCCGGTCCTGGAGCACCGCGCCGTCGTCGCCGCGGCCGGCGAGGGCCGCGTGTCCTCGGCCTCGCGCGCCGACTACGCGGCCGCCGCCGTCGCCGTACTGACCGGCGAGGGGCACGAGAACCAGACGTACGAGCTGGGCGGCGACACCGCGTGGAGCTTCGCCGAGTACGCGGCCGAGCTGAGCCGGCAGACCGGCGAGGAGATCGTCTACAACGCGGTCACCCCTGAGGCGCTCACCGGCATCCTGACCGGCGCCGGGCTGCCCGAACCGCTCGCCGCGGTCTTCGCCGGGGTCGACGTCTCCATCGAGAAGGGCGAGCTGGAGGTCACCACCGGCGACCTGTCCCGGCTGGCCGGCCGCCCGACCACACCGCTCGCCGAGGCGATCGCCGCCGCGCTGAAGGGCTGAGCGTCCCGCCCCCACCCCGCCCGCCACACCCGCCCGCCGCACCCCGCCCGCGCTGTCGCGCAGGAGAGCCGAGCTTCTCATCCGCCCGCCCTGTCATGACCGTATGGCGATACGGACATGACAGGGCGGGCGGCGTGGCGCTACCTTCGTGACGGCATGTGCGGAGGCGAAGGAGGAGCCCGTGGGCGGGACGTCGAAGGGTGAGCAGCGCGTAGGTCTGCTGAACGGCTTCGCGGCGTATGGGATGTGGGGGCTGTTCCCGCTCTTCTTCCCTCTGCTGGAGCCCGCCGGCGCCGGTGAGGTGCTCGCCCACCGGATGATGTGGTCCTTCGTCGTCGTCGCATCGGTGCTGCTCGTCATGCGGCGTTGGCGCTGGGCCGGTGAGCTGCTGCGGCAGCCGCGCCGGCTGGGTCTCGTCGCGGTCGCCGCGGGCGTCATCAGCGTCAACTGGGGCGTCTACATCTGGGCCGTGAACAGCGGCCATGTCGTCGAGGCGTCGCTCGGCTACTTCATCAACCCGCTCGTCACGATCGCCATGGGCGTACTACTGCTGGGCGAGCGGCTGCGGCCCGCGCAGTGGGCCGCCGTCGGCGTCGGCCTGGCCGCCGTGATCGTCCTCACCGTCGGCTACGGCCGCCCGCCGTGGATCTCCCTGATCCTCGCCTTCTCCTTCGCCACCTACGGCCTGATGAAGAAGAAGGTGAACCTCGGCGGCGTGGAGTCGCTGGCCGCCGAGACCGCGATCCAGTTCCTGCCCGCGCTCGGGTATCTGCTGTGGCTGAGCGCGCAGGGCCACTCGACGTTCACCGCCGAGGGCGCGGGCCACACCGCGCTGCTCGTCTCCACCGGCGTGGTCACCGCGATCCCGCTGGTCTGCTTCGGCGCGGCCGCGATCCGCGTGCCGCTGTCCACGCTGGGGCTGCTGCAGTACCTCGCCCCGGTCTTCCAGTTCCTGTGCGGAGTCCTGTACTTCCACGAGGCCATGCCGGCCGAGCGCTGGGCCGGCTTCGCCCTCGTCTGGCTGGCGCTGATCCTCCTCACCGCCGACAGCCTCCGCACGGCCCGCCGCGCGGCCCGCCTCCGGGCGACCCTCGGAGCCGCGGTGACGGAACCCGCGGCGACCGGCCTCGCGGCCATCGAGTCCCCGTCCACCGGGACACCGGCGCCGACGCCTCGCGTGGAGGCGTAGTCCGGGCTACGACGCCGGGCGCGCCGCGTTCTGGATACGGCGCCGGGCGCGCCCGCGTCCCGGATACGGCACCGGGCGCTCAGCCGGACGGGCTGCGGGCGCCGGGCTCTCAGCC
Organism: Streptomyces sp. NPDC097129; assembly: GCF_055668065.1. Classification (NCBI taxonomy): domain Bacteria; kingdom Bacillati; phylum Actinomycetota; class Actinomycetes; order Kitasatosporales; family Streptomycetaceae; genus Streptomyces; species Streptomyces sp. NPDC097129. The sequence continues at coordinate 109,315 of NZ_JBVOQE010000007.1, read as the reverse complement.
GGACGGGCGGCGGGCGCCGTCGCCGTCCTGGTGGGCGTGGCCCCGGACGGCCCCGTCGCGGCCGGCCCGGGAGCGGTGGGCGCGGACCTTCTCCCGGTTGCCGCAGTGCTCCATCGCGCACCAGCGGCGGCGGCCCGGGCGGGAGGTGTCGACGAAGAGCAGGTAGCAGTCGTGGGCCCCGCACTCGCGGACGCGGTCCGCGTACGGGCCGCTGAACAGGTCGATCGCGTCGCGGGCGAGGGTGGACAGCAGCTGTGTGCCGGTCGCGCCGGGCGCCCAGGCACGGGTGCCGTCCGGGGCGAGGCGGGACACCAGTGACGGCCGCGCGGCCGCCTCGTTGAGCGTCGCCACCAGGTCAGCGCGCATCGCGCGTCCGTGCGCACGGTCGGCGGTGAGCAGGAACAGCGCGTCGCGCACGTCACGGACGCGGGCCAGCTCGGCGTGCGTGACACGCAGGTCGAGGCCCTGCGGGAGGCGGCTGCGGGCGGCCCAGGCGGCCAGGTCGGCGGGGGCGTGCAGCACCTCGTACCGCGCGAAGGCGCCGGGCCCGCCGGTCGTGAGCAGCTCCAGACACAGCGCGCCGGGGTCGAAGCGGTAGGGGCGGCCGTCGTGCGTGTGCAGGATCAGTCCGCTGGGGCCGCCGGGACGGGCGGAAAGGCCGGCCGGCCCCGGCGATTCCGTTGCGCGCTCGCTCATGTAACCATTATTACTGGTTACATGACCACGACGGCACCCGCTCCGGTGCACTTCAAGATCGTCATCGACGCCGCCGATCCGCACACGCAGGCCGACTTCTGGGCCGCCGCGCTGCACTACGAGATCGAGGACAACGCCGCGCTCATCGAGCAACTGCTCGCCGCCGGCGCGCTGCCGGGCGCGGCCACCGTGGAGTTCCACGGCCGACCCGCCTTCCGGGACCTGATCGCCGTACGGCACCCGCAGGACCCCTACGACCCGCGCAGCGGCACCGGGCTGGGGCGGCGGCTGCTGTTCCAGCGGGTGCCGGAGCCGAAGACCGTGAAGAACCGGCTCCATCTCGACCTGCATCCGGGCGAGGGACGGCGCGCGGACGAGGTGGAGCGGCTGAAGGGGCTCGGGGCGAGCGTGCTGCGGGAGGTGAAGGAGCCGAGCGGTCAGTGGGTGGTGATGGCGGACCCGGAGGGCAACGAGTTCTGCGTGCACTGAGCGTGGAGCTGCCGCGCGGGCCCGGTGAATGATCCGGTCTGCGAACAGCCCGGCGCCCGTCTCGACAGCGTGACCGCCGGAGCCGGCATCGACGACAACGGCTCCGGCTCCGCCGCGCTCCTGGAGACCGCGCTCGCCGTGGCCCGGCCCGGCTGCCACCCGGCCCAGCACCCGCCCAGCACCCGCGCTTCGCCTGGTGGGGTGCGGAGGAGCTGGGCACGGCCGGCTCGCGGTCCTTGAGTGGGCCGGCTCTCCTCGGCCGACCGCGCCCGCATTGGGGGGCGGGCTGTTCAGCGGCGCCGACCACATCAAGACGCCGGCCCAGGCCGCCAAGGGGGGCGGCACGGCGTGGGAGACCTTCGACCGCTGCTACCGCTCGTCGTGCGACACGACGGCCAACATCGACGACACGGCGCTGGACCACGACAGCGACGCCATCGCGTACGCGGTGTGGACGCTGTCGTCGTGACGGCCCGCTGAGGGACCGTCAACCTCCGTCAGCTGCCGTCAACCTCCGTCAGCCGCTGCCGGCGGCCCGTGCGGTGAGGCGGTCCATGCGGGCGCGGGCCGACCGGATCAGCTCGTCGTCGTCGGCGGCGGGGCCGTCCCCCGCGGCGAGCTCGGCCCACAGCGCGATCAGCTCGCCGCCCAGGGTGAGCCCCTGCCGCGGGTCGCGCACCGCCCGCCAGGCGGTCGCCGCGCTCTGCACATTGCCGTAGGCGGCCTCCGGGTCCTGCTGGCGGCGGCGCGCGCGGGCCAGGCCCAGGGAGAGGTGACAGGCGCGGGCCGGTTCGCCGGACAGATAGGCGATGTAGGCGGACAGCTCGCCGAGCCACATCACCTCGGGATGGTCCGGACCCAGTTGTTCCGCCTGCGCCGCCGCGTGATCGGCCAGGTGGGCGGCTTCGTCTATCCGCCCGCCGCGCACCGCTTCGCTGATCCGGGCCAGCGGTTCGGCGAAGTGCGACGGTCCGCCCGGCGCCCCACCGGTGTCGGTGTCGGTGTCGGTGTCGTCCGCGAGGACGGCCTCAGCGACGGCATCGAAGCCGGTGGGCGGGGCGGGCGGCGCGTCGGCGACCTGCGACGCCTGCGTCCGGGAGGCCGGCCGACCCCCGTGCACCGGCGCAGACCGCTCGGGCCCGGGCAACGGCGCCGGCCGCTCGGGTACGGGCGTCGGCGTCGGCATGGGCGTCGGCACCGGCTCGCCGGGCGTCGGCATCGGTGCGGCCCGCTCGGGCCCCGCCGTCGGCGCCGGCCGCTGGGGTTCGGGCATCGGCGTCGGCCGCTCGGGACCGGGTGTCGCTGACGGCTGCTGCGGCGCCCGGACCTCGGCCGTCAGGCGGCTCGATCCGTCCAGGTTCACCTCGAGGGGAATGACCCGGCCCACGCGCTCGTCGTGGACCATCACCCGCAGGGGGTGGCCCGCGGCCAGGGCCATGTGGTGGAGCCGGGCCAGGACCGTGCGCTGGATCTCCTCGCCGTCCACCGCCGCGACCGGCATGCCGCCGATGAAGGCCCCACCGCCTCCCGGCCCCGGGGGCGGCACCCGGACCTCGATCGGCGCAGCCACCGACCCGTCGGCCAGGAGCTCCGCGGACGCGCGCCCATCCCTTCGCCCCCGGCTGAACCGAGACATGTCGCTCCCTCACTCGCTGGGCCGGTTCGGATCGGCCGGCCCCTCCCTGCCGTCGAGTGTCCCGCCCTTTGCCGGAGCACGCGTCACCGCGGCGTCACAGCATCGTCGCAGACGCGGGGCCGGAGGTCTCACCTGCGATGAACGGGGGCCGGCGGGGCGCCCGCGGCACCCCGGCCCGGCACGCCCGGCGCGCCCGGCGCGCCCGGCACGCCCGGCGCGCCCGGTGCGGCCCTGCGGGACTGCGCCCCGACCGTCTCGGCCCGCACGGACGACAGCGCCTGCGCGTGGGCCGGCGTCACCACCGAGCGCAGCCTGGCCGCCACCGCCGAAGGCATGCGCGCGCCTCGGCTCACATCACCCGCGACCTCGGAGCGGAGCAGGCCGATCCGGGCCAGGTGCGCGCGCTGGAGGTCCGGCGGAAGCGCGTCGACGTGTGCCTGCGTGACCGCACGGACGGTGGCGGGATGCGTGGAGATCGGCGCCGTACCCCGGGCGGGCACGCGTCGCGGGTCGAGACCGGCCGAGCGCAGGGCGGCCGCCTCGGCCCGGGCTCCGGACGCCTCGACGCCGGCGAGCCGCCCCGCTCGCTCGTCCGTGCCACGGCCGGGGGCAGCGTGCCGCGCGGGCCGCGCCCTGCGCCAACTCACGATCCCGGTCACCTCGTTGACGTACACCTCCGTGCGCGGGCGCCGTGGGGAGCGGCGCTCGGCCGCCTTCCCGCGGAGGCGGTCCTGCTCCGGCTGCGGCTGCGCCTGCCCTCGCCCCCGCCCCCGCCCGGCGGGGAGTTCACCCTCCCTGGGCATGGGCACCCCCGGTGGTTCCGTGGCCGGACGCGGCGCGAGCGCGTTCGGCGAGGCGTCCCATCCGGGCGCGCGCCGCCTCCAGCTGGGTCGGGTCGGCCGCGGCGGGACCGCCCTCGGCGGCCATCTCGCTCCACAGGGCGATCAGTTCCTCGCCGCGGGCCAGTCCCTGCGCCGGGTCCCGCAGGGCGCGCCAGGCAGCGGCCGCGCCCTGGACGTTGGCGAACGCCCGCTCGTCGCCGCGTTGTCTGCGGATCCTCGCGACCTCCATCGACAGGGCGAAGGAACGCGGCGCGTCCCCGGCCAAGTAAGCGATGTAGGCCGCGAGTTCGCGCAGCTGAAGCACCTCGGCGTGCTCCGCGCCCAGGGCCTCGGTGGCGGTGCCCATGGTCTGCTCCGCCATCGCCGCGGCGGACTCGATCCGGCCCATGCTCACCGCCTCGTTGATCCGGCGGACGGGTTCGGCGAGGAGGGAGGGCACGGTGGCGCCGGCGGGTGGAGCGGACGCCGGGGGCCGGACGGGGTCCGCGGACTGCGCGGAGACGGACGGCACGGAGACGGACGGCACGGCGGAGGGGGCGGCGGTCGCCTCCACGGAGGGGGCGTCGTCGTCCGCCGGGGCCCGCTCGGACGCCGTAGCCGGGGCCGCGTCCGGATCCGGTACGGCTCGCAGGAATCGCGTCGTCCGGTCCCGCACCTGCGGCGGTACGGCGGCGAGCGGCGCGGCCTGCGGCGCGGCCTGCGGTGCGGCCTGCGGTGCGGGCGCCGGGACGGCGTCCGCCCCCGGCGCCCCGGGGGCGTGCCCGGGCGTCTGCGCCGGGGACACCGGGGCACCCTCCGCCCGGCCCGCCCGCGCATACGTCACCGGGCTTCCGGCGAGGGGCACCGGCTCGCCCGCGAACGTGCTCGATCCGTCCGCCGCGACCAGGATGGGCGTGGTGTACCCGATCCGTTCGTCGTCGACCCGCGCCGCGACCGGGTGGCCGGTGGCGAGCACCAGACGGTGCAGATAGTCCAGCACCGCCTCCTGGGGGCTCTCCCCGGCCACACCGACGACCGGCAGTCCGCCCACCGTGGTGGTGCCGTCGGCCGAGACGTGCACGTCGATCGGTTTCAGGTCGAACCCGGACGGCTGCTCCTGCCCAGGCCGGTTCTTCCGCCGCTTGTTCTCACCGCGACTGAATCTGGACATCGGTTTCCTCACTGGGCGGACGGGGCGGACGGCGCTCCGGACGACGACGGGCCGGCGCTCGGCGGGGTCGCGGCTTCGACGACGGTCGCGTCGTCCACGCGCCACGGCTCGCCGACGGCCGTACGGACCAGCTTGACGTAGGTGTTGAGCCGCGGGCCCGGGCCGGTCCAGCCGTCCCGGCCGTGTGCGGTGCCGGACACGACGAGGGAGCGGTAGGCGATGGTCTCGCTGTCGCGCGGCGCGTCGTCCTCCAGTTCGCTGCCGACGGTCACCGTGGTCCAGGCGTGGTGGCGGGCCCAGGTGTTCCACTGGGCTCCGGGGCCGCTGGCCGGCCGGTAGTCGCGTTCGGCGGCGATCCGGCGCTCCGTGAGCCATCGAGCGGCTCGCAGGACCGCGTCATGGGGGCTCGTGTCGTACTTGGTGTCGTAACCGTACGTCACCTCGGCCCATGCCGTGGAGACGGCGGTGGCGTCGTTGTCGTCGATCACGCCCGGGGTCGGCACATGGGCGTCGGGGCCCAGCGGCCGGCCGGCCGGCACGGGAGCCTTGGGCGTGAAGGCCGGCTGTGGCGCCGCCGAACCGCCCTGTCCAGCCGGGTCGTCACGCTGGTCGGGCAGCCCGCACCCCGACAGCAGAGTGAGACCGGTGACCGCCGTGAGCAGCAGCGACACACACCGGCGACGCCCGGCCTGTGCGGTGGGTGTCCTCATCACGCCTCCCCTTCCCCGTTGCGTCACTTGAGCCCCAGCCAGGGTGCCGGGTCCACGTACTGCCCGTCCTGCATGACCTCGAAGTGGGCGTGCGGGCCGGTGGAGTAACCGGTGGAACCCACCGCTCCGACCTGCTGGCCGACCTGCACATGCTGTCCGACGGAGACGTTGATGGCCGACATGTGGTTGTACGTGGTGGAGATCTGCCTGCCGTCGATGGTGCCGTGCGAGATCACCACGCGGTTGCCGTAGCCGTTGGACCAGCCGGCGAACGTCACCACGCCGTCCCGGGCCGCCAGGAACGGGGTACCGGCCGCGGCGCCGAAGTCGGTGCCGGTGTGCAGCTTGTAGACGTGCAGGATCGGGTGCATGCGCATGCCGAACGGTGAGGTGATCGGCGGGTTGCCGCGCAGCGGCATGGCCAGCTTCTGCCCCGGCGGGACCTGGCCCGGCGGATCGTCGACCGACTCGTACTTGGGTATGAGCGACTTGATGCTGGCGACGTAGGACCGCGTCTCCGAGTAGGCCGGCATGCCGCCGTACTTCAGCACGGCTCCCGGCCCCGCGTTGTACGCGGCCAGGGCCAGGTCGAGGGTCTCACCGGACGCCAGGCCCCGCCTCTTGTACCCCTCGACGTCCTCGGCGAGCGAGCAGTCGTAGCGGCCCTGCGCCATGATCGCGTCCCCCGGGTCGTAGGGCGAGGCCCGCCCGTTGCCGTCGTCGTCCCGGCCCCAGGTGACCCAGGTGCCCGGCATGAACTGGGACAGCCCGAGGGCGCCCACGGGGGACACCGCGTAGGGGTTCCAGTTGGACTCGGCCTCGATCTGAGCGGCGACGACGGCCGGTTTGATGACGTCGCACTGGGCGCCGGACTTGAGGATCCAGGGAACGTACTCGGGTTTCACCGTCCCGTTCTTGAGGCCTCCGCCCACCGCTCTTCCGACGGCCTCGGCATCGTCGTTGCCGCTGACCCCGACCATCATGATCACCGGCAGCAGGACCGCGGCGACCGCACCGCCGATCACCCAGCCCGCGGCCCCTCCCCCGTTCTTGCCCATCCGCTCCCCTCGGCTTCAAGTAGTGCTTCTGCGCGCCTCATTGAGTGTCCCCGGCCCCCGGTCTCCCGTGCGTAACCACCTCGTCACAAACTCGCCCCGACGCCTCACGGACGGTTACCTGACACCGCATCACCAGCGATAATCAGACTGCAAGGCTGTCAAGCGCGGCAAACGGGGGACGAGTTGACGCTGCAGGGGAGTCCGGTGGGCGGCCCGGAGATCTGGATCCGCGGCCCCGTCACCACACCCTCCCAACCGGTTCAGCCGGACGCTTCCGTGCAAGTGAGCGGTCTGGCACGCCCGTTGGTATGGGTGGCCGCCCATGGGGGCGCCGGCGCCTCCACGCTGTCGGCGGTCTTCGGCGGGATCGACGGCGGTCGCCACTGGCCGCGACCGGAGCAGGGCGAGCCGGACGCGGTGGTGCTGGTGGCCCGTACGCACGCCGCCGGACTGCAGGCCGTGTCGCGTGCTCTGGACCTGTTCCGGCGCGGCGAGCAACCGCCCGGGGTGGAGTTGCTCGCCGTCGCCCTGGTCGCGGACGCGCCGGTGCGGCTGCCGCGGGCGCTGCAGCAGCGGGTCAAGGTGATCGGCTCGGTGATCCGGGTCCACCGGGTGCCCTGGGTGCCCGCCTGGCGCACCGGGGACCTCACCGTCCCCCCGCCGCGGGAGACGTCCCCACTGGCCGCGCTGGCCGCCGCACCGCCGGCTCGAGACCCACAGGCGAGGAGCGACCGATGAACGCCGCAGTGACGGTGGCCGGCCTGGCGTACAACCCGCCGGGCTCGGTCACGGGCCCCCTGAACCAGGTCCTCGGCTACATCGCCTGGCTCGTCACCGCCGCCGGGGTGGCCGGGATGATGATCGTCGGCACCCGGATGGCCGTGGCGCTGAAGACCGGCGACGCCGAGGAGCACCTCAAGGAGTACCTCATCGTGCTCGGGGCGTGCGTCGTCGCGGCCTGCGCGGGACCCATCGTCCAGTTCGTCGGCCTGGACTTCTGGAACACCAACTCCTGACCACGGCAGGGCACTTGCGTCGCGGCGACCCCTTCCTCTGTCACGAACACGTCACCGAGTGATGGAGGATCCCTACGCACGGTTCCCGGAGCCCGCTCGGCGCGTCAGGATCTCGAAGCCCGTACGACACACACCTTTTCCGACACGCACGCACGACCCCGGCCAGCCGGCCGGACCAATCGGGGAGAACTCATGATTCACGCGCTTGCCGCCAAGACCGCCCACGCCTACGTGCTCGCGGGCGCCGGTGTTCCCGAGCCCACCCGCAACGCCCCGGGCGAGCTCACCACCAAGGTGAACACCGTCCTCGGCCTGCTCGCGTGGGTGGGCACCGCGGCGGGCGTCGCCGGCGTCCTGATCACCGGCGCGATGATGGCGATCTCGATGCGCCGCGGCGAGGGTTCGGAGCACATGGGCCGGCTCGGCATGGTCCTCGGCGGCTGCGTCCTGGTGGCCACCGCAGGCCCCGTCGTCACCTTCGTCTTCGGCTGATCCGCCCGGCCGCCCGACGGACTCAACGGAAGGGAAGTCACACCCATGATGAACTCCGGCCGGCCCCGCGGGGGCAGCGGAGAGTGGGAGCAGCCGTTCTGGCAACAGCGGGGCTGGATTCTGTCGGCCGGGTTCCTGCTGGTCCTCGTCGTCCTCGGCGGCTTCACGCTGATGACCCGCGGCGACGACGGGGCGCCGCACGCGTCCGGCCCGGCGCCTTCCAGCCCGGGCAGCGGGCAGGGCGAGGGCGGCGGGCAGGGCACGGGCGGCGGGGGCCGCGGCGAGGACGACCGGCCCGCCGGCTGCCGGACCGACGACAGCGACCAGGCCAAGCCGACGGCGCCGCCGAAGGACTTCTCGTGGAAGGCCGACGGCACCGGGCTCGTACCCGTGTCGAGGACGGCGGGACCGCTCACGTACGACGGACCGGTCTGGTCCTGCTACGCACACACGCCGATGGGGTCGGTGCTCGCCGCGCAGGCCATCACCGACCACTTCAACTACCCGGGCTGGCAGGAGGTCATGGAGCGGCAGGTCGTCCCGGGTCCGGGGCGGGACGCGCTGATCGCCAGCCGCTCCAAGGAGCCGGACAAGCCGGTCTCCGGTGAGGCCGACGCCGGCGGCTACGCGGGCTTCACGGTCCTGTCGTACACCAAGGAGCAGGCCACGGTGATGATCCTGGTGCGCGTCAACGCCACGGCGTACGGCTCCGGTTCGCTGACCGTGCGCTGGCAGGACGGCGACTGGAAACTCGTGCCCGACCCGGACGGCTCGGTGTACTCCGGCATGTCCCAGGTGAGCGGCACGGACGGCTTCGTCACTTGGAAGGCATGACGTGTGCGACTGGAAGCTCTACACCTGTATCGGGGACGTCGTCCAAGGCGGCGGTGAGGCGCTCGCCGAGGGAGGCGTCAAGGCCTTCGCCAAGGCCATCGGCAACGCGACGTCGGAGACGCTGCAGTCCCTCAACGGCGTCTGGATGAACATCAAGCCCGGCGATCCGACGCAGCCGACCACCGACATCCACGGCGTGACCAGCTGGCTGGTCGGCTATGTGGCCGTGGCCTGCCTGCTCATCGCCGCGGCCAAGATGGCGCTCGACCGAAGAGGCCAGCCCATGAAGCAGGCCTTCCTGGGGATGTGGAAGGTGCTCCTCGTCGGCGGTCTCGCCGTGCCGGTGGTGCAGGCCCTCAACGCCGCGTCCGACGCGTACGCCACGGACGTCTACGCGAAATCCAACCTCGGCGGGCAGGCGGACGAGATCCTGGGCGTGATGGAGCTCAGCTCGCCCGGCCTCGTCCTCGTCTTCGGTCTCCTCGTCATCCTGTCGTCCTTCGTGCAGATCTGCCTGATGTACATCCGCATCGGTGTGCTGATCATGCTCGTGGGCACGCTCCCGCTGGCCGCCGTGTCCTCCATGACCGGCTGGGGCGAGGGCTGGTGGAAGAAGCACACCGGCTGGCTGGCGGCCTGGATCCTGTACAAACCCGCGGCGGCGCTGATCATCTACTCCGCCACCGCCATGACCAAGAACACCAAGGACCTGAACCAGGTCATCGCCGGTATGGGCATGCTCATCCTGTCCGTCTTCGCCCTGCCCGCCCTGCTGAAACTGATCGTGCCGGCCACCGCCGCCCTCGGCAGCACCTCCGGCGGCACGGTCATGCTCAACGCCGTCAACAACCTCGCCAGCGGCGCCGTCAGCATCGCCTCCGGCGGGGTCGGCGGCGGAGGCGGCGGAGGCGGGGGCGGAGCCGGCGCGCCGGGCCCGAAGGGCTCTCCGTCCGAGGGCGGCGCCGCTCCGGCCGCCGCCCCGGCCCCCACGGCGGGCGCCGGCGGCGCGGGCAGCTCCGGTTCCGCGGGCGCGGCGGGCGGCGCGGCCGCCGGCGCCGCCACCGGCGGAGCCGCCGTCGCCGTACAGGCCGCCGCGGTCGTCGCGCAGACCACGGTCGCCGCGGCCAGCGAGGTGGCCAACTCCCTGGACGACAACGACGGGATGAAGGGCCACAACCAGTAGGCCACCCGCATCCTTGGCCGCCGCCGGTGGCCGGGTGCCCTGCCCGGCACCCGGCCACGGCGGCCCCGCCCTCCCGCCCCCACCGCCGAAGCCCGAAGACGGGAAGAAGGAAACTCCATGTCCACCGACGCCATGACGCGTCCCACCTACGGGAACTGGCGGCGCCCCCGCCGCCCCGGCCTCGGCCCTCTGGGGCTGCTCGGAACCGTCGTCGCCTTCGGCGGTCTCCTCGTGGCACTGCTGGCTTCGCTGGTCTCCCTGGCGGCGGCCGTCGTCGTGCTCGTCCCCACGGCCCTCTTCCTCGCCCCGCTGGCGCTGCGCACGTCGGACGGCCGCAACGTCTACCAGCTCCTCGCCCTGCGCATCGGCTGGATCCGGCGGAAGGCGAACGGCTCCACCACCTACGTCTCCGGGCCTCTCTCGCGCCGCCCCGGCGGCCGCTTCCAGCCGCCCGGGCTGCTCGCCCGCGTCAAGATGTACGAGGGCCGGGACGCCTACGACCGCCCCTTCGGCGTGCTCCACCACCCGGGACGCAACCTCTACACGCTGGTCCTCGCCTGCGAACCCGACGGCGGCTCGCTCGTCGACCCGCAGCAGGTGGACATCTGGGTGGCGTCCTGGGGCGACTGGCTGTCCCGGCTCGCCCACGAGCCCGGCCTGCGCGGCGCCCAGGTCGTCGTCGAGACCGCCCCCGACACCGGCACCCGGCTCGCCGCCGAGGTGCTGCCCCGGATCTCCCCCGACGCCCCGGCCGCGGCCCGCGCCGTGATGGAGGAGGTCGTCGAGCGCTACCCGACCGCCTCCTCGGAGATGCACACGTACATCGCCCTCACCTACGGCCCGGCCGGCGGCCCCAAGCGGGACGTCGACGACGTCGTCACCGACCTGTCGATGCGGCTGCCGGGACTGCTGAGCGGGCTGGTCGCCGCGGGAGGCGGGTCGGCGTACCCGCTCTCCGCCGAGCGCATCGCCGAGGTCGTACGGGTGGCCTACGACCCGGCCGTGGCGCCCGCCGTGCTGAGCGTGCGCGCCGAGCACACCACCACCGGCGTGGCGTGGGACGACTGCGGACCGGCCGCCGCCGTCGAGACCGTCGGCACGTACACGCACGACTCGGGCGTCTCCCGCACCTGGCTGCTGACGCTCGCCCCGCGCGGCACCGTCCGCTCCAACGTGCTGCGCGGCCTGCTGGAGCCCGCCCCCGGCACGCGCCGCAAGCGGGTCTCGCTGATCTACCGGCCCATCGACCCGGCGACGTCCGCCCGCATCGTGGAGGCCGACCGCCGCTCCGCCCACTTCATGGCGTCCTCGCGCGGCGGACTGGTGCAGGCCCGCGCCAGCTCCGAGATCCGGGCGGCCGAACAGACGGCGGCCGAGGAGGCGGCCGGTGCCGGCCTGGTCGAGTTCTCGCTGATGGTGACGGTCACCGTCGACAACGAGGAGGAACTGCAGGACGCGGCGATCACCGTGCGCAACCTCCAGGCCTCCTCACGCATCCTGATGCGGCCGGCCGACCGCATGCAGGCGTCCGCGTTCTCCTGCACCCTGCCCGTCGGCATCCTGCCGTGGGAGCACACCCTCGTCCCGTACCAGCTCAGGGAGGCCCTGTGAGCGGCAAGCAGCGCCCGCAGCGTCCGTCCGTCGCCCCGCCCAGGGGGTGGTACGGGCCGGGCGGCGGCCAGGTCGGTCACCTCGACCCGCCCACGATGTGGCGGGCGACCACCGTGCAGGCGTGCGGTCTGTGGCCGTTCGCGGCCGGCTCGGGCGCGCCCATGACGGGCGTTCCCCTCGGACAGCACCTGCACACCGGCGCCACCGTGTGCGGCGACCCCATCTCCTGGTTCACCCGGGCCCGGTACATCTCCAACCCGTCGCTGTTCATGCTGGGCATGCCCGGACTGGGCAAGTCGACGCTGGTCAACCGGATCCTGATCGGGCTCGCGGCGACCGGCGTCACCCCGCTGGTGCTCGGTGACCTGAAGCCCGACTACGCGGACACCGTGCGGGCCCTGGGCGGCCAGGTCATCTCCATCGGGCGCGGCGTCGGCGGCATCAACGTCCTCGACCCCGGGGCGATGGGCCAGGCCGCGGTGCGGATCGGCGGGGAGGCCGGGCGGGTGCTGGCCGCGGAGGCCCACGGCCGGGTGCTCAACATGGTCGCCGCGCTGATCACGATCGTGCGCGGCCGGCCGATGGACGACCACGAGCAGTCGGTGCTCTCCGCCTGCCTGCACCATCTGGCCGAGCGGACCGAGCCGGGCCGCGCACCGCTCCTGCCCGACCTGCTGCGCGTGCTGGACGAGGGGCCCGACCGGGTGCGTGCGGTGACCCTGGACCGCGGTGACGTCACCCGCTACCAGGAGGCCGTCGACCCGCTGCACCGCTCCCTGCTCGGCGTGCTGGACGGGCCCCTGGGCGACACGTTCGCCTCCGAGACGTCGACCAGGATCGATCCGGCCTCCCCCGCGGTCTGCGTGGACATCTCGCGCATCGGCGAGGCCGACACCCAGCTGACCGCGGCGGCCATGCTCGCCGCCTGGTCCGACGGGCTCGGCACGGTCGCCGCCGCACACGCCCTCGCGGACGCCGGACTGGCCCCGCAGCGCTGGTTCTTCACCGTCCTGGACGAGCTGTGGCGGCCGCTGCGCGCCGCCTCCGGCATCGTCGAGCGGATCGACGCCCTGACCCGGCTCAACCGCTCCCTCGGCCTCGGCGACGCCAAGATCACGCACACCCTCAAGGACGCCGAGGCGCTGGGCAGCGAGGCCGACCGGGCCAAGGCGCGCGGTTTCGTCGAACGCGCCGGCATGGTCGTGTGCGCGGGACTTCCCCGCAGCGAGATGCGTGAGCTGGGCGAGATCGTCGGCATGTCGGAGCGGGAGATCGAGCTGGTCTCCTCCTGGTCGTCGCCGCCCGGCTGGGCCAGCGCCGGCGGCCACGAGGAGCCGCCCGGCCGCGGCCGCTTCCTGATCAAGGTGGGTGGCCGGCCCGGCATCCCTATCAAGGTGTCGATCACGGACACCGAGCGCAACCTGCACAACACCAACACCCGCTGGACCGGCAACAGCCTGAACCTCTCCCAGCCGACGGAGGCGACGAGATGAGCACCTCGCGCCCCGCCCGCAAGGGCCACTCCTCCGGTGACGACCTGCTGCCCTGGCTCATCCCGGGCACGGCCGTCCTCGTCGGCGGCGCCTTCACCGGCGCCTGGCTGGGCGGCACGCTGGGCGCGGCGGTGTCCGGCGCGGGCTGGAACCCGCCGCCCTTCTCCGCGGGGACGCTGTCGACGCTGGTCAAGGACGGCCCGCAGGCGGTGTGGCCGAACGCCTCGAACGGCGCCGTGACGGCCGGCATCGCCACGGTCTTCGGCCTGTTCGTCGCCCTCGTGATCACGCTCGTCGTGCTGGTCCGCCGCCGGGTGTCCCGCCCCACCGGCCTGGCCGGCCGCAAGGAACTGGCCGGGCTGCTCCCCAAGGGGGCGGCGGCCCGCGCCCGGGCCCTGCGTCCGTCCCTGTCCAAGGCGGCCCGCCTGCACCCCGACGAGACGGGCAACCTGCTGGGCAACCTGGAGCCCCACGGCCCCGAGCTGCGCTCCAGTTACGAGGACGTCGAGCTGGACCTGATGGCTCCGCGCGCGGGCAAGTCCACCGGCATCGCCGTACCGCGCGTCCTGCGCGCCCAGGGCAGCGTGCTGCTGACCTCCAACAAGGCCGACGTCTACAGCGTCACCCGCGCCCAGCGCGAACAGGCCGGGCAGGTCTGGGTGTTCGACCCGCAGGGCATCGCGCACACGCCGCGGGCCACCTGGTGGGACATGCTCGCCGACGCCGCCACCATCGAGGGCGCCCGGCGCCTCGCAGGGCACTTCGTCGGCGCCGTCAACGACGACGCCTCCAAACGGGACTTCTGGATCTCGGCGGCGCAGAACACGCTCACGGCACTCTTCCACGCCGCCAACCGGGGCGGGCGCCGCATCGACGAGGTGCTGGCCTGGCTCGCCGACCCCGCCGACCGCACCCCCATCGACCTGCTGCGCGACGCGGCCATGCCGGCCCTCGCCGACCAGTTGCAGGGGACGATCCAGGGCGCCGTCGAGACCCGGGACGGCATCTACGAGACGGCCCGCCAGTGCGTGGCCTGCCTGCTGGACCCGGCCATCTCCGCCTGGGTGACGCCGGATACGCGGACGCCGCAGTTCCTGCCGGAGCGGCACGTCCTGTCGAACGACACGCTGTACCTGCTCTCCAAGGACGGCGGCGGCTCGGCCGCGGGCGTCATCGCGGCCGCCGCGGACTCGGTGCTGCGCGCGGGCGTGGTCGCCGCCGAGCGGATGGGCGGCCGCCTCGATCCCCCGATGACGGCGGTGCTGGACGAGGCCGCCAACGTGTGCCGCATCTCCGACCTGCCCGACCTGTACTCCCACCTAGGCTCGCGCGGCATCAACATCGTGACGCTGCTGCAGAGCTACCGGCAGGGCGTACGGGTCTGGGGCGAGGCCGGGATGGACGCGCTGTGGGGCGCGGCCACCATCAAGCTGCTGGGCGCCGGCCTCGACGACGCGGACTTCGTCGAGAAGGTCTCCCGGCTGGTGGGCGAGCACGACGTGTCGACGGTCAGCTACTCCAGGAGCAAGGACGGCCGCTCCCGCTCCACCTCCTACCGCCTGGAGCGCATCCTGCCCGTCGACCGCATCCGCGCCCTGCCCAAGGGCACCGCCCTCCTCCTGGCCACCGGCGTCAAACCGGCCCTGATCCGGCTGCGCCCCTGGTACGCCGAGCCCGGCGCCGACCGCATCCAGGCAGCCGCCCAGGCCGAAGTGAAGGCCATCACCGCCCGCGCCGCAGAGAAAGCCGTCCGATGACCACACCCGAGGAGCAGCCCCTCGCTCCGCCGTTCATCCTGTACCTCGACGGCGCCGACCACGCCGAGGAGATGCGCAACCTGGCCCTGTGGGTCTCCGACCTGCTCCTGCCCGTGTACGGCCGTGAGGTCACCTCCCAGCAGCCCTGGTGCCCGCGCTGGTGGGAGCACCTCGAGGCGGTCGCGCGGCTGCACGCCCTGTGGCTCGCGTGGCAGGAGTACACCGACCCGGCGGCGGGCGCCTCGGGACCCGCGGTCTGGCACCGGGACCACCTGGGCCCGGTGATGAGCGAACTCCGCTCCCCCACAGGCCCCTTCGCGGGCTGCAAGGAGGGCACCCACCGGCCGAAGGCGTCACCGGTGGTGGAGGCGTACGACGGCTGACGGTAGCCGTGGAGGCGTACGACGCCGACGGAAACCGTGGAGGCGGTCACTGCGGAGGCCTACGACGCTGACGGAAACCGTGGAGGCGGTGACCGCGGAGGCGTACGACACTGACGTAACTGTGTACGCCTGTGACCTGCGATGAAGGAGTCTGCGATGCGATGGACGGTCCACGGGGAACGCTCGCTGTACGACACCCCCTGGGTGCGCCTGCGGTCCCTGGACGTCGAACAGCCCGACGGCACGCGGGTCGACTACCACGCGGTCCGGCTGCGCGACGTGGCGATCACGGCCCCCGTCGACACCCAGGGACGCGTGCTGATGATGTGGCGGCACCGCTTCGTCACCGACAGCTGGGCATGGGAGCTGCCCATGGGACTGGTCGAGGACGGTGAGGAACCCGCGCAGGCCGCCGCGCGGGAGCTGGAGGAGGAGACCGGCTGGCGGCCCGGTGCGCTGCGGGAACTGGTGTACGCCGAGCCCGCGGCCGGCATCACCGACGCCCGCCACTTCCTCTTCCGCGCGGACGACCCCCGCCGGATCGGCGCCCCCTCGGAGCGCAACGAGTCCGACCGCCTGGAGTGGATCCCGCTCGCCCGGATCCCCGGGATGATCACCCGCCGGGAGATCGTCAGCAGCGCCACGCTCGTCGGCGTCATGGCACTGCTGCTGGACCTCAGCCCTGCGGCGGGCTGAAGCGGTCGATGTCGTCGAGGATGGACTTCTTCAGCTCGAGCGCGGCAACGATCTCCTCGCGGGTGAAGCGGTCCGGGTCCTTGGCGTACAGCTCACGTCCACGCTGCGAGGTGAAGCGCTCCTTCGGGATCCGGTCCGCGCCCTCGGGAAGGAACTTGGCGACCTCCTCGAAGGCCGCGATCGCGTACGCCGTCTGCGGACGGATCGTCCGGTGCTCGGCGAGGGGCGTGTTCAGCAGGCGGAGCCCGGACTCGGTCGACGCCCGGTCCCCGGCCCACATGAACTCGCCGGGATCGATGATCCGGGAGGGCTCGGAACCGCCGAACGCCGGCGGCGCCGGAGGCAGCTCGTCGGACATCCGGAACTCGAACGAGCGCGCGCGGCCGCACCGGGGACACGTGCCCTCGTACACGGCGACCAGGGTGCCGTCCCGGTCCTCCAGGCGGTGTTCCCGCTCGAATTCCTCCGCGCCGCAGACGCAGGCGTGGAGGTCCATGTAGAGGTGCGCTTCCTGCATCGACCGAGCGATCAACATGTCATGATCCTAAGGGACTCGAGACGCCAGAGGGGGGAGACGTCGTGAACGGGGAAGACGACCGCGCACGCTCCGAAGAGGTGGTCATCACGGCCACGGACGTGCTGGGCACGGGCTTCCGGGCGGACAGCGGCACCCGGTCCCCCGAGCAACGCGTTCTGGCCGAAGCCGAGGCCACGCTGCCCGTGGTGATCCAGGCGCTGTACGCCGACCGGCTGCGCTCGCACACGATGTCCGAGGAAGACGGCCGGCGCTTCTTCGCGCTGCGCGACGAGCGCGGACAGGCGTTGACCATCCGCCTGGAGACCGCGTCCCTGCCGGAGCGGACCGTGGCCCGCAGCTTCGTCAACACCGCCTCCGACAACCATGTCGTCCAGCTCTCCGACCGCATCGCACCCGAGCAGATCGGCCGGGCCCTGAGCCATGAGCTCAACGAGCTGCTCTCCGTACGCGAGCGCGCGGCCCGCGCCGAAGCGCCGGCCGCACAGGACCTGCTCACCCGTGGCGCCGCGGTACCGGCGCGTCCCGAACTCTCCGACGAGGACCTGGGCCGGATCGGCGAACTGAACTACCTCGCGGCCCGCATGAACGACAGCGCCCTGGCTCCCGGCCAGCGCACCGAAGCCCGCGCGGAGCTGTCCCAGCTGATCGACCACACGGGCCTGCGCGCCGGCTCGCCCGCCGAGGACACGGCCGCCCGTACGGCCGAGCAGTACGCGGCCAGGCTCCGGTACGACACCGTCCGTCCGCACCTGACCACCGAGGCGGCCCGCTCCGTCCGCGAACTCGGACGGCCCGTGGAGCAGCTCGCCCCGGCCGACGCCCGAGTCCTCCTGGAGCACCGCGCACGCCTGGCCCAGGCGGGAACCGCGCAGCCCCCGCTGGGCACGTCCCCTTCCTTCCCGCTGCCGGGCCTGCGCCCCGACGGCGTGCCCCTGACACGGGAGGAACTCGCCACCGCCCGAGACGCGGCGGCGCAGCAGCGCACCGCGGCGTCCGGCCGGACGCTGGACCAGCTGCGCGCGGAGGCGGCCGCGCTGCCCGAGGGCGAGTATCCGAAGCGCCCGATCATGATCGGTGGCGGGGCCTCACTCGCCGGACGCGACCCGGACGCGCTGCTCGTCGACTCGCGCGGCCGGTGGCATGTCGACCCCATCAAGGGCATCGTGCAGTCCGCGGACCAGGTGCGGCACCTCAGGGAAGTCGGCTGGGACCCCTACCGGTTCACCGACCCGAAGGAGCGGGTCTCGCTGGCCGCCCTGCAACTGTGGGAGGACACCGCGGCGGTGCGCGGACCCGTCGTCGACGGGCACGCCGGGTTGTCCCTGGACGACCGGGGCCGTCTGATCGCGGACATCACGCCCTCGGACGGGTCGCCGCCGGTGAAGGTCGAGGTGGTGGGCACGCCGCTGGTGGCCACCGGGGTGCCGCCGGAGGTGGTCCCGGGTGTCGACCGGCAGATCCCGACGGTACGGGAGGCCACCCAGGTCCTGGACGGCCACCTCACCTCCCTGGGCACTCCCGAGGCGCTGGAGGCCCGCGACCGGCTGGCCGCGCTGCCGCCCGGGACGGGTCACGCGGCCGCCGCGCTGGAGGTGCTCGCCGACCCGCGCGTGGCCGCTTCCCTTCAGGACGCGGCGGACCAGCAGGTCGCCGGCGCCCGGACCACGCTCGAAGCGACCGCCAAGTGGGAGGAGGCCACTGCCGCCGCTCCGGGCCGGGTGCTCCTCGGCGACGAGGTGGGCGACGGCGACTACGACCCCACGGTCGCCGACGACTGGGTGATCGCGGGGATCGGCGGCGGAGCCATCGCCAACGCGGAGATCATCCTGGAGGGCAACCCGAACGCCCGGGTGACCATGGTGGGAACCGCCGCACCCTGGGTCCTCCACAACGACTCCCAGTACCTGAACATGCGTCGCACGTACGACGCCGAACTCGGGGGCAACGGCCGTCTGGTCACCGTGGCCAACCAGCGGCTCGGAGCCGTCGAGACGGTCCGGACGCCCGAGGGCGGTGTGCGGCTCAAGGCGCTGCACGTCGAGGGCGACGCCTACGTCGCCTGTCTGGGGCGGGTGGCCCGGCTGCCGCAGGCCGCGGAGACCCTGGACCGCTGGGCCCGGCAGCAGGGCGGACAGGTCAAGGGCGAACTCCTCTTCGACAAGAACGAGCAGTACCTGGGCTACCGGCTCCAGTTCGAGGCCGACGACCGGAAACACACCGTCGATGTGACCGGTGCCGCCTCCCGGATGCTGCCCGGCAACATCTTCAGCCGCGAGGACATGGCCAGGCTGAGCGTCATCGACCGCAAGACCGCGCCGCCGGAGAGCGGAAACGTCGCCGCGGGCTTCATGGCCACGGCACTGCAGGGCTCCCACCTGGCCAGGCACCGGGCCGAGGAAGCGGCCGCGGGACGGACCACGGGAACGGCGGGAGCCACCGCCCAGGGCGCGGGCGGCAACCCGCTCGCCGCCGCCGCACGCCTGCAGTCCGGTCGCAGGTCGCCCACCACACCGACCACGAACCGCCCCGCGCCGGGCACCGCGCCCGCACAGCAACCCCGCGTCCCGAAGCCGCCGCAGCAGGGACCCGGCGGAGGCGGCCCCGGCCGATGAACCGCCGCGCGCGCGGCGCGACGGGGCGACAGTCTGACGGCCGCCCGTGCGGCGGGCGGGGTGTCTTGGGCGGGGGGCCGTTCGGTCGGGGGGCCGTTCGGTCGGGGGGGCCGTCTCCGGCATGGTGACCGTCTCGCGCGGGCCGGCCGTCTCGCGCGGGGCAGCCGTCTCCGGCGGGGCGGCATCTCCGGCGGGGTAGCCGTCTCGCGCGGGCTGGCCGTCTCCGGCATGGTGCCCGTCTCGGGCCGGGTGGCCGGGAAGATCCGGTCGGCCCGCCGTGTTCTATGTACGTGCATAGAGATCCGCGCCGACACCAGGAGCACCGATGACGACCCGCCGCTTCCTGTTCCTGCTGGGCAGCAGCCGCGACGACGGCAACACCGAACTCCTCGCCCGCAAGGCCGCCGAGCAACTCCCCGAGGACGTGGAGCAGGAGTGGATCAGCCTCGCCGAGCATCCGCTGCCCGACTTCGCCGACCTGCGCCACGACAGCGACCACGTCCGGCCGGCCGAGGACAACACCGCCCTGCTGCTGGACGCCACGCTCGCCGCGACGGACCTGGTGATCGCCTCGCCGCTGTACTGGTATTCGGTCTCCGCCCAGACCAAGCGCTACCTGGACCACTGGTCGGGCTGGCTGCGCACCCCGGGCGTGGACTTCAAGGCGCGGATGGCCGGACGCACCCTGTGGGGCGTGACCGCGCTCGCGCACCGGGAGGAGGAGGTAGCCGACCCGCTCATCGGCACGCTCAACAACTCCGCCGCCTACCTGGGCATGCGGTTCGGCGGCGTCCTCCTCGGCAACGGCAGCCGCCCCGGCGACATCCTGACCGACCACGCGGCGCTGACCCGTGCCAAGACCTTCTTCGCCGGCGAGGCACCCTTCGCCCGCTTCCCCTACCAGCGCGCGTGAGCCCCTGGACCTCCGCTAGACCGTGATGTCCTTCGCCGTGAAGCGGGCCCAGGCCGCCGAACCGAACACGGCGGCGTACAGGCCCTGGAGACCGAGGTTCTTCACCAGGTCGTCCCAGTAGACCGGTTCGCGCATCAGATCGGCGAAGGACAGCCAGTAGTGCGAGAAGAGATACGGCTGTATCGCGTGCAGCTGCGGGAACTGGTCCAGGATCTGCACGGTGATCAGCAGGCCCACCGTCGTCGCCATCGCCGCGATGCCGCTGTTGGTGAGCGTGGAGACGAACAGTCCGAGCGCCGCCACGCCGATCAGGGACGCGGCGACGACGAGCGCGATCAGCAGGGCCCGGCCCAGCCCCTCGGCGAAACTGATCCGGGTGCCGGAGATGGTCGTCAGATCGCCGAGCGGGAAGAGCAGGGCGCCGACCAGCAACGCCGACACCGCGACGACGAGGGTGGCGAGCAGGCAGAACGCCATCGTCGTCGTGTACTTGGCGAGCAGCAGCCGGGCGCGTCCGGCCGGGGCGACCAGGAGGTAGCGCAGGGTGCCCGCGTTCGCCTCGCCGGCGATGGCGTCGCCCGCGATCACTCCGACCGCCATCGGCAGGAAGAACGGCAGCGTCGCGGCCAGCGCGGTGAAAACGAGGAACAGGCCGTTGTTGGTGACCTGGGAGATGAACGCCGGCCCTCCGCCGCCCCGGGACCCCGACGACGAACCGTCCCCCGTCTCGATCCGCACGGCGATCCCGACCAGAACGGGCACCGCGGCCAGCACCCCCAGCAGCGCGAGCGTGCGCCAGCGCCGCAGGGTGATCAGCAACTCGCTGCCGAAGAGCCCCAGGGTCCACAGCGGTCGCACGGCCCGGACCGTCCCTGCGGCGGCCCCGGTCGCAACGGCAGCCCCTGTCCCGCGGGCCGTGGTCGTGGTGGTGGTGGTGGTGTCATCCTGCGACATCGAAGCCCTCCCCGGTCAGCGCCACGAACGCGTCCTCCAGCGAGGCCCGTTCCACCCCGAAGCCCCGCACCCGTATCCCCGCCGCGACCAACGCGGCGTTGATGTCGGCCGGTTCCCGCTCCGGCGGCTCACCCGTCACCCGGTCCTCCGCCACGACGACATCCCCGACGCCCTGTTCCTTCAGCACCCGCGCCGCGTCGGAGACGTCCGGCGTGGTCACCACCAGCCGCCCGCGCGCCCGCGCCGCCAGGTCGGCGACCACCCCCTGGACGATGAGCCGCCCACGCGCCATCACCGCGGCGTGCGTGCACACCTGCTCGATCTCGTCGAGGAGGTGCGAGGAGAGGAAGACGGTCGTGCCGTCCGAGGCCAGCTCCCGCACGAGGGCGCGGATCTCGCGCATGCCCTGCGGGTCGAGCCCGTTGGTCGGCTCGTCCAGCACGAGCAGGCGGCGGGGCTGGAGCAGCGCGGCGGCGAGCCCCAGCCGCTGCTTCATGCCCAGCGAGTACGCCTTCGCCTTCTTGCCGGCCGCCGCCGTCAGCCCGACCCGCTCCAGGGCCGCGGTGACCCGGGCGCGCCGGGTGCGCGGGTCGGCGGTGGGGTCGGCGGCGTCGTAGCGGAGCAGGTTGTCCCGGCCGGAGAGGAAGCCGTACAGCGCGGGACCTTCGATGAGTGCGCCGACCCGTGGCAGCACCGAGCGGGCGGCCCGGGGCATCGGCTGCCCCAGCACGCGCGCGGCGCCGGAGGTGGGCTCGATGAGGCCCATCAGCATGCGGATGGTGGTGGTCTTGCCCGACCCGTTCGGACCGAGGAAGCCGAAGACGCTGCCCGCCGGGACGGCCAGGTCCAGTCCGTCGACGGCGAGCTGCCCGCCGCGGTAGCGCTTGGTGAGGGCGCGGGTGCGGATGACGTACTCGTCATCCGGCTCCTGCTCACCCCGTGCGGCGGGCGCGTCGTCCATCGGCTCCCCGATCGTTTCCCGTTGGGTCGGCGGTGTCCGCCGCCTTACCTGCCCGCGTCGGCGGCCTCGACGAGGGTGTCCTTGGTGACCGCGCCGACGTAGACCTTGCCGTCGTCGGTGATCAGGGCGTTGACCAGGCGGGTGGAGAACACGGTGCCCTTGCCGAACTTGCCGGAGACCTTGTCGCCGAGCGAGTCCAGGAAACCGCCGAGGGCGCCGCCGGCCTTGCTGCCGGAGGGCACGCCGCCCTTGGCGCCCGTGTCGAGGACCGCTATCGCGTTCCAGCCCTCACCGAGGACCTTGGGCCCCTCGATCCCCTTGCCCGGCTGACCGCCCGGCGTGGGCAGGAGGTGCTCCGGCAGGACGCCCTTCAGCGGGCCGTCCCCCTTGTCACCCTTGGCGTGCTCGTGGTCGTCGGCCTCGGTGACCTTGGCGCCCTTGGGCGGGGTGAAGTCGAAGGTGGAGGCGGCCGGCCGGGAGAAGCTGACCTGCGTGAAGCCGGCGTCGACCACGGCGGCGCCGCCGCTCTTCGGGGTCAGGGTGAACTTCAGCGGCACGCCGGTCTTGGCGTCCACGGCGATGGTGATCCCGCCGACGGTGGTGCCGGACTGCTTGGGCTTGATCAGCAGCTTGTAGGCGTCGCGGCCGGCGACATGGGCGGTGCCGTCCACCGTGACGGCGGTGGTGGAGTCGACGGCCTTGAGGGCCTGCTCGGCGAAGTCCTTGGGCGTGCCGGAGAAGTCGTCCGTGCCCCGCGTCTCCTTGCCGTGTTCCTTGCCGTGTTCCTTGCCGGTGTCGTCCGAGGTGGCGTGGTAGACCTCGTTGGACTTGCTGTCGTAGCCCCAGACGTTCTTGCCGTTGTGGATGAGGCTGTACTCGGCGGCGTCCTCCAGCACGGACACCTTCTGCCGGTCCGGGCCGTCGGCCGCCACCCGCAGCGTGTGCGAGCCGGTGGCGAGTTCGGCGACCTTGGCGGAGGGGTCGGCGGCCGAGCCGTCACCGCCGCCGCCCGCCTTCCCTCCGAGGCCGCCGGCGAGCCCGGCGAAGTCGGGCAGCCCCAGGCCGGTGCTGATCCGCACGGTGCCGGACAGCTGCTGGACGTCCGACGCCGCGATCTTCTCGATGAGCTGCTTCGCGCTGATCTTCGGCAGGTCCGGGTCACCGGAGCTGGCGAGCGCGGGAACGATCCCGATCGTCGCGGCGGCGACCCCCACGACGGTCGCGGGCACGACGTACCGCGCGGCCCTGCGACGCCCCCCGCCCGACGGGCCGGCCGGCTCCTGCACAGCCGTCGTCCTGTCATCGCTTCCATACGGTGCCATGTGTGCGCTACCTCCGTCGTCGGCGGCGGCTGTCCGTCCCGTGACCCTCGGCATGTGCTCCCGGCGGGCCCCACCCCAAGCCGCCATTCTCACCCGAATCGGTGAGGAGTGGTGTCCTCTGTGCTTTCCATGAGACCAAATCGGCCGCCGGGAAGCGTCACTCCGTGGACGCAACTGCATGTACTGCTGGGGTATGACATGGCAGGCGGTCAGCAGCCCCTACCCGTAGGGGAGGTGGGCTACCGGAGAGCTACGGAGACGAGGCCCGGACTCCACCCGGGGGTGCGGGCCGACGCCCGGGGGCGGGGGCCGACGCCCGGGGGAGCGTCACCGTCGGAGAAGGGACAGGAGGGCCGGGCCGGCGGGCCGCAAGGCTTCGGTCAGCCCGCCCGGTGCACGACCGCGTCGCACAGCTCCATCAGTGCCGCCTTGGAGTCGCACTCCCGCAGCGGCGCCAGCGCCGCCCGCGCCTCCTCGGCGTACCGGACGGTGTCGCGCCGCGCCTGCTCCAGCGCGGGGTGCGCCCGCAGCGCGGTCAGCGCCTCGGCGTGTCGCGCGTCGTCGCTCAGGTCGGAGTCCAGCAGCTCGCACAGCGCGCGGTCCTCCGGCTTGCCCAGCCGCTCGGCCCGCTCCCGCAGCCGCAGCACCGGCAGCGTCGGGATGCCCTCGCGAAGGTCCGTTCCCGGCGTCTTGCCGGACTCGTGCGAGTCGGAGGCGATGTCGAGCACGTCGTCGGCCAGCTGGAAGGCGACGCCCAGCCGCTCCCCGTACTGGGTCAGCACGTCCACGACCGTCTCGTCGGCTCCGGACATCATCGCGCCGAACCGGCACGACACCGCCACCAGCGAGCCCGTCTTGCCGCCGAGCACCTCGAGGTAGTGGTCGACCGGGTCGCGCCCGTCCTGCGGCCCAGCGGTCTCCAGGATCTGCCCGGTGACCAGCCGCTCGAACGCCAGGGCCTGCACCCGCACCGCCTCGGGCCCGAGGTCGGCGAGGATCTGCGAGGCCCGCGCGAAGAGGAAGTCGCCGGTCAGTACGGCGACCGAGTTACCCCACCGGGTGTTCGCGCTGGGCACGCCGCGCCGTACGGCGGCCTCGTCCATGACGTCGTCGTGGTACAGCGTGGCGAGGTGGGTCAGCTCGACCACGACGGCCGACGGCACGACACCCGGCGCATACGGGTCACCGAACTGCGCCGCCAGCATCACGAGCAGCGGCCGGAACCGCTTCCCGCCCGCCCGCACCAGGTGCTGCGCGGCCTCCGTGATGAAGGGAACCTCGCTCTTGGTGGCCTCGAGCAGCCCTTCCTCGACAGCCGCCAATCCGGCCTGGACATCGGCCTCGAGAGCCTGGTCCCGCACGCTAAGCCCGAACGGCCCGACGACGGTCACGAGGGGTCTCCTGTCTGCTGGTGCCGGTTGGCGATTACACGGTTTGTCGATAGGTCGCTGCCATCACTCAAGTCAGCGTATCCGGTCACGTTTCGATCACCGATAGCGCCCACGGTTACAGGCCAGGCGGTTCCGGATCACGTCCGATATGTTTACTGATCAAAGATGATCAGGTGAAAAGTATGGATATCAACCATGCGCTCGCCATGAAGACCACCCCCCACCCTCCGCGAGCCGCCCCGCCCCACCGCGCCGCAACACGACCGGACTGCCCGTTTTGCCGTAATTAATCAGCCGATTCACCTTGGTCACCTTGGTACCAAATGTGTTGCAGCTGTGACGTCAGTGAATTGGGTCACGCGCACCCCTCACCGCCCTCCGGTCCTTCTGCCCCGCATTTCGCCAGTCCCCACAAGCGAGTTGAGCCTTGGCGATCGCAAAGGATCAAGCACCCCAAACAGCCCGACCAAGGTCATCCAGGGCGATAGGTGAAACCGCTACTTGTTCCCGGCATGTGCTCTCGCATAACTTCCCGGCCTGTCGGATGGACGCCTAATCCTGCCGCCGTCCGGCACCCACATCGGACCAACTCATCCGTGTACGGCAGGAGCGGGGGACCCAGGTAAGTCGCCGAGCCGGACGTCGTCATCCCGACGACGCCCCGGACCGGCTCGGGGTGAAGCCGTGCCGCATCCGCGGCCGGCCGGGCATCTCCAGCCCGAACCCGACAGCTCACCTCGCAGGCGCCGGAGAGGAAATTCGCCATGCCTGCTGCCGGTCAGCACCGCCGCACCCGCACGTCCCGCATCGTCCGCACCCTCGCCGTCGCCGGCACCGGTGCCGCCGCTCTCGCGCTGCCGCTCTTCGGCGCGACCAGCGCCTCCGCCGCCACGCCGGCCACCAGCGCCACCGTGATCACCGCCGCGAACTCGGCCTACCCGAACAACCTCGACGGCTGGATCCGCCAGTCGCTGGACATCATGTCCCAGCACGGCATCCCCGGCACCTACAACGGGATCTACCGCAACATCATCCGCGAGTCCTCCGGCAACCCCGCCGCCATCAACCTGTGGGACTCCAACGCGGTCGCCGGCACCCCGTCCAAGGGTCTGCTCCAGGTGATCGACCCGACGTTCCTCGCCTACCACGTGTCGGGCACGTCCATGGACCCGTACGACCCGATCGCCAACATCACCGCGGCCTGCAACTACGCGGCCGCCCGCTACGGCTCGATCGACAACGTCTTCAGCGCGTACTGAGCCACCGCCTCACCCGAAGAGTCGTTCGAGGACGACGGCGATGCCGTCGTCCTCGTTGGACAAGGTGACCTCGTCGGCCACGGCCTTCAGCTCTGGATGGGCGTTGGCCATGGCCACCCCGCGGGCGGCCCAGGCGAACATCGGGATGTCGTTCGGCATGTCGCCGAACGCGAGCGCCCGCTCCGCGCCCAGCCCGAGATGGTCGGCCGCCAGCGCGAGCCCCGTCGCCTTGGTGACACCGCACGGCTGCAGCTCCACGGTCCCCGGCCCCGACATGGTGACCGTCGCCAGGGAACCGACCACCGCGCGGGCCGTCGCCGCCAGCTCGTCGTCGGACAGCTCCGGATGGCGCAGCAGCACCTTGCTGATCGGCTCGCCCCACAGGTCGTCGCGCCGCCCGACCCGCACCGCCGGCAGCGTCGGGTGCGGCATCCGGTAGCCGGGCTCGATCAGCGTCAGCCCGTCCGCGCCGTCCTGGTCGACCGCGGCGTACACCTCTCCCACCTCGGCCTCGATCTTGCCGAGCGCGGTCTCGGCCAGCTCCCGGTCCAGCGTCACCGACCACAGCAGACGGCCGGCCTCCGCGTCGTACACCTGCGCGCCCTGGCCGCACACCGCGAGTCCCGTGCTGCCCAGGTCCTCCAGCAGGGGCCGCACCCGGGGCGCCGGACGGCCCGTCACCACCAGGTGCCGGGCGCCGGCCCGCGCCACCCGCACGAGCGCGTCCCAGGACCGGTCGGAGAGCGTGTCGTCGCCGCGCAGCAGCGTTCCGTCCAGGTCAGTGGCGATGAGTGCATATGCAAGGGGTGCGGCCATGATCAGAGAATACGGACCCCGCAGGTCACCCGTTCACCGCCCGATCGGCCCTCCTCCCCGGCCCTCCCCGCCCCGGCCCCGCCGGGCCCCGTGACGCCGTGGCAGGCTGACACCTCGCTCAGTCGTCCACGGGGAGACACACGACGTGACAGCCGGACCGGACCCTTTCCAGCAGCATCTGAGGCGGGCCGCCGACGGCGTCCTCGAACGCTTCCCCGCCGCCGACGTCCCCGGCATCTACGCCCTCTCCTTCCGCATCTGGCGTCTCGACCACGACGACCGCCACCCCTACGTGGCCATCGGCTACACCACCGAGTCCCAGTACGAGCGCGAAAGGCGCCCCGAGGACCCGGCTGAGGCCCGCTGGAACTACGCCTGCTGGCTCCTCGACGGCTTCGAGATGCTCGGCAACCTTCCCGAGGACCCGGTGGGCGCCCCGCTCTTCACCGCGCAGGCCCGGCAGCTGGGCCTCTGGTACGACGGCGACCCCGACGACCCCGCCCTGCCCGACTCGGTGCGCGCCGAGCAGGACGCGGCGGACGACCTGCTGCGCCTGTACTTCGCCGACGCCTGCGTCGGTCCCGGCATCTGCACACGAGCGGCCGGATCGAGCAGATCCTCGGCCGCCCGCTGCCGGTCGTCGTCTTCGACATGGACTGCCCCGGCTGGGAGGTGGAGGCCACCGAGGCGGCCAACCCTCCCGAACTGATCGCCGGCTTCCTGGCCTGGCAGCACGCGCAGGAGGGCTGACCCGGCGGCCGCCCTCCCCCACAGGCCGCGTCTTCCAGCGCCACGCCTCCCGTCACAGGGCCCGCCGCCTGCCGCCGGCCCCGCGCCTGCCTTCCCTCAGGTCAGCCGTGCGCCGCCACCAGGTGCCGGGCCAGGCGCGGCGAGGCGAACCGCGTGCCGCACACGAACCGCATCACCGGACCGTACGACGCGGCCGCCGGCAGCCCTGTGAAGTACAGGCCGGGGACCGACGAGACACAGCCGGCGCCGAGCCTCGGGGTGCCGCGGCTGACGGCGAGGGCGGTGCGCAGCCCGGGGCCGAGGAAGTCCATCGCCGCGATGTTCACCCGGTAGCCGGTGGCCGCGATGACATGGTCGGCGGCCAGCCGCTCGGAGCGGCCGGCGTGGGTGTGGACGGTGAGGGTGGCGCCCTCGCCCGCCGCCTCCGCCCGCACGATCCGCTGCACCTCGCTGACACGCACCTTTCCGGCGAAACGCTCGCGCAGCCACCAGGCGCCGAGCGGGCCGAGGACCCGGCGGACCAGGTAGTGGCGTATCTCGGCGGGCAGATAGCGGTAGGGGTGCGGGTAGTGGCTGAGCGCCCACAGCGACCAGGCCCGGCCGAACGGCGACTCCGGGCGCAGCCGGGGCTGGTCCCACGGCGGCGCGCCGAAGGCGACCCGGCCCCGGCCTCGCGCCACCACCCGCACCCGGGCCCCGGCCTCGGCGGCGAGCGCCGCCGTCTCCAGCGCGGACTGCCCGGCGCCGACGACGATCAGCTCGCGTCCGGCGAAGCGGGTCAGGTCGTGGTGCTGGGAGCTGTGCGAGAGCGGCGCCGTGGGGGCGGGGCCGTCCGGCGCGGCCGCGGCCAGCTCGCGGGGCAGGTGGGACAGCCCGGACAGCCCGGTGGCCACGACGACGGCCCGCGCGGTGAACTGCTCGCCGGAGTCCAGCTTCAGCTCGAAGCCGCCGCCGGTGCGCCGGTCCACGGAGACCACCCGCACCCGCTCCAGTTCGGGCACCAGCTTGTGCTGGAACCACTCGCCGTAGGCGATGAACGTCTCCACGGGAATGATGTCCTCGTCGGTGACCAGACGCCGGATGCCGGCCGCGTCGCAGTAGTCGGCGAGGGTGTGCCCGCGCTGCGGGCAGTCGATGGCCGAGGCCGCGGGAGTGGATTTCAGGAGCATGCCGGCGGGCATGTTGTCGCGCCAGCTGACCATGGGGTCGCCGAAGACACGGACGGGCACGCCACGGGCGCGCAGATGGGCGGCGGTGGACAGGCCGAACGGGCCTGCCCCGAGGACTGCTACCGGTTGGGTCACGAAGTCCCTCCCCAGGACGTCATGTCGTCACTTCGTGTTCCGGCCGGAAGGAGGCTACGGCTGGTGGCGTCCGCCCGGTCCGGTGCTGCCGCGGCGGTGCGTCCGCCACAGCTGACAGAGGTGCCTCGCGCCGGGTCGCACGAAGCGCGCGAGCATCGTGAGGAACGGCAGCGGGTCGTCACCCGCGAGCCAGGCCAGCTCCGTGCCGCTCGCCCGGTCCGGCGCGTGCGGTGTCGTGTAGCCGCTGCGGCGGTAGGCGAGCAGGGCGGGCAGGTCGATGTTCTCCACGATGTAGCGGTGGCCGGCGCGCTGTTCCCCCTCCGGAACGGTGCGCCCGGTCAGATCCAGGTGCAGGGCGCGGACCACGTCCACCCCCGCCTCGTTCTCGAAGAGGCGGAACTGGGCGCCCATGCGCGGGTTGAAGTCGAGGAGTTTGTACTGTCCGTCGCGCCGGTCGAAGCGCAGGTCGAGGTCGACGATGCCGGTGAAGCCGATCTGTTTGATGAAACGTGCGGCGACGTCGGCGAGTTCCGGGTTGTCGACGACGTAGGCGTGCGCCGTCATCCCGGCGTGCGGCGGCCAGGAGCGGACCTTGACGCCGGTGAACAACGCCAGCGGTGCCGAGTCGGCGCCGAAGCAGGCGTGCACGATCCAGTCCTCGGCCTGCTCGCGCGGCAGATACTCCTGCAGGATCACCCCGGGCCGCTCGCCCCAGTCCCGCGCCAGCGCGAGCAGCCCGTCGCGGGTGCTGATGCGCGTGGTGCCGTTGACTGCCGGTTGCCTGCGGCGCACGAACGCCTCCCGGTTCTTGGCCACCACCGGGAAGCGGGCGTGCCGTGCGAACGCCACGATGTCGTCGTACGACCGCGGGAACGCGGCCGCCGGACTGGCGACGCCGTGGTCCGCGCACAGCTCGTGCAGCCCCTGCTTGCTGGCCAGCCGGCGCGGCAGGCCGGGGGCGACGCGTGGGAAGAGGAACGGGCCGGCCAGGTCGCCCTGGTGCTCGGCGATCAGCACCGCGGCCTCCTCGTCGGTGGGGATCAGCACGGTCGGCCGCCCGATCCGGCGCCCGATCCGCAGCAGCCCCTCGACCAGGTGCCCCGCCTCCTCCGTGCCCTTTGTCGGCCATACGAACGCGCGCCGCAGATAACGGGAGGAGGCGGCCGGGGTGTAGGGGTCCTCGGTGATCGCGTACATGGGCACGCCCAGACGCCCCAGGCTTCGGATGGCCCCGACACCACCGTGGTGCAGCGGGTAGTCACCGAACTTCACGATCAGGCCGGGTACTTCACGGTCGGCCTGGAACGGCAGGCTTGCGGCACTGCTGGCCACGGGTCCCCCCACGTGTCCCCCCGACGGAACGGATGCCCTCCGTCCGTGTTCCCCGCAAAGGACGCTAAGCCGGAATTGCCACCTCCGACAAGGACATGACGGACATTGCAAACTCTTTAGACACTGCCCAAGACTCCGCCTCAGCCGTAACGTGTGGCGCGACCACCTGGATCGCACGGCCCTGGTGCCGTGTCCGACGTGCACGAAAGCGAGGCGGCACCGCATGCCCCCCTTCGACGTCCCCGAGGGCGACCCCTTCGGTGCGCACAACCTTCCGTACGGCGTCTTCTCGCCCGCCGGTTCTCCGGCAGAGCGGCGGGTCGGTGTCCGGCTCGGCGACCACGTGC
Source organism: Streptomyces sp. NPDC097129 (assembly GCF_055668065.1). Classification (NCBI taxonomy): domain Bacteria; kingdom Bacillati; phylum Actinomycetota; class Actinomycetes; order Kitasatosporales; family Streptomycetaceae; genus Streptomyces; species Streptomyces sp. NPDC097129. Next base: position 78,770 of record NZ_JBVOQE010000007.1, on the reverse strand, counting down.
TCGACGCGGGCGCGGCGGCGATGGCGCTCGGCTCCCCCTATGCCGCGCTGCTCGCCCAGCCCTCGCTGAACCCGCTCCTCGCCGCCGGCCGCACCGCCTGGTCCGACGTCCGGCGCGCGCTGACGGCGTGGGTGACGGTGCCCTCCCACCGCGAGGCCGTCGAGCCCTTCTTCCACCCCCTGTCCGCCGTGACCCTGCACCTGCCCTTCGAGGTCGCGGACTACGTCGACTTCTACGCCTCCGAGAACCACGCCCGGAACGTCGGCCAGATCTTCCGCCCCGACGCCGCCGACTCCCTCACCCCCAACTGGAAGCACCTCCCGATCGGTTACCACGGCCGCTCCGGCACCGTCGTGGTCTCCGGCACCGACATCGCGCGCCCCTCGGGTCAGCGCAAGGCCCCGACCGATCCGGCGCCCGTCTTCGGGCCGTCCGTCCGCCTCGACATCGAGGCCGAGGTCGGCTTCGTCGTCGGCGCTCCCTCCTCCCTCGGCGAGCCCGTCGCCCTCGGCGACTTCCGCGATCACGTCTTCGGACTGTGCCTGCTCAACGACTGGTCGGCCCGCGACATCCAGGCCTGGGAGTACGTCCCCCTCGGACCCTTCCTCGGCAAGTCCTTCGCCACCTCCGTCTCGGCGTGGATCACCCCGCTGGAGGCCCTGGACGAGGCCCGCGTCGCACCCCCGGAGCGCACCCACCCCCTGCTGCCCTACCTCGACGACTCCACCGACGAACCCGGCGGCTACGACCTGCGGATCTCCGTCGCCATCAATGGCGACGTCGTCTCCGAGCCCCCCTTCTCCACGATGTACTGGACGGCCGCCCAGCAACTCGCTCACATGACGGTCAACGGCGCCTCGCTGCGCACCGGCGACCTCTACGGCTCGGGCACGGTCAGCGGCCCCGAGCCCGCCCAGCGCGGCTCCCTGCTGGAGCTGACCTGGAACGGCCAGGACCCGCTGGAACTCCCCGACGGCAAGCGGACCTTCCTGGAGGACGGCGACGTGGTGACCCTGTCCGCCTGGGCGCCCGGCCCGGACGGCGTCCGGGTGGGACTCGGCGAGGTGACAGGCCGGATCGTCACGCGCTGACGCATACCCCCGCAGGGCGGTGATGACGGGCTGACGCACCGCCCCCAGGGCCGTCATACTGGCGACGGACGCGCTCACCGAGCCGTCGAGCGATCGCGTCCGTCGCCCGCACGACCACCCCCGCCCTGTCCGACCAGGATCCGGAGCCCGTGGCATGACCGTCTGCCTGCTCCTGCTGAGCGCCGTCGCCCTGACGGCCGCCGTGCCGGTCCCGCGCGCGCTGACCCGGGCCGCCTGGCCTGAACGGGAACCGGTCGTCGCCCTGTGGGTGTGGCAGTGCCTCGTCGCGACCGTCCTGCTGTGCTGTCTGACGGCCCTGGCGCTCAGCGCCGCCGCCGTCTTCCACACCGTGCGCACCCAACTCTTCGCGCCCGCGCCGCCCGGGGTGAGCGAGGCGTACGACCTGTCCTCGGCGCCGCCCTGGGCGGTCGCGCTCACCCTGCTCCTGGCCTGCGGTGCCGCCTGGACCACCGCCATGCTCGCCCGGGAACTCGCCGAGGCCCGGCGCCGCCGTGGCGTGACCCGCGCCCACCTGCGCGAACGCGCCCCCGAACTGCCGGCCGGCCTCGGTCCGGCGCGCGGCCCGCTGCTCGTGCTCGAGGACGAGTACCCCGACGCCTGGTGGATGCCGGGCCATCCGCCCCAGCTGGTCGTCACCACCGGCGCCCTGCACCGCCTCACTTCCCACCAGCTCGACGCCGTCCTCACCCACGAACGCGGCCACGCCCGCGCCCACCACGACTGGCTGCTGCACCTTTCCACCGCCCTGGCCACCGGTTTCCCCCGCATTCCGCTCTTCGCCCACTTCTGCGACCAGACCCACCGCCTGGTCGAACTGGCCGCCGACGACACCGCCTCCCGCCGCTGCGGCCACGTCACCACCGCCCTGGCCCTGATCGAGCTGAACCAGCACCGGGGTGTGCTCTCCTGCGCCTCCAGTCACCGCCTGCTCGGCGAGCGGGTCGACCGCCTGCTGGAGCCGCCGCCCCGGCTGGACCGCAGCCGCAGGGCCCTGACGACCACCGTGGCCGCGCTGGTCCCCCTGCTGCCGCTGCTGATCGCCTTCGCCCCCGGGCTGACGGCACTGGCCTGACGCGCGAACCTGGGGCCCGCTCCGGACGGTGCGCACTGGGCCGGCGCACCCACCGGCGCACCTCCCGGGTGGCAGATCTCCCCCGACGCGTACCGAAACCCGAGGTCAGCCCCGTATGCGACGGGTCGTCAGGTGGCGCAACATTTCAGCAACCCCCCGTTTCCTACCTACTCGGTATGGTTCCAGCCATGCCAGCCACCGACCGTATCCGGGACCACGCCGGCCAGGGCGCGACCACCGTCGCCGCCCACCGCGCGCGGCGCCGGCTGCGTGCGGACCGGGCCCGGCAGCTCGCCGATCTGCTCCGCCGCCAGCTCCTCACCGGCGGCTTCGAGACCGGCACCCTTCCCCATGAATCCATCCTCGCCACCGACTACCGCACCTCCCGCAACACCGTCCGGCAGGCTCTCGACCTGCTGCGCTCCGAAGGCCTCGTCGACCGCCTGCCCGGCGTCGGCACGGTCGTCGTCGCCCGTAAGTACCCCCATGGGCTCGACCGCCTGATGGGGCTCGCCGAGACCCTGCACGAACACGGCCGTGTCACCAACGAGGTCCGCACCATGGGCCCCGTCCCCGCACCGGGCCCCGTGGCCGACCGGCTCCACGTCCCGCCCGGCGCCGACGTCCTCTACATCGAACGGCTGCGCCGCCTGAACGGCCTGCCGCTCTCGCTCGACCTGACCTACGTCCCGCTCGACATCGGCACCGCCCTGCTCGGCGCCGACCTGGAGAACACCGACGTCTTCCGTCTCCTGGAGGCCATCACAGGCCGGCGTCTCGGCCATGCCGAGATCACCCTGGAGTCGGTGAACGCGGACGCCCACTCCGCCGCCGTCCTGGAGGCACCGCGCGGAGCGGCCGTACTGATGCTGGAGCGCCTCACGCACCTGTGTGACGGGCGCCCGGTGGACCTCGAGTTCATCCGCTTCCGCGGCGACCGCATCTCCATGAGCGGCCTGCTGCACCGCTCCGCCTGACCTCTCACCGCCCTCATCCCGCCCCCTCCCGGTCCGCCGTCCTGCCCTTCACCTCTTCATCGTTCGGCGGGGCCCGACCGGTTCACGGCCGCGACGACTTTTCCCGCGGATCCCCGCGGATTCCCGCCGATTTTCTGCCCCGATCTCTGGAGACAGCCATGCCCTTGGTGCCCCAGCGGGCCGACGTGCCCGTGACCATCGACGAGTCCAAGTGCATCGACGGCTGCACACTCTGCGTCGACATGTGCCCGCTGGACTCCCTCGCCATCGACACCTCCAGCGGCAAGGCGTACATGCACGTCGACGAGTGCTGGTACTGCGGCCCGTGCGCAGCCCGCTGCCCCACCGGAGCCGTCACGGTCAACATGCCCTACCTGCTCCGGTGAGAGGTCACCCACACCCATGAAACCCCAGGCCCTTGCCGCCGCCGTGCTGCTCCTCGCGCCCCTGACCGCCTGCGGCGGCACCGCCTCCGCCGGCGACAGCGCCACGGTCACCGTCACGGTCGGCTACCAGTCCAAGACCATCAACGCCGTCACCGCCGGTACCCTGCTGCGCTCCCTCGGCTCCTTCGAGAAGCAGCTGAACGCCCTGCGCGACGGCCACACCTACAAGGTCGTCTGGCAGGACTACGCCACCGGCGCGCCCATCACGGCCCAGATGACCGCGGGCAAGATCGACATCGGCTCGATGGGTGACTTCCCGCTCCTCATCAACGCCGCCCGCGGCACACAGCTCGGCCGCCCCACCCACCTGGTCTCCGTCACCGGCTACAACCTGCGCGGCGGCCTCAACACCATCGTCACCGCACCCGACTCGAAGCTCGCATCCGTGACGGACCTGAAGGGCAAGAGGGTTTCCACGTCCGTCGGCTCCGCGGCCGACGGCACCCTCGTGCGGGCACTGCAGCGCGCCGGCATCGACCCCGACAGCGGCGTCGAGAAGCTCAACCAGCAGCCCGCCGTCGGCGCGTCCACCCTGGCCGCAGGCAGCACGGACGCGTTGTCGCAGTTCGTCGCCTGGCCTGGTCTGCTCGCCTACCAGGGCAAGGCGAAGGCCCTGTACGACGGCGCCCAGCTGAACCTGCCCACCTTCCACGGCGTCACCGCCCGCGAGGACTTCGCCGAGAAGCACCCGGCCGTGCTGGAGGCGTTCCTCAGGGCCCAGGCCGAGGCCACCGACTACCTGGGCGCGCATCCGGTGACCGCCGCCGAGAAGGTCGCCGACGCCACCGGCCTGCCCGCCGAGGTCGTCTACCTCTACAACGGCGCCCACGGCATCGCCACCTTCGACCCGGCGGTCAAACCGCAGCTCGTCTCCGCGCTGAAACAGGACGTCGCCATCCTCAAGGCGGCGAAACTGACCGGCGACATCGACGTGGACGCCTTCGTCGACGACCACTACGTGAAGCAGGCCCTCGGCGCCTCCTACACCCGGCGCCTGACCGCCACGCCCGCCCCGGCCGCCGCCGAGGTCTGGCCCAAAGGCGCGGACAAGACCCTCGAGCTGCCCTCCCCCGCGGCGCTGCTCAGCCACGTGAAGCGGCACCGCGACACCGTCCGCGCCGCCTACGTCGCCGACGCCACCACGGGCACCCCGTGGTTCGCCGACAAGGCGACCTGGGTGGCCGACGGCGCGAAGCTGCTGCCGTTCGTCGCCCCGGCCACCGCGCGGGCCTACGTGCTGGGCCACGGCGGTGCGCGTGTCGTCCCGTACGCGGAAGCTCTGGAGCGGGCCTCATGACGCGGTACGCGCTGCGCGTTCTCTCCCTCGCCGCGGCACTCGGCGTTTGGCAGCTGCTGACCGGCCTGGACGTCGACCTGTGGCTGCGCTTCTCGCAGTTCCCCACGGTCACCGACGTCGCCCACGCCTTCGCCCAGCGGCTGTCCGGCCCCGACTACTGGACGGACCTCACCGACAGCCTGACCCGTATCGCCTCCGGTTTCCTCCTCGCGGCCGTCCTCGGCGTGGCCGCCGGCGTGCTCGTGGCGCGCTCGCGGCTCGCCGAGGACCTGCTCGGCACACTGCTGGAAGTGGTCCGTCCCATCCCCGCGATCGCCCTGGTGCCGGTCGCGATCCTCCTCTTCCCGTCCAACGAGCAAGGCATCGTCTTCATCACCTGCACCGCCGCCTTCTTTCCCGTCCTGGTCTCCACCCGGCACGCAGTGCGCGCTCTGACCCCCGTGTGGGAGGAGGCGGTGCGCACCATGGGCGGCGGCCGGTGGCGTGTGCTGGGCTCGGTCGTACTGCCGGGCGCCCTGCCCGGCATCTTCGGCGGGCTGTCGGTCGGTATCGGCGTGTCGTGGATCTGCGTGATCTCCGCCGAGATGATCTCCGGCCAGTACGGCGTCGGCTACCGGACCTGGCAGGACTACACCGTCGTCGACTACCCGGGCGTGTTCGTCGGCATGGTCACGATCGGCGTGCTCGGCTGGATCACCTCCACCGCCGTGGAACTCCTCGGCCGCCGCCTGACGCACTGGCTGCCCCGCACGTCCCACGCCCCCACGGCACGCGTCCGCCCCGCCGGGACCGCCGCGTCGAACGCGCCGGGAGGCGCCGCCGTGGCCACGGCGTCCCCCGCGCCGAGCAAGGAGGCACGCGATGAGCACCTCGTCTGACACCCGCACGCCCACCCGGCCCGCGCCTTCTGCGGCACAGGCCGCGCGCGGTACCCGGCTCACCCTGCGCGGCGTCACTCTCGGCCGCCCCGACGCGCCCGCCGTCCACGGCGTCGACGTGGACATCGCGCCCGGCGAGATCCTCACCGTCGTCGGCCCCTCCGGCTGCGGCAAGTCGACGCTGCTGCGCACCCTCGCCGGGCTGCTGCCCCCGCTCGCCGGAACGGTGGAGCAGGACGGCCGGCCGCTGACAGGACCCGCCGCGGAGCGCGCCCTGGTCTTCCAGGAGGACGCGCTGCTGCCCTGGCGCACCCTGCGCGGCAACGTGGAACTCCCGCTCGCCATCGCCGGCGTCCCGCGCCGCACACGCCGGGCCCAGGCGCAGGAGTGGCTGGACCGCGTCCACCTCGCCGAACGTGCCGGGCAGTTGCCGCACCGCGTCTCCGGCGGGCAGCGCCAGCGCGCCCAGCTGGCCCGCGCCCTGGCCGGCCGGCCCCGCGCCGTGCTGATGGACGAGCCGTTCGGCGCGCTGGACGCCCAGACCCGGGCCGGCATGCAGGACCTGCTGGTGGAGGTGCTGCACGGCACGGGCGCCACCGTCGTCTTCGTCACCCACGACGTCGACGAGGCGCTGTTCCTCGGCGACCGGGTGGCGCTGGTCGGCTCCGGCGAACTGACCGCCGTACGCGATGTGCCGCGCCCCCGTGACCGGACGGCACACGACGACCCCGCGCGCGTGGCGCTGCGCCGCGACATCCTCTCCTCGCTCGGTACGTGAAAGGCACCCCGGTGACTGTCGAGAACACCACTGCGGACACTCCCCTGGCGATCCCCGCCCCCGGCGACGCCGAGGAGCTGACCTGCGACGTCCTCGTCATCGGCGGCGGCACCGCCGGGACGATGGCCGCGCTGACCGCCGCCGAGCGCGGCGCGGACGTGCTGCTGCTGGAGAAGGCCCACGTCCGTCACTCCGGCGCGCTCGCCATGGGCATGGACGGCGTCAACAACGCGGTCGTCCCCGGCCGGGCCGAACCCGACGACTACGTCGCCGAGATCACCCGCGCCAACGACGGCATCGTCGACCAGTCCACGGTCCGCCAGACGGCGACGCGCGGCTTCGCGATGGTGCAGCGGCTGGAGTCGTACGGCGTGAAGTTCGAGAAGGACGAGCACGGCGAGTACGCGGTCCGCCAGGTGCACCGCTCCGGTTCCTATGTGCTGCCCATGCCGGAGGGCAAGGACGTCAAGAAGGTCCTCTACCGGCAGCTGCGCCGGCGGGAGATGCGGGAGCGGATCCGCATCGAGAACCGGGTGATGCCGGTACGCGTCCTCACGGCGCGCGGGCGGGCCGTGGGAGCGGTCGGCTTCAACACCCGCACCGGCGCGTTCGTCACCGTCCGCGCGGGCGCGGTCATCCTCGCCACCGGCGCCTGCGGCCGCCTCGGTCTGCCCGCCTCCGGCTACCTGTACGGCACCTACGAGAACCCCACCAACGCGGGCGACGGCTACGCCATGGCGTACCACGCGGGCGCCGAACTCACCGGCATCGAGTGCTTCCAGATCAACCCGCTGATCAAGGACTACAACGGCCCGGCCTGCGCCTATGTCGCCAACCCCTTCGGCGGCTACCAGGTCAACCGGCACGGCGAGCGCTTCGTCGACTCCGACTACTGGTCGGGGCAGATGATGGCGGAGTTCGCCGCCGAGGTGGCCTCCGACCGGGGGCCGGTCTATCTCAAGCTCAGCCATCTGCCGGAGGAGTCGGTCGCGGCGCTGGAGTCGATCCTGCACTCCACGGAGCGCCCCACCCGCGGCGCCTTTCACTCCGGGCGCGGTCACGACTACCGCACCCACGACGTCGAGATGCACATCTCCGAGATCGGCCTGTGCGGCGGCCACTCCGCCTCGGGCGTCCGCGTCGACGACCACGCCCGCACCACCGTGCCCCGTCTGTACGCGGCCGGCGACCTGGCGTGCGTGCCGCACAACTACATGATCGGCGCCTTCGTCTTCGGCGACCTGGCCGGCGCGGACGCCGCCCAGTACACGCCCTACGAGGGCGACCTGCCCGAGGACCAGCTGCACGAGGCGCACGAGCTGGTCTACCGCCCGCTGCGCAACCCGGACGGCCCGCCGCAACAGCAGGTCGAGTACAAGCTGCGCCGCTTCGTGAACGACTACGTCGCCCCGCCGAAGTCCGGCGCCCGGCTCTCCCTGGCCCTGGAGGCGTTCGAGCGGATGCGCGCCGACATCGCGGCGATGGGGGCGCGCACCGCGCACGAGCTGATGCGGTGCGCGGAGGTCACCTTCATCCGTGACTGCGCGGAGATGGCCGCGCGCGCCTCCCTGGCCCGCACGGAGTCCCGCTGGGGCCTCTACCACGAGCGCCTCGACCATCCCGCGCGCGACGACGCCTCCTGGTTCCACCACCTCGATCTGCACAAATCCCCCTCTGGTGCGATGGAGTTCACGGCCCGTCCCGTGGCTCCCTATCTGGTCCCCGTGGAGGGGTACGCGCCGGTCGGCGGTTCCTCCCGTGCTCTGGGCGAGGTACGCCCGCAGGACGTGGCCACCGCCGGGTCGCGGGACGCTGCACCCGTGGCGGTCACGGGCGTCGCTGCCGAGCACTCCGAGCCGCAGGCGTCCTCGCAACTCCCGCGGCCGTCGGACGCCCTCCCCCGCACCGGACCGTCCGCCGGGCGTCTGCTGGAGCTGGTGGCCCTCGCCGAGGAACAGCCCGAACTGGACGCACTGCTCCCGTACTTGGCCGACCCGGCAGCCGCCGTCCGGCGCGAGGCGGTCGGCGTGCTGACCGAGACGCTGCCGGCCGGGACCGGGCCCGCGCTCGCCGCCGCGCTGCGCGACCCGGCCGCCGAGGTGCGCTCCGCGGCAGCCGCCTCCCTCCGTGAGCTGGTCGAGACCCTGCCGCCGGATCCCGCCCTGCGTGACGCTCTCGCCGCCGCCCTGGCCGAACCGGACGCCGTCGTCCGCGCCGCCGCCCTCGACGTCCTGCGGGCCCTGCGCCTCGGTGACGCCGGCCTGTTCGCCGGCTCCCTGACCGACACCGACATCACCGTGCGCATCGAGGCCGTACGGGCCCTCGTCTCCGTCGACGCGGCCGACGAACTGGCCCGCGCCGCCGCCACCGATCCCTCCCGCGAGGTCCGGGTCACGCTCGCCAAGGCGCTGGCCACGGTGGCGGCGACCACCCGCGCGGACGCCGCCCCCGCCGCCACCTCACCCGCTGCCGTCCTCGCGGCGCTCGCGGCCCTCACCGAGGACCCCGACGCGCTGGTGCGCGGTGCGGCCTACGAGGCGCTCGGCGCCGCCGGCTGCCCTGCCGCCCTGGCCGCGCGGGCCGTCGCCGCCCTGGCCGATGCGGCCTGGCAGGTCCGCGCCGGTGCCGCCACCGCCCTGTCGGCCGCGGACGCCACCGTGGCGGTGCCCGCGCTCGCCAAGGCGGTCGCCGATCCGAACGCCGACGTGCGCAAGGCCGCCGTCCTCGCCCTCACCCGGCGCGGCGACGCCGAGGGCGCCCGCGCGGCCCTCGCCACGGCCACCGCGGACACGGACGCCGACGTCAGGGCATACGCGGCACGGGGACTGTGACAGGAGGCCGAAGGTCCGGGTACGCGGCGGTCGCGGGCCCAACGGCGTACGCGGCACGGCAGATGTGACGCGGCGCCGGAGGTCCGGGTACGCGGCGGTCGCGGACCTCAGGGCGTAAGCGGCACGGGGGATGTGAGGCGGCGCCGGAAGTCCGGGTACGCGGCGGTCGCGGTCAGGAGCAGGGGCGCCGCCCGGCGCTCGGCGGGCGGGCCCGCTTCCGCCCCGACCTCGGCCCGCCGCACGCACCCGCTGCCGGGAGACCAACAGCGACCGCCGAGCGCCAAGCGCCCTATATCCAGTCCTCCGGCTCCGGTTCGACGTCGGGCCAGTGGTCCTCCGGATCCGCCACCCCGGCCCTCGCCACCCCCGCATCGCCGGCGCCGGCCCTCGCCACACCCGCACTCCCGGCGCCGGCCCTCGCCACACCCGCACTCCCGGCCCCGGCACTTGCCTCCCCCGGACCCGCCGCCCCGGGCCGGGCCTCCGCCGGCGCTGGCGTGCCGGTCGGGGCGTCCAGGCCCGCCAGGACTTCGAGCACGCCCTCCCCGTACGTCTCCAGCTTCTTCAGACCCACCCCGCCGACGGTTCCGAGCTCCCGCACCGACGTCGGCCACACCGTGACGATCTCGCGCAGCGTCGCGTCGTGGAAGATGACGTACGCCGGGACGCCCTGCTCGCGGGCCTGCTCGGCGCGCCAGGCACGCAGGGCCTCGAAGGCGGGCTGGAGCGAACCGGGCAGCTCGGCGGCGGCGGTCTTCGGCCTGCGTTCGCCGCCACGGCCGGAGGAGCCCGACGCCGAGCGGGAGGCCGCCGGCTTCTTCGGCTCCTTGCGCAGCGGCACCTCCCGCTCGCGCCGCAGCACCGAGCCGCTGGCCTCGGTGAGCACCAGCGTGCCGTACTCCCCCTCGACGGCGAGCAGTCCCTGAGCGAGGAGCTGGCGCACCACGCCGCGCCATTCGCCCTCGCCGAGTTCCGCGCCGATGCCGAACACCGACAGCTGGTCGTGGTCGAACTGGATCACCTTGCCGGTGCGCTTGCCCAGCAGGATGTCCACGATCTGCCCGGTGCCGAACTTCTGCCCGCGCTCGCGCTGCAGACGCACCACCGTCGACAGCACCTTCTGCGCGGCGACCGTGCCGTCCCACGTCTCCGGCGGGGTGAGACAGGTGTCGCAGTTGCCGCAGCCCACCTCGTCCGGTTCCTGCCCGAAGTAGGCGAGGAGCTGGCCGCGCCGGCACTGGACCGTCTCGCACAGGGCGAGCATGGCATCCAGGTGGGACTGGGCCCGCCGCCGGAAGGCCTCGTCGCCCTCACCGGACTGGATGAGCTTGCGCTGCTGGATGACGTCGTTGAGTCCGTAGGCCATCCAGGCCGTGGAGGGCAGTCCGTCGCGGCCGGCCCGGCCGGTCTCCTGGTAGTAGCCCTCGACCGACTTCGGCAGGTCCAGGTGGGCGACGAAACGCACGTCCGGCTTGTCGATGCCCATGCCGAAGGCGATGGTCGCCACCACGATCAGGCCGTCCTCCCGCAGGAAGCGCGACTGGTGCGCGGCGCGCGTGCCGGCGTCCAGGCCCGCGTGGTACGGCACCGCCTGGATGCCGTTGCCGGTGAGGAACTCGGCCGTCTTGTCCACGGAGTTGCGCGACAGGCAGTAGACGATGCCGGCGTCGCCCGGGTGTTCCTCCCGCAGGAAGCTCAGCAGCTGCTTCTTCGGGTCCGACTTCGACACGATCCGGTACTGGATGTTGGGACGGTCGAAGCTGGCCACGAAGTGCCGGGCGCGCGGCATGTTCAGCCGCTCGGTGATCTCCCGGTGCGTCGCATCGGTCGCCGTCGCGGTGAGCGCGATGCGCGGGACGTCCGGCCAGCGCTCGCCCAGCAGGGACAGGGTGAGGTAGTCGGGCCGGAAGTCGTGGCCCCACTGGGAGACGCAGTGCGCCTCGTCGATGGCGAAGACGGAGATCTTCCCGCGGGAGAGCAGGTCAAGGGTGGCGTCGACCCGCAGCCGCTCCGGCGCCAGGTACAGCAGGTCCAGCTCGCCCGCCAGGAACTCGGCCTCCACGACGCGCCGCTCGTCGAAGTCCTGCGTGGAGTTGATGAACCCGGCGCGCACACCGAGCGCGCGCAGCGCGTCCACCTGGTCCTGCATGAGCGCGATGAGCGGCGAGACGACGATCCCCGTGCCCGGTCTGACCAGGGCCGGGATCTGGTAGCACAGCGACTTGCCGCCGCCGGTCGGCATGAGGACGACCGCGTCCCCGCCGGCCACCACATGCTCGACGATCGCTTCCTGTTCGCCGCGGAAGGCCTCGTATCCGAAGACCCGGTGCAGTGTGGCGAGCGCCTCGCTCTCGCCCACGCCCGGCGCCTCGGTCATCTCTGCCATCTCGCTGATCACGCCCGTCCCGGCCATCGTCCCGTCCCCCGTGTGTCGTCCCTCGACCACTGCCTCCACGATAGGGGGCCGCGCCGACAGTGCCCGAGTTATCCACAGGCGCGCAGTGTGATCATCCGACCTCACCGCCGCACACCTGTGCCGTCCCCGCACCTCAGCCCAATGGCCCGCCCGGCGTGGCGGGCCCCCTGTGACGCGGGACATGCTGCTCGGGCGGGCCCCGGGGGGATCCGCAGCCGTCGTGTCCGTCCGTCCCGAGGAGATGTCCCGCATGCGTCCCCGCCTCGCCAAGGCCGTCCTCGCCCTGACCGCGTCCCTCTCCCTGTCCCTGGCCGCAGCGCCCGCCCACGCCGGCTCCGCGGGCCCGGAGCCGGTCCTGCCGGGGCAGCCCGCCCACGCCGCCTCCACGACCCCGGACCCCGCGCTGCGAGGGCAGCTCGCCCGCACCTACGAGGCGACCGCGAAGTACAGCTACCTGCCGAACGCGCTCGCCGACGGCTACCGGGCGCACATGTGCCTGGCCCGCGACCAGGGCGGGATGGGCTACCACTACTTCAACGAGTCCCGCTTCGGCTCACTCGACCCGACCAAGCCGGCCGGTCTCCTCTACGAGGACGACGGCAACGGCGGGCGCCGTCTCGTGGGGGTGGAGTGGGTCGTTCCTACCGCCGATGCCCAGGGCAAGCGGCCGCAGATCTTCGGCCAGGACTTTCAGGGTCCCATGGCCGGTCACTACCCGGGCATGCCGCGCCACTACGACCTGCATGCCTGGCTGTACAAGCCGAACCGCAACGGCCTGTTCGCCCAGTGGAACCCCGACGTGACCTGCCCGGCCTCCGGCATGCCGAAGAACTGACGACGCACGCGCGGGGCCCCGGTTCCTCCGACAAGGAACCAGGGCCCCACGGCCGTACCGGCTCAGCGCACGAACACGGCACGAACGGCTACGGCTCAGCGCACGAACACTCCCGCCTGGCTCGCCAGGTCCAGGAAGTACTGCGGCGCCACACCGAGCACCAGCGTGACCGCCACGCCGACACCGATCGCCGTCATCGTCAGCGGCGACGGCACGGCGACCGTCGGGCCCTCCGGGCGCGGCTCGCTGAAGAACATGAGCACGATCACGCGGATGTAGAAGAACGCGGCGATGGCCGACGAGATCACACCGATCACGACCAGCGGGGCCGCGCCGCCCTCGGCGGCCGCCTTGAAGACGGCGAACTTTCCGGCGAAGCCGGAGGTGAGCGGGATGCCCGCGAAGGCCAGCAGGAACACCGCGAACACGGCCGCCACCAGCGGCGAGCGCCGGCCGAGCCCCGCCCATTTCGACAGGTGTGTCGCCTCACCGCCCGCGTCGCGCACCAGCGTGACCACGGCGAACGCGCCGATTGTCACGAACGAGTACGCGGCCAGGTAGAACAGCACCGACGAGACGCCGTCGGGCGTGGTCGCGATGACACCCGCGAGGATGAATCCCGCGTGCGCGATCGACGAGTAGGCCAGCAGCCGCTTGATGTCGGTCTGCGTGATGGCGACGATCGCGCCGCCCAGCATGGTGACGATCGCGACGCCCCACATGACGGGCCGCCAGTCCCAGCGCATCCCGGGCAGGACGACGTAGAGGATCCGCAGCAGCGCGCCGAAGGCGGCCACCTTGGTCGCCGCGGCCATGAAGCCGGTCACCGGGGTCGGAGCGCCCTGGTAGACGTCCGGCGTCCACATGTGGAAGGGCACCGCGCCGACCTTGAACAGCAGGCCCATCACGATCATCGCGGTGCCGAGCAGCAGCAGCGCGTCGTTGCCCATGGTGTTCGCCAGGGCCGGGTCGACGTTGCTGATCGTGCCGTCGACGACCTGGGCGATCGTGCCGTAGGAGACCGAGCCCGCGTAGCCGTACAGCAGGGCGATGCCGAACAGGGTGAAGGCGGAGGCGAACGCGCCGAGCAGGAAGTACTTGACCGCGGCCTCCTGCGACATGAGCCGCTTGCGGCGGGCCAGGGCGCACAGCAGGTACAGCGGCAGCGAGAAGACCTCCAGCGCGACGAACAGGGTCAGCAGGTCGTTGGCCGACGGGAAGACCAGCATGCCGGCGACCGCGAACAGCAGCAGCGGGAAGACTTCGGTGGTGGTGAAACCGGCCTTCACGGCCGCCTTCTCGCTGTCGCCGCCCGGTACGGACGCGGCCTGCGCGGCGAAGGAGTCCACCGGCCGGCCGTGCGCGGCGGGGTCCAGGCGTCGCTCGGCGAAGGTGAACAGGCCGACCAGGGCGGCCAGCACGATCGTGCCCTGCAGGAAGAGCGCCGGCCCGTCGACGGCGATCGCGCCCATCGCGGCGATGTGCGCCTTGGTGGTGCCGTAGCCGTCCGCCGCGAGCGCGACGATGGCGGCGAAGGCGGCGGCGAGCGCGACGACGGACACGAACAGCTGGGCGTGGTAGCGCGCCTTGCGCGGCAGGAACGCCTCGATGAGGACTCCCACGATCGCGGCGCCGAGGACGATCAGGGTGGGCGACAATTGCCCGTATTCGATCTTCGGCGCGTCGATCTTGGAGATCGGGTCGGCCGCAGTTGTCCACAGGCTGTGGACGGCTGGTGTGCTCACTTGGCCGCCTCCACCTCGGGCCGGGGGTCCTTCTTGTGTACGTCGGACAGGGTCTGTTTGACCGCCGGGTTGACGATGTCCGTGACGGGCTTCGGGTAGACGCCCAGGAAGATCAGCAGGACCACGAGCGGGGCCACGACGACCAGCTCGCGCACCCGGAGGTCGGGCATCGCGGAGACCTCCGGCTTCACCGGGCCGGTCATCGTCCGCTGGTACAGCACCAGCGTGTACAGCGCGGCCAGCACGATGCCGAGCGTGGCGATGATGCCGATCGCCGGGTAGCGGGAGAACGTGCCGACCAGCACCAGGAACTCACTGACGAACGGCGCCAGACCCGGCAGCGACAGAGTCGCGAGACCACCGATCAGGAACGTGCCGGCGAGCACCGGGGCGACCTTCTGCACCCCGCCGTAGTCCGCGATGAGCCGCGAGCCGCGCCGGGAGATGAGGAAGCCGGCGACCAGCATCAGCGCGGCCGTCGAGATGCCGTGGTTGACCATGTACAGCGTCGCGCCGGACTGGCCCTGACTGGTCATCGCGAAGATGCCGAGGATGATGAAGCCGAAGTGCGAGATCGACGCGTACGCGATCAGGCGCTTGATGTCGCGCTGGCCGACGGCGAGCAGCGCGCCGTAGATGATGCTGATGACCGCCAGGACGAGGATCACCGGCGTCGCCCACTTCGACGCCTCCGGGAAGAGCTGGAGACAGAAGCGCAGCATCGCGAAGGTGCCGACCTTGTCGACGACCGCCGTGATGAGGACGGCGACCGGCGCGGTGGACTCCTGCATGGCGTTGGGCAGCCAGGTGTGCAGCGGCCACAGCGGCGCCTTCACCGCGAAGGCGAAGAAGAAGCCGAGGAACAGCCAGCGTTCGGTGCTGGTCGCCATGTGCAGCGAGCCGTTGGCCCGGGCCTGGGCGATCTCGGCGAGGGAGAAGTTCCCGGCGACCACGTACAGACCGATCACCGCGGCCAGCATGATCAGACCGCCGACCAGGTTGTAGAGCAGGAACTTCACGGCCGCGTACGACCGTTGGGTGGACGCCGCTTCCTCGCCGTGCTCATGGGCACGGTCACCGAAGCCGCCGATGAGGAAGTACATCGGGATCAGCATGGCTTCGAAGAAGATGTAGAAGAGGAAGACGTCGGTGGCCTCGAAGGAGAGGATCACCATCGCCTCGACGGCCAGGATCAGCGCGAAGAAGCCCTGCGTGGGCCGCCAGCGCCGGCTGCCGGTCTCCAGCGGGTCGGCGTCGTGCCAGCCCGCCAGGACGATGAACGGGATCAGCAGGGCGGTCAGCGCGACCAGCGCCACCGCGATGCCGTCCACGCCCAGTTCGTAGCGCACCCCGAAGTTCTTGATCCAGGCGTGCGACTCGGTGAGCTGGTAGCGGCCTCCGCCCGGGTCGAAGCGGACCAGGACCGTGACCGCCAGGGCGAGCGTGGCGAGCGAGAACAGCAGCGCCAGCCATTTGGCGGCGGTGCGCCGCGCGGCCGGCACGGCGGCCGTGGCGATGGCCCCGATGGCCGGGAGCGCCGCCGTCGCTGTCAGCAGAGGAAAGGACATCGGTATCAGACCGCCCTCATCAGCAGGGTCGCGGCAATGAGCAGTGCCGCACCGCCGAACATCGAGACCGCGTACGACCGCGCGAAGCCGTTCTGCAGTCGCCGCAGCCGTCCGGACAGGCCGCCGACGGAGGCCGCCGTGCCGTTGACGACACCGTCGACCAGGGTGTGGTCGACGTAGACCAGGGAGCGCGTCAGGTGTTCGCCGCCGCGGACCAGGACGACGTGGTTGAAGTCGTCCTGCAGCAGGTCGCGGCGGGCGGCCCGGGTGAGCAGCGAGCCGCGCGGGGCGACGGCCGGGACGGACTTGCGGCCGTACTGGGCCCAGGCGATGGCCACGCCGATGACGAGGCACACCATGGTGGCGCCGGTGACCACCGCCGCGCTGAGCGGCGAGTCGCCCTCGCTGTGCCCGGTGACGGGCTCCAGCCAGTTCAGGAAGCGGTCGCCGATGCTGAAGAACGCGCCCCCGAAGACCGATCCGACGGCCAGCACGATCATCGGGATCGTCATGACCTTCGGCGACTCGTGCGGGTGCGGCTCGCTGTGTGCGCCGCGGGTCTCCGCCGCGGGCTCCACGCTGGGCTCGGCCGGGGACGGCGTCGGCGCGTTGCGCCAGCGCTCCTCGCCGAAGAACGTCATCAGCATCACGCGCGTCATGTAGAACGCGGTGATGGCCGCGCCCAGCAGGGCCGCACCGCCGAGGATCCAGCCCTCGGTGCCGCCCTTGGCGAACGCCGCCTCGATGATCTTGTCCTTGGAGAAGAAGCCGGACAGACCGGGGAAGCCGATGATCGCGAGGTAGCCGAGGCCGAAGGTGACGAACGTGACCGGCATGTACTTGCGCAGGCCGCCGTAGCGGCGCATGTCGACCTCGTCGTTCATGCCGTGCATGACGGAACCGGCGCCGAGGAAGAGGCCGGCCTTGAAGAAGCCGTGCGTCACCAGGTGCATGATCGCGAAGACGTAGCCGATCGGGCCGAGGCCCGCGGCCAGCACCATGTAGCCGATCTGCGACATGGTCGAGCCGGCCAGGGCCTTCTTGATGTCGTCCTTGGCGCAACCGACGATCGCACCGAACAGCAGCGTCACCGCGCCGACCACGGTGACGACGAGCTGCGCGTCGGGCGCCGCGTTGAAGATCGCCGCGGAGCGCACGATGAGGTAGACGCCCGCGGTCACCATCGTCGCGGCGTGGATGAGGGCCGAGACCGGGGTCGGGCCCTCCATGGCGTCCCCGAGCCAGGACTGCAGCGGCACCTGGGCGGACTTGCCGCAGGCGGCGAGCAGCAGCATCAGGGCGATCGCGGTGAGCTTGCCCTCCGTGGCGCCGCCGACCAGGCCGGGCGCCTCGTGCGTGCCGAGGACCGGGCCGAAGGCGAAGGTGCCGAAGGTGGTGAACATCAGCATGATGGCGATCGACAGGCCCATGTCGCCGACGCGGTTGACCAGGAAGGCCTTCTTCGCCGCGGTGGCCGCGCTGGGCTTGTGCTGCCAGAAGCCGATGAGCAGGTAGGAGGCGAGACCGACACCCTCCCAGCCGACGTACAGCAGCAGGTAGTTGTCGGCGAGGACGAGCAGCAGCATCGCCGCGAGGAACAGGTTGAGGTAGCCGAAGAAGCGGCGGCGGCGCTCGTCGTGCTCCATGTACCCGACCGAGTACAGGTGGATCAGCGAGCCGACGCCGGTGATCAGCAGGACGAACGTCATCGACAGCTGGTCCAGGCGGAAGGCGGCGTCCGCCCGGAAGCCCTCGACCGGCACCCAGCTGAACAGGTGCTGGGTCAGGGTGCGGTGTGCGGCGTCCTTGCCCAGCAGGTCGGAGAAGAGGACGAGAGCGAACACGAAGGACACGGCCGACAGCAGTGTGCCGATCCAGTGGCCGACGCGGTCCAGGCGCCGGCCACCGACCAGGAGGACGGCCGCTCCGAGCAGGGGCGCCGCGATGAGCAGCGCAATCAGGTTCTCCACGATTCTTCCGACCCCTTACAGCTTCATCAGGCTGGCGTCGTCGACCGAGGCCGAGTGGCGGGAACGGAACAGCGACACGATGATCGCGAGGCCGACCACGACCTCCGCGGCCGCGACGACCATCGTGAAGAACGCGATGATCTGACCGTCGAGGTTGCCGTGCATCCGGGAGAAGGCGACGAACGCGAGGTTGCAGGCGTTCAGCATCAGCTCGATGCACATGAAGACCACGATGGCGTTGCGCCGGATCAGCACACCGGTGGCGCCGATCGTGAACAACAGAGCTGCCAGATACAGGTAGTTGACCGGGTTCACTGTGACGCCTCCTTGTTCCGCTTGAAGGTCGCCGGTGTGCTCGCACCGCGCTCCAGGCGCTCCTGCGCGCGCTGCTCCAGTGCCTTGAGGTCGCTCAGCGCCTCGGTGGACACGTCACGGACCTGGCCGCGCTCGCGCAGCGTCTTGCTGACGGTGAGCTCGGACGGGGTGCCGTCGGGGAGCAGGCCCGCGATGTCCACCGCGTTGTGCCGGGCGTACACGCCGGGCGCCGGCAGCGGCGGGATGTACACGGCTTCACGGATGCGCTGTTCGGACAGTTCACGCTGGGTCTTGGCGCGTTCGGTGCGCTCGCGGTGGGTGAGCACCATGGCCCCGATGGTCGCCGTGATCAGCAGGGCGCCGGTGATTTCGAAGGCGAAGACGTACTTGGTGAAGATGAGGGACGCGAGCCCCTCCACGTTGCCGTTCGCGTTCGCCTGGCCGGTGCCGTTGAACTCCTTCAGGGAGGCGTTGCCGATCCCGGCGAACAGCAGGATGCCGAAGCCGAGGCCGCACACCAGGGCCAGCCAGCGCTGGCCCTTGATGGTCTCCTTCAGGGAGTCCGCCGCGGTGACACCGACGAGCATCACCACGAACAGGAACAGCATCATGATCGCGCCGGTGTAGACGACGATCTGCACGACGCCGAGGAAGTAGGCGCCGTTGGCGAGATAGAACACCGCCAGGACGATCATGGTCCCGGCGAGGCAGAGGGCGCTGTGCACGGCCTTCTTCATGAAGACGGTGCACAGGGCGCCGATCACCGCGACCGTGCCGAGGACCCAGAACTGGAAGGCCTCTCCGGTGGAGGTGGAGTAGGCGGCGAGCTGCGTCGTCATCGCCCGATCACCTTCTCCGACGCCGGTTCCTCCTCGCCGAAGGTGGACGCGGCCTCCTGCGGGACCTCCCCCTTGGAGACGGCGACCTGCCGGACCGTGTCCGGGGCGGCCTCGGTGACCAGGCCCCGGTAGTAGTCCTGCTCGTCCATCCCCGGGTAGATGGCGTGCGGGGAGTCGACCATGCCCTCTTCGAGGCCGGCGAGCAGCTGCTCCTTGGTGTAGATGAGGTTGGCGCGGCTGGAGTCGGCCAGTTCGAACTCGTTCGTCATCGTCAGCGCGCGCGTGGGGCACGCCTCGATGCACAGCCCGCACAGGATGCAGCGGGCGTAGTTGATCTGGTAGACGCGGCCGTACCGCTCGCCCGGCGAGTAGCGCTCCTCGTCGGTGTTGTCGGCGCCCTCCACGTAGATGGCGTCGGCGGGGCAGGCCCAGGCGCACAGCTCGCAGCCGACGCACTTCTCCAGGCCGTCCGGATGGCGGTTGAGCTGGTGCCGTCCGTGGAACCGCGGAGCCGTGGTCTTCTTCTGCTCCGGGTACTGCTCGGTCAGCCGCTTCTTGAACATGGCCTTGAAGGTCACGCCGAAGCCGGCCACCGGGTTGAGGAAACCGGGCTCGGTCTCCTTGGGCTCCTCAGCCATCGGACGCCTCCTTTCCATCCAGAGATCCGTCACTGTGAGTATCGGACCCACCACTGACAATCAGCTCCCGCTCGCGGCGCGAGCGACGCCGGGGCACCGGCGGAAGCTCCTGTCCGGGCAGCGGTGGTACGGGGAATCCGCCGGCCATCGGGTCGAAACCGGCCGGCTGCTCGACGGGCGTCGCGTCCTTCTTCGTCTTCTCGCGGAACATGTCGACGACGAACGACAGCAGCAGCAGTGCGAGGACGGCGCCGCCGACGTACAGGGCGATGTCGGCGAAGTCGTAGTTCTCGTTGCGCAGCGCCCGCACGGTCGCGACCAGCATCAGCCACACCACCGACACCGGGATGAGGACCTTCCAGCCGAGCTTCATCAGCTGGTCGTAGCGGACGCGGGGCAGTGTGCCGCGCAGCCAGATGAAGAAGAACAGCAGCAGCTGCACCTTGATCACGAACCAGAGCAGCGGCCACCAGCCGTGGTTGGCGCCCTCCCAGAAGCTGCTGACGGGCCAGGGGGCGCGCCAGCCGCCGAGGAAGAGGGTGGTCGACACCGCCGACACCGTCACCATG
This sequence comes from Streptomyces sp. NPDC097129, assembly GCF_055668065.1. NCBI lineage: Bacteria > Bacillati > Actinomycetota > Actinomycetes > Kitasatosporales > Streptomycetaceae > Streptomyces > Streptomyces sp. NPDC097129. Next base: position 58,484 of record NZ_JBVOQE010000007.1, on the reverse strand, counting down.
TTCACGTACTCGGCGAGCATGAACATCGCGAACTTGATCGACGAGTACTCGGTGTTGAAGCCGCCGACCAGGTCGCCCTCGGACTCCGGCATGTCGAAGGGGGCGCGGTTGGTCTCGCCGACCATCGTGACGATGTAGAGGATGAAGGAGACCGGAAGCAGCAGGATGTACCAGCGGTCGTGCTGCTGCTCGACGATCGTCGACGTCGACATCGACCCGGAGTACAGGAACACCGAGGCGAACGCGGCACCCATCGCGATCTCGTAGGAGATCATCTGCGCGCAGGAGCGCAGACCGCCGAGCAGCGGGTACGTCGAGCCGGAGCTCCAGCCCGCGAGCACGATGCCGTAGATGCCGACCGAGGCGACCGCGAGGATGTACAGCATCGCGATCGGCAGGTCGGTGAGCTGCATCGTGGTGCGGTGGCCGAAGATCGAGATCTCGTTGCCGGCCGGTCCGAAGGGGATCACCGCGATCGCCATGAACGCCGGGATGGCGGCGACGATCGGCGCGAGGACGTAGACCACCTTGTCCGCGCGTTTGACGATGACGTCTTCCTTCAGCATCAGCTTGATGCCGTCGGCGAGCGACTGGAGCATGCCCCATGGGCCGTGCCGGTTGGGGCCGATGCGCAGCTGCATCCAGGCGACGACCTTGCGCTCCCAGACGATGGAGAACAGCACGGTCACCATCAGGAAGGCGAAGCAGAACACCGCCTTGACGACGACCAGCCACCACGGGTCGCGGCCGAACATCGAGAGGTCCTCAGCGGCGAGGTACACGCTCATGCCTCCACCTCCTTCGGGGCGTCGGCGACGGCGGCCGCCGGGCCGATGCGGACGAGCGAGCCGGGCAGCGCCCCGGTGTCGGAGGCGACGCCGCCGCCGACGGAGTTCAGCGGGAGCCAGACGACACGGTCGGGCATCTCGGTGACCTCGAGCGGAAGTTCGGTGGTACCCGCGGGGCCGGTCACGGCGAGGAGGCCGCCGTCCTTGACGCCCGCCTCGGCGGCCGTCGCGGCCGACAGACGCGCGTGGGCGGCGTGCCGGGTCCCGGCGAGCGCCTCGTCGCCCTGCTGGAGCACGCCCTGGTCGAGCAGCAGCCGGTTCCCGGCGAGCACCGCCTCACCGGCCGCGGGCCGCGGCAACGGTCCGGCGGTCTCCAGCGGGTCGGTGGCGCGCGGCCCGGTCCAGGCGCCGAGCCGGTCGATCTCCGCGCGCGTGGTGCGCAGATCGGGCAGTCCCAGGTGGACGTCCATGGCGTCGGCGAGCATCTGCAGCACGCGCGCGTCGGTCGGCTCGATACGGCGGGTCATCTGGTCGGGCTTGAGAGCGGCGTCGAAGAAGCGGACCCGGCCCTCCCAGTTGAGGAAGGTGCCCGGCTTCTCGGCGACCGCCGCGACCGGCAGGACGACGTCGGCACGCTCGGTGATCTCGCTGGGCCGCAGCTCCAGCGACACCAGGAAGCCGACCTCGTCGAGGGCGGCACGCGCGCGTGCCGGGTCGGGCAGGTCGGCGACCTCCACACCGGCCACCAGCAGCGCCTGGAGTTCACCGCCGGCGGCGGCCTCCACGATCTGCCCGGCGTCACGGCCGTAGCGGTGCGGGAGTTCGGCGACGCCCCAGACGGCGGCCACCTCCTCACGCGCGCGTGGATCGGTGGCCGGGCGGCCGCCCGGCAGCAGCGACGGCAGCGCACCCACCTCGATCGCGCCGCGCTCCCCGGCCCGCCGCGGGATCCACACCAGCTCGGCGCCGGTCGCGGACGCGGCCCGTACGGCGGCCGTAAGCCCGCCGGGCACCGCGGCCAGCCGCTCACCGACGACGATCACCGCACCGCCGGTGCGCAGCGCCTCGGCGGCCCCGGCCCCGTCGCCCTCCAGACCGACGCCGCTCGCGAGTGCGTCCAGCCACTCGGTCTCGGTGCCGGGAGCGGCCGGCAGCAGCGTGCCGCCCGCCTTGGTCAGCCCACGCGTCTCGTGCGTCGCCAGCGCGAACACCCGCTGCCCGTGCTTGCGCCAGGCCTTGCGCAGCCTGAGGAAGACGCCGGGCGCCTCCTCCTCGGACTCGAAGCCGGCCAGCAGGACCGCCGGCGCCTTCTCCAGGAAGGTGTACGTCACGCCCGTACCGTCGAGGTCACGGCCTCGCCCGGCGACCCGGGCGGCGAGGAAGTCGGCCTCCTCGCTGCTGTGCACCCGCGCGCGGAAGTCGATGTCGTTGGTGTCGAGCGCCACGCGCGCGAACTTGCTGTAGGCGTAGGCGTCCTCGACGGTGAGCCGGCCACCGGTCAGCACACCCGTACGGCCCCGCGAGGCGAGCAGCCCCTGCGCGGCGATCTGCAGCGCCTCCGGCCAGGACGCGGGCTCCAGCTCGCCCTCCGCGTTGCGCACCAGCGGTGTGGTGAGCCGGTCCCTCTGCTGGGCGTAGCGGAAGGCGAAGCGGCCCTTGTCGCAGATCCACTCCTCGTTGACCTCGGGGTCGAAGGCGGCCAGCCGCCGCATGACCTTGCCGCGCCGGTGGTCGGTGCGCGTCGCGCAACCGCCGGAGCAGTGCTCGCACACCGACGGCGAGGAGATGAGGTCGAAGGGGCGCGAGCGGAACCGGTAGGCGGCCGAGGTGAGCGCGCCGACCGGGCAGATCTGGATCGTGTTGCCGGAGAAGTACGACTCGAACGGGTCGCCCTCACCGGTGCCGACCTGCTGCAGCGCCCCCCGCTCGATCAGCTCGATCATCGGGTCACCGGCGATCTGGTTGGAGAAGCGGGTGCAGCGCGCGCACAGCACGCACCGCTCGCGGTCCAGCAGCACCTGCGTGGAGATCGGGACCGGCTTCTCGTAGGTCCGCTTCTTTCCCTCGAAGCGGGACTCGGCGTTGCCGTGCGACATCGCCTGGTTCTGCAGCGGGCACTCGCCGCCCTTGTCGCAGACCGGGCAGTCCAGCGGGTGGTTGATGAGCAGCAGCTCCATCACACCCTTCTGGGCCTTCTCCGCGACCGGGGAGCTGAGCTGCGTCTTCACGACCATGCCGTCGGTGCAGGTGATCGTGCAGGACGCCATCGGCTTGCGCTGGCCCTCGACCTCGACGATGCACTGGCGGCAGGCGCCGGCCGGGTCGAGCAGGGGGTGGTCGCAGAACCGGGGGATCTCGATGCCGAGCTGCTCGGCGGCCCGGATGACCAGGGTGCCCTTGGGCACGCTGATCTCGGCGCCGTCGATGGTCAGCGTCACCAGGTCCTCCGGCGGGACCGCCGCCTCTCCCCCGCCCGCCGGGGCGTTGGTGGTCACGGTCATGCGTTCACCTCCGTGCGGTCGGCCCAGGCCGTCGACTTGGCCGGGTCGAAGGGGCAGCCGCGGCCCGTGATGTGCTGCTCGTACTCCTCACGGAAGTACTTCAGCGAGGAGAAGATCGGCGAGGCCGCGCCGTCGCCGAGGGCGCAGAACGACTTGCCGTTGATGTTGTCGGCGATGTCGGCGAGCTTGTCGAGGTCGCTCATCGCGCCCTTGCCGGCCTCGATGTCCCGCAGCAACTGCACCAGCCAGTAGGTGCCCTCGCGGCAGGGCGTGCACTTTCCGCAGGACTCGTGGGCGTAGAACTCCGTCCAGCGGGTCACGGCGCGCACCACGCAGGTCGTCTCGTCGAAGCACTGCAGGGCCTTCGTGCCGAGCATGGAACCGGCGGCGCCCACCCCTTCGTAGTCGAGGGGGACGTCGAGGTGCTCGTCGGTGAACATCGGGGTCGAGGAGCCGCCCGGCGTCCAGAACTTCAGGCGGTGCCCGGGGCGCATGCCGCCGCTCATGTCGAGGAGCTGGCGCAGGGTGATCCCGAGCGGCGCCTCGTACTGCCCGGGGCTCGCGACATGGCCGGAGAGGGAGTAGAGCGTGAAGCCCGGGGACTTCTCGCTGCCCATCGACCGGAACCATTCTTTGCCCCGATGGAGGATCGCGGGAACCGACGCGATCGACTCGACGTTGTTCACAACAGTCGGGCAGGCATACAGGCCCGCGACAGCAGGGAAGGGGGGACGGAGCCGCGGTTGACCCCGGCGGCCTTCGAGCGAGTCCAGCAGCGCGGTCTCCTCACCGCAGATGTACGCGCCGGCGCCGGCGTGCACGGTGAGGTTCAGGTCGAGCCCGCTGCCCAGGATGTTCTCGCCGAGGTAGCCGGCCTCGTAGGCCTCGCGCACGGCCTCGTGCAACCGCCGCAGAACGGGGACGACTTCACCACGCAGATAGATGAAGGCATGCGACGACCGGATGGCATAGCACGCGATCACAATGCCCTCGATGAGGCTGTGCGGGTTCGCGAAGAGGAGCGGGATGTCCTTGCACGTCCCGGGCTCCGACTCGTCGGCGTTGACAACTAGATAGTGCGGCTTTCCATCACCCTGCGGGATGAACTGCCACTTCATGCCCGTCGGGAATCCCGCGCCGCCGCGCCCGCGCAGACCGGAGTCCTTGACGTACGCGATCAGGTCGTCCGGCGACATGGCGAGCGCCTTGCGGAGCCCCTCGTACCCTTCGTGCCTTCGGTAGACCTCCAGGGACCACGACCGGTCCTCGTCCCAGAAGGACGACAGCACGGGTGCGAGCAGCTCCTCGGGGCTGTTTTCCTTCAGTTCGGGTGCCAAGGTCATCACTCCCCCTCCTCGGCTGCGGGCCCCGCCGGGTGGGAGGGGTCGGAGGCCGATGTGTCCTGCGGCGCGTCATGGGAGCTGAGGTGCTCGGCCGGCGACGGCTCGTGCACCCGGTCCTGCGGCTCCTGATGAGGACCGCCGCGCGGATGGACCACGCGCGCGGGTGCGGCCTCTCCCTTGGCCAGGCGGAGGCCCACCAGCGACGCCGGTCCCGCACTGCCGCTTGCCTCGACGGCCCCTGGCCGCTCGTCGGGGAAGCCGGCCAGGATCCGCGCGGTCTCCTTGAAGGTGCACAGCGGCGCACCGCGCGTGGGCGTGACCGGGCGTCCCGCGCGCAGGTCGTCCACGAGACGACGGGCGCTGTCGGGGGTCTGGTTGTCGAAGAACTCCCAGTTGACCATGACGACGGGCGCGAAGTCGCAGGCCGCGTTGCACTCGATGTGTTCCAGGGTGACCTTGCCGTCGTCGGTGGTCTCGCCGTTGCCGACGCCGAGGTGCTCCTGGAGCTGCTCGAAGATCGCGTCGCCGCCCATCACCGCGCACAGCGTGTTGGTGCACACGCCGACCTGGTAGTCGCCGCTCTTCCTGCGCCGGTACATGGTGTAGAAGGTGACGACCGCGGTGACCTCGGCCGTGGTCAGGCCGAGCACGTCCGCGCAGAACTGCATCCCGGTGCGCGTGACGTGGCCCTCCTCCGACTGCACGAGGTGCAGCAGCGGAAGGAGCGCCGAGCGGGAGTCGGGGTAGCGGGCGATGATCTCGCGCGCGTCCGCCTCCAGCCGGGCTCGGACCTCGTCCGGGTAGTCGGGCGCGGGCAGCTCGGGCATCCCCAGGCTGACGCCCCGCTCCGAAGAAGAGGTGGTCACCGGTCGACGCCTCCCATCACGGGGTCGATGGACGCGACGGCGACGATGACGTCGGCGACCTGGCCGCCCTCGCACATCGCCGCCATGGCCTGCAGGTTGGTGAAGGACGGGTCGCGGAAGTGGACCCGGTAGGGGCGGGTGCCGCCGTCGGAGACGGCGTGCACGCCGAGTTCGCCCTTGGGGGACTCGACCGCCGCGTACACCTGGCCCGGCGGGACGCGGAAGCCCTCCGTGACCAGCTTGAAGTGGTGGATCAGGGCCTCCATGGAGGTGCCCATGATCTTCTTGATGTGGTCGAGGGAGTTGCCCAGTCCGTCCGGTCCCAGGGCGAGCTGGGCCGGCCAGGCGATCTTCTTGTCGGCGACCATGACCGGGCCGGGCTGGAGCCGGTCCAGGCACTGCTCGACGATGCGCAGCGACTGGCGCATCTCCTCCAGCCGGATCAGGAAGCGGCCGTAGGCGTCGCAGCTGTCGGCGGTCGGGACGTCGAAGTCGTACGTCTCGTAGTCGCAGTAGGGCTGTGTCTTGCGCAGGTCGTGCGGCAGGCCGGTGGCGCGCAGGATGGGTCCCGTCGCGCCGAGGGCCATGCAGCCGGCCAGGTCGAGGTAGCCGACGTCCTGCATACGGGCCTTGAAGATGGGGTTCCCGGTGGCGAGCTTGTCGTACTCCGGGAGGTTCTTCTGCATCTTCTTCACGAACTCGCGGATGTGGTCCACCGCGCCGGGCGGCAGGTCCTGGGCGAGTCCGCCGGGGCGGATGTACGCGTGGTTCATCCTCAGGCCGGTGATGAGCTCGTAGATGTCGAGGATCATCTCGCGGTCACGGAACCCGTAGATCATGATCGTGGTGGCGCCGAGCTCCATACCGCCGGTGGCGATGCACACCAGGTGGGAGGAGAGCCGGTTCAGCTCCATCAGGAGCACCCGGATGATCTTGGCCCGCTCGCTGATCTGGTCCTCGATGCCGAGGAGTTTCTCCACGGCCATGCAGTAGGCGGTCTCGTTGAAGAAGGACGTCAGGTAGTCCATGCGCGTCACGAACGTGGTGCCCTGCGTCCAGGTCCGGTACTCGAGGTTCTTCTCGATGCCGGTGTGGAGGTAACCGATGCCGCAGCGGGCCTCGGTGACCGTCTCGCCCTCGATCTCCAGGATCAGGCGCAGCACGCCGTGGGTGGAGGGGTGCTGGGGACCCATGTTGACGACGATGCGCTCGTCGTCGGCCTTGGCGGCGGACTGGACGACCTCGTCCCAGTCGCCGCCGGTCACCGTGTAGACGGTGCCCTCGGTGGTCTCGCGGGCCGAGGCGGCCGACGCGGCGTGTGACTGCGTGTTGCTCACGAGTACGACCTCCGCTGGTCCGGAGCCGGGATCTGGGCGCCCTTGTACTCGACGGGGATGCCGCCGAGGGGGTAGTCCTTGCGCTGCGGATGGCCCTGCCAGTCGTCCGGCATCATGATCCGCGTCAGGGCCGGGTGACCGTCGAAGACGATCCCGAAGAAGTCGTAGGTCTCGCGCTCGTGCCAGTCGTTCGTCGGATAGACGGAGACCAGCGACGGGATGTGCCGGTCGCTGTCGGGACAGCTGACCTCGAGCCGGACGAGCCGGTTGTGGGTGATCGAGCGCAGGTGGTAGACGGCGTGCAGCTCGCGGCCCTTGTCGTTCGGGTAGTGCACGCCGCTGACGCCGGTGCACAGCTCGAAGCGCAGCGCCGGGTCGTCGCGCAGGGTGCGGGCGACGCGGAGCAGGTGCTCGCGTTCGATGTGGAACGTCAGCTCGTCGCGGTCGACGACCGTCTTCTCGATGGCGTTCTCGGGCAGCAGGCCCTGTTCCTCCAGCGCGCCCTCGAGTTCGTCGGCGACCTCGTCGAACCAGCCGCCGTACGGCCTGCTCGCCGGTCCCGGGAGGCGGACCGAGCGGACCAGGCCGCCGTAGCCGGAGGTGTCGCCGCCGTTGTCGGCGCCGAACATGCCGCGCTGGACGCGGATCTCCTCGCCGCCCTCACCGCGCTGGCCGGGCAGGTTGGAGGCGGACAGGTCCTTCTCGGGGTTCACCCCGTTGTGGTCGGCCCCGTTGTGGTTCGCGTCGCTCACCGCAGCAGCCCCTTCATCTCGATCGTGGGCAGGGCCTTGAGCGCCGCTTCCTCCGCCTCCCGGGCCGCCTCCTCGGCGTTCACGCCGAGCTTGGAGGACTGGATCTTCTGGTGGAGCTTGAGGATCGCGTCCATCAGCATCTCGGGGCGCGGCGGGCAGCCGGGCAGATAGATGTCGACGGGGACGATGTGGTCGACGCCCTGGACGATCGCGTAGTTGTTGAACATGCCGCCCGAGGAGGCGCACACCCCCATGGAGATCACCCACTTCGGGTTCGGCATCTGGTCGTAGACCTGCCGCAGGACCGGCGCCATCTTCTGGCTGACCCGGCCGGCGACGATCATCAGGTCCGCCTGGCGGGGCGAGCCGCGGAAGACCTCCATGCCGAAGCGGGCCAGGTCGTAGCGGCCGGCGCCGGTGGTCATCATCTCGATGGCGCAGCAGGCGAGGCCGAAGGTCGCGGGGAACACGGACGCCTTGCGCACCCAGCCCGCGGCCTGTTCGACGGTGGTCAGCAGGAAGCCGCTCGGAAGCTTTTCTTCGAGTCCCATGTCTTTGAGGCCCCTCAGTCCCATTCCAGGCCGCCGCGCCGCCAGACGTAGGCGTAGGCGACGAAGACGGTGAGCACGAAGAGCAGCATCTCCACGAGCCCGAAAATCCCCAGGGCGTCGAAGGTGACGGCCCAGGGGTAGAGGAAGACGATCTCGATGTCGAAGACGATGAAGAGCATCGCCGTCAGGTAGTACTTGATGGGGAAGCGCCCGCCGCCGGCCGGCGTGGGGGTCGGCTCGATACCGCACTCGTAGGCTTCGAGCTTGGCGCGGTTGTACCGCTTCGGACCGATCAGCGTGGCCATGACCACGGAGAAGATCGCAAAGCCTGCCCCGAGGGCTCCCAGTACGAGGATGGGCGCATACGCGTTCACCGCTCCTCGCTCCTCTCAGTCGGCACTGACTGCTGGCGGTTGCGGTCGGTCTCACAACTGCCTCGTCGGCCCCACGAACCCCGCCCGCCCCGGCGGAGATCGGGAACATGTGAAGCAGGTCACAAGCCCAACCGCGTGCATCTTATGCCCGCCGGTCTGTGATCTGCGACACGGGGTATTGCACAAGCTTTGTGATCTCCACCACCTGACGAAGGATCATGAAGTCGTATGAGCGGTGATCTTCGTACAGGAAGCGTCCGAGTGATCACCAGACGTGACATTTCCGCTCGTCGGGGCAGCTCAGAGGGGTCGTCTCCATATCAAGAGACTTCGAGACGAGGCAAATTCGCCCTGGACTTGATCTCTTGCTAGCGGCCGCGTTCACACATCAGGGGGACCCGCGGTGCACGCCGTGGACGCGTGCACGCGTTCACGAAGTCGCGGCGTCGAGATCGCGCCGTGATCAGGATGTGATCATGCTGCGCGGACGCGGGCCGACCGGAGACCGTTCCGTGACCTCCGCCACACCCGGGAGGGGCCTGCGAGAACCGGGCTTGGCCATCGAGCCCAACCAGTGGTAGGCGGCGGGCAATTCGGGCGTAATGACGAAAGTACGTGATCAAAGCCGTGTTGAGCGGCGTCCGCAATGTCCGTTACGGCGTCAATAAAGAACGACACGCCCGGGATTCGGTGTCTCGGCTGAGCAACTGTGGCGCAGCACACGTTTCTTGAAGGTATGAAGGAGCCCCTGATACCGGTTGTACCCATGTCCCACACCGCTCACATACGCAGCCACCGGAAACCCCGCCGCAGCGCGTCGAAAATCGCGATGCGGGCCGGAGTTGCCGGTGGCGTCCTCAGCACCCTGGCAGTCGCCGGTGCGTCGGCCTCGTCGGCGAACGCCGCGGAGCCGGTGACGCAGACCCTTGAACTGCCCACCCTGACGGCAGACCTGTCCGCCCAGGTCGCCCAGTCCGCTGAGGCCACGCAGCTGGCCGCCGCGAACTACGAGCTGCGTGCCGAGCGTGACGCGGCCGCGGCGAAGGCCGCCCAGCAGGCCCAGAAGAACCTCACCGAGGCCAAGAAGAAGGCCGCGGAGGCCAAGAAGAAGGCCGAGGAGGAGGCCGCCCGCAAGGCGGCCGCCGAGCAGGCCGCCCAGCAGACCGCACAGCGCGCCTCCCGCAGCTCCGAGCGCCCCACGCTCTCCGCCTCGGTGAGCGCCGACGTCTCCACCAGCTCGTCCTCGGCGACCGGTTCGGCCGCCGCCGTCGTCGACTTCGTCAAGGCGCAGGTCGGCAAGGCCTACGTCTCCGGCGCCACCGGCCCGTCCGCCTACGACTGCTCCGGCCTGGTGCAGACCGCCTTCAAGCAGGTCGGCATCGACCTGCCGCGCGTCTCGCAGGACCAGTCCACCGCCGGCACCCAGGTCTCCCTGAGCAACCTTCAGCCGGGCGACATCCTCTACTGGGGCGGTGCGGGCAGCGCCTACCACGTGGCCGTGTACGTCGGTGACGGCATGTTCGTCGGTGCGCAGAACCCGTCCACGGGCGTCGTCGAGCGTGACCTGTCGTACGACCCGCCGAGCGGTGCGGTGCGCGTCCTCTGACACACGCGCACGTACAACCGTAAAAGGGACGAAGGGTCGCAGCCGCACCAGGGCAGCGGCCCTTCGGCGTACGCGGGCGCAACGCGGCCGGCTTCGGCTCGGGCCTCGCGCAACTCGCCCAACTCGCCCAACTCGCTCAACTCGCTCAACTCGCCCAACCCGTCGGCGTACGCCGCGCGGGAAGCCAGCGCCTCCGCGGCTCCGGTACGCCGCGCCGGGAAGCCTCCGCGCCTCCACGGGCGCCGCGCCGGAACCTTCTGCCCCTCCGCGGCCCCGGTACGCGAAAGCCGGCGCTCCTCGAGGGAAGCGCCGGCCGTCGGTGTCGGTCCGGGTGGGGCTACGCCTTCGGCGCGACCTTGCTCAGGCCGTTGATGATGCGGTCCATCGCGTCGCCGCCCGTGGGGTCGGTGAGGTTGGCGAGCAGCTTGAGGGTGAACTTCATCAGCACCGGGTGGGTCAGACCGCGCTGGGCGGCGATCTGCATGACCTTCGGGTTGCCGATGAGCTTCACGAAGGCGCGGCCGAGCGTGTAGTAGCCGCCGTAGGTGTCCTTGAGGATGCGCGGGTAGCGCTGGAGGGCGAGTTCGCGCTGGCCGGGCGTGGCACGCGCGTGTGCCTGGACGATGACGTCGGCGGCGAGCTGCCCCGACTCCATGGCGTAGGCGATGCCCTCGCCGTTGAAGGGGTTCACCAGGCCGCCCGCGTCGCCGACCAGCAGCAGGCCCTTGGTGTAGTGCGGCTGGCGGTTGAAGGCCATGGGGAGGGCGGCGCCGCGGATCGGGCCGGTCATGTTGTCGGGGGTGTAGCCCCAGTCCTCCGGCATGGAGGCGCACCAGGCCTTGAGCACCTCGCGCCAGTCGAGCTCCTTGAAGGAGTCGGAGGTGTTGAGCACGCCGAGGCCGACGTTGGAGGTGCCGTCGCCCATGCCGAAGATCCAGCCGTAGCCGGGCAGCAGCCGGTCCTGGGGGCCGCGGCGGTCCCACAGCTCCAGCCAGGACTCCAGGTAGTCGTCGTCGTGGCGGGGGCTTTCGAAGTACGTCCGGACCGCGACGCCCATCGGACGGTCCTCGCGGCGGTGCAGGCCCATCGCCAGGGACAGGCGGGTGGAGTTGCCGTCGGCGGCGACGACGAGCGGCGCGCGGAAGGTGACCTCGCGCTTCTCCTCGCCGAGCTTGGCGGTGACGCCGGTGATGCGGCCGGTGCGGTCGTCGACGACCGGGCCGGAGACGTTGCAGCGCTCGAAGAGGCGTGCGCCCGCCTTCTGGGCCTGGCGGGCCAGCTGCTCGTCGAAGTCGTCGCGCTTGCGGACCAGGCCGTAGTCGGGGAAGGAGGCGAGATCCGGCCAATCCAGCTGCAGGCGCACCCCGCCGCCGATGATGCGCAGGCCCTTGTTGCGCAGCCAGCCGGCTTCCTCGGAGATGTCGATGCCCATCGCCACGAGCTGCTTCACGGCGCGCGGGGTGAGGCCGTCACCGCACACCTTCTCCCGGGGGAAGGCGGTCTTCTCCAGCAGCAGCACGTCCAGCCCGGCCCGCGCGAGGTGGTACGCGGTGGTGGAGCCGGCCGGGCCCGCGCCCACGACGATCACATCGGCGGTGTTCTCGGAGAGCGGCTCGGTCACGACACTCACGGCGGGATCTCCCCAAGTTCGAAATCTGTGTGCCGACCGGCACGGGACATGGGCAGTCTATTCAGCAGCATTGATCAAACGGCTGAAGGGCTGCCCCGTGAACCGAACTCTCCCCGTGGTACGGCTGCGTGTCCCCACCGACGAGGACGCGGTGGCCTGGCACCGGGTCTTCGCACACCCGGACGTCATGGAGTTCCACGGCGGCAGACCGGCCGAGCTGTCCGTCTACGAGGAGCTCACCGCCCGCCAGCGCAGACACGACGCCGAGCTGGGCTTCTGCCTGTGGACCATGGTGGACGAGCAGGACCGGGTCATCGGCTTCACCGGCGCCCAGCCATGGCCGCACGCGTGGGGACCGGCCGGCGAGATCGAGATCGGCTGGCGGCTGGGCCGGGAGCACTGGGGCAAGGGGTACGTCTCCGCGGCCGCGCTCATGACCGTGGAGCGGGTGCGCGCGGCGGGCGTGGGCAGCGTCGTCGCCCTGGTCGACGCGCGCAACGCCCGCTCGATCGCCGTCACGCAGCGGTTGGGCATGCGGCTGGCGCAGACGTTCGTGACGCCGGAGTCGGAGCGCCAGGGCCACTGCTACCGACTCGACCTGTAACCCTGAGTAACCCTCCGCTACGGAAAGCGACAGAAGGCTTCCGGTGGGCACCCCCGGGCGGCTACCCTGCCAGTACCGCTGGGGGGTGACATCTATGCCGATAACACCCAGAACTCCGGAAGTCCGTGTGCCCAGGTTCGTCGGCCTCATGGCCGTCGACGCGCGCGAGAGAGCGACCACGCACGGCGTGCTGCTCGCCGCCCCCGACCGGCCCGACTTCCGCCGGACCGTCGTCGACTACGTCGTACGGCAGTACCCGCCGCCCGGCGTCGCCGTTCCGCGCGGGGCCGTGATCACCGTGTGGTTCGACCTCGGCGAGGGAGAGGGAGGAGGCGGAGCGGGCGTGCACGAGCCGCGCCCGACACAGCCACCGCACGGCGGGCTGCAACGGGAGCTGGAGGAGCCCCGAAGCCTCAGCTCTCCTTGAACCCCCGGTGCAGTGCCACCACGCCGCCGGTCAGGTTGCGCCAGGCCACCTTCGTCCAGCCGGCCTTGCGCAGGTGTTCGGCGAGGGCGGGCTGGTCCGGCCAGGCGCGGATGGACTCGGCGAGGTACACGTACGCGTCCGGGTTGGAGGACACCGCGCGGGCGACCGGCGGCAGCGCCCGCATCAGGTACTCGGTGTAGACGGTCCTGAAGGGCGCCCACGTCGGGTGGGAGAACTCGCAGATGACGATGCGGCCGCCGGGCCGGGTCACCCGGTGCATCTCGCGCAGCGCCGTGTCGTAGTCCTGCACGTTGCGCAGCCCGAAGGAGATCGTCACCGCGTCGAAGGTGTCGTCCTTGAACGGCAGCTTCGTCGCGTCGCCGGCGGTGAAGGGCAGCCAGGAGCGCTTGCTCTTGCCGACCTGGAGCATGCCGAGGGAGAAGTCGCAGGGGACGACGTAGGCGCCGGTCTGCGCGAACGGCAGCGAGGACGTCGCCGTACCGGCGGCCAGGTCCAGCACCTTCTGCGCGGGCCGGGCGTCGACCGCCTTGGCCACCTCCTTGCGCCAGCGGCGGTCCTGCCCCAGGGACAGCACGTCGTTGGTCAGGTCGTACCGGTCCGCCACGTCGTCGAACATCGAGGCGACTTCGTGCGGCTGCTTGTCCAGGGATGCGCGGGTCACCGCACCATTGTGGCAGGGGGCCCCGCGCGCAGGAGCCCCGGCTTCTGGCGCGCCGCCACGTCCTCCACCCACCCGCACGCCGGAGGCTGCCCGCGCAGTTCCCCGCGCCCCTCGTCGGCGGTCATCTGCGCCGGTGGACCAAGCGTCCGGCCACCACCGTCGCCACGCACGTTCCGGCCCCGCGTTCCGCCAGTTCCGTCTCGTCCCGTACGTCGAACACGGCGAACCGGGCGGCCGAGCCCGCCTCCCGCTCAGGCGCGAACTGCACCGGCGCGCCGCAGGCGTACGGGTCCAGCGACGCGGGCCCCTCCGGCCTGCCGATCCGGCCCACCACACCCAGCCCGGTGCGCCGTACCGCGTCCTTCACCGCGCGGTTGCGCACCGGCTCGCAGGCCACCGCGACCGTGCCGTGCGCCAGCATGCGCTGCACTCCGCGCCGGGCGCTCGCACCCCAGCGGGCGTCGTCCAGGGCGAGCATCGCCAGCGCGTCGCCGGTCAGCGGCTCGGTGCCGAGCTCGTGGGCCTCGCGCGGGTCCGGGTGGTAGGCCTCCTCCAGCAGCTCGGTGCCGTACAGGTTGACCAGCCCCGGGCTGAGGATGCCGGGCCACTCGCGCACGCGCGCCCCCGGATATGCGGCGCGCGCCTCCTCCACGGGCCCGGCGGTGGCGATCCACTCGCCCTGCACGACCAGGGCCCGGCCCCGGGAGTCGGCGTGAATCGTCAGCACGGCGGGGTCAGTTGGACGCCAGCAGCTTCAGCTCCGGATGAGCCGTGCCGCCCTCGATCGCGGTCGAGGAGATGTGGGAGACCACGCGGTCGTCGACGGGGTCGTTCGCCGGGTCGTCGTGCACGACCAGGTGCTCGTACGTCGTCGAGCGCTGCGCCGGGACGCGGTCCGCCTTGCGGATCAGGTCGATGATCTCCATGCGGTTGGAGCGGTGCTTGGCGCCGGCGGAGGAGACGACGTTCTCCTCCAGCATGATCGAGCCGAGGTCGTCCGCGCCGTAGTGCAGGGAGAGCTGGCCGGCCTCCTTGCCCGTGGTCAGCCACGAGCCCTGGATGTGGGCGACGTTGTCGAGGAAGAGGCGGGCGATCGCGATCATCCGCAGGTACTCGAACAGGGTCGCCTGCGTGCGGCCCTTCAGGTGGTTGTTCTCCGGCTGGTAGGTGTACGGGATGAACGCGCGGAAGCCGCCCGTGCGGTCCTGTACGTCGCGGATCATCCGCAGGTGCTCGATGCGCTCGGCGTTGGTCTCGCCGGTGCCCATCAGCATGGTGGACGTCGACTCCACGCCCAGCCGGTGCGCGGTCTCCATGATCTCCAGCCAGCGCTCGCCGGACTCCTTCAGCGGCGCGATGGCCTTGCGCGGCCGCTCCGGCAGCAGCTCGGCGCCCGCGCCCGCGAAGGAGTCGAGGCCCGCCCGGTGGATGCGGGTGATGGCCTCCTCGACGGACACACCGCTGATCCGGGCCATGTGCTCGACCTCGGACGCGCCGAGCGAGTGGATCACCAACTGCGGGAACGCGTCCTTGATGGCCTTGAAGTGCGTCTCGTAGTACTCGACACCGAAGTCCGGGTGGTGGCCGCCCTGGAACATGATCTGCGTGCCGCCCAGCTCCACGGTCTCCGCGCAGCGGCGCAGGATGTCGTCGAGGTCGCGGGTCCAGCCCTTCGCCGTGTCCTTCGGGGCGGCGTAGAAGGCGCAGAACTTGCACGCCGTGACGCACACGTTCGTGTAGTTGATGTTCCGCTCGATGATGTACGTCGCGATGTGCTCGGTGCCCGCGTACCTGCGGCGGCGCACGGCGTCGGCGGCGGCGCCGAGCGCGTGCAGCGGGGCGTCACGGTAGAGGTCGAGCGCCTCCTCGGGCGTGATCCGTCCGCCCGCGGCGGCACGGTCGAGGACGGACTGGAGGTCGGCCTTCTCGGTCACCGGAGCGTCCTTTTCATAAGGGGTGTAACGGACCGAACCAGCGTACGCCAGGGGTCCGACACCGCTGACCTTGGCCTTGCCGCCCTCAGGCCGTGTACGCCCCCACCAGCACCCCCGCGAACGCCCCCGCGAGCAGGAACGGCCCGAACGCGATCGCCGTACGCCGCCCGGCGCCCCGCGCGACGACCAGGAAACCGCCGTACAGCGCGCCGAACAGGAAACCGGCGAAGGTGCCCAGCAGCAGCGTCGGCCAGCCGTACCAGCCGAGGGCGGCGCCCGCGCCGAGGGCCAGCTTCACGTCGCCGAAGGCCATGCCGGACGGGTTGATCAGGAACAGCAGGAAGTAGCCGCCGCCCAGCGCCAGACCGCCGAGCAGGGCCGTCGTCCAGTGCCCGGCGTGCTCGGGCAGCAGCGCGGCCAGGCCCAGCAGGACGGCGGCGGCGCCCGCGAGCGGCAGGGTGAGCGGGTCGGGCAGCCGCTGCACCCGCAGGTCGACGACGGCGAGCAGCACACCGACGGGCGTCAGCAGCAGCCAGACGAACAGCTCGGGCCGGGTGCCGGTGGCTGCGGCGACGGCGGCGCACAGCAGCGCGGTGACGACGGCGAAGGGCACCGCGTGCGGGCCGTACGACGCCGTGGCGGGCGGGCACTGCCGGCAACGGCCCGGGCCGAGCCAGCCCCGCACAGGGTGCCCGTGCGGACACGTCCGCCGCCAGCCCTCCTGCTCCTCGCCCTCGGCGGCCGAGGGCACGCTGAAGCGGTACGCCGCCCGGGGCAGCCGTGCGCCCGCCACCGCACCCCACAGCGCGGCGACCGCCGCCAGGATCAGGTCGTTCATCCGACGGCCGCGGCGCCCTCGCGCCACGTCGGCAGGAGTTCGTCGAGGAGGGCCTCGGTGCGCGGCGGCAGACCGCGGGCCCCGCTGCGGGTGACGAGGTCGGCGGCGAGCGCCGCGAGCCGCTCCGGGTCTCCGGTGGCGTGGGTGGCGCGCAGCAGCTCGTGCCACAGGCGCTCGTCGTCGGGGGCGGTCTTCAGCGCGGCGTTCAGCGCCTCGATGGCCCGCTCGGCGCGCTCCTTCTCCAGGTGGAACTCCGACAGCGCGAGCCCGATGTCGGCGACCAGCAGCGGCAGCTGGGCGTCGACGATCTCGTGCGTGAGCCAGCGGTAGCGGCCTGCGGGCCGGTCGGCGAGCAGCGGGCCGCGCACCAGGACGAGCGCGTCGGTGAGCAGCCGCCCGCGCACGGCGCGGCTGCCGACGCCGCGGCCCTGCGTGGCCTCGTGGTAGAGGGAGCGCAGCACGTCCAGGTCGGAGACGACCGACTTGGCGAGGACGAGCCGGCCGGTGGCGTCGGTGGTCAGGCGCGGCGTGCCGTCCGGGTCGGCGCCGAGCCAGGCGCGCAGCCGCTCCAGCATCGCCTCGCGGACGTCGTCGGTGACACCGCGCGGCCACAGCGCGGAGGACAGCACGCGCGGGTGCACGCCCTCGCGGTGCAGGAGCAGCAGGGCGAGCGCCTCGTGCAGCAGCGCGCTGCGCTCGTCGTCCGGCGCCTGGAGACCGATGATCTCGTACGACCCGACGAGGCGGGCGTAGACCGCGGGGCGGCCCTGCTCGCTGATGTCGACGAGGAACGGCGGGGTGGTCGTCGGCCCGTCCGGACCGCCGTGCTCGGGGTCGGCCGTGACGAACAGTTCGACGACGGCCTGCCGCAGTGCGGCGGGCAGCAACTGGGCGTCCAGTTCCAGGCCGAGCAGCGGGGCGCGCAGCTTGCCGTCGCCGGAGACCTCCATCTCCCAGGCGGCGCCGGGCATTTCACCGCTCTCGCTGCCCACGAGGTAGCCGATGCCGAGCCGGCTGGCGTCGGCGGCGAGTTCGGCGAGCCTGCGGGCGTCCTCGGCGGAGGGCTGGGCGGCGAGCAGGACGAGGTGCGGCGCCCAGCGGGCGTGCTGTGCGGGTCCGGTACGGCCGGTCAGCACCGAGTCGTGCCCGGCGGCGCCGAGGGCGCCGCGCCGCTGCCGGGTCTCGGCCTCCATGGTCTCCAGCAGGGCCTCGATGCCGTCGAGGTGGCGCAGCCGGTTGGGGGCGAGCGCGGTGAGGTCCTCGCCGAAACCGACGAGGGTGACGGTCATGCGGTCCGACCAGCCGTTGGTGGCCAGCTCGGCGGCCACGGAGGCGAAGACGGCGTCCCGGTCGGCCTCGCGGCCGCTGAGCGAGACGATGCCGGGCACGGCTTCCAGGTTGAGCAGGAGGCGGGAGTCGTCCATGGTGCCGAGGCTGACCAGGCCCGGGTAGGGCGCGGCGGTGTCGCTGTCGCCGTAGGACCGGGCGTCGCTGCCCGCCAGCACCCAGAACGTCTGGTCCTGCCCGAGCTGCCAGGGCGCGGGCGGCTTGCCGGAGGGCTGGGCGAGCTGCAGGTGCAGCTCGCCGCCGGTCAGCCACGCCGCGTAGACGACCGGCAGCGGCCGCGACTCGGCGGCGAGGGCGGCGGCGAGGCCGCGCAGCGAGCGGTCGAGGAGGCGTACGCCCTCGGGGTCGGCGCCGACGAGCAGCGCGTCCTGCGCGTCGAGCGCGTCACCGGTCGGCGTGGGCGGCTCCATGCCGCGCCCGCGCACCGTGCTGATCGCCGACTGCCACAGCGCCTGCCGGCGGCGCCGGCCGAGGGCGCCGAGCAGACCGGCGGCGAGGAGGGGGGCGCCGAGGAGGGCCTGGCCCAGCCGGAAGGAGGAGTCGTCGGTGCTCTGGTGCTGCTGGGCGTGCTGCTGGCCGTGCTGCTGATGCTGCTGGTCGGGCGCGGGCCGCTGCTCGGGCACGTGCCCGCTGCCGCTGTGGGCCCCGCCGCCCTGGCCACCTGCCTGGCCACCTGCCTGGGCGCCGCCTTGGGCGCCGCTGCCTTGGGCGTGGTCGCCGCCCTGGGCGTGCTGGCCGCTCTTCGCGTAGTCGTGGATCTGATGCTGGATCTCGGGCGAGACCTGGGCGGCGGGGTCGGCCATCTCGACGAGGTCGCCGCCGCGGGCGTCGCCGGGCATCTCCATGATCCAGCCAGGCCGGATGAGGCTGGCCTCCGACAGGCGGGAACCGTCGGGCTGGATCCGGTCCTTGTTGAGCTCGTAGATCTCCTTGTACCGGCGGCCGTCGCCGAGGTGGCGCTGGGCGATCTCCCACAGCGAGTCGTGGTGGCGGCCCTCCGGCGGCTGGATCCGGTAGTACTTCGTCTCCCCGTGCTTGGCATGGCTGTCGGCACGCGCGTGTGAGGCCTGCTCGGCGATCGCGGAGGCCGCGTCGGCGGTCTGCCCCTGCGTCTGCGCGAACAGCCCGGGCGTCTGCTGGGCGGCGGCGACGGCCGGCTTCTGGTTCCCCTCCAGGCTGTGCCCCAGCTGCGACAGCCCCGGCGTGAGGCTGGCGGCGGTGGCGCCGACGAGCAGCAGCGCGGCGACGAGCTGCCGAGCGAGCAGCTGGCTGGGCCCGGCACCGGGCACCCGCCCCGGCACGCCGACCCCCGACACCGCGGCCTTCACCTCGACGAGCACGCACGCGGTGAACTGCGCCCAGGCGAGCCACACGACGACGGTGAGGATGTGCAGGAACGTCTGGACGGTGATCTCCTGCTGCAGCCAGTCCAGGCTCGGCACACCGCTGGGCAGCGGCCAGCCGACCTGTGAGGCCAGCGCAAGGGGCACACCGACGACGAGCACGACGAGGGCGACGAAGGCGAGAAACGCCTTCACGACGTCTCCGAACGTACGCCGCCGCACCCGCACCGGCTGCGGAGTCCGGTTCCGCGGGCCCGTCGAATTGCCCGAGCTTCCCGTCGAGCTGGAAGTCCTGCGTCGCGCCATGGCGGATGTCCTGGGGTCGAGTGTGGAGGGGTGGTCTGGTGACGGTCTGGTGCGTGGGGGGGGGTGGGTGGTTCGAGCCTACAGAGATCTTATGGAGTGGGACCGACAGCGCGGAGGGCCCGGGACGGAACCGGAACCCACAGGGAGGCGCTGCACGGAGGATTGCTCACGAGGCGCCGGAAAAGCCCGAGTTGCTCCATCCCCAGGCCTGCGAACCTCGTCGCGGCTCCCTCACATGTCCGGCGCCTTCCCTTGACGTGCATCCGGCCGTGTTCAGACCTTCGCGGTGCGTCGCACTTGTCATCGCCCCGGTCTTCCGACCGGTCAGGCCGCGTTACCTGTTGAAGGGCCGTGCGGCGATGAGAGCCGGTATTTTGATCGGCGGGTCCGATCAAGACGTTGTGAGTGTTATGGGGGTAACGCGGTGTCCCACAGGCCGACGGACTGGCACATACTCGACCTGGACCAGGACCCGACTCCCGGTGATCCGCACCGCATCAAGCAACTTGCGGGAAAATTACAGGACTTCGCCGACGACGTCGGCGAGGCGCTGCGTGATCTCAAGGGTTTGGCAAAGGACCACGACGCTCTCGCTTGGGCCGGCAAGACGGCGAAAGTCTTCCAGGACGAGTTCTCGGACGCACCCAAGAAGCTGCGGAAGCTGAAGAAGTCCTACGAGCTCGCCGGCGACGCGCTCGCCTCCTTCTGGCCCGATCTGGAACACGCCCAGCAGGAGGCGGACAAGGCCCTGCGCGACGGACGCCAGGCGCAACACGACCTCGGTACGGCCCAGAAGGCGCTCGTCGGAGCCCAGGACTGGGTACGGACGGCGACCGGGAAGGCCGAATCGTACGATTCGAGCAAGAGCGCCGGCAAGGACGTCCCCAAGCCTGACGAGTCAGAGGTCCGCCGCGCCACCCGCGACGCCCAGCACGCCAAGGAACGGCAGACCGCGGCCCAGCGGGACGTCGACACCGCGCAGGGCACCCTCGACGCCGCGAAGAAACTCGCACTCCAAGCCAAGGGGCTGCGCGAGGAGGCCGCCCGCCGAACCGTGGCCAAGCTCCATGAGGCCTCCGACGCCGGCATTCCGAACCGGCACTGGTGGGAGGACGTCGCCGACTGGGTCTCCGACCACTGGGACGAGATCGTCACGGTGTGCAAGTGGGTCGTGACCGTCGTCGGCGTCATCGTGATGATCGTGGGCGGGCCACTTGGATGGCTCGTCTTCGCCGCCGCACTCGTGGTCCTGGCGGACACGGTGAGAAAAATGCTGAAGGGCCAAGCCGGGTGGGGTGACCTGCTGTTCGCCGCCCTGGATTGCATTCCGGCGACAAAAGGGTTCACCAGCCTGGCCAAGCTCGGAAAGCTGTGGAAGGCCGGTGGTCTGCGCGGTATGGCCGGAGCTTTCATGAAAGGCATCGGGGGCGGACTGCTCAAGCAACTCCGGTCCGGCGAAGGCCTCCGCGCCGTCTACCGGCCCTTCAAGGGCTCGGCCCGCCTGTTCGGCGGAACGATCCCCTACCGCGCCCTCTCACCCAAGGCCCGTCAGCTGGCCAGATCACTGACCAAGGGACCAGTCCGCATCTCGCCGAACGAAGTGAATATTTCTCACATGGCCGAACTGCAGAAATTCCACGGTGTCGAACACGCAGTGGTGCAGAACCCAGCCGGCGAAATGCGGCTCTTTCAAGGCGACCAGGTGACGACGATCGTCCCGAGGGAGTTGCGCGACGAAGGTTACAAGTTCACCGTGCACACGCATCCTGAAGATCGAATCCCCGGCCCACCGGACGAACTGGAGGCCGCGCGAGGAATGAAGAACAGCATGAGTCGCGACCTCGAGAACAAGCGGACGCCGCACATGGAAGCAGTCATCAGCCGTGACGGCAACGTTCGCTTCTTCGACAACAACGGCGTCCTCGAACTCCCCCAGGGAACCTACCCACCGGGTGGTCCGATCAGCGACCGAGGCGGGATCGTACCCGTCTCGGGCCTATAGTGACCGCGCCTCCTCCCACGCACTGCAACGAGCACAAGACAGGCAGCCAAGATGCCGGACGTCAACAACTGTCAGATCTGCGGAGCCCCGGCTCCGCCCCTTCCCGGACGCTGTGACGGCGTCACCGGATATCGCTTGATCCGGGACCCATGGGCACCGACTCCGTCCTTCCTGGATGGAAACCTGCACTTCTCCTGCATCGCCAAATCGGAGAAGAAGAGCGAGTTCCTCCGGGAGTTCACCCACATGCTCCGGGCAGGACATGAGGAGGTGGCCAGCCTGGACGGCTCCCCGCCTCCCCTCACCAGAATGGGGCTGAGCATGGTGGAGGTTTTCTCCGGCAGCGTCAGCTCCGTCTTCCAGAGCACCCTCACCGATCGCTGGATGGTGGTGAAGGCTGACGGGTCCTGGACGCCCTTGCGCTATCAGGACCTCCTGGACATTGCACGCGGAGCCGTACCTCGCTCGCCGTCGGACGTCACTATCTACCGCCTTCCTGTTGATATCGGAGACGATGTCCACAGTTACGGCCTGCGGGAACTTCTCACTGCACTCGGCGTCGCCGATCGCTATGGTCCTCCGGCCGAGCTGGACCAGATCGAGTACGAATGCCTGGACTACTATCCACCCAAACGCATTCTCGAGTATGCGACCCGGGCCCCCCTGGACCTCCCCGACGAGGCACGCGTGTTCCTGGCGCACCGAGCGGAGGGGTACACACCGGTTTCCTACGACGACGAGAAGGAAGCATGACCGTCTCGAACACCGCACCTCTCGGTGTATCCCTTGCGGTCCCGGAGTCGTGGTGGGAGTTCGACGCTCGGCCGGAGGCGCGCGATGCGACGATCCGCACACTCGTTGAGCAACGGATAGGCGTGACACCCGAACTCGCCCCCTATCGCTCCGACCTGACCGCCGTGCTCCGCAAGATGGCCAAGGACGCCCACGACTCCGGCGCGCTCTACCTTGGCTGCATGGCCGAGAACTTCGACGGTGTACCTCTGACGGCGACCGTCACCGTCTCCGTCGTCGGTGCGAAGGACAAGCAGGGCGCGGCCCTGTCCACCGACCCCGGCGCCATCGCCGGCACCCTGCGTGCCGTCACGCCCCGCCGGGAGGGCGACGCCTGGCGAAAGGTGACCACCGTCGACATCCCCGGAGTCGGCGCGGCGGCCCGGACCTACGGCGTCGAGGATGTGCCGGTGGCAGAGGGCGACACTCGTATGCTGCGCATGGTGTTGACACAGACGTACATCCCGATCCCCGGAACCACCGATCGGATCGTCCTCGTCTCCGGGGCGAGCCCGGTGCTCGACCTCGCGGAGGCGTTCCACGACATCTTCGACGCGGTGACGAGTACGTTCCGCTTCGTCTGACAGAGGAGACCTGGTATGGGCAAGGGTAAGCCCGATCTCGCGCTGCCTCTGGCGGAGTTGGAGGGTTACGGGGGTCGGCTGCGGTCCATCAAGTCGCGACTGAACCACACGAAGAAGCTCTTCGAGTCGTTCCGGGACGACATTGGCGACGCCAGTGTCAACGACGCCCTCGGCGACTTCGAGTCCAACTGGGAAGACGGACGCGAGGACATCACCCAGCAACTCGACGCTCTTTCCGACATGGCCGACGCGGTGGTCCGCGAGTTCAAGAAGCTCGACGACGACCTGGCGAAGAAGGTCAGCGAGGGCGTGAAGACGGAGGAACAGGGCGGGGGCAAGGGCGGCAAGTGACAGCGTCGATGACCGAGAAACCTCCCCTGACGCACTGAGCGGTTCGGAGACTCACAGCCGCGAGGGACCGCTCCCTGCCTGTCGAAGGAGTCACCCTTCATGGCGATCGACTACGCCCTTGACTGCGCGACGCAGTTGTCCCCGGTCGGCATCGCATCCCGATTGACCGAGATCGGCCGGCAATCGGGTGTCATTGACTGTTTCTGTGACATTCCGCCTCGGCAGGCAAAATGAGGCGTCCGATCAGCAGGACGACATGATCCGATTGGTGGCACCGCTGCTGCAGCGGATCGACGGTGACGTGGTGCTGCACCTCCAGTTCGAACAGATCTGGCTGCTCCGCCGGGACGGCGAACTGAGCCTGAACGAGGAGGACGACATCTGGCGACCGCAGCGCCTGGCTCTCGTACCGCAGCCTCACCGCCGCGAAACCCACACCATGGAATGAGTCCGCAGTGCAGTGCACGCTTCACTCTCACCACACGCCCGCGCGGAACGTCTGCTTCAGCGAGTCCACATCGTTCACCGCCTTGGCGGTCGAGCTGTCCCCGTTGCCTGAGCTCCCAGGTGCGCTGCAGGGGTGTTCGACGGCCGGCGCGCCGTGGATCAGGCAAGCTGAACGTCCGGCAGCCGTGACGCGGTGGCGCACCGGTGCATTCTCGCGGCCCGAGGCGCAGCGCTTCTCTTCAGCGATTCACCGACTGGATCTCCCGCACGGTCACGTTCTGCGTGGTGCCGAAGGTGCCTTCCGGCAGCGGACCACCCGGGTCGGTCGTGCTGGTCCAGCTGATCTTCCAGGTGACCGTGGCCCTCAGGGCGTACGAGCCGTTCGCACCCGTCGAGCGGAGGTAGCGGACGCCGCAGGGCGGGGTCTGGTTCGCCTTGCCCTTCTCGTACGGCTCACCGATGGCGCCGTTGACGAACATGCAGTCGCCGGACGCCGGGAAGGTCTCGGCGTCGCTCGTCCCGGGGTCGATGTGCAGAGATTCGGGTGTGGCGGTCGTGGTCGCCGACAGGCCGGTGCCGGGCAGGCTGGCGGTGACGGAGACCGGGTGGAAGTCGGCCTTGTCCAGCCAGATCCAGGTCGGCAGATTCACCGTCGACGGCCCGGCCGGCGCCGTCTTGACGTCGATGCCGGGAATGGGCAGCTCGTCGTAGGCGTACTCGGCGAGGACCTTGGGGCTTACGGCGAGGGGTTCGTTCTTCGGGGCCTGGCCGGCCGGAACCCAGAAGGGCAGCTTGTTGCAGGCGTTGGCCTCCGGGTCGTCCTTGCGGTTCGGGTTCTTGACCGCCGCCCAGAACATTCCCTTGCCCTGCTGGTCCAGGTTGTAGTTCTTGTACGGGTCGCCGTCCTTGTAGTACCCGTCGAGCATGTCTCCGATGGCCGTCCCGATACCGGTGAAGAACGGCAACGCGTCGACGCTGCGGATCGCCTTGACCGTCGTCTCGATCTCCTTGGGCGAGAAAGAGGGCTCGTACCAGCACGGCGGAGGTGTCCAGTTGCTGTTGCCCGGCGTGAGCGTTCCCGTCTTGGCCGAGTGGGAGCCGCCGCCGCCGTTGACCGTCGTGGTGACCTTGGTCTGCGCCTGGATGACGCCGCGCCTGGCCGAACCGCTGGCGTTCCCCTCACGGCCTCCCCCGCCGCCGATGCCGCCACCGGCGAACGCCTGGGACGGCACAGCCGTCAACGCGACCGCCACCGCCGGGACCAACAAAAGCCGGGACCACCGCTTGCTCCGCATCACATGCACCTCTTCGCCGCCTCGGTGGAGGACACGCTCGTGGTCTGCCAGACACCCTGGGCATTGCGCTCGAGGCGGGTGTTGTAGAAGGCGTAGTCGCTGGCCGATCCCTTGATGGAACGGTCCACCTTGCCCGTCTTGCGATTCTTCGGGTAGGTCTGCGTCCCGTCCTCGCAGTAGGTGACCGCGGCAACGCCTTCCGAGAGAACAGTGACTTCCCGGTCGTAGTAGCGGGCCTTGCCGACATAACTGCGGTTCTTGTCGTAGAAGCCCTTGATGAAGGAGTAGGACGTCAGGAGAGCGTCGCCCTTGGAGTAGAACGTCAGGGCCGGGTGCTCCTTTGCGTCCACGGTGATCGCCTCGGTGATCGAGTTGATGCGCCGCTCGTTGTCCGCCAGCACCGCGTCCTTCGTCGGATCGCCGGTCGTCTCCCCCTCGAACACGTTCTGGATGTCGCTCGGCAGCTTGATCTCCGGCCGCACGATCTTGCCCTCGCTCGCCGAAGGCGTCGGTGACGCGCCGGCCGATGCGCCGGTGTCCGCGCCCGCGATCTTGTCGTTGTCGGCGGAGTCCGAGCCGCCGCCGCAGGCGGACAGCAGCAGGACCGCCGTCGTCGTCAGGGCAGCCGCCACTGCCGTCGTCGTGCGTGTGCGCATCGGGTCGTAACCTCCGAGGGGGGATCGTTCACAAAGGGACAGCAATGAGGGCACGTCAGCCCACCTCGTTCTCCGCCACCGCCTGCCCGTGGACCACCACGTCGCCGCCGTAGAACATGCCGGTGAAGACCGGGCTGTACGTCAGCTGGACCTCGACCTCGACCTGCTGGGCGTCGGCCGTCACGCAGTGGGTCGCGGCGATGTCGGCGCCGGTCATGTCCATCTCGCGGGCGAAGGCCTTCACGCGGGCGTCGCAGTCCTGGTAGTTGATCGGCGCCGAGCCGCCCTGGTTGCCGTACAGGGCTTCCTTGTCGATGTCCTGGGCCGCGTAGCGCGCCGCCTGCTCGGCGATGTCGGCCGCGCGTTCCCGCTTGGAGATGGACAGGCCGCCGTCGATGACGAACGCCGACAGGGAGAGGAAGACGATCGCGAAGATGATGACCGCGCCGGCACCGGAGCCGCGGTCGTCGAGACGCCTCCGGCGCGACGCGATCCAGTCGCCCAGAGCGCCGCGCACGTCCGCTTCTCTCACCGCGCTCACCCCGCCTTCCTCTTGAACGGGTCCAGTGGAGCGGTGAACGAGCTCGTCAGCCGGGTCGGCACGTCCAGACCCAGCATGGCCAGACCTCGCACCTGGCAGCTCACCTCCACCGTGAACAGTTCCGCGTCCTGGAAACCGGCGCTGGTCTTGGTCACGGTCACCGGACCGGAACAGACATCCGTCAGGTCGGCCTCGGCAGCCTTGCGCGCCTCGGCCAGCGCGTTGCCCACGTCCCACTGCAGCGACCCCGCGCGCGCCGCGTCCCGCGCGGCCCCGTCGAGCGCTCCGCGGCCCTCGACCAGCTGCCCGAAGGCGACCAGCACCAGGATGAAGAGGATCATCACCGGGGCGAGGATCACGACCTCGATCGTCGACAGGCCCCGGTCATCGCGCCGGAGGCGTTCCCGGCGTTCCCTCAGGGAGGTCATCTACCTCTCCCCCTCCCTCACGAACCGCTCCACCGGCCCCACCGACTGCGCGTGCACGGTGAGGTCCAGGCCCGGGAACACCGTCGGGATACGGGCCGAGATCTCCACGCCGACCGTGTTCTGCTCCGGCTGGAGCATCTTCACGTCCGGCGACAGCACCAGTTGCGGGCCGAGCTGGCGGATGTAGTCGTCGACCACGTCACCTGCCTTGCCCCGCCACGCGCCCGGCTCCTCGTGCGCCGTCGCGCGGGCCTTGCGGGCGCCGGCCTGGGCGGCCGCCTGGGCCACGTGGTCGGCGAAGGAGTACAGCGCGAACTGCACCGTGGCGAAGATCATGAAGAACAGGACGGGCGTGAGCAGCACGAACTCGATCGCCGTCATGCCGGAGTCGCCCCGGGCGCCCGCCGTCTCGCGCGCGGACGACATCCTGCGGCGCACCCATCCGCCCACGCCCGTGCTCTCGCCCACGCCCACGTGCAACCCCGTCACCCCGTCAGTCCGTACGACCCGATGCGTCCGTACGACGGATCAGCAGGTCTTGCCCGCGTCCGCGCCCTTGATGCAGTCGCCGACCTTGTTGGCGCCCTCGCTCAGCGCGGAGTTGATGATCGCGGCCACCACGCCGACGATCGCCACGACGACCGCGGAGATGATGACCCACTCGACCGCGGAGGCACCGCGGTCCAGCTCGCCGGAGCGGGCGCGCTCGACGCGGCCGCGCAGGAAGGTGACCAGGAAGTCCACGGCGGGGATGCCGGTGGCGAAGTTCCGTCCGTTCATGGTGAGTTGTCCTCTCGAAGACCTGTCGAAGGCTGGCAAACGGTTGGCTGAAGACGGTGTGCAGAGGTGAGACGTGTCAGACCTGGAACACCCGCATCGCCGCCGGGAAGATCAGGAAGACCAGGAATCCCGCGCACAGCAGCAGCTGGGCGACGAGCATCGACTGCGACTTCTCGCCCGCGCTGCCCTCGATCTCGGAGAGTTCGCGGTGGCGCATGGTCTCGGCGCGGGAGGCGAGCGACTCGCGGACCTTGGCGCCGTCGTCGGCGACGAGTGCCAGGGAGGCCGAGAGGTCCTTCAGTTCCTCCACGCCCAGGTGCTCGCCGAGCGCTCCGAGCGCCTGCCACTGGCTGACGCCGGTGATACGGGCGTCGGCGAGGGCGTGCTTGATGCGCTGGTTGGCCCAGCCGTCGGAGATCTCCGCGGCCGCCATCAGCGCCTCGGGCAGACCCCGGCCGCCGGCGAGGCTCATCGACACCAGGTCGAGATACGCCCCGATGACGCGTCGCAGGTCGCGCCGCTTGTCGGCGGCGTCGCGCCGTACCTCCAGGTCGGGCAGGAAGAAGAACAGCGCGCCGCACATCAGCGCCAGCCACACCGGGATGATCGGGCTCCGGCCGAAGCCCAGCGTCCAGACCACCGCGAACAGCAGCGGGCCGAAGAACAGGCCCGCCACACCCAGCAGCGCCTTGGTCGCGAGGAACTTCTCCCAGCTGCGGTCCAGCACCGCCAGATCCGCGCGCAGCGAGCGCTGCTCCCAGCCCTGCTGGAGGTAGAACTCCGCGACACGTTCGCCGACCTGGGCGCGGAGCGAGCCGAACCGGCCGGTCTCCCGGGCCCGCGTCTGCGTCCCGTACGCCGAGCCGCGCGCCCGCATCGCGTCGATCCGGGCGAGCTGCTGCAACGGGCTGCGCCTGCTCGGCATCAGGGCGCGGACGAGGGCGTAGACGCCCAGGCCGAAGATCACGCCGATCACGATCGGCATCGTGAGGTTCACCGTCGTACCCCTTCCTCCTGCTGCTGGACGGGCGTGCGGGGACGGACGAACCGCACCGACGACTCGTCGCGCACCAGGAAGCGTTCGGGCGTCTCGATCGTGGACAGCTTGCGCAGCCACCAGAAGCCGAGCGCGAACAGGCCGCAGACGCAGGCGAGGACGAGCTGGCCGACCGGCGTGCCGTAGGGGGAGACGAAGTCCCGGTTGAAGATGGCCAGTCCGAGGACGAACGCGATGGACACCGCGACGACGATCTGGACCGAGCGGCGGGTCGAGGAGCGCTGCGCCATCACGCGCTGGCGCATGTCGACCTCCTCGCGGGCCGACTTGGCGAGCGCGCCGAGCACCTGCCGCAGACCGGGGCCGCGCAGCCGGGCGTTGAGGATGAGGGCCGCGACGATGATGTCGGCGGAGGCGTCGTCGATCTCGTCGGCGAGGACCTGCAGCGCGTCCGGCAGCGGGGTGCGGGAGCGCAGCCGGTCGACGAGGGAGTCGAGGTGGGGCCGCAGGGCGGGGGCGGCGGCACGCGCGGACGCCGGGATGGCCTGCTCCAGGCCGACCGCGCCGGCGATGGTGTCGCGCAGCGACTCCGTCCAGGAGGCGAGGGCCTCCACCCGGCGCATGGCGGCGCGTTCCTCCGCGGCGCCGCCGAAGAGGCGGTCCCAGAAGAAGACGAGGACGGCCGCGGCGGCGCCGGCCACGACCCAGCGGGTCAGCAGCAGCACGGCCAGACCGACGATGACCGCGAGCGAGCCGCGCTGCCCGGCGAACCGGATCAGCTCGTTCGCGCGCTCGCTCGCTTGCCGCTTCTCGTGCTCGGGCTTCGCGGGCAGGCCGCGGATCGCCAGCATGAGCAGCGCGAGTCCGCCGCCGACGGCGACGCCACAGGCGAGGGCGTACAGGACGGCCGGGGAGAACAGCCCGCCCATCGCGCCGAGCGAGCCGAGGGCCATGGTGGTCGTCATGCCGCTCACCCCCACGTTCCGTGCGGCTGGTAGCCGTGTGCGATCAGGTCCTCCAGGCAGGCGATGGGCGCGTGCGGTACGACCCGGCCGTCGGGCGCCTCCGCGAACACCTCGCTGGACAGCACGCGTCCGTCGACGCCGTTGACCTCGCGCACGGAGGTGACCACGCGCTGCAGGCGGCCGCCGGTCTGGTAGTTGTTGCGCCGCTGGACGAAGACGACGAAGTTCACCGCGCCCGCGATGAGCATCTGGCTGGCCTCGATGGGCAGTCGTTCCGTGGCCTGCAGGGCGTAGGTGGAGATGCGGTTGAACACCTCGTGCGAGCTGTTGGCGTGGATCGTGGACAGCGAGCCGTCGTTGCCCTGCGACATCGCGTTCAGCATGGTGACGATCTCGTCGCCGAGGACCTCACCGACGATGACCCGGGAGGGGTTCATACGCAGCGAACGGCGCACCAGCTCCGCCATCGAAATCTCGCCCTGGCCCTCGGAGTTGGGCAGCCGCTCCTCGAACGCGACGACGTTCGGGTGGAGATCGGGGAAGGTGTCCAGGCCCAGCTCCAGGGCGCGCTCGACGGTGATGAGGCGCTCGTGGGGCGGGATCTCGTTGGCGAGGGCGCGCAGCAGGGTCGTCTTGCCGGCGTTGGTCGCGCCCGCGATCATGATGTTCTTGCGCGCGCGGACCGCGCAGGCCAGGAAGTGCCCCAGCTCCGGGGTGAGGGTGCCGTTGCCGACCAGGTCGGAGATGAACACCTTGCCCATGCGGGCCCGCCGGATGGACAGCGCGGGCCGCCGGGCGACGTCCATGACGGCCGACAGACGCGAACCGTCCGGCAGTCTGAGGTCGAGCTGCGGGTTCGCGGAGTCGAAGGGACGCGAGGACAGACCGGAGTACGCGCCGAGCACCTGGATCAGCTCGATGAGCTCCTCGTCGGTCTCGGCGACCGGCTCACCCTTGGCCTCGCGGCCGTCGGCGTAGCCGATGAAGACCTGGTCGCAGCCGTTGATGTCGATGTTCTCGACCTGCGGGTCGTCCAGCAGCGGCTGGAGCCGGCCGACGCCGAAGAGCGCGGCGTGCACGGCGGCCGCGTACTGCTCCTCGGTCTCCGCGTCCAGCGGCGTACGGCCCGCGTTGATCTCGGTGCGGGCGTACTCCTCGAGTATCTGGGCGATGACGGCGCGGGCGTACTGCCGCTCGTCCTCGCTGGACATCGGGGTGACGCCGCTCGCCTGGTCCAGGCGCCGCTGCTCGGCGATGCGGTCACCGGCCTCCTGCCGGAACCGCTTGACCAACTGGTGGTCGACAGCGGTCATCGCCCGGCCCCCGCGTGCCCGTTCAGGGGACCGTTCGCGGGTACGGACCAGGCGGCGCCGTAACTCTGGTGGAGGTCGGCGGTGACCTTGCGGGCGGAGCGGATCAGCAGCGACTTGTCGAGGCGGCCGCGCCGGCGGCCGGCGAGCTGCTCGGCGCCGGCCGGGTCGTCGGCGATGGTGCCGACCACGCGGGCGCCGGTCTGCGCGTGCACGAGCATGTCGTTGACCTGGTTGACCAGCTTGCCCGCGTTGCCCGGGTCGGCGACCAGGACGACGCCGATCACCGGGTTCGCCAGGCTCGCGGCGCCGCGCGGCCCGCCGTGCAGCTTGGCTGCGAGCGCGGCGGCGCGGTCGCGGACGCGGGCGAGGGACTCGGCCTCGGTACGGGCGATCAGCAGCACCAGCGCGGCGTGCGGGAACAGTTCGACGGCCGGGGTGTCCCCGCTGATGCGGCCGCAGTCGGCGATGACGTCGGCGGGGGCGTGCGGGGAGTCGGCGAGCGAGGCGAAGGCGTGCCCGAGGGTCGGCCACAGTCCGGCCAGACCCGCGGCCTGCTCGGCGACACCGAGGCCGACGAGCACCTCCAGGCCGCCGCTGAGCGGCTGGACGTGGTCCCACAGCTGGTCGGGGACGAGGCCGCGGCGCGCGGTCGCGGCGATCGACAGCATGCCGAGGTTGGGGTTCAGCGGTCCTCCGTGCGCGGCGGCACTGCGGTAGACGAGGTCACCGCCGGCCGGGTCGGTCTCGGCCAGCAGCACGCGCCGCGGCCAGACCGCCGCGAGGGCGACGGCCGCGGTGGTGACGCCGGGAGAACCCTTGTCGGCGGCGAGGGCGATGAGGGCCATGGGTCGGGTGCCGCCTTCTAGTTGCCGGAGACGCGCACGATGGCGACCGCGTTCGCCGAGGCGGCACGGGCCACGGCGGCGGCGTCCGACTGGTCGACGAGGAGCGTCAGGGAGAGGTTGCCGGTGCTGACGGTGGAGTCGCTCTTCTCGGCGACGTTGCCCACCTTGGCCTTCGCGACGAGGAGGCCACCGGAGGAGGCGGATGCGGAGCCGGACTTGTCCGAGCCGGAGCCGGAGGATGCCGAGTCCACGTTGTAGACGGACACCGTGTCACCGTTCTTGATGTCCGCCGGGTACTGGCCCTCCTTCAGCGCCACGCCGACGGATGCCTTGCCCGCGGGCGTGCTCTCCCCCTGGGCGAACATCTCGCCGACGAGGACCGTGCCCGTGTAGATGGTCGACTTGGCCTTGAGGGACTTCAGTGCGCCCAGCTGCGACCACTTGATGTAGTGGATGCTGTCGTCCGCGGCGACCATCACCGAGGTGACGTCGCTGCCGGAGACGGACTGTCCCGCCTGGATGTCGGCCTTGGCCTGGACGACCTCCACCCGGTTGCCGGCGCGCAGCACGAGCATCGTCGCGCCCAGCGCGCCCACCAGGATCAACAGCACCGCCAGCGCCGCGAGCGCCGGCTTGCGCTCCCGCGGCGGCGTGGGAAGCCGGTCACCGACCATCGGCTGAGCCGGAGCCGCGGAACGTCCCGCGCCCGCCCCCGTACGCTCCTGGATCTTCACGCAACCGCTCCCCGTACACCAAGCTGTTGTCGGTCAACTTCTTTGCATTCATTGCAAATCCGGACACTTCACCAAAGACCCGCAGAGATCCGTAGAGACCTGTCGAGATCCGCGCGTTTAACTGGCGCGAGCGTGAGTGTCAAGCGATCGCACGGTATCAGCCGCGCATAAGGCCCTCAAGGCGAGCCCGGCCCCTTGCGGTGCACCGCACACCCGATTGTTCATCTGCAACTACCGCAGTCCCTCATACCGTTGAACAGCGGACGACACCGGCCCGCACCAGCTGTGCGCCAGCGAATCCGCGCCCCTGTAACGACCCGCCACCGACCGGCGCTCCGTCACCCCGCAGGCACGATCCCTGCACGATTCACTCACGGAGGCATGGAAGGGGCATGCCATGATCTTTGCCCATGACGTCCACGCCGAAGAGGCGAGCCGCACTGACCACGGCCGCGCTGACCACGTCCGGCCTGACCGCCTTGGCCCTGGCCGCCCTCACCGCCTGCTCGGGCAACGGTTCGGATGCCTCGGACAAACCGAGCGCCTCGGCCTCCCAGACCCGGCAGGCAACCCCGGCCGAACGCCTGGCCCAGCTCATGGTGACCCCGGCACAGGTGAGCGGCCGCACGGTGGAGAAGGTCGGCGACGAGTTCCTCTTCGCCAAGTCCTCCAGCGAGGTGCAGGTGGACAAGGCCGCCTGCGCCCCGCTGGCGTACGCCATGAACCAGCTGCCGCTCGGCAAGCCACAGGCCGACCTCACACGGGTCGTGAAGAACGACAGCATGACCGACGCCCCCACCTACATCACGCTCACGACCTACGCCCGGGACGGCGCCCGGTCGGCCCTGTCCGGCCTGGAGAAGGCGGTGGGTGCCTGCGGCGGAGGGTTCACCGCCAAGTCGAAGAACAGCGGCAACGCGTACGCCTCGGTGACACCCGAACAGCCACCGGCGCCGGCCGGCGACCAGTCCGTCGCCTTCAAGGCCACGACGACCGTCAACGGCGTCACCCACACCCTGCACACCGAGGCCGTACGCGCGGGCGACGTCGTCGCCGTGTACTTCTCGGTCAACGGCATGGCCATGACCAGGAACCAGCCCAGCGACGCCAAGCTCGAGCCGTCTGTGGTGACCGCGCAGAACGCCAGACTCGGCTGAGCGGGACCGCCGAGACCGACGAGAGGTACGAGGCCGACAACCGGCAGACTCGGCCTACCGCGGCCCACCGCACGCTTCCTGGAGCCGGGACCGCACGGCCCGGTGATCCGGGTGCGCCGTACGGCCGGGAGGCACCGGGTCGCACCGCACCCGCCACCCCGCTCCTCGCCACCTCCGCGCCGCGCCTGACCGGCACCGCCCTGCAATCGCCGTGACCGCCCCGCTCAGCTGCGACCAGACCAAGTCGGCCCCCGAGCCCCTTTGACGTCGGTATTGCCCTGATGCTCAGGAAGGTTCGCTCTGGCGAAACCAGCGGTCACGCCGATACCGTCTGTGCCCTTGACTGAACACCTGTCTCACGGGGAGTCCACTGTGAAGCGCCGCACTTTGCCCGTTGCTGCCGCGCTCACCGCGACCGCAGCCCTGCTGCTGACGGCCTGCGGTGGCGGCAACGGGAAGTCCGAGGACAACGACAAGATCGCGGGGGCGGACACCGGCGGGGCTTCGGCGTCGCCATCGCGGAGCGCACCGGTCGCGCCCGACAGCGTCGACCGACCGGCGATCGTGTTCCCCAAGGACTTCACCATGGTGTTCGATCGCCCCGAGCCCTCCGACGCCAAGAAGGCGGCGGCGCTCCATGACGCGGAGAACTTCGTCCGGGCCATCAACTACGGCATTGTCCGACAGAACGCCGAAGACGCCGCATACAAGTTCTACTCCACTCCGGGCAGTAACGCGCAGTCGTACGCCAAGAAGCAGATCAAGCAGTACATCGACGGCGGCTGGACCATCACTGGCACTCAGCGCTACACCCGCGGCAAGGTCGACCTGACGAGCGACGGAAACCGCGCCGAGGTCTCCTTCTGCGATGACGACTCAAAGTTCTACGGCAAGGAGGTCAAGAGCAACAAGGTGCTCAAGACCCAGCCGAGCCTCAAGGACTACTACTTCTTCGAAATCGTGATGACGGCCTCCAAGGAGGCGAAGGGGTTGTGGCTCGCAGAGGTCGTCGACGTCCAGAAGGAGGCCGCCCAATGCAGGGCCTGAAGTCTCGCACCGTTGCGGTCGCCGGCGTGACGATCGCCCTGCTGACGACCTCCACACAGATGGCGTTCGCCGGCGGCCCCACCGATAAGAGTTCGGGCTCAGCCCATGCGGAAACCGCCAACGGCCTCAACGGTGACTCCCTTTACGCCAAGGCCGCAGCCATCACGTTCGACACCTCCCAGAACGGTTCAGGACCCTCTGTCGGTCCGGTCGAGGTGACTGGCAGCGACTGGAGCCCGCCCGCCTGCTGGCTCGCACCGCAGTGGACGGCGAAGCAATTCGCCAAGGAGACCGAGGACGGCTACGAACAGATATCGAACGACCCCAATCAGCCACCTCACGCGCGTGCGGCAACGTATGAATTCCGGGAGATCTACAAGGACGGAAAGTACAAGAACTACAACCTCGACAAGCAGGACGAGGGCATGTGGTGGGGCCCGGTCGAGAACCCGAACGCGCCCATACTCGAGCGAACAGCCTGCAATTCGACGCTGCCCTTCTGGGTGAAGAACGGCGAGACTCCGAAGGTCGAGAACGCCATCACACCGGAGATGCTCGCGGGCCTCGCATACGAGCACATCAAGGTCCCGGGTACGAAGGTCACACTGGCCCCGGCCAACGTCACGAAGGTCAACCTGCCCACCTGGGCCTGGCTGGACCAGGGGCAGTTCCAACCCGTCTCCGTCACCGCATCGCTCAACGCCCCAGGTCTCAACATCCAGGCCACGACCACCGCGAAGCCGATCTCTCTCAAGCTCGAGCCCGGCACTCCCGACGCCCAGACCTATCCGGCCTCGGGTGAGTGCGCGTTCAACGCCGGGGGCTCGATCGGCGAGCCATACGCCAAGGGAAAGGCCAACCAGGATCCACCGTGCGGAATCCGGTACCTCCGGTCCTCCGGAAACGGAACTTTCACCCTCAAGGCGACGCTCACCTGGCAGGTCACTTGGACGGGCACCGGTGGTACCAGCGGTGACCTGCCCAAGGGCACGTTCGGCAACGACCAAGCCATTACCGTTCAGGAAATCCAGGCAGTCAACAGGTGAGGCGCTAGCAAAGCATGCCCAAGGCGGCCAAGCAGGGGCGCCGCAAGGCCGCCCCTGCTTCACTGCGGTACGAGCGGGGGCCCAAGGGGCGGGAGCGCGCCGGCAAGACGGCAGAGAAGGGGCCAAGCGTCTCCGGCTGTCTGATCTTCCTCGGCGTCGCGGGCCCCATCCTCCTGTTGGCGGTCCTGGACCACTTCTGGGGCGATGGCACGTACCGGTGGGCCGCCTCCCACTGGCCCGGAGGCGCGTACGCCTTCGCCGCCTGCGTGGGCGCCGCGGGCCCCGGCCTCGCCGTACTGGCGTGGTACTGCCTCTTCACGATGAACTGGAAGTCCTGGAAAGAGCACATGGCCCGCTCGCTGTCGCGGACCGCTCTCGCGCTGGCCTCCACGGCCGCGTTGGTCCCGTACGTCACTCTCGTGTTCAACGCACAGAACACGGGCAAGTGGGGACGAGGCCACTCCACTTCGCCGAGCTGGGCGTTTCGCCACTACCCCTGGCTGTGGGCGGTGGGCCTGCTGGCCTCCGTCCTCACCCTGACCGTGCTCGTCTACGCCTTCTACCATCATCGACGCGACCGCCGACCCGCCGCCGAGGCATCACCGTGAAGGGTCCCGCCCACGTCAGCGGTTGACGGCTTGGATCTCCCCTACCGCTCCAGTTTCCCGCGCCGACCGAAGCCGAAGGGGGCGGGACCACTTCACGAGTTCTGCCCCTGCCACCGACGAACTGCCTGAATTCGAGTGCGTCCTGCAACTCTCGTCGTTCACGTGATCCAACGCAACGAGTCCGCTATGGCCGTGCACAGCCGATACATCGGTCCGGACATGCCGGCAATCGGCACGGTGAACGAGAGAACCAGGTACCCGACGGCGCCCGGCATCTGGACGTAAAAGTCCAGCCTGGTGGGTGTGATGATCCGCGTCGCCTGGCCCGCCGTCAGCGCAACAATGGACGTCTCGCTGTCACGTGAACCCTGCTCCTCCTTCTCCCCGAACAGATGGAGGAGATCCGTGGGAGTTACCGAGCCGGCACGCGGGAGCAACGAGACGAGAAGCGAGGCCGGCACGGTGAAACCGCCACCCATCTCCGGCCTCAGAAAGAACTCCAGGGCTCCGCTTCGCAACCCGGATTCTGCTGTGTTGCGCAGGAGGGCCCACGCCTCCTGCTTGGCTTGGGCCGGAACGCCCTTACCCTCCGCCTGGCGGTCGATGAACGTCTTCAACTGGCCCCGCCAGCGATCCTGTGCGAGATCGATCCGGAACCAGTCCCGAGGAACAAGCAGTCGGTAGTCCCTGGGGGGAGCTTCCACGAACTGTTCGGCCGTCATGCCGGCATCACGAGCTCCTTGCCTGCCTCATCGAACAGGCGAACGCTCTTCACGACGCCCGCGAACATGGAGGAGAAGACATCCCAGCCCTCGGGCGTCGGGGTGCCCATCTCCAGCACCAGAAGGGTGCCGTTGTTCAGCGGAACCTGAACCTGAATGAAGGACGTCAGCACCGGCTCTGCAGCCCCTGAGGCCGTAAGCCCTGCGTCCAAGCTGGCCGTTCGGGTACCCACGCAGGAGACTGCAGGACCGCAGGGGAGGTCGATCTCGCTGACCTTACCGATCCCCAAGTGACGCAACGACGACCCCAGGAACCCGACCGGATTCGGACCTGCTTGTTCGTCGAGGTCGATGAGGCTCACCGTGACCGTTGCAGTGCAACGACTTCCGTCCACCTCGGTCAGTACGAAGCCCGCGTACTGCACACCGGCGTCGATGAAGGAGTCATAGTGCGCGGCCACCATCACCGCCCATTCGAGCTGCACCTCGAACGTTGCTTCCGGCATCACATCACGTGCCAGCTCGACCAGTTGCTCAGCGGTCTCGTCCAGATCCTCCGAGTCCATCGGGATCTCGAAGAATCCCTCAGGCATGATCCAACGGGCCTCGATCCCCTGGCCCGCGAGCGAACCAGTGCGGTCGTTCTCAGCGACTACCGTGCTCACTACGACTCTTTTCCTTCGGTGAGTTGTTCCTCCCACGCCGCTTCGTCCACCTCGGGGTGGAAGGTGGCCGCGAACGGGTAGGGCCCGTAGTGCGGATAATGGGCCGGGACCTCCGCCCCTTCCTTGCGAGCCAAATGCGCCAGCTCGCGGTATGCGCGAGCGCGCGCGCGAAGGTTCTGCCGGGCCGGATCACCCCAGTGCTTCCTGGCAGTGCGCACATAAAGGGCCAGCAACGCGAGCACCGCTACCGTCGCGGAGGCCAGGAAACCCGTACGGGCGCTGCTCGACTCCCAGTACTGCGCCACACCGCCCCAGTAGATTCCAGCACCGAAGAGGACGATCGCCAAGGGGGCACCGATCTTGAGGCCTGCGTTGAACATGGCCTCCTCGTCCCGATGGCGGAGGCGGAGCATGTGCAGCACGGCCCGGTCGTCCAAGAAGTCGAAGCGGAGTTCCCGGCCGGCTTGCTCCGCCATGGCCTTCGCGGCCGGCACCGCCGCGATCAGCCGACCAGGGATCAACCGCACCGGCTCGCTCCCTCTACGACCGATAAATTCGTATTCTCCGGTTTCGATCGAATCCGTCATGAGGAAGTCCTCCTTCGTCTCCCGGCGGTCAGCATGGCTCGACCACTACGCGGCAAGGGCGGCGTGGAACGGCTGCGGCGACGGGCCGGGAGAGGGGCTCGGGGCGGGTGCCGGAGTGGGCTTCGGCAGGGGCTTGCTCGTCTCGGGCTCCTGATAGCCAGTCGTCCCACCATTGTGCCCGCTGAACATCCGATGCAGGGCGCTCGCCAGGCCGGTTCCCTTGATGGCCGCGGTGATCTCCCTGCCGCCGATCGGCTCGAACTCCTTGGGCAGGTTGGGCACCTTCAGTCGTTCACCGAGCTTGATACCCCTTGCCAAAACCTTGTTCGTCAGCTTGACGCTGACGCCGTTGAGGAAGTTGTGACCGACGCCCTTCAGCGCACCGCCACCGATTTCCCCGAGGGTTCCCAGCTTGCCCAGCCCGCGAAGCTTGGCGAGGCCTTTGAGCCCCTTGAGCGCCTTGAAACCCTTGAGCGCACCAAGGCCGGGCAGGATGCCCAGCGTGTCAGTACCGAGTTTCAGCCAATTCACCTTTCCACCGCGCACCGACATGTCGTACGCATGCCCTGCGAGTGCCGCAGCACTGGTCAGGACGGCCAGCGTGGCGAAAACAGGGACCAGGAATTGCAAGGGGGGAATGAAGGCGCACACGACCGCGAGGACCGACATGATTGCAGAAATGTTGGAGAACATGTCCGCCCAGTCTGCCAACCAGTTCATGAATCCGCCGGGATCCCTCACCGCGTCATGGTGTACGACGTTCTTGATGTGCCTCGCCGCACGGTCCCCGGCGTCATCGAAGATGTCCCGGGCGTCCTTGACGTCCTTGCGGGCCTGTCCGATCCGGAGCAGCGCGTCGGCCCGCTTTCTCTTCCATCGCTCGTACTCTGTGCGGTCCGCCTCGGGAATGTCACCAAGAGGGTGCTTGTCGGTGAACTTCTTCACTTCCCGATCCGCCAGGTCGTGATCCCTCTCGGCCTCACGATAGTCAGCCAGGGCCTTGTCGGCCTTGTGCTGGGCTCGATGGAGCTCGCTGGCGTACTCCTTCGACGAACCGTCACTCACCTTGGTGCCGACGGCCTTGGCGGCTTCGTCGTACCGTTCGAACGCCTTCTTCAGCCGGTCCCCGGCACCGTCGGCGATCTCGTTGAACGCACGCCCTGCTTCGCTGTCCCAGCCTTCCACGGACGACAGCGCCTTGATGACGCGCGCCTGCTCGTCGATCATGTCGGCCATCTTCCGGAGTTCGCGCCCTAGTGCAGCCACTTCCTCCGGATCGCCCGGCGTGGGGTCGCCGTCCCACAGCGGAGGCCAGTCACTGGATCGCCTGCTCACTTCTTGCCCTTCCCCATAGCCCCGGCGATGGCCTTCGCCAACTCGTGATCGATCTCTTCATACTTCTGCGCTGCAGCAGAGGTGAAGTCGGCCAACTTCTTGAGTTCCTTCGACAGCTTTTTCCTGGTTTTCTTCCACGTGGTGCCGAACTCGTCGAAGGCGTCCTTCAAACCTTCATGCCCCAGTTCGTCTTGATGCCGGTCAGCAGGATTGCCATGCTGATCGAACTCACGGTGCAGCTTTCCGAGTGTTCGGGAACAGCCTTTGATCATGTCCAGGTCGTAAGATTGCCCGTCCGCCATTCAAGATCCCCCAATAAGCGCATGCGGTCAGCTGTCGATGAGACTTCGCCGGTCGATCGCCCTACCTGAGCCGAAGCACCGGCGGTGGTGAGTGAAGACATGCACGCCGCGGGGTCAGCGGCCTTGCGACGCCGCCCCGTCGCGCCCGTCCCCTGACAGGCCCGTGAGCTGATCAGCCCTTGGCGCCCTGGGACAGCTGGTGGTCCAGGTCCTCGTACGCCTGCTTCGCGTTCGTCAGGAACTTGGACAGGCCGTGCAGGCCCTGGATGGTCTTCGCGGCGCCCTTGGTGAAGTCCTTGATGGAGTCCTCATAGGCGCCGGAGGCCTTCTGGGTCGTGAAGCCGTTGGCGACGAGCTCCTCGACGCCACGCTCGATGCCCTTCAGCTGGCCTTCCATGTCGTGCATCGCCTTGATGAGGTCACCCGCCTTCTTCTCCATCTCGGAGTAAGTAAGGTCTGTGTCCTTCTTGCCGGCCATGACGGCTCCCTCCCGTTCACAACGCCTCAGGGCCTTCCCCCGTGGCTGACGTCACGCGGTACTTCGGGCACACCCCCGGAGCGTCCGCACGAGCAAAGATCCTACGGGTGGGGCCACCGGGACTGCAGGCCGGCTGTGCAAGGGAGTTGGGGCAGTACGAGCGCAAAGACGGCGAGATGCCGACAAGACCGGGAAGCAGGGAGGATCGCCATCGGCTGGCTGTCGGTTCCTCGGCTTATCGGACGTCGCCGTCCTGTCGCCGGCGCAGAATCGCTCCTGTGGCGCTGGCGCTCACTCGAGGAGTGCCTCCCGCTGGCCCGGAGCGCGGCCTACGCCTTCGACCTCCGCACCGAGAAGTGATGCCGGGTAGGTGGTGCGGTGAAGCTTCCTTCACACCAGCGACGCACCAATGCGAACAACCCCAACCGCACGCAAAGGGCACCTCACTGGCACCCCAAACGGCGCCCATTTCTTAGCCCCCGACCCCGCGCCCTCACTGTCTACTGCCTACGATCACCAGGGCCCGCCCGAGGCCAGACCTCCGCCACCTCC
Organism: Streptomyces sp. NPDC097129; assembly: GCF_055668065.1. Taxonomy (NCBI): domain Bacteria; kingdom Bacillati; phylum Actinomycetota; class Actinomycetes; order Kitasatosporales; family Streptomycetaceae; genus Streptomyces; species Streptomyces sp. NPDC097129. The sequence continues at coordinate 18,026 of NZ_JBVOQE010000007.1, read as the reverse complement.
GCCGAAGACCGGAACCACCGTGAGTGATCTACGACTCGAAGGCACGATCTTCGAGGACCTGAAGCGGACGTTCTCGACGATCTCCGACCGCATGGACGCCGCCCGCCGCACCCTGCGCGCCACGGACGGCTCGGTCGTGGGCGCACCGCAGCTCATCGACGACGTTCACGACTTCGCCGACGACTGGGCGTACGGCATCAAGCAGCTCGGCAAGCACACGCATGGCGCGGTCAAGATGATCAACAAGATCGACACCAGCTTCGGGGAGCTCGACCAGAAGCTCGCCGCGTCCATGAAGTCACCCCACGCCACGAAGAAGGGGCACTGACCGCACCATGGGAGGCCGCTCCTTCCCCCACATAGGCTGGGACCCCACCCCGGGTGACGTCGAGCAGACCCGCGAACTGGCGAAGAAGCTCAGCGGCTTGGCCGGCGAGCTCGGCACGGCCATAAGGGAGTTGGAGCAGATCGAGTGCGGGGCGTGGAAGGGCGAGACCGCCCGCGCCTTCAGTCAGCACATCTCCACGGACGTCACCCCTCTGATCAAGAAGAGCTACGACTCCTTCGACAAGGCCGCCCGCGCCCTGCACCGATGGGCCGGTCAGCTGGCAGGCTTCCAGGAGGAGACCGACCGCCTGGAGACCGAGGCCGGGCAGAAGCTGGACGCCGAGAGCAAGGCCAAGGCCAAGGCCGGCGACAAGGGCAGCGACGACCTCGGCAAGGCGTCCAGCGCCGTGGACGGCGTCATCCGCAAGGTCCACGATCTGGAGGACCGCTACAAGAAGGCGGCCGTCCTCATCGCCCGCGACCTCGACAAGGCGGCCGACATCGCCCCGGACGAGCCCGGCTTCTGGGACAAGCTGGGGCATGGCATCGCGGACGCGTGGGACGCGACCGGGCAGTGGTTCAAGGACCACGCCGATGTGATCAAGCTGGTCGGCGACCTGCTCAGCGACCTGAGCGGCATTCTCGGCGTACTGGCCATCATCACCGCCCCGTTCGAGCCCATCGGCGCCATCTTCGCGGCGGCCGCCGTCGTCACCAGCGGGCTCGCGCTGGTCTCCCACCTCGTGGCCATGGCAGCAGGCGCCGACGTCAGCTGGGTGTCCATCGGCTTCGATGCGCTCGGCTCGCTGCCCGGCATCGGGGCGTTCGCCAAGGGTGTGAAGGTGGCCGACGGCGCGGTCGCCGCCGCCCGGGCGGCAGAGCTCGGCGAGGGCTTCAAGGGCGTGACCACGATCGGGCGCAACCTCGTCGGTGTCGGCGACAAGGTCGCCGGTGCGATGGAGTTCACGGTCAAGGGCCGCAAGGTGGGGCTGTGGGGCCTCAAGGCCGGCGGGTTCATCTCCACCGAGGGCGGCATCATGAACCGGATCAGCCTGGTGGCGGAGAACAACGTCCGCAACGGACAGTGGCTCGGCACCCGCGGCATTCCCGGCCTGAAGAAGATCGACTCGATGAGCAACCTGGGCCGGGGCATCGACGCGGCGATCAAACTCGCGCCCAAGGCGTTCTCGATCCCGTCGCACGTCGGAGAGATGATGCACCTGGGGGACCGCTTCCATGACTCCGCGACGGCGCACTGAGAGGACCCGTAAACCGTGGACTGGTACCCGCCCGCCGACGAGACCGTGCTCCTGCGGGTCAACGCCTCCTTCGCCACCGGTCTGGCACCCCGGGTCGCCGGTCTGCGCTCCTACCGTGACACCGAGCGCCGCGACATCGAAGGCGAGCTGAGCGGATGGCCGCCCGGCCCCGGATTCGCCCCGCGCGGCAAGGCCGACCGAGCCGGCGTGAGGGCACTGGACATCGCCCTGCTGGGCATCCCCCGCCTGCTCAACATGGCCGCGAACGCCGTCCTGCCCAGCGGAGCCCCGTTCGGCGACCCGCAGAGCCCGGGCCGCCCCCAGGACCCCGAGAACGAGGTCGACGACTTCCCCGTCATCTGGGCAGCCCCCGGAACCCTCGCCCGCACCCTGCCCTGGCAACTGGACCCCGCCCGCCGCCCCAAGGGGTACCGCACGGAACTGGCCCTCACCGATCACCGTCTGCTCGTCCTCGGAGTGAGCACGGCAGCCGGTCTGGCACCGGCCGACGAACTCTGGCAGACGCCGCGCGACACGCTCGCGGCCATGGATCGGATGACGTACTCCGAAAACGGTTCCGACGTCAGGATCCGTTTCACGGATGGCTCCTGGACGCGCTGGAAGGTCGGTGACGCGGCCAAGCTGGTCGACCGTTTCAGCGATGAGCGGCGACCGCCGGCGACCGGGGACGTACGCCAGGAGGATCCGCCCCAGTGATCGAACCGAGCGAACTCGTCGCATTGACCCGGCTGGGCAGCACGCGCGACGCACAGGTCATCCCACCTGTGTCGTTCGTCGTCCCGGACGGCTTCCACGCGCTACCGGTCGACGCCACCGCCGACGACCGCTCCGCGGCTACGGCAAGCTTCGTACACGACCTCTACCCCGGGGGCGACGACACGCTCTGGCAGTCGGCGGCCCCCTTCTACGAACTGGTCACCACGGCCATGGCCCACGCGGGCCTCGCCTACTCCGCGTTCGGCCTGTTCGGCATCGACGGCGGAGGCGTGGCGCACTGCTCGTTCGCCGTCGCCGCCTACACCTCGGACCACGACGACCCGGAGATCGCCGCCCAGGGCATCCTCGCCGCGCTGGGCGACGACCCTCTCAACGACGCCCGCTGGCTCGACCTGCCGTGCGGCCCCGCCGTCTCCTGCATCACCGTCCGCGAGCTGACCCTCAGCCCCGACCTCACCGCCTCGGGCGAACCGGCCCAGTTGGTCACCGGCCAGATCCAGGTCCATGTGCCCTTTCCGACCGGCCCCTTCACCGCCGTCTTCACCCTCGACACCGCGGCCCTCGCGTACTGGGGCGAGTTCTGCGACATGACAACGGCGATCCTGCAGACGGTGGTCTTCGAGAGCGAGAACGCGGACTGACGCATGGACTGGTACCCCGACGCCGCCGAAGATCTGCTCCTGCGCACCTCGGCCGCCTTCGCCACCGGCATCGCGCCCGCGGTGGCCGGCGCCCGCTGGTTCCGCGACACCGACCGGAACGACATCCAGAGCGAACTGCCCGGATGGCCCGAGGGCCCCGTCCACTCCCCGCACACGACCGGTGACCGCGTCGCCCGTCGCGCAGGCCGTGCCTTCCTCGTCGGCATCCCGCTGATCGCCAACCTCATCGCCAACATCGGCGGGGCACCCGGTACGCCCTTCGGTGACGTGCCCGTGCGCGGCAAGCCGGAAGAACCGGAGAACGAGGTCGATGACTTTCCCGTCATGTGGGCGGCCCCCGGCACCCTCGCCCGCACGGTCCCCTGGCAACTGGACCCGGGGCGCCGCCCCCAGGGCTACGTCACCGACCTGGTCCTGACCAGCCGGCGTCTGCTCTTCCTGGGCAACCGCGTGGGCACGCTGGACAAGGCCGACGTACTGGCCGAATTCCCACAGGAGTCCCTGACCGGCGCAAGACGGATGACGTACAGCGAGGTGGAGGCGGACGTACGCCTCACCTTCGCCGACGGCTCCTGGGTCCGCCTGTTCACGGGCAACCCGGACAGCGCGGAACGCGTCGCCCAGCTGCTCACCGGGGCCGCGTCGGCCGTGTCCGAGAGCGAACTCAGCGAAGGACAGCGCGACCGCGTGGCCCGTCTCCTCTCCGAGCTCCCGACCACGGCCAAGCCGCCGGTCCTCACCCGCCTGCCGAGCGGCATCGTCCGGGTCGAGGTCCAGGTCCCGTCCAAGGCGGGACGGGACACTTACGACACGCACGCCGTCCTCATGGGTCCGTCCGGGGAGGCAGCCAGACCGCGGCCGGGCGACCTGTAGCCCACGCGACAGCGCACCGTCCCAGCCCGAGCGGGAGTTCGAGGAGTGGCTGGAGCTCCAGTTCCAGGCGAGCGCGCTGCTCCACCGGCGCACACTCGGCTGGCGCGAGAAGCGGCAGATGAAGACGTTCCTCCATGCCTCGGCCGCCAGTCTGCACGACCGCGTCGAAGCCGATCAGGCCTTCGTCTTCGGGACCGTCCCACCCCAGGCGACCCCTCTGGTCTTCTTCACCAAACAGTTCGCCTGCGACGAGGAGCACAGTGAGCTGCACCTGAGCATGCTGGCCGAGCCCGACCCCTCGACCGCCGACGGCAACCACCGGGTGGAGACAGTGCCCTTCGGCTCTCGCCGCTTCGGCGAGAGCCTGCGCTGCCTGCGCAGTTGGCCCCGCCCGGACGGTGGCCTCATGCTGTCCGTCGCCTACGCATGGAACGACCCCGCCCACAACATCGACCTGCTCTTCAAGGGCCACTACGACGACCCCGCTCTGCTGGAGGCATCATTCGACGCGATCGACGACTTCGCCCGCAGTCTTCGCTTCCGCGCCGAGCCGTGATCCGACGGAACGCACACTCGTCGCCGCCCTGTGCGCAAGCGTGCCCGTTGCCAATGGGTCACCAAGGCCCCGGTTCTGTTGCCGACGACCCGGCGAACAGAGTGCCTGGTCGGCGGAGGCGCGGAGCCGCCCACATCAGGAGGATGCCCCGGAGGCCTCCGGAAACGGCCGAATGTGTGGGCACAGCACCGCACCGTCGCCTACCGGTTGACGGCTTGGATCTCCTTCACCGTGACCGCCTGCTCGAACGTCGACAGCCCGTCCGGGAGGCCCGGCTGCTGCGGCGGCCCGTCCGGATCGGCCGAGTCGGTCCAGGTCACCTTCCAGGTGATGGACGCCTTGAACCGGTAGGTGCCGCTGCCGGAGGAACGGCGATAGGTGACATTGCAGCCTGCGTCCTTGCTGTCGACCGCATAGCCGCCTTGGCTCTTGATCAGGTCATACGCGCAACTCTGCGGATCGGCGTCGGAGGTGCCCGCGTCCACCCTGAGGGCCACGGGTGTGGCGACGGTGGTGGCCGCCATCTGCACCCCCTTGTAGTTGATGCTGGCCGTCGTCCAGACACGATCGAAGTCGCCGTCGAGCTTCACCCTCGTACCGAGGTTCACCACGAGACGGTCGGCGCGGGGGCTGAGTTCGACGGGCGGGGTGGGCAGCTTCGTCGAGTTGTAGGCCAGTTCGGAGAGGATCTTCGGAGTCAGTTTGTTCGGGTCCGGCTTCGGGTCGGCCGGCGGGACCCAGATCTCCCAGTTGTCGGTGGTGACCGGGCACGCGGTGGTGTAGTCGTCGTTACGGAACTTCACCTGCCACCACAGGCCCTTGTCACCCTTGTGGTACTTCTCTGTGTCCCGCTTGCGGGCATAGCTGGCCGCGGGCTCCAGCGCGCCGCCGTAGGCATCCTTGATGAACTTCTCGTACTCCTCCGGCGTGTACATGGGCTCGTACCAGCACACAGGCGGCTTCCAGTCAGCGCTCGAGGAGGTCGCAGTAGCGGTGGAGCCACCCCCTGAACCGGCTTTGCTCTGGCTGATGCGGATGTGGGCTCCGATGGTGCCGTTGCCGGACTCGGCGCCCGGATCGGTACCGGGCTGCGTGCCGGTACCGCCCGAGTCACCGCCCCTGGTGTCGTCGGCGTGGGCCGGGAAGCCCGTCCCCATGGCCATGACGAGGGCCGCTGTCGCGAGTGTGCCGACAACCGGCCGGACCACCGCTGCCACCCTTATCGCCGCACGCATGAGACGTCCCCCTTCTTCCAGTTCTGCTGAGTCACCTGCCAGTCGCCGGCCGCGTCCTTCTGGGCCTGGAGGGTGTAGAGAACGAAGCTCTTGTCGCTGGGCTTGGTGCGGAGCACCTTCTGGGTCTTGATTTCCTTACTGAAGGCATTGCTCTGGTCCTCGCAGTAACGGACAGCGGCAGTCTTGCTGTTCGCCACGTCCGTGACCGCGAAACCGTAGTAGCGGTACTCACCCGTGAGCGTAAGACCGTCCTTCTTGAACTTCTCGACCTGCTTCACCCAGTAAGTCAGAGCAGAACCCGCGAAGTAGCGGTTCATGTTGGCGGTCTGCCCCTTCCCCTGGGCGAACGCCTCGATGTTGGCCTGTGCCGAGTAGGCCGTGTCGCGCAGGATGGCGTCTTTGGCCGCATCCCCGGTCGGCTGCCGGTCCACGCTCACACTGAGGCCGGACGGGTAGGTGAAGCTCGGCGCGTCCTTCTCCGCGGGCACGGCGGCGGACGGGGTGGGCACGCCGCTCGCCGTTTCGGCTCCCGCGATTGCGTCGTCGGCCGAGGAGTCACCGGAATCGCTGGTGCAACCAGTCACAGAGAAGGTGACAGCAGCTAGAAGGCCGACTGCGGCCGCCCTCTGTCGCGTGGTCAGCATGGCGCTCGTCCTCAGGGTCGATGGGTCGGCGTGTCAACAGATGATCGCACGATGAGCATGTGCACGGCGAAGCGGTCGGCCGTGACTGCTACAACTCTGCCGAATTCGCGAAGATGTCTCACAATCGCCCAGGTGACCCGCCGGCAGTGCGTCGGCGAACCCTCAGAAGTTGCCGTCCACCGTTTCCATCGTTCCCTCGGGGGGATCCACAAAGGACACCGTCCGGGGAATTGCTCCCATCAGGTCCGTGAACCGGGACCATAAACTTGCCGCCGCTGTGATGAGTGTGAGTAACCAGCAAGGGCAGAACCGCAATGGCACTGCTCGGGCTATCCTCAGAGGCGCCTGCCCTGTTTCTCCGCAAGGACCGGACGGTCCAGGTTCACGCGGCTGTTCACCTGGTGACCGATGACGGGCACGAGTTCGGCGAGGATGGTGAGCGCGGCCAGGACTCCAGCCGTTCTGGCGTCTGCGTGGGGGGAAGCGATCCCGATGAGGGGAATCAGGCTGAACACCGCGACCACCAGTGGTTCCGGGCCACCTACGACCGATGCGTGCCAACTGGTCCTCGCACGCGCCTCCTTGGCCCCGACGGGTGACATCGTCCTGACTTCGGCTGCCAGGGTGTGCCCCTCCCACCATGAACGGGCGGCTGAAGACGGCCGTACCTTTTCGTCCGCCGTCGGTACGCGGAGGGCGGCCACCAGCCGGGTCCAGTTCTCCGGGCCCGACGGGCCGGCGAACCACCATTGCCAGGGGAGAACGGCCCGTGCGGCGCCGGAGCCGTCCCGTAGTTCGACGCCGAGCACCGCGCCCGACCTTCTGTCGAGCAGACGCACCAGACGCGCGACTCCATGAGTCCCGTGAGCGTTGTTCCTCGACAGCCAACGTTCCTCGCCCACCGCGTTCGTCAGAACGACATCCGTCGGCAGAATCCGTACGGCCGCCGTACTGATGAATCGGCGGGTCGCGGTGACTCCCGGCTGAGGCGACGGCCTGATCACGTTTGCCGCCCGGACCACCAAGTCGTTCCGGGTGCGTGACCATGCCAGTAGCCGGATCAGCAAGTCACTCGCCGGCAGCAGGAACAGCCCGGCGGTCGCGGTCAGAAGGGTCCATGCTGATCCGGTGCCGGTCATGGGCAGGACCAGGAAGAACACAAACCACACCAGCATGCCGAGGCCGCGGCCCCAGTTGTGCCAGGCAGAGACATCGCGCTGCGTCGCCCGCTCGGTGCGCGCGCCGGAGTCCGCACTCCGCGGTGCCGGCTCCGCCCCGCCCCAGGAGATGCCCAGTTCCGCGGCGACGGTACGCAGACCGGTGCGTTCGAGGCATTTCTCCGGGCTCAGATGGAGCAGGCCGACGATTCCGGCCTCGGGGAGCCAGTCGGCCAGCGGGACACGCAGGATCGGTCTGCCGTCGGCTGCCTGGAAGTCGACCACACCCCACCGCTCCGCGGACGGCGCCTTCATCGCGGCGGAGCCATCGGGAGGCGGCACGAAAACCGCGCGTACCACGCCACCTTCACCCACGGGATACCGGCGTTCTCTCCGTCTCCGGTCGCGGACGACCAGGGTGCGGCCGTCTCCGTAGATACGGGCGTGACGCACACGGTCGACGGCGTAGAAGGGCGCAATGCGCGGCCGTATGGCATGCGCCGAGGTAGGGGCGGTGCCGGAAACGGCGAACGGTCGATCACCTTTCCCGTTCGGGTCGAAGACTTCCTCCGCCTGGTCCAAGCCCTTCACACCCCCTTCCGGCTCTTCCCTTTGCCCTTCTTTCGCAGCCTACGCATCCGTTCCCGCTCCTGGCCCGGCGCCGCTCGGTGCGGGACGTGCGGACGCGGCACGTCGCCCAGCCCGCCAGTGCCACCGTTGCGACACACGCGGTCAGGGCCGGCCAGGAGCCGGGGGTGTACTCGCATCCCTGGTGGTACGAACGGCAGGTGTGCCATGCAGCTTCCAGACGGCGAGGGCTGCGGTCAGCCCGACCGCGCCGCAGACGATCCCGAAGCCGACGGGTCCGCACCGACGCCGAGCACTGCAGCGGCCGTTCCCGCGACGGCCCCGGCCTTGAGGATTCACGGATGCCGATAAGGCCCAGTGCAGCGTTTCCGCAATCGTGTCGAACAGCTGATTCCGTCGAACGCCTTCTTGATGCTGCTCAGTCTCTTGCCCATGCTCTCGATCACGTCGGGATCAAGCCGTTGGTAATCGCTTCCGTCGCCCACAACGCCCCCATGACGTCGATCCGCCGGCTCGAGGCCGACCGCACGAAACCAGCGCGGTGCGGCGGGACTGGAGCGTCCCGCCGCACCGATGGACCCTCAGCCGGTCCGGTCAGCCCTTGGCGCCCTGGGACAGCTGGTGGTCCAGGTCCTCGTACGCCTGCTTCGCGTTCGTCAGGAACTTGGACAGGCCGTGCAGGCCCTGGATGGTCTTCGCGGCGCCCTTGGTGAAGTCCTTGATGGAGTCCTCATAGGCGCCGGAGGCCTTCTGGGTCGTGAAGCCGTTGGCGACGAGCTCCTCGACGCCACGCTCGATGCCCTTCAGCTGGCCTTCCATGTCGTGCATCGCCTTGATGAGGTCACCTGCCTTCTTCTCCATCTCGGAGTAAGTAAGGTCTGTGTCCTTCTTGCCGGCCATGACGGCTCCCTCCCGTTCACAACGCCTCAGGGCCTTCCCCCGTGGCTGACGTCACGCGGCACCTCGGGCACACCCCCGGAGCGTCCGCACGAGCAAAGATCCTACGGGTGGGGCCACCGGGACCGCAGGCCGGTTGTGCGAGAGATTGGTGAACCCGCGCGTATCCCGTTGTCGCCCCGAAAGCGAAGGCGGCTAAGGTCGCTGCGACTGTGTTGAGCGTTCCGGGGGCGGCTCCAGCCCTGCGAGGAGGACGAACGTGCGCCTGAGTCTGACCGTCGTCGACCCCATCGTCGGTGCCAGTACCGACGTGGTGCTCGACGCCGATCCGGAGTCGTCGGTCGGCGACATCACTCGGGAGCTGGCGCGGCAGGTCGGTGCGGGTGACGGCGCACAGATCATCCCCATCGGAGGCCAACGCACCCAGGGGGGCGCCCCCGTCGCCTTCGTCGACGGCTACCCGCTGGATCCCTCCGCGACCGTCGTCGGATCGCCGCTGCGCGAGGGCGCCGTCGTCAGCCTCCACGACCCGGCCGGGTGCGTGTTCGGGGAGCCGACCGGTGTCGTGGAGTTCCGTGTCGTCGGGGGCCCTGCGGCCGGCGCCGTGCACCGGCTCGGGGTGGGCCGGTACGACATCGGCAGCGGACCGGCCGCGCCGCTGCGCGTGGAGGACCCCGAACTCGCCGACCGGGCCGCGACCCTGTCCATCGCCATCGACGGCACCTGCACGCTCGCCGTACACCAGGACAAGGGCGAGGCCCGTCTCGACGGTGAGCCGTTCGAGGGGGACAGCTGGCCCTTGGGCGCTCAACTCGCCCTGGGAAACAGCCTGTTCGAGTTCTCCCGGTACACGGCTCCGGACGCGGCCCTGAAGTGGTCGGACGACGGGATCGGCCTGGACTACAACCGGCCGCCGCGGCTGCGCCCGCCGGAGCGCACGACGCACTTCCGGCTGCCCACGCCGGTCAAGGAGTTCGAGGCGCGGCCCCTGCCCTGGCTGATGGCGCTGATGCCGCTGGTGGGCGCGGTCGTCTCCGTCATGGTCTTCAAGCGCTGGTACTACCTGATCATGGCCGTGATGAGCCCGATCATGCTCTTCGCGAACTACTACATGGACAAGAAACACGGCCGCAAGTCCCACGCCAAGCAGCTCAAGGAGTACAAGGAGCACAAGGCCCGGATCGAGGCCGACGCCCAGGAGGCGCTGCGCACCGAGCGCGCCGACCGCCGTGCCGCGATCCCCGACCCGGCCGCCGTGCTCGCCTTCGGCACCGGGCCGCGTACCCGCCTGTGGGAACGCCGCCGCACCGACGCCGACCATCTGCTGATGCGTGTGGGCACGGGCCGGGTCCGCTCCGAAGTCGTCCTCGACGACCCGGAGCAGGACGAGCACAAGCGCCAGGTGAGCTGGTACATCGAGGACGCCCCGGTCGCGCTGCCGCTGAAGGACCTCGGCGTCATCGGCATCGCGGGCCCCGGTGACTCCGCGCAGGCGCTCGGGCGGTGGGTGGTCGCCCAGAGCGCAGTCCTGCACAGCCCGATGGACGTGCAGTTCTACGTCCTCACCGAGAACGAGGCCCACCCCCGCTGGGACTGGGTGCGCTGGCTGCCGCACACCCACCCCTCCAGCGGACAGGACGTCAACGTCCTCATCGGCACCGACTCCGAGACCGTCGGCGCGCGCGTCGGCGAGCTGACCCAGCTGCTCGACGCCCGGCAGAAGGCGCTGAAGGAGACCGGGAATCGCGGTGACGGGCCGGCGTTCTCCGACCCCGACGTCGTCGTCGTCTGGGACGGCTCCCGCCGGCTGCGCTCCCTGCCCGGTGTCGTCCGGCTGCTGCGCGAAGGGCCGGCCGTGTGCATCTACGCCATCTGCCTGGACGAGGAGGAACGGTTCCTGCCCGGCGAGTGCCAGGGCGTCGTCGTCGCCGAACCGCGGCGCACCGACGACCCTGCCGCCCCGGCCACAACGCCCGTACCGCAGCCCGCCGCCGGCGGCTTCCCGTCCTTCCACGCCTGGCACCAGGCCACCGAGCAGGCCGCCTACGACGACCAGGAGCAGGCGCCCGAACTGCGGCTGCGGGTGCAGCAGAGCGGCGCGCGCCGGATGACGGACGTACGGCCTGACTTCGTCTCGCCCGCCTGGTGCGCCCGGCTGTCGCGCTCGCTGTCGCCGCTGCGCGACATCAGCGGTGAGACCGAGGACTCCGCACTGCCGTCGGCGAGCCGCCTGCTGGACGTGCTGCAACTGGAACCGCCGACCAGTGACGCGATCGCGGCGCGCTGGCGCATGGGCGGCCAGTCGACGATGGCGGTCATCGGTGAGTCGTACGACGGCCCGTTCGGCATCGACATGCGCAGGGACGGTCCGCACGGCCTGATCGCCGGTACGACCGGTTCCGGTAAGTCGGAGCTGCTGCAGACCATCGTGGCGTCGCTGGCGGTGGCCAACACGCCGGAGAACATGACGTTCGTGCTCGTCGACTACAAGGGTGGTTCGGCGTTCAAGGACTGTGTGAAGCTGCCGCACACCGTCGGCATGGTCACCGACCTCGACGCGCACCTCGTCGAACGCGCCCTGGAGTCGCTGGGCGCCGAGCTGAAGCGGCGCGAGCACATCCTCGCCGCCGCCGACGCCAAGGACATCGAGGACTACCAGGACCTGGTGCGCCGCGACCCGTCACACCCGCCGGTGCCCCGACTGCTCATCGTCATCGACGAGTTCGCCTCCATGGTGCGCGATCTGCCCGACTTCGTCACCGGCCTGGTCAACATCGCCCAGCGTGGCCGTTCGCTCGGCATCCACCTCCTGCTGGCCACCCAGCGGCCGAGCGGCGTGGTCTCGCCCGAGATCCGCGCCAACACCAACCTGCGCATCGCGCTGCGGGTGACCGACGCGGGCGAGTCGACGGACGTCATCGACGCACCCGAGGCCGGACACATCAGCAAGTCCACGCCCGGGCGCGCCTACGTCCGGCTCGGTCACGCCTCCCTGATCCCCTTCCAGTCGGGTCGTGTCGGTGGCCGCCGCCCGGGCGCCGCCGACCCGCTGACGCTGGCGCCGTGGGCCGGGCAGCTGTCCTGGCAGGATCTCGGCCGGGCCGCACTGGCCAAGCCGAAGACGGAGACACGCGAGGACGACGAGATCACCGACCTCAAGGTGCTGGTGGACGCCGTACGGGCGGCCAACCAGGCCCTCGCCATCCCCGCCCAGCACTCCCCCTGGCTGCCCGCCCTGGAGGAGACGCTGCTGCTGGACGCCATCCCGGCGGTGCGCGGCGAAGGGACGCTGCCGGCCGCGCCGTACGGTGTCGCGGACCTGCCGGCCGACCAGACCCGCCGCCCGGTGGCCGTCGACTTCGCCACGTTCGGACATCTGCTCGTCGCGGGCGCGCCGCGCAGCGGCCGCTCCCAGGTGCTGCGCACCATCGCCGGTTCACTCGCCCGCACGCTGTCGTGCGCGGACGTCCATCTGTACGGCATCGACTGCGGCAACGGCGCGCTGAACGCGCTGACCCGGCTGCCGCACTGCGGCGCGGTCGTCGGCCGTAACCAACTGGAGCGGGTCGTCCGCCTGTTCAACCGGCTCACCGGCGAACTCACCCGTCGTCAGGACCTGCTGGCGGAGAAGGGCTTCGCGGACATCGGGGAGCAGCGGGCGGCCGTCGCCGAGGACGAGCGTCTGCCGCACATCGTCGTCCTGCTCGACCGCTGGGAGGGCTGGCTGCCCACGCTCGGCGAGTACAACCACGGGGACCTCACCGACCAGTTGTTCGCCATGATGCGCGAAGGCGCGAGCGTCGGCATCCACATGGTGATCACCGGCGACCGCCAGCTGCTGACCGGCCGTATCTCCTCCCTGACGGAGGACAAGTACGGTCTGCGCCTCGCCGACCGTGGTGACTTCTCCATGCTGGACATCAACGCCCGCAAGGTCCCCGAGGAGATCCCGCCGGGCCGCGCCTACCGTGGCGAGACGGCCACGGAGACCCAGTTCGCGCTGCTCGCGGAGGACACCACCGGTCAGGGCCAGGCCGCCGCGCTCGTCGAGATCGGCGAGGCCGCGGCGGGCCGGGACGCCTCCGTACCCCGCTCCCGGCGCCCCTTCCGGGTCGACGTGCTGCCCAGCCGTATCTCCTTCGCGGACGCCTGGGCGATGCGGGACCCCGCCACCAGCGCGTCCCCGCTGTGGGCGCTGGTCGGGGTCGGCGGCGACGAGCTCACCGCGTTCGGGCCGGATCTCGGGCAGGGCATCCCGGCATTCGTGATCGGCGGCCCCGCCAAGTCCGGACGCAGCACGGTCCTGCTGACCATGGCCCGCTCCCTTCTCGAACAGGGCGCACGGCTCGTCCTGGCCGCCCCGCGTCCGTCTCCGCTGCGGGAACTGGAGGGCCACGACGGTGTCCTCAAGCTCTTCACGGGCCGCGACATCGACGAGGACGAGCTGGAGGAGATCATCGGCTCGGCAGACCCCTCGCAGCCGATCGTCGTCCTCGCCGACGACGCGGAGGTCTACGACGACTGCGACGCCGAGGACGTCTTCAAGCGGATCGTCGAACGCGGCGCGGACGAGGGACTGGCCGTCGTCATCGCCGGTGACGAGGAGGAGATCTGTGACGGCTTCTCCGGCTGGCAGGTCGACATGAAGAAGGCCCGCCGTGGCATCCTGCTGTCCCCGCAGGACAGCTCCGCCGGCGAGCTGATCGGCATCCGCACCAACCGGAGCATGGTGGGCGGCCCGATCAGCCCGGGCAAGGGCATGCTGCATCTGGGCAGTGGGGAGCATGTGACGGTGACTACGCCGGTGTGACGCGGCCGTTCGCGGCGCGTTGGGCCTGCGGCGCTGGGTCGTGGTTCGTCCGCGGCTTGCGTTGTGGCTGGTCGCGCCCACGCGGCGGAGCCGCAAATCGAATGCAGCCCCGCGCCCCTTGATGCCTGCGGCGGCCCGTTGCGGTCGCGTCGTGGCTGGTCTAGCGCCTGCGGCCGGTTTCTGAGTCGGGGCCGGGGTGGGGGGTGTCCGTCCTCGGTCCGGCCGCCCGTTTCCGATGAGGGCGCCCTCCGCCGGTGCCGGCCGCTGCGGGCGGACACCCCCCACCCCGTCCCCTTCCCGCCGTACGCGGGTGCGGGGACGCCTTGGCGCGCATGGGTGCGGGCGGCCGGGGGTGGGGAGGCTGTCCTACGCTCCCAGCAGCTCCACCCGGACGTCCGCCGGGAAGCCTGTCGTCGGGCCGACTCTGCGGGCGAACTCCGTGACCGCTTCCAGTTGGCCGGGGCCGAAGCTGAAGTCGAGGGTGGTGAAGTACTGCGCGAGGGTCTGCTCGTCGAAGGCCTCCCAGCGGGCGGCCTGTTCGGCGACCTTGGTGACCTCCTCGAGGGAGAGGTTGCGGGAGGCCAGGAAGGCTTCGTGGACCTGGCGGGTGATCTCGGGCTCGCGGGTGGCGTAGTCGCGGCGGGCCGCCCAGACGGCGAAGACGAAGGGCAGGCCGGTCCAGTCCTTCCACAGCTGCCCGAGGTCGTGCACCTCGAGGCCGTAGCGCGGGCCGTCGATCAGGTTGGCGCGCAGGGCCGCGTCGCCGATCAGGACCGCGGCCTCCGCCTCCTGCATCATCAGGCTGAGGTCAGGCGGGCAGGTGTAGTAGTCGGGCTGTACGCCGAAGCGTTCCGCCAGCAGCAGCTGGGCGAGGCGGACGGACGTGCGGGAGGTGGAGCCGAGGGCGACGCGGGCGCCGTCCAGCCGGTCGAGGGGGACCTGCGAGACGATCACGCAGGACATGACGGGACCGTCGCAGCCGACGGCGATGTCGGGGAAGGCGACCAGGTCGTCGGCGTTGCGCAGGAACTCGACGAGCGTGACGGGCCCGATGTCGAGGTCGCCGCGGATCAGCCGCTCGCTGAGCTTCTCGGGCGTGTCCTTGGTCAGCTCGAAGTCGAGGAGCGTGCCCGTTCTCGCGAGCCCCCAGTACAGGGGCAGGCAGTTGAGGAACTGGATGTGGCCGACACGCGGCCGGGTGCGAGAAATGTCCACATCGCGAGACTAGACCCCATCGGTCACCCCGCCACCGGCGACCCCGGCGGCGCGTTGCGTCAACCGGCCGCACACGTGTCAAACATTCGAGTGAGGTGATCTTGACCTCTATTGCTTCCGGGCCTCCGCGTGCTAGGCTCGCCGCAAGTTGCAGTTTGGTTTCCCTTGCAGTACAGAGCCTGCGGAGCATGTGACCGCGGGCTCTAGTCGTTTTCAGAAGAATGCATGACGTGTTTTCACACTTGCAGGTTCTGGAGCAGGGCAACCCTTTGGGCCCAAGGAGGGCTTATGGCTACCGGAACCGTTAAGTGGTTCAACGCCGAAAAGGGCTTTGGCTTCATCGCCCAGGAAGGCGGCGGCCCCGACGTCTTCGTTCACTACTCCGCGATCAACTCCACCGGCTTCCGCTCCCTGGAGGAGAACCAGCAGGTGAGCTTCGACGTGACCCAGGGCCCGAAGGGCCCGCAGGCGGAGAACGTCACTCCGGTCTGATCGCGTCCTAGCGCAGTACCCAAGGAGCCCCGCGCCATCCGGCGACGGGGCTCCTGCCCTTTCCCGGGAGCCCCTCCCGCACGCATTCCTGGCGATTTCTCCTCATACGTGCTGCATGATCAGGACGAACGTCGTCCCCGTCTCCAGCGCCTCGTAGCTGTGCGGCACGTCACCGCGGTACGACATGTAGTCCCCCGGCCCCAGTTGCGCCGCCTCCCCGCGCGGTCCCGCCTGCACCCGCCCGGCGCTGACCACGATGTGCTCCACCGTTCCCGGGATGTGCGGTTCGGAGTCGCGCACCGTCCCCGGTTCCAGGGTCACCGCGTAGATGTCGCGCCGCGCGCCCGGCGGGCTCGCCGACAGCAGGGTGGCCAGGTAGCTCGACTGCTCGGAGTGCACGGTGGGCCCCTCCCCCGCGCGGATCACGCGCACGGACGGCGCCGGCGGCTCCACCAGCGTGGAGAACGGCACTCCGAGCGCCACCGCAAGCGCCCAGATCGTCTCCATGCTCGGGTTGCCGCTCGCCGCCTCCAGCTGGGACAGCGTCGACTTGGCGATCCCGGCCCGCTTGGCCAGCTCCGACAGGGACAGGCCGGCCCGGTTGCGCTCGCGCCGCAGGCTCGCGGCGATCCACTCCAGCGGCAGGCGGGGCGGGGTCGGGGAACCGTCGGCAGTCATGATCCTGTTCGCTCCATCACTACGATCGTTCGCCTTGACGAACGCCCATCCGGCCGTTCATCGTAGAAAACATGCGTTCGCTGCTCCGAACACCACCGTCCATCCTGACACCTCTCACCCGCGACGCCTCCCTCGTCTGGGTGGCCAGCGGAGTCGTCGGCGTGTCCTTCGGCGCCGTCTGCGTGGCGGGCGGGCTGCCGATGTGGGTGCCGGTGGTGATGTCCCTGCTGGTGTACGCGGGGTCGGCCCAGTTCAGCGCGGTCGGCATCCTGCTCGCCGGGGGCGGGCCGCTCGCCGCCGCGGCGACCGGACTGCTGCTGAACACCCGCACGATCGCCTTCAGCCTCGCCGTGGCCGACGTGATCGGCACCGGCCGCCTGGCCCGGCTCGTCGGCGCGCACCTCGTCACCGACGAGACCGTGGCCTTCGCCCTTGCCCAGTCCGACCCGGCGCGCCGCCGGGCCGCGTTCTGGATCTCCGGCATCGGCCTGTTCGCCGTCTGGAACCTCGGCGTCCTGGGCGGCGCCCTGGCCGGCAGCGCGCTCGGCGACACCGCGACCTACGGCCTCGACGCCGCCTTCCCGGCCGTACTCGTCGCGCTGGTGCTGCCCGCCCTGCGCGCCGACTCCGCCGTACGGCGCAGCGCACTGCTCGGCGCCGCGGTCGCCGTGGCGGCCACCCCGCTCGTCCCGGCCGGCGTCCCCGTCCTGCTGGCGCTCGCCGGGCTGGCCGCCGTGAAGGGGATACGGCGATGAACGCGACGGCCGCCATGATCCTCGCGCTGGCCGCGGGAACGTATGCGTTCCGGCTGGTCGGCCCGGTGCTGCACGGACGCGTCACGGTTCCGCCCCGGCTCCAGGAGCTGCTGTCGACGGGCGCGGTCGTCCTGCTCGTCGCCCTGCTGGCGACCGGGGCGCTGACCGAGGCCGGGGGCTTCGCGGGCTGGGCACGGCCGGCCGGGGTGCTGGCCGGCGGCGTCCTGGCCTGGCGGCGGGCCCCGTTCGTCGTGGTCGTCCTGGGCGCGGCGGCGACGACGGCGCTGCTGCGGGCGGCGGGGGTCGCCTGACAGTGGCCGCCACTAGGGTGCGCCGTCATGACAGACACCGAAACCCGCGCCTTCTACGACGCCGTCGCCGAGGACTACGCCGAGCACTTCCGGACCACGCTGGCCGCGCAGCCCCTGGAGCGGGCGCTGCTGACCGCGTTCGCCGAACTCGTCGACTCCGGCGGCGAGGTGGCCGATCTGGGGTGCGGTCCCGGGTGGACCACGGCGCACCTGGCATCCCTGGGACTGCGCGTCTTCGGCCTCGACCTCTCCGAGGCCATGCTCACGGTCGCCCGCCGCGAGTACCCCGGCCTCCGGTTCGTCCAGGGCTCGATGCGGAAGCTGGACCTGCCCGACGGGGCTCTCGCCGGAGCGGTGTCCTGGTACTCGTCGATCCACACGCCCGTGGACGAACTCCCCGATCTGTTCGCGGAACTCCACCGGGTGCTCGCCCCGGGCGCCCCGCTCCTCCTCGCCTTCCAGGCCGGCGCCGAACCACGCCGCCTCAGCGAACCCTGGGGCCACCCGGTCACACTCGACTTCCTGCGCCGCGACCCCGAGCACATGACCACACTGCTCACCTCCGCGGGCTTCACCCCCCTGTCCCGAACGCTGAAGGAGCAGGACACGGCCCGCGGAGAAACGGCCCGGCAGGCCTTCCTGATCACCCGCCGCGCCTGACGCACCTGCCCCAGCAGCACGACGGACACCCGCCACGATGGCGCCGCAGTCGCGCGCGGCGGGAAGGGGACGGGGTGGGGGGTGTCCGCCCGCAGCGTCCGGCACCGACCAACAGCGAGCGCGTCGGAAACGGCCGGCCGGACCGAGGACGGACACCCCCCACCCCCGC
>NZ_JBVOQE010000006.1:0-456406 GCF_055668065.1 Streptomyces sp. NPDC097129 | reverse complement strand
CTGGCGTTGACTTTTGGCACGCTGTTGAGTTCTCAAGGAACGGTCGCTTCCTTTGTACTCACCCTCTCGGGCTTTCCTCCGGGCTTCCCTTCGGTCTTGCGTTTCCGACTCTATCAGATCTTTCCGATCCGATTTCCTCGGTGCTTTCCAGGTTTCCGCTCTCGCGTTTCCCTTTCCGGCGGTTCCGACTTTATCAGATGTTTCAGGCTGTTTGATCAGCCGTTCATTTCCGATTCATCGGGGTGACTCGCTGGAATCGATGTTCCTTTGAGCCCGCAGATACTCACTGTAGCCGACCGGACCATGTCCAGTTCCAGGCAACTGTTCGAATCTACCTCCTCGGCCACTCCGTGTCAACGGGGTTTCCGGGGCGAAGGAGAGATTAACAGCTCCGGAGGGGTGGATGCACATCAGGCGGCCACCGGCAGCGTGGCGCTGCGCTCCGCTGCCTCCACGTCCCCGCTCTCGCCCTGTCGGACAGCTCTCCCGCCCAGCACGTAGACGTACGTCAGGAAGGCCGTCTCGGCGGCGATGCCGATGGCGATGCGGGCCCATGTCGGCAGGCCCGACGGGGTGACGAAGCCTTCGATCGCGCCGGAGACGAAGAGGACGAGTGCGAGGCCGATGGCCATGCCGATGGCGGCCCGGCCTTCCTCGGCCAGGGCGGCACGGCGGGAGCGCGGGCCGGGGTCGATGACGGTCCAGCCCAGGCGCAGGCCGGTGCCGGCGGCGATGAAGACCGCCGTCAGTTCGAGCAGGCCGTGCGGGAGGACCAGGCCGAGGAAGGTGTCGAGGCGGCCGGCGGAGGACATCAGGCCGATCCCGACGCCCAGGTTGAGCATGTTCAGGAAGAGGATCCACAGGACCGGCAGACCGAGGAAGACGCCCATGACCAGGCAGACGGCGGCCGCCTGAGCGTTGTTCGTCCACACCTGGGCGGCGAAGGAGGCGGCGGGGTGGCTCGAGTAGTAGGTCTCGTACTCGCCGCCCGGGCGGGTGAGCCGGCGCAGCTCGCCTGGGGCGGCGATGGCGGACTGGACCTCGGGGTGGGTGCCGATCCACCAGCCGAGCAGGGCGGCGACCACGACGGACAGCAGCGCGGCGGGTACCCACCAATGGCGGGAGCGGTAGACGGCGGCGGGGAAGCCGCGGGTCAGGAAACGGGTCACGTCCCGCCACGAGGCGCGCCGGGTGCCCGTCACCGCGTTACGCGCGCGTGCGACGAGCTGGCTGAGCCGGCCGGTCAGCTGCGGATCGGGAGCGCTGGACTGGATCACGGAGAGATGGGTGGCCGTGCGCTGATAGAGGGCGACGAGTTCGTCGGCTTCGGCTCCGGTGAGGCGGCGCCGGCGCCCGAGCAGGTTGTCGAGGCGTTCCCACTCGGCTCGGTGGGCGGAGACGAAGACGTCGAGGTCCATCGGTGTGCCTGCTCCTGCGCGGTTCGTCGGCGGCTCGGCCGGGGGTCAGCTTGTCGTACTGCGGCGCGATGCGCCCTCAGCTTGGCAGACTGGCGGTTCTCAGGGCAGGTCAGGGGAAGGGGCGTCGGGCGTGAGTGAGCTGGTGACGGGCGAGGCGGTGGCGTTGGAGCTACGGCCCGCGAAACTGCCCAGCAGGGCACTCGCCGTACTGATCGATCTGGCCGTCGCCATGGCGGCGTACACGATGGTGACCTTGGTCCTGCTGGTGGCGACGGCTTCCTTGGACGAGGCGGCGCAGACGGCGGTGTCGATCGGGACGTTCGTGCTGGTGCTGGTGGGCGGCCCGATCGCCGTCGAGACGCTCAGTCATGGGCGGTCGCTGGGGAAGCTGGCGGCCGGGCTGCGGGTGGTGCGGGACGACGGTGGGCCGATCCGGTTCCGCCATGCACTGGTGCGGGGCGCGGTCGGCGTGGTGGAGATCCTGCTGACGTTCGGGGTCGTGGCCTGCATCGCCTCGCTGGTGTCGGAGCGGGGGCGGCGGCTGGGTGATGTGTTTGCGGGGACGCTGGTGGTGCGGGAGCGGGTGCCGCAGACGCGGTCGGCTTTCCTGCCGCCTCCGCCGCCGTGGCTGGCGGGGCGGTTCGGGCAGTTGGACCTGTCGGCGGTGCCGGACGGGCTGTGGCTCGCCATCCGTCAGTACCTGACGCGGATGCAGCAGCTGGACCCGCAGGTCGGCGCTGACATGGCGCAGCGTCTCGCCGCCGATCTCGCGTCGCGTACGGGAGTTCCGGTGCCGCCGGGGATCCCGGCGGGCGCGTTTCTCGCGGCGGTCCTGCAGGAGCGGCAGGCCAGGGAGGCCCGGCGCGCCTTCACCGGAGGACCGCAGGCGGCGACGCCCGGGGAGGGTGGGCCGAGCGCGAACGCTTCTGCCGCCTTCCCCGCTCCCCCGGCGTCGTTCGCCGACCCGGGCGGGACGCCGTCCTCCGCGTCTTCGTCCTCCGCGTCTTCTGCTACGGCCCCGGCTGCCCCGTCCGCTCCCGCCGTCTCCCCCGCCGAGCCGGCGGACGGGCGCTCCCGCACGGGCTTCGCTCCTCCCGCATGATCCTCCCCGGGTCGGCCCCGGGACCGGACTGCTCAGGGAAAGACGGACGGCGGTGACTCAAGGTCCTCCAGCTCGATGCCGGGCGCTGCGAGGACCACGTCGCCGGCGATGTGCACGGTGTGCTGCTCGCCCGTGTCCAGGGCTGTGACCTGGTATTCGTCCACGGTCAGGGGGCCGTTGTCAGTGGGGTGTGCTTCGCTTTTCAGCAAGGTCCAGGACTGGTCCACGGTGCGGGGGGCGAGGACGGGGTCCGTGAAGGCGACGAGGCGTACGCGGGTCGCGGGAGCGGAGGGGGTGAGGCGCAGGAGACGAGCGGTGGCGACGAGGAACGCGGGGGAGGTGCCGGTGAAGGCGTGGGCGCGCACATTGCCTTCGGTGGCATGGGAGCCGGTGGGGTCGGTGCGGACCCAGGTGACGCCGTCGAGGGCGGCGCCGCGCACCTGCCAGTCGCCCGCGTGGAGTTCCAGGCGGAGGGGACGGCCCAGCTCGTCGAGGGTGAGGTCGACCGAGCCGCGGTGATCGCCGGCCGGGGTGGTCAGCCGCGAGACATAGCGCCAGCCGGAGGGGCCGGGGGCGCACTGGAAGTGTTCTTCCGCGAGGAGGGTGTGATCGTGCGGATCATGGAGCGAATAGCGGCCGCGGGGCATGGGGGTCCTGGATCGTGACGGGGCGTTCCGGCGGATGGGGCGTTCCGGCGGATGGGGCGAGGCGTCACCGGTTTCCGGCCAGTCGTGACGGGCTGGTCCGGGACATGGGGCAGGCCCCCGGCACGGGGGTGCGGGGGCCTGCCTCGGACCTCGGTCGGCGCTGCCGACGCGTGATCAGTAGCGGTAGTGGTCGGCCTTGTACGGGCCGTCGACATCGACGCCGATGTACGCCGCCTGCTCCGGGCGCAGCCGGGTGAGCTTCACGCCGAGGGCGTCCAGGTGGAGGCGGGCGACCTTCTCGTCGAGGTGCTTGGGCAGCACGTAGACACCGGTCGGGTACTCCGACTGCTTGGTGAACAGCTCGATCTGCGCGATCGTCTGGTTCGCGAAGGAGTTGGACATCACGAACGAGGGGTGACCGGTGGCGTTGCCCAGGTTCAGCAGGCGGCCCTCGGACAGCACGATGATCTTCTTGCCGTCCGGGAACGTCCAGGTGTGGACCTGCGGCTTGACCTCGTCCTTGACGATGCCGGGGATCTTCGCGAGGCCGGCCATGTCGATCTCGTTGTCGAAGTGACCGATGTTCCCCACGATCGCCTGGTGCTTCATCCTGGCCATGTCCGAGGCCATGATGATGTCCTTGTTGCCGGTCGTGGTGATGAAGATGTCCGCCGACTCGACGACATCGTCCAGGGTGGTGACCTGGTAGCCGTCCATCGCCGCCTGCAGCGCGCAGATCGGGTCGATCTCCGTGACGATCACACGGGCGCCCTGACCCCGCAGCGACTCCGCGCAGCCCTTGCCCACGTCGCCATAGCCGCACACGACGGCCGTCTTGCCGCCGATCAGCACATCGGTGGCCCGGTTGATGCCGTCGATGAGCGAGTGACGGCAGCCGTACTTGTTGTCGAACTTCGACTTCGTCACCGAGTCGTTCACGTTGATCGCCGGGAACAGCAGCGTCCCGTCACGCATCATCTCGTACAGGCGGTGCACGCCCGTCGTCGTCTCCTCCGTGACCCCGCGGATCTCGGACGCCAGCTGGGTCCACTTCTGCGGGGTCTCGGCGACGGTGCGGGTGAGCAGCTCGAGGATGACGCGGTGCTCGTCGGACTCGGCGGTGTCGGGCGAGGGGACCTTGCCGTCCTTCTCGTACTCGACGCCCTTGTGGACGAGGAGGGTGGCGTCACCGCCGTCGTCGAGGATCATGTTGGGGCCGCCGGTGGGGGTGCCGGGCCAGGTCAGGGCCTGCTCGGTGCACCACCAGTACTCCTCGAGGCTCTCGCCCTTCCAGGCGAACACCGGTACGCCCTGCGGGTTCTCGGGCGTGCCGTTCGGGCCGACGGCGATGGCCGCGGCGGCGTGGTCCTGGGTGGAGAAGATGTTGCAGGAGGCCCAGCGGACCTCGGCGCCCAGGGCGACCAGGGTCTCGATGAGGACCGCGGTCTGGACGGTCATGTGCAGGGAACCGGTGACGCGCGCGCCGGCCAGGGGCTGCGCCTCGGCGTACTCCTTGCGGATCGCCATCAGGCCGGGCATCTCGTGCTCGGCGAGGGTGATCTCCTTGCGGCCGAACTCGGCCAGGGAGAGGTCGGCGACCTTGAAGTCCTGTCGGTTGTCGACAGTCGTCATGCGAGCTGCTCCTCGGGATTGGGTCGAGGGTGGGTACGGCTGGGCTGGTCTGCGCGGCGGCGGGCACAGGGGTGCCCGAAAGAGGACACAGGCATGCCCGCGTGCGCGCAGCGCAGTCCGTCGGAGGCCCTCTCTCCCTCGGTCGGTCCGCGGCGGGACCGCCCGACCGCCATCAGCAGCGACGTCTGGCTCCCTCCCAAGCTACACGGTCGGCCGGGTCGTCCCCAGTCCGCATCGCAAAGCGCCGGGCGTGAGGCGAGGCTGTGCCGGGTCATCGGGGCCGGTGGGCCGGGGGTGGGCGGGTCACCGACGTCGGGGAGCGGGCCGCTACGCTCTGCGCCCGCGGAAAAGGTCCACGTACGGCAGTTCTGTGGTGCGGGGCGAGAGCATGCGGCCGACGTGCGGTCCCGGTGACCGGATCGTCTTCGAGCGTTACGACGTGCGGGTGCCGCAGGGCCGGCTGTTCCTGCGGGGGACAACCGGGGGGACGCCCGGGACTCGCGGGCGTTCCTCGACGACCAGGGCGGGACGGTGCCGCTGTCCGCGGTGCGGGGCCGGGTGATCGACGACCACACCGTGCCCGGGCGGCTCGGGACGGCGCTGATCGTCGCGGTGGTGCTGGTGCTGACCGGTGCCGGGCTCGGGATCGCCGCGGTGGCTGTGCGGCGCAGGGCGCGGGCGCTGGTGCCGCCCGCGCCGCCGTGGATGACGCGGCCGTAGCGGCGGGTCAGTGCCCGGCGCTCTGCGGGGTCGGGCCGCCCGGGGTGGCCTCGGGGTCGGGGCCCTTGGCGGCCTCGGCCTCGCTGTAGATGTCGGGCTCGAGGTAGATGACGCGCGCGATGGGCACGGCCGCGCGGATGCGGGCCTCGGCGGCGTCGATGGCGCCGGCGACCTCGGCGGCGGTGTCGTCGTGCTGGACGGCGATCTTGGCGGCGATGAGCAATTCCTCGGGGCCGAGGTGGAGCGTGCGCATGTGGATGATGCGGCTGACGGTGTGGCCGTCGACGATCGCGGCCTCGATCTTCTTGACCTCCTCGGCGCCGGCGGCCTCGCCGAGCAGCAGCGACTTGGTCTCGGCGGCCAGGACGAGCGCGATGAGGACGAGCAGCACGCCGATGCAGACCGTGCCGATGCCGTCCCAGACGCCGTCGCCGGTGAGCAGGGACAGGCCGACGCCGAAGAGGGCGAGGACCAGGCCGATGAGCGCGCCGAAGTCCTCGAGCAGGACGACGGGCAGCTCGGGAGCCTTGGCGCGGCGGATGAACTGCGCCCAGGAGAGCCTGCCGCGCAGTTCGTTGGACTCCTTGATGGCCGTGCGGAAGGAGAAGCCCTCGGCGATGACCGCGAAGACGAGGACGCTCACCGGCCAGTACCAGTGCTCCAGTTCGTGCGGGTGCCGGATCTTCTCGTAGCCCTCGTAGATGGCGAACATGCCGCCGACCGAGAACAGCACGATGGAGACGAGGAAGGCGTAGATGAACCGCTCGCGGCCGTAGCCGAAGGGGTGCTGCGGGGTGGCCTGGCGCTGGGCGCGCTTGCCGCCGACGAGCAGCAGGAACTGGTTGCCGGAGTCGGCGACCGAGTGCACTCCCTCGGCCAGCATCGACGACGAGCCGCTGAACGCGAACGCCACGAACTTCGATACCGCGATCGCGAGGTTGGCGCCGAGTGCCGCCACGATCGCCCTGGTGCCGCCTGACGCGCTCATGTGTCCGCGTTGTCCCTTCGCCTGCGTGTGTGATGCCCGTCCCGGGCCTTTGCCCGCCCTTTGCCGGTGGGCCATTCTTGCAGCCTGCCCGGCTCAGGCGTCCCGAGTGTCCACAAGGGCGGTCATACGATCACACGGAACGGGTGCGGGGAGCCGCTGTCAGGCGATCACGGTCGCCCGGAACAGCGTGCCCGCGCCGGACACCTCGGCCTTCTCCCCCGCCGGCACGAAGACGGACTGACCCGCGGTCAGCTCGTGCTCCCCGGCCCGGACGGCGCCCGCGGTGCACAGCAGGATCTGCGGGGTGGGCCGGGTGACGTCGTGAACGGCGCCGCCCTCCGGCAGGACGTAACGGGACAGGCGGAACTCGTCGATGGGGGTCTCGTAGACCTCCTCGCCGTCCGGTGAGGCCTCCGGGCGCAGCACACCCGCGTCGCTCGCCTCGAAGCGGACGACGCGCAGCAGTTCGGGAACGTCGACGTGCTTGGGGGTCAGGCCGCAGCGCAGGACGTTGTCGGAGTTGGCCATGATCTCCACGCCCAGGCCGTCGAGGTAGGCGTGCGGGATGCCGGCGCCGAGGTAGAGGGCCTCACCGGGCTGGAGCCGGACGTGGTTGAGGAGCATCGCGGCGATGACGCCGGGGTCGCCCGGGTAGTGGTGGGCGAGACCTGCGTAGGGGGCGTAGTCGCCGCCGAGCCGGTCGCACGCGGCCGCGGCCTCGGCGACGGTGTGGGCCATCTCCTCGCGGTCCGCGGTGAGGATGGCGGTGAGCACCTCACGCAGGGCCGCGTCCTCGGGGTGGGCGTGCAGCAGGTCGACGTACGGCTTGAGGGAGTCGACGCCGAGACCGGCCAGCAGGTCGGCCGTGTGGACCGGGTCACGGAAGCCGCACAGGCCGTCGAACTCGGTGAGCGCGCAGATCAGTTCGGGTTTGTGGTTGGCGTCCTTGTAGTTGCGGTGCGGGGCGTCGAGCGGGATGGCGCGGCGCTCCTCGTCGGCGTATCCCTGCTGGGCCTGTGCCAGGTTCGGGTGGACCTGGAGGGAGAGCGGCGCGCCGGCGGCGAGCAGCTTGAGCAGGAACGGCAGGCGCGGGCCGAACTTGGCCACGGCCGCGGCGCCCAGTTCCCGCTCGGGGGCGGCCGCGATGACGTCGGCGAGGGTGCCGCGCCCGGTGCGCGAGGGAGCGCCCGGGTGCGCGCCCATCCACATCTCCGCCTGCGGTTCGCCGGTCGGCTCCACGCCGAGCAGGTGCGGGATCGCGGTGGTGGAACCCCAGGCGTAGGGGCGGACGGTGTTGGCGAGGCGGTCCATGGGGTCTTCCTGCGGGATGCGTGCGGGCCGAGGACGGGGCGTTCGGCGCGGGCCGGCGTGCCCGGGAAAAGATCAGGCTCTTGACGCGACGGCCAGGTAAACGGCGGCGAAATCGGTGATGGCGATCAGCTCGGCGAGGGTCTCCAGCTCGTCGCCCTCCTCCGGTTCCAGTTCGCTGATCGGCGTGTCATGGCTGAGGGCCAGGTCGCGGGCGGCCGGGGCGGCGGTGAGGCTGCTGATGGGACGGTCGCGCAGCAGCACCACGCGCGCGTGCATCGCGGGCGGCTCCTCCACGCGGTCGCGGAAGAAGTCGTCCGGGTCCGAACCGGCGGCCAGCGGGCCGGCGAGCAGGGCGCTGTGCGCGGCGAGCGCCTCGGGCAGTTCGGCGACGACCGCGGGGATCCCGGACAGCTCCGCGAGCGCGGCGGCGAAGCGGCGGCCGGCCGGTCCCGCGGAGGTCCCCTCGGTCCAGACGAGGGGCAGCGCGTCGGCGAGTTCGGCGGCGAGGGTCTTGGCCGGGTTGCTGTACGTCGCGATGGCGGGGCCGCAGCGTTCGGCGACGTGGTCGAGGCGGTCGGCGACCTTCTCCAGGGCGCCGGGGGGCGCGGCGAGCAGGCCGATGCGGTCCAGCAGGGCGAGCAGCGGGGTGAGCAGCGCCCACAGGACGCCCGGCGCGGAGGCGGCGAGCGGTTCGTCCTGGTCGTACGGCGCGGTCGCCATCGGCAGGAACAGTCCGTGGGCGCCCGCGGCGGCCTCGGCGAGGGGGGTACCGCCGGGGGCGACGGCGGCGACCGTGCAGCCGCGGCGGTAGGCCTGCTCGGCGAGCTGGGAGAGGGAGGGCTCGGTGCCGTCCGGGGTGGCGATCAGCAGCAGGTCGACGGATCCGGCCCAGCCGGGCAGCTCCCAGCGCAGCGCGCCCGCGGCGGGCGCGACGCCGGTGGGTGCGAGCCGGATGACGGGACTTCCGGGGCCGGCGAGGGTGCCGAGCAGGTCGGCGGCGTGGGTGGCGGCGGCGCCGGGCCCGGCGATGAGCACGGCGCGGGGGCGCCCGTCGGGTTTGAGCCCGTTGATGCCGGCCTCGGCGGCGTGCCGGGCGGCGGTGCGGACGCGGGCGCCGGCCTCGGCGGCCCCGCGCAGCAGGGCGCGGCGGTCCGCCTCGGCCAGGGCCTCCGGCCTGTCGAGCAGCGATTCGTCGAGCATGGCGGCAGTCTCCGATCGCCGAGTCGTCGGTACGCGGGCTTTCGCGGCGGTGTTACGCCGGGCGGCGGGCCTCGTCGACGAGCAGCACGGGGATGCCGTCGCGGACCGGATACGCCAGGCCGCAGTCCTGACCGGTGCAGATCAGCTCGGTGTCCTGCTCCTTGAGGGGGGCGTGGCACGCCGGGCAGGCGAGGATCTCCAGGAGGCCGGCTTCGAGCGGCATGGGCTGTCCCTTCGGATACGGCGGTGTGGGGTAGTGCCTGGTCAGCGTACCGCCGGGAAGGGCCCCATGCGGTGGGCTGTGGACAACCCGCCCGGCGTGCCCGGCGCCGTGGCCGGCCGGGGGTTGGGGCCCTCACCGCAGCTCTCGGGGTTGAAGGCGCGCCACGGTGTTGGTGCAGCCGCCGACGGCGGGAAGGGGACGGGGTGGGGGGTGTCCGCCCGCAGCGTCCGGCACCGGCACAGGGCACCCGCGTCGGAAACGGACGGCCGGACCGAGGACGGACACCCCCCGCCCCGGCCCCGACTCACAACGCACCGCAGGCGCGACAGCAACCGGCCACCGGACCGCAACGGGCCGCCGCAGGCATTTAAGGGGCGCGGGGAACTGCGCGACCAGCCACAACGCAACCCGCACCCGACACACGACCCAGCGCCGCAGGCACTCGCGACCAGCCACAACGCACCCGCAGACAAACGACGACCCAGCGCCACAGGCACCCGGCGCCGCAGGCACCGTCACCCCCGGATGATCCCGAGCACCTCATCCCGCACCTCAGCCATCAGCGCAGCGTCCCGCGCCTCCGCGTTCAGCCGCAGCAGCGGTTCCGTGTTGGACGGGCGGACGTTGAACCACCAGTCGGCCGCGCTGACCGTGAGCCCGTCGAGCGTGTCCAGGGTCACGCCCGCGCGCCCCTCGTACGCCGCGCGGATCGCCGCCACGCGGGCCCCCTGGTCAGCGACGGTGGAGTTGATCTCGCCGGAGCCGGCGTAACGGTCGTACTGGGCCACCAGCGCCGACAGCGGACCGTCCTGTTCCCCGAGGGCCGCGAGGACGTGCAGCGCCGCCAGCATCCCCGTGTCCGCGTTCCAGAAGTCGCGGAAGTAGTAGTGCGCGGAGTGCTCGCCGCCGAAGATCGCCCCGGTCCGTGCCATCTCCGCCTTGATGAAGGAGTGACCGACGCGGGTGCGCACCGGCGTGCCCCCGTGCTCCTCGACGACCTCCGGCACCGACCAGGAGGTGATCAGGTTGTGGATGATCGTGCCCTTGCCCCCGTTGCGCGCCAGCTCCCGCGACGCGACCAGCGCGGTGATCGCCGACGGCGGCACCGGCTCGCCCCGCTCGTCCACGACGAAGCAGCGGTCGGCGTCGCCGTCGAAGGCCAGGCCGAGGTCGGCGCCCTCCTCGCGCACGCGCCGCTGAAGGTCGACCAGGTTGGCCGGGTCCAGCGGATTGGCCTCGTGGTTGGGGAAAGAGCCGTCCAGTTCGAAGTACATCGGGACAAGTTCCACGGGCAGGCCGTCCAGCACCGTGGGCACGGTGTGACCGCCCATGCCGTTGCCCGCGTCGACGACGACCTTCAGGGGCCGGATGGAGGTCAGGTCGACGAGGGACTTCAGGTGGGCCGCGTAATCCTCCAACGTCTCGCGCGCACCCACGGTTCCCGGCGCCGCGGCCGGCTCCGGGGCGCCGGAGCCGCTCCACTGCTCCACCAGCGCGCGGATCTCGGCCAGCCCCGTGTCCTGGCCGACGGGCGCGGCGGCCGCCCGGCACATCTTGATGCCGTTGTACTGGGCCGGGTTGTGCGAGGCCGTGAACATCGCGCCGGGCAGGTTCAGCGCGCCGGAGGCGTAGTACAGCTGGTCCGTCGAGCACAGGCCGATCTCGGTGACGTCCACGCCGCGTGCCGTCGCGCCGCGTGCGAAGGCGCGGGACAGGCCGGGCGAGGAGGGCCGCATGTCGTGGCCGACGACGATCGCGTCGGCGCCGGTCACCTGGGCGAAGGCCATGCCGAACAGTTCGGCCAGCGACTCGTCCCACTGGTCCGGAACCACCCCGCGCACGTCGTACGCCTTCACGAGCTGCGACAGATCACCAGCCACGGCCACTTCCTCCTGAACGTCCCCGTCGGTCGCCCCAACCTACCCGCCCGTATCGGCTGCGGAAGGGGCGGACACCGAGTGGACGGCGAGCCGTAACCTCAGGTCAAGCTCAGTCCTGGAAGGAGCTACGGCTCAGTCCTGGAAGGAGCTGCGGCTCAGTTGTCGGGTGAGCGCAGGACCCGCAGATGGCCGCGGCGGGCGACCTCCATGGGGTCCGCCGAGCGTGCCCCGCCGCCGGCCCCGGCGGCCCGTTCCTGGGGGCGGGCCGCCTCGCGGACGGCGTTGGCCAGCGCTTCCAGGTCGTCCCCGCTGGGCCGCGCGGGAGCGGAGCCGTCCAGCAGGCGGACGACCTCCCAGCCGCGCGGGGCGGTGAGGCGCTCGGAGTGCTCGGCGCACAGGTCGTAGCAGTGGGGTTCGGCGTAGGTGGCGAGCGGGCCGAGGACCGCGGTCGAGTCGGCGTAGACGTACGTCAGCGTCGCGACGGCGGGTCGGCCGCAGGCGGTGCGCGAACAGCGACGTACAGGGCTCACGATGTTGGACGGTACCGCACTCTTGAGCGGGCCGCGACGACTCTCCACCAGGTCACTCCCCCGTGTCGGGCTGTGAAACGTCGCACACACTTTTCCAGAGCGGCGTCGCTGACCTGCGCCGACGTCCGGCTCCCTGGCCTGCGCCGGATCGCGATCCG
This sequence comes from Streptomyces sp. NPDC097129, assembly GCF_055668065.1. Classification (NCBI taxonomy): domain Bacteria; kingdom Bacillati; phylum Actinomycetota; class Actinomycetes; order Kitasatosporales; family Streptomycetaceae; genus Streptomyces; species Streptomyces sp. NPDC097129. The sequence continues at coordinate 444,597 of NZ_JBVOQE010000006.1, read as the reverse complement.
GTCATTTCTCAGTACAAACACCACCAATCGGCTTGAGGTCCGCGGTCATGGAGAGATACGGAAACGAGCCGAAGTTGGCTGGAATGGTCAGCCCGTGACAGGTCACGCGGTGCCGACTCACCGTGGCTGAACCGTCACCCGCAGGTCGGGCGCGGCAGGGCGCCGGGGACTACGCTGCACCAGTGATGGACAACGCCGTACCGCCCCGTGCCACGGGCCCCGGGCCCCGCCGCCGTGATCGCCACGGCCGGGGGATGCGCGGGCCGATCGCGCCGCCGCAGGTGCCGCTCGCGGCGAGCCGCGCCGAGGTGTTCGCGGACCTGGTGCAGGACTCCGTGGACCGTCTCGAGCGGCACTGGCCGCAGCTCACCGACATCGATTTCCTGGTGCTGGAGGTGCCGCGGCTGGACGGCCCGGGACAGCCGTGGAACGACGAGGCGGTGCCGCTGGGCGGGATCGTCCCGGCGCGCGACGGCCGGCGGGCGCGCGTGGTGGTGTACCGGCGGCCCGTGGAGATCCGCACCAAGGGACGCGACGAGCGGGCGGCGCTGGTCCACGAGATCGTCGTGGAGCAGGTCGCCGAGCTGCTCGGCCTGACGCCGGAGACGGTGGATCCCCGCTACGGCGAGGACTGAGCCGCACGCCCCGAGCACCCGGCCGCGCCCGGCCCGCGCCTACTTCCGCAGTACCGCCCGGCCCGCGCCCTACTTCTGCAGTACCGTCAGGTCCTCGTCCGCCTGAGGCACCGCGACCGTGCCGCGGTCGTTGGGCAGGGTCTGGATCGTGAAGGCCGGAACGCCGTCCTCCGTCGCCGCGAGCATGCGGGAGGCGTAGACCGGGCCGCCGGAGACCTCCTCGACCGTCAGCGCGTACGTGCCCTTCAGACCGCTGGGGACGGGGAACCGCACGTCCTGGGTGGTGCCGGCCTTGATCGTGTACGTCTGCGTCGCCGCCGTGCCGCCCTCGCTGCCGGCCGACGCCGTGACCTTGACCTGGGCGCTCGCCGTCGGCGCGGTGAGGGACAGCGTGGTGCCCTTGGCGCTGTTGTCGGCGACCGTCGCGCGCGTGCCCACGGACGCGGTCGCCGGGATGAACGCCGTCTCCTGCCGGTCACCCTTGCCGCGTACGACCCGCAGCGCGGCAACGACCGGCACGGCGCGATCCGTCGGCGTCAGCACGAGCGATCCGGCCTCGCCGCGGGTGACGTCACCGAGGTCGAGGACGGTGGTCATGCCGGACTTCACGTGCAGCGTCTCGTTGCCGGCCGGGGTGATCTGCCCGGAGGGTGAGGCGAGGCGCACCTTGAGGTCGGCGTCGGAGCCGCCGGGTGTGAAGGCGACCAGGTGGACGGAGACCGCGTCCTTGGGGATGCCGGGCAGGACGAGGCTCGGGGCCGGGTCCGCCGCGGCGGGCAGCCAGTCGCCGCCGAGCTTCTCGTCGAGGGCCTGGACGGCGGCGCCGACCCGGCCGCTGCGGACGGTGACATGGACGGTGAGGTCGTCCTGCCGGTCGTCGGTGAGCGTGGACAGCAGGATCGGCACGCCGGCGTGCGGCGGGACGGTGATGCCCTCCCCCACCGTCGACTTCACCGCGCCGTCCTTCCCGTACAGCTCGATGTCGGCGACGGCGGCGGAGTCGTCGGGGTTGGTCAGGTGCACGTAGTCGGTGCGGTCGGCGGCGGTGCTGGCGCCGGGGAACCAGAACTCGGTGTCCGGAGCCGTGCAGTTGACGCCCTGCAGGCCGCGCCCGTTGCCGGCGGCGACCTCGGTGGTCTGCTGGACCGTCCAGCCGGGCGCGAACCTGCCCTGCGCGGTGCCGATCAGCGCGGGCACGTCCGCGCCGGAGGCCTCGCCGGTGGCGGGGGTGCCGGGCTGCTTGGGTGCGAGGCCCGGGGCGCCGCCTTGCGCGGACCCCTTCTTGCCGCCCTTCTTGTCCTTGCCGCTCGCGCCGTCCGCCGACTGCTCGGTGGCGGCCTTGAGTTCGGCCGAGCCGGCGCCCGGCACGCCCTGGGTGACGGGCGTGAAGGACGTGTACGCCGTGTCGGCGAGGTCGGACTGGCTGGGCGCCGGGCACAGCAGCGTGGTGCGCTCCACGGGCCGCTGGGCGGCGGCCCGCGCGGTGTCCGCGCCGGAGGCGTCCGGGGAGCTGAGCGCGGCGAAGCCGGTCACGGCGGCGAGCGCGGTCGCGCCGGCGATCAGGGACAGGGTCGTGCGGTTCACTGCTGGCTCCCGTCGGGGCGCTCATGGCCGCCGTCGTGCGGTTGCGGCGGTGCCTGGCCGTACGCGGTCGCGTCGTACCCCTGGTCGTACGGCTGCTGATAGGCCGTCGGGTCGTAGGTCCCGGCCGGGGTCTGGCCGCCGTAGGCGTAGGGGTCGTAGCCGCCGGACTGGTACGGGTCGGCCTGGTACGCCTGGTCGTAGCCGCCGTCCGCCGGGTACGGCTGTCCGCCTGCCTGGTACGGGTCGTAGCCGCCGTACTCGGTGGACGCGGGGGCGGGGGTGTCCCACTGGCCGTAGGACCGCTGCTGCCCGGCCGGCACCGGGGGCTGCTCGGCCGGAGCGGGCGCGGGCTGCTCCTGCCCGGCCGCGGCCTCCGTCTCGGCCTGGGCGCGCAGGCGGCGGGCGCGGCGGCCCTCGCCGGCGACCGGCTGGGCGGGGATCACCGGCTCCTCGGGCAGGTCGTCGTCGACGTCGCGGCGCCGTCCGGGCAGGGCGAGGACGACGAGGACGACGGCGAGGGCGCCCTGGGCCCACAGCCAGGCGGTGTGGCCGAACGGGTCGTCGTAGACGACGTCGAGCTTTCCGCCGGAGGCGGGCAGTTCGAAGCCCTGGGCCCAGCCGCCGACGGTGGTGGCCTTGAGCGGCTTGCCGTCCAGGGTGGCGCTCCACCCGTCGGCGGCGGCGTCGGCCAGACGCAGCACGCGCGTGCCCTGGCCGGCCGGGATCGTGGTGTGGATCTCCACGGGGCCGGCCGCGACGGCCTGCGGTGTGCCGGTGCCGGAGGCCGGGACGACGGCGGCGCGGGAGACCTCCCGGTCCACCCGCCACAGCGCGCTGCCGTTCTGCTCGCTGAGCCGGCTCAGGCCGGGGGTGGCGTCCAGGACGCGGGTGATCTCGCGGGGCGCGCCCTTGTGGACGAGGACATAGCGAACGGCGAACGCGCCGAGCTGGTCGGCCTGGTCGGCGCCGGAGCCGGCGACGAGGTTGGCGACGGTCTTGTCGAGCGGGTCGTTCGCGCCGTCGGCGGCGGCGAGCTCGGCGTCGCCGAGGCGGGCGCCGGAGCCGCGGACCAGCATGTAGCTGACGTGGGCGGCGGAGTCGCTGTCCAGGACGAGGGTGCGGGCCTGGTCGCGGGTGTTGCTCTCCTCGGCGACGAACGCGGGCACCTGCACCGGGTCGCGGCGCTCCAGCGGCCCGTCGGCGCCGCCGATCATCCAGCCGACGGCGACGAGCAGCGGGCCCGCGGCGGAGGCGAAGGCGATCAGTGCGGCGACCGGCTGGCGCCAGCCGAAGCTCTGCTCGGCCACGCGTGTGCGTGCCCCGTCGGCGCCGAGGACGGCTGCGGCGAGCAGGGCGAGGCCGTAGACGAGGGTGGCGGGGCCGGCCCAGGTGGAGCGGTTGGACAGGACGGCGAAGACGAGGGCCACGAGGGCGACGGCCCACGCGGTCCAGATGCCCCGCTGGCGATCGGAGCGCATCAGGGCGGCGAGCGCGGCCAGCACGATGCCGATGAGCATCAGCCCGTCGACGGTGCCGGGGCCGCCGGGGCTTGCGCCCAGCAGGTCGAGCGCGGAGGCGGACGACGGGCCGTAGCCCAGGCCGGCCTCGGTGAAGAAGCCGAACGGCAGCAGGGACAGCGACCAGGGAGCGAGGACGAGCAGCGGGGTCGCCAGCTGGGCCAGGAAGCGCAGACCCTGGGCGGGCAGGTCGCTCCGGCGCAGGGCGAGGACCGCGATGCCCAGGATCAGCGCGATGGGCCACACGATCGGTGTGAACGCGGTGGTCAGGGTCAGCAGCAGGGCGTAGGCCCAGGTGGCGCGCCAACCGCCGCGTGCGCCCAAGGGGTTCGCGAGGCCGCTCGCGGCGATGCCCGCGCGGGCGATCAGCGGCAGCAGGACGGCGAGGACTGCGGTGCCGATGCGGCCGCCGGCGAGGGCGCCGGTCGCGGCGGGCAGGAAGGCGTACACGATGGCCGCCCAGGCGCGCAGCAGCCGGGACTCGACGAGCGGCCGGGAGGCGAAGTACGCGGTGAAGCCGGCCAGCGGGACGGAGCAGACCAGCAGGACGGTGACGGCGAGGCCGGTCGAGCCGAACAGCACCGACGCCAGCAGCGCGACGATCGCCAGGTAGGGCGGCGCGGAGGGGGCGCCGCCGGCGCCGACCGGGTGCCAGGCGTCGAGGTAGCGGGACCACAGCTCGGAGGCGTCGGCCGGGGCGGGCAACAGGGCGCCGCCGGCGAGGGCGCCGCCGCCGAGGAGGTTGCGGCAGGCGATCAGGGAGACGGCCAGCAGCATCAGGAAGAGCACCGGGCCCGGTTTGCGGGCGATGCGCTTCAGGCGCGCGAACTGCTCGATCTCCAGGAACTCGGCGTCGTCGCCGCCGGGCCCGGACTCCACGGCGCCGCCGTGCCGGCCGGCCGAGGAGGTCTCCGGGTCGGAGCCGCCGAGGAGGTTCCCGGCGACCTGTTCGAAGGTGGCCCGCACGGTCGCGCCGGGCGGCGGGAACAGGGGCCGCAGCTCGCTCTTGTCGACGGCGGGCCGTCCGCGCCGGCGCCGGCCGGCGATGATCCGCTCGGGCCGCAGGAGGGTGCCGAGCAGGCCGCGGATCTCGTCGACGGCCTGTCCGGGGACCTTGCCGACGAGGTAGGCGAGGGTGCGCAGCAGGGTGCCGAGGACGACGCGCACCACGACCCAGGGCAGCACGGCGGTGCGGGCGTTGACGAGGAGGGTGTAGACCGCGCCCGCCTTGTCGACCTTGTGCGGTGAGGCGGTGGTGCGGCCGGCGCAGTCGACGGCGCGGCGCTCGCGGGAGGCGGCCTCGGCGTGCCGTACGACGGCCTCCGGGGCGATCAGGACGCGGTGGCCGGCGGCGTGGGCGCGCCAGCACAGGTCGACGTCGTCGCGCATGAGGGGCAGACGGCGGTCGAAGCCGCCGAGCTGTTCGAAGACGTCGCGGCGGACGAGCATGCCGGCGCTGGACACCGACAGCACGTCCCGCACGTGGTCGTGCTGGCCCTGGTCCTGTTCGCGGCGGTCCAGGCCGGTCCAGCGGCGGCCGGAGTTGGCGATGGAGACACCGACCTCGAGCAGCTGGCGCCGGTCGTACCAGCCGCGCAGCTTGGGGCCGACGACGGCCACGTCGTCGCGGCCGAGCTCCAGTTCACGGTCGACGACGCGCAGCAGTTCGGCGAGCGCGTCGGGTTCGGGGGCGCAGTCGTCGTGCAGCAGCCACAGCCAGTGGACGGGTTCCCCGTGCGGCAGTTCGGGCAGGTCGTAGGCGTCGTCGCGCCACGTGCGCGTGACGGGGTCCCAGCCGCTGGGCCGCTTGAGGTAGGGCAGTTCCTCGGGGGTGAGGCGGGGGGCAGTGCGGGCGGCCTCCTCGACGGCCTGGCCGAAGCCGGTGCGGCGGGCGAGGTGGAGCACGCGGTCGGCGCCGAGGGCGGCCGTGACCAGCGGGGCGGAGTCGTCGGCGCTGCCGGTGTCGGCGGCGACGGCGTACTGCACGGGGCGCTCCTGGCCGACCAGCCCGGCGAGCGCGTCGGGCAGCCAGCGGGCGCCGTCGTGAGAGACGAGGACCGCGGTCACCACGTGACGCGGGAACTCGGGCGGGCGGGCTGGGTCGAACCCAGCTGTCGCCGCCCCGTCTTGCGGGGCTGCGGAGTGGCTGTGCACGGTCATCGAGGTACGGGCCCCGGTTCGGTGGACTGCGGTGGACGCCTGTGCCGCCTGCGGGCGGTGGGGCGTCTCGGACGAGCGACCACACTATCGGCTGGGCATGACCGCGGCCCGCCGCCTGTGGATAACCCACCCGCGACGGGCCGTTCGACACGTTTGTACGGAACAGTCCGCGGTTGTTCGGTCAGAAGCCGGTCATACGGCGGTCACACCGCGGCCTTCTTCAGCCGCCGGCGCTCGCGCTCCGACAGTCCGCCCCAGATGCCGAACCGTTCGTCGTTGGCGAGGGCGTACTCCAGGCACTCGGAGCGGACTTCGCATGCGAGGCAGACCTTCTTGGCCTCTCTGGTGGAGCCGCCCTTCTCGGGGAAGAAGGACTCGGGGTCGGTCTGGGCGCACAGCGCGCGCTCCTGCCAGCCGAGTTCCTCGCCCGCGTCGTCGACCAGCAGTTGCTGCACCGTCTCGGTCATGTGCGCCCCTCGTCTGTCTTTCCGCGTCCCCGTGATGTAGCCGTTACCGATTTCGGCTGAACGACACGAGTGAAATTACAAGTGTGCTGCTCCGGGCGAGTCAAGCCGAGATCTGCTATTGGGCCCCTTATTCACTCTGCGGAACCAAGGCGGTGCGGAAAGTGTTCAAATCGCCATAAACCTTGACACACAGACGGGGTCCGGAAGGCTGCCTTCCGCCTCGAGGACCCCTCACGGAGCCTGTACGGAGAAAGACGCCCGTGCGTTCGATCCCGTTCCTGTGCACACGGCGAAGCGAACAAGATCACATTCGGATCACGAGATCGCAACGCGGCTTGCGCACCCGGATGTGCCGCATGTGTCCCGGTGAGCGGGTGCACAAACCTTTCACCTCACACATGCACCGGAACAGGTGAAGCTTGTCCCACATACCGGTCGTCGAGTTGACAGTGCAGGTGTGAACCGCTGTCCTTGTGGGCATGCTCGCGAACTTGGCATCCGTGACGACCCGCACCGCCGGGTCCCTCGGTGCTGCGTGCGTTCGCTGTAGCTGTTGCTGTTGCTGTTGCTGTCCCAGCTGTTGAGCCGTCCGTAGCTCCAGCCGCCCGCCGGGACACCGTCCCGGGGCCGCCGTTTGCTCCCCCGCCCTCTCCCACGGGGCACCCGTTCCCGCACCCTTCGCCAAGGAACCCCCCACCGCATGAACAGCGACAGCGACCTCCAGATCGCCGGCGACCTCCTCGAGGTCCCGCACCTGCTGCAGCCCCCGCGCGAGCACCCGGCCACCGTCGCCGACTTCGTCGGCCTCGCCCGCACCATCGCCGCCGACCGCGCCCAGTGGGAGCACCTCGTGCGCTACGACGCCACGAGCCGCTGGTACCACCGGCTGCGCACCGGACCCGGCTACGAGGTGTGGCTGCTGTCCTGGGTGCCCGGGCAGGGCAGCGGACGGCACGACCACGGCCCCTCCTCCGGTGTGCTGACCGTGCTGGACGGCACCCTGACCGAGCACACGGAGCGCGGCACGCGCGCGTTGGCGCCCGGCGCCCAGCGGGTCTTCGCACCCGGCTATGCGCACGAGGTCGTCAACGACGCCCTCGAGCCGGCGGTCAGCCTGCACGTGTACTTCCCGGGTCTGACCGAGATGCCGATGCACACCGCCCCGCACTGCGAGGGCCGGGAACGGCCGCGTTCCCTGACCGTCTGACGCGTTGTCGTACCCGCCTGCCAGACTTGGCGCATGCGCATTGTGGTTCTGGCAGGCGGCATCGGCGGTGCCCGTTTCCTGCGTGGTCTGAAGCGGGCCGCGCCGGACGCGGACATCACGGTCATCGGCAACACCGGCGACGACATCCACCTCTACGGGCTGAAGGTCTGCCCGGACCTCGACACGGTGATGTACACGCTCGGCGGCGGCATCAACGAGGAGCAGGGCTGGGGAAGAGCGGACGAGACCTTCCACCTCAAGGAGGAGCTCGCCTCCTACGGCGTCGGGCCGAAGTGGTTCGGGCTCGGCGACCGGGACTTCGCCACGCACATCGTGCGGACGCAGATGATCGGCGCCGGGTATCCGCTCAGCGCGGTCACCGAGGCGCTGTGCGACCGCTGGCAGCCGGGCGTGAAGCTGATCCCGATGACCGACGACCGCGTCGAGACGCACGTGGCCGTCGAGATCGACGGCGAGCGCAAGGCGGTCCACTTCCAGGAGTACTGGGTGAAGCTGCGCGCCTCGGTCCCGGCCGAGGCCGTCGTACCGGTCGGCGCCGAGCAGGCCAAGCCGGCGCCGGGCGTGCTGGAGGCCATCGCCGAGGCGGACGTGATCCTCTTCCCGCCGTCCAACCCCGTCGTCTCCGTCGGCACCATCCTCGCCGTGCCCGGCATCCGCGAGGCCATCGCCGAGGCGGGCGTGCCGGTCGTGGGCCTGTCCCCCATCGTCGGGGACGCGCCCGTGCGCGGGATGGCGGACAAGGTGCTCGCGGCGGTCGGCGTCGAGTCCACCGCCACGGCGGTCGCCGAGCACTACGGCTCCGGGCTGCTGGACGGCTGGCTCGTCGACACCGTCGACACCGACGCGGTCGAGCGGGTCGAGGCGGCCGGCATCCGCTGCCGGGCCGTGCCGCTGATGATGACGGACGTCGACGCCACCGCGCAGATGGCCCGCGAGGCGCTGGCCCTGGCCGAGGAGGTGCGGGGGCGGTGAGCGCGCCGAGCGCCGAGGGCTACCGGGTGTGGGCGCTGCCCGGCATCCCCGAGGTCCGGTCCGGCGACGACCTCGCCAAGCTGATCGCCGCCGCCGAGCCGGGCCTGGCCGACGGGGACGTCGTCCTCGTCACGTCCAAGATCGTCTCCAAGGCGGAGGGCCGGATCGTCGAGGCCGCCGACCGGGAAGCCGCGATCGACGCCGAGACGGTGCGCGTGGTCGCCCGGCGCGGCACCCTGCGCATCGTGGAGAACCGGCAGGGCCTGATCATGGCCGCGGCCGGGGTCGACGCCTCCAACACCCCCGCGGGCACGGTGCTGCTGCTCCCCGAGGACCCCGACGCCTCGGCACGCGCGATCCGCTCCGGGCTGCGCGACATGCTCGGCGTCACCGTCGGCGTCGTCGTCACGGACACCTTCGGGCGGCCCTGGCGCTCGGGGCTCACGGACGTCGCGATCGGCGCCGCCGGAGTACGCGTGCTGGACGATCTGCGCGGCGGCACGGACGCGTACGGCAATCCGCTCAGCGCGACCGTCGTGGCGACCGCGGACGAGCTGGCCGCCGCCGGCGACCTGGTCAAGGGCAAGGCGGCCGGCCTGCCGGTGGCCGTCGTCCGCGGCCTGCCCCAGGTGGTCGCGGACGACGACACGGACGGAGCCCGCGCCCTGGTGCGGGGCGCGCGTGACGACATGTTCCGCCTCGGCACGTCCGAGGCGATCCGGCAGGCGGTCACCCAGCGCCGTACGGTGCGGGCGTTCACCGACGAGCCGGTCGACCCGGGCGCGGTGCGCAGAGCGGTGGCCGCGGCGGTCACGGCGCCGGCCCCGCACCACACCACGCCCTGGCGTTTCGTCCTGCTGGAGTCGCGGGAGTCCCGCACCCGTCTGCTGGACGCGATGCGGGACGCGTGGGTCGCGGACCTGCGCAGGGACGGCAAGAGCGAGGAATCCATCGCCAAGCGGGTGCGCCGCGGCGACGTCCTGCGCAACGCCCCCTACCTGGTCGTCCCCTGCCTGGTGATGGACGGCTCCCACACCTACGGCGACGCGCGGCGCGATGCGGCCGAGCGGGAGATGTTCGTCGTCGCGACCGGCGCCGGTGTGCAGAACCTCCTCGTCGCGCTGGCCGGGGAGCGGCTCGGCTCGGCCTGGGTGTCCTCGACGATGTTCTGCCGGGACGTCGTCCGGGAGACGCTCAGCCTGCCCGCGGACTGGGATCCGATGGGCGCGGTGGCCGTCGGGCACCCGGCCGAGGAGCCGCGGCCGCGGCCGGAGCGGGACGCGGGGGCCTTCATCGAGGTCCGCTGACCGTACGCTCGTAACGTCTCCTTCCCTCCTCACCCCGGGACCTCATTCGTGGCTGGACGGTTCGCTCCCCGGCCGACGCGTACGACGATGCGCGGCGGCGAGGTCGCCCTGCCCGCGGGCGCCGTGCCCCGGCCGGCGACGGCACCGGGGCGGGTGCGGACGTGGACGCCGGACGGGCCGCTCGACCTCGGCCTGGTCCTGGGCCCGCTGCGGCGCGGGCCCGGCGACCCGACGTTCCGGGCCCTGCCCGACGGCTCGGTGTGGCGGGCCAGCCGGACGCCTGGCGGGCCGGGCACGCTGCGCGTGACGACGCGGGGCGGAGTCGTGCGGGGCGAGGCATGGGGTCCTGGGGCCGAGTGGCTGCTGGACCAACTGCCCCAGCTGTGCGGCGCCGAGGACGATCCGTCCTCCTTCGCGCCCCGGCACAAGATCGTGGCGCTGGCCCGGCACCGGCGGCCCGGGCTGCGGCTCGGCCGTACCGGTCTGGTGCTGGAGTCGCTGATTCCGTCGGTGCTGGAGCAGAAGGTGACGACGGTCGAGGCGTACCGGGCGTGGCGGCTGCTGGTACGGCGCTTCGGCGCACCGGCGCCCGGACCGGCTCCCGGCCGGATGTACGTGATGCCTGCCGCCCGGGACTGGGCGCTGATCCCCTCCTGGGAGTGGCACCGCGCCGGCGTCGACGACAAGCGGGCGTCGACGGTCCTGCGGGCCGTACGGGTCGCCGCGCGGCTGGAGGAGGCGACCCGGATGCCTCCGGCGGCGGCGCAGGCCCGGCTGGAGGTGGTGCCGGGGATCGGACCGTGGACGTCGGCGGAGACCGTGCAGCGCAGTCATGGGGCGCCGGACGCGGTGACCGTCGGCGATCTGCATCTGCCGGGCATCGTGGGGTGGGCGCTGGCGGGCGACCGGCACGCCGACGACACGGAGATGCTGCGCCTGCTGGAGCCATATGCCGGGCAGCGGCATCGGGCGGCGCGGCTGATCCTGCTGAGCGGGCGGGTGCCGGCGCGGCGTGCGCCCCGCTTTCCTGTGGGCGACATTCGGGGGTTGTAGGCGGCGGGTACGTTCGGCGGGGGCGGCGTCGGCAGTCTTGGTGCCCGTGTCGGCGGACGGTCCTGCATTGGGCGCAGGGGCGCGGGGAACTGCGCGACCAGCCGTCCACGCACCCGCAGACGAAACACGGCCCGGCGCCGCAAGCAGCCGCGCCGCAGGCACCCCGCGCCGCAAGCACCCCGTGCCGGACTACTGATCCGAAGAGAAGCGGAGCGCGGCCGCCGGGATGTGGGCGTCGCACCACACCCGTACGCCCTCGCGGAGCTCGTTGTCGGGGCCGACGGTCGCGCCGTCGCCGATCACCGTCCCCGTCAGGACCGTGCGTTCGCCGACGCGGGCGCGGGCGCCGACGAGGGAGTCGGTGATGACGGCGCCCGGTTCGACGACGGCGCCCGGCAGGATCGCGCTGCCGGCGATACGGGCGCCCTCCGCGATGAAGGCGCCCTCGCCGATCACCGTGCCGCCGGTGAGCTTGGCGTCGGGCGCCACCGTGGCCGTGGGCAGGACGAGGCGGTCGCCGCAGCGGCCGGGCACGGCCGGCGACGGGGCCCGGCCCAGCACCAGGTCCGCCGAGCCGCGGACGAACGCGGCCGGGGTGCCCAGGTCGAGCCAGTACGTGGAGTCGACCATCCCCTGGAGATGCGCGCCGGCCGCCAGCAGGCCGGGGAACGTCTCGCGCTCCACCGACACCGGCCGGCCCGCCGGGATCGTGTCGATGACCGAGCGGCGGAAGACGTACGCACCGGCGTTGATCTGGTCGGTGACGATCTCCTCCGGGGTCTGCGGCTTCTCCAGGAAGGCCAGGACCCGGCCGGTGCCGTCCGTCGGGACGAGGCCGTAGGCGCGCGGGTCCGTGACCTTCGTCAGGTGCAGGGAGACGTCCGCGCCCGTCGTCTCGTGGGTGCGGACCAGGGCCTGGATGTCCAGGCCGGTCAGGATGTCGCCGTTGAAGATCAGGACGGGGTCGTCGGGGCCGGAGTGGAGCCGCGCGGCCACGTTGCGGATCGCGCCGCCCGTGCCGAGGGGCTCCTCCTCCGTGACGTACTCCAGGTGCAGTCCCAGCGACGAGCCGTCGCCGAAGTACGGCTCGAACACCTCCGCCAGATACGACGTGGCGAGGACGACGTGCTCCACGCCCGCCGCTTTCGCGCGCGCCAGCTGGTGCGTGAGGAACGGCACGCCCGCCGCCGGGACCATGGGCTTGGGGGTGTGGACCGTGAGCGGGCGCAGCCGGGTTCCCTTGCCGCCGACCAGAAGGATCGCTTCTGTCACCTGTCGTCTCTGCTTCCTGCCGGGACCGGCCGAACTGTCTTTCGACCGGCCAGTGTATGTCCCGGCCTCAGCGCCCCTGGTAGCCCGCCGCCTTGGAGCGGGCGGTGCCGAGCTTGCCGTAGAGCTGCTTGCCCGGGCAGTCGGTGGCGAAGCCGTCGCGGTGACCGGAGATCACGTTCAGGCGAACGCTCGAGCCCTTGGCGTAGAGGTTGCCACCGCCGGACTTCAGGTATGTCTTGGCGGTCGGATTCATCCCGTACAGACCGAGCTTCCAGGCCGCCAGCCGGGCGATGGCCGTGACCGCGGCGGAGGCGGGCTTGGCCGAACTGAACGTGCCGATGACGGCGACGCCCATGCTGTTGGAGTTGAACCCGAGGGTGTGGGCGCCCAGGACCGGCTTGGCGACGCCGCCGGCGCGGCCCTCGTAGATGGTGCCGCACTTGTCGACGAGGAAGTTGTAGCCGATGTCCCGCCAGCCCATGCTCCTGACGTGATAGCGGTAGATGCCGCGGATGACCGACGGGGCCTGCGCGCAGGTGTAGTTGTTGCCGGTGGCGGTGTGGTGCACGAAGGCCGCCTTCACCGACTTCGTGTACACGAAGCCCTTCTCGCGCAGGTTCTCGTCCGCGCCCCAGCCGGCCCGGGTGACGATCCGCGGACGCGGTCCGATGTACGGCTTCGCGCGTTCCTGCTGGCTCATCTCGGCGCCGCGCAGGGTGGCCAGCTCCTGCTCGGTCCCGGCGCGGTCGAGGGCGGGGATCTCGGCGGCGCCCGGGGCCACGCCGGTCAGGCCGGCGTTGGCGTCGGCGACCTCCCGCACCTCGGTGGTGTCCTCGCTCTCCTCCTCCGGCTCGTCGTGGGCTGCGGCGACCGGGGTGCGCCGGTGCGGGGCGGTGTCGCGGCCGGGGTCGACCAGTTCCAGGCGCAGCCCGGAGGGGAGCGGGGAGGAGGTGACGTTCCTGACGCCGCGTCCGGTCTCCTCGACATGGCTGCCGGAGACGGTCTCGGCCCGTACGCGGACCTCGACACCGTCGGAGTCGCCCACCCACAGCGGGGCCGTGGCGCCGCGGACATGGCCGGAGGTGCGTTCGACGGTGCCGGGGTCGGCGCCGTGGTCGGCGTTGTGCGTGTCGAGGTCCTGCCAGCCGGACCAGGTGTGGCTGCCGGCGGCGCGGGTGCGGACCTGGACACGGCCCTGGAGTACGGCGTCCGGGTCGTCCCAGATGACGCCGACGAGGGAGAAGTGCCCGGTGCCGCGACGGGGCACACCCTGCAGGGCGGAGCCCGGGGCGCGGTCCGTGCCGAGCGGGACGAGAGGCAGCGACGCGGTGCTGCCGGGGATCTCGGCGGCCGTAGGAGCCCCGGCCGGTGCCGGGGCCGCCGTGGCGGGCGGGGTCAGCGGAAGGGCGAGTGCGGCTGCGCATGTGACGCCGATCGAAGAAGCAAGCAATCCACGCATGCCACCGATCCTGGACATAGTCAGACTTATCTGTCCATCGGGGAATTGACGGGCCGTCGACTGCCGTTGCGCCAAACCGGTGGCATGCGACCGGCCCCGGGCCGGGGCGGCGGTGGGTGCGCGGGATGGGGCGCGCGTACGCTGATGCGGGTGAACGCCACCGATCGCACCCCTGCCGACCTGCTGAGTTCCGCGCTCGCCGCGGACGCCGCGCGCCCGCTGGTGACCTTCTACGACGACGCCACGGGTGAACGAGTCGAATTGTCCGTGGCCACCTTCGCCAATTGGGTGGCCAAGACCGCGAACCTCCTCCAGGACGGGTGGTCCGTCGAGCCCGGCGACCGGATCGCCCTCCTCCTGCCCGCCCACTGGCAGACGGCGGTCTGGCTGCTGGCGTGCGCCTCGGTCGGGGCCGTCGCGGACGTCGACGGCGACCCGGCCCGGGCGGACTTCGTGGTGGCGGGCCCCGGCGAGTTCGAACGGGGCCTGGCGTGCGGCGGCGACCGTTACGCCCTGCCCCTCGCACCCCTGGGCCGGCGTTTCGTCCCGGCTCCCCCGGAGGGATACGCCGACTACGCCGTCGACGTGCCGGCCTTCGGCGACCGCTTCGTGCCGTACGCGCCGGTGGACCCGGAGGAGCCGGCGCTGATCGTGGCCGGCGCGGAGCTGACGGGCGCGGAGATCGTGGAGCGGGCGGTCGGGGACGCGGCGCGTCTGGGCCTGACGGGACCGGGCTCCCGACTGCTGTCCGGGCTGCCGTACGACACGTGGGAGGGCCTGAGCGCGGGCCTGTACGCCCCGCTGGCCAGCGGCGGCTCGGTGGTGCTGTGCCGGAACCTGCCCCTGCTCGGGGAGGAAGAACTGGCCAAGCGAATCGACACGGAACGGGTGTCCTCCACGGCCCGCTGACACCCTGGCCATCGGGCTGCGCGCCCGGCGTTACCTGACGCCAGACGCCGTGACAGTTCGAGCAGCGGGTACCCCCAGCGGCACGACGCCCGCAGCTCTGCCGTCGGAGGCGCGCGCCACGGCGTTGATGCACCCGCGTACGGCGGGAAGGGGCCGGGGTGGGGGGTGTCCGCCCGCAGCGGCCGGCACCGGGCAAGGGCGCCCTCGTCGGGGACGGGCGGCCGGACCGAGGACGGACACCCCCCACCCCGTCCCCGACCCAGAAACCGGCCGTAGGCGCTACCGCAACCGGCCACCGGACAGCAACGGGCCGCCGCAGGCATATAAGGGGCGCGGGGAACTGCGCGACCAGCCACAACGCACCCGCAGACGACCACGCACCCAGCGCCGCAGGCAACCCGCACAGGACCGGCCGCGTCACCCTGAACGGCGAGCAGGCCCTCGGCTACGTCCGCGCCCGCACGCCCCTGGGCAACGCCAGCGACACCGACCGCATGGACCGGCAGCAACGATTCCTCGCGGCGCTCGTCAACAAGATCCGCAGCAACGGCGTACCCCTAAGCCCGGTTTGTACCAACTCGTGCGCGGATTGCGAGACATCCCCACCGAACGGGTCCAATTTTTGACCGTTCCACGGGAGCCATACGCCCACAACGCCGATCGTGACCACCTGGTGGAACCGGAAGCGGAAAAACTGTTCGGCCTCCCGCGCGAAGACAAGCCGGTAAAAGTCACCGAGAACGCCTCCTCCGATTACCCGCCGTACGGAACGGGTGACGGAAAGCCGTCCGACTCCGCCACCGGGCCCGCTTCCCCCCAATCCGCCTCCCCCGAGCCCACGTTCCGCGGGAACACCGCCGCCCACGGCACCTGCGAGTAAAGCGATACCCAAGACGGCGAACGCCCGTTCCAGTAAATGAGGCAATTGCCCGCTTGTAGGGAAGTGGGATCTGTCACCGGCGTCGCCCGATGCCGAACGAGGCGGATAGGGTGAGCGATCCGGTGCACCCAACCACGAGGTCCGTCCTGGGGTCGTGCAGATCGTGCACTGTGAGACCGAGACCGGAGCGCCTCGAGGGGGAAAGGCGCGGCGTGGCCCCGACGGAGGATTTGAGCAACCGTGGACGCGCAAGGCCGTGGGCGGGCGGAGAACATCGATCCCGCAGACCAGTGGGTGCTCAATCCGAGCACCGGCGAATACGAACTGCGACTGACTCCTTCCGCTGCGCAGTCGACGGTCGCGCCGCAGTCGGGGGTTCCCTCGCCGCGCAGACCCCGCACCCCGCAGGGGAACCGCGGGCCGGGCTCGCCGGCATCCGACGCAGCAGCGCGCGCCGCGGCACCGGACACCGCGGCGCGCTCCCGTACCCGCACGCCCGCGGCGCCCGGGCGAGGCACCCCGGAAGGTGACGTGCCGTCACCCCGGCGGCGCCGCGGCGCTCCTGCGGAGCCGGTGGCGGGCCGCCGTGGACGGCGCCCGGCGAAGAAGAAGTCGAAGGCGAAGAAGGCCGTGATGTGGACCGGCGGCACGATGGCGTTCGTGCTGGTCGCCGTCGGCACCGCGGGCTATCTCTTCATCAAGCACCTCGAGGGCAACGTCAGCAGCACCGACGTCGGCGACGCCGGTTCGAAGGGCTTCAGCAAGGACGACGCCTTCAACATCCTGATCATCGGCACGGACAAGCGCACCGGCAAGGGCAACGAGGGCTACGGCGACAAGGGCAGCGTGGGCCACGCCGACACCAACATCCTGCTGCACGTGGCCAAGGACCGGACCAACGCCACCGCGATGAGCATCCCGCGCGACATGATCGTCGACGTCCCGGACTGCCCGACCAAGCAGAGCGACGGCTCCGAGAAGGTCATCCCGGGCACGGACAACGTCCGCTTCAACACCAGCCTCGGCCAGGACGGCCGCGACCCCGGCTGCACCATGCGCACGGTGCAGGCGGTCACCGGTATCCACGTCGACCACTTCATGATGGCGGACTTCAACGCGGTCAAGACGCTGTCGTCCGCGGTCGGCGGCGTCGACGTATGCCTCAAGCACGCCGTCGACGACCCGAAGTCACATCTCAAGCTGCCCGCCGGCGAGAGCAAGATCGAGGGTGAGCAGGCGCTCGCCTTCGTCCGCACCCGGCACAGCTTCGGCAACGCGGGCGACCTGGACCGCATCAAGGTGCAGCAGCAGTTCCTCGGCTCGCTGGCCCGCAAGATGTCCTCCAGCGACACGCTGACCAACCCGGCCAAGCTGTACAACCTGGCGGACGCAGCCACGAAGGCGTTGACCGTCGACTCCGCAATCAAGAAGGTCAGCACCCTCAAGGACGTCGCCCTGGAGCTGAACAAGGTCCCGCCGAAGAACATCACCTTCCTCACCCTGCCGGTGATCGACAACCCCGCCGAGAAGGTGGTGCACGCCACGGTCGTCCCGGACCCGAACAAGGCTCCGGCGGTCTTCGACGCCATCAAGGGCGACGTCTCCTTCACCGCGGTGAAGCAGAAGGAGAAGGCCGCCAAGGACGCCGAAGCCGCCCGCCTCAAGGGCCCGCAGGCGCCCGCCGACGAGGTGCGGGTGCGCATCCTCAACGGCGGCGCGAAGGCCGGCTCCGCCTACGAGACGCTGAACTGGCTGCAGAACGACCAGGGCGTGCTGAAGTCGGAGAACGCGGGCAACGCGCCCGCCGCGGCGGCGAAGACGACCCTGGAGTACGCCCCCGACCAGGCGGCCCAGGCCCGCAAGCTGGCCGCGCTGATGGGCCTGCCGGGCTCGGCGCTCAAGCCCGGCCAGAGCGTCACCAACGCCCAGGGTCTGCCCACGATGACGCTGACGCTGGGCAAGGACTTCAAGGGCGCGGGGGTGTCCCTGACCGCACCGGTGAAGGCGCCGGAGGTGGACAACCAGTCCACGGCGGACAAGGTTCAGTGCGCGAGTTGAGCACAGCGGGGCCACCGAACGGGCCTGTCGTACGTCTAACAGGACGGGGCGACAGGCCCGTTCGATGACCGACGAGGGTGGGGAGGGGCAGCTGTGGCGCGCAGCAGTGTCCGGGGGGAGGCGCCGGCGGTCGAGGACACCATGTCCCTGACCTCGCGGGCCGGGGCCGCGGGGGGCGGCTCCGGCGGTGGTCACGGCACCGGCCGCAGACGGCCGAGACGGCGCGCGCTGCGCTGGTCGGCGACCGTTCTGGCCGTGGTCATACTGGGCACGGCGTGCGCCGGTTACCTCTACTACGAGCACCTCAACGGCAATCTCCGCAGCGGTGAGCGCGACAGCGGCGACTCCAAGGCCCGCAAGGCCGATCCGAACGCCGCCGGGCAGACCCCGCTGAACATCCTGCTGATCGGCTCCGACAGCCGTGCCTCCGACGAGAACGTCGCGCTCGGCGGCAGCCGGGACAACCGCGGCAACCCGCCGCTGGGCGATGTGCAGATGCTGATCCATCTCTCCGCGGACCGGCAGAGCGCATCGGTGGTGAGTATTCCGCGCGACACCCGCGTCCCGATCCCCCAGTGCACCGACCCGAAGACCGGCCGGCGCTTCCCGGCGACGAACACGATCATCAACGAGTCGCTGGCCCGCGGCGGCCCCGGCTGCACCCTCGCCACCTGGCAGAACCTCACCGGGGTCTACATCGACCACTGGATGATGATCGACTTCGCCGGTGTGGTGCGCATGGCGGACGCGATCGGCGGGGTCGATGTCTGCGTCAAACAGAATGTGTGGGACCGCCCGCTGCCCGCCCAGAAGGGCGGCTCGGGTCTGAAGCTGACGGCCGGCCGGCACCAGGTGAAGGGCGTCCAGGCCCTGCAGTGGCTGCGCACCCGGCACGCCTGGGGCAGCGACCCGCTGCGCGCCCGCGCCCAGCACATGTACCTGAACTCGATGCTGCGCACGCTGCGGCAGCAGAACGTCTTCACCGACACCGGCCGGCTGATGGACCTGGCCGAGGCGGCGACCAAGTCGTTGCAGGTGTCGGAGGAGATCGGCACGGTGAAGAAGCTGTACGACCTCGGTATGCAGCTCAAGACGGTGCCGCCGGACCGGATCACCATGGCGACGCTGCCCACGGTGCAGGACCCGCGAAACGACGAGCACCTGGTCGCTGCCGGGGACCGGGCGGAGAAGATCTGGCGGATGGTCCGCGAGGACGTTCCCTTCGACGACAAGGGCGCGCGGGGCGGCGCCGGGAAGCCTGACGCCCGGCAGGGGGCGTCCGCCGACCCGGCCGCGCCCGACGCGCAGATCGGGGTCGTCGTACGCAACGGCACCCGGTCCGACGCGCAGGCCGCCGTCCCGGGCCGGGCGGGTACGATCGCGCAGGCACTCGTGGGCAAGGGTTTCGCGCGGGCGGCGAGGGACACCGCGCCGCCGGTCGCCGAGTCCGCCACCGTGGTCCGCTACCCGAGCGCCGATCTGGAGGGGGACGCCCAGCAGGTCGCCAAGGCCCTGGGTATCCCGTCGAGCGCGGTGAAGAAGTCCACGGACGTCTCCGGCGTCACCGTCGTCGTCGGCGCGGACTGGCGTTCCGGCACGACGTATCCGGTGCAGCCGCCGCCGCAGGCCGGGGACCTGCCCTCGGACGCGGACGCGCTGAGCGGCTCCGACAGCGGCACCTGCATGGATGTGTACAAGCCGTACCGCTGGTAGCGCGGGGCCTTCCCGGCGGGCCGACGGGCGCCGGTGACACAAAGGGAACTCTTACCCGACTGCACGATGATGTCGCGGAAATCCGGCCGAGGGGGGCCGGTCGGGTGCACGGCCCAGGGGTGGGGAGGACGGGAAGTGGCACAGAACGAGGGGCAGGGGGACGGCACGCTCACGGACATACGCGAGCGCCGGCGCCCGGAACCGGACGACGGCGGACAAGCACCGGACGGCGGCGAACAAGCGCCGGACGGCGGCGCACGGGATGCCGACGACCGCGCACGGGACCCGGACGACAGCGCACGGGCGCCCGGACCCGCCGTGAAGGAAGGCAGACACGCCGCCGTGCGCCCGCGCCGCCGGCGGCGGCGGGTGCTGCGCTGGATCGCGACGGTGCTCGCGCTGCTGCTGCTGGGCACGGCCGGCGCCGGTTACCTCTACTACCGGCACCTGAACCACAACATCAAGAAGGACCACCTCAACCTCGGCGACGCCAAGGACCGGGCGAGCGTGCCGACGCCGAACGCCGCCGGGCAGAAGCCGCTGAACATCCTGGTGATCGGCTCGGACGCCCGGGACACCAAGGAGAACCAGGAACTGGGCGGGGCGAAGGACACCTTCGGCGGCGTCCCGCTCGCCGACGTCCAGATGCTCGTCCACGTCTCCGCCGACCGCTCCAACATGTCGGTCGTCAGCATGCCGCGCGACACGCTGCTGAAGCTGCCCAAGTGCACCGACCCGCACGACGGCACGGTCTACCGGGCCACCACCGGCCGGGTGATGACGAACACCTCCCTCGGCCGCGGCGGGCCCGGCTGCACGGTGGCGACCTGGGAGAAGCTCACCGACATCCACATCGACCACTTCATGATGATCGACTTCTCGGGCGTGGTGTCGATGGCGGACGCCGTGGGCGGCGTCCCGGTGTGCGTGGACGCCAACATCCGCTCCCACACCGCCGACGGCCACGGCTCCGGCCTGAAGCTCCCCGAGGGCACCACCCCGGTCAAGGGCGAGCAGGCCCTGCAGTGGCTGCGCACCCGCTACGGCTTCGAGGACGGCAGCGACCTCGCCCGCGCCAAGGCGCAGCACATGTACATGAACGCGATGGTGCGTCAGCTGCGCCGCAACGCCACCCTCGGCAACCCGGGCGCGCTGCGCGCCCTCGCCGAGGCGGCCACGAAGGCGATCACGGTCGACGACGGCCTGGGCACCATCAAGAAGATGTACGACCTGGCCGTCGAGCTGCGCAAGGTGCCCACCGACCGCATCACCATGACGACGATGCCCAACCGCTACGTCGGCGCCCGGGTGGAGCCCACCTCGGACGCGGCGAAGCTGTTCCGCATGGTCCGCGACGACGTCGCCCTCGACGGCAAGGACGCCGCGAAGCCCGCCGCCGAGCCCAGCGCGACGGCGACGGCGACGGCGACAGCAACGGCGGATCAGGCGGCCCCGGATGCCGAGATCGCCGTACAGGTCGTGAACGGCACGCGCACCGACACCCTCGCCCCGGCGAGCGGCCGGGCGTCCGAGGTGGCGCGGCTGCTGACGGACAAGGGCTTCACACAGGCCCTGTCGGACCCCTCCTCGGCCCTCACCGAGGAGAGCACCGTGGTCCGCTACCCGAGCGCCGATCTGGAGGGCGACGCCCGCCGGGTCGCGCACGTGCTCGGCCTGCCGGCGAGCGCGGTGCAGAAGTCCACCGACGTCTCCGGCGTCACCCTCGTCGTGGGCGCGGACTGGCGCACGGGTACGGCGTACCGGGCGCCGAAGGACGACGGGAAGGTCCCGGAGTCGGCGCAGGCGATGAACGCCTCCGACGACAGCCAGTGCATGCACGTGAACCCGGCCTTCACCTGGTGAGAGGCCGGGTCCGGTGGTGCCGCCGGGTCGGGCTCAGGCCGGCTCGTGCGGCTGCTCGGCGGTGCGCGCGCCGCTGAGCACCGCCGGGCGGCGGGAGGCGATGACGCGCTTCGCCAGCGACTTCGGGCTGGTCAGGAAGCCCCAGCCCCACGACATGTGCATGGTGGCCAGCGCGAGCGGGATCTGCAGCCGCGCCTTGAGCGGCAGCCCCTTGCCGGCCGGCAGCGACCCGGCGGCGATCGCCGCGAGATAGCCGCCCGGGATCACGAAGCCCCACGGCGTCAGGGCCGCCCCGACGACGATGCCGGCGGCGATGGCGCACACCGCCGTCGGCGGGGCGAGGTAGCGCAGGTTGATCGAGCCGGCGTGGTAGCGGGCGACGACGTGCCGCCAGCGGCCGTAGTCCTTGTACTGCTTGGCGAGCGCGCGCATCGAGGGACGCGGCCGGTACGACACCCGCAGCTCGGGCGAGAACCAGATCAGGCCGCCCGCCTCACGGATGCGGAAGTTCAGCTCCCAGTCCTGGGCGCGGATGAACTCCTCGTTGTAGCCGCCCTGTTGCTCCAGCGCCTCGCGGCGGAACACCCCGAGGTAGACGGTCTCGGCAGGGCCGGCCTCGCCTCCGGTGTGGAAGGCGGCGTTGCCGACGCCGATCTTCGAGGTCATCGCGGCGGCGACGGCGTGCTCCCAGTCGTTCTCGCCCTCGGCGTGCATGATGCCGCCGACGTTCTGCGCGCCGGTCTGCTGAAGCAGCCGCACGGCGGTGGCGATGTAGTTCGGCGAGAGCATGCCGTGCCCGTCGACGCGGACCACGATCGGATGCCGGGACGCCTTGATCGCCGCGTTGAGGGCGGCGGGCGTACGGCCCGTCGGGTTGGGCACGGTGTGCACGCGGGGGTCTTCGGCGACGAGCCGGGCCGCGATCTCGTCCGTGCGGTCCGTGGACGGACCGAGGGCGATCACGACCTCCATCTCGCCGGCGTACTCCTGCACGAGGATCGCTTGGACGGCCCCGCGCAGATGCCGCTCCTCGTTGAGGACGGGCATGATCACGGATACGGCGGGGAGCTGCACGTCGGACTTGGCGTTCATCGGTGCTCACGTTACCGCGAACGGGGGACACCGTTGCGCGCCGCGTGAGCGGGTCACCGGGCTGCAGATCGTATGGACCTACCGTGCTCACGGATCCCGCGTACGGCCTCGTCCGGAGGTGTCCTTCTTGTCCACGCCGCTCCGTCCCGCCCCGTCCCGGCCGCAGCGCCGCCCGCAGCCGCCCCGCAGGTCCCGGCAGCCCGCCGGGCGCCGCAGGCCGCGCTGGGCCATGCGGGCGGTGACGACGCTGTCCGTCGTCGTCCTCGCCTCCGCGGGGATCGGGCACGCCGTGATCTCCAGCCTGGACGCGGACATCGCGCGGGTCGACCCCTTCAAGGACATGAAGAACCGGCCCCGCGCGGGCCACGGCATGAACGTGCTGCTGGTCGGCACCGACGGCCGCGACAAGATCACGCCGGAGGAGCGGAAGAAGTACCACCTCGGCGGCGCCCCCTGCCACTGCACCGACACCATCATGATCGTGCACATCTCCGAGGACCGGGACCGGGCGAGCGTGGTCAGCCTCCCCCGCGACTCCTACGCGGAGACGCCCGCGCACACCGACGCCACCACGGGTGAGCGGCACAGCGGGCACCCGATCAAGCTGAACGCGGCGTACGCGGAGGGCGGGCCGCAGCTGACCGTGCGCACGGTCGAGCAGATGACCCACGTGAAGATCGACCACTATCTGGAGGTCGACTTCACCAGCTTCATGAAGACCGTCGACGAGCTGGGCGGGGTGCAGATCTGCACCGCCGAGCCGCTGAAGGACTCCTACACCGGCCTCGACCTGCCGGCCGGCACACACACCCTCACCGGCGGCGAGGCCCTGCAGTACGTGCGTTCCCGGCACATCGACGGCGCCTCGGACCTCGGCCGGATGAAGCGGCAGCAGCGTTTCCTGGCGGCGCTGGTGGACCGGGCGACGTCCTCCGGGGTGCTGCTGAACCCGCTGCGGTTCCGCGACGTGACCCGGGCGGTGCTCGGCTCGGTGCGGGCGGACAAGGGCTTCGGCGCCGACGAGCTGCTGGACCTCGGGCGCGCGATGCGCACCTTCTCGCCGTCGTCGTCGGAGTTCACCACGGTGCCCGTCGGGCAGCTCGGCTACCAGGTCAAGGGCATCGGCTCGACACTGAAGTGGGACGACGCCAAGGCCGCGAAGCTGTTCGAGGCGCTGCGCGAGGACAAGCCGCTCGCCGCGCAGCGCCCGCGCGGCACCGCCCCCGCGCAGGTGGAGGTCGCCCCGCAGCAGATCCAGGTGCAGGTGGAGAACGGCACCGCGACGTCCGGCCTCGGCCGCCGCGTCGACGCCGCCCTCGCCGCGGCCGGCTTCCGCACCACCGGCACGCCGGGCAACGCGGCCCCGGCCAGCAACGCGGCCCCGGCCGGCAACGCGACCACACCCCCCGCGCGCCGCACGGTCATCCTGTACGACCCGCGCTGGGACCGCTCCGCCCGGTCGCTGGCCGCCGCCCTGCCCGGCAGCGAACTGCGCCCGGCGCCCGGCCGGGGCCCGCTGATGAAGGTGATCGCCGGCACCGACTTCCGCCAGGTCCACCCGGTGCGCGCCGAACAGCCGGAACAGGCGGACACAGCGGTGGTGCGGGGCAACGAGGTCGGCTGCGCCTGAGACGGGGACGCCGGGGCGGGACGTCGTAGAGACGCCGAGGCGGGACGTCGTAGGGGCGTCGTAGGGATGTCCGATGGACGCGGGGCCGTGTGAGGCGTACCACGGAAGGGCACGCAACGGGGCCCCGCCCCGGGGCCCCTCGCACCCCAGGAGGAGCCATGACCGAGTCCGCCGCGACCCCCATGAACAAGGAGACACAGGACTGCGTCGAAGCGTGCATGTCCTGCCACACCGTGTGCGAGGAGACGATGAGCTCCTGCCTGCAGCTGGGCGGGCAGGCTCAGATGCAGGTCATGCGCGCGCTGATGGACTGCTCCGAGATGACCCGGATGTGCGCCGACATGATGATGCGGCGCTCGCCGCTGGCCGTCGCGGTCTGCGCGATGTGCGCCCGCGCCTGTGACATGTGCGCGGAGGCGTGTACGGGCGTGCCGGACGACCCGCAGATGATGCGCTGCGCCGAGTCCTGCCGCCACTGCGCCGGCATGTGCCGCACGATGGCGGGCGCGACGATGTGACCCCGCCCCGGCCGACGGCCAGGACACCCCCCTCGGGCGCCCTGGCCGTGTCGAGGTGCCGGTCCTGTCAGTTGCCCGCGACCGTGACCTTCTCGTCGTTGTTCAGTTCGTCGACCAGGGTCTTCACCTTGGACTTGTCCCAGACGAGGTTGCCGCCCCGGGAGCCCGAGATCGGCATGTTCATCGAGGTGCCGTCGCCGCTGTTGACGCCCTTCATCGCGAAGAACATCGAGCCCAGGTCGTACAGGCCCATGTCCTTGTCGACGATCAGGGAGTCCAGGCCCGCGCCCATCGTGGGGTAGAGCTTGAACGGGTTCATGATCGTCCCGGGCGTGGCCACCTGGTGGGCGAGCGCGGCGAGGAACTTCTGCTGGTTCTTCGTGCG
Source organism: Streptomyces sp. NPDC097129 (assembly GCF_055668065.1). Lineage (NCBI taxonomy): Bacteria > Bacillati > Actinomycetota > Actinomycetes > Kitasatosporales > Streptomycetaceae > Streptomyces > Streptomyces sp. NPDC097129. The sequence continues at coordinate 419,895 of NZ_JBVOQE010000006.1, read as the reverse complement.
CTCCAGGTCGGAGGCGGCGAAGGCGTGCCGGGTGCGGACGAAGGCGAGGGCCTGCTCGCCGTTGAGGGTCTGCTTGCCGGCCTGGAAGTCGGCGCCCGAGTACTTGTCCTTGAACGGCTTGTCGATGGTCATGTCGACCCCGCCGACCGCGTCGACGATGTTCGCGAAGCCGGCGAAACCGATCTCCACGTAGTGGTCGATGTGCAGCCCGGTGTTGTACTCGACGGTGCGCACCAGCAGCTCCGGGCCGTCCTCGGCGTAGGCGGCGTTGAGCTTGGTGTGCCGGCCGGTGGCCGGGTAGGTCTTGCCGGACTGGGACCCCTTGTAGGAGGGGATCTCCACGTCGGAGTCACGCGGCAGCGAGATCAGCGTGTCGCCGTTGCCGCCGACGTGCAGGATCATCATCGAGTCCGTGCGCTTGCCTTCGGCGGACCCGGTGTGCAGCTTCTTCTTCTCGTCCTTGGACATGCCCTCGCGGCTGTCCGAACCGACGATCAGGTAGTTCGTGCCGTCACCGGACGACGGCCGGTCGATGACCTTGGACAGGTCGACCTCGCGGCGCAGCTTGGAGTCGGCCCAGAAGTAGGTGGCGACGCCGGTGACCACGAGCACGGTCGCGAGCGTGATCGCCGTCCACTTGATCCGGCGGCGCCAGTTCGGCGCGGGGCGCGGTCCGCGGCCGGACGGGCCGGCGGGGCCGCGGCCGCCTCCGGCGCCGCCGTAGACCTGGCCGGTGTTGTAGCCGGAGTCGTACCCGCCGTCGTGGACCTCGCCGCCGTCGACGTACGACGGCTGCGGCGGCACCCCGCCGTACTGCGGTGCGGACGGCCCGGGGCCCGGACGGGCACCCGGCGCCGGCCGGCGGACCTGCCGCATGACGCGGGCGCCCTCCGGCTGCGCGCCGGCGCTGCCGCGTCCGTAGCGGGTGCCGCGGTTGTCGTCGGACCATCCCTCGGGCCAGTCATTCATGGGCCCCAGTGTGCCGGGCCCGGCGGTGTGCCTTACAAGGGCCGTCGGTAAATAAGGTCAGCGCTGTTGCGAAGCTGACACAAATCCCCTGGATGTCGGCTCGGCATAAGGTGGACGGCATGACAGATCAGGCCCCCGCCGCAGATACGGACACTCCGGAGATCCCGGGCAAGCCGACGTCGGCGTCCCGCACGACGCTGAGCCACATCATGACCCACAGCGACACCAATCTGCTGGGTACGGTGCACGGTGGCGTGATCATGAAGCTGGTCGACGACGCCGCGGGCGCGGTCGCCGGCCGCCACTCGGGCGGGCCCGCGGTCACCGCGTCCATGGACGAGATGGCGTTCCTCGAACCTGTCCGGGTCGGTGACCTGGTTCATGTGAAGGCCCAGGTCAACTGGACCGGCCGGACCTCCATGGAGGTCGGCGTCCGGGTCCTGGCCGAACGCTGGAACGAGTCCACGCCCCCCACCCAGGTCGGCTCGGCCTACCTGGTCTTCGCCGCGGTCGACGCCGACGGCAAGCCGCGCTCGGTGCCGCCGGTGATCCCGGAGACGGAACGCGACAAGCGCCGCTACCAGGAGGCCCAGATCCGCCGCACCCACCGCCTGGCCCGCCGCCGGGCGATCATGGACCTCCGCGAGCGCCGCGCGGCAGAGGGCTTCGAGGACTGACGCCCGCCGTATGCCGGTGCTGCCACAGCCGCCGGCCTGGCACCGTGTCGGCATGCCCCTTCCTGCCGATCTCCCTCCCGATGCCGTCGTCCTCGTCTTCGACCGCGCGACGGCGGACTGGCCGTCTTCGAGTCCTCCGCGCACGCCGCGAACGGCTTCGGACGGGGCCGCGGCCGGCGGTGAGGGGCCGGCACACGGCGCACCTCGCCCCAGCGGTATCGCGACGCCGGCTCATCCACCCGCCTCGAACCACAGCAGCTTCCCTGCCCGCCGGTCGAGGGGGCCGTCCGCGAGCGCGACACCGCCCCAGCAGTCGGCGTACTCCTGTACGAGCCTGAGCCCGCGCCCTCCCTCCGCGTCGAGGGGAACCGGCGGGACGCGGTCATGGGGCGGCCGGCCGAAGGGCGCCGGAACCCGGGGGTCGCTGTCCCACACCCCGACCCGGAGGCGCCCGTCGGCGAGCGCGGTCAGCCGGAGGGACGCCGGACCGTTGGTGTGCAGATAGGCGTTGGCCACCATTTCGGACGCCAGCAGCTCGACGGCGTCAAGGATCTCGTGCCTGCCGTGGATGCCGAGCGCCGCCCGCACGGTCACACGTGCGACATGTGCCGCGCGCGGGTCGTGCGGCAGACGGAGGGCGTACACCCAGGTGTCCGGCAGGGATACGGTGCGCATGGAAACCTCCGGGAGCAGACAGGGAAGGGGGTGTGGTCTCGCTCAACTGCCGTACTGGGCGGTGGCATTGCCTGGGTTGGTGCGCTTCCGGCTTATGGGCGGGGCGAGTTGGGCGGTACGGGACAACAGTAGAGCCGATGGTTAGATGCATCTAACGGAATCCCCTAAAAGCATCCACGCTTCACTCGTGTGAGGGAGCGCGACGCCGCGTCGCAGTCAGGAAGGAGACGTCGTGCCGCCCACCAACAGCCCCACGCTCCGGCAGCGAAGACTGGGGGCAGAGCTGCGTAAACTCCGCGAGCGTGCAGGACTCACCGCCACCGGCGCCGCCGAACTCCTCGGCGTCAACCAGGCGCGAGTCAGCATGATGGAAACCGGCCGCACGCCGATCAGCGCAGATCGGCTCCGCTCCATGGCGCGCGTCTACGACTGTGACGACGAGAACTTGATCGACGCCCTCGCCGCGATGACGGGCCGACGCACCCGTGGCTGGTGGGAGGAGTACCGCGACCACGTACCGATCGCCCTGGTCGACCTGGCTGAACTCGAGCATCATGCATCCGGGCTCCGTGTGGCGCTCCTGATCCACATCCCGGCACTGCTCCAGACCACGGACCACGCCCGCGCACTCTTCCGTGCTGTGGTGCCCACGATGCGTCAGTACGAAATCGAGCACCGCCTCACACACCGGATGAAACGGCAAGGCGTCCTGCACAGGGTGGACCCGCCCCCGTACACGGCGATCGTGCACGAAGCCGCCCTCCGCATGAACTTCGGCGGTCCGGCTGTCGCCCGTGGTCAGTTCAAGCATTTGCTCGACATGAGTGAACTGCCCCACGTCACCGTGCGGGTGATCCCCTTCGGCACGGACCACTTCCCGACCACCGGGCAGTCCTTCGACTACGTCGAGGGCCCCGTCCCCCAGCTCGACACGGTCCAGTTGGACTCACACCATGGCGCCTGCGAGTTCCTGGACGCAGAAGCGCAATTGAGTAAGTACCGCGCCGTACTGGACCGTATGGAGTCCTGCGCCCTGGACCCGGCCGGGACGCGCGACCTCATCCACCACCGAATCCAAGACCTGTGAAGGAACCGACCATGCAGCGCCTCCGTTGGCGGAAGTCCAGTTACAGCGGCGACGGCTCCAACTGTGTCGAGATAGCCACCACCCCCGCCACCATCCACATCCGCGACTCCAAAGACCCGGCCGGCCCCCACGTCGCCCTGGGGCCCGCCGCCTGGACGTACTTCCTCTCGCACACGGCGAAAGCAAGCCGTGACGGTTTCCAGTAACGGAAACTCGAAGCTCTTGTGAGTAGCCCCTGCCGAACGGGACGATCACACATGACACCTGACCCACAGACAGAAGGAGTGGACAGTGGTGCAACTGACACGGCTGGTGGGTGAGTGTGAAGACGGCGAATGTCCCACGCTCTACGCCACCGACCGCGGGACCCTTGTCGTGCAGGGCGCCCTTCTGACCGAGCACCACGCAGAGATCCCGGCACACGAGGCACTCGTCGAAATTCCCGTTGAGCTGATCAGGAAGGCGGTCCGTGACAACGTCATCTAAGCGCACCCTGAGCGACTGGTTCACCTCGTTCGAGCGAGAGGCCTTCCGGTTGGAAACACTGGACGACTACAGTCAGTCGGGTGGAGTCGACGCCTACCGGTCGTTCCTGGCGGGCCAGGAACCTCCGGAATCGTTCAAAACAGCGTCATGGCTGACGACGGTGGGAAATGCCACTGCAGCCGGCAAGCGTGTCTACCGCGTCCACCTTCTCTCCCGCCCGCTGACGGACTACCTCCGGTTCGAGCTGTCCTGGGGCTATCGGCGGAACCTGGTCGCGGGTGAAGAATTCTTCATTCTCGACACCACCGAGCAGCAGAACCCGATCCCGAGTGCGCCTGACTTCTGGATGTTCGACGACCGGGTGGTAGGGGTCATGTCGTACGACGAGGCCGGGAAGTACCTCGGCAGTGAGCTTCTTGAGGAACACGATCGGCTGGCCACATTCCGGGACTACCGCGACACGGCACTCGCCGATGCCATCCCCTTTCCTGATTGGTGGGCACGGTACGGGGAGTGAACAGAGCTGAACTGGGTTCCGCGCTACGGGCACTGCGGCGGGCAGCCGGGAAGGAGGCCAAAGCCGTGGCCCGTGACGCTGCCATGTCCAGCTCGAAGCTCTCGAAGATCGAGACCGGCAATGTCATGCCGAGCGTCGTGGACGTGGAGCAGATCCTCACAGCCATAGGGGTCTCCCAGGACGTCAAGGCCGAGTACATGTCGGTGGCTCGTGCAGCGGCGACCGAGGCAACGGCGTGGCGGTTGTACCGACGGCTCGGATACCACAGAAAGCAGCAACAGATTCAGGCCATCGAGGCCAGGACCACCCTTCTGCGACTTTTTCAGCCCGCCCTTGTCCCTGGGCTTCTCCAGACACCTGAATATGTACAGGCGGTGCTTGCACGGAAGCAACTCGGTGAAGAGCAGCTTGCACGCACCGTCGGGGCAAGGCTGGCCAGGCAGCGCATTCTCTATGAGCCAGGAAGGGAACTTCGCTTCGTGGTCACGGAATCGGTGTTGCGATGGAAAGTCCTGCCGCCCCTCATGATGGCCGGGCAGCTCGACAAGCTCCTCTCCGTTTCCCGACTTCCGAGCGTTGACCTCCGGATCGTACCGTGGTCGACACCGCAGACGGATTTTCCCAGCCATTCGTTCTCCATCAAGGACGACCGTATGGTGACGGTAGAAACCATCCATGCGGAACTAACTGTGTCCGACCCTCGAGACGTAGCGATGTACGTCGAAAAATTCGAGGGGTTCGAACGGGTGGCGTTGTCCGGTGACGACATGCGGAGTCTGGTTAAGCAGATCCGCGACGGGTTTCTGCGCGAACAGGAAACAGGCTAGAAACTCACCCAGGGCCAGCCGAAGATGGCGCCATGAGGAGCGAAGAGAGAACTACCGGTTCAGTGCCGACCGCAATGGTGATCAGCCTGGTGGACGTGGCGAGCGAGCCGTCTCCCAAGCCTGGTTGCCGTTTCTGTCTCTCCCTGTCTGTCTCTCGTGACAACGCGCGATCCACAGGGGACTTCAGCGGGGTCTCGGACTGCAACGTGCGGCTTCGTCGCCACCAGGCGGAGACGCACGCATGATGGGCGAGAGCGGCCCGGCATCCTTTCGCTGACCGGCCGCTGATGACGATACGGGTGTCCCTCGACTCTGGTCGGGCCGGCTGTGTCCGCAAGTGACGACCTGGCGCCTCTGATCTCTTCAGCCTGGCCGCCCTGCCAGTGAGCGGGGTGCGCGGAGTACGGCAATTGGTCCCAGCGCTGAAGCGCGCCCAGTCCCATGAACTCCCGCCCGAACGGGCGGGCGGCGGTCAGTCATGGCCGCGATCAGTTGAGCAGGAAGGTGCAGTGATGCAGAACGGAACCGGCCTGTACGCGCTCGACATCAGCGGGGCCTCGTTCGCGAAGGCGTGCGGCGGCCCCTGTACGGAGGGGTGCGTGACCCTGGCCCGGATCGGTGACGGCCTCTGGGCGCTCGGAGACAGCAAGCGGCCGGACGCGCAGCCCCTTCGGTTCACCACGGAGGAGCTGGACGCGGCCGGTATCGACCCGGCGCGCTTCAGTCTGAACGTCTGAGCCTCCCCCCTCCCGCCAGTCGGGCCGGGTCCATCCCAAGTCCCTGGGTCCGGCCCGGCTGGCACCTCTCGGACGGGAACGACTCGTGCACCACCACGGCTATCTATGGACCGGCCCGAAAGAGCGCTTCGACCAGGAAGCATTACGACGGCCCCCGCATCCTGAGCCGCCCCCTGCCGGAAGCAGGCCGGAACTGATTCAGCGGTACCGCGAGGTAGCCGCAGAGTTCCCCGCTTCCGATCTGCCGCCACTGGAGACGGCGTACTGGCTGATCAAGCCCCGCTCCTTGGTTCGTGGCACATGGGAGGAGGCGAAGGAGGCCGCGTCATGGCTCGGTGAGCGGCTGGCCGAGTACGCGCCTCGGTACGCGTCAGACAGGGACCGTGACCCTACGCTCCTGGCCCGGCTGGTAAACGCTGCTGCTGGGCAACTGCACTCGGGTTCTGATGTGTCATACGGCTTCTACCTGGAACGTCCCTCGTATCTGTCCCTGGCAGTGGTGGCCTGTTCCCCGAATCGGGCGAACGCTGGACTGGCCTGCCCAGTTGCATGATTCGGTTCCGGCGCGTGCTTGGGCGCCGGCCGGCTGCGCCTCTTCGCCTCGATGCCGGCACCTGGCGCCCACGACCCCGCGGAGCGAGAGCGGACCGAGGTGGCCCAGCGCGGCTCCCATGCGAACGGCCCCCGGCGCGATACCGGGGGCCGTTGTGTCTTCGCAGGTCAGGTGCCTTTCTGGCCGGGCCGTCGCAACAGCGCCTGACCTGCAAAACCCTGCTAGGGAAGGTTCCTCGCCATGACGATGCGCTGGACCTGGTTCGTGCCCTCGTAGATCTGGGTGATCTTGGCGTCGCGCATCATGCGTTCCACCGGGTAGTCGCGGGTGTAGCCGTAGCCGCCGAGGAGCTGGACGGCGTCCGTGGTGACCTCCATCGCCACGTCCGAGGCGAAGCACTTGGCGGCGGCGCCCAGGTACGTGAGGTCGGCGTCGCCGCGCTCGGAGGCGGCGGCGGCCTGGTAGGTCAGGGCGCGGGCGGCCGAGATCTTCATGGCCATGTCGGCCAGCATGAACTGGATGCCCTGGAAGTCGGCGATCGGCTTGCCGAACTGCTTGCGCTCCTGGACGTAGCCCTTGGCGTAGTCCAGGGCGCCCTGGGCGATGCCGAGGGCCTGCGCGGCGATGGTGATGCGGGTGTGGTCCAGGGTCTTCATGGCCGTCATGAAGCCCGTGCCCTCCTCGCCGATCATGCGGTCGGCGGGGATGCGGACGTTGTCCAGGTAGACCTCGCGGGTCGGCGAGCCCTTGATGCCGAGCTTCTTCTCCGGCGCGCCGAAGGAGACGCCCTCGTCGGACTTCTCGACGACGAACGCGGAGATGCCCTTCGAGCGCTTGGCGGGGTCCGTGACCGCCATCACCGTGTAGAAGTCCGAGACGCCCGCGTTGGTGATCCAGCGCTTCACGCCGTTGAGGACCCAGTGGTCGCCGTCACGGACCGCGCGCGTCTTCATGCCGGCCGCGTCCGAGCCCGCGTCCGGCTCGGAGAGGCAGTACGAGAACATGCCGTCGCCCTTGGCGAGCGGGGTCATGTACTTCTTCTTCAGCTCCTCGGAGCCGGAGATGATCACCGGGAGGGAGCCGAGCTTGTTCACGGCCGGGATCAGGGAGGAGGACGCGCAGACGCGGGCGACCTCCTCGATCACGATGACCGTCGCGAGGGCGTCGGCGCCCGCGCCGCCGTAGCTCTCGGGTACGTGCACCGCGTGCAGGTCGTTCGCGACGAGGGCGTCGAGCGCCTCCTGCGGGAAGCGCGCCTCCTCGTCCACCGCGGCGGCGTGCGGCGCGATCTTCGCCTCGGCCAGCGCGCGGACGGCGTCGCGGAGCATGTCGTGCTCCTCGGACGGGCGGTACAGGTCGAAGTCAGCCGATCCGGCCAAGGTCTCTCACGCTCCAAAGACGCTGTGATACTGACGCGATAGCAACGCTAATTACCGTTAAGTAACTCAAATTTTAGAGCTCTGGACGCCGCACGGGAACGTGACCTGGACGACAGAGGGAAAACCGCCCGGTGAGGGCCACGGGCGCGCCCCGGCTATGCTCGGCACGCGCACCGAACGACCTCGACCCGGGAGCACGCATGGCCCTCAAGATCACCGTGATCGGCACCGGTTATCTCGGTGCCACGCACGCGGCGGCCATGGCGGAACTGGGCTTCGAGGTGCTCGGCCTCGACGTCGTCCCCGAGAAGATCGACAAGCTCCAGCGGGGCGAGGTCCCGATGTACGAGCCGGGGCTGGAAGAGCTGCTGCGCAAGCACGTCGCCGGGATCGAGGGGTCCACCGGGCGGCTGCGCTTCACCCAGGACTGGGCCGAGGCCGGCGCGTTCGGCGAGGTGCACTTCCTGTGCGTGAACACCCCGCAGCGGCACGGCGAGTACGCCTGTGACATGAGTTACGTCGACTCCGCGATCGCCTCCCTCGCTCCCCATCTGCGCGGTCCCGCGCTCGTCGTCGGCAAGTCGACCGTGCCCGTGGGCTCCGCCGACCGCCTCGCCGCCTACCTCGTGGAGCACGCGCCGGCCGGCGGGGACGCCGAGCTGGCCTGGAACCCGGAGTTCCTGCGCGAGGGCTTCGCCGTGCAGGACACGCTGCACCCGGACCGGATCGTGGTCGGGGTGCGCAGCGAGCGCGCGGAGAAGCTGCTGCGCGAGGTGTACGCCACGCCGGTCGCCGAGGGCTCCCCGTTCGTCGTCACCGACTTCCCGACGGCCGAGCTGGTGAAGACCTCCGCGAACTCCTTCCTCGCCACCAAGATCTCCTTCATCAACGCCATGGCCGAGGTGTGCGAGGCCGCCGGCGGCGACGTGGCGAAGCTGGCCGAGGCGATCGGCTACGACGACCGGATCGGGCGGAAGTTCCTGCGCGCCGGGATCGGCTTCGGCGGTGGCTGTCTGCCCAAGGACATCCGGGCGTTCATGGCGCGCGCCGGTGAGCTGGGCGCCGACCAGGCGCTGACGTTCCTGCGCGAGATCGACTCGATCAACATGCGCCAGCGCGGGCAGATGGTCGAACTGGCCCGGCAGGCGCTGGGCGGCGGCCCGTTCCTGGGCAAGCGGGTCGCGGTGCTCGGCGCCACCTTCAAGCCGGACTCGGACGACGTACGCGATTCGCCCGCGCTGAATGTCGCCGGGCAGATCCACCTCCAGGGCGGCCAGGTGACCGTCTACGACCCGAAGGGCATGGACAACGCCCGCCGGATCTTCCCCACTCTCGGGTACGCCGGCACCGCGCTGGACGCGGTGCGCGGCGCCGACGTGGTGCTGCACCTCACGGAGTGGCAGGAGTTCCGGGAGCTGGACCCGGACGAGCTGGGCGCCGTCGCGGCGGACCGGCTGATCCTGGACGGCCGCAACGCCCTCGACCCGGAGCTGTGGCGGCGGGCGGGGTGGACGTACCGGGCGATGGGCCGCCCCACCGCATAGCCCGCGCGCGAAGGACGCCGGTTCGGCCGAGGCTCAGTCGGCCGAACCGGCGTCCTGTCGCATTCTGCACCACCGCGCCGCCCCCTCACGTTCCCTTCGCCCGGTAGCGCCGCATCTTCGCGCGCGCTCCGCACACCTGCATCGAGCACCAGCGCCCGCGTCCGGCGGGGCTGCGGTCGTAGTACGCCCAGTGGCAGGTGACGGCCTCGCACGCCTTGAGGCGGCCCCAGGTGCCGGCGACCAGGGCCTCGGCGACGGCGACGGCCACCCGGGAGAGCAGCGGGGCGGAGTCCGCCGGGGCCAGCCGGGCGGAGCCGTCCCGCTCGTCCACGGCGACCAGCAGCGGGGCTGCGGCGAGGAGTTCGCCGAGCGGGGTGACCTCGCGGTGCGGAGGGTGCCCGGCGTGCGCGAGGAGGGTCGCGCGCAGCGACTCGCGCAGTTCGCGGGCGCGCGGCAGGTCGTCCTCGGTGAGCCCGAAGCGCGCCCGGCCCTCGGCCGTGTCGAGCGTGTCGCCGCCCGAGGCGAGGTCCAGGGTGTTGACCAGGGACTCCACCAGGGCGAGCCCTCCGGGCGCGACCGATCTCCCACTCATGCTTGCGACGTTACCTCCTGTGCGGCAGCATGCAGTAACCGTTACTGGTTACTCGCCTCTACAAGTAACCAGATGGGTAACGTCACCGATGCCGAGGAGGACGTCATGGCCGTCGCCGAGCTGGGAGTCGTCGTTCTGGACTGTCCCGATCCCCGCGCCCTGGCCGGCTTCTACGCCGCCGTGCTGGGCGGCACCGTCGAGGACCAGGGCGAGTGGGTGGACCTGAAGCTGCCGGGCGGGAAGCAGCTGGCCTTCCAGGAAGCGCCGGGGTACGTCCCGCCGGAGTGGCCGTCCGCCGACCGCTCGCAGCAGTTCCACCTGGATCTGACCGTGCCGGACCTGGACGCGGCGGAGAAGGCCGTGCTGGAGCTGGGCGCGCGGCCGCTGGACACCGAGGACCGGGCGCGCACGTTCCGGGTTTACGCCGACCCGGCCGGGCACCCGTTCTGCCTGTGCGCCTGCTGACTTGCGCGCCTGCTGAGGCACCACCGACCAGGGAGGTCTCCATGCCCCGTGTGGCACGTCTGCGTTCCGTCGTCGTCGACTGTCCCGACCCGCGGGCGCTGGCCCGCTTCTACGCCGAGATCGTCGGCGGGGAACCCGACGACCAGGACGCCGACTGGGTCGTGCTCCGGGTGCCCGACGGGCCCCGGCTGGCGTTCCAGCGTTCGGAGGGCCACACCCCGCCGGAGTGGCCGCGCTCCGACCGCAACGCCCAGCAGTTCCACCTGGACCTGGACGCCGGCTCGACCTGGGACGAGGTCGACCACGTGGAGAAGCGGGTCCTGAATCTGGGGGCCCGGCTGCTGAAGCGGGAGGAGGGCGACGACGACAACTTCCGGGTGTACGCCGACCCGGCAGGCCATCCCTTCTGCCTGTGCCTGATCCCCGAGGAGTGACCGAGGACCGACGAGGACCGACCGGGGCCGGGGCCCTGCCGTGCGGTCGTTCCGGCCGCGCGGCAGGGCCTGGGCCCTGTCGTCTGGACGACAGGGCCTACCCGTCCAGTTCCTCGATCGTCGCCGCCGACGGCTCCCGGCGCTCCTGCGCGGTCCGCGCGGCGAAGTCGGCGCTGCGGAGCACGCGCTGGACGTTGCCCCAGGTCAGCAGGGCCAGGTCGGCTTCCGGCCAGCCGCGGCGGAGCAGCTCGGCGATGAGCCGGGGGTAGCTGGAGGGGTCGGCGAGGTCCTGCGGGTGGTCCGCGCCGGAGTCGTAGGTGCCGGCCAGGCCGACGCATTCGGGGCCGGCGACGGAGCGGACGTGGTCGAGGTGGTCGGCGACGTCCTTCAGCCGCGGCCCGGTCCGGTCGGCGGCCAGCGGCACCATGCACAGCCCCTTGGCCGCGCCGAGCCGGGCGAGCAGTTCGTCGGGCAGGTTGTCGGGGTGCGGACACAGCGCCCGGGCGCCGGATCGGGTGCACAGCACCGGCGTACGGGACAGCGTCAGGGCGCGGGCGATGGTGGCGTCGGACGCGCCGGAGAGGTCGGCGAGCACGCCCAGCCGGTTCATCTCGCGGACGATCTCCTCGCCGAACCGGCTCAGGCCCGCCTCGCTGGCCCAGCTGGTGCCGGCCAGGGTGACGACGCGGACGCCGAGGGAGTGCAGCACGCGCAGGATCGCGACGGAGTCGCCGAGGGCGGCGGCCGGGGCCGGGCCGGCGATCACCGCGACGCGGCCGCAGTTGCGGGCGTCGATGACCTGCCCGGCGGTGCGGGCCAGGCGCAGGCCCTCCGGGTGGCCGCGGACGACGGAGCGGACCAGGTCGAGCTGCTCCAGCGTGGCGCCGAGCGCGCGGCCGGCGTCCGGCTCCCCGGGCAGGTGCAGGGACCACAGCAGGGCGCCCACGTGGCCCTCGCGCAGCCGGGGCACGTCCGTGTCGACGGAGCTGTCGCCCAGTTCGAGGTCGTACCAGGACAGCGTGCGCAGGACCCAGGACAGCGCGCTGTAGCCGTCGGCGACGGGGTGCTCGGCGAGCAGCGCGCGCACGCGGTCGACGGCGTCCAGCGCGGCGGCGTACGCCTTCGGGAAGGGGTCGTCGACGGGGGCGCCGCCGGGGTCTTCGACAGGCAGGCCGCCGATCTCGGTCGTGTCGTGCAGTTCGTCCTGGAGGTCGGCCATGACGGTCTCCGTACGTCGTGCTCGGCGGCAGAACGGCAGTACGGTCACCGTCGCACGGAGCGGGGCGTCCTTCCTGGTGGACGGGGCGTTCGGGGGTACGCCGGCGACTTCCCCGGTCAGTCGTGGTAGTGGTAGCGGGCCTTGAGGATCTTCACTTCCTTGTCGTCGGCCCGGTAGACCAGCCGGTGCTCGTCGTCGATACGGCGGGACCAGTAGCCGGCCAGGTCGCCCTTGAGCGGCTCCGGCTTGCCGATGCCGGTGAACGGGTCGCGCTGGATCTCGCCGATCAAGCGGGTGATACGGCGCGCCATGCCGCGGTCCGAGCCGAGCCAGAAGAGGAAGTCCTCCCAGGCGTCCGGGTCGAAGGGGACGCTCCTCACTCGCCGCCCGCCAGGTCCCGCAGTTCCTCCAGCGACTTGCCGACGGTGGCGGTGCCCGCCCGGTCACGCGCGACCGCTTCCATGAGGCGCCGGGCGTTCGCCGGGGACCTCAGGAGGTAGACCGTCTCCTGCCAGGACTCGTAGTCGTCGGCGGACATGAGGACGGCATCGCCGCCCTTGGAGCTGATGCGGACCGGGGTGTGATCGTCGTTGACGCGCTTGATCAACGGGAACAGATCCCGGCGTGCCTCGCTGGCGCTTATGGTCATCTGCCGCACCCTCCGTCCAGTCGTACGGGAGCATGGTACTGCTCCGGTACGACTTTCCGGTACCGGACGAGGTTCGCGCTCAGCCGTCCAGCGCCTCGATCGTCGCGTGGGACGCGGGGCGCACCGTCTGCAGGTCGCGGGCCACGTCTTCCGCCGCGCCCAGCACCCGGACCGCGTTCTGCCAGGTCAGCTTGGCCAGGTCGGGCCTCGACCAGCCGCGGTCGAACAGTTCGGCGATGAGGTTCGGGTAGCCGGAGACGTCGTCGAGGCCCTCGGGGGTGAACGCCGTGCCGTCGTAGTCGCCGCCGATGCCGAGGTGGTCGACGCCGGCCACCTCGCGCATGTGGTCCAGGTGGTCGGCGACCGTGGCGACCGTGGCGACGGGGCGCGGGTTGCGCTCCTCGAACGCGCGATGGATCTTCATCGCCTCGGGCGAGGTGTCCAGGTGGTGCAGCCCGTGCGCGCGCATGTTCTCGTCCGCGGCCGCCGTCCAGTCCACGGCCGCCTGGAGGACGAACTTCGGCACGAACGTCACCATCGCCACGCCGCCGTTGGCGGGCAGGCGTTCGAGGACGTCGTCGGGGATGTTGCGCGGGTGGTCGCACACCGCCCGGGACGAGGAGTGCGAGAAGATCACCGGCGCCTGGCTCGCGTCGAGCGCGTCCCGCATGGTCGTCGCCGCCACGTGGGAGAGGTCGACGAGCATGCCGAGCCGGTTCATCTCGCGGACCACCTCGCGGCCGAACGCGGTCAGCCCGCCCGCCCTCGGCTCGTCGGTCGCGGAGTCCGCCCAGTCCACGTTGTCGTTGTGGGTGAGCGTCATGTACCGCACCCCGAGCGCGTACAGGCCGCGCAGGGTGCCGAGCGAGTTGGCGATGGAATGCCCGCCCTCCGCGCCCATCAGCGAGGCGATACGGCCCTCACCGCGCGCCGCCTCCAGGTCGGCCGCGCTCAGCGTCAGGCGCAGCTCGGCGGGGTGCCGGTCGACCAGCCGCCGTACGCAGTCGATCTGCTCCAGCGTGGCCGGCACCGCGTCCGGCAGGTCGGAGCGGACGTACACCGACCAGTACTGCGCGCCGACACCGCCCGCCCGCAGCCGGGGCAGGTCGGTGTGCAGGTGGGCGGACTGGTCGGCGGCGATGTCGCGGGCGCCGAGGTCGTAGCGGACCTGCTCGCGCAGGGCCCACGGCAGGTCGTTGTGGCCGTCGACGACCGGGAACTCGGCGAGGAGTTCCCGGGCTGCCTCCAGGGACGTCATCGCGTCACTTCCCGAAGCCGAAGCCGTTGCTTCCCTCGACCTTGGACCGCAGGCGCTTGCCCTTCTCGGTGGCCTGGTCGTTGAGGTCCTGCTGGAAGTCGCGCATGCGGCCCAGCAGGTCCTCGTCGTGCGCGGCGAGGATGCGGGCCGCGAGCAGACCGGCGTTGCGGGCACCGCCGACGGAGACCGTGGCGACCGGCACCCCGGCCGGCATCTGCACGATCGACAGCAGGGAGTCCATGCCGTCGAGGTACTTCAGCGGCACCGGCACACCGATGACCGGCAGCGGGGTGACCGAGGCGAGCATGCCCGGCAGGTGGGCGGCGCCGCCCGCACCGGCGATGATCACCTTCAGACCGCGGTCGGCGGCCTGCTCGCCGTACGCGACCATCTCGCGGGGCATGCGGTGCGCGGAGACGACGTCGACCTCGTAGGCGATCTCGAACTCGTCGAGGGCCTTCGCGGCGGCCTCCATGACGGGCCAGTCGCTGTCCGACCCCATGACGATGCCAACAACAGGGCTCATTCGGTGATGGTGCCTCTCAGGTAGCCGGCAGCGTGACGGGCGCGCTCCAGCACGTCGTCCAGGTCGTCGCCGTAGGTGTTGACGTGACCGACCTTGCGGCCGGGCTTCACGTCCTTGCCGTACATGTGGATCTTCAGCTGCGGGTCGCGGGCCATGCAGTGCAGGTACGCCGAGTACATGTCCGGGAAGTCGCCGCCGAGGACGTTGACCATCACCGTCCACGGGGCGCGCGGGCGCGGGTCGCCGAGGGGGAGGTCCAGGACGGCGCGGACATGGTTGGCGAACTGGCTCGTCACCGCGCCGTCCATGCTCCAGTGGCCCGAGTTGTGCGGGCGCATCGCCAGCTCGTTGACGAGGATGCGGCCGTCGCGGGTCTGGAACAGCTCGACGGCGAGGTGGCCGACGACGTCGAGTTCCTTGGCGATGGTCAGGGCCATCTCGGTGGCCTGGAGGGCGAGGCCCTGCTCCAGGTCGGGCGCCGGGGCTATGACCGTGTCGCACACGCCGTTCACCTGCTGCGACTCGACCACCGGGTAGGCGACGGCCTGGCCGTGCGGGGAACGCACGACGTTGGCGGCCAGCTCACGGACGTAGTCGACC
Organism: Streptomyces sp. NPDC097129; assembly: GCF_055668065.1. Taxonomy (NCBI): domain Bacteria; kingdom Bacillati; phylum Actinomycetota; class Actinomycetes; order Kitasatosporales; family Streptomycetaceae; genus Streptomyces; species Streptomyces sp. NPDC097129. The sequence continues at coordinate 404,701 of NZ_JBVOQE010000006.1, read as the reverse complement.
TTCTCCTCGGCGAGGACCGGGACGCCCGCCTTGAAGGGCTCCTGCGCCTCCTCGGCGTTGTCGACGACCCACACACCCTTGCCGTCGTAGCCGCCGCGGACGGTCTTCAGGACGACCGGAAATCCGTCGCCCTCCGCCGCGAAGTCGGCCACGTCCTGCGGATCGCTGACGATCCTGTGCCGTGGGCACGGGATGCCGATCGCGTCGAGCCTGGCGCGCATCACCCCCTTGTCCTGAGCGTGCACGAGCGCGTCCGGCCCCGGGCGCACGGGGATGCCGTCCGCCTCCAGGGCCCGGAGGTGCTCGGTCGGAACGTGTTCGTGATCGAACGTGATCACATCGCACCCGCGCGCGAACTCGCGCAGCGTGTCGAGATCGCGATAGTCGCCGATGACGACATCGCTCACGACCTGCGCCGCGGAATCCTGAGGGGTGTCACTGAGAAGCTTGAACCTGATGCCCAACGGGATGCCCGCCTCGTGCGTCATACGCGCGAGCTGCCCCCCGCCGACCATGCCGACTACCGGGAACGTCACACCCCTAGGGTATCGGCCACTCGGAGGCGGCCGGATCCCGCGCCTCTCACCCGCTCCTCACCTGTGGGTCGGGCCTCACACCGGGCACCTCGGGTACTTGGCAGGCATCCACCGTTAGGGGTGGTTAGCATGGCTGGGTTGACGAAACCGTATCGGACGGGGGCCTGCTCGACCATGGGAAGCGGTACCTCGCCTCTGCAACGGCTCGTCCGCGAGATCGCCAAGTTCGGCGCCGTGGGCGCCGCGGGCGTGCTCGTGAACCTCGGCGTGTTCAACCTCGTCCGGCATACGACCGATCTGCAGGTCGTGCGGGCCAGCGTCATCGCGACGGCCGTGTCGATCGTCTTCAACTACGTCGGCTTCCGGTACTTCACCTACCGCGACGCCGACAAGAACGGGCGCACCCGGGAACTGACGCTGTTCCTGCTGTTCAGCCTGGTCGGCATGGTGATCGAGAACGGCGTGCTCTACGCGGCGACCTACGGATTCGGCTGGGACACCCCGCTGCAGAGCAACATCTTCAAGTTCCTCGGCATCGGCGTCGCGACCCTGTTCCGCTTCTGGTCCTACCGCAGCTGGGTCTTCCGCGCCCTGCCCGCCCCCGAGGCGGCCACCGACGCGGACGCCCTCCTGGAGCAGACCCACCCGCCGCGCCCCCGCCAGCGGGCCTGACCCCGCCCGGGGTCGTCAACGGTCGGCGGCGTACGGTCGGCGGGGTACGTCAACGGTCGGCCGGGTACGTCACCGGTCAGCGGCGTACGTCACCGGTCGGCGGGTACGTCAGCGGACCGTCGGCTCGTCGTCCGGGGCCGGCTTCTTGTGGGGCTGGCTGCGGGAGAGGAACAGGCCGAAGACCGGTGGGGACGCCTGCAGCATCTCCAGACGGCCGCCGTCGGCCTCCGCGAGATCGCGGGCGACGGCCAGGCCGATCCCGGTGGAGTTGCGGCCGCTGATCGTGCGCTCGAAGATGCGCGCGCCCAGCTCCGACGGGACGCCCGGACCCTCGTCCGTCACCTCGATCACCGCCTGGTTGCCGGTGACCCGTGTGCGCAGCGCGACCGTGCCGCCGCCGTGCATCAAAGAGTTCTCGATCAGCGCCGCCAGCACCTGCGCCACCGCACCCGGGGTGCCCACCGCCTGCAGATGCCGCTTGCCCGAGCTGACGATGGCCCGGCCGGCGCTGCGGTAGGCGGGGCGCCACTCGGCGACCTGCTGCTGGATGACCTCGTCCAGGTCGAAGGCGACGGCGGACCCGGTGCGCGGGTCGCGGGAGTTCGTCAGCAGCCGTTCGACCACGTCCGTCAGCCGCTCCACCTGGGTCAGCGCGACGTTCGCCTCCTCCTTCACCGTGTCCAGGTCGTCGGTGAGGGTGATCTCCTCCAGCCGCATCGACAGCGCGGTCAGCGGCGTACGCAGCTGGTGGGAGGCGTCCGCGGCCAGCCGCCGCTCGGCGGTGAGCATCCGGGCGATGCGTTCGGCGGAGGAGTCCAGCACATCGGCGACCCGGTCCAGCTCGGGCACGGAGTACCGCTTGTGCCGCGGGCGCGGGTCACCGGAGCCGAGCCGCTCGGCCGTTTCGGCGAGGTCGGTCAGCGGGGACGCCAGCCGGTTCGCCTGGCGGATCGCCAGCAGCACCGCCGCCACCACCGCGAGCAGCGCGACCAGGCCGATGATCAGCAGGGTGCGGCCGACCTCCCTCGTCACCGTGGAGCGCGGCTCCTCGACGACGACGGTCTCGCCTTCCTCGCCCTTTTGCTCCTTGGAGCGGATGACGTCACCCTCGGGCTTGGTGCCGATCTCGATCGGCGCCCGCCCGGGGATGCGGACCACGGCGTAGCGGTCCTGCATGCCCGGGCCGTGGAGGATCTGCGGGGTGACGTCCGCCGCGCTGAGCAGCCGGCTGTCCACCACGCTGGCCAGCCGCAGCGCCTCGGAGTCCACCCGCTCCTGCGCGGTGTTGCTGATCGTCCGCGTCTCGACGATCACGAGTGACACGCCGAAGACGGCGATCACGACGAGCACCACGGCGAGCGTGGACTGGATCAGTCGGCGGCGCATGTCCTCTTAACTCACCTGGTCATAGCGGTGCGGCGGGCGGCTGGGTCCGGGGCGGGCTGAGTCCGGTGCGGCTCGGCGCGTGCGACTGCGTCCTGTGCGGGTCAGCTCTGCTCGAAGCGGTGCGGGCTCTTCTCGAAGCGGTGCGGTCAGCTCTTCTCGAAGCGGAAGCCCACGCCGCGCACCGTCGCGATGTACCGCGGGTTCGCCGCGTCGTCGCCGAGCTTCTTGCGCAGCCAGGAGATGTGCATGTCGAGGGTCTTGGTCGACGACCACCAGGTGGTGTCCCAGACCTCGCGCATCAGCTGGTCACGCGTGACGACCCGGCCCGCGTCGCGCACCAGCACCCGCAGCAGGTCGAACTCCTTCGCCGTGAGCTGCAGCTCCTCGTCGCCCATCCACGCGCGGTGCGACTCGACGTCGATGCGCACGCCGTGCGTGGCGGGCGGCTGCTGCGGCTCCGCGGCGCCGCGCCGCAGCAGGGCGCGGACCCGGGCGAGCAGCTCGGCGAGGCGGAACGGCTTGGTGACGTAGTCGTCTGCGCCAGCGTCGAGGCCGACGACCGTGTCGACCTCGTCGGCGCGGGCGGTGAGGATCAGGATCGGCACGGTGTGCCCGTCGGCACGCAGTCTGCGCGCCACCTCCAGGCCGTCCATGCCGGGCAGTCCGAGGTCCAGCACGACCAGATCGACGCCGCCCTGCATTCCGGCGTCGAGCGCGGTGGGTCCGTCCTCGCGCACCTCGACCTCGTACCCTTCCCGGCGCAGGGCACGGGCCAGCGGCTCCGAGATGGACGCGTCGTCCTCGGCGAGCAGTACACGGGTCATGAGGTGATGGTAGTCCGCCCGGCGCAACGCCCGAGGTGAGATCGCCATGCGAAGCTCTTACCTTCGGACAACCCGGACACGGGCCGGCTGCGGGGGTCCGGGCGGGTTCGGGGTGCGGGGTTCGGGTGATTTCCGGGTGCGGGGTCCGGGTGGTTTCCGGGTGCGGGGTCCGGGTGGGTTCGGGTGTGGTTCCCGGCGGGTCGGACCCGGTGTCAGTGCCTGCGACCTGCGGATGCCATCCTGGTATCGACTGCCGAGACGGGGCTTGCGGTTCCTCGGTCGTCTGTGATCCGCGTCTCAAGTCCTTCCATACCGGGCGGTGTCCTGCCGTATGGTGAATCAACGCCTGTAGCACTGCGGGGACCTTTGGCGGCATTTGACGCTGAAGGTCTTCTTTGTGTGCGGGTCGGCTGCGGCCGGCCTTGAAAGGAATGACTTGTGGCCGGGCCTCGGGCGCGACAACGCGTGTCGAGGCGTGGATCCCGGTGGTCGCCGTCTCCGCTCCGTGATCCGGAGCGGGCTCCCCCTGGGCGTGGGGGTGGCGGGCCGACCGCGCCGGTGCCGGCCTGCCCCCACCGGGCGCGCAACTCCCCCACGTTCGGCTCCGCCGAGCAGCGGGGACCCCCAACCGCGCGTCCCGACCAGCAAGGAACGACCATGGCGTCCAGCCTGACGAAGGCCTCGGTCCAGCCGGGTACCCCCGGTTCCGGGAAGACCTTCTTCGGCCACCCCCGCGGACTGGCCACTCTCTTCATGACCGAGATGTGGGAGCGTTTCAGCTTCTACGGCATGAGGGCTCTGCTCGTCGTCTATCTGCTCTCCGGCGGCCCCGACGCCAAGAAGGGCAGCATGGGCGGTGGCCTGGGCATGGACCTGGCCACGACGACGGCGATCTACTCCGTCTACCTGTCGATGGTGTACCTGCTCGCCATGCCCGGCGGCTGGCTCGGCGACCGCGTCTGGGGCCCCCGCAAGACGGTGGCCATCGCGGCGGTCACCATCATGGCCGGTCACCTCGTGCTGGCGCTGCCCGGCGGCCAGGCGCCGTTCTTCGCGGGCCTCGCGCTGGTGGCCCTCGGCTCCGGTCTGCTGAAGGCCAACATCTCCACGATGGTCGGCCACCTCTACGACGGTCCGGACGACCCGCGCCGGGACGGTGGCTTCACGATCTTCTACATGGGCATCAACATGGGTGCCTTCTTCGCGCCGCTGATCATCGGCACGGTCGGCCAGGAAGTGAACTGGCACATCGGCTTCGGCCTCGCCGCCGTCGGCATGGCCATCGGCCTCGCCGCCTTCCTGCTCGGCACCCGCAACCTCAGCCCGGAGAGCAACGTCGTCCCCAAGCCGCTCGCGGCCGAGGAGCGCGCGACCTGGCTGCGCAAGGGCCTGATGTGGCTGGCCGTCGCCGCCGTCTTCTACGGCATCGTCGGCTTCACCGGTCACTTCACGCTGAACTGGGCGATGATCCCGCTCACCGTCATCGGTCTGATCATCCCGGCGGGTGTGCTGCTGCGCATCAAGCGGGACAAGGAGCTGTCGACGGTCGAGCAGTCGAAGATGACCGGGTACATCTGGTTCTTCGTCGCGGCCGCCGCGTTCTGGATGATCTACGACCAGGGTGGTTCCACGGTCCAGGCCTTCGGTGAGACCAAGGCGGCGGACTCGCTGTTCGGCTTCAGCTTCCCGTCCTCCTGGTACCAGTCGCTGAACCCGGTGTTCATCATGGCGCTGGCGCCGGTCATCGCCTGGTTCTGGCTGTGGCTGAACCGGAAGGACAAGGAGCCCAGCACGGTCGCGAAGTTCGCGGCGGGGCTGTTCTTCATCGGTGTGTCGTTCTTCTTCTTCCTGCTGCCGCTGGGCATGGCGTCCGACGGCACCAAGGTCACGCCGATGTGGCTGGTCGGGATCTACCTGATCCAGACCGTGGGTGAGCTGTGCATCTCGCCGGTCGGCCTGTCGGTCACGACGAAGATGGCGCCGGCGAAGTACGCCAGCCAGATGATGGGCGTGTGGTTCCTCGCGGTCACCGCGGGCGACTCGATCACGTCGCTGCTGTCCAACCCGGCGGTGGCGGGTGTGGACCTGAGTGGCACGGGTGCGGTGCTCGGCGAGGCGGTTCTCGCTGCGCTGGCCGGGGTCGCGGTGTACATGTACCGGCGCAAGGTGAAGGCGCTGATGGGGGACGTTCGCTGACGTCTTCGTCTGCCGAGGGCCGTCGCATCCTGCGGCGGCCTTCGGCGTTTGTTGTTCGTCTGCGGGTTTCGTCTGCGGGTTTCGTCTGCGGGTTTCGTTGTGGCTGGTCGCGCAGTTCCCCGCGCCCCCTTGGTGCCTGCGGCGGCCCGTTGCGGTCTCGTCGTGGCGTGCGTCGCGCCTGCCGTTCGTTGTGAGTCGGGGCCGGGGTGGGGGGTGTCCGTCCTCGGTCCGGCCGCCCGTTCCCGACGAGCATGCCGTTGCCCGGTGCCGGCCGCTGCGGGCGGACACCCCCCACCCCGTCCCCTTCCCGCCGTCAGCGGGTGCGGGCCGTCGTCGCTTCCGCCCGTGGGTGCGCACCGCCGCGCGTGCGTTGCGGGGGGCGGGCCGTCGTGCCTTCCCCCGCGGGTGCGGGCCGCCACGCGTGCGTGCGCAGCCGCGGGCGCCGTTCTGCGTAGCTAGCTGTCGGCGGGCCGCTCGTCCGCTTGAGCCGCGGGCATGCGTGCCTTCCCCAAGCTCTTTGAGCAGGGGGGACTCAGCGCGGGTGGTGCCCCGTCAGCGCCCGGCTGCGTGGCTCAGCCCCGGCCGGGCACAGCGCCGGGTGCCAGGAAACGCCGGGCGCGCAGCCCGCGGCGACGCCCGGCGGGCAGCCGACGGTGGGGGAAGGGCAGGTCGGCGGAGCCCTACGCTGGGGCGCCCAGTTCTGCCCAGACTCGTTTGCCGGAGATTCCCGGGAGGCGGACGACGCCCCAGTCGAGGCACAGGCGCTGGACGATGAACATGCCGTGGCCGCCCGGGCGGCCGGCGCGGTGGGGGGTGCGGGGGGCCGGCTGGCCCGTCCCCCGGTCGGCCACCTCGATGCGGATCACCTTGTTGTCGCAGGTGAGTTCCATCCGGTCCGGCCCCTCGGCGTGCAGGCACGCGTTCGTGACCAGTTCGGACACGACGAGCAGCACGTCCTCGGCCGCGGCCCGCTGGTCCGCGGACGCGGCCGGCAGCCACCCCCACGCGTACAGCGCCTGGCGGGCGAAATCACGGGCGAGCGGGACGACGCCGCTTTGGTCGTCGAAGCTCAGCGTGCGGACCTGACGGCCCGCCGACGCCCCGGAAGCGCCGCTGGGCTCCGGGCCGCGGTCGCCCGGCGAACAAGGCCGGGTGGTGCTCATCAGCGCTTCACCTCACCGATTCACCAGTTCAGGATTCAAGACTTCGGTTCACGACTCACTACGTGGCTCGGCGGGGGATGGTTCCGCCGAGCGGTCGACAGGTTCAGGATGTCTCCTGCCCGAGCCGGCGGACGGAACACCCCCCGGTTCGGCGCGGCGGGTGTGGCGTACACGTACCCCGGGTCGCGGCCCGGACGGCACCGCGCGGGAGGGTCGGTCAGTCGGCGGCGCCCGGCGGCGCGGAGCCGCTGCCACCGGCCAGCGCGTCCTCGACCGAGTCGTGCACGGTGAAGACCGCTTCCGCTCCTGTGATCTCGAACACACGGGCCACCACCGGCTGCATTCCCGCCAGATGTACTCCGCCCCCGGCGGCCTCCGCCTTCAGGCGGGCGCCGAGGAGCACGTTGAGGCCCGTGGAGTCACAGAACTCCAGGCGCGAGCAGTCGACGACCAGCCTGCTGAAGCCCTTCCCGAGGCAGTCCTCAAGGGGCTCGCGCAGCAGTTCGGCGGTGTGGTGGTCCAGTTCACCCGCCGCCGTCACGACGGCACTGGAGCCCTCTTCCCGCACCTCCACCAGAAGCCGGCCCGACTGTGCGCTGCCGACCGTCCCGCGGTCCATGCCGTGTTACTCCCGAGGTCGTGGCTGCTGACTGACGACCTCGAACATTACGCCTTCTCCACGGGACCCGACACCCGAACAACCGCACACAAACGGACATACCCCAACGAAACGCACTTGCGATCGTTCCTCAGGACCGGGTAGGCCTAGTGGGAACACGCAACCGACACGGCCGGCTTTGGAGGCGCCGCACACCGCAGTGCACGTACTGGCTTCGGCAGCCATATGCCGAGAACGATGGAGGACCACATGTCACCCCGGCTCGACGCCTCGCATACCCGGACGACGACGTCGACACCCCCTCCGGAGGACATTCTTTCCGCACTCCCGGAGATCCCCCCTTACGACGAGGTGGGTCCCGTCGACGCGCGGGCCCTGTCCAAGACCCTCTTCGAGCGGCTGGAGTCCCTCGAAGAAGGCACGCACGAATACTCGTACGTACGCAACACTCTCGTCGAGCTGAACCTCGCGCTCGTCAAGTTCGCCGCCTCCCGCTTCCGCTCCCGCAGTGAGCCGATGGAGGACATCATCCAGGTCGGCACCATCGGCCTGATCAAGGCGATCGACCGCTTCGAGATGTCCCGGGGCGTGGAGTTCCCGACTTTCGCGATGCCAACCATCATCGGGGAGATCAAGCGCTTCTTCCGTGACACGTCCTGGTCCGTGCGCGTTCCGCGGCGGCTCCAGGAACTGCGCCTCGACCTGGCCAAGGCCGGTGACGAGCTGGCCCAGAAGCTGGACCGCGCCCCGACGGTCGCGGAGCTGGCCGAGCGCCTCGGCCTGTCCAACGACGAGGTCGTCGAGGGCATGGCCGCGTCCAACGCGTACACCGCCTCCTCGCTGGACGCCCAGCCGGAGGACGACGACGCCGAGGGCTCGCTCTCGGACCGCATCGGCTACGAGGACCACGGGCTCGAGGGCATCGAGTACATCGAGTCGCTGAAGCCGCTGATCGCCGAGCTCGCGCCGCGGGACCGGCAGATCCTCTCCCTGCGGTTCGTCGCCGGCCTGACCCAGTCGGAGATCGGCGAGGAACTCGGCATCTCCCAGATGCACGTCTCGCGTCTGCTGTCGCGGACGCTGGTTCGGCTGCGCAAGGGCCTCACCGTCGAGGAGTGACAGGACCTTCCACGGCGTTCACAGGGGTTACCCGGGGAAACTTCTTCTCCCCGGGTCCCCTGCGCCCTCTCCATGCACTACGGTCGCCCCCTACCGGACGGTAGGTCGCGAACGTGCGCGAGGAGGCGGCGGATGGCTCGGGCCGGGGCGGAGTGGTACGCGGACGCGTCCGACGCACGTCTGACGGAGCTGCTGCGCACCGGGACGGCGACCGCCTACCCCGCCCTGCGGGAGCTGCGCCACCGCCATCTGGCCCGTGTCCTGGACTACGCACGCCTGTGCGCGGCCGGTGACGCGGCGGCCCGGCAGCTGGCGGCGGAGGCGTTCGCGCACGCGGCCCGTGAGACCGCGCGCGGCATCGACCCCGCCGTACCGTGGCGGCACCACCTGCTGCTGCTCACCGTCCGGCTCGCCGGCGCCTGGTCCGCGGACGAACGCGCGGGCGGCCTCGACCCCTCTTTCCTGCTCGTCGTGAGCAGTTCCGGCCCGCACGGGCCCGCCCCCGCGATGCTCCCCGCCTTCCGCTCCCTGCCCCCGCGCGCCCAGGGGCTGATCTGGTACGGCGTCCTGGAGCGGGAGACGGCCGAGCGCACCGCCGCGCTCGTCGGCGTCAGCCCCGCCGACGTCGTCCACGGCACCGCCCCCGCGCTGAAGAACCTGGCCCAGGCCTGTCTGCGGCAGCGCCTGGCCGCCTCGCCCGACCCGGACTGCGGTGACTTCCGCCGTCTGATCGAGGAGTCCGTACGGCCCGACGGCCCCCGCGGCAGCGCCGATCTGCGGGCCCACATGGCGTACTGCGCCTCCTGTACGGCCGCCCGCGAGGAGCTGATCGCGCTGCGCGAGGCGCCCGGTGCGGCGCTGGCCGAGGGACTGCTGCCGTGGAGCGGCACGGCGTACGTGCGGCAGGAGGCCGCCGGCTCCGAGCCGCTTCTCCTGCCCGAGACGCCGGCCTGGCGGCCCGCCCGCCGGGTCGCGCTCGCCTCGGCCGCGCTCGGTGTCGCCCTGGTGCCGCTGCTGGTGCTGTTGCTGACCCCCGCCGAGCAGCCCGCCCAGGACCGGGCGAGCGCGGTCACCACGCCGACGGTCGTCCCGCCGGTGACGGTGACGGCCACGGCGACCGTCTCGGCGTCTCCGTCGCCGTCCCCGTCCCGCGCGTCGGCATCGGCCTCGCCGTCGCCTTCTTCCCCGTCGCCCTCGCCGTCGTATGCGCGCACGGCCTCACCGAAGCCCGTGCCGCGGCCGCCCGCGCCACGGCCGCCGGGTGGCGCCTACGCGCAGGTGGTGAACGCGGCGACGGGCCTGTGCCTGGACGTGCGCGACGGCGCCTTCGAGGAGGGCAACGACGTCGTCACCGCGGTGTGCGGCTCCTCCCCCACCCAGCGCTGGCGCTACGACGCCGAGCGCAGCGCGCTGCAGTCGTACGCCGATCCCGGCTTCTGCCTGGACAGCCGCGGGGACGTGGACCGCGGGGCCGGGATCTGGGAGTGCGATGCGCTGTACGGGCGCAACGGGGACAACCTTCGGTTCGTGGTGGACGGCGACGGCGCGATCCGCCCGGTGATCGACCTCGGCAGGGCGCTCACCCCGGACCGGGGCGACGGGCTGTCCCTCGAACCGCTCGGCGGGGGCGCCGGGCAGCGGTGGCGGGCCGGGGCGCGCTGACGCCGCCCGGCCCGTGTCTGCGGTGGCCCGCTCAGGCCACGCGCGTGCCGCGGCGCCAGACCTCCGTGACCAGCGGGACGCCCGGCCGGTAGGCCAGGTGGACGTGGCTGGGGGCGTCGAGGACGGCCAGGTCGGCGTAGGCGCCGGGGGTGAGACGTCCGATGTCGTCGCGGCGCAGGGCGGCGGCGCCGCCCGCGGTGGCCGACCAGACCGCCTCGTCGGGGGTCATGCCCATGTCCCGGACGGCGAGCGCGACGCAGAACGGCACCGAGGAGGTGAAGGAGGAGCCCGGGTTGCAGTCCGTGGACAGGGCGACCGTGGCGCCGGCGTCGAGCAGGCGGCGGGCGTCGGGCCACTCGGCGCGGGTGGAGAACTCGGCGCCGGGCAGCAGGGTGGCGACGGTGGAGCTGCTGGCGAGCGCGTCGACGTCGGCGTCGGTGAGGTGGGTGCAGTGGTCGGCGCTGGCCGCGTCGAGTTCGACGGCGAGCTGGACGCCGGGGCCGTGGGAGAGCTGGTTGGCGTGGATGCGCGGGAGCAGGCCCCTGGCCTTGCCGGCGGTGAGGATCGCGCGGGCCTGCTCGCCGTCGAAGGCGCCCTTCTCGCAGAAGACGTCGATCCAGCGGGCGTGCGGCGCGCAGGCGTCCAGCATCGCGCCGGTGACCAGGTCGACGTAGGCGGCCGGGTCGTCGGCGTAGTCCGGGGAGACGATGTGCGCGCCGAGGTAGGTGACCTCGTCGGTGTGGCGTGCGGCGATGCGCAGGGCGCGGGCCTCGTCCTCGACGGTCAGGCCGTAGCCGGACTTGGTCTCGAAGGTCGTGGTGCCCTGGCGCAGGGCCTCGGCGAGGTAACGGGTGAGGTTGGCCTCGAGTTCCGCGTCGCTCGCGGCGCGGGTGGCGGCGACCGTGGTGCGGATGCCGCCGGCGCTGTAGGAGCGGCCGGACATACGGGCGTTGAACTCCTGGGTGCGGTCGCCCGCGAAGACCAGGTGGGAGTGGGAGTCGACGAAGCCCGGGATCACCGCCCGGCCGCCGGCGTCGACCCGGTTGTCAGTGGCGGGTGCTTTGCTTGATGTACCGATCCAGGCGACGCGGTCGCCGTCGACGACGACGGCCGCGTCCTGGATCAGTCCGAGGGGGGAGCCGTCACCGAGGGAGGGGTCGTTGGTGACCAGCGCGGCGATGTTGGTGATGACGGTGCTCATGGTGTCCTCGTGGTGGGCCTGGATGGGGGTCGGCCGGGTCAGCCGCGCAGGGCGTCGACGGCGCTCGCGAGTGCCTGGGGCACGTCCGGTACGAGTGCGTGGTGACCGTCGCGCACGACGTGCCGGCCGCCCACGACCGTGTGCCGTACGTCCGCTGCCGTCGCGGCGAATACGGCCGTCTCGGCGCCGAGCCGGGGCAGCGGCCCCGCTGTCCTGACCGAGTCCAGCGCGATCGTCGTGAAGTCGGCGAGGGCGCCGGGGGCGAGGGCGCCCGCGTCGCTCCAGCCGAGGGCGGCGTGGCCGTCGGCGGTGGCGGCGCGCAGCAGGGCGGCGGCCGTCCAGTGGCCGCGGGTGCGGCTGCGCAGCCGCTCGTTCAGCTCCATCGCGCGGGCCTCTTCGAGCAGGTCGACGACGGCGTGGCTGTCGGAGCCGAGGGACAGCGGGGAGCCGGCGCGCTGCAGGGCGACGGCGGGTCCGATGCCGTCGGCCAGGTCGCGTTCGGTGGTGGGGCACATGCAGGTGCCGGTGGAGGAGCCGCCGAGCAGTGCGATGTCCTCGTCGGTGAGGTGGGTGTTGTGCACGCCGGTGGTGCGCGGGCCGAGCACGCCGTGGTCGGCGAGGAGCCGGGTGGGGGTGCAGCCGTGCGCCTGACGGCAGGCGTCGTTCTCGGCGGTCTGCTCCGAGAGGTGCACGTGCAGCGGGGCCCGCCGCTCCCCGGCCCAGGCGGCGACGGTGGCCAGTTGCTCGGCGGGCACGGCCCGCACCGAGTGGATCGCCGCTCCGATCCGTGCGTGATCGCGTTCCTTGAGAAGTGAAGAGCGTTCGCCCCAGGCGGCGGCGGTGCCGTCGGAGAAGCGCAGCTGGTGGGCGTCGGGCGCGGCGCCGAAGCCGGCGGACAGGTAGCAGGTGTCCAGGAGGGTGATGCGGATGCCGGCCTCGGCGGCGGCCGCGATCAGCGCCTCGCCCATCGCGTTGGGGTCGGCGTAGCGGGTGCCGCCGGGGGCGTGGTGCACGTAGTGGAACTCGCCGACGCACGTGATGCCGGCCAGCGCCATCTCGGCGTACACCGCGCGGGCGAGGGCGTGGTAGCTGTCGGGGGTGAGGCGGTCGGCGACGGAGTACATCACCTCGCGCCAGGTCCAGAAGGTGCCGGAGCCGACCTGGACGGTGCCGCGCAGGGCCCGGTGGAAGGCGTGGCTGTGCGCGTTGGCCAGCCCGGGCAGGGTCAGTCCGCGCAGCACCTCGGCGCCGGGCGGCGGGGCGGCGACGCCGGTGCGGACGGCGGTGATGCGGCCGCCCGCGATGTCGAGGGCGACGCCCGGCTCGACGTTCGTGCCGAGCCAGGCGTGTTCCAGCCAGTACGTCCCGTGGGTCACCGGCAGGCCAGTCCTTCCAGTACGTCGGCGAGGGCGTGCACTCCGGCCACGCAGTCGTCCTCGGCGGCGGACTCGGCCGGGGAGTGCGAGACGCCCGTGGGGTTGCGTACGAACAGCATGGCGGTCGGGATGCTCCCGGACAGGATGCCGGCGTCGTGTCCCGCGCCCGTGCCGAGGACGGGCACGGTCAGCTCGCTCGCCGACCCGAGGATGCGGGCGAGTTCGTCGCGCAGGGCGTGGTCGAACTCGACGACGGGGGTGAAGGACTCGCGGACCACGTCGAGGTCGACGCCGTGGGCGTCGGCGTACTCCCGGGCCGCCTTCTCGATGCCGGCGAGGACGGTGTCGAGGGTGTCCTGGCCGTCGGCGCGGGAGTCGAGCCAGCCGCGCACCAGGGAGGGGATGGCGTTGACGCCGTTCGGCTCGACGGCGATCTTGCCGAAGGTGGCCACGGCGCCGGCGAGTTCGGCCTCGCGGCGGGCGGCGAGGACGGTCTGGGCGTAGGGCAGCATCGGGTCGCGGCGGTCCACCAGCCGGGTGGTGCCGGCGTGGTTGGCCTCGCCGCGGAAGTCGAACCGCCAGCGGCCGTGCGGCCAGATGGCGCCGGCCACGCCGACGGCGTCCCCGGTGAGGTCGAGGGCGCGGCCCTGTTCGACGTGCAGTTCGACGAACGCGCCGACGCGGGCGAGCCGCTCGGGGTCCGCTCCGATGGCGTCGGGATCGTAGCCGGCGGTCTCCATGGCCTTCGCCAGGGTGACGCCGTCGCCGTCGGTGAGGCGGTGGGCCTGCTCGCGGGTGAGCTGTCCGGCGGTGAGCCGGGAGCCGACGCAGGCGAGCCCGAAGCGGGCGCCCTCCTCGTCGCCGAAGTTGACCAGGGCGAGGGGCTTGGTGAACGCCGCTCCGCGCTCGCGCAGTTCGTCCAGCGCGGCGAAGGAGGACACCACCCCGAGGGGCCCGTCGAAGGCGCCGCCGTCGGGCACGGAGTCCAGGTGGGATCCGGTGACGACGGCGTCCCCGGCGTGCGGGTCGCCGAGCCAGGCCCACTGGTTGCCGTTGCGGTCGACCTCGTAGGTGAGAGCGCGGTCCTCGGCCTGCTGCCGGAACCAGGCCCGGCAGTCGGCGTCGGCGCCGGTCCAGGCGTAGCGCCGGTAGCCGCCGGAGGCGGAGTCGCGGCCGATCGGCAGCAGCTCCGCCCACATGCTGTGGAAGCTCACGCCCCGTCACCCTCACGCATCGGCACCCGCACCCCGCGCTCGGTGGCGACGGACTCGGCGATGTCGTAGCCGGCGTCGACGTGCCGGATGACGCCCATGCCGGGGTCGTTGGTCAGGACGCGGCGGATCTTCTCGCCGGCGAGCGGGGTGCCGTCGGCGACGGTGACCTGGCCGGCGTGGATCGAGCGGCCCATGCCGACGCCGCCGCCGTGGTGCAGGGACACCCAGGAGGCGCCGGAGGCCACGTTGACCATGGCGTTGAGTAGCGGCCAGTCGGCGATGGCGTCGGAGCCGTCGAGCATGGCCTCGGTCTCGCGGTAGGGGGAGGCGACGGAGCCGCAGTCGAGGTGGTCGCGGCCGATGACGATCGGCGCGGACAGCTCCCCGGAGGCGACCATGTCGTTGAAGCGCTCGCCGGCCTTGTCGCGCTCGCCGTAGCCGAGCCAGCAGATGCGGGCGGGCAGGCCCTGGAAGTGGACCCGCTCGCCGGCCATCTTGATCCAGCGGGCCAGGGACTCGTTCTCGGGGAACAGGTCGAGGATCGCCTTGTCCGTCTTGGCGATGTCGGCCGGGTCGCCGGACAGGGCGGCCCAGCGGAAGGGGCCCTTGCCCTCGCAGAACAGGGGGCGGATGTAGGCGGGGACGAAGCCGGGGAAGGCGAAGGCGCGGTCGTAGCCGGCGAGCCGGGCCTCGCCGCGGATGGAGTTGCCGTAGTCGAAGACCTCGGCGCCGGCGTCCTGGAATCCGACCATGGCCTCGACGTGCCGGGCCATGGACTCGCGGGCGCGGGTGGTGAATCCGGCCGGGTCCTTGGCGGCGGCGTCGGCCATGTCCTCGAAGGCGATGCCGACGGGCAGGTAGGCCAGCGGGTCGTGGGCGGAGGTCTGGTCGGTGACGATGTCGATGGGGGCGCCCATCGCGAGCAGCTGCGGGACCAGCTCGGCGGCGTTGCCGAGGACGCCGATGGACAGCGGCTTGCGCTGGTCGCGGGCCTCGGTGGCGAGGTGGAGGGCGTGGTCGAGGGAGTCGGCCCTCACGTCGAGGTAGCGGTGCTCGATGCGGCGGTCGATGGCGCGCGGGTCGCAGTCGATGCAGATCGCGACGCCGTCGTTCATGGTGACGGCGAGGGGCTGGGCGCCGCCCATGCCGCCGAGGCCGGCGGTGAGGGTGATGGTCCCGGCGAGGGTGCCGTCGAACTTCTTCGCGGCGACGGCGGCGAAGGTCTCGTAGGTGCCCTGGAGGATGCCCTGGGTGCCGATGTAGATCCAGGAGCCCGCGGTCATCTGGCCGTACATGGTCAGGCCGAGGGCCTCCAGGCGGCGGAACTCCTCCCAGTTGGCCCAGTCGCCGACCAGGTTGGAGTTGGCGATGAGGACGCGCGGCGCCCACTCGTGGGTCTGCATGACGCCGACCGGGCGGCCGGACTGGACCAGCATGGTCTCGTCGGCCTTGAGGCCCTGCAGGGTGCGGACCATCGCGTCGAAGGAGCGCCAGTCACGGGCGGCCTTGCCGGTGCCGCCGTAGACCACGAGCTTGTCGGGGTGCTCGGCGACCTCGGGGTCGAGGTTGTTCTGCAGCATCCGCAGGGCGGCTTCCTGCTGCCAGCCCTGCGCGCTCAGCTCGGTGCCGCGCGGTGCTCGTACGGGGCGGGGTCCCGACATCGTCTGCCTCCTGCTGGTACTACGACTATTCACATCCTCGCTTCCTGAATAGAACTAGTCAACACCGTGGAGCCGCCGCGTCCGCGCGCCGCGGATGTTTGGCTGGAAGCAGGCAACGCGGGCACGGCAGACCAGGCGGGCACGGCAGGCAACGCGGGCACGCAGGCAATGCGGGCACGGCGAGCAGGGACACCCGGGGCGACAGGAGGGGCGATCCGTGGAGCACGAGACGGACAGCGGGGCGCGGGAGCGCGCGGCGCGGCGGGACGAGGCGGTGCGGGCCGCGGTGGAGCAGGGGCTGCTGGGTCCCGACGCGCCCCTGGTCGGGCTGCTCGACGTCACCGGCATCCGGGAGTCGGCGGCCGCGCTGCGGGCGGCGTTCGAGGCAGTGGCCGCGCCGGGCACGCCGGTGCTGCACGCCTTCGCGGTGAAGGCGACCCCGCTGGTGCCGGTGGTGCGGCTGCTGTGGGAGGAGGGCATCGGCGCCGAAGTGGCGAGCCCGGGTGAGCTGGCGCTGGCGCGGGCGGCCGGGGTGCCGGCCGCGGCGACGGTGCTGGACTCGCCGGCCAAGACGCCGGCCGAGCTGCGCGAGGCGCTGGCGCTGGGCGTCGCCGTCAACGCCGACAATCCGCAGGAGCTGGACCGCCTGGACGCCCTGATGCGGACCGCCTCCAGCGGCTCACCGCTCGGTATCCGGGTCAATCCGCAGGTGGGCGGCGGTTCCATCGAGGCGCTGTCGACCGCGACGGCCACCTCGAAGTTCGGTGTCGCGCTGCGCGACGAGGGCGCCCGGGAGTGGGTGGTGCGGGCGTATCTGGCGCGGCCGTGGCTGACCCGGCTGCACGCGCACACCGGGTCGCAGGGCATTCCGCTGACCCTGATGGCGCAGGGGGTGGCGCAGACGTACGCGCTCGCGGAGGAGATCAACGCGCGGGCCGGACGGCGCCAGGTCGACACCCTCGACATCGGCGGCGGGCTGCCGGTGAACTTCGCCTCCGACGCGGCGACGCCGACGTACGCGGAGTACGCGCGGTTGCTGCGGGAGACCGTGCCGGGGCTGTTCGACGGGCGGTACGGGCTGGTCACCGAGTTCGGCCGGTCGCTGCTGGCCAAGCACGGCACGGTGGTGGCGCGGGTGGAGTACGCCAAGAGCGCCGGGGGGCGGCCGGTGGCGGTGACGCACGCGGGCGTGCAGGTGGCCACGCGGACGGTGTACGCGCCCGGCGCCTGGCCGCTCAGGATCGCCGCGTACGACGCGAAGGGGCGGCCCAAGGAGGGTCCGGCCGTCGTGCAGGACGTGGCGGGGCCGGCGTGCTTCGCGGGGGACCTGCTGGCCCGCGGGCAGGCGCTGCCGCTGCTTCAGCAGGGGGATCACGCGGCGGCGCTGGACACGGGCGCGTACTACTTCGCGCACCACTACGCCTACAACTCCCTGGCCCGGCCCGGCATCTACGGCTTCGCACCGGGCGGGGCCGGGGGTGTGGCCTTCGCGGTCGTGCGGGAGCCGCAGACGAGCGCCGAGATCGTCGCCGAGTCCGGCGGGGCGCACGCCGACGCGCTCACCGCCCTGCGGGCCTCCGGGCGCGGGTGAACGCGAGCGGACGCCCCTCCCCCGAACGGGTCGTCGGACCCGAACATGCGCTCAGTCGGCCCACACTAGTCCGCACTCCGCATGTTCCGCTGGAAAATGCCAGAACGCTCACCGGCCCTCCGTACGGTGCGTAGTGTCGTCGTCACTCGCCCGGATGCCAGGCGGAGGGGAGCGACGTGCCCGGAATCGACGAGTGCTTGCTGGAGGCCATGCGGCTGCCCGGCGCGCGCGGTGCGGCCCTGGTCGACTGGACCAGCGGACTGGCGCTGGGCGTCGTCGGGGAGTTCCCCGGCGGCGATCCCGAGGCCGCCGCCGCGGAGGTGGCGGAACTGGCCCGGCTCGCGGCCGAACAGCCGGCGTTCGCCGCCGAGGACACCTCCGGCGGCGGGCCGGACGACGCCGACCCGCCGGTGGAGGACGTGATCGTCAGCAACCGGGACGGCTACCACCTGCTGCGGTTCGTCCCGGCGCCGTTCGACAGCGGCGCGGTGCTGCACCTGTGGCTGGGCCGCGCCGACGGCAATCTCGCCCTGGCCCGCATCCGGCTGGGCGAGATGGCCGGGCGGCTGGTGCTGGGGTGACCGTGGTCGAGGCCCCTCCCCCGCTGCCGGTGCGGGACAAGGCGCTGCACGAGCCGGCGGGCGGGGTGTCCCCGATGCTGACCCGGCTCGCCGCCGAGCGCGCCACCGGCGTCCTGGTCCGCGAGGGCGGCACCCTGCACCTGTCCGGCGGTCTGGTGGTGCACGCCGAGAGCCCGTACGCGCCGGGCCCGGGCGCGCTGCTCACCGCGCAGGGCGCGCTCAGCGCCGAGCAGTGGTGGGCGGCGGTCGGCGCGGCGGGCGACCCGGAGGGCACCGCGCGTCTCCTCGTGGACGCCGGGCACCTGTCCTGGGCCGGGATGGAGATCTGCCATCTGCAGGCCCTGTACGACGCCGCCTACTTCGCCCTCGCACCGAGCAGCAGCCCAGGCCGGTTCCACTACGGGACCGACGCACGGCCTGGCAGCGCGCGACCCGGCGGCGCGCGTCCCGGCGAGGCTCTGCTGGGCGGCGCGCGTCCCGGCGAGGCGCTGCCGGGCGGCGCGCGTCCCGGCGAGGCTCTGCTGGGCGGCGCGCGTCCCGGCGACACGCCACCCGGTGGCGCGCGGCTCGAAGGCGCGCGACCCGACGGCGCACAGCCCGGGGACGCCCGGCTCGACGACGTACAGACCGGTGCCGCACAACCCGGTGCCGCACAGCCCCACGCCGCGCGGCCCGGTGGCGCGCTGCCCGGTGGCGCGCTGCCCGGTGGCGCGCTGCCCGGCGGCGCGCTGCCCGGCGGCGCGCGGCTTGGCGGCGAGTTGCCCGGCGAGGCGCTGTTCGGCGGCGCACGGCCCGACGGCGCACAGCCCGGTGACGCGCGACCCAGTGGCGTGTTGCCCGGCGGCGCACGGCCCGGTGGTGCGCGACTTGGCGACGCTCGGCTCGACGACGTACAGCCCGGTGCCGCCCCGCCCGGCGGCGCACGGGTTGGCGGCGCGCTGCCCGACGAGGCGCTGCTCGGCGGCGCGCGGCTCGACGACGTACAGCCCGGTGCCGCACAGCCCGGTCCCGCACGGCCCGGCGACGCACGACCCGGTGGTGCGCGGCTTGGCGGCGCGCTGCACGGGGAGGCGCTGCTCGGCGGCGCTCGGCTCAACGACGTACAGCCCGGCGACGCACAGCCCGGCGACGCACAGCCCGGTCCCGCGCGGCCCGGCGACGCACGGCCCGGTGGTGCGCGGCGTGGCGGCGCGCGACGCGACGACGCAGAGCACGGTGCCGCCCGGCCCGGCGACGCACAGCCCCGCGGCGCGCTGCCCGCCGAGGCACTGCTTGGCGGCACGCGACCCGACGACGCAGAGCACGGTGCCGCCCGGCCCGGCGACGCACAGCCCCGCGGCGCGCTGCCCGACGAGGCACTGCTTGGCGGCACGCGACCCGACGCCGCACAACCCGGTGCCGCACAACCCGACGCCGCACAACCCGGCGACGCACAGCCCAACAGCGCGCTGCCCGCCGAGGCACTGCCCGGTGGCGCGCGACCCGACGCCGCACAACCCGGTGCCGCGCTCCGCAGCGACGCACGCCCCAACGGCGCCACGCCCGGTGGCACCACGCCCGGTGGCACCACGGCCGGTGCCCCACGGCCCAGCGCCGCGCGGCCCGGTGCCGCACGGCTCGGCCGTGCGCTGCCCGCGGTGCCCGTCGCCGTCGTGGAGCGGGAGGTGCTGCGTCGGCGGGCGCTGCTGCACCGGCTGTGGCCCGATCCGCTCACCGACAGCGCGCCGCTCATGCGCACCCACCCGGTCGCGGCGCCCGCGGTGACCGCCCGTCAGGCGGCCGTACTGGCCCTGGTCGACGGGGTGCGCACGGCGCCGGACATAGCGCTGGCGCAGGGCCGGCGGGCGTTCCCCACGCTGGTGGAGGTGCGGCGGCTGGCCGCTGCGGGCCTGCTCGCCACGCCACCCCCGGCCCTGCCCGTACCCCCGGCCCCGCCCGCGCCCCCGCCCGCATACGCGCAGCCGCAGGCCGTGCCCGAGGAGTTCGATCCGCACATCGCCTTGCTGAAGAGGGTCAGGGATGCGCTGGAGGCCCTTTGACCGGCCACGCCCCCGTGGTGGAGAGCCCCCCACCGACTCACCGACCGAGAGGAGACACCTGATGGCGGCCGAGCCAGAGATACTCGCCGAACTCCACCGGCTGCGCGCCCGCCTCCCCCAGCTCACCGGCGCGATCGCCGCCGGGCGCGACGGCCTGGTGCTCGCCCACGACGCCCCCGGCGTCGAACCCGACGGCCTGGCCGCGCTCACCGCCACCACGCTCGCGGTCGCGATCCGCATGACCGACGCGACCGGCCGGGGCGAGTTCCGCGAACTGCTGATCCGCGGCGCGCAAGGGTATGTCGCGACCTACGCCGCGGGCCGCACCGCCGTGCTGACCCTGCTCACCGAGGACCGCGTCAACGTCGGCCGGCTCCATCTGGAGGGCCGCCGCGCCGGCGCCCGCGTCGGCGAACTGGTCGACGCCCACGAGGCGCTGGCACAGGCGCCCGCCCGTCCCTCGATCCCACCCCGGGAAACCGCGCGTCCGCTGCCCGTCAGGGCAGTGGGGGCGCGCACCACCGACAGCTGAAAGGCAATCACCGTCATGGCCACCACTGAGACCGCGCTGAAGGAAGCCCTCGCCTCGATCGAAGGCGCGACCGGCGTCGCCCTGGTCGACTACACCAGCGGCATGGCACTGGGCACGATGGGCGGCAGCAAGACGTTCGACCTCAACGTCGCCGCCGCCGGCAACACCGACGTGATCCGCGCCAAGATGCGCACCATGGAGATGCTCGGGCTCAAGACCGAGATCGAGGACATCCTGATCACGCTCACCGACCAGTACCACCTGATCCGCCTGCTGAGCGGCCGCAGCGGCAACGGGCTCTTCCTCTACCTGGTGCTGGACGCCAAGCGGGCCAACCTGGCGATGGCCCGCCATCAGCTGAAGAGGATCGAGCAGGAGCTCGAGGTCTGAGACACGGCTCAGACCAGCGCCGCGGAGCGGCGGCGGGCCCCGCCCGGGGCCGCGTCGCCCGCCGCGATGCCCGTTCCGCGCCAGGCCCGCACCGCCGTGCCGGCGGGCCGCCCGCCGCGCCGGTCGAGCCAGTCGACGCGCACCCACAGCAGCGCGTCCCCGGCCCGCTCGCGCCGCCCGAGCCACGCGGCCTTCCACCACAGCCCGGTGCCGCACCCGGCGAGCAGCAGTCCGCCGGCCACCGGCACGGCGAACGCGGAGCCGAGCGCGGCGGCGAAGGTGAGCAGCAGCCACCAGCGGTGACCCCGGCGCCAGGCGCGCACGGTCACCGCGCGGTCCTGGAGGATGTCGTACCTGCCCGCGCGGGCAGCCCCGCGGGCGAGGGCGGCGTAGCGCCCACGGCGGGCGAGTGCCACCGCGGCGGCGGCGAGCAGATACAGCGCCGCCCCCGCGAACACGCCGATCCGGCGCCCGGTCAGTCCCTGAGGCACCGCACCGATTCCGGCCGCGATCAGTCCGAGCCACGCCAGTGGTGCCGCCCCCGCCCGTACGACGACGGCCACCCGGGCCAGCCCCTGTCCTCCGCGCGCCACGTCAGCCTCCCGTGTCACGTGTCCATCAAGCCGTCGGGAAAGATAGCGGCAGAACGTGAGACGAGTCTGAGAACGCGGTGCGTCCCACCCGGCCGTCACTCGACGAACAGTCCGCGCGCCGCCGCTTTCGTGTCGAAGTCCTCCAGGCGGGCCTGCGCGTCGGGCAGTTCGTCGGCCATCGCCTCCAGCAGCACCCGCCCGAGCAGCATCGGCGCGCAGGCGGTGTCGAAGGCGAGCCCGGTGCCGACGGCGGCGGGCAGCAGCAGGTCGGAGACCTTGGCGACCGGCGCGAACGCGGAGTCGGCGACCGTGACCACGGTCAGCCCGGACTGCCTGGCGTACTCCAGGGACTCGATCACCTCGCGCGGGTGGCGGGGCAGCGCGAAGCACAGCAGGGCCGTGGCCCCGGCGCGCACGGCGGCGTCCACCCGGTCGTGGATCATCGTGCCGCCCTCGTTGAGCAGCCGGACGTCCGGGTGGACCTTGGCGGCGAAGTAGGCGAAGCCGTACGCCTGGGAGGCGGCCGCGCGCAGGCCCAGCACGGGCAGCGGCCGGGACGCGGCGAGGAGGCGGCCGGCCTTGTGCACCGGGCGCGGGTCGGCGAGCAGGTCGGCGAGGTGCCGCAGGTTCTCGATCTCGGCCTCGACGGCCTGCTGGTACTCGTTGTACGACGAGGAGTCCGCGGCCGGTTCGGCGGGGACGACCTCGCGCAGGTGCCGGCGCAGCGCCGGGTAGCCGTCGAAGCCGAGGGCGACGGCGAAGCGGGTGACCGACGGCTGGCTGACCCCGGCCAGCTCGGCCAGCTCCACGCTGGACAGGAAGGGCACGTCGGCGGCGCGGCGGACCATGCTGTGCGCGATGCGCCGCTGGGTCGGCGTGAGCCGGTGCCCTTCGAAGAGGGCCTGCAACCGGCTCGCCGGGCTGTCGGTCGCGCTCATGACGTACTCCCCCTCCAGATGGTCCTCGCCGCCCCGGGAGAGTACAGCGCCGAGGCATTGACAATTTATTCAGTCTACGTGAACCCTGCATACGGTTATACAGCCCGACCGGGGAGTACGCATGGCTCAACTCGTGGAACTGCGCTCCATCGACGTCGTACCGGACGAGGAGCGGCACGGCACGGCCTTCAGCCAGTTCACGCTCTGGCTCGGCGCCAATCTGCAGATCACCGCCGTCGTCACCGGCGCCCTCGCGGTCGTCTTCGGCGGTGACGTCGTCTTCTCACTGCTGGGCCTGGTGCTCGGCAACCTGCTCGGCGGCGCGGTCATGGCGCTGCACTCCGCGCAGGGACCCAAGCTGGGCCTGCCGCAGATGATCCAGTCCCGCGCCCAGTTCGGGGTGCGCGGCGCGGTGGTCCCGCTGCTGCTGGTGATCGTGATGTACATCGGCTTCTTCGCCTCCGGCAGCGTGCTCGCCGGGCAGGCGGTGGGCGAGCTGACGCACACCGACGACACCACCGGCATCATCGTGTTCGCCCTGGTCACCGCGGTCACGGCGACCGTCGGCTACCGCGTCATCCACACCCTCGGCCGCGTCGCGAGCACGATCTGCGCGCTCGCCTTCGTCTACCTCGGCATCCGGCTGCTGGACCGCGCCGACGTGTCGGTCCTGCTGCACGACGCGCACTTCTCGCTGCCGATGTTCCTGCTGGCGATGTCCCTGTCGGCGTCCTGGCAGCTGGCGTTCGGCCCGTACGTGGCGGACTACTCCCGCTATCTGCCGCGCGCCACCTCCACGAAGGCCACCTTCTGGTGGACGCTGTCCGGCTCGGCGCTGGGCAGCCAGTGGTCGATGACGTTCGGGGTGCTGGTCGCGGCGACGGCGGGCGGGAAGTTCCTGGACAGCCAGGTCGGCTACGTCGTCGCGCTCGGCGGCACCGGTCTCGTGGCCTCCTTCTTCTACTTCGTCATCGCGCTCGGCAAGCTCACCATCAACGTGCTCAACACCTACGGCGGCTTCATGTCGATGGTGACCAGCGTCAGCGGCTTCAGCGGCAAGGCAGTGCTGTCGCGGCGCGGCCGGGCCGCCTACATCGCGCTGATCATGGTGGCGGGCACCGCGGTGGCACTCGCCGGCAAGGACAGCTTCCTGTCCTCCTTCAAGGACTTCCTGCTGTTCCTGCTGACCTTCTTCACCCCGTGGTCGGCGATCAACCTCGCCGACTACTACCTGGTCTCCCGCGAGCGCTACGACATCCCCGCCCTGTTCGACGCGCGGGGCCGCTACGGCGCCTGGCGCTGGGGCACCCTCGCGGTCTACGGCGTGGGACTGCTGGCCCAGCTGCCGTTCCTGGCCACCGGCTTCTACACCGGCCCGCTGGTCGAGCCGCTCGGCGGCGCCGACGTCTCCTGGATCGTCGGCCTGGTCGTGCCGGCCGTGCTCTTCCTGCTGATCTCCCGGCGCCCGGCGGACCCGACCGCCAAGACGGGGGTTGTCCCCAGTGCGGCGGGCGCCGGCACTCCCTAGCGTGGAACCCGGGCCACGGGACGGGAGACCGGTGATGGACACGCACGACACAGAGCTGAAGAAGGAACTCGACGCCACCCTGCACGCCCGCAGGGAGCTGGGCGAGGAGTACGAGCCGGCGCTGGTCGAATCCTTCCTGGAGAAGGTCGACCAGCGCCTCGACGCGGCCGTCGACCGCCGGGTGCGCCGGCAGCTCGCCGAGCAGCGGACGGCGCAGGCGCGCGGCGCGCGGTCCGGGCGGCCGTCGGACTCCTGGGGGGAGCGGTTCGGCTTCGGGATCGTCTCCCTGGTGCTCGCCGTCCCGCTGTCCGCGATCGCGGTCGTCCAGGCGCAGCTGCCCGGCCTGATCGTCGCCTGGGCGGGCATCGTCGGCGTCAACATGGTCCAGGCAGCCCGCTGCGGCGCGCCCCTGTTCGGCCGCCGCCCGGCCGGCCGGGACTCCGACTGGGAGGACTGAGCCGGCCGGCGGCGACGGACAGGACTGAGACTGCGACGGGCAGGGCTGAGACTGCGGCGGGGAGGAGTGAGCCTACGACGGCAGGAGTGAGTCCGCGCCGGCCGGACGGCGTCAGCCCGCTCCCGGCTCACGCCTGCCGGGTCGGCAGCACCATGATCTGGCGCAGGTTGATGTGCCGTGCCCGGCTGGTGACGTAGGCGACGACGTCCGCGACCTCCTCGGCGGCCAGGCCGCCGAGCGCCTCGAACATGCCGTCCAGCTGTGTGGCCAGCTCCTCGTGGCTCACGTGCGTCTTCAGCTCGGTCTCCGTCAGCCCCGGCTCGATGTTGGTCACCCGCACGTCGCGCGGCCCGAGTTCGGTGCGCAGGGACTGCGAGAGATAGGTGACCGCGGCCTTGGTGGCGCCGTAGACGGCGTAGCTCGGGTAGGGGACGTGCGCGCCGATGGAGGAGATGTTCACCAGGTCCGCGCTGCGGCCTTCGCCGGCCGCGGCGACCAGGTCGCCGGTGAAGGCGCGGATCACCCGCAGCACGCCGGTGACGTTGGTGTCGAGCATGCGCTGCCACTCGTCGATCCGGCCCTCCTCGACGGGCCCGGGCAGCATGACGCCGGCGTTGTTCACCACCAGGTCCACCCGGCCGTAGGCGGCGCGCACGGCGTCGGCGGCGCGCGCCACGGACTCCTCGTCGGTGACGTCGGCGACGACGGCGAGGGCCTCGCCCCCGTCGGCGCGGATCTTCTCCACGACCGTCTCCAGCCGGTCCCCGCGCCGGGCCAGCAGCGCGACGCGCGCCCCCTGACCGGCCAGCAGCGCGGCGACGGCCCGCCCGATCCCGCTGGCGGCCCCGGTGACGACGGCGGTACGGCCGGAAAGGCTCTCGTACGACATGCGGTGCTCCTCGTGGTCCGTGGCCGGGGTGTCTCCCCGGCGGCACGTGATCACTGTGGTGTCCCGCGCCCGTCCCACCCAGGGCTGCGCTTTTCCTGGGTCTGCCAGTACCAGGCTGCGGTCCGGCCCGGCGCCTAGGATCGGCCCCATGGACGGGGACTGGACCACTGCTGACATCGGCGACTTCCTGCGCTCACGCCGCGCGCGCATCCAGCCGGACGAGGTGGGGCTGCCCGCGCACGGCCGCCGTCGCGTGCCCGGGCTGCGCCGCGAGGAGGTGGCGCAGCTCGCCGGGGTGAGCGTCGACTACTACATCCGGCTCGAACAGGGCCGCGGCACGAGCGTGTCGGACGCCGTGCTGGACGCCGTCGCACGCGTGCTGCGCCTGGACGAGACCGAGCACGCCTACCTGCGCACCGTGGCCCGCCCGCGCACCCGGCGCGCCACCGCCCGCCCGGCCGCGCCCCGCGTGCGCCGCGGCGTGCAACTGGTGCTGGACGCCATGGAACGCAGCCCCGCCTTCATCCTGAACCCGCGGATGGAGGTCCTGGCCTGGAACGCCCTGGGTGACGCCCTGAACGGCTTCAGCCGCATGGCGCCCGAGGAGCGCTGCATCCCGCGCCAGGTGTTCCTCGACCCGGCCGGCCGGGAGCTGTTCCCGGAGTGGCACGCGGTCGCCGCGCAGACCGTGGCGCATCTGCGGCTGAGCGCCGGTCTGCACGCGGACGATCCCGAGCTGTGCGCGCTGGTCGGCGAACTCTCCCTCAGGAGCGAGGACTTCCGCCGGCTGTGGGCCGACCACGAGGTCGCCGAGTGCGCGTGGGGCGTGAAGAAGGTCCACCACCCGGTGACGGGCCTGCTCACCCTGCCGTACGAGACCCTGACCCTGCCCGGGGAGCCGGACCTGACGGTCGTCGTCTACACGCCCGAGCCGGGCTCGCAGACGGCCGAACGCCTGGCGCTGCTGGGCAGTTGGGCGTCAGCGGTCCCCGAAGCCGCGGAACGTGCCTGAGGGGTCGGCCGCGTCGGCGAAGTCGGCGAAGTCGAAGTTGGCGATCGAGAGATCGGCGGCGAGCTCCGGGTACCAGCGCACCGGGACCCGGAAGGTGCGGCCCGGCTCGTCGTAGAGGTCGACGGCGAGCAGCGGCCATTCGGGGTCGGTGAGGGTGGTGGCGTCGGCGAGGAACACCTCACAGATCCGCTCGTCCTCGTCGGCGGCCAGTTCCTCGTCGAGCAGCGCCTGCACGCTCGCCCCGGCGAACCTGGGGTCACTGACGCGGCTCGCGCCGTCGGCGGAGTCGAGCGCCGCGCACAGGGCGTCCCAGGCGGTGTCGTCGGTGAAGTCGGTGCGCAGGACGAGCGTGGCGAGGTCGTCGGGCTGGGGAAGGGCCATGCCGGTGATCCTCTCACCCGGCACCGACAGCGACGGCCCGGGAAAGGGCACGGAAGCGTCGCGGATCCGTTCCGAAAACGTCATCCGCGGGACGGAAACATCCTGCGCGGGACGGAAACGCCGTACCCGGCGAAAGGGGGACGCGCCGGGGGAAGTTGTGCGGGGCGCGCCGGGGGAAGTTGGGCGCGGGGACCGCCGCACCCCCGTTGCCGGGGGGCGGGACGACGGCGGTCCCCGCGAGGGACGCGGGCCGGGTCAGGACCGGGCTCCTGCGTCCGTGGCGTCCGTGGAGGTCCGGGAGCCGCTCCGGAGGTCCGTGACGCCGTTACGCCGCCGGCGAGGGACGGGGAGCCTCCTCCAGGGCTCAACGCCTGGGAGGTACCCCACCACCCCCTGCCGACATCCACCACTGTGCCGGACGCGTGTTAAGCCGGTGCTGCGCGGACGTGACACCCTCGTACCACTTCCGCGTCCGCCCGATCGGCCCAGGTCACCGCGAGTTCGCCGCCGCAAGCGGCGGTTCACCCGGGGTTCACCGTCCCGTTCAGCCCTTGGCGAGGAAGGCCAGCAGGTCCTGCCGGGAGACGACGCCGGTCGGCTTGCCCTCGACCAGGACGATCGCCGCGTCGGCCTTGCCGAGCACGGCCATCAGGTCCGCGACGGGCTCACCGGAGCCGACCTGCGGCAGCGGCGCCGACATGTGCTTCTCCAGCGGGTCCTCCAGCGAGGCCCGCTTGCTGAACAGGGCGTCCAGCAGCTCCCGTTCGACGACGGAGCCGACGACCTCGGCGGCCATCACGTCCGGGTGGCCGGCGCCCGGCTTGACCACCGGCATCTGCGACACGCCGTACTCGCGCAGCACCTCGATGGCCTGACCGACGGTCTCCTCGGGGTGCATGTGCACCAGCGACGGGATGGCGCCGTGCTCCTTGTCGTTGAGCACGTCGGCGACGCGGGCGCTCGGCCCCTCGTCCTCCAGGAAGCCGTAGTCGGCCATCCACTCGTCGTTGAAGATCTTGCTGAGGTAGCCGCGGCCGCTGTCCGGCAGCAGGACGACCACGACGTCGTCCTCGGTGAGCCGCTGGGCCACCTCCAGCGCGGCGACGACCGCCATGCCGCAGGAACCGCCGACGAGGAGCCCCTCCTCCTTGGCGAGGCGGCGGGTCATCTGGAAGGAGTCCTTGTCGGACACGGCGACGATCTCGTCGGCGACGTCACGGTCGTAGGCGGTCGGCCAGAAGTCCTCACCGACGCCCTCGACGAGATACGGCCGGCCGGAGCCGCCGGAGTAGACGGACCCCTCGGGGTCGGCGCCGACGACCTTCACCCGGCCGTCGCTGGCCTCCTTCAGGTAGCGCCCGGTGCCGGAGATGGTGCCGCCGGTGCCGACGCCCGCCACGAAGTGGGTGATCTTCCCCTCGGTCTGCTCCCACAGCTCGGGGCCGGTGGAGTGGTAGTGGGAGAGCGGGTTGTGGGGGTTGGAGTACTGGTCGGGCTTCCAGGCTCCCGGCGTCTCGCGCACGAGGCGGTCGGAGACGTTGTAGTAGGAGTCGGGGTGCTCCGGCGCCACGGCGGTCGGACACACCACGACCTCCGCGCCGTAGGCCCGCAGCACATTGATCTTGTCGGTGCTCACCTTGTCGGGGCACACGAAGATGCACTTGTAGCCCTTCTGCTGGGCCACGATGGCGAGCCCGACGCCCGTGTTGCCGCTGGTCGGCTCGACGATCGTGCCGCCCGGCTTGAGCTCGCCGCTCTGCTCGGCCGCCTCGATCATGCGCAGGGCGATGCGGTCCTTCACCGACCCGCCCGGGTTGAAGTACTCCACCTTGGCCAGGACGGTCGCCCTGATGCCCTTGGTCACGCTGTTGAGCCGCACCAGCGGGGTGTTGCCGACGAGGCTGATCATCGAGTCGTGGAATTGCACCGTTGTCTCCGGATGCTGCAAAAGATGTGGTCGTGGTTCCGCCAGCCTATGGCTTGTACGGCGTCCATGACGGGCGTTCACTCCTGGTGGAGATTGGGCAACGGTCCGTACGGGGCAAGGAGTGGGTGAGGGCGGATCGAGGAGGTGGCGGCGACGCATGACGAGCATGTCGAGGGCGC
Organism: Streptomyces sp. NPDC097129; assembly: GCF_055668065.1. Lineage (NCBI taxonomy): Bacteria > Bacillati > Actinomycetota > Actinomycetes > Kitasatosporales > Streptomycetaceae > Streptomyces > Streptomyces sp. NPDC097129. The sequence continues at coordinate 376,035 of NZ_JBVOQE010000006.1, read as the reverse complement.
GGGTGGCCCGTCGCATCGCGGCGGGCGCCGCCTACGGCGGTGGCGGGATCGGGCTGGCGGGCGCGGCACTGGTCGGTCTGCTGGTGGCCGAGGCGCAGATGGCCCGGCGCCACGTGAGCAACGGCACCACCCACCATGTGCCGAACGCCGAGGGCCTGTACGGCCTGTCCTACGACACTCCGGGTGAGCCCCCGCTGCGGCTGCTGATGCTGGGCGACTCCACGGCCGCGGGCCAGGGCGTCCACCGGGCCGGGCAGACGCCGGGGGCGCTGCTGGCGTCCGGGCTCGCCGCGGTCGCCGAACGTCCGGTGCAGCTGCGCAACGTCGCCCTGCCCGGCGCCCGCTCCGACGACCTGGAACGCCAGGTGAGCGTCGCCCTGGCCGACCCCGGCCTGCTGCCCGACATCTGCGTGATCATGGTCGGCGCGAACGACGTCACCCACCGGATGCCCCCGACCCGCTCGGTGCGTCACCTGTCGACGGCGGTACGGCGGCTGCGCACGGCCGGCGCGGAGGTGGTGGTCGGCACGTGCCCGGATCTGGGCACCATCGAGCCGGTGCAGCAGCCCCTGCGCTGGCTGGCCCGGCGTGCCTCGCGCCAGCTGGCGGCGGCGCAGACGATCGGGGTGGTGGAGCAGGGCGGCCGGACCGTGTCGCTGGGCGACCTGCTGGGCCCGGAGTTCGCCGCGAACCCGCGCGAGCTGTTCGGCCCCGACAGCTACCACCCGTCCGCCGAGGGGTACGCCACCGCCGCGATGGCGGTGCTGCCGACCGTCTGCGCGACGCTGGGGCTGTGGCCGGCGGACGAGGAGCGGCCGGACGTCAGCCGCCGCGAGGGCTTCCTGCCGGTCGCGAAGGCGGCTGCGGAAGCGGCGTCGGAGGCCGGTACCGAGGTCGCCGGGGCACGAGGCCCCTGGGCCCTGCTCAAACGCCGGCGCCGGCGGCGGGTCCCGGAAACGGAGCCGGCTGCAGCACCGTCACCTTGAGGGGTACCCGGGGACGGGTGGGCGCCCCGGCGCCGGCGGGGTTTTCGTGATCGACGGCGCTGCACCCCCCCAGGGGCGCGGGGAACTGCGCGACCAGCCCACCACTCACCCCAGACGACAAACGAGACCGGCACCCCACGCACCCCCCTGGCCCAGCCGTCGGCCAGACAAAAGCAAGCGCTTAGAAAGTTGCGGTCAAGGTCACACTTCGCCGCCCGTGACCTGAACCATACGGAGGGGTAACTTCCCAGGAAGTCCGCCCGATCCCCGCAAGCCCATGGAGCCGTGATGCCCGAAGCCGTCATCGTCTCGACCGCCCGCTCCCCCATCGGCCGCGCCTTCAAGGGCTCTCTGAAGGACCTGCGCCCGGACGACCTGACCGCCACGATCATCCAGGCGGCCCTCGCCAAGGTCCCCGAGCTGGACCCCGAGGACATCGACGACCTCATGCTCGGCTGCGGCCTCCCCGGCGGCGAGCAGGGCAACAACCTCGGCCGGATCGTCGCCGTACAGATGGGCATGGACCACCTGCCCGGCTGCACGATCACCCGCTACTGCTCCTCCTCCCTGCAGACCTCCCGCATGGCGCTGCACGCCATCAAGGCCGGCGAGGGCGACGTCTTCATCTCGGCCGGCGTCGAGATGGTCTCGCGGTTCACCAAGGGCAACTCCGACAGCCTCCCGGACACGCACAACCCCCTGTTCGCCGAGGCCGAGGCCCGCACCGCCGAGGTCGCGCAGCAGGAGGGCACGACCTGGCACGACCCGCGCGAGGACGGCCTGCTGCCCGACGCGTACATCGCGATGGGCCAGACCGCCGAGAACCTCGCCCGCATGAAGGGCATCAGCCGCCAGGAGATGGACGAGTTCGGCGTCCGCTCGCAGAACCTCGCCGAGGAAGCCATCAAGAACGGCTTCTGGGAGCGCGAGATCACCCCGGTCACCCTCCCGGACGGCACGGTCGTCTCCAAGGACGACGGCCCGCGCGCCGGCGTCACCCTGGAGGGCGTCCAGGGCCTGAAGCCGGTCTTCCGCCCCGACGGCCTCGTCACCGCCGCCAACTGCTGCCCGCTGAACGACGGCGCCGCCGCGCTCGTCATCATGTCGGACACCAAGGCCCGCGAGCTGGGCCTGACCCCGCTCGCCCGCATCGTCTCCACCGGCGTCTCCGGCCTGTCCCCGGAGATCATGGGTCTCGGCCCGGTCGAGGCGAGCAAGCAGGCCCTCAAGCGCGCCGGTCTCTCCGTCGGCGACATCGACCTGGTCGAGATCAACGAGGCGTTCGCCGCCCAGGTGATCCCGTCCTACCAGGACCTCGGCATCGACCTCGACAAGCTGAACGTCAACGGCGGCGCCATCGCCGTCGGCCACCCCTTCGGCATGACCGGCGCCCGCATCACCGGCACGCTCATCAACTCCCTCCAGTTCCACGACAAGCAGTTCGGCCTGGAGACGATGTGCGTCGGCGGCGGGCAGGGCATGGCGATGGTCATCGAGCGCCTCAGCTGACCCCTGTGTGACCGACGGGGCACCTTCCGTGAGCCCCTGGCCCGGAGTCCGCGAACTCACGCGGCTCCGGGCCGTTTTGTGATCCAATCTCCGCCATGATGTGACCTATATCCCTCTCCCCCGGGAAATCCGCAGGTCATCGGCGTCACGCCAGCCACCACCGGCACAACACCCTGTCCGTTTCGTGACGTTACGCACTGACAACTGGACGGTCCACCCTTCAAGCTGATGTAGGAAGTCGGGGGTCGACTTTGAACCTGGGAGTACGTCAGTGAGCGCCATGCCGATCGCGTTGCTGGTCACCACGGCCGCCACGGGCGCCGTGGGCGTCGCCGTCCTGCGCACCCTCGTCCTGCTGCGCAGGCAGGTGGCGGCCCTGCACACTCAGCTGACCGCAGGCCACTCCGCGGCCCACGGGCTGCTGCCCGCAGCGCGCGCCGCGGCCGACGCGGACGAGATACGCGCCGCCGTGGCCGACGCCCTCGCCGAGGAGCGGGAGCGCGAACTCGCCGAGGCGCGGGCGTTCTGGGCGGCGCAGGAGGCCCGTGACGTCTCCGACACGCCCTCCCTGCTGGGTCTGGCCGACAGCGAGCTGTTCCTGCCCCGCCAGGCCGACTTCGTGGGCCTGGAGCCGGTGACCGAGTACGGCGCGGAGGCCGACGAGTTCGCGGGCGAGTCCCCCGAGCTGGCCGCGGCCCGCCGCCGTCACCCCTCGCACCCGGACTTCGTGCCGGTGCAGTCACCGGTGGTGAACGACCACGAGCGCACCGTGGCCATTCTGGAGGAACTGGCCGCTGAGCGCGTCGAACTGACCGACGTCCGCCCCGGCCCGCTCGGCACCCTCGACGTCTATGTCTTCGCGGACGGCACCACGCTGTGCATGACCCCGGGCCACCGCGACACCGCGGACCGCCTGGCGGCCGCCCTGAGCGCCGGCGACGCCCCGTACCTGCTCGGCGGCTCCGGCATCTCGGGCGCGTACACCCTGACCTTCGCCTGCGGCGAGGACAACGTCTACATCCTGGCGGACCGGGTCATAGCGAGCCTGTGACGAGGGGGTACGGGGGCGCCCCGTAAGGGGCGCAAGGTACTGCGCGACCCGCCGCAGACAGCCTGGGCCAGCCGACGAGGCCTCAGACCCCCGCCCTCGTCCGCGACCTCAGACCCCCGCCCGCTTCTGCGCCTCCTCGACCCACCGCACGGCCTCCTCGACGTCGGCCTGTGAGGTGAGCACCAGCGCCAGATCGCGGACGGCGACGGTGACCTGGTCGGCCGCCGCGAACATCCCCGCGTCCGGCATCTCCCGGGGCTCCTCCCCCGGCGACTCGACCGTCTGCGCCCACCGGGCCAGCGCCCGGGCCAGCTCCAGCGCCTCCGCGGCCGCCCCCCGTTGCAAACGGGACTGCGGTGCCGCCCGCAACCGATCGGCGAAGTGATCAACAGCTCGGGTCAGGGACGTCGTATCCACCACGCCGTGAGCCTACGCGCCCGTTCGGGACTGTTGCCAACAAGCGAACACTCAGGCACGGTGACCTGAAGGACCGGCTTACATCCCATACGTCCGGAGGCGCCGATGTCCCATGTCCTCTCCGAGGAGACCCACCGCAACATTCTCGCCCGCATCCCCCACTGCACCGGTCGCGACATCGCCGACTGGCTGCGCACCGTCGACGAAGGCCCCGCCCTGCGCTTCGAGGAGAAGGTCAGCTGGCTGCGCCACGAACACAATCTCGCGTACGGCCACGCCAAGGCGATCATCCATGAGTACGAACTGAGGAGGGCCGCGCGGAAGCTGCGCTGACCGCTCCGCCCCCGCGAGCGAGCGCCGCGAGCGAGCGCCGCGCGCACCCGCCGTCATACGCCGAAGGGCCCCGGGACGCTGGTCCCGGGGCCCTTCGTGACACGTTGGCCGGCAGCCGCCGGCCGGCGTCAGTCGTTGCTGCTGAAGATCGCCACCAGGCGCAGCATCTCCAGGTAGATCCACACCAGGGTCATGGTGAGACCGAACGCGGCCAGCCACGCCTCGTTGCGCGGGGCGCCGTAGGCGATGCCGTCCTCGATCTGCTTGAAGTCGAGGGTGAGGAAGAACGCGCCGATCAGGATCGCGATGATGCCCACGACCGCGCCCAGCGGGCCCATGCTGCGCAGACCGCCGTCCCCGGCGACGCCGAACGCCACCAGCAGCAGGTTGACCGCCATGACCACCACGAACGCGATGGCGATGGCCATGCCGATGCGGGCGTAGCGGGCCGTGACGCGGATCCAGCCGGCCTTGTAGACCAGCAGGGTGGCGCCGGAGACCGCCATGGTGCCGAGCACCGCCTGGAACGGGGCGCCGCTCCACGCGCTGTTGTACATCTCGCTGATCACGCCGAGGAAGACGCCCTCGAACGCGGCGTAGCCCAGGATCAGCGCGGGCGACGGGGTGCGCTTGAAGCTCTGCACCATCGCCAGGACGAAGGCGACCAGCGCCGAGCCGATGGCGAGACCGTAGGAACCGGGGGAGACCGGCAGGACGGCCCAGGCGAGGATCGCGCCGAGGACGACCACGCCGAGCGTGGTGGCCGAGCGCATGACGACGTCGTCCATCCTCATCCGGCCGGTGGTGGCCGGGGCCTGCGGGGCGCCGTACTGCGTGTCCTGCTGGGCGTACGGGCTGGTCGCGTACGGGTTCTGCGCGTAGGGGTTGCCGCCCTGGGCGTACGGATCGCCCTGGGCGTAGGGGTTGCCCTGGGCGTACCCGGCCTGCGGTGCGGTGTTGAAGCCCGCGTAGCCGTTGTCGCGGCTGAACCCCCGTCGCGAGAAGACCGGGTTACTGCTCCTCATCTCACTCCTCCATGGCCACCGAGCGTGGCCTTGGCTCAAGAGTAATGGAAAGGCAAAGGATCGACCCTAATACCTGGGAAGGATCTTTCCCGCCCTGTGCTCCGCAACACGCTACGCGCAGCGGTGATTCCCGCCACCGCCGGACCCGGTTCATGACCAAGCCGGTACACGCCCGGAATCGGCCGGAGATCAATTCCGGCCGCGGGGCCGGTCGAGCCGTGGGGTCGGTCGGGCCGGCGGCTCAGCCGAGCGGGAAGCCGGTGTACGCCTCGGCGAGGTCGGTCTCGGCGGCGCGGTTGCCGGTGATGCGCTCCAGGCGGGCGAGCTGGAGGCGGTCGTCGAAGGGCGTGGCGTCGGGGGCCCGGTGCAGCAGCATCGTCAGGTCGTAGGAGAAGCGCTCGGCCTGCCACACGCGGCGCAGGCACGCCGGCGCGTAGGCGTCGAGCAGTTCCGGCGAGCCGGTCTCGCGCTCGTGGACCAGGGCGCGGGCGAAGGTGACGACGTCTCCGACGGCGAGGTTGAGGCCCTTGGCGCCGGTGGGCGGCACGATGTGCGCGGCGTCCCCGGCGAGGAAGAGGCGGCCGTACCGCATGGGCTCGTGGACGAAGGAGCGCATCGGCGTGACGGACTTCTGGGTGATCGGGCCGCGCTCAAGGCGCCAGTCGTCGGCGGTCTCGAAGCGGCGCTCCAGCTCGTCCCAGATCTCCGTGTCGCTCCAGGACTCGGCGTCGGTGCCCACGGGGACCTGGAGGTAGAGGCGGGAGACGGACGGGGAGCGCATGGAGAGCAGGGCGAAGCCTTGGTCGTGGCGGGCGTAGACCAGCTCGTCGTGCGAGGGGGCCACGTCGGCCAGGATGCCGAGCCAGCCGAAGGGGTACGTCCGCTCGAAGACGCGGGACAGCGCGGCGGGGACCGCCCGGCGCGCCACACCCCAGAAGCCGTCGCAGCCGACGACGTAGTCGCACTGAAGGACGTCCTCGCGTCCCTCGTGACGGAACCGCACGCGCGGGTGGCCGCTGTCGGCGCCCTCGACGGCGAGGGCCTCGGCCTCGAACAGCAGCGGTCCGCCCTCTTTCAGCTGGAGCGCGATGAGGTCCTTGCAGACCTCGGTCTGGGCGTAGACCATCACCGATCTGCCGCCGGTCAGGGCCGGGAAGTCGACGCGGTGGCGCTGCTTGCCGAAGCGCAGCTCGATGCCGTCGTGGCGCAGTCCCTCGCGGTCCATGCGCTCGGCGGCGCGGGCGGCGCGCAGGACGTCCACGGTGCCCTGCTCCAGGATCCCGGCGCGCTGACGCTGTTCGACGTAGGCGCGGTCGCGGCTCTCCAGCACGACCGAGTCGATGCCCGCGGTGTGGAGCAGCCGGGCCAGGACGAGGCCGGCCGGTCCGGCGCCGATGATGCCGACGGTGGTGCGCATCGGGCGTTCCCTTCGCGTGGGCGAGCACGGCCCCTCATGCAGCGCGTTCGCCTGGTGAACTTTCCTTCACTGACTTCGGACGCGAGTCTGCGCCCGCCGTCACCCGCTGTCAACGGGTACGCGGCGGTGTATCGGGAGGGGTACGGCCGAGGGTCGGAGGTGCCCGGAGCCGGACTTGAACCGGCACGCCCGCGAAGGGGCAGCGAGGTTTAAGCTCGCCGTGTCTGCATTCCACCATCCGGGCAGGCCATGGGCTCCGCATCGAGACTCCGACCCTATCGGGAGACGTCCCCCGAACAGCGGGCGGGTGACCCGATGTTGTCTTATTTTATTGAGGTCTGAGGGAGCATCAGCCACCGGTACGCGCCGTCCGCACTTGCCAGCAGCCTCGCGCGCGGCCCTCCGTCGCGTACGCGGAATGACGGGATTTCACCGTCCGAACAAGGGTGCGCCACCGGTTCTCCGCACCACGCTCAGGCCCGCCCTTCTCAGGGACGGCCGTCATCCCCAGGTATGAGACGACCGCCCCGGGTCCGCCCGCAGTCGGCCCCGGGAACCGGAACAGCGGGTGACTACAGGGCATCGAGCCGGCGGAACGATGGAACACGTCCCCCGACACCGTCGTGTCGCGCACCGTCGTTTCCGTGAGGAGAGCATTCCCGTGACCACCACATCCGTCGCCGGCCGGACCAGTGCCGCCGTGGCCGCACGCGCCACGGACCTGTCGAAGATCTACGGCCAGGGCGAGACCCAGGTGGTCGCCCTCGACCGGGTCTCGGTCGACTTCCACCAGGCCCAGTTCACCGCGATCATGGGCCCGTCGGGTTCCGGCAAATCCACCCTGATGCACTGCGTCGCGGGCCTGGACACCTTCTCCTCCGGCTCCGTGCGCATCGGCGACACCGAGCTGGGCTCGCTGAAGGACAAGCAGCTGACCAAGCTGCGCCGCGACAAGATCGGCTTCATCTTCCAGGCGTTCAACCTGCTGCCGACGCTGACCGCGCTGGAGAACATCACCCTGCCCATGGACATCGCGGGCCGCAAACCCGACCGGCAGTGGCTGGACTCGGTGATCCGGATGGTCGGCCTGTCGGACCGGCTCGGCCACCGCCCCTCGCAGCTCTCCGGCGGCCAGCAGCAGCGCGTCGCCGTCGCCCGCGCGCTCGCCTCCCAGCCGGACATCATCTTCGGCGACGAGCCGACCGGCAACCTCGACTCCCGCTCCGGCGCCGAGGTGCTCGGCTTCCTGCGCAACTCCGTGCGGGAGCTGGGCCAGACCGTCGTGATGGTCACGCACGACCCGGTCGCCGCCGCCTACGCGGACCGCGTGGTCTTCCTCGCCGACGGCCGCATCGTCGACGAGATGATCCGCCCGACGGCCGACGCGGTGCTGGACTTCATGCGTGTCCTTCCTGGGGGCAACCCCCAGACCCCCGAGTTCGACGCGAAGGGCCGCACCAGCTGATGTTCCGCACCGCGCTGCGCAACGTCCTCGCGCACAAGGCCCGCCTGCTGATGACCGTCCTCGCCGTGATGCTCGGCGTCGCGTTCGTCTCGGGCACCCTCGTCTTCACCGACACCATCTCCGGCGCCTACGAGAAGAGCTCCGCCAAGGGCTTCGACCACGTCGACGTCGCCGTCCAGCCCCGCTCCCGGCCCGACACCGGAAACACCGTCAGCAAGCGGCCCGAGCTGACCCAGGCGCAGCTCGACACCAGCGCCAAGGTGCCCGGCGCGGCATCCGCGATCGGCGTCGTCCAGGGCTTCACCGCCATCGCCGACCAGGACGGCAAGCTCATCGGCGGCGGCTTCCGCTCCGAGGGCGGCAACTACTGGGGCGCCAAGGACCCGCGCTACCCGCTCGTCGAGGGCCGCGCGCCCACCGGCAAGGACCAGGTCCTCATCGACGCCAGGACCGCCGAGCGGGCCGGCTACCAGGTCGGCGACACCGTGCGCATCTCGGTCGACGGCCCCGTGCTGACCCCCACGATCACCGGCGTCTTCACCACCGACGACGGCAACGTCGCCGCCGGCGGCAGCCTCGCCCTGTTCGACACGGCGACCGCGCAGCGGCTGTTCGGCAAGCCGGGCACCTACGACGAGATCGACGTCAAAGCCGCCCCCGGCACCTCCCAGACCGCGCTCCGGGCCGCACTGGACAAGGCGCTGCCGAAGGACGCCGTGGAGACCACCACCGGCCGGCAGCTCGCCGACGACCAGGCACGGACGATCTCCTCGCAGATGAGCGGGATGCAGCAGGCGCTGCTGGTCTTCGCCGGCATCGCCCTGTTCGTCGGCACCTTCATCATCGCCAACACCTTCACCATGCTGGTCGCCCAGCGCACCAAGGAACTCGCGCTGCTGCGCGCCGTCGGCGCCTCCCGCCGGCAGGTCACGCGCTCGGTGCTGATCGAGGCGCTGGTAGTCGGCGCGGTGGCCGGCGTGGCCGGCCTGGTCGCGGGCATCGGCATCGGCGCCGCCCTGCGGTCCCTGATGGGCGCCTTCGGCGCGACCGTCCCGGACGGCCCGCTGGTGATCACCCCCGGCACCGTCGCCGCCGCGCTCGTCGTCGGCGTCGTGGTGACGGTGCTGGCGGCCTGGCTGCCCGCCCGGCGCGCCGCGAAGATCCCGCCGGTCGCGGCCATGAGCAGCGTGCACGCCAAGGCGACCACCAGGTCGCTGGTGCTGCGCAACACCATCGGCGCGCTGTTCGCCGCGGCCGGCGTCGCGGTGGTGCTCGCCGCCACGTCGATGGACGCCGACGCCGCCCAGGCGCCCATGGGGCTCGGTGCGGTGCTGCTGATCATCGGCGTGTTCGTGCTCACCCCGCTGCTGTCCCGCCCGCTGATCGCGGCCGCCGCGCCGTTGCTGCGCGCGTTCGGGGTGTCGGGCCGGCTCGCGCGGCAGAACTCGGTACGCAACCCGCGCCGTACCGCCGCGACCGCCTCCGCGCTGATGATCGGGCTCACCCTGATCACCGGGATGACGGTGATGGCGGGCAGCCTGCAGACGTCCATCGACAAGATGGCCTCGGCGTCGATCCGCGCCGACTACGTCGTCTCCATGGCCAACGGCAACGAGCTGTCCCCGGGCGTCGAGAAGACGCTGCGCACCACCGAGGGCGTCACCGACGTCAGCCCGCTGCGCAACGCGCCCTCCCGCATCGACGGGCAGACCGAGTACCTGACCGGCGTCAACGGCGCCGCGATCGGCAGGCTCACCGACCTGAAGACCGACGACGGCTCCTTCACGGTCGGCCACGGCAAGGTGGTCGTCGACCGGGACACCGCGGCCTCGCACGGCTGGCACGCCGGTTCCGGCTTCACCGTGCACTTCGAGGACGGCACGGCGCAGCGGCTGGCGGTCGCCGGGGTGTACGCGGGCAACGAGATGATGCGCGGGATCATGCTGGACACCGCCGCCCTCACCCCGCACCAGCCGGCCGGCGCCGGTGACATGCAGGTCATGGTGAAGACCGCCGGCGGCGCCTCGGGGAAGACCAAGGACCGTCTGGTGAAGGCGCTGGGCGACAACCCGGCGATCAAGATCCAGGACAAGCAGGACGTCTCCGACGAGATCGCACAGGTCTTCACGCTGATGCTGAACATGCTCACGGGCCTGCTCATGATGGCGGTGATCGTCGCCGTGCTCGGGGTCGTCAACACCCTGGCGATGAGCGTGTTCGAGCGTTCGCAGGAGATCGGCATGCTCCGGGCGATCGGGCTGGACCGCTCGGGCATCAAGCGGATGGTCCGGCTGGAGTCGCTGGTGATCTCCCTGTTCGGCGGTGTGCTCGGCATCGGTCTCGGCGTGTTCTTCGGCTGGGCCGCCGGTGAGCTGCTCGGCACGAAGATGCCGACGTACGAGCTGGTCCTGCCGTGGGGCCGGATCGCGCTGTTCCTGGCGGGAGCCGCCCTGGTGGGCGTCCTGGCGGCCCTGTGGCCGGCCCGTCGCGCGGCCCGCCTGAACATGCTGCAGGCCATCAAGGCGGAGTAGCGGGTACGGCGGCGACGGGCCCCGCTTCCTTCCGGGAGCGGGGCCCTGGCGCCGTGTCAGGTCGGGGCAGGGGTCAGTTCCAGGTACGGGCGCGCAGGGGCATCCCGGAGATCCCGGAGTCGGGGGTCCTCACCGCGAGGACCTGGTTGACGCCGATGCGGTTGTGTTCGAAGGCCAGTGCCGAGGCGGCCATGTACAGCCGCCACACACGGGCCCGGCCCGGGCTGGTCAGCCGGACCGCGCGGTCCCACTGGGCCTCCAGGTTGGCGACCCAGCCGCGCAGGGTGAGGGCGTAGTGCTCACGGATCGACTCCACGTCGCGCACCTCGAAGCCGGCCCGCTCCAGCTGGGTGACCGTGGTGCCGATGGGCTGCAGCTCGCCGTCGGGGAAGACGTAGGCGTCGATGAACGCGTCGACGTCGTACGCCCCCTCGTCGCGCTGCGGGCGGCGGCCGATCTGGTGGTTGAGCAGCCGGCCGCCGGGCTTGAGCAGGGCGTGCAGGTTGCGGGCGTACTCCAGATAGCGGTCCGCTCCGACGTGTTCGGCCATGCCGATGGAGGAGATCGCGTCGAAGGGCCCGTCCTGCACGTCCCGGTAGTCCTGCACCCGGATCTCGACCTTGTCGGTCAGACCCTCTTCGGCGGCCCGCTTGCGGGCGTAGGCGGCCTGTTCCTGGGAGAGCGTGATGCCGACGACGCTCACCCCGTGCTCGCGGGCGGCGTGGATCGCCATGGAGCCCCAGCCGCAGCCGACGTCGAGCAGCCGCTGACCCGGTCTCAGGTCCAGCTTGCGGCTGACCAGTTCGAGCTTGTCGCGCTGGGCGGTCTCCAGGGTCGCGTCCGCGGCGGGCCAGTAGGCGCAGGAGTACACCATGGACGGGCCGAGGACCAGCTCGTAGAAGTCGTTGCCGACGTCGTAGTGGTGGCTGATGGCCTTCTTGTCCGTGCGGCGGGTGTGCAGATGGCCGCGGCGCCGGCGGACCTCCTCGACGGGCGGGGCGGGCGGCAGCGGCGGCCCCGCGAGCTTCACCAGACCGCGCACGGCCTGGCGTACGGTCGGGTCGCGCAGGGCCTCGCCGAGGGTTCTCGCGTCCTCGTCGCGCTCCCAGATCAGGCCGGCGAGCAGGTCGAGCGCGGCGTACAGGTCGCCCTCGATCTCCAGGTCACCGGCCACCCAGGCGCGGGCCAGGCCCAGTTCGCCCGGTTTGAACAGCAGCCGGCGCAGCGCGCGACGGTTGCGCACGACCAGCGTCGGGGCGCCGGGGGGACCGGCCTGTGAGCCGTCCCAGGCGCGGATACGGACCGGGAGCGGGACTCCCAGCAACTGCTCGAGCAGGCGCGTGAGCCGCAGCGCGGCGTCGGCCATGTGCAACACCTCCGTGACAAGCGATCCCGGAATGTCGTGCACCACGTAAACACCTACGGGGCGGCGCCGCAGTCCCCCACACGCGTCACGGCTGGGTAAACCCTCGGGCGGAGGGGTCGGTTCAGAGGTCCCTCAGCGTTTCGAGGCCGATGTCGATCCCGATGTCGTACGGCACGGCGAACTTGAGCTGGTCGCGGTGAGTGCCGGTCAGGGCGTACGTCCTGGACACCGGGTCGAGCTCGTAGCTGCGGACCACGGGACGCTTGGGCGACCCGTCGGCCTCGACCAGCCAGAAGTGCGGGATGCCCGCGGCGGCGTACTTGCGGGGCTTGGTGTCGCGGTCGCGCGCCTCGGAGTCCGGGGAGACCACCTCGACGGCGAGTACGACGTCGGCGGCGTCGAAGCGGGTCTGGTCCAGGTCGTCGACGACGGCCTGCGCGCGCACGACACAGAGGTCGGGCTCGGGGCCGTTGCGGCGGTCCAGGACTACGGTCATTTCCCGCTCGACCTTCAGGTCGTCCGGGACCGTGTGGCGCAGGCCGTTCAGCAGCAGTTCGATCATCTTGGCGTGGAAACGCCGCTGCGGACTCCCGAAGACCAGGCTCCCGTCGATCAGCTCGGTGTGCGGCGGGAGGTCGGGCAACGTGAACAGGTCGTCCACGGTGTATCCGTCCCGGGGCGGCACCGGCCAGCGGCGGCCGGGCGCGGAGGTCGGCTCGGCAACGGGCTCGGCGGTCATGATTCCTCCCATGGGCGGGATTCTCGGCCTGCCCGTCCACGGTAGCCGTGGAGATCGGCCGACGTCATCACCACGAGTGATCGTGTCCCGGAACGCCGAAGGGGCCGCCCGCACCACGGATGGCGGGCGGCCCCTTCGGGCTGTTCAGCTGCTGACCCGAGGGTCAGGCGGCTTGACCGCGAGGGTCAGGAGGCCTTGGCCTTCTCCTCGGTCTTCACGGCGGCCGGGGCGGGAGCCGGGGCCGGCTTGGCGGCCTCGTAGAACTCCTCACGCGGGGACTCCAGCGCGCCGAGGGAGACGACCTCGCGCTTGAGGAACATGCCGAGCGTCCAGTCGGCGAAGACCCGGATCTTGCGGTTCCAGGTCGGCATCGCCAGACCGTGGTAGCCGCGGTGCATGTACCAGGCGAGACGGCCCTTGAGCTTGATCTTCATCTTGCCCATGACGATCATCGCGACGCCCTTGTGCAGGCCGAGACCCGCCACCGCGCCCTTGTTGGCGTGGCTGTACTCCTTCTGCGGGAAGCCCCGCAGGCCGGAGAGGACGTTGTCGCCGAGCACCCGGGCCTGGCGCAGCGCGTGCTGGGCGTTCGGCGGGCACCAGGCGTTCTCGTTGCCGGCCTTGCGGCCGACCAGGTCCGGGACCTGGGCGTTGTCGCCGGCGGCCCAGATGTAGTCGGTGCCCTGCACCTGGAGCGTGGGCGCGCAGTCGACGTGTCCGCGCGGGCCCAGCGGCAGGCCGTAGCGGGCCAGGACCGGGTTGGGCTTGACGCCGGCGGTCCACACGATGGTGTTGGAGTCGACCTCGAGGCCGTTCTTCAGCACCACGTGGCCGTCGACGCAGGAGTCCATGGAGGTGGACAGGTAGACCTCGACACCGCGGGCCTCGAGGTGCTCCTTGCCGTACTGGCCGAGCTTCGGGCCGACCTCGGGAAGGATCTTGTCGGCGGCGTCGACGAGGATGAACCGCATGTCCTCGCGGGACACGTTGGTGTAGTACTTGGCCGCGTCCCGGGCCATGTCCTCGACCTCGCCGATGGTCTCGGCGCCGGCGAAGCCACCACCGACGAAGACGAAGGTGAGCGCCTTGCGGCGGATCTCCTCGTCGGTCGTCGAGTCGGCCTTGTCGAGCTGCTCCAGCACGTGGTTGCGCAGGCCGATGGCCTCCTCGATGCCCTTCATGCCGATGCCCTGCTCGGCGAGGCCGGGGATCGGGAAGGTGCGGGAGACCGCGCCGAGCGCGATCACCAGGTAGTCGAAGGGCAGCTCGTACGCCTCGCCGACCAGCGGGGCGATCGTGGCGACCTTGCGGTCCTGGTCGATGGTGGTGACCCGGCCGGTGAGGACCTCCGCCTTGGGAAGCACACGTCGCAGCGGGACGACGACGTGGCGCGGGGAGATGCTGCCGGCGGCGGTTTCGGGGAGGAAGGGCTGGTAGGTCATGTACGACCGGGGGTCGACGACCGTGACGGTCGCCTCTCCGTAACGCATCTTCTTCAGAATGCGTCGAGCTGCGTACAGGCCTACGTACCCACCGCCTACTACGAGGATCCTGGGACGCTCCGTGGTGCTCATGGCATCGAGTATCCACCCGGTTGGAGGGGGTGGCTCGTGCGCCCCTTCACAAGGTCCGACGGTGCCTGTGCTACACTCCGCGGCCCGCGTGACGCAGATCATGACGGGCGACGGGAACCGTTGTCCGGTACGGCCCGTTGTCAATGCCGCGTGAGCTGCCTCTCTGGGCAACCGAGGGCACCGTGAGCGGGTCCAAAGGCCCGGCGGAACGCGTGATCCGAAGGTGCGCTGCCCACCCCTTCTGAACATGTTCAAAGGCAAGTTCGGCCCCTGAAGGGGGCATCCGAAGGTGTTCGGGGGGCCTGCGGGACGGAATTCCTTGTGAAGAACTTCACGAACTTTCCCGACGTGGCGTCATCGGACCGTCCGTCAGGCCCGCTCAGGCGTGGCCGCGGGTGCTCAGCGGAGGGCGCTGACCAGGACGGATCGGCCCCGCGGGGCGGGTTGGAAGGCGCCCTTCCGTGCGGGTGCCGGCGACCGTTCGTCGCCGGCACCCCCGTGCGGCCCCCTCGCCACCGGGTCCCTACCGGAGCCCCTGGCCCATGCCGCCGCGGTCGTCGTACCCCGTGCGGTCACGGTCCTCTTCGGCGTCCTCGGCACTGGCCTCGATGCGCTCCTTGCGCACCTGGCCGCGCACGGTCTCCTGCTCGGTGCGCTCCTCGGTGGTCAGGCGCACCCGCTCCACCGGCACGGCCTCGGTCTCCACGACCGGGCGCTCCTCGTGCAGCACCACCTCGTGCTCGGCCTCGCCGATCTCCTGCCCGGACAGCGCTGCGTCGCGGTTCGACTCGGTGATCGGCTCCCGTTCGACGCGCACCTCCTCGTGGCGCAGCGGTACGACGCGCTCCTCCTGCTCGGTGACGACGTACTTGCGCAGCCGGGCGCGGCCCGCCTCACGGCGCTCGACGCCCACGTGCATGTGCTCCTCGGAGCGCGTCATCGCGTCGTCGTCCGGGCCGGTGCGCGCACCGGCGGCCGCACCGGCGGCACCCGCCGTGCCCGCCGCACCCGCCGCACCCGCGGTGCCGGCCGTCCCCGCGGCGCCCGCCGCGCCAGCCGTACCGGCCTCGCCTGCCGTGCCCGCCTGGTGGGCCCAGCCGCCTTCGCCGGGCTGGTTGGCGCGGGACCAGGACTCGTCCCAGTCGAGGCCGTAGTAGTCGTAGAGCCGGTGCTCCTCGTCCTGCGAGAGATGGCCGCCGCCGTCGACGTCGACGTGCGGGGCGTCCTTGACCTTGCTCTTGGAGTACGGGACCTCCGTGTGCCCGTCCACCAACGCGGCGTCACGGATGGGCACGAAGGACTCGCTGCTGCCGAACAGGCCGGTCTTCACCGAGACCCATTCCGGCGCGCCCGTCGTGTCGTCCAGGAAGACGTGCTTGGCTTCGCCGATCTTCTTCCCGTCCTCGCCGAGGACCGGGTGGTCCAGGACTGCCGGGATCTGCTCTCTGGTGATCATGGTTCGTCTCACCCTTCTCGCGGAGCGATTCCCTTGGCGGGTTCACCATCACAAAAAGGGCGAAACAAACCATTGGCAACAAAAGGCACATACTTTTCGTAAGTGCTCTCCCTGCACATCAGTGCGCAGACGTCACGCCACCGACCAGGCGATGCCGTCCAGGATGTCGTGCTCGCTCACCACGACCTCCTCCGCGCCGGTCCTTTCCATGATCGACAGCAGCACCAGGGAGCCCGCCGCGATCACGTCGACCCGCCCGGGGTGCATGGACGGCACGGCCGCGCGCTCGGCGTGCGTGGAGTGCAGCAGCCACTCGGTGATCTCGCGGACCTTGTCCCGCGAGACGCGGGAGTGGTGGATGCGCGCCGAGTCGTACTCGGGCAGCTCCTGGGCGATCGCCGACACGGTCGTCACCGACCCGGCGAGCCCGACCAGCGTGCGCGCCTCACGCAGCGGCACGCTGCTCTCGGCGAGGTCGAGCGCGGCCTCGATGTCGGCCCGCATCGCCGCGATCTGCTCCTCGGTGGGCGGATCCGTGACCGACCCGCCGGCCACCAGGTGGCGCTCCGTCATCCGTACGCAGCCGACGTCCACCGAGCGGGCCGCGCGCACGTGTTCCTCGCCGACGACGAACTCCGTGGAGCCGCCGCCGATGTCCACCACCAGGAACGGCCGCTGAAGGTGCTCGTGCCCGGCCAGCTCCCTGGTCGCGCCGGTGAAGGAGAACTCCGCCTCCTGGTCACCGGTGATGACCTCCGGCTCCACACCGAGGATGTCCAGCACACCGCGTACGAAATCGTCGCGGTTCTCCGCGTCGCGGGAGGCGGACGTGGCGACGAACCGCAGCCGCTCGGCGCCGTGCTCCTTGATGATCTGCGCGTACTCCCGGCAGGCGGCGAAGGTGCGCTCCAGCGCCTCGGGGGCGAGCCGGCCGGTGCGGTCGACGCCCTGCCCGAGCCGCACGATCGTCATACGGCGGTCCAGCTCGACGAGTTCGCCCGTGGCCCCCGCGCCGGCGGCGCCGTCGGGCACGGTCGCGTCGGCGACCAGCAGCCGGATGGAGTTCGTACCGCAGTCGATGGCGGCGACCCGGGTCACTGGGCGTCCTCCTCGGTTCCGGCGTCCGCGCCGTCGCCGGCCGGGGTGACGCAGGGGCCCTTGCGCCACCACTCGGGCAGCAGCGCGATCGCCTCGTCGCCGAGCGGGTTGACGCCCGGTCCGGCGGCCAGCGAGTGGGCGACCAGCACGTGCAGGCACTTCACCCGGTCCGGCATGCCGCCGGCGCTCGGGAAGCCGGTCAGCTCCTCGATCTCGTCGCGGCGCCGGATGTAGTCCTCGTGCGCGGCGCGGTAGGCGGCGGCCAGCTCCGGGTCGCTCTGCAGCCGCTCGGTCATCTCCTTCATCACGCCCTCGGCCTCCAGGGTGCCGATCGCGGAGGAGGCCCGGGGGCAGGTGAGGTAGTACAGCGTCGGGAAGGGGGTGCCGTCCGGCAGGCGCGGGGCGGTCTCCACGACGTCGGGCTGCCCGCAGGGGCACCGGTGGGCGATCGCGCGCAGCCCGCGCGGCGGCCGGCCCAACTGCTGCTGGAAGGCCGCCACGTCCGCGTCGGTGGGTTCGGTGCGCGGGGTGGACGGCGGGGGCGTTTCCACTACGGAGTTCTCTCTTGTCGAATTACTGGTCAAAGGCGTCGGCCTTGTCGACCCCGTCCCAGACGTTGGAGTACCAGGGGCGGTCCGCCGAGCCGGCGTCGGTGCGGGCCTGCTTCGCGGCGTCCGGGTCGACCACGACGTACCCGGTCTCCCCCGGCAGTACATAGTGCAGCCGTTTGCGGATCTGCTGCTCGGCGAAGGAGTCGTCCTGCCAGCGCGCCTTGAGGTCGCGCAGCTGCTCCACGCGCTGCCGGGCCTGCTGCTTCTGCCGCTGGACGTCGGCGATCTCGGCGCGCTGCGAGACGTACTGGCGCATGGGGTAGGCGAGCGCCACGATCAGCGTGCACACCACCAGCGCGAGCAGCGCCGCGCGGCCGGTGAGCCGGGAGCGGCGGGCCTGCCGTTTGGTCTGGGAGCGGTAGACGCGGGCCGCGGTCTGCTCGCCGAGCAGCCGGATCCTGGTCGCTGTGGAGAAACGGTCCCGGTCCTTCACGGCCATCTGGCTTACCGCCTCCCCTTGCCTCTTGCCTCGCGTGCGGCACACGTGCGTACGTCCCCGGACACGGTACGGGACCGAGTACGGGGACGTACGTACGACAGGGCCTGAGCCTTACGTCAGGATGGGTCAGCCCTTGGAGACCGCGCCGCGGAAGCGGGGGAAGGCGCTGCGGCCGGCGTACACCGCGGCGTCGTCGAGGATCTCCTCGATGCGCAGCAGCTGGTTGTACTTGGCGACGCGCTCGGAGCGGGCCGGGGCACCGGTCTTGATCTGGCCGCAGTTGGTGGCGACGGCCAGGTCGGCGATGGTGACGTCCTCGGTCTCGCCGGAGCGGTGGGACATCATGCACTTGAAGCCGTTGCGCTGGGCGAGCTCGACGGCGTCCAGGGTCTCGGTGAGCGAGCCGATCTGGTTGACCTTCACCAGCAGGGCGTTGGCGGCGCCCTCCTCGATACCGCGGGCCAGGCGCTCGGGGTTGGTGACGAACAGGTCGTCACCGACGAGCTGGACCTTGTCGCCGAGCTTGTCGGTGATGGTCTTCCAGCCGGCCCAGTCGTCCTCGAACAGCGGGTCCTCGATGGACACCAGCGGGTAGGCGTCGACCAGCTCGGCGTAGTACTCGGTCATCTCGGCGGCCGAGCGGGT
This sequence comes from Streptomyces sp. NPDC097129, assembly GCF_055668065.1. Classification (NCBI taxonomy): domain Bacteria; kingdom Bacillati; phylum Actinomycetota; class Actinomycetes; order Kitasatosporales; family Streptomycetaceae; genus Streptomyces; species Streptomyces sp. NPDC097129. The sequence continues at coordinate 357,373 of NZ_JBVOQE010000006.1, read as the reverse complement.
CTTGCCCTCGAAGACGTAGGAGCCGTCCTTGTAGAACTCGGACGCGGCGACGTCGAGGGCGAGGGCGATCTGCTCGCCGGGGGTGTAGCCGGCCTCCTGGATCGCCTCGAGGATCAGGTCGAGGGCCTCGCGGTTGGAGCCGAGGTTCGGGGCGAAGCCGCCCTCGTCGCCGAGGCCGGTGGCCAGGCCCTTGGACTTCAGGACCTTCTTCAGGGTGTGGTAGACCTCCGCGCCCCAGCGCAGCGCCTCGGAGAAGGACTCCGCGCCGATCGGGGCGATCATGAACTCCTGGATGTCCACGTTGGAGTCGGCGTGCGAGCCGCCGTTCAGGATGTTCATCATCGGCACCGGCAGCAGGTGCGCGTTCGGGCCGCCCAGGTAGCGGAACAGCGGCAGGTCGCTGGCCTCGGAGGCGGCGTGGGCGACGGCGAGGGAGACGCCGAGGATGGCGTTGGCGCCGAGGGAGCCCTTGTTGTCGGTGGCGTCCAGGTCGAACATGGCCTGGTCGATCAGGCGCTGCTCGGTGGCGTCGTAGCCGACCAGCTCCGGGCCGATCTGCTCGATGACGGCCAGGACGGCCTTCTCGACACCCTTGCCCTGGTAGCGGCTGGCATCGCCGTCACGGAGCTCGATGGCCTCGAAGGCGCCCGTCGAGGCGCCGGACGGAACGGCGGCACGACCGGTGCTGCCGTCGTCGAGGCCGACCTCGACCTCGACCGTGGGGTTGCCTCGGGAGTCCAGGATTTCCCGGGCTACGACGACGTCGATGGACGGCACGAGCATCTCCTTCGTGGATGTGACGCTGGAAGTGCGGGGCTGGTGAGCCTTGCGACTAGAGCCTAACCGCCCCGGGGCCATCGGCCAGCCGACCGACCGGCCCGTGGACAGACAGACCGTACCCATTGTTCATCCACGGAACAAAGGGGGGTGCCGTTCCGGCTGAACGGCCGGGAAACACCGGAAGACAAAGCCCCGCCCCGGTGCGTACGGGGGAAGACGCACCGGGGCGGGGAGCCCGTGGGGACGGGGAGCGGCCCTCGGCCGGCCGGCTGCCGCTTACTTCAGGTGCAGCTGCTGGCCCGGGAAGATCAGGTTGGCGTCCTCGACGATGTCCTTGTTCAGGTCGAACAGCTTCTTCCAGCCGCCAGCGACCTTGTGCTTCTCGGCGATGGAGCTGAGGGTGTCGCCCTTGACGACCTTGTACTCGCCGTCGCCCTTCTTGACCTTCTTGCCGGTCGGGGTGGTGACGGTCTTGGTGCTCTGCTTCTTCGGCGTCTGCGCCGGGCGCTCGCTGGAGCGGGAGGCGCTCTGCTGCTCCGTGGAGCGGGTCGTGGTGGCGCCCTGGGAGGACGAGCCGCTGCCCTGGGAAGAGCTGGAAGAGCTGGAGGAGCTCGAGGAGCCGCCGCCGTTGTTCGGGGTGTTCGACAGGCCCGTGCCGCAGACCGGCCAGGCGCCCTTGCCCTGGGAGGCGAGGACCTTCTCGGCGACCTGGATCTGCTGCGCCTTGCTGGCCTGGTTGGCCTGCGGGGCGTAGGCGGTGCCGCCGTACGCGGCCCAGGTGGAGGCGGAGAACTGCAGACCGCCGTAGTAACCGTTGCCAGTGTTGATGGACCAGTTGCCACCGGACTCGCACTGCGCGACCGCGTCCCACTCGGAGGTGGTGGCGGCGGAGGCGTTGCCGGCCGCCATCAGCGGGGCGGCGACGGCGGCGCCGGTCACGCCGGCGAGCGCGATGGCGCGGGTGGCCTTGGAGGGACGACGGTGCTTGCCCTTGCCGGAAAACAGCATGGTGGATCCCCTCACCGACGCCTGCGAGGTGAGCTGTCGGGTTCGGGCCGGTTGAGTTGCCCGGCCACCCCTCCCGTGGGAGGTGTGGCTTCACCCCTAGCCGCTCCGGCTCAACTGCCGGGCACGGCGCTTACCTTGGGTCCCCCGCTCCTGCCTGCGGCGCGTTATGCGACGACTGTTCCCGTGCGGCCGCTGGCAGGATTCGGCGTTGCGGCCGCCGGAGCTCGCGGTGGCGAGCGGTCATGACCGTAGACAGGCGATCGGCCGAATTTCAAAGACGATCACGGCTTCTGAGACTCATCCCACACTTTCACCAAAGCGGACATTAGTCTCGAAACAGGGCGTCAACTCCCGCTACTTTCGGCCCGTTTCGCCACCGACAAGCAGTGTCTGACCGGGCACGATGTGGCCCGGGTCGGCGCCGATCGCGTCCCGGTTCTCCGCGTACAGCGCGCGCCACCCGCCCTCGACGCCAAGGGAGTCGGCGATGGACGTGAGGCTGTCCCCGTCGCGGACGGCGTAGCGCGAGGCGTGCCGGCCCGAGGCGGGCGTCGCGCCCGCTTGGACCGTGTCCTCCGTGGCGCCGGCGCCCCGGTGGCGTCCGCCGCCGTCGAGGGCGCCGGTGTCGACGAGCCCCGAGGAGCCGACGATTTGACGCAGGGTGTCCGGATCGTCGTCCTTTGCGGCAGCCGCGGAGGGACTGTCGGACGGCTGTGACGTGCCGGTTCCGGAACTCCCGGACGCGCCGGGCTCGGTCGCGGCGCCCGTGGACGGGGCGGCGGACGACGCACCGTCAGAGGGCTGCGCGGAGACACCCGTGGAGGGCGTCCCGCTCGCCGTGCCGGAGGGCGTCCCGGAGGAGTCGGGCAAGCCGGGCGAGTCCACCGAACCGGAGGTTCCGGATGATTCGGCGGTACCGGTGGATCCGGACGTACCGACTGAACCGGAGGAGCCGGTCGGACCGGGGGAAGCCGGGGCGGAGGAGCCCGAGCCGGCGGTGGAGCCGGCGGACACCGAGCCGCCGCCCGCCGTGTCGCCCGCGACGCCCGTGTCGACGTCGGGTGCGGAGGTGTCGGCGGACAGGCCCGCGGTCAGCCCGCACAGCGTCCAGTGGCCGACGCCCTGGTCGGCGAGGACCTTCTCGGCGACGGCTATCTGCTGCGAACGGCTGGCGAGATCGGGCCGGGCCGCGTACTCCAGGCCGCCGTGTCCCTCCCAGTCCTCCTGCGACAGATGCAGGCCGCCGTACAGCCCGATCCCGGGGTTGTCGCTCCAGCGGCCCTGGCTCTCGCACTCGGCCACCTTGTCCCACGTCGTACCGTCGGCCGCGTGGGCGCTCGCCGCGCCGAGCAGCGGGATGGCGATGGCGGAGCCGGTCACTCCGGCCGCGACGAGGAGAGCCGGAGCCTGACGGGGGCGACGGTGTCGGCCGTTCCCGGGGAGCATGCGGTGACCTTTCGCGAGACAGCAGTGACCGGCGCGGCGCCTGGAGGCACCGGCGTCGCGCTGACGAGTGAACGTATCGGCAGACGATCGCCAGTCACAAGTTCATGCCGCGCAGATCACGTGAAGATCACATAGTTGAAGAGGTGTCAGTTTTCTGTGCGGGTGCGGGCGTGAACGTCACGGGCAACTGCCGCAGACCCCGCATGATGAGGCCCCCGCGCCAGCGCAAGTCGGCCGGTTCGGCGTCCAGTCGGAGGTCGGGCAGCCGGGTGAGCAGGGTGGCGAGGGCGCTCTGGCCCTCCAGACGGGCCAGCGGGGCGCCCAGGCAGTAGTGGATGCCGTGGCCGTAGCCGAGGTGCTGGTTGTCACGGCGGGCGAGGTCCAGCACGTCGGGCCCGGGGAAGCGCTCCGGGTCGCGGTCGGCGGCGGCCAGGACGACGAGGACGGGATCGCCGGGGGCGATGTCCTGCCCGCCGACGGTCAGCGGCTCGGTGGCGAACCGCCAGGTCGCCAGCTCCACCGGCCCGTCGTAGCGCAGCAGTTCCTCCACCCCGCTCTCCAGCAGCTCGCGCTCGCCCCGGGCGAGGGAGTCCTGCAGCCGGTGCCACTGCTCCGGGTGCGTGAGCAGGGCGTAGGTGCCGTTGCCGATGAGGTTGACGGTCGTCTCGAACCCGGCGAACAGCAGGATGAACGCCATCGCCGCGGCCTCGTTCTCGGTGAGGTGCTCGCCGTGGTCGGAGGCGCGGATCAGGGCGGAGATGAGGTCCTCGCCGGGGGCGGGTTCGGCGGGCAGCGCCTGCCGCTTGCGGTGGATCAGCTCGGCGAGATAGCCGCGCATCTTCTTCACCGACCGGGCGACCCCGCCCCTGGGCCCGCCGCCGTGCCGGATCATCATCCCGGCCCAGTCCCGGAAGTCGTCCTGGTCCTCGCGGGGAACGCCGAGCAGGTCGCAGATGGCGTAGATGGGCAGCGGGAAGGCGAACTCGTGGATGAGGTCGGCCGAGCCCCGCTGCGCGAACCCGTCGATGAGGTGGTCGGTCAGCTCCTGAACGCGCGGCGCGAACTCGGCGACCCGGCGGGGCGTGAACGCCTTGCTGACCAGGCGCCGCAGCCGGGTGTGGTCCGGCGGGTCGATGTTCAGCAGGTGCGTCATCAGCTCCGCCGAGCGCTCCCCGGGGATGCCGGTCTTGCCCTTGGCGTGCGCCGGCTCGTCGTGGTGCGCCGGGTTCTTGCTCAGCCGCTGGTCGGCGAGGGCCTGCCGGGCGTCGGCGTACCGGGTGACCAGCCAGGCCTCCACCCCGCTGGGCAGCCGGGTGCGGTGCACGGGCGCGTGCTCGCGCAGCCACGCGTAGGCGGGGTAGGGGTCGGCGGCGAACTCCCAGGTGAAGAGTTCGGGGGCGTCGTCGGGGCGGAGCTGCTCGGTCACTGCCCGACCGTATCCGGATCCGGGTGGGCCTCCGCGTCGCGGTGGGCGCCGGACGCCGCGGACGCCGCGTCGCCGCCGACGCCCTCCGCCTCGCGGATCGCGTCCCGGTAGGCGCGGGCCGCCGCGCGCAGCGACGTCTCCGGGTCGACGCCGTCCGCCTCGGCGCGCGCGGCGAGCGCCAGCAGCTGGTAGCCGATGCCCTCGCCCTGCGGCAGCTCGACGTCCAGGCCGGCCGTGCGGGTGCGGGCGGCGAGCTTGGCGGCGAGGGCCAGGGCGGGCTGGTGCACCGGGACGCCCTCGGTGACGGAGGCGCGCCGCTTCTCCTGCGCCTTCGTGCGCCGCCAGTGCGCCTTGACCTCCTCGGGGGTGGTGGCGGTGGCGTCACCGAAGACGTGCGGGTGGCGGTGGATGAGCTTGGCGACGATGGCGCCGGCCACGTCGTCGACGGAGAAGGGGGCCTCCGGGTCCTCCTCGGCGATGCGCGCGTGGAAGACCACCTGGAGGAGCACGTCGCCCAGCTCCTCGCGCAGTTCGTCGCGGTCGCCGTCCTCGATGGCCTCGACCAGCTCGTACGCCTCCTCCATGGCGTACTTCGCCAGGCCCTCGTGGGTCTGCCGTGACGACCACGGGCAGGCGACGCGGATGCGGTCCATGACCTGCACGAGGTCGAGGAGGCGGGCGCCGGGCAGGTCGTAGGAGGCGGGCAGCAGCTCCAGCTCCGGCATGGCGACGCGGCCGGAGCCGGCCAGCCGGGCCAGGCCGTCGGTCAGCGCCGGCTCGCCCTCGCCGCCGGCCACGACCACGACCGTGCGGCCACCGGCGCAGGCGTCCAGCAGTTCGTCGGCGCTCGCGGCGGCCTCCTCCACGACGACGCCCGCCTCGCGCAAGTACGGCAGCTGGGGGTGGGAGCCCTCCGCGCACAGCACCCGGTCGGCTTCCCGCACCGCCTGCCAGGCGGGCCAGGACAGCAGGCCGGGCGCCACGCGGTGGCTGGTGGTGAGCAGGACGATGCGGCCGGGGGCGGCGGAGTCTTCGGGGCGCGATGCGTTCACGCTTCGAACGTACCGCGCGGCGGGAGATGGCTCCGCCCGTTGTCCACAGGGCGGGGTCGCGGTGTGATGATCTGCCCGGAGAGGGTCGTGAAAAGGGCGGCTACGCCGGCTGCTGTGACGCCGCCGTCGTCACGTCCTTGACCCACGGGGTCTTCGCGTCGACGCGGCCGACCTTCTGGGCGTCCCAGGTGCCGTAGCGCGGGTTGAGGTCGACGCCCAGTTCCCGCGACGCCGTGGACAGGGCCTTCCAGAACGCCGGCTGATTGGTGTCGGTGCCCAGCTTCGCGGCGAGCTTCTGCGCCTCGACCTGCAGGCGCAGATTGTCGTCGACGCGCTGCGGCGGGATGCCGTACTCGCGCAGCCAGGTCGTCTCCAGGGCCTGGGCCCCGCCGAGCTGCTGCTCCACCCCCGCGCGCAGCTGCTGCACGTCGCGGGGGGTGACGGCGACGCCCGCGTCCCGCGCGGCGCGGTGCAGCACCTGGTCCAGGACCATGCTGTGCAGCGTCTGCCGGGTGAGGTTTCCGGAGCCGGACACCACGCGCGCGTAGTTCGCCTCGCCGCCCGCCGCCGCGCGCTGGGCCGCGCGGACCTCGTTCACCCGGTCCTGAAGCTGCGAGACCGTGATCTTCTGGCCGCCGACGACGGCCGCCGCGCCCGGATGCGAGTCGCTTCCGCAGGCGGTGAGCAGGGGTGCCGCGGCGATCGCGGCGGACAGCAGGAGCGCGGTGCGACGGCGGCGGTGCAAGGGGAACCTCCCGAGGAGTTTGTGCGACGGTGCACAAGGTCTTGCGGTGATCGATGGTAGGCAGTGGGCAGGCTGAGGCCAACCCATTCGACCAACGATTCACCGCCGCTTCCGGCACCGCCGCGCGCGCTCCGCGGTGAAGAACGTCAGCCGACGATGGCCACCGGCGCGTCCCACGCGTCGCGGTCCACGGTGATCGTGTAGCCGCGCCGGGTCTCCTTGCTGTTCACCAGGTACTGGTGGCCGCGGCTGTGGTTGGTGAACTGCGACGCGCCCCACGGCCAGTCCGCGGTGGTGGTCTCCTTCTTGTCCCACAGCGCGTACCAGAGGTTGCCCGGCAGGTCCGTCTTGTTGGCGGCCGTGGCGATCGCCTTGGCGCTGGAGCTGGTGAAGCCGTAGAAGCCGGCCCGGTATGTCTTGGCCCGCAGCCCCTTCGTGAACGCGCGCACGTACGTCAGCACGGCGTCGTTGCACGACTTGTTCGTGGTGTCGTACGGCTCCATGTCGAGGTAGATCGCGCTGCCGGCCTTCATGCCGAGCGCGGCCGCCTTGGCGGTGGCGTCGCTCGCGTCGCTCGCGCCGAGGGAGGCGGCCGTGGCGGCGGTCAGCTTCTCGGGGTTGCGGCTGGTCTGACAGGGCGGCTGGGCGCCGACGTAGAGCGGGATGAGCTTCCAGCCCTGGGAGTTCACCGACTTCACCCAGGACGCGGTGAGGTTGGGCTGGCCGCAGCCGCGGTTCTTGCCGCCGATGTAGACGGCGGCGCCGCCGTAGTAGCCGTCGGCGCGCCAGGCCTTCATCGCGCTGAGCGAGGGCGCGGCGCAGGCGTCGAAGGCCCGGCCGGTGTACGTCTTCTGCGCGGGCCAGGCGGTGGCCGCCATGGACTGCTGTGCGGCTATCCCGCCCCCGGCGACGACGGCGGCGCCCGCCACCGCCCAGGTGACGTATCTGCGCTTCTTGGACTGACGATGGCTGGACACGGCTGACCCACCCCTTCGAGTACGTGGACGCCCGGGGTACGCGACACCACGAGCGGCTCGTACGTTAGCCCGTTCCGGATCTAGCCCCGCACCTGCCCCAGCCATTGCAGGGTGCGGCGCACGTCGGCGGCCAGCGGATGGCCGGGGCCGTGCAGCCGCTCCACGTCGTGCAGCAGACGCAGCAGCGTGTCGTGCGCGGCGGGCCGGTCGCCGAGGGCGAGCAGCAGATGACCGATGCGGCGGCGCAGTTCGTGGGCGAGCGCGGGATCACCGGAGACGTACTGGTTCTCGTAGTACGGCAGCAGCGCGCGGTACTCGGCGAGCGCGGCCCCCGGCTCGCCGAGCTGCTCCAGGCACTGGGCGGCGTCGTAGCGGAAGCGCAGGGACTGCGGGTCGGACGCCCCGGCCTCGGCGGCGCGTTCGTCGGCCAGGCGGCGCAGCTCGGGCAGCGCGCGCCGGTACTGGCCGTCGTCCATGAGGGTGGCGGCGTACTGCTTGCGCAGGGTCCGCACGACCGCGGAATGCTCGCCGTGCCGGCCGGCGGCGACGGGCAGGATCGCGCCGAGGATGTCGACGGCCTGCGTGATGCGGCCCTGTCCGAGCAGATGCTTGACCTCGTCGACGGCGGCGGCGACATCCGGTTTCCCGGCGGCGGGCGGAGCGGCGGCGGAGGCGGGCTGGGGCGCGGGGGTGCGCGCCCGGTCCGGCCAGGGCGCGTGCGGGCGCAGGAAGGGACGGGTGGGGTCCAGCGGCGCTCCGGTCGGCGTGCCGCGCCCGGGCAGCAGCGGCACCAGCTCCTCGTACACCTCCTGCGCCGAGGCGGGCCGGTGCAGCGGGTCCTTGGCGAGCAGGCGCAGCACCAGGGTCTCCAGCGCCTGGGGGACCTCGGGGCGGAAACGGCGCACCGGCACCGGCGGCTCGTACAGATGCCGGTGCAGCACGCCGAGCGCGGTGGAACCGGCGAACGGGACGTTGCCGCTGAGCAGTTCGTGCAGCAGCACACCGAGCGCGTACAGGTCGGTGTACGGGCCGACCGCGCCGCCCATCGCCTGCTCGGGGGCCATGTAGGCGGGCGAGCCGATGGGGGAGCCGGTGTGGGTCAGGCGCGTGGTGTCGGTGTCCATCACGGAGGCCACGCCCAGGTCGAGCACGGTGACCGTGCCGTCCTGCTTGACCATCACGTTGCGCGGCTTGAGGTCGCGGTGGACGATCGGCACCGCGTGCACGGCGCTCAGCACCGCGCACAGCTGCGCGGCCACGGCGACCGCCCACGGCCACGGGTACGGGTCGTGCTCGGCGAGGTGGTCGGAGAGGTCGGCGCCGTCGACGTACTGCATGACGAGGAACAGCTCCTCGCCCTCGCTGCCCGCGTCGTGCACGGTGACCAGGCCCGGGTGGTCGACCTGCGCGGTCACCCGGCACTCGCGCAGGAACCGGCGGCGCAGCTCGTCCGCCTCCTGGCCGGCCACCTTGTCGGGGCGCAGCAGTTTCACCGCCACCCGCCGGTCGAGCCTGCGGTCGTAGGCCGTCCACACCTGGCCCATGCCGCCCTGGCCGAGGAGGGTGGCCAGTTCGTAACGGCCGGCGATCATCCGCCCCGTCGTGACGGTCACCGTCCGCCCTCACCGTGGCCCTCGTGGCCGTCACCGCGGCGCAGGTAGTCGCTGAGCTCGTCGAGCTCGGCCCGCACCTGGTCGATCCGCGCGGGCGCGGGACGGTGCGGGGGCGGCGGGGTGGGGGTGCTGGGCGCGGGGGCGACCACGGGCACCGCCGGCGTCTGCGGGAGCGTGGCGGCGTACGGCGACGGGGGCTGCGGGTAGCCGTAGTGCGCGGCCGGCGCCGGGGGCGTCGGGTAGGCGGCGGGGCCGGGCCGATGGTGACGTATGTCCGCGTATAGGTAGTAGCCGACGCAGCCCACCATGTTGAGCAGCAGGATGACCATGCCGGCGTTGCCCTTGGCCGTGCTGAAGTCATCGGTGTCGTCGGTGGCGAGCAGGCTGAAGCTGAGGACCAGAACGGCCACCGTGCCCGCGAAGAACCACCAGTCGCCCCGCTTGCGGGTCACGATCGCCGCGCGCAGCGGCGCCACCCAGGCCAGGAAGCCGATGCTGAGGACGGCCACCGCCACGAAGATCACGCGCAGCAGGATCAGCACCCCGGTCGAGGGCCGACGGGGTGGAGGCGGCGCATAGCCGTGGCCCTGCATAACTGCTCCTGAAGACCTGCCGGGGACGAACACTGATGGCGCGTCCGAGCGTATAGGCCGACACGGACGACACGTCACGGGTTGTACCGAACCGTTGTCACACTGATCACTCCGGAGCGACCGTGCCGTCCGTCAGGCCGTCGTACATCCCGCGCACGAGCTGTTCGCCGAGCCGGCTCGCGTGCCGCAGGGCCCGCTCGAACTCGTCGAGGGCGCGGAACCGCTCGCCGTAGCGCCGCTGTTCCTCCAGCGGCAGCCGGGGCAGTTGCAGGCGGCGCACGTCGAGCCGGGTGGCGGTGGAGGCGTAGCTGCTGGCCTGGCGGTTGTTGGCGGTGCCGCGCAGGAACCCGGCGAGGAACCACGGGTCGAGCGCCTGCCGGTCGGGCCGCAGCAGCACGAGGTTGCGGCCCAGGGCGGCGCCCTCGGTCGCCTCGTCGATGACGCGGGTCACCGCGCCGCCGCCGAGCACCGGCACCACCACGTCGCCCGGCTGGGTCAGCACCGCCTCCTCGTCGCTCTCCGGCAGGGAGCCCGAGGGGGCCGCCCCGGCGAGCACGTCGTGGTCGGTGAGGACCCGCACGCGCGTGGGGCCGCCGCTGCCGCCGGTGCGCATCTCCAGGGCGCCGCCGCGGGCGAGTTCCCCGACGGTGGTGAGCGGCCAGCGCGCACGCCGGGGCGCGTCCACGGGCGCGGGCGTGAGCTCCCCCGTCAGGCGCAGGGTCTCACCGAGGCGTTCGCGCACCGCCGTGAGCGCCCCCGCGCCGTCGGTGGGCGCCGCGGGCGGCAGATGGCGGGCGGGCGCCAGGTCGACGTCGTCGTCGAGGAGGTCGATGACGGGCAGGGCACGGGCCAGGCCCGGCCGTTCCTCGAAGCCGCCCGCGCGGTCGAAGCCGGTCCAGGCCTCGAGCACCGCCTCGCGCACGGCCTGCCAGTCGGGCCCGCCGCGCCCCTCCCCCGCGAACTGCCCGGCGTCGGCGAGCAGCACCTCGGGCTGCGCGGCCACGCCGGCCGGGCGGCGCAGCAGCCACAGGTGCAGCGGGATGTTGTACGGCGGCGCCGCGCCCACCGGCAGGGCGATCACGGCCCGCAGCGCGCCGCGCCGCAGCAGGTCGGCGCGGATACGGCGGCCGGAGCGGCGGGAGGCGGCGGCGGGCGGCATCAGCAGCACCGCGGTGCCGCCGTCGCGCAGGCGGGCCAGCGCATGCTGCACCCAGGCCAGTTCGGACTCGGCGCGGGCCGGGAAGCCGTACTCCCAGCGCGGGTCGTAGGCGAGTTCGTCGTGGCCCCAGTTGCGCTCGTTGAACGGCGGGTGGCACAGCACCGCGTCGGCGCGCACCGCCGGGTGGGCGTCGGCGCGCAGGGTGTCGCCGGCGGCGGCGTGCACGGCGGCCGGGGAGTGCAGGGCGAGCCGGAGCGCGGTGAGCGCGGCCAGGTCGGGCGCGCTGTCCTGGGCGTACAGCTCCTGGCCGGGGCGCGGGGCGACGGCGCGCAGCAGGGCGCCGGTGCCGCAGGCCGGGTCGAGGACCGTGCGGGCGTCGCCGGCCAGGTCGGCCATGAGGGAGGCCAGTTCGGCGGGGGTGAGCGTGTACTGGCGCGGGTTGGCGTCCAGGTGCCGGCCGAGCAGGAACTCGAAGGTCTGCCGTGCGCCGAGCTCGGCGGAGAGTTCGGCGGTGCCGCGCAACAGGGGTGCGGAGGGCAGCAGTTGGGGACCGGTGGGGGTGCGCACGGGGGGCGCGGGGGCGGACGGGCCGGTGAAGCGCGGGGTGAGGACCTGCTCCAGGGCGGACGGCAGCATCGCGGCCAGGCGCTCGTCGGAGCCGGCGGCGATGTCCAGCCAGACGGTGGGCCGGTCATGGAGGAGCAGCAGGGCGCAGCCGGCGTGGATCAGGGCGGTGACGGGGCCCTCGGGGTGGCCGGCGAGCTGCTGCCAGACGCGTTCGCGCAGCGGGACCTCGGCGAGCTTGCCCTGACGGCGCAGCCAGTCCTCGATCTCGGCGAGCGCGAAGGACGGGCTGGTCTCGGTGCCGCCGACGGGCTTGGGGAAGTCGGCGTGGCGGCGGCGCCAGTTGCTGACGGCGGCGCGGCCGACGCCGGCGAGGCGCGCGATACCGGCGGCGGTCACCTCGGTGGCGTGGTCGGCGCCGGGGGGGCTTCCCGCGCCGGCGCCGGGTTTCCTCGTCGTGCGTGTGGCCGCCCTGCTCGTCGCCGCCTGGTCTGCCGCTTTGTCCTGCACGGGCCGCGCTCCCCTCGTCCGCGCCGTGCGACCGCCCCGTACGGCCGCACCTGTGACGCCGAGGATACCGACGGATGCAAGATCCGAGACTTAACAGCCGTGTATCCCACTCCCCCTGTGAACCGTGTTGACTCGGTTCACAGCCCATGCTGTTATTGACCCAGCGAACGAAGGACCGCCCCGACAGGGGTGGTTCACACCGTCCGAGGGGGGACACAGCCATGGGCATGAAGGCCAAGGTCACGCTGGGCGCCGTCGTGGGGATCGTCGTCATCGCAGCCGTGTCGGCGAACGCCGGCAGCGACGGCGGCCACGGCGACTCCGGCAGCAAGGCCAAGGGGGGCTCGCCGGCCTCACCGGCCTCGTCGGCTTCGGCTTCGTCGGCTTCGTCGGCCTCCGCGGGTCAGAAGCCGGGCGCCGGGGCCGCGGAGGCGAAGAAGGCCGCGTTCGACGGGGACGGCGAATTCCAGGTCGGCTCGGACATCAAGCCCGGCACCTACCGCACCACCGGCAACGACGACGGCACGTGTTACTGGGAGCGGGCCAAGGACGCCTCCGGCGAGATGGACGCGATCCTGGCCAACGACAACGTCACCGGCACCAGCTACGTGACGGTGAAGCCCGGCGACCAGCTGTTCAAGTCCACCGGCTGCCACGACTGGGAGGCCGTCGGCGCCCCGGCCCAGGGCGCGCCCGCCACCGCGATGAAGGGCGACGGCGGCATGTTCAAGGTCGGCGCCGACATCGCTCCCGGCACCTACCGGTCCCCCGGCAACACCGACGGCTCCTGCTACTGGGAGCGCACCAAGGACGCCGGCCACTCCATCGAGTCGATCATCGCCAACAACAACGTGAGCGGCTCGGCCGTGGTGACCATCAGCGCCTCGGACGGCTACTTCAAGACCACCGGCTGCGAGGACTGGAAGAAGGCCGGCTGATCACCCCGCCGGAGCCTGATCCGGCGGAGCCTCCTCGGCCGCAGTCCCGGCCCCCCTGGCCGAACCCCCACCCGGGCCCACCCGCACCCGCGGGCCCCACCCGCACCCGCGGGCCCCGCCCGCACTCACCCCCTCTCCACCAAGGAACGCCCATGCGTCGCACCGCTCTCGCCGCCACCACCCTCTGCCTGGTCACCGCGACCGCCGCGGCCCTGACGGGCTGCCAGTCCGGCACGGACCAGGCCGACGGCAAGCCCGCCGCCTCCGCCGCGCAGGCGAAGGCTCAGGATCCCAACGCCGGTCTGCTCACGGGCGCGCAGCTCAAGCAGGCACTGGCCCCGGCGTCGGCCTTCCCGGCCGGGCTGACCCCGGTCGCCGACGGCGCGGCGGACAGCGGCAAGCAGTTCCTCGCGCCCAGCAGCCGCAGCGCCGCCAAGGCGGACTGCAGCAAGCTGGAGAACACGGCCTGGCTCGACGTCACCGGCTACAAGGGCGGCGTGTCGTTCGCGCAGGACGACCGCGCCAACCAGGACCGGACCGAGGAGATGACGCAGGAGATCGACGCCTTCCAGGGCACGACCGCGCAGGCGGTGATGCAGCAGGTCCGCAGCGTGGCGGCCGAGTGCGCGACGTTCACGGACACCGCCGAGCACGTCAAGGTGCGGGTCAAGGCCACGTCCACGCACGGGCTCGGCGACGAGGCCTACACGCTCACGCTCACCAGCGCCCACTGGGAGAGCGGCACCACGCTGATCGCCACCCGGGTCGGGAAGTCGGTCATCACCGTGATGTCCACCGCCGGCTCCGGGAACGGCGGGGCCTCGGCGAAGAAGCTCACGACGCACCTGGTGGAGTCGCTGCGGAAGGCGGCGCGGACCTCCTGACCGACGGCCCGAGGGGGGCGAGGGGGCGAGGGAGCGACGGGGCACAGGGGCAAGGGGCGCAGGTTCCGACCTGCGCCCCTCAGTCGCACTGACGCAGCATCATCTGCTTGTCGGCGGCGGTGACGGGCAGGGCGTACTTGAGCGACACCTGCGCGAAGCGCACCACGTAGGCGCACCGGATCTGCTTGTCCGGCGGCAGCCAGGTCGCCGGGCCGGAGTCGCTCTTGGCGCCGTTGGCGGGCCCGTCCACCGGAACCAGATTGAGCGGGTCGTTGGCGATGGCCTCCCGCTTGTCCTTGGCCCAGCGCGAGGCACCCATCTGCCAGTCGTACGACAGCGGCATGACGTGGTCGATCTGCACCGTCGTGGCACGGGACTTGGTCCACGCGATGGTCTTGCCGGTGTAGGGGTCGTGCAGCGTCATGGAGACGACGACGCAGTTGGAGCCCTTGCGGAAGGTGACGTCCTGGCCGTCGCGCTTGAGCAGGTCGTTGCGGGTGTCGCACCCGTTGTGGGCGTAGGGCACGTCGCCGGGGACCGAGTCCATCCAGGCGTAGCCGAACTTGGCGCGCTCATACCCGGTCTTCGGGCCGCGCCCCTTGGTCGCCACCTTCTGGACGAGCGCGCGGGCCGCGGCGCGGTCGGCCGCGTCGGTGACGGGCGCCAGCCCGGGTTTGGTCCCGTCGGGATTGTCCAGCGGACTGACCGCGTGACCGTCGCCGGTGGACCGCTGCGGCCCCGACGATCCCGGCGTCTGCTGTGTGCAGCCGGTGACGCCCAGCGCCAGCACGGCAGCAACCGTGACCCCGCCCCTCGCACACCTCACGGTGCGTCCCTCCCCTTGCTCGACCGGTTCCGCCCCGCACGGGCGAGTCTTCCCGCACAGGCACTGTGTACACACCGTAACCGCACAGAGGTTCAGACCATACGCGCCCTTCTTTGGGCATCCCGGGCATCCCGGGCGTATTGTCGGAAGGGAGTTCGCACCGGAAGGAGCTTCCGCATGGGCCTCTTGGACAGGTTCCGCCAGAACAAGCAGGCAACGGACAAGGCCAAGCAGATGTCCGACGCCGGCGAGAAAATGGTCAACGACAAGACTGGCGGGAAGTACGAGGACCAGGTCGACACGGCGCAGCGCCAGGCCGAGCAGCGCCTCGGCATGGACCGCGACCACCCCGACCAGCAGTAGGCCCCCGACCGAGGCCGAAGCCGCCCACGGACCCTGGAGTCCAGCGGGCGGCTTCGCCCGTTCCCGCGGCGGCCCAGCGGCAACGGCCCGCCGCGGGTGAACCGCCTCCTACGAGTCCAGCACCGACGTCAGGAACTCGCCCACCCACGCCAGCAGTTCGCGGCCGACCAGCGGCTTGCCGCCGACCTTGGCCGTCTTCGGGCGCGGGACGAGCACCTGATGGGTGGCCGGCTTGATGACGCTGCCCGGGTACAGCCGCTTCAGGCGCAGTTCCTGCGACTCGCGCAACTCCACCGGCGCGAAGCGGATGTTCGTGCCCTGGAGCACGACCTCCCCGACCCCGCACGCCCGCGCGAGCATCCGCAGGCCGGCCACCAGCAGCAGGTTCTCCACCGGCTCGGGCAGCTTGCCGTAGCGGTCGGTGAGTTCCTCGCGAACGTGTCTGACGTCCTCCTCGCTGTTGGCGGAGGCGATGGCCCGGTAGGCCTGGAGGCGCAGCCGCTCGCCGGGCGCGTAGTCGTGCGGGACGTGCGCGTCGACCGGCAGCTCGATCTTGACCTCCAGCGGCGCCTCTTCCGGCCCTCCCGCCGAGGGCTCCCCCGTCTCCAGCTGCCTGCGGTAGTCCGCGACCGCCTCGCCGACCATGCGCACGTACAGGTCGAAGCCGACGCCCGCGATGTGGCCCGACTGCTCGCCGCCGAGCAGGTTGCCGGCGCCGCGGATCTCCAGGTCCTTCATCGCCACGTACATGCCCGCGCCCATCTCGGTGTGCTGCGCGATGGTCGCGAGCCGCTCGTGCGCGGTCTCGGTCAGCGGCTTCTCCGGCGGGTACAGGAAGTACGCGTACCCGCGCTCGCGGCCACGCCCGACGCGGCCGCGCAGCTGATGCAGCTGGGACAGGCCGAAGGTGTCGCCGCGCTCCACGATCAGGGTGTTGGCGTTGGCGATGTCGATGCCGGACTCGACGATCGTGGTGGAGACCAGGACGTCGAACTTCTTCTCCCAGAAGTCGACGACGACCTGCTCCAGCGCCGCCTCCGACATCTGCCCGTGCGCGGTGGCGATCCGCGCCTCGGGCACGATCTCGCGCAGCCGAGCTGCGGCCCGGTCGATGGACTCCACCCGGTTGTGGATGTAGAAGACCTGGCCCTCGCGCAGCAGCTCACGCCGGATCGCCGCGCCGATCTGCTTCTCCTCGTAGGGCCCGACGAAGGTGAGCACCGGGTGCCGCTCCTCCGGCGGGGTGGTGATCGTCGACATCTCGCGGATGCCGGTGACCGCCATCTCCAGGGTGCGCGGGATCGGGGTCGCGGACATCGTCAGCACGTCGACGTTGGCGCGCAGCTTCTTCAGCTGCTCCTTGTGCTCGACGCCGAAGCGCTGCTCCTCGTCGACGATGACCAGTCCGAGGTCCTTGAACTTGGTCTCGGAGGAGAACAGCCGGTGCGTGCCGATGACGATGTCGACCGAGCCGTCCTTCAGGCCCTCCAGGGTCGCCTTCGCCTCGGTGTCGGTCTGGAAGCGGGACAGCGCCCGCACGTTCACCGGGAACTGCGCGTACCGCTCGGAGAACGTCCCGAAGTGCTGCTGCACCAGCAGCGTCGTCGGTACGAGGACGGCGGCCTGCTTGCCGTCCTGCACCGCCTTGAACGCGGCCCGCACCGCGATCTCGGTCTTGCCGTAGCCGACGTCGCCGCAGATCAGGCGGTCCATCGGGACCGTCTTCTCCATGTCCTCCTTGACCTCGGCGATCGTGGTGAGCTGGTCCGGGGTCTCCGCGTAGGGGAAGGCGTCCTCCAGCTCGCGCTGCCAGGGCGTGTCGGAGCCGAAGGCGTGGCCGGGCGCGGCCATGCGGGCGCTGTACAGCTTGATCAGGTCGGCGGCGATCTCCTTGACGGCCTTCTTCGCGCGCGCCTTGGTCTTCGTCCAGTCGGCGCCGCCCAGGCGGTGCAGCGTGGGCGCCTCGCCGCCGACGTACTTGGTGATCTGCTCCAGCTGGTCGGTGGGGATGTACAGCCGGTCGCCGGGCTGGCCGCGCTTGGCGGGCGCGTACTCCACGACGAGGTACTCGCGCGTGGCGCCCTGCACCGTGCGCTGCACCATCTCGATGTAGCGGCCGACGCCGTGCTGCTCGTGGACGATGTAGTCGCCCGCCTCCAGGGTGAGCGGGTCGATGGTCTTGCGGCGCCGCGCGGGCATGCGGGCGCCGTCCTTGCCGGCCGCCTTCTGCCCGGTCAGGTCGGTCTCGGTGAGCACGGCCAGCTTCAGACCCGGGTCGACGAAGCCGTTGTCGACGGAGCCGCACGCCACGTGCACGAGCGACGGGGACAGCTCACCGAGGTCGGTGTCCAGGCGGGCGGCGATGCCCTCCCCGCCGAGCACCTCGACCGTGCGGGCGGCCGGGCCGTGGCCCTCGGTGACGTACACCGTGCGCCAGCCGTCGGCGAGCCAGCCCTTGGTGTCGGCGAGCGCCCGCGCGGTGTCGCCGCGGTAGGCCTCGGGGGCGTGCATGCCGAGCTTGAGGGTGTCGCCCGCCGCGTCAGCGGCAAAGGAATCCGTCAGCTCGTCGTCGGCGGCGAACGGCGACACCGACC
This sequence comes from Streptomyces sp. NPDC097129, assembly GCF_055668065.1. NCBI lineage: Bacteria > Bacillati > Actinomycetota > Actinomycetes > Kitasatosporales > Streptomycetaceae > Streptomyces > Streptomyces sp. NPDC097129. The sequence goes on along the minus strand of NZ_JBVOQE010000006.1, from coordinate 339,895 downwards.
ACCACATCATCTCCAGCTCGCGGGCCCGGTCGCGGACGTCGGCGATGGACCACAGGGAGGCCGCGCCGACGTCGATGGGCGCCTCGCCGCCGCCGGCGGTGGCGGCCCAGGACGCCTGGAGGAACTCCTGGCTGGTGGCGACCAGGTCGGCGGCGCGGGTACGGACCCGCTCGGGGTCGCAGACGACGGCCATGGAGCCCTTGGGCAGCACGTCGATCAGCAGCTCCATGTCGTCGACGAGGACCGGAGCGAGGGATTCCATGCCCTCGACCGCGATCCCCTCGGCGATCTTGTTCAGGAGTTCGCCCAGCTCCGGGTGGCGTTCGGCGAGGGCACGCGCGCGTGCGCGGACGTCGTCGGTGAGCAGCAGCTCGCGGCAGGGCGGCGCCCACAGGCCGTGTGCGGCGACCTCCAGGGAGCGCTGGTCGGCGACCTTGAAGTAGCGGATCTCCTCGACGTCGTCGCCCCAGAACTCGACGCGCAGGGGGTGTTCCTCGGTGGGCGGGAAGACGTCCAGGATGCCGCCGCGCACGGCGAACTCGCCGCGCTTCTCCACCAGCTCCACGCGCGCGTACGCCGCTGCCGCGAGGGCCGCCACGACCTCGTTCAGATCGGCGCTGGAGCCGGTGCGCAGCGCCACCGGCTCCAGGTCGCCGAGGCCCTTGACCTGCGGTTGCAGCACGGAGCGCACGGGGGCGACGACGACGGAGACCGGGCCCGTCTCGGGGTCGTCGGGGCGGGGATGGGCGAGGCGGCGCAGGACGGCGAGACGGCGGCCGACGGTGTCGCTGCGGGGGCTCAGCCGCTCGTGCGGGAGGGTCTCCCAGGAGGGGTACTCCACGACGCCCTCGGACGGCAGCAGCGAGCGCAGCGCGGCCGCCAGGTCCTCGGCCTCACGGCCGGTCGCGGTCACCGCGAGGACCGGGCGGGCGGACTCGCGGGCGAGCGCGGCGATCGTGAAGGGGCGGGCCGCCGGGGGGCCGACCAGGTCGACGTGCATGCGGTTGCCGTCGGCGGCCGCCGCGATCGCTTCCGCGAGGGCGGGATCCTTGACGACGGCGTCGAGCAGACCGTGCAGGCTCATGGAGGGCTTTTCCGTCCGGTGGTGACGAGGGTGGACAACGCGAAAGGCCCGACGCGAGATGCAGCCGGGGGTGTCCAGCGTACGACCTGGCCGCATCGAACGCCGGGGGCTGTGGACAACGCCGGGTGCCGTTGAGGCGGCACCCGTGACGCACACCGGCGCCGGGAAGCCCCCCAAGGCTTCCCGGCGCCGATGTCGCCCCCGTGACCCCCGTCCACGGCGGCTGTCCGTCCCGCCCGCGGCTGCTAGTCCGTCGCGATGGCGTTCAGGACGTTCATGCGGCCCGCCCTGAAGGCCGGGATCAGGGCGGCGAACAGGCCCACGAAGGCCGAGCCGACGAAGACACCGGTGATCGTCGGCCAGGGAATCTCCAGAACCTTCAGCCCCTCCAGGGCGAGCAGCTTCTGGGCCGTGGCGCCCCAGCCCATGCCCAGCCCCAGGCCGAGCAGCGCGCCGAAGAGGGCGATCACCACCGACTCCAGGCGGATCATCCGCCGCAGCTGCCGGCGCGAGAGGCCGATGGCCCGCATCAGGCCGATCTCCCGGGTCCGCTCGACCACCGACAGGGCCAGGGTGTTCACGACACCCAGGACCGCGACCACGATCGCCAGGGCCAGCAGGCCGTAGATCATGTTCAGCAACTGCCCGATCTGGTCCTTCATCGCCTGCTTGTAGTCGGTCTGGTCACGCACCTTGTACTGCGGATAGTCGTGCAGCGCCGACTTCAGGGACGCGTAGGCGGCGTCCTGCTGCCCGTCCCTGGCACTGGCGAAGAGCAGCATGTCCAGCGGCATCTTCTCGGCCGGCACGTACCGGGCCACCGTCGCGATCGACGCGTACATCGCGCCCTTGTCGATCACCACGTCGTCGCTGGTGATCGCGCGGACCGTGAGCCGGGCCGTCCTGCCGTCCCCGAAGGCGACCGCGACCGTGGAGCCGAGCTTGACGCCGTGCTCCTTGGCGAAGCCCTCGAAGACGGACATCGAGTCCGGCCGGTAGGCGTCCTCGAGACGGCCGGCGACCGTCTTGGTGCGCACGTCCTGCGCATAGGTCGGGTCGGCCGCGTTGATGGTCTCCTTCTTCGTGGTGCGCCCGTCGGGCGTGGTCAGCGCGGCGTCGAGGACCTTGTACTCGGTGACCCGCTCCAGACCCGGCACGGACCTCGCCGCCTTGACGGCCTGCGGAGTGATCAGCTGCCCGCTGTCGGACTGGACGATGAAGTCAGTGCCGACGCTCTTGTCGAGTTCGTCCGTGGCGGAGGCGACCATGGAGGAGCCGACCACCGACAGGCAGGCCACCAGCGCGAGCCCGATCATCAGCGCGGCGCCCGTCGCCCCGGTGCGCCGCGGGTTGCGCAGCGCGTTGCGCTCGGCCATCCGCCCGACCGGTCCGAAGATCCGCAGCAGGACCGCGCCGAGGACCCGGACCACGCCGCCGGCGAGCAGCGGGCCGACGACCACGAACCCGATCAGGCTCAGCACCACGCCGAGCCCCAGCCACAGCGAGCCCTCGCTCGCCTTCCCCGCGTGGGCGGCGACGTACAGGCTCGCCCCGCCGCCGCCCGTCAGCAGCACGCCCAGCGCACCGCGCACCCGGCCCGCCTTGACGTCGGCCGGCATGCCCGCGTCGCGCAGGGCGGCCATGGGTGAGATCTTCCCGGCGCGCCGGGCCGGCAGATAGGCGGCCAGGACCGTCACCACGACGCCGAGCACCAGGCCGACCACCGGGGTCGTCCAGGCGACCGTGAGGTCGTCGGTGGACAGGTTCATGCCCATCTGGCCCATGAGCTTCATCAGCCCGACGGCGATCCCCACGCCCGCCGCCGCGCCGAGCACCGAGCCGACGACGCCCAGCAGCAGCGCCTCGATCAGCACGGAACGGTTGACCTGCCTGCGGGAGGAGCCGATGGCCCGCATCAGGCCGATCTCCCGGGTGCGCTGGGCGACCAGCATCGAGAAGGTGTTGATGATCAGGAAGATGCCGACGACGAAGGCGATCCCGGCGAAGCCGAGCATCGCGTACTTCATGACGTTCAGGAAGCTCTCCACGCTCTTCTGATTGGCGTCGGCGACCTCCTTGGCGGTCTGCACCTTGTAGCCGCCGCCGAGCCCGGCGACGACGTCCTTCTTCAGCTGGTCGTCGCTGATCCCCGGGGCGGCGGTGACGTTGACGTTGGTGTAGACGCCGCTCTGTCCGACGAGGGTGTCCTGCGCGGTCCTGGTGTCCAGGTAGAAGATCGCGGCGCCGGGGTTGGTGACCTGGAAGGCGGCGACGCCGGAGATCTTCGCGGTGTGCGTGCCGATCGCGCTGATGACGCCGATCTCGTCGCCGAGCTTGAGGTGGTGCTTGCCGGCGGTGTCCTCGTCGACCATGACCTGGCCGGGCCCGTGGGGCGCCGCGCCTTCGGTGATCTTCATGGTGCGGGCGTCCTGGCCGTTCCAGCTGCCGACGATGGTCGGGCCGCCGGAGGTGGGGGACAGGCTGTCCTTGCCGGCGTCGACGACGGTCACCGAGGTGGAGAACACCGTGCCCTCGGCGGCCTTGACGCCGTGGACGTGGCGCACCTTGTCGAGCACGGAGGCCGGCATGACCGGCGGCTTGCCGTTGTCGGACTTCGTCTCCCCGGTGTCCGAGGCGCTCTTGGCGGTGACGGTGACGTCCGAGGAGGTGGCGGCGAACAGCTTGTCGAAGGTGGTGTTCATCGTGTCCGTGAAGACAAGGGTTCCGCAGACGAAGGCCACGGACAGCATGACGGCGACCGCCGACAGCGCCATGCGCCCCTTGTGCGCGAAGAAGTTGCGCAGCGAGGTCTTCAGCACGGTCATGACGTGCGCCCCCGGGCGTCGAAATCGGGGGTCCGGTTGTCTCCGCCGGAAAAACGCAGCATCCGGTCGAGGACCTGCTCGGCGGTCGGCTGGTACATCTCGTCGACGATCCGGCCGTCGGCGAGGTACAGCACCCGGTCCGCGTACGAGGCGGCGACCGGGTCGTGGGTGACCATCACGATGGTCTGCCCCAGCTCGGTGACCGACCGCCGCAGGAAGCCGAGCACCTCCGCGCCCGCGCGGGAGTCGAGGTTGCCGGTGGGCTCGTCACCGAAGATGATCTCCGGCCGGGCGGCGAGCGCCCGTGCGACGGCGACGCGCTGCTGCTGACCGCCGGAGAGCTGGTTGGGGCGGTGCTTGAGCCGCCCGGCGAGTCCGACGGTGTCCACCACGCGCGCCAGCCACTGCTGGTCCGGCTTGCGGCCGGCGATGTCCATCGGCAGCGTGATGTTCTCCAGCGCGCTGAGCGTCGGCAGCAGGTTGAACGCCTGGAAGATGAACCCGATCCGGTCCCGGCGCAGTTGGGTGAGCTTCTTGTCCTTCAGCCCGGTGATCTCCGTGTCGTCCAGGTGGATGCGGCCGCTCGTCACGGTGTCGAGCCCGGCGAGGCAGTGCATCAGCGTGGACTTGCCGGACCCCGAGGGGCCCATGATCGCGGTGAACCGGCCGCGGGCGATGTCCACGTCGACGCGGTCCAGCGCGACGACCCGGGTCTCCCCCGACCCGTACGCCTTGACGACCTGCCGCGCCCGCGCGGCAACGGCCGTAGTCCCTCCAGTGCCCCCATGCCTGGGAATGGTCACAGCCGAAGTCACGGTATGTCTCCTAAATCGGTCGGCAGAGTCGACAGGGATGCGCCTGTTCGCGCATCGGCGGTCGCTCGGTGGTTACGGCGTCGAGTCTCGCGGGCGGCAGGGGTGCCGCGCGCTGGTGTGGAACCCCGTCTTCGGGCGGGGGAAAACCCCACCCCGGCGGTTCGGCCGGCCGCCCCCCAGCGGCGTAAAGCCAGACTAAGGACGCCGGCCCCGCCCGCTCGTCCTCCAGGGGGACGAGCCCTCCCCGAGCCGTAGTGCGGAGGAACCCCTAGGGGCGCTCCACCGGCGGGTGGAGGGGCCGTCGGGGTCGCGCTCCACCCCGAGGTGCACTCAGCCTGCGCCCTCCCGTCGCGTCAGGGTCAAGTGGGAAGCTGTCCCCGGCAGATAGCTGCAAGGGGCACGGACCCATGGCACGACGGAAGGGCACCCGGTGGACACGGCGAGACCTGCGATACGCGACGGCGTCACCCGGCCACCGGGCACCCGGCAACGGGCGGCGGTGGTCGCGGCGTTGATGCTGGCGATGGCGCTGGCCGCGCTGGACTCCACCGTCGTCGCCACCGCCGTACCGCAGATCGTCGGCGACCTCGGCGGCTTCTCCGTCTTCTCCTGGCTGTTCTCCGGTTACCTGCTCGCCGTGACCGTCACCCTGCCGGTGTACGGCAAGCTGTCGGACACCTTCGGCCGCAAGCCCGTCCTGGTCGCCGGGGCGGTGGTGTTCCTGCTCGGCTCCCTGCTGTGCGCGCTCGCCTGGAACATGGGCGCCCTGATCGCCTTCCGCATCGTGCAGGGCCTGGGCGGCGGCGCCCTGCAGGGCACCGTGCAGACCCTCGCCGCCGATCTGTACCCGCTCGAGGAGCGGCCGAAGATCCAGTCGAAGCTGTCCACGGTGTGGGCGGTGTCCGCGATCGCCGGGCCGGGGATCGGCGGTGTGCTCGCCGCGTACGCCGACTGGCGGTGGATCTTCCTGGTCAACCTGCCGGTCGGCGCGGTCGCGTTGTGGCTGATCGTGCGTCATCTGCACGAGGAGCGACGCGAGACGCGGCCACGCGCGCGTGTCGACTGGGCGGGCGCGCTCGCCGTGTTCGCGTGCGGCGGGGTGCTGCTGACCGCGATGGTGCAGGGCGGGGTGGCCTGGCCGTGGCTGTCGCCGCCGTCCGTCGCCCTGTTCGCGGCCGGGCTCGCGCTCGCCGTGGTCGTCGTCCTCGTCGAACGCCGTGCCGCCGAGCCGATCATCCCCGGCTGGGTGTGGCGGCGGCGCACCATCGCCGCGGTGAACCTCGCGCTCGGCGGGCTGGGCCTGCTGATGGTCGCCCCGTCCGTCTTCCTGCCCACCTACGCCCAGTCGGTGCTCGGGCTCGGCCCGGTCGCCGCCGGGTTCGTGCTCTCCGTGTGGACGCTGACCTGGCCGATGTCGGCGGCCGTCAGCCAGCACGTGTACCGGCGGATCGGCTTCCGCGACACCGCGATGCTCGGCATCGGCGCCGCCACGCTGATCCTGCTGGCCTTCCCGCTGCTGCCGTATCCCGGAGCCGCCTGGCAGCCGATGCTGCTCATGCTGACGCTGGGCGCGGCCCTCGGCCTGTTCCAGCTGCCGCTCATCGTGGGCGTGCAGTCCACCGTGGGCTGGGCGGAGCGCGGCACCACCACCGCCTCCGTGCTGTTCTGCCGGCAGACCGGGCAGACCGTCGGCGCCGCCCTGTTCGGCGCGGTCGCCAACGGGGTGCTCGCCGCCCGCCTCGGCGGCGCGGGCGACCTGGACTCCGTCACGCGCGCGTGGCAGGCCGGCCGGGCGCCGGAGGCGGTACGGCACGCCCTCGCCGACGCCGTCCACGCCGTGTACGCCGGCGCGGCGTGCGCGGCGGCGCTGGCGTTCCTGGTGCTGCTGTTCGTCGCACCGCGCCGCTTCCCGGTCCTGACGGACTGACACCCCGGCACACCGCGCCCGGGAGAGCAGAAAGGCAGCGGCGACCGCACGGGTCGCCGCTGCCCGCTCGCCCGTCCAGGCCGCCGTCAGGCGCCGGTGCGGACCGCCGGGGCCTGCTTGGCGGCGCCGACGATGTGGTTGCTGAACGTGCCGTCGCCGTTCAGCACGACGATCGTGTCGCCGTCCTGCGCGGCCGTGGCGGCGCTGCCGGCCGGTACGGAACGCACCGGGCCGGGGTGACCGGCGCGCACCAGCTGCACGGCCCACACGCCGCCCTTCTCGGAGAGCCTGGCGAGGACGCCGTTCGGCAGCCGGTAGGTGCCCGTCCTCTTCTGGGCGTTGACGTTGCCGGTCCAGCTGTACGCCTGCCCCGTCGGGGTGAGGGCGAAGTAGACGCCGTTGTGCTGGGCGCCGGCCGTGGCGCCCTTGGCGTGCAGGGTGCCGAGGGAGTCCTGGCGGTGGACGTTCTCGCCGCGGTAGTCGCCGGCGGCGACGCGGTAGACCTTGACGTAGGAGCCGTCGACGGCCTTCACCGTACGCACCAGGGTGCCGACCTCGCCCTTGCCGGGGAGCGCGTACTTCTCGACGCCGCCCTTGGTGGCCACCTCCAGCATCGGCCGGGCGCTGCCGGCGCCGGTCAGCCGGTAGGTGCGGCCGCCCAGGCCGGCGGTGGTGTGGCCCCGGTCGAGCAGGGCGAGGACGCGCCCGCCCCAGCCGTCGGTCTGCTGCCATGTGGTGGGCACCGCGCGCAGCCAGACCTGCGGGCCGCCGTCGGAGGGGGCGTTGCGCAGGACGGCGAGGGTGCCCGGCGCGACGTACAGCTTGTGGCCGTCGTACCGCGCGTCGGCGCCGGCGGGAGTGGTGGCCCGCGCCGAGGCGGCGGTGACGGCGTGCGAGCCGGCCGCGACGGCGGCGGAGGCGGGCAGCGCGACCGCGCCGAGGAGGGCGACGGTGGCGACGGCGGTACGGAGGGCGGTGCGCATGACGACTCCTGTGGAACGGGGGCGCGAAGGGCGCCGGTGGGAGGTGGCGGAGAGCCGGATGCCGCCTGCTCGGTCATGTGAGGCCGCTGCGAACGGGATGGCTGTGCCCCCCACGGTACGGATCATGAGGCCGCGGACCTGTCTGCTCCGTGTCACAGGTCGGTGACAGCCCGTACAGGCAAGCGCATACCGACCGCTCAGTTCGCCGAAAGGGCAGCGTTCCAAGCTACGCGCGAGTAGCGTGCGACCCCGCTTCACCCCCCACCCCCTCCCTGCGGTCCGCCGCCCGGACCCGCACCACGCAAGGAGCACCGGGATGTCCTACGACCCGTCCCCGTCGTACACCCCCCGCCCCTGGCGGCCCGCGCCGCCGCCCCGGCAACCCGCGCACCGCCCCCTCGGCCACCACGGCGACCTGCGGGTGCTGCGCAGCGCCTACCGCTGGCAGCGGCGCACGGCCACCCTGACCGCGCTCGGCTACTTCACGCTCTTCCTCCTGCTGTCGGCGTTCGCGCCCGCGTTCATGACGCGCACCGTCACCGGCGGCCTGCCCGCCGGACTGCTGCTCGCCCTGGCCCAGCTCCCCGTCACCTGGCTGGCGGTGGCCGTCTACGAGCGCACCGCCCGCCGCCACGTCGACCCGCTCGTGGACCGCATCCGCCGCCAGTCCGAGGTGGACGCCGCCCGGGAGGCGGCGCGATGACCCACTTCAGCGGCAACGCGCAGACCATGTCCCTGCTGGCCTTCACGGCCGTCGCCACGCTCACGCTGCTGCTGTGCGTGATGACCGGCCCCGACGGCGACGACCTCGACGAGTTCTACACCGGCTACGGCTCCCTCTCCCCGCTGCGCAACGGCCTGGCCATCGCCGGCGACTACATCTCCGCGGCGAGCGTGCTCGGCACCGGCGGCGTGATCGCCCTGTGCGGCTACGACGGCATCGTCCTCGCCCTCGCCACGGCGCTGTCGCTGATGCTGCTGATGTTCCTGCTGGCCGAACCGCTGCGCAACGCGGGCCGGTTCACCATGGGCGACGCGCTCGCCCGCCGCATGCCGGGCCGCGCGGTACGGGTCACGGCGAGCCTGGTGACCCTGGCCGCGCTGCTGCCGCTGATGCTGGTGCAGCTCGCCGGCACCGGGCAGCTGCTGGCGTTCATCCTGGGCTTCTCCAGTGACGCGCTGAAGACCGGCGTGATCATCGGACTGGGCGCGCTGATGATCAGCTACGCGGCGATCGGCGGGATGAAGGGCACCGCGCTGATCCAGATCATGAAGATCGTGATGCTGCTCGGCTCCGGCGCGGTGGTGGCCGTACTGGTCCTGAACCGCTTCGGCTGGGACCTGGGCGCGCTGTTCGCCGCGGCGGCCGCCAAGAGCGGGGCCGGGCCCGCCTTCCTGCGCTCCGGGCTGGAGTTCACGGGCGGGGCGAGCCCCCGGCTCGACATGATCACCTCGGAGCTGACGGTCGTCCTCGGCGGGGGGTGCCTGCCGCACGTCACCATGCGCATGTACACCGCCTCCAGCGCCCGCCAGGTACGCCGCTCCATGTCCTGGGCGGTGTCCTGCGTCGTGCTGTTCGTGCTGGTGGTCACGATCGTCGCCACCGGCGCCACCGCCCTGCTCGGCCGCGCCGCGATCGCCGCGGCCGACCCGCGCGGGAACACCGCCTATCTGCTGGGCTCGCGCGCCGTGTTCGGCGCGGACGCCTCGTACGCCGAGACGCTGCTGTTCACCACCGTCACCACGGCGATCTTCCTGACCGTGCTCGCCTCCGTCGCCGGGATGATCCTCGCCTGCGCCAACTCCCTCGCGCACGACGTCTTCGCCACGCGCGTGCGGCAGATGTCGCCGCGCCGCGAGATGCTGCTGGCCCGGCTGTCCGCGCTCGGCGTCGGCGTCCCGGCGATCCTGCTCGCCGCCCAGGTCCAGCACCGCAGCCTGCAGCCGCTGGTCACCCTGTCCTTCTGCATCGGCGCCTCCGCGCTCGCCCCCGCCCTGGTCTACAGCCTCTTCTGGCGCCGCTACACCCGCACCGGCCTGCTCGCCACGCTCATCGGCGGCACCCTGTCCGTGCTGCTGCTGATGCCCGGCACCAACCTGGTCTCCGGCTCGCCCGCCGCCGCCTTCCCCGAGGCCAACTTCAACTGGTTCCCGTTCACCACGACCGGCCTGGTGACCATCCCCCTGGGCTTCGCCCTCGGCTGGGCCGGCACCCTCCTGTCCGGCCGCCGCACGGCACAGGAACAGCGCGGCCAGTACGAGGCCGTGGAGGGCTGGATCCTGGCCGGCGCGGTACGCCGGGACGGGTGAGGGACCCTCAGGCGGCCGAGTAAGAGCCCTCGGTCGCCTTACGGCGCTGCATCTTCGTCAGCTGGACGGCGAAGTACACAGCGGCGACCGCGGCGGCGATGTTCAGCACGTCGCCGATCATGTACTGACCGACCGCGCTCCGCAGCTCCGTCAGGTTCTCGCTCCCGCGGTACCGCGTGGCGGAGAACCGGTCGAGGAGGATGCCGCACGCGAACAGGCTCCACCACAGGGTCACCGGCCAGGTCCGGACCACCCGGTACGGCTCACCGTCGGGCGGCAGCTGCGCGGCGGCGTACCACATGTCGATGGCGACCTGGTACGGCAGCCACAGGTTGCCCACCGGCACCAACCAGGCCCCGATCGCCCAGCCGGGACCGTTGCGGAAGCGGTCCGGGCCCAGGGGGGCCGTCGCCCGGCGCATCAGGAAGAACCACACCACGAACGCGACGGCGCAGGGCAGGTAGGCCTCGACCTGCCACTGCCGGGCCCTCTCGTACAGGTCGTAGGCGTCCAGCAGGTGCTGCCGGCCGGCGACGAGGAAGCCGTCGCCGCCACTGATCAGGCCACGCAGGCGGGCGGCGGCGAACAGACTGAACAGATCGGCCAGGACGACCACGGCGAGCCCCGCCACGGCGGCGATCAGCGGACCGTGCGAGAACGGGCGCGCACCCTGGGGCAGCGGTGGACGCAGGCGCAGCTCGTTGGCAGCGGACATGGTGGAGGCCCCCCCGGGCAAGGTGTCGACGGAACGTGCCGCGACACGACGCGGCGCGGGAACGATACCCGCCCCCGGACACCCGGTCCATGACAATCACCCAGGTGAGAGGGCGCACCACGTTCCAGGGCCGCCCACGGCCTACTCCACGAGCCGGCCCGTCAAGTCGCTGAGGCTGTCACGCATACGGTCCATGTGGGCGCACACCTCGTCCCAGCGCTCCCCGTGCTCACGCAGGATCTGTTCGGTCTCCTGCGCGATGCGCTCCTCCTCCAGGCGGGCCTCGGCCAGCAGTTCCGCGGCCCGCACCCGGGCCGCCTCCTGGTAGCGGCGCCCCATGGGCTCGGCGTCGACGAGCGCCTGGCGGGCCTCCTCCAGCGCCGCCTCGGCGCGCGCCATGAGGGTCGCGTGATGGGCGTCCAGCGCCGCCGCCCGCTCGGCGGCCTCCCGCTCGGCCCGCTCCCAGCGTTCGATGTGCCCCTGCTCCTGCTCGGCGAGCATGACGGCGGCGCGCTGGCGTCGCTCACGCAGCGCGGTCAGCTCCTCGCCACGGGCGGACTTGAGCGTGCGGCGGGCCAGGACCCGGATCTCCCCGGCCTGGGCCCGGGCCGTGACAAGGCGCTGCCGGGCCTGCTCGTCGGCGTCCTCGCGCACCGCCTCCGCCTCTTCCCGCGCCGCCCTGAGCACCTTCTCGGCGTGCGCCTCGGCCTGTGCGACCTCCTCCTGCGCCACCTGCCGCGCGTCCTCCCGCACGGCCTCCGCCTCCTCGGTCGCGAGCTGGAACAGGGTCCGTGCGCGCTCCCCCAGCGCGTCGTACGTCTGCGGCTGGAGCGCGGCGACCGTCTCGCGCAGCCGCAGCGCCTCGCCCTCCATCTCCTTGGCGAGCACCGTGAGCCGGGCCGCCCGCTCCCACGCGGCGTCCCGGTCCTCGGCGATCACCTCGACGAACGCGTCGACCTGCCCGGGACGGTAACCGCGCCCCTTGACGGTCACGAAACCGTGCGGCGACGACGATGTGCTGCTCATCCGGAACCTCTCTCCGCCGAACGGACCCGAAAAATGATGATGTGGCGCACATCTTGAGGTACTGCACAGAAATGTTCATAACGCGACACTCCGGACGAATGTCACGGTCGCAAGGGAACAGAAAGGGCCGGTCCCGATCTTTCGATCAGAACCGGCCCGTTCGGCCCGGGGCCGAGGATCACTGACGGAGCGTCACAGCAACCCGTCCCACATCTGCTCCAGCAGCACCGACCACCAGCTCTCCGGCGACGCCAGCGCCGCCGGGTCCAACGCCGCCAACTGCGCCTGGAAGTCCACCGTCCAGCGGCCCGCCTGCTCCTGGTTCAGCCCGTACCGCAGCCGCCACATCCGCCCGAGCAGCGCAAGGCACCGCTGGAGCTCCGGCAGCCCGGTGTTCACGAACTGCGGCGGCACCGGCGCCCCGCCCGGCCCCGCCTCCACCGGCACGGCCACGATGTTCGCGGTGCCGTACTGCACGCACAGCGCCCTGCCGAAGTCGGTGCCCATCACCAGGTACGAGCCCGCGTCCGCCGCCGGCTGCACCCCGCGCTCGGCCGCCAGCTCCGCCAGCGTCGGCACCGGCCGCCCCGGTTGGGCCTGCGCCCAGAAGAACGGGCCCATGTCGACCGGCAGACCGGCCACCACCAGCGTGTGCGCCACGATCGGCGGCACCCCCTGCCGGGACACCGCCTGCTGCTCGAACCGGAAGATCCCCGGCCCGAACACCGCCGCCAGCTCCTGCGCGATCCCCTCCGGCGGGACGGGCGGCACCGGCTGCACCGGCGGCAGCGGCGCCCGCACCGGCGCCGGCCGCGCGGGGCCGTCCGCGACCTGGTGCAACTCACCCTGATGGGCGAGCAGCTGCTGCATGCCCTGCTGCCGGCTCGCGTGATCCGTGCCGTACGGCGCGATCGACGTGATCCGCGCCTGCGGCCACTGTTCCCGGATCATCCGCGCGCAGTAAGCACCGGGCAGCTCGCACGACTCCAGCTCCGTGTGCAGCTCCAGCACGTTCGCCGGCGGCACGTTCATGGCCCGCAGCTCGTGGAAGATCTGCCACTCCGGGTGCGGGGTGCCCGGCGCGGAACGCCGGATCAGCTGCTGCTCCGAGCCGTCGTGCGCCCGGTAGCGCAGGACGGCCTGGTAGCCGGGGCCGACGGTCGGCTGACCGGGGACGGGCTGCGGGTAGCCGGGCACGGGCTGCCCACCGGGCGGGGGCATCACGCCGGGCGGGGGCATCGCACCGGGCGGAGGCATCGCACCGGGCGGCATCGGCTGCGGCGCCGGGGGCGGCGCCATGCCGGGGGCGCCCGGGGCGGACGGCGGAAGAGGCATGCCGGGACCGCCCACGGGGGGCGCGGCCAGCACGGTCTCCGCATGGTGCACGGCACCGCGCGCGCCGCCCGCCGAGGAGTGCGCGCCGGGAGCGCCGGGCGGAGTCGGGGCACCTGGAGCACCTGGAGCACCCGGCGCACCCGGAGGCTGCGGGGCACCGGGGCGTCCCGGGTCGGCGAACATCGTCGCCGCGTGGTGGACACCGCCGGGGGGCGTACCGCCGGGCGCACCCGGAGCGCCCGGAGGCCGCGGGGCGCCCGGACGTCCCGGGTCGGCGAACACCGTCGCCGCGTGGTGGACACCGCCCGGCGGGGTGCCGCCGGGCGCACCCGGAGCGGCGGGGGGCTGCGGGGCGCCGGGAACGTGCGGCGCGCCGGGAGCCGGCTGCGGTCCGTCCGGGCCGAGCGAGGACACCATCTGCGTCGGCACATACCCGCCCGCCGCGGCGCCCGGCGCCCCGGGGGCGCCCGGCGGAGGCGGCAAAGTCGCACCCCGCCCACGCCGCGGAGGCGGCGCCGCCTTGCTGGTCGCGGCCTCCGCGATGTCACCGGCGCTCGACGGCGCCGGCGGCACACCGGCACCGGCAGCACCGGGCGACGGCGTACCCGCCCCACCCGGAGCGGCCGGAGCCCCAGGACCCGCCGGCGCACCCGGAGCCCCGGGTCCCTGCGGATAGCCGTACGACGCGGCGGCGCCCGGCGACGGAGGGGGCGTCGCCGCTCCACCCGGGCCCTGCGGACAGCCGTACGACGCGGCACCCGGCGCCGGAGGGGGTGTGCTGCCGGACGGCGGAGGCGGCGTGCTGCCCGGCGACGGCGCGCCCGGCTCCGTGACCGCCGGGGCGACCGCCGTGCGCGGAAGCCCGCTGCCCCCCGACATCAGCGCCGTCTTGGCCTCCGGCGGCGTCATCGGCCCGTTCCCGTCCGCGTCGCTCAGCGGCGGCGCGAACACCGTCTGCGGCAACGGCACCGAACGGTCCTCACCGGCGTCCGCGTTGGTGTCCGTACCGGCCCACGGCGTGGCCCCGGCCGGCGCGCCCGGCGCCTCGGCGACCCGCCGCGACGCGTCCGGCGTCGCAGGGGCGCCCGGCGCGGCAGGCGCACCCGAGGTGTCCCAACCTCCCGGCGCGCCGACCCGCGTCCCGGGCAACGCGCCCGCACCACGGGCCGTATCGGCCACCGGCGACGCACCAGGCGCCCCGGACTCCTCCGAGCCCGAACCCGCCGAGCCGGCGGAGCCGCCAGACCCTTCCGAGCCGGCGGAGCCCCCGGCGCCGTCCGATCCCGTGGGGGCCGGCGCCCGCTCCGAGTCGTCCCGGCGGCGATCCGGAATGCCCAGCTTGTCCGCCGCCTCCTGCAACCACTCCGGCGGCGTCAGCAGGAACGACGTCTGGTTCAGGTCCACCCGCGCCGCGGGCGCCGGCGCCGGTTCCGCCGTGCGGGCACGGCCGTACTCCTCCTCGTACCGGCGGATCACCTCACCCACCGGCAACGCGGGCCACAGCGTGGCCTCCCCGCTGTCCCGGGCGATCACCAGCCGCTGGCCGCCGCCGTCCGACCGCGGCCCGTCCTCCCGGTCCTCGCCCCACACCACGAAACCCAGGTCGAACTCCCGCACCCGCACCTCACGATGCTGGTACGCGGGCACATCCCCGTTCAGCCACTCCTCCGCGCGCTCCTGCGCCTGCGCGAACGTCACCATCGCGAACTCACTCCCCCGCGGAAGAAACCGGAACGGCACGCGCGAACCCGCCGTCCACCATCAGATTCGCCACGGTCTCCAACTCCGGCGGAGATCCCGCCAGCCGCGACAGGAAAGCGTCGAAGTCGTCCCCGCACGGCAGCAGCAACCGCTCCACCCGCTCCGCCGGCGGCCACGACGGATCCACGTCCCGCGCGTCGTCGAACGCGCAGAACCACACCGAACCGGTCCGCTCGCCCTTCACCTTCACCGCCAGCAGACCACCCTGGACGAAACCGACACCCAGGTAGTCCTTCGTCAGATGGTCCCGCAGGCACTTGTTCACGTACACCAGGTCGTTGACCGCCGCCTCGTCGCGCACCGTGAAGAACGGCTGGTCCACCAGCAGCCCCAACTCCGCGTCCAGCGCCGTGCCCACCGGCGCACACCCGCCGGCCGCCTTCACGAACGAGCGGTATGCGCCCGGCAGCCGGAACCCCAGGTCCTCCTCGACCCCCTGCACCTGCTGCTCCGTCACCGCCACACCCGACTTCGGCAGCCCGAAGTGCGCCGGCCGCGTCTCCTGCAACGGCCGCGTCCCCCGCTTGTCCTGGTCCACGACCGCCGTCGCGATCCCCCCGTGGTGCCGCAGCAGCGCCTTCACCTCGACCGGGATCAGCTCCAGACGCCGCGAACCCACCACGTGATGCCACGTCCACCCGTGCGGCGTCGCCACACTCGGCACCGTGTCCCACAACTCGTGCCCGCTCGCCGCCAGCGCCGCGTTCGCCGAGACGTAGTCCGTCAGCCGCAACTCGTCGACACCGAAACCCTCCGGCGGCTCCGCGACCTCCGCGGCCGCACGCGCGTAGGGCGAGAAGTCGGGGTAACCCCGCTCGTCCACCCGCACCCCGACGGGATGACGAGCGGCCCGCACCGGATCCGGGAAGTGCACGACCTGCCCGGCGTATGCCGCGTTCGGCGGCGCGGCTTGTTGCCCGAGCCGACCTGTCGTCATGGCGGTTGCCCCCTGCGGCACTCTGTACGACCCGTATGACCACCCTTGGCCCACTACGGCACGTATCCGACTGTCTCAACGGTCCTGGGCACGCTGACCGCACCCATCACGGTGCCGACAGCCTATGCGGTACGACGACCCCGGTCACCGGCACCGGCCCCGCACCGCCAGCCACCCCTCCGCATCCCGTGACCAGCCGTCACACCCCTGTCACCACACCGTCACAGCCCAGCCCGGCCCTGGCGTGTCAACCCGCCCCAGCTTCCGCACCCACCACACCATTTGGCACTCTGAGTCCTTCGGGGGATGCACGGGAGGGTAAGACGATCATGAACGCGACACAGACGGGACCGCACACCGGCGCCTCCCCCACGGGTGACCCCCGCATCGGCTGGAGCAGCACCGACACCGGCCTGCCGCCCACCCTGCGCCACCGCCGCGACGGCATACTCCCCACCGTCGCCGCCGCCCTCTCCGTACGCGGCGCCACCCTCACCGGCACCGCCGCCCGCAGCGACCAGCCCCCCGCGCTGCACCCCCTCGTCCAGGACTTCCTCGACGCCCTCTCCAGCGCCCAACGCGACCGCTTCACCGGACGCTGCGCCGAGACCATCCTCATCTCCCGGCACCTCACCACCGCCGACGCCGCCCGCAGCAAACGCGCCGCCCGCAAACCCATGACCAACGGCGAAGCCCGCAAAGCCCTCAAGCACGCCAAACTCACCGCCCGGCGCATCCGCGAGGACGGCGACCCCCTCCACGGCACCTTCGCCGCCCCCTGCCGCGCCTGCACCGCCCTCAGCGCCCACTTCGGCGTCCGCATCGTCGACCCCACCGCCGACGACTGACCACGCCAGCACACCACCACACCGACGAACCAGGACAGATGCACACCGACCGCACCTCGTCCCCCAAGCTCTCAACTCCGTTCGAGCAGGGGGCACCCCCATCCCGCTTCCCCGTCCCCGTCGACGCCGCCCTGCGCGCCGCCGGCTGGCAACCCGGACGCTGGGACATCAAACAAGCCGAGATCTGGGCCGACACCCTGCGCGAACACACCTCACCCGCCGGCCACCGCCACACCGTCTTCCCCGCCGCCGTCGAAGCCTGGGCCGAATTCGGCGGCCTCACCCTCACCGCCGGCGGCACCGGCCGCCAGATCGCCCCCGCCGGCCTCCACCTCGACCCGCTCCACGGCCTGCACATGGCCCGCACCCTCGGCGACCTCGGCCGCGCCCTCGACACCGACGTCAGCCCCCTCGGCACCGAAACCGACACCCAGGCCCTCATCGCCATCGACACCACCGGCCGCGTCTACGCCCTCGACCACACCGGCGACTGGTACCTCGGCCCCGACCTCGACCAGGCCCTCACCGCCCTCGTCACCGGCACCCAGCCGCCACGCCTCACCACAGGCTGACCCCGCCCGGCGCCGGGTCCCGCCTACGGCGCCGGAAGCACCGCCGACACCCGGAAACCCCCCGCGTCCGTCGGCCCCGACACGAACACCCCGCCGAGCGCCACCACCCGCTCCCGCATGCCCACCAGGCCGTTACCGCCCGACGGCAACCGCGCCGACGACGCCGACCCCGCCTCGGAAGGCGGCTCGTTCTCCACCTGCATCGCGATCTCCGCCCCCCGGTACGCCAGCCGCACATACGTCTTCGCACCCGCCGCATGCTTGTGGACGTTCGTCAGCGCCTCCTGCACCACCCGGTACGCCGTCGCCTCCACCTCCGAGGCACACGAGCGCGCCTCCCCCTCGACCGACAGATCGACCACCATCCCGGCAGCCGCCGACTGCCCGACCAGTTCCTCGATCTCCGCCAGACACGGCCCGTCAGCCACCACATCGTTGTCAGCGGCCCGGGAGGCGACCGCGGCAGCGGCCACCCCCACGGCCGCGAGCGGCGCCGGCACCCGCCTGCTGTCAGCACCACCGTCCGAACTGCGCAGCACCCCGAGCATCTCCCGCAACTCGGTCAGCGCCTGCCGCCCCATGTCCCCCACCAGCGCCGCGTTCCTCACCGCCTTCTCGGGATCCTTGCGCGCCACGGCCTGCAGGGCAGCCGCATGCACGACCATCAGACTCACCCGATGCGCGACCACGTCATGCATCTCCCGCGCGATCCGCGTCCGCTCCTCGCCGCGCGCCCACTCCGCGCGCTCCTCCGCACGCTCCGCCAGCAGCTGAAGCTCCCGCTCCAGCGAGTCCGCCCGCTCCCGCAGACTCTCCATCAGCCTGCGCCGCGCCCCCACATACAGCCCCAGCAGCACCGGCGGAGCCGTCATCCCGAGCGCCATACAGATGGACGCGAACGGAACGAACCACTGCCCCACGTCCCCGCTGTCCGCGGCCTGCCGCAACCGCACGAACGTCACGATCAGCATCGCGACCAGGGACATCCCGGCCAGCGACGCGATGATCCGCCGCGGCAGCTCGGACGCGGCGAGCGTGTACAGCCCGACCACGCCCATGACGAACCCCATCTGCGCGGGCGTGATCGCGACGGACACCAGCACGACGGCGATCGGCCAGCGCCGGCGCGCCAGCAGCACGGCCCCGGCGAGGGACCCGAACACGACCCCCACGGACACCGGAACCCCGGCGTCCCGCGCGAACGGAACCCCTTCCACCGCACACTCGGCGGCGGACACCACCGCGAGCGCCGCGTCCAGCACGGCGGAACGCCACCGCACCCACCACCACGGCCCGGTCCCGGCCGCCGCGTGCTCTTCCCCCGTCGTGGTCATGCCTCCAGCCTACGATCGCCCGCCGGGCCTTTTCCGGCGAGTTTCGAGTACCGGGGGACACCCCTCGGACAGGCGAAGCCGACGGCCCGGAAGCGCCGGACGCGGAACCGGCGGTGCGCTCACCGTGCGGCAGAGCGCCGACTTGTACCGTCGCGTCGAAGGCGCATGGTGCGGCATAGTAGGTGCCGCGACCTCAACGGACTGGCGAGATGTCCGTTTAGCGCCTTATGCCCTCCCCTGTGGTGTAATCGGCAACACGGGTCACTTTGGATGATTTGTTCCAGGTTCGAGTCCTGGCAGGGGAGCTGGAGCCACGCGGGTCCTGACATCACCGTCAGGACCCGCACCCATTTCCCCCGCCGAACGCCCCGGTATCCTGCGGACGTCCACCCCCACCCCACCACCAGCCGAAGGGCACCCCCGTGAGCGTCATCCGCCCGGCCGCCGTCGTCGTACTCGCAGCGGGTGAGGGCACCCGTATGAAGTCGGCCACACCGAAGGTGCTGCACGAGATCTGCGGCCGCAGCCTCGTCGGCCATGTGCTGGCCTCCGCCCGTCAGTTGGACCCCGAGAACCTGGTCGTCGTGGTCGGGCATGCCCGGGAGAAGGTCACGGCGCATCTCGCCGAGGTCGACCCCGGCGTGCGCACCGCCGTGCAGGAGCAGCAGAACGGCACCGGGCACGCCGTACGGATGGCGCTGCAGGAGCTGGGCGGGAGCGTCGAGGGGACGGTCGTGGTGGTGTGCGGGGACACGCCCCTGCTGACCGGTGACACGCTGACGCGGCTCGCGTCGACGCATGCCGCGGACGGCAACGCCGTGACGGTGCTGACGGCGGAGATGCCGGACGCGACGGGGTACGGGCGGATCGTGCGGGACGACTCCGGTGCCGTGACGGCGATCGTGGAGCACAAGGACGCCTCCGAGACGCAGCGGGAGATCCGGGAGATCAACTCCGGGGTGTTCGCGTTCGACGGGGCGCTGCTGGCCGACGCGCTGAAGAGGGTGCGGACGGACAACAGCCAGGGCGAGGAGTACCTGACGGACGTCCTGGGCATCCTGCGCGAGGCCGGGCATCGCGTCGGCGCGTGTGTCGCCGCGGATCACGGGGAGATCGCGGGGATCAACAACCGGGTGCAGTTGTCGCAGGCGCGGCGGGTTCTCAATGAGCGGCTGCTGACGGCCGCGATGCTCTCCGGGGTGACGGTGATCGACCCGGCCAGCACCTGGATCGATGTGACGGTCACGTTCGAGCAGGACGTGGTCGTGCATCCGGGGACGCAGCTGACCGGTGCGACCCACCTGGCGGAGGGCGCGGAGGTGGGGCCGAACAGCCGGCTCCACGACACGCGGGTCGGTGCGGGGGCGCGGGTGGACAACACCGTGTCGGACGGGGCGGAGGTCGGTCCTGAGGCGTCGGTGGGTCCGTTCGCATATCTGCGGCCGGGGACGCGGCTGGGCCGAAAGGGCAAGATCGGCACGTATGTCGAGACGAAGAACGCCGAGATCGGTGAGGGGACGAAGGTTCCGCACCTGAGTTACGTCGGTGACGCGACGATCGGTGAGTACACGAACATCGGTGCCGCGAGTGTGTTCGTGAACTACGACGGTGAGAAGAAGCATCACACGACGGTCGGGTCCCATTGCCGTACCGGATCGGACAACATGTTTGTGGCGCCTGTCACGGTCGGGGACGGTGCTTATACGGCCGCCGGCTCGGTGATCACCAAGGATGTGCCGCCCGGTTCGCTGGCCGTGGCCCGTGGTCAGCAGCGGAATATCGAGGGTTGGGTGGCGCGCAAGCGTCCCGGCAGCGCGGCGGCGAAGGCGGCCGAGGCGGCGTCCCGGAACCCCTCTGACGAGGGCTGACCGGAAACGGGTGCGTCGAAGACGGCGTACCGTGATAAGTGCACATACCCGCACCCCACCAGCTGAGACGGCCTGCCGCGCCCCAGCGGCGAGGTCTCTCGACACCCAGCTGAGTACACCTCTGAGGAGATCAGTGCTGTGACCGGGATCAAGACGACCGGCGAGAAGAAGATGATGTTCTTCTCCGGCCGCGCCCACCCCGAGCTTGCCGAGGAGGTCGCCCAGCAGCTGGGTGTCGGGGTCGTCCCGACGAAGGCCTTCGACTTCGCGAACGGTGAGATCTATGTGCGTTACCAGGAGTCGGCCCGCGGTGCGGACTGCTTCCTGATCCAGAGCCACACGGCTCCGATCAACAAGTGGATCATGGAGCAGTTGATCATGATCGACGCGCTGAAGCGTGCGTCGGCCCGCTCCATCACGGTGATCGTGCCGTTCTACGGTTACGCGCGGCAGGACAAGAAGCACCGTGGCCGTGAACCGATTTCGGCGCGTCTGATCGCGGACCTGATGAAGACGGCGGGTGCGCACCGCATCCTGACGGTGGATCTGCACACGGATCAGATCCAGGGCTTCTTCGACGGCCCGGTCGATCATCTGTTCGCACTGCCGCTGCTGGCGGACTACGTGGGCCGCAAGGTCGACCGGTCGAAGCTGACGGTGGTGTCTCCGGACGCCGGCCGGGTGCGGGTGGCGGACCGCTGGTGCGACCGTCTGGGCGCGCCGCTGGCGATCGTGCACAAGCGGCGCGACAAGGACGTGGCGAACCAGGTGACCGTCCACGAGGTCGTGGGTGAGGTCAAGGGCCGTGTCTGCGTGCTGGTGGACGACATGATCGACACCGGTGGCACGATCTGTGCGGCCGCGGACGCGCTGTTCGCGCATGGCGCGGAGGACGTCATCGTGACGGCGACGCACGGTGTGCTGTCGGGTCCGGCGGCGGACCGGCTGAAGAACTCGCGGGTGAGTGAGTTCGTGTTCACGAACACGCTGCCGACGCCGGGTGAGCTGAACCGCGATCTGGACAAGATCACGGTGCTGTCGATCGCGCCGACGATCGCGTCCGCGGTGCGTGAGGTGTTCGAGGACGGTTCGGTGACGAGCCTGTTCGACGAGCAGTAGGAGCGCCTCGGGGCGTTCGGCGAGCGCTGTGCAGGAAGGGTTCTGCACAGGCCGGCCGGGGGCCCGCTGTGATCCTTTTGGTACGGCCTCCCTCTCCGAGTAGACTGCTGCAGTTGCTCGGCGAGGGAGGCCGTACCCGTGCGGTGCGGTGGTCCGTAATCGACGCGCTCTTCGTAGCAGGCCGTTCGTTGGCCGGGTGACTCCGTCCCTTTCAAGCTTTCTACGAGGAGTGATCCGTATGTCCGAGGTCAAGCTCACCGCCGAGACGCGCACCGAGTTCGGCAAGGGCGCCGCGCGCCGCATCCGCCGTGACAACAAGGTCCCGGGTGTGCTGTACGGCCACGGTTCCGACCCGCTGCACCTGTCCCTGCCGGGCCACGACCTGCTGCTGGCGCTGCGTACGCCGAACGTCCTGATCGCCCTGGACATCGACGGTCAGCGCAACGAGCTGGCGATCCCGAAGTCCGTGCAGCGCGACCCGCTGAAGGGCTTCCTTGAGCACGTCGACCTGCAGCTCGTCCAGCGCGGCGAGAAGGTCACGGTCGAGATCCCGGTGCAGACCGAGGGCGAGCTGGCCCCCGGCGGCAACCTGCTCGAGCACGTGCTGAACGCCCTGCCGGTCGAGGCCGAGGCCACGCACATCCCCGAGGCCGTGACGGTGTCCGTGGAGGGTCTCGCGGCCGGCGCCCAGATCCTCGCCAAGGACATCACCCTGCCGAAGGGTGTCATCCTGACCGTCGACGACGACACCGTCGTCCTGCAGGTCCTGGCCGCGCAGGCCGAGGAGGCCGCCGAGGGCGCCGAGGGTGAGGGCGACGAGGCCGCCGAGGCCTGATCCTCCCCCCTTTTCTGAAGTCGTTCGTCAGCCGCTGCTCCCGGTGGGTTCTCACCGGGGGTGGCGGCTGGCGCGTATCGAGGAGACAAGCACGTGACGACCGATGCCGGTGCCCCCTGGCTGATCGCGGGGCTGGGCAATCCCGGGCCGGAGTACGCGATGAACCGGCACAACGTGGGGTTCATGGTGGCGGATCTGCTGGCGGAGCGGATCGGGGGCCGGTTCAAGCGGGCCGGCAAGGCGCAGGCGCAGGTCGTCGAGGGGCGGATCGGTCCGCCGGGACCTGCGAACCGGCGGGTGGTGCTGGTGAAGCCGATGTCGTACATGAACCTGTCGGGCGGTCCGGTGAACGCGCTGGCCGAGTTCTACAAGGTGCCGCTCGGCAACGTGGTGGCGGTGCACGACGAGCTGGACATCGACTACGGGACGCTGCGGGTGAAGCTCGGTGGCGGGGACAACGGCCACAACGGGCTGAAGTCGATCACGAAGGCGATGGGGCGGGAGTACCACCGGGTGCGGTTCGGGATCGGGCGGCCGCCGGGGCGTATGCAGGTGGCGGACTTCGTGCTGAAGGACTTCGCGTCGGCGGAGCGCAAGGAGCTGGACTACTTCGTGGACCGGGCGGCGGACGCGGTGGAGTGTCTGGTGACGGAGGGTCTGGAGCGGGCGCAGAGCGCGTACAACTCCTGACGTGTCCCTCCGGTGAGTCGACCGGGTGCGCAGGTCGTCGCCGTGTGGGGGCGGTGCGCGCTGTGGGTGTTGTGAAGACCCTGAGTGTTCCCTGTTCGTGATTGACCTGCGTTTCGCTGCCGCTGGATGCTGAGCCGCCACCTCCCACCTTCCCCATCGGCATCACGAAGAGTGGCCCCCCCCATGCGTACCCCCACCCGAGTCGGCGCCGTGTGCGCCCTCACCGCGGCTGCCGTGTTCACGGCGCCCGCCGCTCACGCGACCACGCCCGGCGACAACGGAACGGTCAAGATCCACGATGCCTCGACCGGCGAGGAGCTGCGCCGCAACGAGCCGCACGTGTGCACGTTCTATCTGGACGCCTTCGGCTTTGACGGCGGTCAGCAGGTGTCCTGGCACATCGAGTCCTGGGCGCCGACGGCCGGCGTGAAGGGCGCGACGGTGAAGTCCGGCGCGCTCGCCCTGGACGGCGCGGGTCATGGCCGTACGGCGGATCTGTCGCTGCCGGACGGGCACTACAAGCTGTTCTGGACGTTCGCCGGTGAGAAGAGCAAGGCGGCCAAGCACAAGGTGTTCTGGACGGACTGCGCGAAGTCCGAGGGCGGCGCGGCGCCGTCGGCGTCGGCCTCGGCATCGGCGTCGGCCGGGGCGTCCGCGTCGGCCGCTCCGTCGGCTGCTCCGTCGGCTGCCGCGTCGGCGTCCGCGTCCGCCGGTGGCGCTGCCCCGTCGGCGTCGCCGTCGGCGCCGGCGCAGGGCGGTGCGGCCGGTGGGGACCTCGCGCACACCGGGAGCAGCGCGCCGGTGGGCGCGCTGTCGGGGGTCGCGGCGGCGCTGGTCGCGGGCGGCGGTCTCCTGGTGCTACGGCGCCGCAGGGCGGCCCGGGGCTGATCCGGGCCGGTGGGACGGGCGGTGCCCCCGGGCCGGGTGGCCCGGGGGCACCGTCGTCTGCTGTGAGCAGCCGGGTCAGCCGGTGTTGCGCAGGCCGGCCGCGACACCGTTGACGGTGAGCAGCAGGGCGCGGGCGAGCAGCGGGTCGGGCTGTTCACCGGCGGCGGCGGCGTCGCGCTGCCGCTTGAGCAGGGCGACCTGGAGATAGCTGATCGGGTCGAGGTAGGCGTCGCGGATGGTGAAGGTCTGCTTCAGGACGGGCGTGGCGTCGAGGAGTTCCCTCTCGCCGGTGACGCGGAGCACCTCGGCGACGGTCAGCTCGTGTTCGGCCTTGATGGTGTCGAAGACGTGCTTGAGTTCGTCGGGGACGAGGGTGTCGACGTAGTGCTGGGCGATGCGCAGGTCGGTCTTGGCGAGGGTCATCTCGACGTTGGAGATGAAGTTGCGGAAGAAGTGCCACTGCTGGTGCATCTCGTCGAGCACGCTGTCGAGGCCGGCTTCGCGCAGGGCCTTGAGGCCGGAGCCGACGCCGAACCAGCCGGGGACGATCTGCCGGGACTGGGTCCAGCCGAACACCCAGGGGATGGCGCGCAGTCCGTCGAGCGAGACGCCCGAGCCGGGGCGGCGGGAGGGCCGCGAGCCCAGGTGCAGGTCGGCAAGCTGGTCGACCGGAGTGGAGGCGAGGAAGTACGTCGGCAGGTCGGGGTCCTCCACCAGGCGGCGGTAGGCGCCGTGGGCGGCGTCCGAGACGACGTCCATGGCCGCGTCCCAGCGGGCGAGGGCCTCGTCGGACTGGCGGGGCGCGGTGTGCAGGGCGGAAGCCTGCAGGGTGGCCGCGACCGTCAGTTCCAGGTTCTCCCGGGCGAGGGAGGGGATGAGGTACTTGTCGGAGATGACCTCGCCCTGCTCGGTCACCTTGATCTCGCCCTCCAGGGTGCCCCAGGGCTGGGCGAGGATCGCGTCGTGGGAGGGGCCGCCGCCGCGGCCGACGGTGCCGCCGCGGCCGTGGAAGAGGCGCAGGCGCACGCCGTAGCGGTGGGCGACGTCGCGCAGGCGGCGCTGGGCGCGGTGGATCTCCCACTGGCTGGTGGTGATGCCGCCGAACTTGGAGGAGTCGGAGTAGCCGAGCATGACCTCCTGGACGTCGCCGCGCAGGGAGACCAGGCGCCGGTAGGAGGGGTCGGAGAGCATGTCCTCCAGGATGGTGTCGGCGGCCTTCAGCTCGTCGGTGGTCTCCAGGAGGGGGACGATGCCGATCTTGGCCCAGCCGGCGTGCAGGTCGACCAGTCCGGCTTCGCGGGCGAGGACGGCGGCGGCGAAGACGTCGTCGGCGCCCTGGCACATGGAGATGATGTACGACTCGATGACCTCGGGTCCGAAGACCTCCAGGGCGCGCTTGACGGTCTGGAAGACGCCGAGGGTCTTCTGCCCGGCCGCGTCGACGGGGGCGGGGCTCGGCGCGAGCGGCCTTCTGGAGCGCAGTTCCTTGGCGAGCAGCCGGGTGCGGTAGTCGCGCGGCATGTCGGCGTAGCGCCAGGACTCCTCGCCGAGGCGGTCGAAGAGCTGGCCGAGGGCGTGGTGGTGGGCGTCGGCGTGTTCGCGGACGTCCATGGTGGCGAGCTGGAGGCCGAAGGCGGCGAGGGTGCGGATGGTGCGGGCGAGGCGGCCGTCCGCGAACAGGCCGCCGCGGTGGGCGCGCAGGGAGGTCTGGATGATGCGCAGGTCGGCGAGGAGCTCGCTGGTGCCGAGGTAGTCGCGGCCGTCCTCGTGGGGGGTGCCGGTGGCCAGGCGCCGCTTGGTGTTCTGCAGCTTCTGCCGGATGCAGGTGGCCTTGAGCCGGTAGGGCTCCTCGGCGTTGAGGCGCTTGTAGCGGGGGCTGATCTCGGGGAGCAGGTCGAGGTCGGCCTTGAGGGAGTCGAGGAGTTCGTCGGTGGCGCCGGTGTAGCGGATGGAGTTGGACAGCAGGCCGCGCAGCTCGTCGATCATGTCGAGGGCGTCGTTGATGCCGTGCTCGTGCTGGAGGATGAGCACGTCCCAGGTGACCTGGGGGGTCACGTTGGGGTTGCCGTCGCGGTCGCCGCCGATCCAGGTGCCGAAGGTGACGGGGCGGGTGTCGTCGGGGAGCTTGACGCCGACCCGCTCGAGTTCGGCGGTGAGGTCCTCCAGGACGTCGCCGACGGCGCCGGCGTGCAGTTCGTCGAGGTAGTAGATGGCGTTGCGGGCCTCGTCGGCGGGCTCGGGGCGTACGACGCGCAGTTCGTCGGTCTGCCAGACGAGGTCGATGTTCTCGGCCAGGCGGGTGTCGTGGCGGCGCCGGTCGGAGTCGAGGACGGGCTCGTCCAGGAGTGCGGCGATGCGCCTCAGCTTGTTGAGGACGGACCGGCGCGCGGCCTCGGTGGGGTGCGCGGTGAACACGGGGCGGACGTTGAGGTGCTGAACCGTCTCGCGCAGGTGGTCGGGGTCGGCGTCCTTGAGCCGGTCGGCCGTGCGGGAGAGCAGGCCGCCCTCGGCGGCGCGCCTGGCGCGCAGTTCGCGGCCGCGGTGGACCTGTTCGGTGACGTTGGCGAGGTGGAAGTAGGTGGAGAAGGCGCGGACCAGCTTGGCCGCGGTCTCCAGTTCGGTGCCGCGCAGCAGTTCGGCGGCGGCGTCACCGTCCTCGCGGGTGAGACGGCGGACCTTCTCCACCAGGTCCAGGAGCTCGGGGCCCTCCTGGCGGACGAGGGTCTCGCCGAGGAGATCGCCCAGCCGGCGGATGTCGGCGCGCAGCTCGGTGCTGGTGGTGGTGGTCTGGTCGTCGGCACTGCTCACAGGTGCGGCTCCTTGCAGTGTTGAAGCTCGTCTGGGAGGGGAACCCGGACGTGCGTCTCGAGCGGAGGCACCGCTTACGTGCCGGACGTCCGGGAAAAAACTTCAGAGCGGACCGCGCTGTCCGACCGACTCCAGGATAGGTGGCGTCGGAACGCGCAGGCCCATGGGCTCTTGCCGCCGGGCAACACGCTGCCATACTTACGATGCCGTAGGTTACGGAACCGTAGGGAAGAGAATCGGTTTCCGTGGTCCGGCATCGCCCAGACCCTCGACCCCACAGGGGACGCGTATGACCACTAGCTCCTCCGATGTGATCGCAGACGCTCGTAAGGCGCCCGACGACACGCCCGTACCGGCCGCCACACTCGGCGGCGAGCAGAAGCGCTCGATCGAGCAGATCGCGCTGCTGCTGTTCATCACTGTCCCGTTCCTCGCTCTGCTGGCGGCGGTGCCACTGGCCTGGGGCTGGGGCGTGAGCTGGCTGGATCTCGGCCTGCTGGTCTTCTTCTACTACCTGGGCTGCCACGGGATCACGATCGGCTTCCACCGGCACTTCACCCACGGTTCCTTCAAGGCCAAGCGCCCGCTGAAGATCGCGCTGGCGATCGCCGGGTCGATGGCCGTGGAGGGGCCGCTGGTGCGCTGGGTGGCGGATCACCGCAGGCACCACAAGTTCTCCGACGCCGAGGGCGACCCGCACTCCCCGTGGCGGTACGGCGAGACCGTGCCGGCGCTGATGAAGGGCCTGTGGTGGGCGCATATCGCCTGGATGTTCGACGAGGAGCAGACCCCGCAGGAGAAGTACGCCCCGGACCTGGTCAAGGACCCGGCGCTGCGGGCGATCTCGCGGCAGTTCGTGCTGTGGACGGCGCTGTCGCTGGCGCTGCCCGCGGTGATCGGCGGGCTGGTCACGATGTCCTGGTGGGGCGCGTTCACCGCGTTCTTCTGGGGGTCACTCGTCCGGGTGGCGCTGCTGCACCACGTCACCTGGTCGATCAACTCCATCTGTCACGCGGTGGGCAAGCGGCCGTTCAAGTCGCGGGACCGTTCGGGCAACGTGTGGTGGCTGGCGATCCTGTCGTGCGGCGAGTCCTGGCACAACCTGCACCACGCCGACCCGACCTCCGCGCGGCACGGCGTGATGCGCGGCCAGATCGACTCCTCGGCGCGGATCATCCGCTGGTTCGAGATGCTGGGCTGGGCGTACGACGTGCGCTGGCCGTCACGCTCGCGTATCGATTCGCGTCGCAGCACCGAGGACGACCGCTCCCGGCGGCGGAAGGTGAGCGCCGACGCGGCATGATGGACGCCGTGGCGACCGACTCCAGCACCCCCAGCAATGACAAGCCGCGGCGTGCGCGTCGCACCCGGATGACCGGTGCCGAGCGCCGCCAGCAGCTGCTGGAGATCGGTCGGACCCTGTTCGCGGCGAAGGGCTTCGAGGGCACGTCGGTGGAGGAGATCGCGGCGAAGGCCGGGGTCTCCAAGCCGGTGGTGTACGAGCACTTCGGCGGCAAGGAGGGCCTGTACGCGGTCGTCGTGGACCGTGAGATGCGGCGGCTGCTGGATATGGTGACCAGCTCGCTGACGGCCGGCCATCCGCGTGAGCTGTGCGAGCAGGCGGCGTTCGCGCTGCTGGACTACATCGAGGAGTACACGGACGGGTTCCGCATCCTGGTCCGTGACTCGCCCATCCCCCAGTCGACCGGCTCGTTCGCCTCGCTGATCTCGGACATCGCCACCCAGGTGGAGGACATCCTGGGCCGCGAGTTCAAGTCGCGCGGCTTCGACGCGAAGCTGGCCCCGCTGTACGCGCAGGCGCTGGTGGGGATGGTGGCGCTGACCGGCCAGTGGTGGCTGGACGTGCGCCGGCCGAAGAAGGCGGAGGTCGCGGCCCACCTGGTGAACCTGGCCTGGCACGGGCTGGACGGGCTCGAGCCGAAGCCCCGGCTGATCGGTCACCGCAAGAGCTGACGGCGCCGACGCCGAGACTGACGGCAGCGGCCGACGAACGGCAGCGGCAGCGGGCCGACGAACGACATGGGTGAGGGCCCCCGCGGACGCGGGGGCCCTCACCCATGTGGGCTCAGTGCTTGAAGACGTCCTTCGCCTTCTCCTTGGCCTGGCGGGCGTCGCCCTTCATCTGCTCGCCCTTGCCTTCGGCGGTCGCGCTCTCGTTGCCGACGGTGCGGCCGGCCGCTTCCTTGGCCTTGCCCTTGAGCTCTTCCTTCTTGCCCTTGGCCTTCTGCTCGCCTGCCACGGTTGATCACTCCCAGTCAGCTCTGCGGGACGTCTCATGGCACCGGGTGACCGCGGCGGCGCCGCTCAAACCTGGGGTTCGAGGAACTCCAGGCGGTTGCCGACCGGGTCCTCGGCGTAGAAGCGCAGGTGACCTGGGAGGTTGTCGTCCCAGCTGACCTCGGCGCCGCGGGCGGTGAGACGGGCGGCGTACGCCTCGATACCGGTGACGCGCAGCCCGGGGTGGGCCTTGCGGGCGGGCCGGAAGTCGTCCTCGATGCCGAGGTGGAGCTGGACGGCGCCCGTCTGGAACCAGCAGCCGCCGCGGGCCGCGAGCACCGGCGGCTTGGGGATCTCGGTCATGCCGAGGACGCCGGAGTAGAAGGCGCGCAGGGCGTCCTCGCTGCCGGGCGGGGCGGCGAGCTGGACGTGGTCGATGGCGGCGATCATCCCCGGACCTCCTTCACGGCCACGGCGAACAGGCGGCGGAAGGGCAGGACGGTGCCGTAGGGCTCGCTCGGGTAGGTGCGGCGCAGCAGGTCCCGGTATTCGGCGAGGAAGGCGTCGCGGGCGCCGGGGTCGTCGGCGAGGGCGGTGAGCGCGGGGCGCAGGCCGGTGCCCTTGACCCAGTCCAGCACCGGGTCCTCGCCCGGCAGGACGTGGAGGTACGTCGTCTGCCACACGTCCGTGGCGCAGCCGAGGCGGGCGAGCCGGTCGAGGTAGGCGCCGGGGGTGTGGACGGAGTCGGTGCGGCGCAGGACACCGCCGAGGCGGGAGTGCCAGCGGGGGGTGGCGGCGAGGTCACGCATCAGGGCGTGCAGCGGGGCGTCGATGTTGTCGGGGACCTGGAAGGCGAAGGTGCCGCCGGGGCGCAGGGCGGCGACCCAGTCGGCGAACCGGTCGGCGTGGCCGGGCACCCACTGGAGGGTGGCGTTGGAGACGATCACGTCGTACGGCTCGGCGGGCGTCCAGTGGCGTACGTCGGCGTGGGCGAAGTCGAGGCGGCCGCCCTGGGCCGTGGGGCCCTCGTGGCCGGTGTGGGCGGCGTCCAGCATCTCGGGTGCGTTGTCGTAGCCGGTGATGTGGGCGGTGGGCCAGCGCTCGGCGAGCAGGGCGGTG
Organism: Streptomyces sp. NPDC097129; assembly: GCF_055668065.1. Taxonomy (NCBI): domain Bacteria; kingdom Bacillati; phylum Actinomycetota; class Actinomycetes; order Kitasatosporales; family Streptomycetaceae; genus Streptomyces; species Streptomyces sp. NPDC097129. The sequence goes on along the minus strand of NZ_JBVOQE010000006.1, from coordinate 309,858 downwards.
ACGTTGCCGGGCCCGCAGCCGAGGTCGGCGATGCGGGGCCGGTCGACGGGCGGGTCGGGGATGCGGGCCAGGAGGTCGGTGAAGGGGCGGGCGCGGTGCCCGGCGTGTCGGAGGTACTGGTCCGGGTCCCAGGTCGGCTTGGTCATGGTGCTACTGTCGCCGCGCATTTATCTTGATGTCAAGAGACACGACATCAAGAGACTTAATGTCGACACAACCACTACACTGATCGCCATGGAGGACGAGGTCGATCGGCTGGTCGCAGCGTGGCGCCGGGAGCGTCCGGACCTCGACGTGGAACCGCTCGAGGTGCTCAGCCGGGTGAGCAGACTGGCCCGGCACCTGGACCGGGCGCGCCGTATTGCCTTCGCCGAGCACAGTCTGGAGCCGTGGGAGTTCGACGTGCTGACGGCCCTGCGGCGCGCGGGCGCCCCGTATCAGCTCTCCCCCGGGCAGTTGCTGACCCAGACGCTGGTGACGTCCGGGACCATGACCAACCGGATCGACCGCCTGGCCAAGAAGGGCCTGGTGGAGCGGCTGCCCGACCCCAGCGACCGCCGCGGTGTGCTGGTCCGCCTGACCGACGAGGGCCGCGACCGCGCCGACCAGGCGCTGGCCGGGCTGCTGGACCAGGAGCGGGCGATCCTCGCCGAGCTGTCCCGGGCCCAGCGCGGTGAACTGGCCGGGCTGCTACGCCAGCTGACCGCCCCGTTCGACAACATCCCCGGCTGAGGGGCCGCCCAGCTCGGCCGGCCCCACCCCGGCGCGGCGGGCCAGCGCCACGGCCGCGAGGGTGGAGTGCACGCCGAGCTTGCCCAGCACGTTCTGCATATGGGTGCGCACGGTGTGCGGGGAGAGGAACAGCCGCTCGGCGACCGCCTTGCGGCCGAGCCCGGCGACCATGCAGCGCAGCACTTCCCGCTCGCGCGGGGTGAGGGCCTCCACCAGCCGCTCGCTCTCGGTGCGGTGCTTGCGCGCGGCCGTCATCTCGCGCAGCACACCGGTCAGCAGGGCCGGCGGCAGATGCGTCTCGTCGCGCAGCACCCCGCGGATCACGGCCAGCAGCCGCGACAGCGAGCAGTCCTTGGCGACCCAGCCGCACGCCCCGGCCTGCAGGGCGAGCGCCGCGCGGCGCGGATCGTCCCGCTCGGCGAGCACCACGGTCCGCAGCTGCGGCTGCGCCGCGCGCACCCCCGCGACCAGGGAGATCCCGTCGACGACGCCGTCTTCGCCCTGCGGCACGGGCGGCGCGGGCCGCACTGCGGGCGGCATCGCGCCCAGGTCGGCGTCGACGAGCGCCACGTCGAAGCGGCGGCCCTCGGCGGCCGCCCGCTCCAGCGAGCGCAGCGCGGCCGGGCCGCTGCCGGCCGCGGCCACCTCGACGTCCGGCTCGGCGGCCAGCGCCGCGGCGAGCGACTCGGCGAAGATGCGGTGGTCGTCGACGACCAGGACTCGGATGCGCACCACGGATGACCCCCACTGGCCTCGCCACGACGACCGGCGCGGGCACGGCGCCCGGGGGTCGCCGCACCGTGACGGCCGCCGCCGCACCCTTCGCTTCCCCCGTCGCGAGCGCCGCACCCGACGTCACTCGCCCCCTGAACGGCACGGGCCCCCACCGGTGTTGTTCACAGCGTAGGGCCGCGGCCGGGCAGGGCAAGGAGAATTGCAGAACTGGCGGTATCCCGGCGCTTAGGGTGAGCCGCATGTTCCGAATTGAGGCACGAGTGGACAAAGAGCGACGTCAGCTGCTGCGCTCGCGCCTCCGTGCGGCGAACACCGCGGCCTCGCCCGTGCTGCGCGCCCTGCGCGGCACCCCCGACGAACGGGACGTCCCCCTGCACCTGTGGGCGCTGGACGGCGCCGGTGATCTCGCGGGCGGCCTGGTCGGGCGCACCTGGGCCGGCTGGCTGCACGTCGACCAGCTGTGGGTGGACGAACGGCACCGCAGCGCCGGCCTAGGCTCCCGCCTGCTGGCGCGCGCCGAGCACCTCGCCCGCACCGGCCGCGCCTGCACCGCCGTACGCCTGGAGACGTGGGACTTCCAGGCGCCCGGTTTCTATCTCAAGCAGGGGTACGAGGTGGTGTGCGTGATCCCCGACTATCCGCCGGGGATCACGGAGTACACGCTGGTGAAGCGGATCGGCTGAGCCGGCGCGCGCCCGCCGAGGGGACCGCCTCGAAGACGCGCGGGGCGGTCAGGCCCGCCGCGCTGAAGGCCTCCTCGACGGCCTTGGTGATCGTCTCCACGTCGGACGTCTCGGCCAGGACGATCGCCGAGCCGCCGAAGCCACCGCCGGTCATGCGGGCGCCGAGGGCGCCGGAGGCCAGCGCCGCCTCGACGACCAGGTCCAGTTCGCGGCAGGAGATGCGGAAGTCGTCGCGCAGGGAGGCGTGGCCCTCGACGAGGACCGGGCCGATGGCGCGGGTGTCGCCAGACTCCAGCAGCGCCACCACCCGCTGAACCCGGTGGTTCTCCGTGACGATGTGCCGGACCAGGCGGCGGACCTCCTCCTCGTCGCCCAGCCGCGCCAGCGCCGCGTCCAGGCCGTCGAACGGCACGTCCCGCAGGGCGTCGACGCCGAGCAGCGCGGCGCCCTTCTCGCAGCCGGCGCGGCGCTTGCCGTACTCGCCCTCGCTGTGCGCGTGCTTGACCCGGGTGTCGACGACCAGCAGGCGCAGGCCCTCGGCCGCGAGGTCGAAGGGGATCTGCCGCTGGGACAGGTCACGGGTGTCGAGGAACAGGGCGTGGCCGGCCTCGCAGCACGCCGACGCGGTCTGGTCCATGATGCCGACCGGGGCGCCGACGTAGACGTTCTCGGCGCGCTGGCACAGGCGGGCCAGCTGCCAGCCGCGCAGGCCGAGGCCGAACAGGTCGTTCAGGGCCAGGGCGACGACGACCTCCAGCGCCGCCGAGGACGACAGGCCCGCACCCGCCGGGACGGTGGAGGCGAGGTGGATGTCCGCGCCGGTCACCGGGTGCCCGGCCTGGCGCAGCGCCCACACCACGCCCGCCGGGTAGGCCGTCCAGCCCTTGTCCGACTCGGGGGCGAGATCGTCGACGTACAGGTCGGCGACGCCGCCCTCGATGTCCGCCGAGTGCAGCCGCAGCCGGCCGTCCTCGCGCCGGCGCACGGCGGCGACGGCGGTGTGCGGCAGTGCGAACGGCATGACGAAGCCGTCGTTGTAGTCGGTGTGCTCACCGATGAGGTTGACGCGGCCGGGCGCCGCCCACACCCCCTCGGGCTCGGCTCCGTACAGCTCCACGAACCGTTCGGCGACGGCCTCGCTCATCCCTGACCCTGACCTTTCGTACCTTCTGCTCGAAAGTGCGTTACTTCGCGCGGTTCTGCGCGAACTCCCATGCGTCGGCGACGATCCCGGCGAGGTCCGCGCGGCGCGGCTGCCAGCCGAGGCGCTCGCGCGCGGTGTCCGCGGAGGCGACCAGGACCGCCGGGTCGCCGCCCCGGCGCGGGGCGACCACCTCGGGGATCGGGTGGCCGGTCACCTGGCGGACGGTCTCGATGACCTCGCGGACGGAGAAGCCGTTGCCGTTGCCGAGGTTGCAGATCAGGTGCTCGCCCGGCCGGGCGGCCGTCAGGGCCAGCAGGTGGGCGTCGGCCAGGTCCGCGACGTGGATGTAGTCGCGCACACAGGTGCCGTCCGGCGTCGGGTAGTCCTCGCCGTAGACCGAGATCGCGTCGCGGCGGCCCTGGGCGACCTGGAGCACCAGCGGGATGAGGTGCGACTCGGGGTCGTGGCGCTCGCCCTGCGCGCCGTAGGCGCCGGCGACGTTGAAGTAGCGCAGCGAGACCGCGCCCAGGCCGTGCGCGTTCGCCTCACTGGTGATCATGAAGTCGACGGCGAGCTTGGAGGCGCCGTAGGGGTTGGTGGGCTTCGTCGGGGCGCTCTCCACGATCGGGACCTCCTCCGGCTCGCCGTAGGTCGCGGCCGTGGAGGAGAAGACCAGCTTCTTCACGCCCGCCTCGCGCATGGCGCCCAGCAGGGCCATGGTGCCGCCGACGTTGTTGTCCCAGTACTTCTCCGGCTTCACCACCGACTCGCCGACCTGCGAGAACGCGGCGAAGTGCAGGACGCCGTCGAAGGAGGAGTCCAGCCACTTGGCGGCGTCGCGGATGTCGCCCTCGATGAAGGCGGCGCCCGCCGGGACGCCCTCCCGGAATCCCGTGGAGAGGTTGTCGAGGACGACGACCTCGTGGCCGGCCTCCAGCAGATGCTGGGCCACCACCCCGCCGACGTACCCCGCACCGCCCGTCACCAGGTACTTACCGCTCATGAACTCGCTACCTCTCGCAGTCGCTCGGCCGCGCGCTCCGGAGGCACGTCGTTGATGAACACGCTCATGCCGGACTCGGAGCCCGCGAGGTACTTCAGCTTGCCCGACGTCCGGCGAATGGTGAAAAGCTCCAGGTGGAGCGCGTAGTCGTCACGGGTGACGCCGTCGGGCTCCACCAGCGGGCCGAACGGCGCCTGGTGCCAGGCGGCGATGTACGGCGTGGGCGGTTCACCCCGTCCGAAGATCCGGTCGAAGCGCCTCAAGAGTTCCAGATAGAGCTGGGGGAACTCCGTGCGGGCCCCCTCCTCCAGCGCCAGCAGGTCCGGCACCCGCCGCTTGGGATACAGGTGCACCTCGTACGGCCAGTGCGCGGCGTAGGGCACGAAGGCCACCCAGTGCTCCCCCTCCAGGACGACCCGCTCGCCGGCCAGCTCGCGCTCCACGACGGCGTCGAAGAGGTTCTCGCCGCCGCTCGCCTCCTTGTACGCCGCCACCTGGCGCAGCATCAGCGACGTGCGCGGGGTGGTGAACGGGTAGGCGTAGATCTGCCCGTGGGGGTGGCCGAGGGTCACGCCGATCTCCGCGCCGCGGTTCTCGAAACAGAACACCTGCTCGACGGAGGGCAGATGCGACAGCTCCGACGTGCGGTCGGTCCAGGCGTCCAGGACCAGCCGCGCCTGTTCCTCGGTCAGATCGGCGAAGGAGGAGTGGTGGTCGGAGGTGAAGCAGACCACCTCGCAGCGGCCGGAGTCGCCGGCCAGGGAGGGGAAGCGGTTCTCGAAGACGACGACGTCGTAGGAGGAGTCCGGGATCTCGCTGAGGCGCTCGCCCTCCGACGGGCACAGCGGGCACTCGTCGGCCGGGGGGTGGTAGGTGCGGCCCTGGCGGTGCGAGGCGATCGCGACGGCGTCCCCGAGCAGCGCGTCGTGGCGGATCTCGGAGGTGGTCAGGGTGCGCTCCAGCGGGCGCCGGTCGACCGCGCCCCGCACCGTGTCGTCGCGCAGGTCGTAGTAGATCAGCTCACGACCGTCGGCCAGCCGGGTCGAGGTCTTCTTCACGCCGGACTCCCTCTGTCCTCACCCGAGCGCCTGCTGGGGGACCGAAGCACTGCTATGACTCAACACAATCAAACATAACACGCCACAACTCACCAGCCCTCTGCACATCACAATCCAACAAAGACCATCACCAGAAGTGTTCATTTTCTAAACGCGGACGCGTAGGTTCCGCTGAGGATCAGTTCGCGCAACGAAGCGAGTACGAAGCGAGTGCTTATGCAGACCCCCACAACCGCCACCTATCTGGCCGCCGGACTACGGCTCCCCACGAACTGGCTCGACTACACGATCCTCGCGATCTACTTCGTGGTCGTGCTGGGCATCGGCTTCGCCGCCCGCCGGTCGGTGAAGACGAGCCTCGACTTCTTCCTGTCCGGGCGCTCCCTGCCCGCGTGGGTGACGGGACTGGCGTTCATCGCGGCCAACCTCGGCGCCACCGAGATCCTCGGCATGGCCGCCAACAGCGCGCAGTACGGCGTCTACACCACCCACTGGTACTGGATCGGCGCCATCCCGGCCATGGTCTTCCTCGGCCTGGTGATGATGCCGTTCTACTACGGCAGCAAGGTCCGCTCGGTCCCCGAGTTCCTGCTGCTGCGGTTCGACAAGTGGGCGCATCTGCTCAGTTCGGTCCTGTTCGCCCTCGCGGCCATCCTGATCGCCGGCGTCAACCTGTACGCCCTCGCGATCGTCGTCGAGGCGCTGCTCGGCTGGCCGCAGTGGGTGGCGATCGTGGTCGCCGGCTTCTTCGTGCTCGCCTACATCACCCTCGGCGGCCTGTCCTCGGCGATCTACAACGAGGTGCTGCAGTTCTTCGTGATCCTCGCGGCCCTCATCCCGCTCACCGTGCTCGGCCTGAGGAAGGTCGGCGGCTGGGACGGCCTGTCCGACTCCCTGACCAAGAGCCACGGCGCCGACTTCCTCACCTCCTGGGGCGGCACCGGCATCGGCCACGCCAACCCGCTCGGCGCGAACTGGCTGACGATCGTGCTCGGCCTCGGCTTCGTGCTCTCCTTCGGCTACTGGACGACGAACTTCGCCGAGGTGCAGCGCGCCCTGTCCGCGAAGAACCTCTCGGCGGCCCAGCGCACGCCGCTGATCGCCGCGTTCCCGAAGATCTTCATCGTCTTCCTGGTGATGATCCCGGGCCTGGTCGCCGCCGTCCTCGTGCCGAAGATCGGCACGTCCGGCTCGGACCTGCAGTACAACGACGCCATCCCGTACCTGATGGAGCAGCTGCTGCCCAACGGCGTCCTCGGCATCGCCGTGACCGGTCTGCTGGCCGCGTTCATGGCCGGCATGGCGGCCAACGTGTCGTCCTTCAACACCGTGTTCACGACCGACATCTGGGCCAAGTACGTGGTGACGGACCGCGAGGACTCCTACTACGTGCGCTTCGGCCGGCTCATCACCGCGATCGGCGTGCTCGCCTCGGTCGGCACGGCGTTCCTGGCCTCGTCGTTCTCGAACATCATGGCGTACCTGCAGACGCTGTTCTCCTTCTTCAACGTGCCCATGTTCGTCGTCTTCGTCATCGGCATGTTCTGGAAGCGGGCGTCGGTCAAGTCCGGCTTCTGGGGCCTGATCGCGGGCACGACCGTCGCGATGCTGAACTACTTCTGGATCTACAAGCAGGGCGTCATCGACATCCCCTCCGACCAGGGCGCCAACTTCGTCTCCGCGATCGCGGGCTTCCTGGCGGGGGCGGTGGTGATGGTGGCGGTGTCCCTGTTCACCCGGCCCAAGCCGGCCGAGGAACTCCAGGGGCTGGTGTACGGCACCCGCTCCCCCGGGATGTCCGAACCGCCCGCCGCCGGGGACGACGCGTGGTACCGCCGGCCGGCGCTGCTGGGCTGGGGGGCCGTCGTGCTGGCCGCCGTCTGCTACATCCCGTTCTCGTTCTGAGGGCCTGTTCGAGAGGAGTGTGAAGGACCATGACCGACAATTCCGGGCACCGCGAGCACCGCGAGTACTCCGAGCGGGACGTGCAGCGTGAAGTCACCGAGCTGGAAGGGAAGTCGGCGACCGCGGCGCGGCTGTTCGACATCCGGCGGATCATCGGCGGGCTGTTCGTGCTGTACGGCGTCATCGTCACGATCACGGGGCTGACGGACTCCGACGCGACGATCGACAAGGCGCAGGGCGTGAACATCAACCTCTGGACCGGGCTGGGGATGCTGGTGCTGGGGGTGTTCTTCCTGGTCTGGCTGAAGCTCAGGCCTGCGGCGCCTCCAACGCCGGGCGAGTCTGCGGAGTAGCTCGATGGGGGCGCGGGGGCGGGGGCCTGCGGCCGGCTGCCGGGTGCGGGTTCGTCGTGGCCGGTCGCGCAGTTCCCCGCGCCCCTTGGTTGGCTGCAGCGCCGTCAGTTCGTCCGCTCAAGCCGCGGGCATGCGTGCCGCCTGGGGCGGCACGGGTGGGCGCGGGCGGCGCCCGGCCGGCGCCGGCGAGCCTCCCGACCCCTGGTCAGCCCCAGCACAGGGCACCATGAAACGCCGGGCGCGCAACCCCTCCGCCGCGGCGGTCAGTCGGCGGTGTCGGGGTGCTCCGCCCCGTCCAGCAGGCCCGTCCGCGCGGCCAGCGCGGCCGCCTCCAGGCGGGAGCCCACGCCCAGCTTCATCAGTACTCGTTGGACATGCGTCCGGGCTGTCGACGGTGCGATGCCCATGCCTGCCGCGATCCGCCTCGTGTCCTCGCCGTCCGCCACCCTCATCAAGACCTCCACCTCCCGCGGCGTGAGGATCGACAGCAGGCGCCGGCCCTCGTCGTCCGGCTGGGCCGCGGGGTTGAGCAGTTCCCCGAACGCCTGCTGGAGCAGGGCCGGCGCCACCGCCGCCTCCCCCGCCCGCGCCTTCGCGATCGCCCGCTCGACGCCCTCGATCCGCTCGTCGTGCCGTACATAGCCGCACGCCCCCGCCGCGAACGCGGCCGCGATGCCGCGCGGGCTCGGCACCGGGCCCAGCACCACCACCGCAACCTGCGGCCGCTCCCGCCGGATGCGCGCCACCGGGTCGAACACCCCGGGCTGCGCCGGGGCCGCCGTCCCCAGCAGGCACACCTCCGGCGCCCGCGAGATCACCAGTTCCGCCGCCCCCGCGACGGGCGCGGTCGCGGCGAGCACCCGGTGCCCGCGCAGCTTCAACGCCGAGGCCAGCGCCTCGGCGTGCAGTCGGTGGTCGTCGACCACCATCAGCCGCACTCCCAAGAGAACCCCCCAGTCCCCCGGATCCATTGCCCCCGGAAGCTACACGCTTGTACGACGTCGCGCGCCCCCTATGCGAAGAAAGCGGCCCCGCCCCCCGAACGGGGACGGGGCCGCAGCGCGGGATCAGCCGGGCGTCATCGCGTGCCGAACGCGATCGCCAGGTAGTTCCTCTCGCCCGCCATCGGCTTACGGGCGAAGGTGTCCGCCATGTACAGCCGACCGCCGGAGAAGATGATCTCCGCGTGGTCCGGGAGCATGCTGGTCTCCACGTCCCGCACCGACCGCGTCGCCGGGTTCTCCAGCAGCGTCGTCGCCTTGAAGCTGCCGCCGTCGATGCTGACGATCTGCCCGCCCTTGTCGTACGGCGGCCGCTTGTACGCGATGACGTTGGAGCCGTCCATGCGCAGCGGGGTGTAGGTGTAGCCGTCGCCGGCGTCGGCGCGCTGGCCGGTCTGCTTGCCGGTGGCCAGGTCGAAGGCGACGATCTCGTTGGTCCGGCCGTGGTCGCCGGTGCTGTCGTGCTCCGCGGTGGAGACGTACAGCTTGCCGTTGCCGACCACCAGGCCGTGGCAGTTCTCGACCTCGTCGAGGGTGTCGCAGGTCTCCGTGTATCCGTCGCCGGACAGGGAGATGTGAGACTTCAGCTGCCCGTTGGCGTTGTCGATGGCGAAGATGTCGGACACCCCGCTGCCGTTGCCGGTGTCACCGACGTCGGCGCCGACGACGAGCGGGTTGGTGGAGACGATGGCCGCGTCGTCGATGCCCGCGGACATCTTGTAGTCGGAGAACACCTTCCCGGACTTCGGGTCGATGGTCTGGATGTGCACCACCGGGTTGTCGTACGACCCGCACTTGCGCACCGCGACGAGCTTCTCCCCGCCGCCGTACCCGGCGTCCTCGCAGGTGTCGGCCGCCTTCGGAGCCCACAGGGACGTGCCGGAGACGGCGTCCCAGGCGGCGCCGCCGTCCAGGCCGCCCGCGGCGACGGTGCCGCCGCTGAGGGTGACGTTGTCGAACGTGGCCAGTTCGTCGCTGTTCTTGGCGGTCTTCGTCCACAGCTTCTTGCCGCTGTTCAGGTCGATCGCGGCGACCTGGCTGCAGCCGTGGGACGGCTTGTCCTTGGTCGGCATCGCGGGCTCGAACACGACGGCCGCCTTGCCGTCGGCGGAGGCGTACTTGCTGGCCGTGCACACCGGGCCGGGCAGCGGGATCGACCACTGCTTGCTGCCCCCGGCCGGGTCGTAGCCGACGATCTCGGCGACGCCGGTCTTGGCGTACACCTTGTCGGTGAGCCACGAACCGTTGACGCTGACGCTGCTGTCGTCGGTGACCGGCGGCATGGGCACCTGGAACAGCACCTTCGAGGCGGTGTTGTCCGGCACCTTCTCGCTGCCGCCACCGCCGGCGGGCGAGTCGCCGCCCTTGCCGCCGCCAGTGGGTCCGGCGGAGCTGGCGGTCTCGTCCTTGCCGCCCTTGGAGTGGGAGTACCAGACACCGCTGCCGATGATCAGCGCGCAGGCGACGGCGGCGGCGACGATGATCGCCACCTGCGGGTTGACCTTGCGCCCGCCGCCGGCCGGCGGGGCGGCCTGCGGCTGCGGCGCCGTCTGCTGCGGGAAGCCGTACCCGGGCTGCTGCCCGTACGGCGCCTGCGGCTGGCCCGGGTAGCCGTAACCGGGCTGCGGCTGGGGCGGCGCCGGAGGAGTCTGCGGGGCCTGCGGGTAGCCGTAACCGGGCTGCGGCTGCTGCCCCGGCATCGGCGGCGGGGGCGTCTGCGGAGCCGGGGGCGTCTGCGGGGCGCCCTGCGGCTGCTGCGGGTAGCCGTAACCGGGCGCCGGCTGCGGGGGCTTGTTGAGGCTCGGCGCCGCCGGACCCGGCGGAGTCTGCGGGGCGGCAGGCGGGGCGGCGGGCGGCTGGGCGGGCTGCGGCGTGCCGTAGCCGCCCTGCTGCGGGGGCTGCGGGGGCTGCGCGGGCTGCTGGTCCTGCGGCGGGCCGAAGCCACCCCCCTGCTGCGGGGGCTGGTTCGGGGGCGGGGGCGGCTGGGTCATGACGTGGGTACCTCGGGTCGGACGACCGTGTCGTCGGCGGGGCGGGTTTGAGGAGAGGCGCACGCGGGAGCGGGGCCCGGCGACGGGCCCCGCTGCGCTCTCACTTGCCGAAGGCGAGCATCAGCTTCTCCTTCGCCTCATCGCCGCCGTCCAGCCGGGTGGTCGCGATGTAGAAGCGTCCGTCGACCCAGTCGTAGGTCTTGGAGAAGAAGCCGTTCTCGATCTCCGCGGTGGCCGCGGGCAACTGCAGCAGCTTGGCCGGCTGGTGCGCGGTGCCCGCCGTCGGCACGGACACCACCTGGCCGCCCGCGTCGTAGGACGGCTGGACGTAGGCGACGAGCTGGTTGCCGTCGACACGCATCGGCAGCATCGACTCGTCGGCCGGGGACTTCACGCGCCACTTCTCCTTGCCGTCGGCGAGGTTGACGGCGACGACCTCGTTGGCCCCGGTGGTGGCGTCGGTGGGCAGGTACAGCGTGTCGCCGCCGGCGGCGGTGCCGAGGCAGCCCTGCAGATCGCGCTGGAAGATGCTCCAGCCGCACTGGAAGTCGAACTTCTCGTCCACGTTGACGTGGGTGCGCAGCTTGCCGTCGGCCTGCAGGACGACCATGTCCCAGACCTTCTTGTCCTCGTTGGTGAGGTACACGACCAGCGGGTCCATCGAGAAGACCTTCTTGGCCTCCCAGCCCTTCTCCAGCGGCTGGGTCCACAGCACCGCCCCCGTCTTGGGGTTGAGGCCCTGGAGCTCCTCGTGCTCGTTGGAGGTCATGGCGCCGCAGCTGGCGACCTGGATCAGCTTGGTCGCGCTGCCGGCGAAGGCGGAGGGGAAGCAGGCGGAGCCGTAGCGCTTCTTGTCGTACAGCTTGTGGCCGTTGTGCACGTCGAGGGCCACGCCGGACTGGGAGCGGCCGATCATCAGCGTGTCACCGGCGAGCGTCAGCTCGACGTTGAGGGCGCTGTCGAACAGGGCGCCGTCGTCGACCGCGCCGGTCCAGCCCTTCTGGCCGGTGGCGAGGTCGATCTCCTGGAGCTGGTTGCACTTGGCGCGCTCGCTGACGCCGTCCATGTACGCGACGACGATCTTGTTGTCGGCGGTCTTCTCACGGGTGGCCGCGCAGATCTTCGACGCGAAGGTGATGGGCGTCCAGGCGGGCTTGCCGTCGCTGATGTTGTAGCCGAAGACCTGCTTGTACGCGGCCTTGACGGCGACCTTGTCGGTGATCCACAGGCCGGGGGCGTCCGCGCCGCCCTTGGGCGCGTCGGGCGCCGACTGGTACCACAGCACCTGCGCCTCGCCGGGCTGGCGGCCGGCGTTGAGGTCCTCGGGGTCGTCGCCGCCGCGGCCACCGGGGGTGCCGCTGCTCTGCGAACCGGACGGCTTGGGGTCGTCGCTCTGCTGGGCGACCGGCTTCTTCGCCGGGTCGTCGTCGCCGCCGCTGACCGCCCACACCGTGACGCCGATGACGAGCAGCGCGGCGACCGCGGCGCCGATGACGGCGAGCGGCCTGCCCTTGAAGGGCCCCCGGCCGCCGGAGCCGCCGGGCGGCGGGGTGCCGGGCGCGCCGGGGTACTGCGGCTGCTGCGGGTAGCCGTAACCGGGCTGCGGCTGGCCGTACGGGCCCGGCTGCTGCGGCTGGCCGTACGGTCCCGGCTGCTGGCCGTAGGGGCCGGGCGCGGGCGGCGTGCTGGGGGCCGCGTAGGGGCCGCTCGGCCGGCCGTAGGGCCCGGGCTGCTGCGGGTAGCCGTACCCCGGCTGCGGGGCGCCGGCGGGCGGGGTCTGCGGAGGCGGCGGCGTCTGCGGTGCGCCGGGCGGCGCGGGCGGTGGCCCCTGCGGTGGCGGCGGGTCGTGCGGAGCGCCGAACCCGCCACCGGGCTGCGGCGGCTGGTCCTGCGGCGGTCCGAACCCGCCCGGCGGCGGCTGATTGGGCGGCTGAGTCATCAGCGTCTCCCCCTACCTCACTGATTTTCACCCACGCCCTGAGGTACGCGATGGACCCAGAGTCGTTCGACAGACAGTTCTCAGACGGCCCTTTCTATCACCCGCCGCCGACAGTCCACCGACGTGCGACCGGGCCTGTACCCAACGGAGGACCGGCCCGTGATGCCCTTGTTACGCGCCTTCACGCCCCCTTCACGTGACGGGCGCGCGGGGCGCGTGCGCGCCCGAACGGTCAGGCGTCCTCGGCCAGTTCCAGCCAGCGCAGCTCCAGCTCGTCGCGCTGGCCGGCCAGCTCCCGCAGTTCGGCGTCGAGTTCGGCCACCTTCGCGAAGTCCGTGGCGTTCTCGGCGATCTGCGCGTGCAGCTTGGTCTCCCGCTCGGAGACCTTGTCCAGCTGCCGCTCGATCTTCTGCAGCTCCTTCTTCGCGGCGCGCTGGTCGGCGGCGCTCCTGTCCGTCCCGGCCGCAGGCCTCGGCGCGGCGGCGGCGCTCTGCGCGGCGACCGCCTCCTCCATCCGCTGCCGCCGCTCCAGGTACTCGTCGATGCCGCGCGGCAGCATCCGCAGGGCGCCGTCGCCGAGCAGGGCGAAGACGCGGTCGGTGGTGCGCTCGACGAAGAACCGGTCGTGGGAGATGACGATCATCGAGCCGGGCCAGCCGTCGAGGAGGTCCTCCAGCTGGGTGAGGGTCTCGATGTCGAGGTCGTTGGTGGGCTCGTCGAGGAAGAGGACGTTGGGCTCGTCCATGAGGAGCCGCAGGAGCTGCAGGCGGCGGCGCTCACCGCCGGAGAGGTCGCCGACGGGCGTCCACTGCTTCTCCTTGCTGAAGCCGAACGTCTCGCACAGCTGACCGGCGGTCATCTCGCGGCCCTTGCCGAGGTCGACGCGCTCGCGGACCTGCTGGACCGCTTCCAGGACCCGTGTGGCCGGGTTCAGCTCGGCGACCTCCTGGGAGAGGTAGGCGAGCTTGACGGTCCTGCCGACGGCGACGCGGCCACCGGCCGGCTGCTCCTCGCCCCCGGTGCGGGCCGCCGCCTCCATGGCACGCAGCAGGGAGGTCTTCCCGGCGCCGTTGACGCCGACGAGACCGATGCGGTCGCCGGGGCCGAGCTGCCAGGTGATGTGCTTGAGCAGCACCTTCGGCCCGGCCTGGACGGTCACGTCCTCCAGTTCGAAGACGGTCTTGCCGAGCCGGGAGGAGGCGAACTTCATCAGCTCGCTGCGGTCCCGGGGCGGCGGCACGTCCTTGATCAGTTCGTTGGCGGCCTCGACGCGGAAGCGCGGCTTGGACGTGCGGGCGGGTGCGCCGCGCCGCAGCCACGCCAGCTCCTTGCGGACCAGGTTCTGCCGCTTGACCTCCTCGGTCGCGGCGATGCGCTCACGCTCGGCGCGCGCGAAGACGTAGTCGGAGTAACCGCCCTCGTACTCGTAGACGGCGCCGCGCTGCACGTCCCACATGCGGGTGCAGACCTGGTCGAGGAACCAGCGGTCGTGGGTGACGCACACCAGCGCCGAGCGCCGGGCGCTCAGGTGCCTGGCGAGCCAGGCGATGCCCTCGACGTCGAGGTGGTTGGTGGGCTCGTCCAGGACGAGCAGGTCCTGCTCCTCGATGAGCAGCTTGGCCAGCGCGATACGGCGCCGCTCGCCGCCGGAGAGCGGCCCGATGACGGTGTCCAGCCCCTTGGGGAAGCCCGGCAGGTCCAGCCCGCCGAACAGCCCGGACAGGACGTCCCTGACCTTGGCGTTGCCCGCCCATTCGTGGTCGGCCATGTCGCCGATGACCTCGTGCCGGACGGTCGCCTCCGGGTCGAGGGAGTCGTGCTGGGTGAGGACGCCGATGCGCAGCCCGCCGGAGTGGGTGACGCGGCCGGTGTCGGCCTCCTCCAGTTTGGCGAGCATCCGGATCAGGGTGGTCTTGCCGTCGCCGTTGCGGCCCACGACCCCGATCCGGTCCCCTTCGGACACGCCGAGCGACACACCGTCCAGCAGGGCACGGGTCCCGTACACCTTGCTCACGTTCTCGACATTGACCAGGTTGACGGCCATCTCACTCCTGCCCGGGGGATCGATCAGTCTCCCAGCGTAATGCGCACCGGTCGCTCACCGGAGCGCCGCAGGTCAGGGCCCTGACGACGCAGGGTCTGCCCGCGGCGGCGCGGGGCGGCGAGCCGGGGGCGCGGGGGCGGCGACGCGACCGCGCGGGGGGCTGCCCCTGGCCGCGCGAGGCCGACGCAACCGCGCGGGGGCTGCCCCTGGCCGCGCGGGGCGGCAAGTCGGCGGCGCGGGTCCGGCGACGCGACCGCGCGGGACCGGCGACCCGACCGCGCGGGACCGGCGACCCGACCGCGCGGAAGCGACATGGAGGCGGCGAGTCGGCGGCGCGGGGCGGCAAGCCGGAGGCTGCGACCCGGTGACCCGGCCGCGGATGCGGCGACCCGACCGCGCGAAAGCGACGACCCGGCGACCCGGCGGCGGCGACCCGGCGGCGCGGGAGCGGCAAGCCGGCGGCGCGGGGGGCTGCGATCCGACCGCGCGGAAGCGGCGGGGGGACGGCGAGTCGGCGGCGCGGGGCGGCAAGCCGGCCGCGCGGAAGCGGCGGCGCGGAAGCGGCGACCCGGCGACCCGACCGCGCGGAAGCGACGACCCGGCGACCCGGCGGCGGCGACCCCGCGACCCGACGCGCGGAAGCGGCGTGGGGGGCGGCGACCCCGCGACCCGACCGCGCGGAAGCGGCGTGGGGGGCGGCGACCCCGCGACCCGACCGCGCGGAAGCGGCGTGGGGGCGGCGACCCCGCGACCCGACCGCGCGGGGACGGCGGTCAGTGGGCGTCGAGGGTGGTGATGGCGTGGCGCAGGGCGGCGAGGGCGGGCTTGGCGCTGCCGTCGGCGCGGCGCAGTCCGAAGAAGTCCTCCCTCGTGGAGGGGTCGGCGCCGAGGTCGCGATCGGAGTACCAGAACAGTGCCTTCACCTGGGGGGTGATCGCCGCGGTGCGCACCGCGTCCGCCGCGATCGCGGCCTGCCGCTCCTCGGTCACATGTGTCGTCGTCGCGTCGGTCCGCACGGGCCGCCCGTCCGCCGCGGGGCCGGGACCGCCGGTGGGCGCCCCGTACTCGGTGATCCAGACGGGCATGCCGGGCGTGCCGTGCGCGGACAGCACGCTCTCCAGGTCGCCGATGCGCTGCCACGGCGTTCGCCACGGCGTCCTGTCACTCGCCAGGTAGGGGTAGGTGTACGGGTGGTAGCCGACGGCGTCGACGAGCCGGTTGCCGCCGCGTGCCGACACGGCCGTGAGGAAGTCGACCGGTGAGAGGTTCCCGTCCTGCGTGTGCGCCGCGGCGAGGCCGCCGAGGATCACCTGCGCCGAGGGGTCCTCGTGCCGCAGCGCGCGGCTCGTCGCCCCCAGCAGCTCCGTGTAGGCGGCCGGGGCGGGCTGGGGCTTCCAGAAATCGCGGGTGTTCGGCTCGTTCCAGATCTCCCACGTGTGGACGCCGGAGGGCGCGTAGCGTGCCGCAGCGGCCGCGGCGAAGGCGGCGAAGGCGGCGGGGTCGGCGGGCCGGCACTTGTCGCTGGTGCACCCCGGCTGCCGCGCCCAGGGCGGCGTGTAGGCGAGGATCGGCAGCAGGGTGAGGCCGCGCTGGTGCGCCGCGGCGACGACCCGGTCGAACCGGCTCCATCGGTAGTCATCGGGTGAGCTGGGCTGTACGTCCCCCCACGGCAGGTCGGCCCGGACCCACCGGGCCCCCACGTCGACGGCCTCGTCGAGGGCGGCGCCGAGGTCTTTGCCGGACAGCCCGATGAGGCGGTGCCCGTACGCGATGCCGAGCCGCAGGGGCCGCGGGTCGTCTCTCGTGCAGGCCGTGGGCAGCAGCGCCGTGACCGCGCAGGTGATGAGCGCCATCACGAGGGCCGCGAGGCCGTGCCGGTACGCCCGGGCCGTCGGCATTACGGTGCTTTTCCCCGCCCGCGGGACGTGCCCACGCTCTTCAGCAGCCGGTCGGCCCGCCCGAGCAGCTCCGCGTGCGACAGGACGGCGTCCGCCAGCGCCCGCACCGGGGCGTGGCTCTTGCCGAGGGCGAGGGCGACCGGGTTCCGGCGGCTCACCAGTCCTTCCGAGACACTGAGTTCACCCGTCTTGAAGGAGTCCTTGTACCGGCTGTCGCCCCGTCCCAGATCCACGTACGCGATGCCGTCGCGCGCCGCGGCCCGCGCCATGTGCATCATGAGGATCAGGCCCGGGGAGAACTTCGCGAACGCCGTGTCGTACGCCGGGAACCACAGGACCAGTACCCGGTCGGTGCGCATCCCGAAGTGCGCGGAGACCGGCCTGCCGTCCGCGTAGAGCACCGACAGGATGCCCGCGAACGGCTCGGAGCGGGTGTGGAACAACTGCTGCACGAGCTGGGTGATCCAGGGCCGCGCGAAGCGGTCGGCGAGACCGGTGCGGTGGTACTGCGCCGACTTCCACTCCATCAGCGTACGCAGGACGGCCGGGTCGCGCTCGTCGTGGACGTAGCGCACGTCGGCGCAGTGCCGCCCGAGCCTGCGCTCCTTGGCGAGAGTGGTCCCGGTGAAGCTCGGTGACTTCGCGCGCAACTGGGCCAGGTAGGCGTCCCAGCCCTGCGCCACGTCGATCACGGGCGAGGCGAAGCGGCCCGTGGCCGACCGCTCGAACGGATGCTGCCCGCCGGTGAGATGGTCGAATTCCCACAGGGTGAGGCCGCAGGCGCCCAGCAGTTCGTCCGCGTCCCACTGGAAGCCGGGCCGGTGGACGAGCCCTTGGCAGTCGGACATGCCGAGGGCGACCGCGCGGCCCACCCCGGCGGGATAGCGCTGGTAGGGGAAGAACGCCACCGGTTCACTGGACGGCCCGTTCTCCCGGATCACGGCGACGCGCACCCCGCGCTTGCAGCGGCCGACCGCCAGGGTGAACTCGGGTGAGAGGAAGGGGTTCGCCATCTGGGGCCTGCCACCGGGCTGCGCCGCCGACTGCAGCGCCGTCCAGGCCCTGCGGTCCGCGACGGTCAGTTCGTCGGGGCGGTACACGCTGACGTCCATGATTCACGTCCTTCTCGGTGCTGTCCCCGGCGGGGCCGGCCCGCGCTCGGGCGGGCGAACGCCGGGACGGCGCTGGTGCGGGTGGGCGAGGGCGTCCCCGGGCAGGCCGGCGAGGGCGCCGTCCGGCAGGCCGGCGAGGGCGTCCTCCGGCAGGTCGGCGAGGGCGTCCTCCGGCAGTACCGGCATCCGCAGCACGCGCCGGTAGAGCCGGTCGGTGCGGATGCCGAGGGTGTCCGGCCGTGCCGAGGCGACCCGTGCACCGCGACCGGATACCCAGGCGCTCACCTCCTCGACGGTGGTCGCAGCGAGCAGCGGCAGCCGGGCGAGGGCGTAGACGTCGTCCCCGGTCCGGCTCAGCCTGCCGCGGACCGCGCACGCCGAGTCGTATCCGCAGGCGGCGACCTCCCGGCGAAGACGTGGGGTGAAGTGGCCGTAGGGGTAGGCGAAGGAGCGGATCTCGTGTCCGAGGGCGTCCTCGAGGAGTTCCTTGCTGCGGACCACCTCCTGCGCCGCGACCCGGGGGTCGGCCAGGTCGAGGTCCCGGTGGGTGTGGGAGTGCGATCCGATCTCCACCCCTTGTTCCTCCAGCTCGGGCAGTCTGCTCCAGCTGACCATCGGGTGCGGCGGGAACACGGTCTCGCGGCGGCGTCCGCCCTCCAGGGAGCCGGTGGCCGCGAAGAACGTGCACGGCAGGCCGCGCGCGGCGAGGGCGGGGACGGCGACGTCCGCGAAGTCGGCGAAGCCGTCGTCGAACGTGAGGACGACGGGGTTGCGCGGCAGGGCACGGCGACCGCGGCAGGCGTCGGCGAGGCGGGAGACGGGCACCACGGTCCGGCCGCCGTCGGCGATCACGTCGAGATGCCTCTCGAAGTCGGCGGGAGTGACCGTGTACTCGGCGATCCACGGCGCCGGGTAGTCCGCGACGCAGTGGTAGTTGAGGATGGGGATGCGGATCATGCCGGTGTTCCTTCCGGGCCGGGCGTCTCGTCAGGTCCTCACCCGGCGAGGGGGTGGCGGCCGCAGCGCTCCGCCCGCGAAGCGGTGTGCGGGGCCGGCCGCCGCCCTCTCGGCGCGGTGGCGGGCCACCACCTCGTGCAGAACGGCCACTTCCTCGGCCGCCTCGCGGCGGGCGTCGAACTCCCGCAGGAGACGGGCCCGGCCGGCTGCTCCCATGGCCGCCCGCCGGGCCGGGGCGTCGAGCAGTGCGCCGAGGGCCGCGAGCAGGCCATTGTCGTCACCGGGTTCGACCAGCAGGCCGGTCTGCCCGTCCGCCACCAGTTCCGGGACCCCGTTCACCTTGCAGGCGACGACGGGCAGTCCGGCTTCCATGGCTTCGAGGACGGCGATCGAGAACGCGTCGATGCGGCTGGGGAAGGCGAAGACGGCGGACGAGCGCAGGATCCGCCAGAGCCGGGGGTCGCCGGGACGGATGTCGTTGACGACCGTGAGGTTGCGGCCTCGCGGAACGCGTTCCCTGGTGATCACGACCAGTTCGCAGCGGTCGGCGAGATGACGCTGGTGCAGTGCGACGAGCCGGCTGCCCCCCTTGCGTTCCATCTGCGCCCCGACGAAGACGATCCGCGGGAGGTCTTCGCGCAGTGTCCCGGGAGCTGCGGGCGGGTCGGCCGGGTGCGGGATGATGCCGGGCCTGACGACCCGCAGCCGGCTGTCCCTGACGCCGTACTGGTCGCGGACCGACGCCGCCGCCGCGTCGGTCTTGGCGACGATCGCGCCCGCCGACCGGAAGACCGCCGTCTCCAGGCGCAGGGTGGGGCGCAGCATGGGCGCGGTCCACCGGGTGGGCTCCCGATAGGGCAGCATGTACGCGTTGCGGGCGTTGGTCGTGTCCAGCCCGACCACCGACGGCATGCGGCGCAGTGTCCCGGTGCTGAGCAGCATGGTGTTCTGCGTGTAGGCGTGGATCACGTCGAACCGTGACAAAATCCCCCGCAGCCGGCTGCGGACCCAGGCGCTCGTCGCGAGTTGCAGCCGCAGCGGCTGCAGATCCAGGTCCCAGCGGCCCAGGAGGGGCAGTCCGGAGCCGACCGCCAGGCGGAGCAGTGAGGGCGGCGGCACATCGAGGAACTGCGCCTCGATCTCCGGGTGTTCCTCGCGGAGCACCTGCCGCAGATGCAGGTGCATCGTCGTGTGTCCGCCGAGGTTCTCGTTGATGAAGAGCACTCTCATCACTCGTCCTCCGTTCCTGACGCGTGCGCGGGTGTGCCGCCGGGTCCGCCGGGTCCGCCGGGATCACCGTCCCGGTGCCGCACGGCCGGCAGCATCCGCAGGACCGCCGCGTAGACGACGGCGGTGACCAGGGCTGCCAGGGGCCAGAACGTGAACCGGGCGAGGGTCCAGCCGACGGCCGCCCCGCACACGGCGGCGCACAGCACGCTCGGCCACGGCGGCATCGGCAGGGGACGCATCCCGGGGATCCGGCGCAGCAGCAGCGTCATCAGGACGCAGACCAGGGCGTCGGTCACCAGCGTGCTGACGGCCGCGCCGAGATACGACCAGCGGGGTATGGCCACGAGGTTCAGCGCGACGTTGACGAGCAGGCCGAGCAGGGTGACCAGGGGGTAGCGGCGGTTGCGTCCGGCCGCCACCAGGCAGTTGAAGGCCAGGAAGGTGAAGAAGGCGACGCACTCGGACGCCACGACGAGGCGCGCGGCGTCGGCCGCCGGGGCGTACCGGGCGCCGTACAGCGTGCGGATCACCGACTCGGCGAACACCGTGAACTCGCACACCAGCAGCCCGCCGAGCACCGACAGCAGGAACGCGGCACGTCCGGTGGCCGCCCGGAACGCCGCGGGCTGGTGCGGCCAGGTCCGCGCCAGCAGCGGCAGGACGGCCATGCCGACGTACAGGGACGCGGAGTGCGCCAGGTCGACGAACTTGTAGGCGACGCCGTAGGCGCCCACGGCCGTGAAGGAGTCCAGCTTGGTCAGCATCACCGCGTCGACGCGGTAGTAGACCAGCATCAGGCCGGCTCCGATCGACAGCGGCACGGCTTCCCGGATCAGCGACCACCACTCGGGCAGGTCGATCCGGTACCGCAGCGGCAGGACGCGGTGTGCGGCCGTCGCCTTCGAGGTGATCTCCAGCAGTTCGCACAGCACCACGGGAATGGCGAAGAGCAGGACGGTTCCGCCGGCCGCCGCGATCGCCGCGGTCAGCGCGAGCTGGCCGAACGCGCCGAACGCGGTGGCGAAGGCGATGGGGCGCAGCCGCATCCGCGCCTCGAAGACCGCGTTGTAGGCGTTCGCGGGTGTCGCCACCACGACGACGACTCCGGCGACGGCGGTCGCGGTGACGACGTCGGACGGGTAGCCGGCGGCGGCGACGAAGCCCACGGCCAGCGCGTAGCCGACCACGCCGAGGGCCAGCCGCAGCAGGACGTAGGTGCCGCCGAACCGGCCGGGGTCGTTCATCCCACTGGACAGGCGGACCACCGCTATCCGCCCGATCTGCAGGTCCGTGATGATGCTCAGCATCCCGAGGATGCTGAAGATGAAGGTGAACTTGCCGAAGTCGACGGGTGACAGGGAACGCACGATGATCAGTGACGCGATCCAGATGAGCGACGACGCCACGATCCTGCCCGTGGCCATGGTCCCCACGTTGGCGAACATGCCCGTCGGCCTCCCCGACGGGTGCGCCGTCGTGGTGCCGCCGGACAGGGCCCGCGCGGTGGGGACCTTGTGCAGCATCGTCGCTACGCCGTTCCGCACAGCGGGAAACGGCTTCTGGTGTGCCATCCTCGTGCGCTCTCCGTCATCAGGGTCACTTCCCTGGCCTGACAGGCGATCGGCAGGAGCGGCCGCAGCCGCTCGGTGTCCTCGTGGACGCTCTCGTCCTCGGCCATCGTCACGTGCGGGACGAACTCGGGGAACCGGCCCTCGTACGGCTGGTAGCCGGGCCAGTGCTGCATCACGAGGTCGACGAGGTGCGCGAACGGCTCCCCGGGCACCGGCCGCAGGTACAGCACGCCCGGGAACCGGCCCACCTCGGTGAGCCGGAACTCGAACGGCGGGACGCAGGCGGCGATCCGGGCCAGCTGGGCTTCCGTCCGGTCGTCGATGGCGCGCCCGGGCAGGAAGGGGTACATCACCGTGACGTGGGCCGGTACGCCGCCGGGCAGCGCGTCCTCTCCCCGCCAGGTGCACAGCGCGGTCACCGCCTCGGGGACGGGGACGAGCAGGATGCTGGCGGGCCGGACGACGCGTATCGCGGCACCCGTCAGGCTCCGGGTCAGTGAGCGGACACCGCGCCTCATGGTGTTCTCCTTCGCCGCACGAGCAGTTCTTCGAGCAGGGCGACGTCGTGCCGGTCCGACGGGCGCACCGGGTAGCCCTGGTGGATCGCCAGCTGGAGGCGCAGCGGCAGACACGGCACCGTGTGTCCGGCGATCGTTCCGCGGTCTTCGGGTACGGGGTCGTCGGGCACGGGGCCGGCCGGGGCGGCGGACGTCGTGGTGGCGGGCCGGCCGTTCGGGCGCCCGCGGGGCAGCTCCCGGAACGGCCAGCGGGCGAGGTCGACGGGCAGCAGGTCGACGACGACCAGCCCGTCGTCCATCACCCAGCGCACCGGCATGGGACGGCCGTCGGGGTGGACCTCGTCGCTCAGCGGACGGAAGCCGAGGCCGGCCATGGCACGCTTGGCCCGCTCCTCGACGCCGTCCTCCCAGTCGAGCACGACGTCGATGTCGAGGTGGCGCCGGGTCTGCAGGCCCAGCAGGGCGTCCACGCCCCAGCCGCCGGCCAGCCACCCCCGCACCCCGGCCCGGTGCAGCGCGTCGAGGACGGCGAGGACGTCCTGCGCCGGTGCCGTGCGCATCACTTCCCGCTGGAGCATCGGCAACGCCACGAGGAAGCCGAAGGGGGAACGGTCGACGGCCCGTCCGACGGAGCGGGCCGCGCGCAGGGCCCGGCGCGTCATGTGGGTCGCTCTGACGGTTCGCGGCGCGGCCGGTCCGGCGCTCGGTGACGGTGGCGGGGCCGGCGTGGTGGCGTCACCGGGAGCGTCCGCACGCCGCGGTTCCGGCCGCGGACCGGGTCGTATACGCATGCTGGGCCCCCATGCCTGTGAAACGACGTGGACCATGTATGTTTACGCTGTATATGTCCATATTGATGACGTTTTGTCGCAGGGTCAAGGGGGTGCCCTCCGGCTTCCGCGGCCGCCGCCCGGCGTCCCCACGCGGGTGGCGGCGAGCCTCAGAGCGACCGGAAGAGCGCGAGATAGCGGTCGGTCAGGGGCGGCCAGGCATAGCGTTCGACGGCGCGCCGCCGGCCCGCCGCGCCCATGCGGTCGGCCAGATCGCCGTCCCCCAGCAGCCGCCGGCAGGTCGCGGCCAGCGCCCGCGCGTCCCCCGGCGGGAACAGCAGCCCGGTGACACCCGGGGTGAGGACATGAGGGATGCCGCCGACGTCGGAGCCGGCCACGGGCGTGCCGCAGGCCATCGCCTCGATCAGCACCATCGGATGGCACTCGGCCTCCGTCAGCGACGGCAGGACGAGCACGGCGGCGCCCTGCATCGCCGCGACCAGCGCGTCCCCCGTGAGCGCTCCGGTGAACTCCACCCGCTCGGCGATGCCGAGCTCCCCGGCCAGCGCCACATGAGCGGGCAGGGCGTCCCCGTCGCCGACGAGTCTGAGCCGTACGCCGGGCAGGTCGGCCAGCGCCGCGAAGCCCCGGAGCAGGACCTCGATGCCCTTCCACGACGACGCGCGGTCCATCCGGCCGACGTAGACGAGTGTGCGGGGCCGCGCCGACGGCGGCGGGCCCGGCGTGAACCGGTCCACGTCGACACCCGGCGTGATCTCGACGGCGCCCGGGCGGCCGGAGGCCAGCGAGGTGGGCGAGACGGCGACGAGCGCACGGGCCCGGGCGAACACGCGCGGCAGCACCCGCCTCTCGTACAGGCCGAGGAGACGGTCGCGGAACCGGTGACCCTTGATCATCGAGCCGGCGTGATAGGTCATGACGGCCGGGCGGCCGGACAGCAGCACCGCCAGATCCCCCAGACCGGGCACCGGGGCGTGCGCGTTCACGACGTCGACGCCGAGCCGGCGCAGCCAGCGGCGCAACTGCAGCGGCCACAGCGGACTCACCGGCGCGTTGACCAGCCGGCGCGACCACGTCCCCAGCCGGACGACCGGTACGTCGCCGTCGTGTCCGACCGAGGTGCGCCAGCCGGCCGGGCTCGCGGTGATGACCACGGCTCGCATGGCCGGGTCGTCGGCGACCGCGTGGGCGACGCGCCGCGCGTAGTTCTCCGCGCCACCGATCTTCGGCCAGTAGTTGGGCGCGACGACGGCGACCGTCCGCACCGGGCCGCGGCTGCGGCCCGGACGGGCACCCGCCGCCCGGGGCGCGCGGTCGCCCTCGGTCGCCCGGGCGGTGCTCATGCCGCCCCGGCCTTCCCGCCGCAGGCGGGTGCCTCGGCCAGCAGCGACCGGAAGAGCTGGAGGTAGCGGTCGGTCAGTTTCGGCCAGGCGAAGTGTTCCACCGCGCGCCGTCGCCCGGCCGCGCCCATGCGGTCGGCGAGGTCGCCGTCCCGCAGCAGCCGCCGGCAGGCCGCGGCCAGCGCCTGCGTGTCCCCCGGCGGAACGAGCAGCCCGGTGACACCCGGATCGATGACATGGGGGATGCCGCCCACGTCGGAGCCCACCACGGGCGTGCCGCAGGCCATCGCCTCGGCCAGCACCATGCCGAAGCCCTCCACCTCCGAGCGTGAGGGCAGGACGAGCACGGCGGCCTCCCGCAGCGCCGCGACGAGATCGTCGTCGGGGATCTCGCCGGTGAACTCGACCCGGCCGGCGATGCCGAGCCGCTCGGCGAGCGCGACGTGATCGGGCAGGGCGTTGCCGCCGCCCACGAGCCTCAGCCGTGCGCCGGGCAGGTCGGCCAGGGACACGAACGCCCGCAGCAGGACGTCGATCCCCTTGTCCGAGGAGGCGCGCAGCATCCTGCCCACATAGACGACGGTGCGCGGCCGCGTGGAGGCCGGCGGGCCCGGCGTGAACCGGTCCACATCGACACCCGGCGTGATCTCGACGGCGCCCGGACGGCCGGCGGCCAGCGAGACCGGTGACACGGCGACGAGGGCCCGGGCGCGCGCGAACACCCGGGGCAGGACGTGCCGTTCGTACCAGCGGATCAGCCGGTCGACGTTCCTGCGGCCCTTGCTCATCGATCCCGCGTGGTACGTCAGCACGGCCGGGCGCCGCCCGGACAGGGCGACCGCCAGGTCCGCCAGGCCCGGGACCGGGGCGTGCGCGTGCACGAGGTCGACCTTGAGAAGGCTCAGCCAGCGGCGCAGTTGCAGCGGCCACAGCGGATTCACCGGCGTGTTGGACACGCGTGCCCACGTTCCCAGCCGGATGACCGGCACGCCGCGTTCGTCGACGCCGTACGTCGTGCGCCACCCGGTGGTGTTCGAGGTGATCACGATGGCCCGCATCGACGGGTCGTCGGCGACGGCGCGGGCGACGTGGGCGGCGTAGTTCTCGCAGCCACCGATGTGCGGCGGGTAGTACGGGGCGACCACCGCGACCGTGTGCAGCGGGCCGCGCTTGCCGCCGCGGGTGCGGCCGGCGGCCTCGGCATCTCGATCGGGCCGATGCTCCTGGGCGTCGTTCATCGCAGCATCGCCTTTCCCGTCGGGGCCGGTGTCGAGGCGCTCCTCGGCGCCGCTCCGGGCGCCGGTGCCGGCGCCGTCGGGAGCAGTGATCGGAAGAGCCGGAGGTAGCGGTCGGTGAGCGTCGGCCAGGCATAGCGTTCGACGACGCGGCTGCGGCCGGCGGCGCCCATGCGGTCGGCGAGCGGCCCGTCCCGCAGCAGCCGCCGGCAGGCCGCGGCCAGCGCGTCCGCGTCGGCGTGCGGGAACAGCAGCCCGGTCACGCCCGGCGTGATCACATACCGGGGGCCGCCGGTGTCGGAGCCCACGACGGGTGTCTCGCAGGCCATCGCCTCGACCAGCACCATGCCGAAGGACTCGTGCTCGGTCTGCGAGGGCAGCACGAGCACCGCCGCGCTCTGCATCGCGGCGACGAGTGCGTCCGCGACGAGTCCGCCGGTGAACTCGACGCGGTCGGCGATCCCGAGCCGCCGCGCGTGGGCGATGTGGTCGGGGACGGCGTCCCCGCCGCCCACCAGGCGCAGCCGTGCGTCGGGCAGGTCGGCAAGGGCGGCGAACGCCCGCAGCAGGACATCGACGCCCTTCCACGGCGACGCCCGGTCCAGCCGCCCGACGTAGAGGACGGTGCGGGGCCGTGTGGAGGCCGGCGGGCCCGGCGTGAACCGGTCCACGTCGACACCCGGCGTGATCTCGACCGTCCCCGGGCGTCCGGCGGCCAGCGAGACCGGTGAACTGGCGACGAGCACACCGGCCCGCGCGAACACCCGCGGCAGCACATGCCGTTCGTACGCGTTGACCAGCACATCGACGTCCTTGTGCCCCTGGACCATGGTGCCGGCGTGGTACGTCAGCACGGACGGGCGGCGCCCGGACACGGCGACCGCCCAGTCCCCCAGCCCGGGGACGGGCGCATGGGCGTTGACGAGGTCGACGTCGAGACGGCGCAGCCAGCGCGGCACCTGCCACAACCACAGCGGGTTGACCGGGGTGTTGAGGTGGCGCAGCCACGTCCCGAGGCGGACGACCGGCACCTGGAGGTCGGCCCCGACGGACGTACGCCACCGGGTGGGGCTCGCGGTGATGACGACGGCCCGCATCGCGGGGTCGTCGGCGACCGCCTGGGCGACGCGCCGGGCGTAGTTCTCGACGCCGCCGATCTTCGGCAGGTAGTTGGGCGCCACGACGGCGACGGTGTGGACGCGGCGGCCGCCGTCCGCGGCCCGGTCGAACACCTCGACGGTCCGGTCCGACTGACACTCCCACGACGGCTCGGGGACCGTCCGCGGTGACGCGGCGCCGCCGGGTGACCTGATGACGTCCGGGCGCCCGTACGGCGCTCCCGGCACCGGGCTCGCGGTGAGCCGCTCCGGACCGGCGCCGGGGCGGATCGTGGTCGAGCGGCCCAGGAGCAGCTCGGGCAGGTCCACGGCGGTGAGGGCCGACGAGCACACCACCTCGCGCGCCCGGCGTACGGTGCGGGCCAGCACGGTGCGTGCGTGCCTCGCGCGCCACCGCCGGGACAGGGCGAGGCCCTCGCGCGCGGCCCCCGGGTGGCATGTCAGCACGAACGGCAGGTCGCCCGAGGCGCGCGCGGCGGCGTCGGCGAAGAGGGGAGCGGAGGGGGACGTGTGCGCGTTGACCAGATCGACCCGCTCGGCCTCGACGACACGGCGCAGGGCGCGCCGCCAGTGGTGTCCCGGCGCCATCGTCCCGGTGGCCGCGAGGCAGTACACCGGGACACCGTCCGCTCTGTCGTACCGCCCGGGCGCGCACCCTTCGGGCGCGGTCGTCGCGATCACCACCCGGCAGCCGTGCCGGGTCCGCAGCAAGCGCGCGAGCTGCCCCGCGTAGTGCGCCGCGTCGCCGGAGTCCGGCCCGGTGTGCGGCGCCGCGAGCAGGACGGTGCGCGCTGTCATGGGGACCTCCTCGGGTGCCGTGCGCCGGGGCCTCGGACGGGACTTCGGATGTGACTTCGGACGGGACTTCGGACGGGTCGCGGGTCAGCGGAAGATGGCCGCCCCGCCGCTGCTGTAGACCTTGTTCTTGGTGGCGTCCAGGAAACCGGTCGGATAGCGGTAGGTGATCGTGTCGCCGCGGTAGAAGAGGGATTCCTCGCCGGTGCGGACCGTCGTGTAGCCGAGGAACACATAGGCGTCCTTCTGGACGAGTGCCGGGTAGATGCTGTCCCCCGCGTGCTTGCGCATCCGCAGTTGCAGCTGGGTGTAGGGGGCGTGGTCCGCCTGGATCTTCGACTGGATGTCCACGGGCTGTCCCTGGGCGCGGGGCAGCAGCCATTGGAGCGCGGTGCGCTCTTCGGCGTGGGTGTAGTAGCTGTTGTAGTACTGGCCGGCGTTGTCGAGGTTCAGTACGGGCGGATAGCCGCCGAACACCTTCGGCAGGGCGCCGACGAGGTCGAGGAAGAGCACCAGCGTCACCGCGCACGCCAGGGGGGCGGCCCGCCGCCGCCCGGCCCACCGGCAGAGCCACACCAGTCCGGCCGCCAGGAACGGGGCGAAGACGATCAGACCCTGCTGGAAGGCGCGCAGCACGCCGTAGTCGACGGAGACCTGCGGCAGGACGGTGAGCGCGGCGATGACGACGCCCGCCCCGACGGTCAGCGTGACCTGGTCGCGTGCCGGGCGGAACGCCTTGCGCCGCCCCCACACGGTCGTCACGAACCCGAGGAGCAGCAGCAGTTGCAGGAACCCCGCGATGAACGCGCGGAAGCCGCTGTTGGCCGCCGCCACGTCGACACCGGTGTCCTTGAGGGCGTGGCCGACCGGGGTGAGCGGCTGCAGGTGCTGCGGCGCGAGGGCGACGGGGTAGGTGTCGACCACGCTCAGCGGCACGAAGTCACCGCCCGGCCCGGCCTGTTGCCGCAGTTGCACGGCGTAGGCGCGGTACTCGTCCAGCCGCTGGGCGGGGCTCACCCGGGTCCCGCCGATCAGGCTGTACGACACGTCCGAGGACCGGTTGCCCAGCTGTCCGCTCCGCAGGTCCTGCACGGTGGTGCTGACCGTCGTCTCCAGCTGGCCGCCCGTGTGCGAGACGGGGCCGGCCCAGATGGCCGCTGCGGCCGCTGTCGCGACGACGATCCACCAGGTGACGAAGGAGCGCTGGGCCTCCCGCGGTGTCCGTTTCCTCAGCCGCGAGCCCAGCCGCCACAGCAGGTCGGTGGCGAGCGCGATCACCAGGGTCACCACGATGATGTAGGTGGTGGAGTAGTGGGAGAGGACGATGCCGAGGGCCAGCACCGTGAACGCGATCCGCCGGGCGGCCAGGGGGCGGCCGGTGTCGGTCAGCACCACCATGGCGCACCCGAGCAGGAGGAAGGCGATCTCCTGGCGGCCGAGGAACACCATGTCCGTGAAGAACGTCGGGAACATGATGAAGAAGACCGCCGACAGCAGCGCGACGGCCTGCGGCGCGACGTTGCGCACCGAGCGGTAGACCAGCGCCGGGGTGAAGGCGAACAGCAGCGGCAGTACGACCTTGAAGACGTAGGTGCCGGAGATCCCCGTCAGCCGTACCAGCGAGGTCGGCAGCAGGGTGATGCTCATGCAGGCGTTGTACGGGTCGCGGTAGTCGGCGATGTTCCAGTGGTTGCCGGCGGCCGTCAGCTGGAAGATCTCGTACTCGTGCCGGATGTCGTGACCGGTGATGTACCAGCCGCGCAGCGAGGTGAGGAGCAGGAGTCCCGCCGCCGCGCAGAACAGGCCCAGGACGATGACGGAGGCGGGGTAGCGGCGACGCCGCCACATCAGGAGGGCGAGCAGCACCGCGACGACGACCATCGCGGTGAAGCTGACGCCGGAACCCGCCTGGTTGTTCAGCCGGATCGGGCCCGCGACGGACAGGACGAGGATGAGGGCGCCGAGCGCCGACACCGGCAGGAGACCCGGCGGCAGGGTGGGGGTACGTCCCTCGCGCCACCGGGTGAGGGCGTCGCCCAGGCGCTCGGCGGGAGGATCCGCGGCGAGAGCGAGGACGGCGACGGCCAGCGCGGAGACGATCGCGAGGGGCACGCGGGCGAGCGGCTGCCCGATGCCGACGGCCGGCAGGGCGGTGTTCGCCAGCAGGGCGGCGACCATGGCGGTGAGGACGCTGAGGCCGACGGCGAGCAGGGCCCGGCCGTCCCGGGTCGACACGACGCGTCCGGCGATGCCGTACCAGAGCACCGTCGGGGCGCCGAGCAGCAGCCAGAGGCCGGCGAGCGCCAGCAGTCCGGTGGGAGCGCCGGGCAGGAGTTCGATGAGAGCGGCGAGGGCGGTGCCGCCGAGGAGCACCCGGCGTCCTGCCAGCCGTCCCGCGAGGAGGGTGACGGCGGTCATGGTGAGCCCTTGGTGTTCGCGGCGCTGCCGGCTCCCAGACGGAAGTGCAGCGATTCGGGGTGGCCGAGGAGCGCGGCGTGGACGACCTGGGCGCCGGCACGCAGCGGCAGCCGCGTGATCGTCACCGTGCGGCCGCCCGGCTGCTCGGGGAGCGTGGTGGTGGACGACGCCGTGGTACGGCCGGCGGACGACTCGAGCCACACATGGAGCCGGTCGCTGCCCTTGCCGTCGCCGTGGCGGACGACCGTCACCGGGACGACCACCTGGGCGTGCCGCACGGCGGGCGTGCTCGTGAAGTACAGCTCGCTGTAGGAGACCGGCAGCTGGGTGAACGAGGCGCGCAGCTCACGGCGGACGGCGGGGGTGGCCAGGAGGGCCACCACGACGGCCAGGACGAGCAGCAGCGCGAACACGAGGCGACGGCGACGCCGGTGCCGCGGACTCGCCTCGCCGACGGGCGCCGTTTCCTGCTGCGACGGCTTCTTGAGGCTGTCGAGGAAGGGGCTCATGCTGCTTTCTCCTTCTGAGCGCCGTCGGCCACCGCGGTCCGCCGGTCAACGCTGGGAGGGTCTGCCGGCGGCGTGCCGGTGTGCGGCCCAGCGGCCGCTGAGGCCGTGCCCGGCCGGAAAGTCGGGCAGCCGGGGCGGCAGGGTGCGCGGGGCGGAGCCGCTCGGTCCGACACGCTCCCTGCGCATGCAGCGGACCTTGCCCAGAATGCGGAAGCAGTCGACGGCGTCCTGCCAGCTGATCTTCTTGCCCTCGTCGTGCGAGCGGCTGTAGTAGCTCACCGGGACTTCGAAGGGGCGGATGCCGATGCGGAGCAGACAGGCGGTGATCTCCGTGTCCAGTCCGAAGCCGCGCGCCTGCAGGTGCAGCGAACGGAAGAGGGACAGCGGGATCAGTTTCAGACAGGTGTGCATGTCGGCCAGGTGCGCGTCGAAGAGCACGTTGGCCACGAGCGTCATCAGCTCGTTCCCCAGGGCGTAACGGTAGGACTGGTAGACCGTGTTCTGTCCGAACAGCCGCGCCCCGTAGACGACGTCGCAGCGCCCTTGGAGGACGGGTTCGACGAGCCGGGGGATGTCGTCCGGCGAATACTCGAGGTCGGCGTCGAACGGCAGGATGTGCGTTCCCGTGGCCAGTTTCCCCGCCGTGATCAGGGCGGCGCCCTTGCCGAGGTTGTGGGGGTGGCGGTGGGTGATCACCCGCGGACTCGCGTGCCGGGCCAGCAGGAGCGGAGTGCGGTCGCTGCTGCCGTCGTCGATGACGATCAGTTCCGTCTCGCACGGATACTCCCGGGCGAGCAGCGAATCGACCGCCGCCTCGATCGTCCGTTCCTCGTTGTACGCCGCCATCAGGATGGAGAGCTTCACCGGGCCGTCGCCCGACCATCTCCGGCCGCCGGCGGGCGGGGGAACAGGGATGTCTGGTGCGCTCATCGGGGCCCTCCTCGGTTGAGCCCTCCACCGATGTAAGCGTGCTGCGTCAGTGACCTATGTACGCTTACGTCGTATACGTCCCCACTGTGCCCACCGGAACTCTCGACGTCAAGAGCAAAAAACAGCGAAACCAGGCTAAACGGACATCGCCTGGCCGCACGCCTACCCGAGGACCGTCGCCCCGGCCGCCGGTCCCGACGCCACGCGTACGCTCCGGCAGGTGCCCGACGCCCGCAGCGCCGCCGCGACCTCCTCGGCGCCCGCCCCGTCCCGCACCAGGAACCCGGTCGTCGGGCCCGACCCCGACACCAGCGCCGTCAGCGCGCCCGCCGACCGGCCCACCGCCAGGGTGTCCGCCAGCTCGGGGCAGAGGGACAGCGCGGCCGGCTGGAGGTCGTTGGTGACGGCGGCGGCCAGCGCCTGCGCGTCGCCCTTCGCCAGAGCCTCGGCGACAGCCTCCGAGGCCACCGGCTCAGGGATGGCGTGGCCCGTCGCCAGCCGGTCGAACTCGCGGAACACCGCCGGCGTCGACAGGCCCCGCTCGGCCATCGCGAACACCCAGTGGAAGGTGCCGCCGACCTTGAGCGGGGTCAGCTTCTCGCCCCGCCCGGTGCCCAGCGCCGCCCCGCCGACCAGGCTGAACGGCACGTCGCTGCCCAGCTCGGCGCAGATCTCCAGCAGTTCCTCCCGGGTGGCGCCCGTGTTCCACAGCGCCTCGCAGGCCAGCAGCGCGCCCGCGCCGTCCGCGCTGCCGCCGGCCATGCCGCCGGCGACGGGGATGTCCTTGGCGATGTGCAGATGGACGGCCGCCTCGACGCCGGCCCGCGCGGCGAGCGCCTCCGCCGCGCGCGCCGCCAGGTTCGTGCGGTCCAGCGGGACCTGCCCGGCGTCCGGGCCCGCGCACGTCACCCGCAGCTCCTCGGCCTCGGTGACGGTGACCTCGTCGTAGAGGCCGACCGCGAGGAAGACGTTGGCCAGGTCGTGGAAGCCGTCGGGGCGGGCGGCGCCGACGGCGAGCTGGACGTTGACCTTGGCGGGGACGCGGACGGTGACGCTCACTGCTGCACGGACTCCTCGTTCGGGTCTGCGGGGCTCGTCCCCCGCGATGACGCAGCCTCGGCGATGCGCGCGAACTCCTCGACGGTCAGCGCCTCCCCGCGCGCCTGCGGCGAGACGCCCGCCGCGACGAGCGCCGCCTCGGCGGCGGCGGCCGACCCGGCCCAGCCGGCGAGCGCCGCGCGCAGCGTCTTGCGGCGCTGGGCGAAGGCCGCGTCGACCACCGCGAAGACCTCCTTCCTGGAGGCCGTCGTCCTGATCGGCTCGGTGCGCCGCACCAGGGAGACCAGCCCGCTGTCGACGTTCGGCGCGGGCCAGAAGACGTTGCGGCCGATCGCTCCGGCCCGCTTGACCTCGGCGTACCAGTTGGCCTTCACGGACGGCACGCCGTACACCTTCGAGCCGGGGCCGGCGGCGAGCCGGTCGGCGACCTCCGCCTGCACCATGACGAGGGTGCGCTCGATGCTCGGGAAGGTGTCGAGCATGTGCAGCAGGACCGGCACGGCCACGTTGTACGGCAGGTTCGCGACCAGCGCGGTGGGCGGCGGGCCGGGCAGCTCGGTGACGTGCATGGCGTCGGAGTGCACCAGCGCGAACCGTTCGGCGCGCTCCGGCATCCGCGCGGCGATCGTCGCGGGCAGCGCGGACGCCAGCACGTCGTCGATCTCGACGGCCGTGACCCGCTCGGCGGCCTCCAGCAGCGCCAGGGTGAGGGAGCCGAGCCCCGGGCCGACCTCGACGACGACGTCGTCGGGCCGGACGCCGGCGGTGCGGACGATCCGGCGGACCGTGTTGGCGTCGATGACGAAGTTCTGTCCCCGCTGCTTGGTGGGACGGACGCCGAGGGCGCCCGCGAGTTCACGGATGTCGGCGGGGCCCAGCAGGGCGTCCGGGGTGGGGCTGCTCACGGGACAAGGGTACGGGGGCGCGCGGGCCGCCACGGCCGGGGCCGCTCAGCCGTGCAGCCGCGCCCCGCAGTGCGGCCAGGGACTCGCCCCGCTGCGCGTGTACAGCTTCTTCGCCCGGTACGTCTGCTCCGCCGCGGGCGCGTCCTGCGGACGGCCGGTGCCGCCGAGGGTGTGCCAGGTGCGGGTGTCGAACTGGTACAGCCCGCCGTACGTCCCCGACGGGTCCACGGCGTCGGGCCGGCCGCCGGACTCGCACGCCGCGAGCGCCTGCCAGTGCAACTGGTCGGCGCCCTGCACGGACGTCGGCAGCGCCCGGGTGCCCACCCGGACGATCTGGGTGCGCGGCCGGCGCACCACCTCCGTCCGCTCGCGCCGCGGCTTGAGCCGTACGCCGTTGACGGTCCGCAGGGTGTACGTCACCCGGCGCAGACCCGGGCGGCCCTGCTGCTCGACCACCTCTGTCCCCCGGAAGAGGGACGGGTCGTCGGTGCGCTCCTCCCGGAACGGGATCGCCTCCTCCCGCACCTCCCTGCCGCCGCTGATCCGCAGCACGGTGACCGTCTGCCCGTCGCGCGGGAAGCTGTCCGGTGCGACGGAGGTGGTGTCCTGGCCGCGCAGGGTGAAGCCGGCCTGCTCGACCGCCTCGCGCACGGTCGCCGCGTTGGTGCGGATGGTGCGGGCCTGCCCGTCGGCCATGACGGTCACGGCGCGTTCGGTGCGCACGTCGAGGGCGAGCCCGGCACGGCCGATGCGCCGGGAGCGCGAGATGGACAGGTAGGCGCCCTCCGCGCGTACACCGAGCTGCTGAAGCGCCTCCTGAACGGTGTGCGCGGTCGTCCACACCTCGCGCGGCTGCCCGTCGATCGTGAGCCGGACGGGGCGCGCGTAGCGGACGGCGACCTCGTCGCCGTCGTCCAGGTGCGCGCCGGGGCCGGGCGCGACCACGTCGTGCGCGCCGACCTCGATGCCCTCCTGGGCGAGCAGGTCGGTCACGTCGTCGGCGAAGGTGTGCAGGGTGCGCGGCCGGCCGCCGTCGACGCTCAGCTCGACGGCCTTGTCCTGGGCGACGAAGGCGGTGGTGCCGCCGGCGAGGAAGGCGACGACCAGGGCCTGCGGCAGCAGGCGGCGCACGGAGCCGTCCGCGCTCCCGGTGTAGCGCGCTCTGCGCCGGCGCGCGGCCTTGCGGTGCGCCACGGTTCGCGGAGCGAGGGCGGCCGGCGCCGCCGCCGGGGGCTCGTAGACCTCGCCGTATCCGATGGTCTCGGCCGTGCAGGGGTCGAAGGCGGGGTCCTGCGGCGGGTACGGCTCGGGGTCCTGCCACCGGGGCTGCCGGCCCTGTGGCTGCGTGTCCTCCCACGGCTGCCGTGGCTGATACGGCGAGTACTGCGGGTACGCGTACGGGGAGTTGTTCACGCCGCCACTCCAGGGTCCGAAGGGGTCCGGATCGGGCCCAGAACCTAGCGGAGCCGCGCTCACTCTCCAAAGCGGCGCGGCTACCGAGGGTGGCGAACAGGTGCTCAGTAGCCGAAGGCCCTGGCGGTGTTCGCGCCCAGCGCGCTCGCCAGCGTGTCCTCGTCGACGCCGCGCACGGCGGCCATCGCGCGCACGGTGACCGGGATGAGGTAGGGCGCGTTGGGCCGTCCCCGGTAGGGCACGGGCGTCAGGAAGGGCGCGTCGGTCTCGACCAGGATCAGCTCCGGCGGGGCGACGGCGAGGGCGTCGCGCAGGTTCTGCGCGTTCTTGAAGGTGACGTTCCCGGCGAACGACATGTAGTAGCCGGCGCTCGCGCAGATCCGCGCCATCTCGGCGTCCCCGGAGTAGCAGTGGAACACGGTCCGTTCGGGGGCGCCCTCCTCCTTCAGCACGCGCAGCACGTCCGCGTGGGCGTCCCGGTCGTGGATGACGAGGGTCTTGCCGTGCCGCTTGGCGATCTCGATGTGGGCGCGGAAGGACCGCTCCTGCGCCTCCTTGCCCTCCGGGCCGGTGCGGAAGTGGTCCAGGCCGGTCTCGCCGACGCCCTTGACCTGCGGCAGCGCGGCCAGCCGGTCGATCTCGGCGAGCGCCTCGTCCAGGGCGGCGTCGCCGCCGGGGGTGCGCGCGCCCTGCCGGGACCAGCCGTCGGGGTCGCCGTGGACGATGCGCGGGGCCTCGTTCGGGTGCAGGGCGACGGTCGCGTGGACGGCGTCGTACTGCGCGGCCGTCTCGGCCGCCCAGCGCGAGCCGGCCAGGTCGCAGCCGACCTGGACGACCGTCGTCACGCCCACGGAGGCGGCCTTCGCGAGCGCCTCGGCCACGGCGCAGGACTGCATGTCGAGGTGGGTGTGGGAGTCGGCGACGGGGACCCTCAGGGGTTCCGGGAGGGGCGGCGCGGCGTTCTTGTCGCGCGGGTCGGCCGGGTCGGGGGCGTTCGCAGGCATGCCCCGATCCTACGAAAGGGGCATGCCGCCCGGCCCGGCCCCGGCGTCGCGGACCTCCGGCCCGTCCCGCGCCCCGGGGGCGCCCCGGGCGCTCAGCCCGCCTTGCGGTGGAGGTGGAGAGCCTGCAGGAGGTCGGACAGGTGCCAGTGCCGCCGCTCGGCGGTGAGCTCCGAGGCGGTGACCGCGCCGGGCGCCACCGGCACCTGCGGCACCTCCAGGGGTCCGGCGGGCGGCACCCGGTGCAGGTCGGGCCCGGTCCCGCGGACCGAGGACACGCGCCCGGGCCGCATGATGCGGATCACATGGCTGTCGCAGTTCTGGCACCGGGGCCGCTGCAGCGGCGAGGGCACGACGCGCCCGTCGGCGACGTACAGCACGAACTCGTGGCCGTCCGCGTCGGTGTGGTGCTCTATCTCGTACGACTGCTCCCAGCCGGTGCCGCACCGCATGCAGGCGAAGGAGTACGACTCGTGGACTATGGCCGTCGCTCCGTCGCGCAGGCCGTGCTGCCCTGTGATCTCACTCATGCCAGCTCCTGTTGTCCGCTGGACAGGGACGGGTGCGTCCCTTCATCAAGTGGACGCTTCCGCGACCGGGAACGCACGGACCCTGTCGAGTATTGGACCCGATTTGGAGCTTCCTTGCCGAAAGTGACCCGTTCGGTGCGTTTGGGCTTTGCCATCGGTGACGGCCGTTTACCCCGTCATGGGGCGCACGCTCAGCCGAGATGCGCCCTGCTCAGAGGGGGTTTACGCCCCCGCGCCACGGGTTCGCGCCGGCGCCTCGCCCCCGTTCGCGCCGCCGCCTCGCCGCGGGTTCACGCCCCGTCGCCGAGGGCCCCCGCGTTCTTCGCCGCCACCACCGCGTCGAACACCTGCCGCTTGGGCAGCCCGGCCTCCGCCGCGACCGCCGCGATCGCCTCCTTGCGGCGCTCCCCGGCCTCCTCGCGCACGCGCACCCGGCGCACCAGCTCCTCGGCGCCCACCTCGTGCGCGCTCCGCTCGGGCGCCCCCTCCACGACCACGGTGATCTCACCGCGCACGCCCTCGGCCGCCCACGCCGCCAGCTCGCCGAGCGGACCACGCTTGACCTCCTCGTACGTCTTGGTCAGCTCCCGGCACACGGCCGCGCGCCGCTCGGCGCCGAACACCTCGGCCATCGCGGCGAGGGTGTCGTCGAGCCGGTGCGGGGCCTCGAAGTACACGAGCGTGCGCCGCTCCCCGGCGACCTCCCGCAGCCGCCCGAGCCGCTCCCCCGCCTTGCGCGGCAGGAACCCCTCGAAGCAGAACCGGTCCACCGGCAGCCCCGACAGCGCGAGCGCGGTGAGCACGGCGGACGGTCCGGGCACGGCGGTGACCTTGATGTCCTTCTCGACGGCCGCGGCGACCAGCCGGTAGCCGGGGTCGGACACGGACGGCATGCCCGCGTCGGTGACCAGCAGCACGCGCGCGCCGCCCACCAGCTCCTCGACCAGCTCCGGCGTGCGGGCGGACTCGTTGCCCTCGAAGTACGACACCACGCGTCCCTTGGGGCTCACGCCGAGCGCCTGGGTCAGGCGCCGCAGCCGCCGGGTGTCCTCGGCGGCGACGACGTCCGCCCCGGCCAGTTCCTCCGCGAGCCGGCCAGGGGCGTCCGCGATGTCGCCGATGGGGGTGCCCGCCAAAACAAGGGTTCCAGTCACGCCCCCATCCTCCCAGGACGCGCCGCGGGAGGCCGCATCCCGGCCATGCACGGGACTCACACAGCGCGGTTCCCTACGATGGCGCGGTGACCAGTACCGCGTCCTCCACGGACACCCGGCAGGACCGGGCACCGCACGACCAGCGGCCGTCGTGGCAGCAGCGGCTGCGCCGTTTCGGCTACGCGGAACGGCCCGCAGCCGACGTACACGACCGGCTGGTGCCGCCGTACGCCGCGCCGAGCCCGCGGCTGTGGCAGGTGCTGGGCGTGCCGCCGGTGCTCGCCGACCGGATCCGCCGGTGGTCCGGGTGGGGCGGTCCGCTGCTGGTGACGCTGATGGCGGGCGTGATGCGGTTCTGGAACCTGGGCAGCCCGAAGGCGGTGATATTCGACGAGACGTACTACGCCAAGGACGCCTGGGCGCTCGTCCACCGCGGCTTCGAGGTCAACTGGGACAAGAACGCCAACGACCTGATCCTTTCTGCGAACGGCCACGTCCCGATCCCGACGGACCCCGCCTACGTCGTGCATCCGCCGGTCGGCAAGTACGTCATCGGCCTCGGCGAGATGATCTTCGGCTTCGACCCGTTCGGCTGGCGGTTCATGACGGCCCTGCTCGGCACGCTCAGCGTGCTGATGCTGTGCCGGATCGGGCGCCGGCTGTTCCGCTCCACGTTCCTCGGCTGCCTGGCGGGCGCGCTGATGGCGGTGGACGGACTGCACTTCGTGATGAGCCGCACCTCGCTGCTGGACGGGGTGCTGATGTTCTTCGTGCTGGCCGCGTTCGGCTGCCTGGTGGTCGACCGGGACAAGGCGCGCGAGCGGCTGGCGGCGGCGCTTCCCGTGGACGCCGACGGCCGGGTGCGCCCGGACGCGCACACCGCCGACACGGCCGGTCTCGGCCTGCGGCCCTGGCGCTGGCTGGCCGGGCTGATGCTGGGCCTGGCGATCGGCACCAAGTGGAACGGTCTGTACGTGCTGGCCGCGTTCTGCGTGATGGCGGTGCTCTGGGACATCGGCTCCCGCAAGGTCGCGGGCGCCCGCCACCCGTACGCGGCCGTGTTCAAGCACGACCTGGGCCTGGCGTTCGTGGCGACGGTGCCGGTGGCGGTCGTCACCTACCTCGCCTCCTGGCTCGGCTGGATCCTCTCCCCCACCGACGGCACGGGCGGCTACTACCGCAACTGGGCCGCCACCGACGGCAGGCACAGCAGCTGGTCGTGGCTCTTCCCGGACTGGTGGCGCAGCCTGTGGCACTACGAGCACGAGGTGTACGAGTTCCACCTCAACCTGCACTCGCCGCACACCTACCAGTCCAACCCGTGGAGCTGGATCGTCCTGGGCCGCCCGGTGTCGTACTTCTACGAGTCCCCGGCGCCCGGCAAGGACGGCTGCCCGGCGGACGCGGGCGGCAAGTGCGCGCGGGAGGTGCTGGCGATCGGCACGCCGCTGCTGTGGTGGATCGCCTGCTTCGCGATCCTGTACGTGCTGTGGCGCTGGTTCTTCCGCCGCGACTGGCGGGCGGGCGCGATCGCCTGCGGCATCGCGGCCGGCTATCTGCCGTGGTTCCTGTACCAGGAGCGCACGATCTTCCTCTTCTACGCCGTCGTCTTCGTGCCGTTCCTGTGCCTGGCGGTGGCGATGCTGCTCGGGGCTGTCGTCGGCTCACCCGGCGCGAGCGACACCCGCCGCGTCGCGGGCGCGACGAGCGCGGGCGTCCTGGTGCTCCTGATCGCGTGGAACTTCATCTACTTCTGGCCCCTGTTCACGGGCACGGCGATCCCCATCGACCAGTGGCGGTCGCGGATGTGGCTGGATACGTGGGTATGACACGGATTGACTGAGCGCTTGGCGTCTCGCTTCGGACAACTTCCCGGAACTGCCGCCCCGCCGGGCCCGTGATCCGCATACAGTGCGGAGGACACGGTCTTTGAACACGTTCAATTACGCGTGGGCGGAGGCGGAGGGAAGACACGGGGAGGGACGCGTCATGCGTACGGGGGTGAAGGCCGGGATCGTGACCGCGGTGCTGGCCACGATGGTGGGCGGAGCGGGCTACGGGGCGTACAACGTCGTCTCGGCGCTCAGCGACACCGGCGGCAGCGCGGCGGGCGGCCCCGCGCCGGTGAAGACGGGACCGCCCAGCGGTGACGAGGTCCAGGAGACCGCGCGGAACTTCTTCGCGGCCTGGGCGAAGGGGCAGGCGGCCGAGGCGGCGTCGTACACGAACAACGCGACGAAGGCCGAGCCGCTGCTGACCTCCTACGGTCAGGCGGCCCACATCACCGGCGTACGGATCACTCCGGGGCCGGTGAGCGGCGCCACCGTGCCGTTCACGGTGAAGGCGACGGTGGCGTACAACGGCCGCAGCAAGCCGCTGGACTACAGCAGCCGGCTCACCGTCGTGCGCGGGCTGACCACCGGGCGGGCGCTGGTGGACTGGCAGCCGTCCGTGGTGCACCCGCGGCTGACCGGCATGGACGACCTCCTGGTCACCGGTGAGGCGGCCGCGCCGCCGGTCGAGGCCGTGGACCGCGACGGCGCGGTCCTGACGAAGGCGACGTACCCCTCGCTCGGCCCGATCCTGGACGAACTGCGCGCCAAGTACGGCGACACGGCGGGCGGCACCCCAGGCGTCGAACTCAGCATCCATCACGCCGACGCGGGCACCGCCGACACCACCCTCCTCACCCTCGCCGAGGGCAGGGCGGGCAAGCTGACGACCACGCTGAGCGCGCCCGTGCAGGCCGCCGCCGAGAAGGCGGTGCGCGACTACGCCGAGTCCTCGGTGGTCGCGGTCAAGGCGAGCACGGGCGAGGTGCTGGCGGTCGCCAACCACCGCGGCGACGGCTTCAACGCGGCCTTCCTCGGCAAGCTGGCGCCCGGTTCCACGATGAAGATCGTCACCGCGGCCACGCTCATCGACAACGGCCTGACCACGGCGAACGGGCCCGCGCCCTGCCCCGACGACGTGCTGTGGGAGGGCCAGACCTTCCACAACCTCAAGGGCATGAAGGCGCAGCCCGGCGCCACCCTCGCCGACAGCTTCGCCCGCTCCTGCAACACCGCCTTCATCAAGTACGTGAAGCAGCTGAAGAACGAGTCGCTGAACCAGGAGGCCACCGAGCGCTTCGGTCTGGGGCAGGACAACTGGCAGACCGGCATCCCGTCCTTCGACGGCTCCGTCCCGGCCGTCGAGGGCCCCGACAAGGCGGCCGGCCTCATCGGCCAGGGCCAGGTGCAGATGAGCCCGCTGAACATGGCCTCGGTCACGGCGACCGCGATGACGGGCGCCTTCCACCAGCCGGTGCTCGTGCCGCGGAGCCTGGACGACCGTGAACTGGCCCAGGCGCGCGGTCTGTCGCCGGACACCGTGCGGCAACTGCGCGCCATGATGAACCGCACCGCGACCAGCGGCACCGCCGCCCGGGCGATGGCCGGGCTGAGCGGCCGGATCGGCGCCAAGACCGGCTCGGCGGAGGTCGACGGGCAGGACAGGTCCAACAGCTGGTTCACCGGCTACCGGGGGGACGTCGCGGCCGCGGCGATGACCCAGGAGGGTGGACACGGCGGCGACGCGGCCGGACCGATTGTCGCAAGCGTGCTACGAGTGGGCGGCTGACGTCACCCCCACAGGACGGGACCCTAGGCTGGTCGCCGTCGTTGGGATGGGTGAGGGCGACGGGGGCAGGGGAGCCAGGGGCCTTGCGGC
Source organism: Streptomyces sp. NPDC097129 (assembly GCF_055668065.1). NCBI lineage: Bacteria > Bacillati > Actinomycetota > Actinomycetes > Kitasatosporales > Streptomycetaceae > Streptomyces > Streptomyces sp. NPDC097129. The sequence continues at coordinate 269,075 of NZ_JBVOQE010000006.1, read as the reverse complement.
GTCCTGGAGAACGCGCGGAGGAACAGGGAGCAGTGGGCAAGAGACGACGCGTCGCCGAGCGACGGAGGACCGGTCCCGCCGTGGTCGGCGGGATGATCGCCGTGGTGGTCGGCGGAGCCGGGATCGGCGCGTACGCGCTGTACGGCGGCGGCGCGGCGGCCGAGGACAACACGGCGGCGCAGCCCGCGGCCCACAAGAAGGCCGTCAGGACGGGCCCGCTGTCCGCGGCCGAGGTCACCACCACCGCCCGGACCTTCCTGACGTCCTGGCAGCAGGGCCGTCTGCCCCAGGCGGCCGCCGCCACCTCCGACGCCGCGGCCGCGACCGCCCTGCTGACCGGCTACGCCAAGGACGCCCACATCCAGGGCGTCACCGTGACCCCGGGCGTGCCGCAGGGCGCCAAGGTGCCGTTCACCGTCAAGGGCACGGTGTCCTACCAGGGCGTCAGCAAGCCGCTCGCCTACAGCAGCGCGCTCACCGTGGTGCGGCGCGCCGACGACGGCAAGCCCTACGTCGACTGGCACGCCTCCGTCGTCCATCCCGGCCTCTCGGACGGCGACACCCTGGTCACCGGCGAGTCGGGCACGCCGCCGGTGAAGGCACTGGACCGCGCGGGCGGCGAGATCACCGCGGCCACGTACCCGTCGCTGGGATCGGTCCTGGACGGGCTGCGCGAGAAGTACGGCAAGAAGGCCGGCGGCAAGGCGGGCATCGAGCTGCGGATCGTGCGCGGCACGGCGTCGAAGGCGAAGAAACTCTCCGACAAGACGCTGCTGGAGCTGCGCAAGGGCACGCCGGGCACGGTGCGGACGACGCTCAGCCCGCGGCTGCAGGCGGCGGCCGAGCAGCAGGTGGCGAAGCGGGCGCGGGCCTCGGTGGTCGTGCTGCGCCCCTCGACCGGTGAGATCCTCGCCGTCGCCAACAACGGTCACGGCTTCGACACCGCGCTGCAGGGCTCGCTCGCGCCCGGCTCCACCATGAAGATCATCACGTCGTCGCTGCTGATCGACAAGGGCCTGGCGTCGGTGGACAAGCAGCACCCGTGCCCGAAGTACTTCACCTACGGCGGCTGGAAGTTCCAGAACGACGACGAGTTCGAGATCAAGAACGGCACGTTCAAGGCGAGCTTCGCGCGCTCCTGCAACACGGCCTTCATCAGCCAGGCCGGCAAGCTGGACAACGACGACCTGACGAAACAGGCCCAGCAGGTGTTCGGTCTGTCGATGAACGACTGGTCGCTCGGTGTGCCGTCCTTCGACGGCGCGGTGCCGGTGCAGTCGGCGGCGCAGAAGGCGGCCTCGCTGATCGGGCAGGGCGGGGTGCGGATGAACCCGCTCAACATGGCCTCGGTCGCGGCGACCGTGCAGTCCGGCTCCTTCCACCAGCCCTACCTGGTCTCCCCGGACGTGGACGGCCGCAGCCTCGCCCACGCCTCGCGCACCCTGTCGCCGTCGACGCTGGCGCAGCTGCGGGAGCTGATGCGGTACACGGCGGCGGCCGGTACGGCGGCCGAGGCGATGTCGGGGCTCGGCCCGGACTACGGCGCCAAGACGGGATCGGCGGAGGTCGACGGCCAGGACAAGCCGAACGGCTGGTTCACGGCGTACAAGGGCGATCTGGCGGCGGCCGGTGTGGTGCAGGCGGGCGGCCACGGCGGTGACACGGCCGGGCCGATCGTGGCGGCGCTGCTGAAGATGGGCTGAGACCGCGCGACGCGGGCCGCAGGCTCAGACGGCGGCCAGATAGGTGCGCCGCAGGAAGCGGAGCAGCGTCTTCGTCTCGAACTGGACGACGGAGACGCCCCGCGCGGAGTGGAACTCCACGACGGCGCCGACGCGCCCGCAGGGCCACACCCGGACCTCGCCGGTGCCGGCCGGGGCGCGCAGGCCCTGCTCCAGCAGGGTGCGGGAGAACGTCCACTCGTCGGTGCCGGGCAGGCCGACACGCACCGAGCGGGGGTCGGCCTCGGGGTCGTAGCGCAGGACGACGGGTATCGCCGCGTCCTCGTCCTCGGCGTCCGTGACGATGTGGGCTCGCGCGTACTGCTCGACTACGGACATCGGACGGCCCCTTACAGTCAGTGACCTATGTGAAAGCTGTTCATCCGCTTCCTTTACCAATGTCCCACATGAGACGGCTCACGCCCTGTTGAGCGCCATCTCACATCTGACGTGACGGCCCCACGACGACCGGTGACCGGCGACTGACCAGCGACTCGCTCTTGCAAGTCATTCGCATTAAGCCACTATCATCGAACGGTGCACGTACCTGACGGATTCATCAACGCCCCGGTCTCCGCCGCGACCGGCGTCGTCGCCGCCGGCGCGATAGCCGTGAGCCTGCGCGGCGCCCGCCGTGAACTGGACGAACGCACCGCGCCGCTGGCCGGCCTGGTCGCCGCGTTCATCTTCGCGGTACAGATGCTGAACTTCCCCGTGGCGGCCGGCACCAGCGGCCACCTGCTGGGCGGAGGTCTCGCCGCGATCCTCGTCGGCCCCTTCACCGGCGTGCTGTGCGTCTCCGTCGTGCTGCTGATGCAGGGCATCCTCTTCGCCGACGGCGGTCTGACCGCGCTCGGCGTGAACATCACCGACATGGCGATCGTCACGACCGTCGTCGCCTACGCCGTCTTCCGCGGCCTGGTGAAGGTGCTGCCCCGCAGGCGCCGCTCGGTCACCGTCGCCTCCTTCGCCGCCGCGCTGATCTCCGTGCCGGCCGCCGCGGTCGCCTTCACCGCCATCTACGCCCTCGGCGGCACCACCGACGTGTCCCTGTCCAAGGTCGCCACCGCGATGATCGGCGTGCACGTCCTCATCGGCATCGGCGAGGCCGCGATCACCGCGCTGACCGTCGGCGCCGTCATCGCCGTACGCCCGGACCTGGTGTACGGGGCGCGCGGGCTCCGGCAGCGGCTGAAGCTCAAGGTGAACGGCGAGCTGGTGGACGCCCCGGCGCCGGTCACCGTGCCCGCCGCGGCGCGCACCTCGCGGCGCAAGCTGTGGATCACCGGACTGGTCACCTCCCTCGTCCTCGCCGGCTTCGTGAGCTTCTACGCCTCCGCCAGCCCCGACGGGCTGGAGAAGGTCGCGCATGACCAGGGCATCGACCACAAGGCCAAGCCGCACGCCTCCGACGACTCGCCGCTCGCCGGCTACGGCGTGAAGGACATCGGCGACGCCCGGCTCTCCGGCGGCCTCGCCGGGGTGATCGGCGTCGGTGTGACGGTCGTCGCGGGCAGCGCGGTGTTCTGGGCCGTGCGCCGGCGCCGCGGTGACGACGTGTCGCCGGCGTCCACGACCGTGGAGAACGTCTGACATGGGCGCCGGGCACGCCCACCGGCTCTACCGGCACGGGCACACGCCGGTGCACGCGCTGCCGCCGCACACCAAGCTCGCCGCCGCGTTCGCCTTCGTGGTCGTCGTCGTGTCGACGCCGCGCGAGGCGATGTGGGCGTTCGCCCTGTACGCCGCCCTGCTCGGCGTCGTCGCGTACCACGCGCGCGTGGGCGCCGCCTTCCTGCTCAAGCGGCTGCTGATCGAGGTGCCGTTCGTCGCGTTCGCGGTGCTCATGCCGTTCGTGGCGGAGGGCGCGCGGGTCGACGTCCTCGGGCTGTCGCTGAGCGTCAACGGCCTGTGGGGGGCGTGGAACGTGCTCGCCAAGGGCACCCTCGGCGTCGCCGCGTCCGTCCTGCTGGCCTCGACGACCGAGCTGCGCGAACTGCTCCTCGGCCTGCAGCGCCTGAAGCTGCCGCCGCTGCTGGTGCAGATCGCGTCCTTCATGATCCGCTACGGCGACGTCATCACCGACGAGATGCGGCGCATGCGCATCGCCCGCGAGTCCCGCGGCTTCGAGGCCAAGGGAGTACGGCACTGGGGCGTCCTCGCGAAGTCGGCGGGCGCGCTGTTCATCCGCTCCTACGAACGCGGGGAGCGGGTGCACCTGGCGATGGTCAGCCGCGGATACGCCGGTTCCATGCCGGTGATCGACGAGGTGACCGCCTCGCGGGCGCAGTGGCGTCACGCCCTCGCCCTCCCCTGTTCGGCCCTGCTCGTCTGTCTGCTGGGATGGTTCCTGTGACACCTTCGATGGTTCCTGTGACACCTTCACTGGACGTGGCCGGACTGGCCTTCGCGTACCCCGACGGGCACCAGGCCCTGTTCGGCGTCGACTTCACCCTCGCCCGGGGCGAGCGGGTCGCGCTGCTCGGGCCGAACGGCGCCGGCAAGACGACCCTCGTGCTGCACCTCAACGGCATCCTGTCCGGCGGGACCGGCACGGTGAAGGTCGCCGGGCTGGGCGTGGACAAGCGGAACATGGCCGAGATCCGGCGCAAGGTCGGCATCGTCTTCCAGGACCCCGACGACCAGCTGTTCATGCCGACGGTCCGCGAGGACGTCGCGTTCGGGCCGGCCGCCGCCGGGCTGAAGGGCGCGGCGCTTCAGGAGCGGGTGGACCGGGCGCTGGAGCGGGTCGGCATGCTGGACTTCAAGGAGCGCCCGCCGCACCACCTCTCCTTCGGCCAGCGCCGCCGCGTCGCGGTCGCGACCGTCCTCGCGATGGAGCCGGAGATCCTCGTGCTGGACGAGCCGTCCTCCAACCTCGACCCCGCCTCGCGCCGCGAGCTCGCCGACATCCTGCGCTCCCTGGACGTGACGGTCCTGATGGTCACGCACGACCTGCCCTACGCCCTGGAGCTGTGCCCGCGCTCGATGATCCTCAGCGACGGCGTGATCGCGGCGGACGGCAGGACGGCCGAGCTGCTCGCCGACGAGGAACTGATGCGCGCCCACCGCCTGGAACTGCCCTTCGGCTTCGACCCCCGCTCGGTGACGACGGGCGCGTGACGCACCCCGGCGAGGGAAGGCCCGGACGAGGAGGGGCGATGACCACTGAGGCGGCACCGCGCGCCGGCTGCCTGGCGTGCGACCTGATGACGGGGAGGGCCCACCTGCCGGGCGGCACGCTGCTGCGCAGCGGGTGCTGGGTCGTCGAGCACTGCGTCGGCCCGCTCGGCCTGGGCACCCTCGTGGTCAAGCCGGCACGCCACGTGACCCATGTCGCCGAGCTGACCGCCCGGGAGTCCGGCGAGCTGGGGCCTCTGCTGCAGCGGGTGAGCGCCGCGGTCACCGAGGTCGTCGCTCCGGAACAGGTCTATGTGTGCCTCTGGTCGCACGCCGGTGGCGTCCCCGGCCATCTGCACTTCGTCGTGCAGCCCGTGCGCGGGGAGGACGTGAGCCGGTACGACGCCTTCGGGCCGGCGCTGCAGGTGGCCATGGGGCGTGCCGGGTACGTGCCCGGGAAGGCGGAAGTGGAGCGGGTCTGTGATGAGCTGAGGGCGGCTCTCGGCTGACGCCCAGGCGGGCCCTCATTGGACGCCATCCCCGGCAACATCGGTATAACGATCCTTACCGGGGCCCGGTGCCAAGGAATCGCAGGCCGTCCGCCGGTGTTACCCGGTGCGTCGCAGGCGAGTCGGAGGGAAGTGCGGACGTGGACGTGCACGGAGCGGTGGCCGAGGGCTTCGAGCCGGTCAGGGAGGCGTTCGCCCGCAACTTCGCGGCGCTCGGGGAGAAGGGCGCCGCGGTGGCCGTCTACCGGGACGGGCACAAGGTCGTCGACCTGTGGGGCGGCGCCCGTGACGTCGACGGCACACAGCCCTGGGAGCGGGGCACCGCGCAGATCGTGCGCTCCGCCACCAAGGGCGTCGCCGCGGCCGTCCTCCTGCTGCTGCACCAGCGCGGCGTACTGGACCTGGACGCGCCGGTCGGCGCCTACTGGCCCGAGTACAAGGCGGCCGGCAAGGAGCACACCCTGGTGCGGCACCTGCTCGCCCACCGGGCCGGCGTCCCCGTCCTGGACCGCCCGCTGACCCCGGCCGAGGCGGCGGACCCCGCCCTCGGCGCCGAGGCGGTCGCGGCGCAGGCCCCGGCGTGGGAGCCCGGCGAGGAGCACGGCTATCACGCGCAGACCTACAGCTGGCTGACCGGCGAGCTGGTGCGCCGCGTCACCGGGCGGCCGATCGGCGAGTGGATCGCCGACGAGATCGCCCGGCCCGTCGGCGCCGACCTGTGGCTCGGGCTGCCGGAGAGCGCCCACGCGCGCGTGGGCCGCGTCGGCCCCGTCGAGGCGCCCGAGACGAACGGCCTGAAGACCCGCCCCAAGCGCGCCGTCGCCGACGCCTACGCCGACCCCGCCTCCCTCACCCGCCGCGCCTTCGGCGCCATCACCCCCGCCCCCGACGAGAACGATCCCGCCTACCGCGCGGCCTGCCTGCCCGCCTCCAACGGCATCGCCACCGCCGACGGCCTGGCCCGCTTCTACGCCGCGCTGATCGGCGACGTGGACGGCGGCCGGCGCCTGTTCGCCCCGCGGACCATGGAGCTGGCGCGCGGCGAGCAGTCGGCCGGCCCGGACCGGGTGCTGGTCGTCAACACCCGCTTCGGGCTCGGCTACATGCTGCACGGCAGCGCGTCCCCGCTGCTCGCCGACGGCTCCTTCGGCCATCCCGGCCGCGGCGGCGCGCTCGGGTTCGCCGACCCGGCCTCGGGCATCGCCTTCGGCTATGTCACCAACGGGTTCCGGCAGAGCGTGACGGCGGACCCGAGGGCGCAGGCGCTGGTGCGGGCGGTGCGCGGCGCGCTCGCCTGACCAGCCGTTCCCCGGCGCGGGCCCTCACACGTGGATCGGGTGCGACATCCGGCCGGAGGCGCCGTCGATCTCGTCGTGCGCCTTCGTCAGCAGCCGCATCGCCAGCTCGTTCAGCGCCCGCGCACCGGCGATCTCCTCCCCGACCCGGGGCTGATTGGAGTCCGTGCGGTGGCGGGTGGCGCTGCCGTGGGCCCGGACCTCCGAGCCGTCGGGCAGCCGCACCATCGCCACCGCGCGCGTGCGCTGGTCGTCCTCGCTGAACTCCAGTTCCACGTGCCATCCCACAGCGGTGTGCATGGTCATCAGGATCACCTCCGGAGCATCTGCTTCCAGGGTGCTCCTCACGACGCCGCGACGCATCCAGCCGGGCCGGGCCCTGTCCGGCACGCGGCAGCAGCACTGTCCCCGGCGCCATCGGCCCTGCCCGGCGTGCGGCATCGGCCCTGTCCGGCCGGCGGTATCGGCCCTATCCGGCGTGCAGCATCTGCCCGATCCCGACCACCAGCAGGCCCGCCGCGGCGATCCTGGGCGCGCCGAAACGCTCCTTGAAGAACACCGCGCCGATCGCCGCGCCCACGATGATCGACGACTCGCGCAGAGCCGCGATCGGCGCGAGGTCCGCCTTGGTCTGCGCCCACAGCACCAGCCCGTAGGCGAAGACGGACAGCGTGGCGCCCAGCAGGCCGAGCACCGCGTACGGCCTGAGCACGGCCGCCGTCCGCCCGCGCCAGCGCAGCACGGCGTACGCCGGGATCACCACGCCCTGGGCGGCCATCAGCCAGGCGATGTACCCGAGGGAGGACCCGGAGGCCCGCACCCCGAGCCCGTCGACGACCGTGTACCCGGCGATGGTGAGGCCGGTGGCGAGGGCCGCGCCGATCGCCGCCCAGTTCGGCCGGCGTCCGCGCATCCCCCACAGGGCGACCCCGGACAGTCCCGCGCAGGACACGGCGACCCCGGCGGCGGCCCAGCCGTTCGGCACCTCGTGCGCGAAGAGCGCGGCGAGCACGGTCACCACCAGCGGCGCCGAGCCGCGGGCGATCGGATAGGCCAGCCCGAAGTCGCCGAGCCGGAAGGAGCGCATCAGCAGCGCGTTGTAGGCGATGTGGATGACCGCGGAGCCCAGCAGATACGGCCAGGCCGCGGCCGCCGGGAAGGCCGCGAACGGCATCAGTGCCAGCCCGATGAGCATTCCGCCGCCGGCGATGAGCGTGAACGCGACCAGCTTGTCGGTGATGCGGTGCGCGATGGCGTTCCAGCCGGCGTGCGTGACGGCGGCGAGCAGAACGGCCACGGTGACGACCGGGGTCACGAGGTGCGCTCGCGCACGTCCACGAGGGTGGCGCCGGCGTGGGCGACGAGGTCGCCCGGCGCCATCGGGAACACCGTGTGCGGGGTGCCGGCGGCGGCCCGGACGACGTCGTGCGCGAGCAGCGAGCGGTCGGCGAGGACCCGGGTGCGGGTACGGTGCCCGAAGGGCGGCACCCCGCCGATGGCGTACCCGGTGGCCTCCCGGACGACGTCCGGCTGGGCCCGTGTGACCTGCTCGGCGCCGAGCTCGGCGCGCACCCGCTCGACGTCGACCCGGGACGCCCCGTCCATCAGCACCGGCACGGGCTCGCCGTCGGCGGCGAAGATGAGCGACTTGCAGATCTGGCTCAGCTCGCAGCCGATCGCGGCGGCGGCCTCGGCGGCGGTGCGGGTGGCGTCGGGGAAGCGGCGGATGCGCGGGGGCAGATCGGTGAGGCCCATGGCGAGCAGGGCCTGGGCGAACAGGGGGTGAGCGCCGGAGTTCCCGGCGCCGTCGGCGTCAGTGGCGGCTGTCGTCGTCATGCCCCGCACGCTAGTGGTGCGTGCAGGGGGCACGCGACCGCTTATGGCCCAGGTCACGCGGGGTGCGAAGGGACCCTGGCCCAGGTCACGCGGGGTGCGGAGGGACCGTGGCCCGCCTCACGCCGGGCGAGGGAGCGGCAGGGAAGCCTGACCGCCGAGGGCCCGGGAGCACGAGGAAGCCGGTGAGGGCGCCCCGTCCCCACGGAACCCTCACCGGCGGCCTGGCCGGGTGCGGCGCGTCAGGCGCGCACCAGCTCCTTGTCCCCGTGCCCGGCGTCTCCCGCGGTGCGCAGGCCCTCGCCCTCGACGTCGACGTTGGGCAGGGCGCGGTCCAGCCACCTCGGCAGCCACCAGGCCCGCTTGCCCAGCAGCGCCAGGACGGCCGGGACGAGCGCCATACGGACGATGAAGGCGTCGAAGAAGACCGCGATGGCCAGGCCGAAGCCGATCATCTTCACCATCGCCTCGCTGGAGCCGATGAACCCGGAGAACACGGCGATCATGATGACGGCGGCCGCGGTGACGACCCGCGCGCCGTACCGGAAGCCGGTGACGACGGCCTGGCTCGGCTTCTCCCCGTGGACGTACGCCTCCCGCATCCGGGTCACGAGGAACACCTCGTAGTCCATCGCGAGGCCGAAGACCACGCCGACCATGAAGATCGGCATCATCGACATGACCGGGCCGGTCTGCTCGACGCCCATCAGGCCGGACAGCCAGCCCCACTGGAAGACCGCGACGACGGCGCCGAGGGCCGCGAGCACGCTCAGCAGGAAGCCGAGGGCCGCCTTCAGCGGGACGAGGATCGAGCGGAACACCACGATCAGCAGCAGGAACGCCAGGCCCACGACCAGCACCAGGTACGGCACGAGGGCGTCGTTGAGCTTCTGCGAGACGTCGATGTTCATCGCCGTGGAGCCGGTGACGAGCACCTTGGCGCCGGTGTCGGACGTGATGTCCGCGCCCTTGTCGCGGATGGCGTGGACCAGGTCCTCGGTCTGCGTGGACGACGGCTTGGAGGCCGGGATCACCGTGATCGTGGCCGTGTCGCCGGCCTTGTTGGGCTTGCTCCGGACGACCGCCGCGACGTCCTTCATGCCCTTGATCTCGGCGGCGACCTTGTCGAAGGCCGTGCCCGGCGCGCTCGCGTCCTTGCCGTCGACGACGACCATCAGCGGCCCGTTGAACCCGGGACCGAATCCCTCGGACAGCAGGTCGTAGGCCCGCCGCTGGGTCGTGGAGACCGGCTGGGAGCCGTCGTCGGGCAGGCCCAGCTCCAGGGAGGCCGCCGGGACGGCCGCCGCGCCGAGGCCGACGACGCCGAGCAGCAGGACGGCGACCGGGCGGCGTACGACGAAGCTGGCCCAGCGGGTGCCCATGTTCGGCTTGCCGGAGGCGTCCTTGGCCGCGGCCTTGGTGGCGTCCTGGGCGGCGGCCTTGGCCTTGGCGCGGCCGCCGCCGAGCAGCTTGCTCTTCTGGCCGGCCGGCTTGACACGGCGGCCGGCGTAGCCGAGCAGCGCCGGGATCAGGGTGAGGGCGATGAGGACGGCGATGGCGACCGTGCCCGCGGCGGCGACGCCCATCTTGGTCAGCATCGGGATGTTGACGACCGACAGGCCGACCAGGGCGATGACGACGGTCAGGCCGGCGAAGACCACCGCGGAGCCCGCCGTGCCGACGGCCCGGCCGGCGGCCTCCTCGCGGGTGCGGCCCTCGGCGAGTTCCGCGCGGTAGCGGGAGACGATGAACAGGGCGTAGTCGATGCCGACCGCGAGGCCGATCATCGACGCCAGGGTGGAGGTGGTGGAGCCGAGGTCGAGGGTGCTGGCCAGCGCGGTGATCGAGGAGACGCCGATGCCGACGCCGATGATCGCGGTGAGCAGCGGCAGCCCGGCCGCGAGCAGCGAGCCGAAGGTGATGACGAGGACGACCGCGGCGATGCCGATGCCGATGATCTCGGTGCCCCCGGTCTTGGGCGCCGCGGACAGCGCGTCACCGCCGATCTCCACGCTCAGCCCGCCGTCCCGCGCGTGCTGCGCGGCGGCCTTCAGGGCGTCCCGCGAGGAGTCCTGGAGCTCCATGCCGGAGACCTTGTACTTCACCGAGGCGTACGCGATCGAGCCGTCCTTGCTGACGGCGTGCCCCTGGTACGGGTCGGCGACGGAGGCGACCTCGGAGCCGGTGGACAGCTCGTCCACGGTCTTCTCGACCGTCGCCTTGGTGGCGGCGTCGGTCATCGTGTGCCCGGTGGGCGCCTTGAAGACGACGCGGGCGGTGGCGCCGTCGGCGCTGGCCCCGGGGAAGCGCTGTTCGAGCAGGTCGAAGGCCTTCTGGGCCTCCGTACCGGGTATCGAGAAGGACGTGCTGCCCGCCGCGGGCGCGGAGGCGGCGCCGACGCCGGCGAGCGTCAGCAGCGCCACCCAGATCAGGGCGACGAAGTGCCGTCGCCTGAAGGCGAGGCGGCCCAGTTTGTAGAGGAACGTGGCCACGAGGGCGTACTCCCGGTCAAGTCGTGGTTTCAGGGCAGGGATGATCAGCCCGACGACGTGAGCGGAGACGTCAGGGGTGGGCTTGCTGGGAGGGGACTGTCAGCAGGTGGGGACGCCGAGGGCGGGGAGGACCACGGCGTCGATGTACGAGGTGAGGAAGGCCTGCGTGGGCGGCTGGTCGTCGAGCAGCGCCCGGGTGGCGAAGCCGCCGACCATCATGTGCAGCAGGAAGCCGAGCGCGGGACAGTCCGCGCGGACCTCGCCGCGGTCGATCGCCCGCTGGATCACCTGGTGGAAGCCGGACATCTCGGGTTCGACGAGCTGGGCCCGGAACGCTTCCCTCAGGTCCGCGTTGTGGTGCATCGCCATGGCGACGCCCCGCATGAGCGCGGAGTTCTGCTGGATGGTGCAGTCGTCCTCCAGCCGCACCAGGGCGTGCAGGTCGCCCCGGAGGGAGCCGGTGTCGATCTCGTCGATCCGGCCGTGCTTGGTGTGCCGGATGGCCTTCACGACCAGTTCGGCCTTGCCGCCCCACTGGCGGTAGAGCGTGGCCTTGCTGGAGCGGGTGCGGGCGGCGACGGCGTCCATGGTGAGGGCGTCGTAGCCGACCTCGCGGAGCAGGTCGAGCACGGCCTCGTACAACTCGGCCTCGCGCTCGGGGGTGATGCGGCTGCGACGTGCCGCCGCGACCTCGGTCATCCCGGTCACCGCCCTCCTGCTCCTGCTCGCGCTTTCGACGACACGGTTGCGTACACGGTCAACGTATCGCACAAGCCAAGCGAAACGAAACGGTTTCGTTCGTGTTGTGGGTCACGGTCGTGAGGACCGTATAAAGGTCCCGTGCCGGGCCGGCACACGAGTTGCCCGGGCCCCCCGAGCGGAAAAGCATGGGGAGTGTGAGCTATCTGCGCATGCCCCACCTCCACGGCGATCTGCTGTGCTTCGTGGCCGAGGACGACCTGTGGCTGGCCCCGCTCGACGGACGGGAGCGCGCCTGGCGGCTGACCGCCGACCGCACCAAGGCCGGCCACCCCCGCTTCTCCCCCGACGGCAGCCTCGTCGCCTACACCAGCTGGCGCACCCTCGACCCGGAGATCCACCTGGAGCCGGTGGACGGCGGCACCAGCCGCCAGCTCACCTACTGGGGCAGCTCCGACACCCGGGTGACCGGCTGGACCCCCGACGGCGACATCCTCGCGGTCGCCTCGCACGGCGAGCCGTTCTCCTACTTCACCTGGGCTTACAAGATCACGACCCAGGGCGATCCGGGCCGCAAGCTGCCCTGGGGCCCGGTCACCGACGTCCAGGTCGCCGACCTCGCCGGAGAGCGCAAGTCACTGCTGCTCACCGGCACCCCGCCGCACGAACCGGCGTCCTGGAAGCGGTACCGGGGCGGCGCCATGGGACGGCTGTGGCTGCACGGGCGCCGGCTGCTCGCCGACATCGGCGGCCACCTCGCCTCGCCCATGTTCGTCGGCGACCGCATCGCCTTCCTCTCCGACCACGAAGGCGTCGGCAACCTCTACTCCTGCGCCCAGGACGGCTCCGACCTGCGCCGCCACACCGACCACGACGCCTTCTACGCCCGCAACGCCGCCGCCGACGGCAACCGGGTCGTCTACCAGTGCGCGGGCGAGCTGTGGATCGTCGACGACCTCTCCCCCGCCTCCGAACCGCGCCGCCTGGACGTCCGCCTCAGCGGCCCGCGCACGGGGCGGCGGCCCTACCAGGTGCCGGCCGCGCAGCACGTGGACGGCCTCGGCGTGGACGAGACGGGCCGCGCGAGCGCCGTCGTGGTGCGCGGCAGCCTGTACTGGCTCACCCACCGCGACGGCCCCGCCCGCACCATCGCCGACACCCCCGGCGTCCGCGTCCGGCTGCCCGAGATGCTCGGCTCCGGCGGGCAGGTCGCCTACGTCACCGACGCCGAGGGCGAGGACGCGGTCGAGATCGCCTACCTGCCCCGCACCACCGGTGAGCGCGCCCCGCGCCGGATGGCCTCGGGCGCGCTGGGCCGGGTGCTGGAGATGATCGCCGACCCCGACGGCGAACGGCTCGCGATCGCCTCGCACGACGGACGGCTGCTGCTCCTGGACACGGACGAGGAGTCCGGCGGCGAGGTCACCGAGCTGATCCGGTCCGTCAACGGGCCCGTGCGGGACCTGTCCTTCTCCCCGGACGGGGCGTGGCTGACCTGGTCCCATCCGGGCATCGGGCGGTCCCTGCGGCAGATCAAGATGGCCCGCATCAAGGACCGGCTGATCGTCGACGTCACCAACGGCCGCTTCGAGGACGAGAACCCGGTCTTCACCCGCGACGGCCGCTACCTCGCCTTCCTGTCCTGGCGCGGCTTCGACCCGGTGTACGACGTGCACACCGGCGACCTGTCCTTCCCGCTCGGCTGCCGCCCCTACCTCGTGCCGCTGTCGTCGGCCACCCCCTCCCCGTTCGCGCTGAGCCCCGAGGGCCGGCCGGCCGCCGGAGGGCTGGACCCGGTGGACGACGAGGGCGCCGGCGGGCAGGTGACCGTCGAGGTGGAGGGGCTGGCGAGCCGGGTCGTGCCCTTCCCGGTGATCGCCTCCAAGTACTCGGCGCTGTACCCGGTGGCCGGCGGCGGTCTGGTCTGGCTGCGCTGGCCGATCTCCGGGGCGCTGGGGGAGACCTTCGTCAACCCCGACGACACCACCGGCCGCCCCACCCTGGAGTACTTCAACCTCGCCAAGGCGAAGAAGACCGAACTCGTCGGCCACCTGGACTACTTCGCGGTCAGCGGCGACGGCACCCGGCTGGTCGTCGTCGACGAGGGCGAGCTGCGCGCTCTCCCCTCCACCGAGCCCGGCGACAGCGACTCGACGGTCTGGATCGACCTGCGCCGCATCCTGCACGAGGCCGACCCGCCCGCCGAGTGGCGCCAGTCCTTCGAGGAGGCCGGCCGGCTCATCCGCGCCTACTTCTGGGACCCCGGCATGAGCGGCATCGACTGGGACGCGGTGCTCGCCCAGTACCGCCCGCTGGTCGAACGGGTCGCCTCCCCCGACGAGTTCGCCGACCTGCTGCGCGAGGTGCTCGGCGAACTCGGCACCTCGCACGCCTACGTCACCGCCGCCCGCCGCAACGAGGGCCCGCCGCACTACCAGCGCTGGCAGGGCCTGCTCGGCGCCAACTTCGTGTGCCGCGACGGCCTCTGGCGGATCAAACGCATCCTGCCCGGCGACTCCTCCGACTCCAAGGCCCGCTCCCCGCTCGCCGGCACCGGCATCCGCGAGGGCGCCGCCCTCACCCACGTCGACGGCCGCGCGGTGGACCCGGTGACGGGGCCGTATCCGCTGCTCGCCGGCGCGGGCGGGACGACCGTGGAGCTGACGTTCAGCGTCGCCGAGGGGGAAGAGGGTGCGGAGGCGCACTCCCGGCGGGTGGCCGTCGTGCCGCTGATCGACGAACGGCCCCTGCGCTACCAGGACTGGGTCGCCAAACGCCGCGAGGTCGTGCGCGAGCTGAGCGGCGGCAAGTGCGGCTATCTGCACATCCCCGACATGGGCGGCTCCGGCTGGGCCCAGTTCAACCGCGACCTGCGCATGGAGATGTCCCGGCCGGCGCTCATCGTGGACGTGCGCGGCAACGCCGGCGGCCACATCAGCGAACTGGTCGTGGAGAAACTCACCCGCACCATCCTCGGCTGGGACCTCACCCGCAACGCCCAGCCCGTGTCGTACGCCTCCAACGCCCCGCGCGGGCCGATCGTCGCACTCGCCGACGAGGCGACCTCCTCGGACGGCGACATGATCACGGCCGCGTTCAAGCTGCTGAAACTGGGGCCGGTCGTCGGCCAGCGCACCTGGGGCGGCGTGGTCGGCATGACCGGCCGGCACCGCCTGGGCGACGGCTCCGTGATCACCGTACCGATGAACGCGGCCTGGTTCGACGCCTACGGCTGGTCCATCGAGAACCACGGGGTCATCCCCGACGTCGAGGCCCTGCGCACCCCGCTGGACTGGGCCGAGGGCCGCTACGCCCAGCTCGACGACGCCGTCCAGCTGGCCCTGGACCTGCTGCGGACCCACCCGCCCGCGTCCCCGCCGGACTACCGCAACGTCCCCGACCGGTCCCGGCCGAAGCTGCCGCCACGGCAGTGACCACCGGGTGGGCGTACACGAACGTGGGGTGCCCGAGAAGTCCGGGCACCCCACGCCGTACCGGTCAGGCCGAGGTCAGATCATGTCCTCGTCGCGGTCGAAGCGCTCGTCCAGCTCCTGCTCCGCGTCCTCCATGCCCTGGCGGCCGCGCTCACGCTGCGAGCGGTCCTGCGGCTGCTGCGAGCCGCGGTTGCCCAGCTTCTCGCGGCCCTGCTCGCCCTTGTCGCGGGCCTGCTCGCCGCGCTGGCGAGCCTGCTCCTGCAGCTTGTCGGCCTGGTCCTGGAACTTGTCCTTCATGCCCATGTGGGTTCACTCCTGTGGTGGCTGATTCAGTCGCCCCCTGGGGGGCCTCGACCAGATTCACACGGGCGGTGACCCTGCGCATGTCGATCAGTTACGCAGCGTAGTCCGCTCCTGTTCATCGGCCGCGCCACCTGCGCCGACGAGGCCGGAACGCATGCCCTGGAGCCGGTCCGCGAACCTCCGCATCTCCCGCTGCCCCACGGTGCCGATGACGGCCGGCAGGTAGCCGCGCACGCCCTGCATCCCGCGCAGCCACCACTGCCCGTACACATGGCCCGAGCGGCGCTCGATGCCGGCGACGATCCGGTCCACGGCCGGGCCCAGCGGATAGGTCTTGTTGGACGGCCACGGCAGCCGCTGCCGCAGCTCCCGCATCACCTCGTCCTGGTCGGCGCCGCGCACCATGTCGGTGTCCGTCCACGACAGATAGGCCACGCCCACCCGCACACCCCGGTAGCCGACCTCCGCGCGCAGACTGTGCGCGTACGCCTCCACACCCGACTTGGACGCGCAGTACGCCGTCATCATCGGCGCCGGCGTCATCGCGGCGAGCGAGGCGACCTGGAGCAGATAGCCGCGGCTCTCCATCAGCACCGGCAGGAAGGCGCGGGCGGTGACCGCCGAGCCGATCAGATTGACCTCGATCACCCGCCGCCAGGCGTCCGGGTCGGAGTCGACGAACGGACCGCCCGTCGCCACCCCGGCGTTCGCCACCACGATGTCGACCTTGCCGAACCGTGCCTTGACCTCCTGCGCGACCCGCGCCATCGCCTCGTGGTCGGTCACGTCGGCGTGCCAGTAGGCGCTCTCGCTGTGCAGCCGCTCGGACACCTCCTTCAGCGCCTGCGGCTCCAGACCGACCAGGGCCACCTTCGCGCCGCGCACCGACAGCTTGCGGGCGAGCAGCTCACCGACCCCGCGCGCGGCCCCGGTGACGACCGCGACCTGCCCCTGAAGACTCACCTTGCTCATGCGCTCTCCTCCAGCTCCGCGGGTGCGGTGACGTGCTCTGCGGGTGCGGTGACATGCTCTGCGGGTGCGGTGACGTGGGCGGCGGCCAGTTCCCTGATCCGGGTGGCGACCAGCTCGGGCGCCTCGATCGGGGTCATGTGGCCGATGCCGGGCAGCTCGGTCAGCCCGGCGCAGTCGGGCAGCGCGGCGGCCAGGGACCGGGCGTGGGCCGGCGGGGTGAGCCGGTCGGCGGTGCCGGCGACGACCTCGGTGGGCACCGTCAACTCCCTGACGCCGTGGTCGAGATCGAGCAGCTCCAGCACCCGCGACCAGGCGTACCGCGCCTTGCGGGGGCAGCCGTGCACGATGTGCGCGCACGCCTGCACCATGTGCGGGGCCGAACCGGGGCCCATCGTCCCGTACTTGAGGATCCGCAGTCCGAGCGGCGTGACCGGTCCGAGCGGGGCCCGCGAGCCGAGGACGCGGCCGGTCAGCCAGGTCCGCAGCCGCCCGGCCCGCATCGGTACGACGGTGGACTCGGCGACCAGCCGGGAGCTGCCGGTGCTGCACAGCAGGACGGCCGCCGCGTGCTCGCGGAACTTCGCGCGCCCGGCCGCCGCCATCACGGTCATGCCTCCCATGGAGTGCCCGGCGATCACCGCCCGCTCGCCGGGCGCGAGGGTCGCTCCGAGCACGGCTTCGAGGTCGTCGGCGAGGGCGTCGGTGCTGCACGCCGCGGACGCGGGGCTGCGGCCGTGGCCGCGCTGGTCGTAGGCGATGACGCGGTGGTCGGCGGACAGCGCCCGGATCTGCGCCGCCCAGAACGCCGTCGAGCAGGTCCAGCCGTGGGCGAGGACGACGGCGGGGCCGTCGTCCGGTCCGTGCACCTCCACATGGAGGCGTGCGCCGTCGGCGGAGGTGACGGTGAGGGTGCGGGCGGGGGCCGGCGGGGCGTAGGGGCCCGAGGTGACGTGGGCGGGGCGGCTCACGCGGTCACCTCCGCGCCGTCGGTCACCGCGGTGACCTCGGTCTTCGGCGCCGACGTCGTCGCCGGTGGCCGCAGGACGACGTACTCCGCGAGGTCCACCCGTCGCGTCGCCCGGCGGAACTCGCTGGTCGTCCCCGGCCAGATGGTGGTGTTGCGGCCGCTCGCGTCCAGGTACCAGCTGGTGCAGCCGCCCGTGTTCCACACCGTGCGCTTCATCCGCTCCTGCACCCGCCGGTTCCAGGCGCCCACGGCGCTCGGGCGGGCGTCGAGGGCGGCGCGGCCTCCGAGGACGTTCAACTGGCGCAGATAGTCGGCCAGGTAGTTCAGCTGGGACTCGATCATGAGGATCATCGAGGAGTTCCCGAGGCCGGTGTTGGGCCCGATGATCGTCATCCAGTTCGGGAACCCGGCGGCCGTGGCGCCCCGCAGGGCCTCCATGCCGCCGCTCCAGTGCTCGGCGAGGGTGCGCCCGTCCGCGCCCACCACCCGCTCGGCGATCGGCATGTCGGTGACATGGAACCCGGTGCCGAAGATGATCGCGTCCACCTCGGTCTCGGTGCCGTCGGCGGCGATCACCGTGGAGCCGCGCACCTCGGCGAGCCCGCTGGCGACGACATCGACATTGGGCTGAGCGAGCGCCGGATAGTAGGTGCTGGAGAGCAGGATCCGCTTGCAGCCGATGCGGTAGTCCGGGGTGAGCTTGGCGCGCAGGGCCGGGTCCTTGATGGCGCGGGCCATGTTGCGCTTGGCGAGCTGCTCGACGAAGCCGAGCTCGTCGGGGTGCTTGGTGAAGGCCTGCACCTGGAGCTCGCGGATGCCCCACAGCAGACCGCGGCGGGCCCTGGTGGTGAAGGGCAGCTGCTGGTGCAGCCACCGCTCGGCGCCGCTGATCGCCCGGTCGACGCGGGGCATCACCCAGGCCGGGGTGCGCTGGAAGAGGGTGAGCCGGCCGACCTTCGGCTGGATGGACGGCACGATCTGGATGGCGGAGGCGCCGGTGCCGATCATGGCGACGCGCTTGCCGGTGAGGTCGTGGTCGTGGTCCCAGCGGGCGGAGTGGAAGACCTTGCCCGGGAAGGAGTCGAGCCCCGGGATGTCGGGGATCTTCGGATCGGACAGCGGCCCGGTGGCGGACACGACGACATCGGCGGTGAGGTCCCCGGACGCGGTCTCGATGCGCCACCGCAGCTGCTCGGCGTCCCAGGTCATCCGCTTGACCTCGGAGTCGAAGCGGAGGTGCGGCCGCAGCCGGAAGGTGTCCGTCACGTGCTCCAGATAGGCGCGGATGTGCTCCTGCCCGGAGAAGGTGCGCGGCCAGTCGGGGTTGGGCGCGAAGGAGAAGGAGTACAGGTGGGAGGGAACGTCGCAGGCGCACCCGGGGTAGCTGTTGTCGCGCCAGGTGCCGCCGACGCTGCCGGCGCGCTCCAGGACGACGAAGTCCGTGATCCCTTCGCGTCGCAGCCGCACGGCGGCGCCGAGCCCGCCGAACCCGGAGCCGATCACCGCCACCCGTACATGCTCGTGTTCGTGGGCCATCCCGAAGCCTCCGCGCATCGCTGTTGGACTCTGCGGTCCCTGCCAGACTCTGCCAGTGAACACTGGCGCAATGGGGAGAGTAGAGGAGCTCCGTACTGATGGGTAGGGGGCGGGCGAGGAAAGTTACCGGCGGTAGACCATAGGCTCCTCCCGTGGCCGACAATCGTGAGTACCGCATGGAGGAGCTGGCGCGGCTGGCCGGCATCACGGTGCGCACCCTGCGCTTCTACCGCGAACGCAAACTGCTCCCGCCGCCCCGCCGCGAGGGCCGCATCGCCTGGTACGACGACCACCACCTCGCCCGGCTGCGCACCATCGCCGCCCTGCTGGAACGCGGCCACACCCTGAACGGCATCGCGGAACTCGCCGAGGCCCTCGACCAGGGCCGCAACGTCGCCGACCTGATCGGCATCGGCACCCCCACCGAGGAGGAACCGGTCCGCCTCACCCCGGAGGAACTCGCCGCCCGCTTCGAGGGCGAGGTCACCCCCGAGAACCTCGCCGCCGCGATGGACCTCGGCTACCTCGGCACCGACGGCGACGAGATCGTCCACATCAGCCGGCGCCTGCTGGACGTCTCCTCCGCCCTGGTCCGCGAGGGCATCCCGCTCGCCGAGGTCCTGGCGGCCGGCGCCCGCGTCCGCGAACACGCCGACGCCCTCGCCGAACTCTTCACCACCCTGATCCAACGCCACACCGGCGACTCCGGCCTGCACCGCCTGCGCCCCCTGGCCCGCAGCGTGGTGGAGGCGGAACTCTCCCTGGCCCTGGACCGACGCCTCAGCAAGCGGGACTAGGTCCCCGCCGTTCGGGTCAGCGGTCGTAGACGACCGTCACGGGCGCGTGGTCCGACCAGCGCTCGGCGTGGTTGGCGGCGCGCTCGACGAACCCCTTGACGGCCTTCGCTGCGAGGCCGGGCGTGGAGACGTGGTAGTCGATGCGCCATCCGCTGTCGTTGTCGAAGGCCCGCCCCCGGTACGACCACCAGCTGTACGGGCCCTCCACGTCCGGGTGCAGGGCGCGTACGACGTCGACGTAGCCGCCCTCGGACGGGGCGAGGACGCGGCTCAGCCACTCGCGTTCCTCCGGCAGGAAGCCGGAGTTCTTCTGGTTGCCGCGCCAGTTCTTCAGGTCGGCCTGCTGGTGGGCGATGTTCCAGTCGCCGCAGACCAGCACCTCGCGGCCGTCGGCGGCGGCCCGCTCGCGCAGCTCCTTGAGGTACGCCAGGAACTCGCCCATGAAGCGCACCTTCTCGTCCTGCCGCTCGGTGCCGACCTCGCCGGAGGGAAGGTAGAGGGAGGCGACCGTGACTCCCGGCAGATCGGCCTCGACGTAACGGCCGCTGCCGTCGAACTCCGACGAGCCGAAGCCGACGCGGACGCGGTCCGGCTCGCGGCGGGTGTACAGGGAGACGCCGGCCCGGCCCTTGGCGGCGGCCGGGGCGTGCACGACGTGCCAGCCCTCGGGCTCCCGGACCTCCTCGGGCAGCTGATGCGGCTCGGCGCGCACCTCCTGGAGGCACACGACGTCCGCCTCCGTCCGGGCGAGCCACTCCACGAAGCCCTTCTTGGCGGCGGCCCGCAGCCCGTTCACATTCACGGTGGTCACAGTCAGCACCCCGGCACGATACCGGCACACTGGTCCAGGTCCTCACAACCCGGGACCACACCTCCGCATAGAAGTACGATACCTGGCATGTTTATACGTCGCGTCCCCTTCGACCACCCTGACGCCGTCAAACTCAACGACGAGGTCCAGGCCGAGTACCACGAGCGCTACGGCGACGGCGGCGACGCCACCGTGCTGGACCCGTCCGACTTCGAGCCGCCGAACGGCGTGTACTTCATCGTGTACGACGCCGACGAGCGGCCCGTGGCCACCGGCGGCTGGCGCCGGCAGGACGCGAACCACGAGGGCAACCGGGACGGCGACGCCGAACTGAAGCGGATGTACGTGGTCGCCGACGCGCGCGGCCGCGGGCTGGCCCGGCGGATGCTGGCCGCCCTGGAGGAGGACGCCCGCGCGGCGGGCCGCGTCCGCATGGTCCTGGAGACCGGCACCAAGCAGCCCGAGGCCATCGCCCTGTACACCTCCTGCGGCTACGAGCCCTGCGAGAAGTTCGGCTACTACCGTTTCCACGAGGAGAGCCGCTGCTTCGCCAAGACCCTGTAGCCGGCCTTTGTGTTCCCGCTCACTCCCGCAGGAACGCCAGCACCGCCAGCACCCGGCGGTGCACGTCCTCGGCGGGCGGCAGGTCCAGCTTGGTGAGGATGGAGCCGATGTGCTTGCCCACCGCGGCCTCGGACACGACCAGCCGCCGGGCTATCGCGCCGTTGGATCTGCCCTCCGCGACCAGCGCCAGCACCTCCCGCTCGCGCGGGGTGAGCCGCGCGAGCGGATCCCGGCGGCGGCGCAGCAACTGCCGTACGACCTCGGGATCGACCACCGTGCCGCCGGCGGCGACCTCGGCGAGGGCGTCCACGAACTGCTCGACCTGCCCCACCCGGTCCTTGAGCAGATAGCCGACCCCGGTGCCGTCCCCGGAGTCGAGCAGGTCGGCGGCGTACGCCCGCTGCACGTACTGGCTGAGCACCAGCACCGGCAGCCCGGGCCGCTCGGTGCGCAGCCGGACCGCCGCGCGCAGCCCCTCGTCGGTCTGGCCCGGCGGCATCCGCACATCGGTCACCACCACGTCCGGCTCGTGCCCGGCGACCGCGGCGAGCAGCGCGTCCGCGTCCCCGACGGCCGCCGCCACCCGATGCCCGAACCGGGTGAGCAGAGCGGTCAGCCCGTCCCGCAGCAGCACGCTGTCCTCGGCCAGGACCACCCGCAGCGCCCGCCCGCCCCTGTTCTCACCCATCACGTCCCCCCGTCCGTCCCGCCCCTCACCCGGATCGCTCCCCCGTGGCGACCCGCGCGGCCGTCCCGCCTTCCGGGGCGTCGGCGCGCACCGCGCACGGGATCTCCGCGCGCAGCACCGTCCCTCCGCCCGGCGGGCTCGACACGGAAAGTCTTCCATCGACCACTGACAACCGGTCCCCGAGCCCGGTGAGCCCGCTGCCACGAGCCGCGTCCGCGCCGCCGCGGCCGTCGTCGCGCACCTCGACGGTCAGCCGTCCGCCGGTGTGCCCGCCGCACACCTCGGCGCGGCTCGCCCCGCTGTGCCGGGCGACGTTGGCGAGGGCCTCGCACACCACGAAGTACGCGGCGGCCTCCACCGCGCCGGGCAGCCGTCCCGGCAGGTCGAACCGCACCTGAACGGGGACCGGGCTGCGGTCGGCGGCGTCGGCGACGGCCGCCGCGAGGCCGTAGTCGGCGAGGACCTGGGGGTGGATGCCGTGGATCAGCTCCCGCAGTTCGGCGAGGGCGGCGCCGGCCTGCTCGTGCGCCCGGGCCAGTTGCTCGGCGAGCGGGCCGGGCGGTGCGTCGAGGCGGGCGAGGCCCAGCGTCATCGTCAGCGCCACCAGCCGCTGCTGCGCCCCGTCGTGCAGGTCCCGCTCGATGCGGCGCCGCTCGGCCTCGAACGCGTCGACCAGCCGGCTGCGGGAGCGGGCCAGTTCCGCGACGCGTGCGCCGAGTTCCGGCTCGCGGGGCGCGAGCAGCAGCCGGGTGAGTCCGGCCCGGGCCCCGGCCGCGGCACCGAGGACGTAGGCGCCGGCCGCGAGCAGCAGGACGCCGAGGACGGCCACGCCCCACGCGGCCGGCCAGCCGGTCACTGTCCACGTCTTGAGGACTTTCGCCTCCCGGCCGCCGCCGGCCGTCGCCATGAGCAGCGGGGTCGCCGCCATCGCCAGCGGGAAGAGCACCGCGACGGTCACCGCCAGCGCCTCGGCCGGCCACAGCAGTGCCGCGCACAGCAGCGCGTGGCCGAGTTCGCGCCAGGTGGCCTGTTCCCGGAGCCGGGTGGTCAGCCAGCTGCGCAGCCCGGGCTCGGGGGGTGCGGCGCGTCCGCCGGGGGCCGGGCCGTCGGCGACCAGGCGCAGCCGGTGCCGTTCGAGCGCGGCCACGGGCAGCCCGGTGAGCGGGACGGCGGCGAGCAGCGGCAGCCCGACCAGCACGAGCGCCAGCGCGCCGCCGACCGCGACCAGGGTCAGCAGCGACACGAGCACGGCGACCCCGAGGGCCACGCCCGACACCAGGTAGGCGGCGGCGCGCCAGGGCCAGGGTGTCAGCAGATAGCGGGGGCGGCCCAGGGCCTGCCAGACGGTGCGCGGTTGCATGCCGGTCACGGTAGGAGCGGGGGGCCTCTCGCCGCCATCGGTCCAGCGGGTGGGCGGGGGGTATGCCTGGCCCTACCCCAAGTCTCGCCCCTGCCCGACCGACTGGGGCGTCCGGCGCCGGTTGGCTTGTCCCTGTGCGATTCGAACGAGTGGGGACGGAAGGCCGGATGACCACCGACGCGATCCAACTGACCGCCGTGAGCAGGCGATACGGCACCCCGGACGACGGCGTGACGGCGCTGGACGGGGTGTCGCTGTCCTTCCGGCACGGCACGTTCTCCGCCGTGATGGGCCCGTCGGGCTCCGGCAAGTCGACGCTGCTGCAGTGCGCCGCCGGACTCGACCGGCCCACCTCGGGCTCGGTCCGGCTCGGCGGGACGGAGCTGACCGGGCTGAGCGAGCGGAAGCTGACGCTGCTGCGCCGCGAGCGGATCGGGTTCGTCTTCCAGGCGTTCAACCTGCTGCCGTCCCTGACCGCGGCGCAGAACGTCGCGCTGCCGCTGCGGCTGGCGGGCCGCCGCCCCTGTGCGGCACGCGTGCGTGAAGCGCTGGAGCAGGTCGGCCTCGGCGCTCGGGCCCGGCACCGGCCGTCGGAACTGTCCGGTGGCCAGCAGCAGCGCGTCGCCCTGGCCCGTGCGCTGATCACCCGCCCCGAGGTCCTCTTCGGGGACGAGCCGACCGGCGCGCTGGACTCGCGCTCCAGCCGGGAGGTGCTCCAGCTGCTGCGCGGCATGGTCGACGCGCAGGGCGGGACGACGGTCATGGTCACGCACGACCCGGTGGCCGCGTCCTACGCCGACCGGGTCGTGTTCCTGGTCGACGGCCGCGTGCACGGCGAGTTGAGCGGGGCGTCGGCGGGCGACATCGCCACGCACCTGGCGGGCCTGGAGGCGCAGGCGGAGACGGGCGCCACCGACGGGGACGCGCGGCACGCGCGCGTGCAGACCGAAGCGGGCGCGCCGCACGCGCGCGTGCCGACCGAAGCGGGCGCGCCACACGCGCGCGTGGACACCGAAGCGGGGGCGCCGCACGCGCGTGTGGCGGGGGTGTTCCCGTGCTGAGTCTCGCCGTGCGCACACTGCGCACCCGCTGGGTGTCCTTCGCGGGCAGCTTCCTCGCCCTCTGCCTCGGCGCGGCGCTGCTCACCGTGATGGGCCTCGCCCTCGCCGCCACGCTCGACGCCCCGCGGCACCGCCCGGAGCGCTTCGCCGCCGCACCCGCCGTGGTCCGCGGCCAGGACACGCTGCGGGTGCCGACCCCGGCCGGTGTGCGCACCCGCCCCCTCACCCGGCCCCGCGCGGTGCCGGCGGCCACGGTGGCCGCGCTGCGCACGGTCGGTGACGTCGTCGAGGACCGCTCCTTCGCCGTACGCGTCGCGGGCGGTCCCGGCGATCTGGTGGGCCACCCGTGGCCGGTCGCCCGCTTCGCGCCGTACCGGCTGGACGCGGGACGCGCGCCCCGCGCGGCCGACGAGGTGGTCACCGCCGGCGGCTGGACGGCGGTGGGCCGGCGCCTCAACAGCGACCGCGGTGTGCTGCGGGTGGTCGGCACGGTTCACGCCCGCGGTGCCGAGAACCCGGTGTTCTTCACCGACGCGCGTGCCGCCGGCCTCGCCCCCGGCGTCGTGCAGTTGGTCGCCGACGCCGACCCCGCGGCCGTACGGCGGGCCGTGGGCGGCGCGGACGGCGTGCGCGTGCTGACCGGTGACGCGCGTCGGCTCGCGGACCCGGACCCCGGCCGGGACGCCCGCGCGCTGACAGCGCTGAACGCCCTGTTCGGTACGGCGGGCGGTGTCAGCGGCTTCGTGTCGGTCCTCGTCGTGGCGTCCACCTTCGCGTTCATGGTGGCCCAGCGGAGCCGGGAGTTCGGCCTGCTGCGCGCCGCGGGGGCGACACCGGGTCAGGTGCGGCGCACGGTGCTGGCGGAGGCGCTGCTGGTGGGCGTCGCGGCGTCGGCTGCGGGGTGCGTGCTCGGTGCGTACGGCGCGCCGCTGCTCGTCACGCGCGTGGTCGAGGGCGGCCTGGCACCCGGCTGGTTCCACTTGGCCGGCCTGCCCTGGTACGCGTGGCCGTACCAAGGGGCGTTCTGGACGGGGCTGCTGGTCGCACTGAGCGGGGCGGCCGCAGCGTCCTGGCGGGCGGGCCGGACCGCGCCGACGCAGGCGCTGCGCGAGGCGTCGGTGGAGAAAAGCGCCCTGACGTGGGGGCGCCGCGTGTGCGGTGCGGCTCTGTTGCTGGCCGCCGCCGCGACGCTCGCCCACACGCTGCTCACCGACCCGGGCGACCTGCTGCACCGCAAGACCTACGTCAGCCGCCCGCTGCTGCTGATCGGCGCGTTCGCGCTGCTTTCCCCGGCGCTGCTGCGACCGTCGGTGCGGCTGCTGGCCTGGCTGCCCGCCCGGCTGCCGGGCGCCCTGGGCATGGTGGCCCGTGAGAACGCCTCGACGAGCCTGCGCCGCACGGCCGCCGTCGCCGCACCGGTGCTGGCCACGGTGGCCCTGACGGGCTGTCTGCTCGGCACCCCGGCGACGCTGGAGCGGGCGCGGGCGGCGGAGGCGGACCGGGCGACGGCGGCGGACTTCGTGGTGGTGCCGCAGGGGCACGCGCGCGTGGACGTCTCCGGCGGGATCGGCAGGGCGGCGGTGGACCGGCTGCGATCGCTTCCCGGCGCCGCCGTCTCCCCCGTCCGCGACACGGCCGTCCACACCGTGGAGGACGGCGTCGCGCTCGTCACCTCGGACGCCCACGCCGCCGATCCCCGTCTGCTGGCCGCGACCGTACGGCTGCCGGTGCGGGCCGGCCGGATCGCCGACCTGGACGACGCGTCGATCGTCGTCACCGAGGAGTGGGCCGAGCACACCGTCGGCCGCCGCGTCACCGTCTGGCTCGGCGACGGCACCCGCCGGACGTTGCGCGTCGCGGCCGTCCTGGCCACCGGCACCGGCGACAACGGCGTGTGGGTCACCCCGGCCGGCGCTCCCGGCGCGCCCGTGGAACGGCTCGACGTCCGCGTACGCCCCGGTGCCGACCCGGCCGGCATCGCGACGGCGCTGCGCGCGAGGGTCCGTCCCGGGGACGGCGTAGCGGTCCTCACGCGCGCGCAGTGGCTGCGTTCGTCCCGGCCGGGTACGTCCGGGACGACCCGGCTCGGTCTCTTCCTGGTCCTCGGTATCGCCCTGCTCTACACGGGCCTGGCGCTCGCCACCACCCTGACCATGTCGGTGTCCGGCCGGGCCGCCGAGTTCACGGCGCTGCGGCTGGCGGGCGCCACGCGGGGGCAGATCCTGCGGCTGGCGGCGCTGGAGGCGCTGACGGTGGTGGCGGCGGGCGCCCTGCTCGGGCTGTTGGTGACCTTCGTCACGGCAGCCGGTACGGGCGCTGCCCTGGGGCTGTTGTCGGCGCCGGCGCCGCTGGTGATGCCGTGGCCGGCTCTCGGTGCGGCGACGGCCGGGTGCGCGCTGCTGGCGGTGGTGTCGTCGACGGCCACGACGGCGGCGGCGCTGCGCCGCTGAGCGCGCAAGAGCGGAACCGCAGCGTC
The DNA here is from genome assembly GCF_055668065.1 of Streptomyces sp. NPDC097129. Lineage (NCBI taxonomy): Bacteria > Bacillati > Actinomycetota > Actinomycetes > Kitasatosporales > Streptomycetaceae > Streptomyces > Streptomyces sp. NPDC097129. The sequence continues at coordinate 242,437 of NZ_JBVOQE010000006.1, read as the reverse complement.
AAAGGGAATGACGAGAGCCCCGGCGATCTGATGATCGTCGGGGCTCTCATTGCGTGGACCTGAGGGGATTTGAACCCCTGGCCCCCTCGATGCGAACTACGGGCGGGACGGTCGCTTAGGTCACGTGGCCTGCTGATTGAGCCATTGATGGTTGGTTCCAGTCGCCTGCGGTCGACGTGGTTGCTGTACTTCTCTGCTGTACCGCAGCGCCGCCGGAGAGCCTCCTTGTCTACAGCCGCTCGGAGTCCAGCGCGCTCCTGGCCCCTTGTGTGAAGCTGCTCAGATGACCGTTCAGCTCCATCAAGTCCTCATAGACACGGTTAGCCTCGTACTCGCACTCGCCTGGCCCGCCGGACCGTTGGGCGACTGTGACGTAGAAGTCAACGGTCATGGTGGTTTTCACCGTGCTTTGCATCACCTCCCGTGCCAGCGAGGCAACATCGGCAGGGCCTTCCACAGCTACCACCGGTTCCGCCCCCTTCACGGCAGGCAAACGCTCGTTGACGCGTTCAAACGCTCGCGAAGCGTCATCAGGGCTGTAACGGTCATCCATGAGTGTCATGAGGCTGTCAACAGCGTCCCTGTGGGCCGCAACTGCCGCAATGAGCGTGCTGTACGCCTCGCGTCGCCCTTGGCGGCGCCAGTGTGCGTGCTGAGTCCGTCCTTGTGATCGACCCGCCAGCCAAGCAGACCACACAGCTCCGCCTGCTCCGAATAGGCCACCAATGCCTGCTCCCACCACAGCAGCGGTCCCAGCGTCCATGCCTAGCATTGTGCGGCTTCGCCCCCTGAGTGCCGCAGAGGCGCGAGCGGTCGGTGGAGCGGCTTTGGGCTGGAGCTGCTTTGGGGCGAGTGATCATGGCCCCGTAAGCTTGCGGCGCGTCGGGCAGTCTGTGGACCTGCCCGGTAAAGCACGACGTTGGGGCCATGATCTTAGAGGCTCGCCCCAAAGTGGCTGCCTAAAGCCGTGGAGCCGACCGCCCCAGCCACAGAGGGTTTCCTCCATTCACGCCCCCGCAGTCGCCTGCGCGCCGCCGGGCGCGGCCAGCCGGGGCGAAGACAGGAGGCGGGCCGCGCCGCAGAGGCGGCGCGCTCCCGCGCCGTGCGCGGGGGCCTTGATGAGGTAGAGAAACCTGTAACGGCTCTAGCTGGCGCGACTAAGCGCGGTCAGGTGATCGAGGTATTCGCGGCCAGCGGGTTCGGCAGCGAAGTCCCGGTTGACGATGGCCGCAAGCTCGCGGCTGACCATCAGCAGGGACGGCAAAGACTGCCGGTCGCCCTTCAGGGCCCACTCGCCGTAACTGACGGCCTGGTCCAAGTCGCCCTGCCGTGCGGCAACAACGCCAAGAGTGATCCTGGCCTCCGCCATCCGCATCGGTGAGCGCTCAGACCCGTCGAAGTCGGTCCCTGCCCGGATCACCTCGCGAGCAAGGTTGTCGGCGAACCGGTCCTCTCCGAGCAGGCGGTAGCAGTCCATGGCGTAGAAGTCGAACTTCGCCGGGTCCACTACGAAGTGGTGATCAAGGTTCTCGGGATACGGCATGCCTTCGAGGAGCTTTCGCCCCCGGTCCAGCGCCACCTCAGTCTGTCGACGGTCACCGAGTCGCGCCCACCCCTTCGCTTCCTGAGCGGCAAGTTGTACGGCAACGCCGTGCGTGGGTGCTGCTTCGATACCGGCCTGGGAGGCGGCCAAGATGCCCCGATAGTCACCCGTAGTCAGGGCGAACCAAGCGCGCATCTCGTGAGCCCAACCGGCGATCTCTGTGTTACCGGCCTCGCGAGCTAAAGACAGGGCGGCCTTCCGGGTGCTTTCCGCCGCGGCCCGGTCGCCCATGTCGTACTCGACGCAGCCAATCAGGAGCGCGAGCCATCCGGACAGGGCGAGAATCTCGCGATGCTGCGACAGCGTGAGCCGCTGGGACTGAAGGCCGGCCACTCGCTTGAGCCACTGCCTGCCTTCGGCAGCAAGCTGGGCACTGGGCAGATAGGGATACTCGGAGCACAGTCGATCGGTCGTGATCCGGAGCGCATCAAGCGTCGCGTTGTCGACGTCGGATGCCTGCAACCGGCTGATGATGTCGAGCGTCTCCATGCCGCTAACGGCAACGATCTCGGCGTTTCCGTCTCGCTGCCCGGCTACGGGGAAGATCGCGTGAGTGACCGTCCCGAAGGTGGCCGCAATGATCGGCTTGTAGAAGTCGCTCGGCATGACCTCGCCGGACTCCCAGCGCTTCCACTGCCGCACCATGCTGGCGCCCTCCGGCAGAGGCTTCGGAGCATGCGCCCGTAGCGCAGCCACCACTTCAGCTTGTGACCACTGCCGGGCTTCGCGCTCCGAGGCGAGCCGTCGCGCCCATGCCGGCCGTTCGTCGCTCATGTGCTGCCCTCCCATCCGGTGCTTGCCTTCGAGTCTGGCATCTAGAGACCTGGTGACACGGGGGGTGACAGGGGGTTGGCACTACGGATGTCCCCCAGTGACACCACGCCTGTCCCTAGCACATCGACTGCGTTCCACGGATGGTGGATCACCAGTCAGGTACTGCTCGGGGACTGAGCGCGCTTCTCCAACTCGGCTACTCGGGCAGCAAGTTGCTGGATCTCGGAGTGGATAGCGTTGATCTCATCTCGGTTAACCGGCCCGTCGGCCTTCTGCCCGGCTTCGCCGCGATTCGGCGGGGACTGCACGAAGTACCCCCGCGTAGGAACCGAGACGATCACGCCTTCATCGGCAAGCACTTTGAGCGCGTTCCCCACCGTCACCGTGGTGACCTTGAACCGCTCGGCCAACTCGCGCAACGAAGCGAGTCGGTGCCCCGGCGGCAGAGTCGCAACTTCCTCACGCAAGGCGTCAGCGATCTGCACCTTCTTGGGCCTGGGGTCGTGGGCTTCAACCGTCATGCGCCGAGCGTACCGAGCCTGTCGACATAGCACACCCTATGCCGCACTACCTCTTGTGATCTAGCCTGCCATATAGCAAGCTATGTCATGCGGCCGAGCCGCAGATACCCGGAGGGCGACGCACCTACCGCCAAGCAGATCGCCGCCCTCCTTCGTCCCTTGAAGGGAGCTTCCATCATGCCCGCGACGCTGCCCGCCACGCACACTGAGCTGCTTTCCCCGACTGCGATTGCGCAGCTGCCGGACGTGTCCCTGGTCCTGGCGCTGTACGCCTCGGACTACGTGAACACCCGCCGCCCGGACCCCGCGAAACTCGCCGCGTTCATGGTCGACGGTGCCAACCGACTGGGCATCTCGGAGCTGGTCCGCAACACGTGCCACCTGGTCGCCTTCTGGCAGCAGTGCGCCGACGACGCCACGACGTCAGAGACCTGGGCGGCTCACTACGAGCGGTTCGACAACTACCGGCTGATCCACTGCTCCCTGCCCAACCGGCTGATGGCCTCGGTCCGCCGGCACCTCAAGGCCATGGCCCGTGAGGCGGTAGCCGCGTGACCGCCTTCCCCGTCGCCCCCGAGGCCGTGGCTGGTGCTGCGGCCTCCCTGGGCACCGACCCCATCACCCTGGCCGACCTGCTCCGAGTGGCGAACGCGCCCGGCTTCGACCGCTGGGAGGAACAGATCCGCCGTACCGGCGGCTGCTCTAACCCCATCCGCCTTCGCGGGCAGACCGTCACCCGCGACCGCGCGACCGGCGACGTGCTCTACTCGTACAGCACCGAGCAGGAGCCGGGTGGGATGCTCCGGGTCGCCTGCGGCAACCGGCGAGCCTCCCGCTGCCCTGCCTGCGCCTGGACCTACGCCGGGGACACCTACCACCTGATCCGGGCCGGGATCACCGGAGACGAACGCAAGGACGTACCCGCCACCGTCCGGGATCACCCCCGCGTCTTCGCGACCCTCACCGCCCCCTCGTTCGGCCCGGTCCACAACCGGCCCGACTCCGGCCGCTGCCGCTGCGGGGCTCGCCACGGCGAGGGCGATCCCGCCCTTGGCACGGCCTTGGACACGGAGACGTACGACTACGCCGGTGCGGTGCTGTGGAACAACCACGCCGGGGACCTGTGGCGGCGCTTCACGATCTACCTGCGCCGCGAGATTGCCGCCCGCGCGGGCCTGTCCCAGACGGCCATGAAGGAGGTGTGCCGGGTCTCCTTCGGCAAAGTCGCAGAGTTCCAGAAACGCGGCTCCGTCCACTTCCACGCCGTGATTCGGCTCGACGGCCCGACCGGTCCCGACTCCACGCCCCCCGCCTGGGCCACCGTCGCCCTCCTCGACGACGCGATCCGTGCCGCTGCCGTCCGGGTCACCGTGCCCGTCCCTCCCGCCGGCGCTTTCCCCGCCCGCACGTTGCGGTGGGGCGCCCAGGTCGACGTACAACCCATCGGCGCACTCGGGCATGAGGAGCTGACCGAACAGGCCGTGGCCTCCTACGTCGCCAAGTACGCGACCAAAGCCGCCGAGACCACCGGCACCGTAGACAGCCGCATCGGGGAGCTGTCGGAACTCGACAAGCTGTCCGTACCCGACCACGCCCGCCGTCTGATCAAAGCCTGCCGGGCGCTCGATGACGCCTACCCCGAGCGGCTGCTGTGGCGCTGGGCTCACATGCTCGGCTTCCGCGGCCACTTCTCCACCAAGTCCCGTCGCTACTCCACCACCCTCGGCGCCCTCCGCCAGGTGCGCGCCGACTACCGCGCCCGACAGGAACGCCGTGAACGCGGGCTCTCCGAAGACCTCGACGACGCGGAGGGCTCCACGCTCGTGCTCGCCCACTGGACCTACGCCGGACAAGGCCACACCCCCGGCGAATCCTGGCTCGCCGCCACCATCGCAAAGGAGATCCGACTGAACCGAGAAACAGCACGCGAAGCCCTGCAAGACCAACTCGAATGGGAGGAAGCCGCAGCATGACCACGGCTGTGATCACGCGCAAGTGGTACACCACGGCGGAAGTAGCCGAGATGCTCGGCTTCGGCCTGTCCAAGACCAAGATGCTCGTCCTCACCGGGGAGATCCGTTCCGTCAAGATCGGTCGCAACCGGCGCATCCTCCCGGCCTGGGTGGATGAGTACGTTCAGCACGTCGCAGCCCAGGCTGAGGTGGTGTCCGCATGACCGGGAAGCGCGGCAACGGAGAGGGCTCGATCTACCCGTACAAGAACGGCTTTGCCGCGTACGTCTGGGTCGACACCCCGGAAGGCAAGCGCAAGCGCAAGTACGTCTACGGCAAGACTCGTGAGGAGGTCCACGACAAGTGGATCAAACTCCACGCTGAGGCCAAGGAGGGGCCGGTAGCCACGTCCACGCCGACGCTGGCTCAGTACCTGGCCCGGTGGCTCAAGGAGGTCGTGGAACCTGACCTCAAGCCCAAGACGGCCGAGACCTACGCGATGCACGTCCGGCTCTACATCGTCCCGGGCCTGGGTTCGAAGCGGCTCGACAAGCTCACCGTGCGGGATGTGCGGAACTGGGTGAACGGCCTACTGGAACAGTGCCAGTGCTGCGCTCAGGGCCTCGACGCCAAGCGGGACACTCCGCGTTGCTGCGCCGCCGGCCAATGCTGCGAGCGGCTCCCCTCCCGTCGCACGGTCCAAGACGCGCGCGCCGTTCTGCGGTCGGCGCTGACCAACGCGATGACAGAGGAACTGATCTCGAAGAACGTCGCGGCCCTGGTCAAGGTCCGGTCGGCTCGGAAGACGAAGCGGCACCCGTGGTCCGTCGAAGAGGCTAGGCAGTTCCTTGAGGCGGCGAGTGCGGCCCATGACCCGCTGTACGCGGCCTACGTGCTGATCCTGGTTCTGGGCTTCCGGCGTGGTGAGGTACTCGGGCTCACCTGGGAACACGTCAACCTGGACGCGGGCGAGATCACGGTGCAGATGCAGCTACAGCGGATCAACCGGCGCTTGGTTCATGACGAGACCAAGACCGAGGCGTCGACGGCGACGCTCCCGCTTCCTGAGATCTGCGTCACGGCCCTCCAGCTGCGACGGAAAGAGCAGGAGCTTTCCAGGCAGGCGGCCGGTGAGCTGTGGACGGCCAACGACTTCGTCTTCACCACTCGCTATGGCACGCCGTTCGAACCAAGGAACTTCAACCGCCGGTTCATGGACCGCTCCGCCCGCGCCGGCGTCCGTCGAATCCGGCTGCACGACACCCGGCACACCTGCGGCTCGCTGCTGGCCGCCCTGGACGTACACCCTCGCGTCGCCATGCAGATCCTTCGTCACAGCAAGATCGCAGTGACCATGGAGGTGTACACGCACGTTCCGTCCGAGGCGACCCGCCGCGCACTGCGGAAGCTGGGCAAGCATCTCGGGAAGCAAGCTCCGAAGTAGTTGCTGTACTTCGCTGCTGTACGACACGTCAAAGCCCCGGTCGGGAGATCCCAACCGGGGCTTTGAGCTGCGTGGACCTGAGGGGATTTGAACCCCTGGCCCCCTCGATGCGAACGAGGTGCGCTACCGGACTGCGCCACAGGCCCTTGCAACGAGTGAAACTTTAGCATCCCCCGCGGCGTGCTCGGAAATCCGCTCCCGGCAGGGCGAACGCCGGGGTCACTCGTTGGCCGCGCGCGGCCGGTCGCCGTCCTCGTACTGGTCGAAGAGGGGGGTGCGGCCGCGCTCGCGCGCCCGGCGTGCGGAGGCCGCGCGGCGCGCGTCGCTGCGGTCGTCGGCCGCCGGCCGGTCCTCCGCGCCGCAGGACGCGTCGTCCGCGCCGGGCTCCTCGGCCGCCGGTTCCGGAGCGACCGCGCTGGAGCGTGCTGAGCTCCACGCGTCCGGGGCGCCGAGGTCGACGTCCGCGGTGGCGCGCGGGGCGACCGGGGCGGTGACGTAGGTGGGGAGGGGCACCGGCACCGGGTCCCAGCTGTCGCCGTGACCGGGCCGCCGCTGCCGTTCGCGCTGCTGGTCGACCCATTCGGCGTGGTCGGTCTGCTCGACCAGCGCGCGCCGGTCGGCGGCGAGCGCCGACAGTCCGGGGTCGGTGGCGGTGTCGTGGCCTACGTGGGGCTCCTCGGCGTCGGCGGGCGCGCCGGTGCCGACGGGCGTGCGCCGGCGTGGCTGGCGTTCGCGCAGTCGCTGGGCGGCGACCTCGGCCATGCGGCGGTCCATCTGGTAGGCGAAGCGGCGACGCTCCTGCCGGCGCAGGTAGACGATGTACGCGCTGAGCATCACGGCGGGCACGCCGGGCGCCCACAGGAGGGCGAGCCCGCCGACCGCGGCGACGATCGCGCCGAGGGTGAAGGCGAGGAAGAGCAGCACGGTGGTGCGACGGCGACGGGCGAGCACCTTCATGCGCTGGGCGCGCGCGGCGGCCGTCTGAGCGGAGGGCGCGCGCCGGGCTTCCGGCACCCGGGCGCGCGCCGGTGCGGGCGCGGGCTCGTGCACCGTCTCACTCTCCGGCTCGTACTCCGGTACGTCGTACTCGTACGCCTGCGCCCGGGCCGCCTGCTGGGTGTGCGGGCGGGCCGGGGGTACGGCGAAGGCCCGGACGTCGACCGTGTCGGTGACGGCGTCCGGGGCGGCGAGGTCGGGCTCCTCCTCGTCGGCGGAGCGCGCCCGCAGGTCCTTGGCGTATCGGCGCTCCATGCCCGCCCGTCCGGACAGCAACCGGATGGCGGTGCTGAAGCGTTCCGTCGGACGGGCCTCGTTCAGCTCGTCCTGCCTACGGAGCCACATCGGCACCAAGTAGGCGGCCCAGGCCCCGACAATGACTGCGTAGATGAGGCCGCTGCTGCTCACGTCTCACACGGTAGAGGGGTTTGCGCGAGGCCATCCGCCAATTGAGCCGGTGTGTCGCACGATCTGGCTGATATTTCGAACTTTTTTTGTGACCGATGCGATCAGCGGGCCACCGCGACCCGGAATTCACCGCCCGAGACGGTCACGAGCCGATCAATTTCGAACACATATTCAATTTCCTAGCCGTGATTCCCCGGGCTGTTCTGCGAGCGGTGCGACGTGCCGTTCCGTGTCCGGGTGCGCTGCCAGCGGGCCAGCAGGCCCTCCGGCACTTCCTCGGCCGTCAGCGCGAAGACGAGATGGTCGCGCCAGGCGCCGTCGATGTGCAGATAGCGGGGCCGCAGCCCCTCCTCGCGGAATCCGAGTTTCTCCACCACCCGGCGGCTGGGCCCGTTCTCCGGGCGAATGCACACCTCGATACGGTGCAGACCCACGTTCCGGAAACAGTGGTCGACGGCGAGCGCCACGGCCGTCGGCATCACGCCACGGCCGGCCACCGACTCGTCCACCCAGTAGCCGACGTGACCCGAGCACATCGATCCCCAGGTGATCCCGGCGACCGTCAACTGCCCGACCAGCCGCCCCTGGTACTCGACGACGAACGGCAGCATCCGGCCCGCGCGCGCCTCGCGGCGCAGGTGCCGCACCATCTGCCGGTAGGTCGGCCGGTGCGCGATCGGCCCGGTCGGCGTGGGCGGCGGGATGGTCGCCTCCCACGGCCGCAGCCAGTCCCGGTTGCGCCGGTTGACCTCGCGCCAGGCGCTCTGGTCGCGCATCCTTATGGGCCGCAGGACGACATCCCCCTCGGCCAGCACCGCGGGCCAGGTCGAGCCGTTCAGCTCGCACCCCCTTGTCCGGCGCCGGGTCTGGGGTGGTCGCCGCCGCGGATCTGGTCGACGGCGTGCACCAGCAGCGGCTCCAGCACGGCCAGGCCGTCCTTCACGCCGCCCGTCGACCCCGGCAGGTTGACCATCAGGGTCCGCCCGGCGACACCGGCCAGTCCCCGCGACAGCGCCGCCGTCGCCACCTTGTCCCGGCCGAACGCGCGGATCGCCTCCGCGATGCCCGGCACCTCGTAGTCGATCACCGCACGCGTGGCCTCCGGGGTGCGGTCGGTGGGCGAGAGTCCGGTGCCGCCGGTGGTCACGACGACGTCGTAGCCGTCCTCGGCGCCGGCCCGCAGGGCGTCGCGCACCGGGTCGCCGTCGGGCACCACGCGCGGGCCGTCGACGTCGAAACCGAGGCGCTCGAGGGCATCGGTGATCAATGGCCCGCCCCGGTCCTCGTACACACCGGCGGCGGCCCGGTTGGAGGCCGTCACGACCAGGGCCCGGTAGCTCATGCCCTGCTCCAGTCGCCGGACTTGCCGCCTGTCTTGTGCTCCACCCGCACGTCCGTGATGACCGCTCCCTTGTCGACCGCCTTGACCATGTCGATCACGGTGAGCGCGGCGACGGAGACCGCGGTGAGGGCCTCCATCTCGACGCCCGTACGATCCGTCGTCTTCACTGTGGCCGAGATCTCCACGGCGTCGTCCGCGACCGACAGGTCCAGTTTCACACCGGACACCGCGAGCGGGTGGCACAGCGGGATCAGGTCGGGGGTGCGCTTGGCTCCCATGATCCCGGCGATCCGCGCGGTGGCCAGGGCGTCCCCCTTGGGGACACCCTCGCCGCGCAGCAGCTCGACCACGCGGGGCGAGACGAGGACGCGGCCGCTGGCGCGAGCCGTGCGCGCGGTCACGTCCTTCCCCGACACGTCGACCATGCGGGCGGCACCCGCGTCGTCGATGTGCGTCAGACGGTCCTGCACGGGCTGTCCGGGGGTCTCCCCCCGGTTGGGCACAGTCATGGTGGTGGCGCTCCCGGTCCGGGCCCGGCGCATTGCGGCGCGCGGGCCTGTGTTGTGCGCGACACCGTACCTCGGGCCGGGAGCACTCAGCCGAGCAGGACGACTTCGATCTCGCTGCCGGGCGCGACGGACTCGACATCCTCGGGCACCACGATCAGGGCGTTGGCCTGCGCGAGAGCCGCGATCAGATGCGATCCGGAGCCGCCCACCGGGGTGACCGTGCCGTCGGTGTGGACGCCGCGCAGGAACTGCCGGCGGCCCTTGGCGGAGGTGAGCGGCCTGTCGGCGGACAGCGTCGCCGTCGCCTTCGGCCGGTGCACGTCCTGAAGTCCCATCAGGGTGCGGATGGCGGGCCGCACGAACAGCTCGAAGGAGACGTACGACGACACCGGGTTGCCCGGCAGCGCGAGCAGCGGGGTGTGGTCGGGGCCGATCGAGCCGAAGCCCTGGGGCTTGCCGGGCTGCATGGCGAGCTTGCGGAACTCCACACCGCCGCCCGCCTCGTCCTCGTCGCCGACGTGCGACAGCGCCTCCTTGACGACGTCGTACGCCCCGACGCTCACCCCGCCCGTGGTCACCATGAGGTCGGCGCGCACCAACTGGTCCTCGATGGTGGAGCGCAGCGTCTCGGCGTCGTCGGCGACGGCGCCCACCCGGTAGGCGATGGCGCCGGCGTCGCGGGCGGCGGCGGTGAGGGCGAAGCTGTTGGAGTCGTAGATCTGACCGGGCGCCAGTTGCTCGCCGGGCTGGACCAGTTCGCTGCCGGTGGACATCACGACCACGCGGGGGCGCGGGCGGACCCGGACCGTGCCGCGGCCGATCGCGGCGAGCAGGGCGATCTGCGGCGGGCCGAGCACGGTGCCCGCCGCAAGAGCGCGGTCGCCGGCCTTGACGTCGCTGCCGGCCGCGCGTACGTGCGCGCGTGCCTTAGCGGGCCGGTACACGCGTACGTGCCCCTCGGCGCCCTCCGGGGCCAGCGCCCGCGCGCGCATGCCGGTCACGGGGCCCTCGCCGAGTCCGCCGTCGGTCCACTCCACGGGGACGACGGCCTCCGCGCCGGGCGGCAGCGGGGCGCCGGTCATGATGCGGGCGGCCTGGCCGGGGCCCACATGCAGCAGGTCGGCCTGGCCCGCCGCGACGTCCCCGACGACCTCCAGGACCGCCGGGAACTCCTCGCTCGCGCCCGCCACGTCCGCGACCCGCACCGCGTAGCCGTCCATCGAACTGTTGTCGAAGGGCGGCAGGGACAGCGGCACCGGGACGTCCTCGACCAGTACGCAGCCCTGGGCGTCGAGCAGCTGCAGCTCGATCGGCTCCAGGGGGCGCACGGTGGTGAGGATGTCCTCCAGGTGCTCGTCCACCGACCACAGGTGGTCGGGGCCCGGGGTGCGGGAGGCGGCGCTGCTCAAGGTGGCTACATCTCCTCGGTGACGTAACTGCGGAGCCAGGTCCGGAAGTCCGGGCCCAGGTCCTCACGTTCGCACGCCAGTCTGACAATGGCCCGCAGGAAGTCGCCGCGGTCGCCGGTGTCGTAGCGGCGGCCCTTGAAGACGACGCCGTGCACGGGGCCGGCGGCCTTCTCGTCCTCGGCGAGCTGCTGCAGGGCGTCGGTGAGCTGGATCTCGCCGCCGCGGCCCGGCTCGGTGGTGCGGAGTATGCCGAAGATGCCGGGGTCGAGCACGTAACGGCCGATGATCGCGTAGTTCGACGGGGCGTCGGCCGGGTCGGGCTTCTCCACCAGGCCGGTCACCTTGACGACGTCGCCGTCCTCGGTGGCCTCGACGGCGGCGCAGCCGTAGAGGTGGACCTGCTCGGGCGCGACCTCCATGAGGGCGATCACGCTGCCGCCGCGCTGCTCCTGGACCTCGATCATCCGCTGCAGCAGCGGGTCGCGCGGGTCGATCAGGTCGTCGCCGAGGAGGACGGCGAACGGCTCCTGGCCGACGTGCGGGGCGGCGCACAGCACGGCGTGGCCGAGACCCCTGGGGTCCCCCTGGCGCACGTAGTGCATGGTCGCCAGGTCGCTGGACTCCTGCACCTTCGCGAGCCGCTCCCGGTCGCCCTTCGCCGCGAGGGCGGACTCGAGCTCGTAGTTGCGGTCGAAGTGGTCCTCGAGCGGGCGCTTGTTGCGGCCCGTGATCATCAGGACGTCGTCGAGGCCCGCGGTGACGGCCTCCTCGACCACATACTGGATCGCCGGCTTGTCGACCACCGGCAGCATCTCCTTGGGCGTGGCCTTGGTGGCCGGCAGGAACCGGGTACCGAGGCCTGCCGCGGGGATGACAGCCTTGTTGATCCTGGGGTGCGACTGGGTCATGCCCGCCACCTTAACCGGTGTGCGAGGGCCCTCCCGCGACTCCCGGACATGAGCGCTCATATGAGCAGAAGAGAACGGTACGGGAGCGACAAGTGGGCGAAATCGGGCCGGGCATGGAGAGCGGCAAACGAGCCGTACGGCGGCGTTTCCTGGCGGCGAGGGACGCCCTGACCCCGGCCGATGTGACGTATGCCGCGTCCGCCCTCGCCGAACGCGCCCTGGACCTGCCGGAGCTGGCGCACGCGCGCACGGTCGCGGCGTACGTCTCCGTGGGCACCGAACCCGGCACACTCGCGCTGCTGGACACGCTGCGCGCGCGGGGCGTGCGCGTCCTGCTTCCCGCGCTGCTCGACGACAACGACCTGGACTGGGGCGAGTACACCGGCGGGGACTCCCTCACGCGCGTGCAACATGGCGGGAAGATGGCGCTGTTGGAACCCGCCGGGGAGCGGCTCGGCCCGCAGGCGGTGACCGGAGCCGACGTCGTGCTGCTGCCGGGGCTCGCGGTCGACGCGCGCGGGATGCGCCTGGGACGCGGCGGCGGGTCCTACGACCGGGTGCTCGCACGGCTGGAACGCGCCGGCGCCCGGCCGGCGCTGGTGGTGCTGCTGTACGACGCGGAGGTCGTCGCGCGCGTGCCCAAGGAGCCGCACGACCGGCCGGTGCACGCGGTGGTCACCCCGTCCGGGGTGCGCCGCTTCTTCGCGCCCTGACCCGCACACGCCGAAGGGCCCTCCACGCGCGCGTGGAGGGCCCTTCGCCTGTGCTCAGCCGGTCACGGCCTCAGCACGAGCGTGTCGCTGGTGCTCTTGTCGACCGCGTCGGGTGAGAACGACCACGGCAGCAGTTCGCCCTGGGCCCACTTGTCCGTCTGGTCGGTGTAGTGGGCGCTGTAGGCGTGGCCGGAGGCGCCGGAGAGGTTGATCCACCGCGACTTGTCGAGATTGTCGAGGTTGACCACCATCCGCATCGACGGCACCCAGACGACGCCGTAGCCGCCGGCGGCGTTCCAGCCGGTGGCGTTGACCGCCGCCTCGCCGCCGCTGAGCTTCCACGGGCCACGGTTGAGGACGTACTTGAGGATGCCGGGGCCCTCGGTGCCGAGTGTCTGGTTCTTCAGGAACAGGCGGTGCAGCCGGCCCCAGCTCCAGGTGTCGATGTCCTTGCCGAGCTTGGCGGTCAGCTCCCAGCGGGCGTCGATCATGGCCCGCTTGAACAGCTCGTCGCGGTTGTGCGCCGCGGGGCGCGTGCCCGACCTCGGCGTCTTCCACCAGTCGCTGTCCGGCTTGTCCATCAGGGTGCGCACGACCTCGAACCAGCGGTCGCCGCCGTCGGGCTGCGCCTGGTCGGCGTCGCGCTGACCGCACTCGCGCACCTTGTCGGTGTCGTCGACCGGGCCGGTGGTGTTGACCGGGTCGACCCACAGGCACTGGCCCTCGACCCGCAGCTCCTTGGGCAGCTTGTTGCCGAAGGCCAGCTTCAGGATGTTGCGCCACACGGAGTTGAAGTACGCGGCGGCCGCCGAGTCGGCGTCCTGGGTGTAGTCCCAGCCCTCCAGCAATTCCTGCGCCTGGCGGACGTCCTTGTCGCCGACGTCGATCTTCAGCAGCGCCGGCACGAGCAGCTTGGCGATCTCGCTGCTGTTGTCGAGCTGCATCTGGCGCATGTCGTCGGTGGAGATCTTGCCGCCGCCCTTGATCTTGGACTCGATCAGGTCGGCGATGCGCTGGCTGCGGGTGCCGTAGCCCCAGTCGGTGGTCAGCGTGTAGGGGTACTTGTCCGCGTCGACCACGGCCTGGTTGGCGGTGACGACGTAGCCGCGCTCGGGGTTGTACTCGTAGGGCAGCTTGTCGAAGTCGATGTAGCCGGTCCAGCGGTACTTCGGGTCCCAGCCCGGGGACGGGAGCGAGCCGTCGCCCTTGCCGCGCGTGGGGATCTTGCCGGGGAGCTGGTAGCCGATGTTGCCCTTGGCGCCCTTGCTGTCGGCATAGACCAGGTTCTGTGACGGCACGTCGAACAGCTTCGCCGCGTCACGGAAGTCGTTCCAGCCCGTCGACCGGTCCATCGCGAAGACGGCGTCCATGGAGGTGCCGGGCTGCAGCGCGGTCCACTTCAGGGCGATGGCGTAACCGTCGCCGCGGTCGGGCGCCGCGGTGTCGACGGTGGCCTTCTTGCCGACCTTGACCAGTTCGTCGTCGCGGTCGGACAGCAGGGGCATGCCGTCCTGGGTCTGCCGGACGACGATCTTCTTGGTCTCGCCGCCGGCGACCTTGATGGTCTCCTCGCGCGTGGCGAACGGCCTGACCTTACCGCCGTACAGGTAGCCGTCGCCGGTGACCTTCTCCAGGTACAGGTCGCTGACGTCGACGCCGGAGTTGGTCATGCCCCAGGCGATGTCCTTGTTGTGGCCGATGACCACGCCGGGCATGCCGGCGAAGGTGTAGCCGGTGACGTCGTACTGGCAGGCGCTGGAGACGCTGCGGCAGTGCAGGCCCATCTGGTACCAGACGGACGGCAGCGAGGCCGACAGGTGCGGGTCGTTGGCGAGCAGCGGCTTGCCGGTGATGGTGTGGTCGCCGGAGACGACCCAGGAGTTGGAGCCGATGCCGTTGCCGTTGACGCCGACGGCCGTGGGGACGTCGTCCAGGACCTTGTACAGGCCCGTGAGCTGGCTCTGCAGGCCGGCGCCGGAGGAGGTGCCGGTGCCCGTTCCGGTGCCGGCGCCCGTTCCGGTGCCGGCGCCGCTCCCCGAGCCGCTTGCGGTGCCGTTCAGCGAGGACCCGGAGCCGCCCGTGGCGCTGCCGCTGCCGCTGCTTTTCCCCTGCTCGAAGGAGTGGGTCAGCTCGTCGTACCCGCCCTCCTGGACGATCGCCTTGTTGCGGTCGTAGGGGTACTGCGGGTAGAGGTCGGCGATCTGCTGGGGGCCGAGGCGGCTGGTCATCAGGGCGCGGTCGATCTCGTCCTGCATGTTGCCGCGCAGGTCCCAGGCCATCGCCTTCAGCCACGCCACGGAGTCGACCGGCGTCCACTGGGCGGGCTTGTAGTCGTTGCTGAAGCCCAGCGCCGCGTACTCCAGGGAGATGTCCTTGCCGTCCTTGCCGGCCAGGTAGGCGTTGACGCCCTTGGCGTACGCCTGGAGGTACTTCTTCGTCGAGGCGGACAGCTTGGTGTCGTACTCCTGCTGGGCGACGCGGTCCCAGCCCAGGGTGCGCAGGAAGGCGTCGTTGTCGACCTGGCTCTTGCCGAACATCTCCGACAGGCGCCCGGAGGTCATGTGCCGGCGCACGTCCATCTCGTAGAACCGGTCCTGCGCCTGGACGAAGCCCTGTGCCATGAACAGGTCCGCGTCGGAGGAGGCGTAGATCTGCGGGATGCCGTAGCCGTCGCGCTTGACGTCGACGGGGCCCGACAGGCCCTGCAGCGTGATCGATCCCTTGGTCTGCGGCAGGGACGCCCGGACGGTGCTGACGGACCAGTACCCGCCCCAGCCGATGCCGCCGATGACCGCCAGCACCAGGACGAGCACGATAAGACGGGCTTTGCGCCCCTTCTTCCTGCCGGACTTGCCGGGCTTGTCACCCGTTGTGGCGGTGGTGTTCGGGGGCATCGCTGTCCTTGCTGTCCTAACGCGAGCGGCAGGTTCGGCTGTGCTTTTAACTGAGCGCTGGAGCAACCATAGGCGCAGGGCCCGATGGCACTTGACGCGGAGGCGGCAACCAGCCGGGGCGGACGATCGATCTTGCCCCGACGAGCGTCAAGAAATCGTCAAGAGTTAGGTAAGGTAACGAAGTAATCAGAAGATCGCAGGAAGGAAACGGCCGCTGACTGTCCACCACCTCAACCAGCTCCTGCTCGTCTGCTCGCTCGTCCTGCTCGTCGCCGTGGCGGCAGTCCGGATCTCCTCGCGCAGCGGACTGCCCAGCCTGCTCGTCTACCTGGGCATCGGCATCCTCATGGGCCAGGACGGCATCGGGCACATCCACTTCAACAGCGCCGCGATGACCCAGGTCATCGGGTACGCCGCCCTGGTCGTGATCCTGGCCGAGGGCGGACTCGGCACGAAGTGGAAGGAGATCAAACCCGTCCTGCCGGCCGCCTCCGCGCTGGCGCTGGCCGGGGTCGCGGTGAGCGTGGGCGTGACGGCGGCGGGCGCGCACTACCTCGTCGGCCTGGAATGGCGGCAGGCACTGATCATCGGTGCGGTGGTGTCCTCGACCGACGCGGCGGCGGTCTTCTCCGTCCTGCGCCGGATCCCGCTGCCCGCGCGCGTGACGGGCATGCTGGAGGCGGAGTCCGGATTCAACGACGCCCCCGTCGTCATCCTGGTCGTCGCCTTCTCCACGGCCGGCCCGGTCGAGCACTGGTACGTCCTGGTCGGCGAGATAGCCCTCGAACTGGCCATCGGCGCGGCCGTCGGACTGGCGGTCGGCTGGATCGGCTCCTGGGGCCTCAGGCACGTCGCCCTGCCCGCCTCCGGCCTGTACCCGATCGCCGTCATGGCCATCGCGGTCTCCGCGTACGCCGCGGGCGCCCTGGCCCACGGCAGCGGATTCCTCGCCGTCTACCTCGCCTCGATGCTGCTGGGCAACGCCAAGCTGCCGCACTGGCCCGCCACCCGGGGCTTCGCCGAAGGGCTCGGCTGGATCGCGCAGATCGGCATGTTCGTCCTGCTCGGTCTCCTGGTCACCCCGCACGAGCTGGGCGACGACGTGTGGCCCGCCCTGATCATCGGGCTGGTGCTGACCATGCTGGCCCGCCCCCTGAGCGTCCTGCTGTGCCTCACACCGTTCCGGGTGCCCTGGCGGGAACAGACGCTGATGTCGTGGGCGGGGCTGCGCGGCGCCGTGCCCATCATCCTGGCGACCATCCCGATGGTGAACGGCGTCACCGGCAGCCGCCGCGTCTTCAACATCGTGTTCGTCCTGGTCGTCGTCTACACCCTGCTCCAGGGCCCGACCCTGCCCTGGCTCGCCCGGCTGCTGCGCCTCGGCGACGACACGGAGACCGCCGACCTCGGCATCGAGTCGGCGCCGCTGGAGCGGCTGCGCGGCCACCTGCTGTCCGTGGACATCCCCGCGGGCTCCAGGATGCACGGCGTCGAGGTCAACGAGCTGCGCCTGCCGCCGGGCGCCGCGGTCACCCTCGTGGTGCGCGAGGGAACGTCCTTCGTGCCGCTGCCCACGACCGTGCTGCGGCGCGGCGACGAACTGCTCGTCGTCACCACCGACCCGGTGCGCGACGCGGCCGAGCGCCGGCTGCGCGCGGTCGCCCACGGCGGCAAGCTGGCCGACTGGCTGGGGACCGGCGACGACAAGCGGTGACGCGCCCAAGCCGAGAACTCGGCAATCGCAGGCTGAGGTGCTGACGGTGCTCGTTTTCACAGGGACATCTGGCGGAAACCCTGTACGATAAAGGCGCACCCCTGATCGAACCAACTCTGCCTGACGCAGAGCTGGCGCGACCGTATGGCGGCCGTGCAGCCCCTCACCGTGGGGCCCGGCATCTACCGCAGTCCGCGCAAGAGGACAGCTCTCGGCGCACGGCCCCTTACAAGGCGGCCGCGCTACCAGGCGGCAGAAAGGCACGGGCCGTGGCGTCCACGGTCACCTCGGAGAAGAAGAAGGCGGCTACTGCCGCCCGCCCGGGCTACGGGCAGCTGCTGCGCACCCGCGGCGCCTGGACCTTCCTGCTCCCCGGCTTCGCGGCACGCCAGCCGTTCGCGATGCTGACCCTCTCCATCGTGCTGCTCGTGCAGCACACCACCGGCTCCTACGGCGCGGCCGGCGCCGCGGCCGCCGTCACCGGCGTGTCGATGGCCCTGTTCGCGCCCTACAGCGGCCGCCTCGCCGACCGCCTGGGCCAGCGCGCCGTCCTGCTGCCCGGTGTGATCGTGCACTCCCTGTCCGGTCTCACCTTCACCGCGCTCGCTCTCGCGCACGCCCCCCTGTGGGCGCTGTTCGTGGCGGCCGTGCCGACGGGTGCCTCGGTGCCGCAGGTCGGCCCCATGGTGCGGGCCCGCTGGGGTGTGAAGCTCAAGGGCTCCCCCCTGATGAGCACCGCCGCCGCCTTCGAGTCCGTCACCGACGAGCTGACCTTCGTGGTCGGCCCGCTGCTGGCGACCGCGCTGTGCACCGCGGTGGCGCCCGCCGCCGGTCTGGTGACGGAGGCCGCGCTGACCCTGGTCGGCGGTCTGCTGTTCGCCGCGCAGAAGAGCACCCAGCCGCAGGTCCACGCCGGCGGCGAGCACACGCGCGTGCAGCACGTGCCCGCCCTGCGCGTGCCCGGCGTGCGCGTGCTGATCGTGACGTTCCTGGGCATCGGTTCCGTCTTCGGCGGCATGCAGGTGTCGCTGGCCGCCTTCACCGAGTCGATCGGCGAGCCCGGCCTGAACGGCGTGCTCTACGGCGTCTTCGCCGCGGGCAACATGATCTCCGGCGTCGTCTGCGGCGCCATCGCCTGGAAGGTCGCCCCGCAGCGCCGCCTCGTCATCGGCTACACCGCCCTCGCGCTCACCGCGTCCGCGCTGTGGACCGCGCACTCGGCGCTGCTGCTCGCCGGCCTCGGGCTGCTCGTCGGCATGTGCATCGCGCCCGCCCTGATCACCGGCTACACCCTCGTCGAGAGCCTGGTCCCGGCCGGGGCGCGCACCGAGGCCTTCACCTGGCTGACCGGCGCGGTCGCCCTCGGCCAGGCCGCGGCCGTGACGGTCGCCGGGCAGCTGGAGGACCACTTCTGGGGCGGCGCCGGGTTCCTGGTGCCGATGGGCGGCACGGTGCTGGCCCTGGTGACCCTGCTGGCGCTGCGCTCGCGGCTGGCGGCGCCTGCCCGGGGCCGTACCGTCGCACGTGGCGTGGGTCACCGCGTGCCGGTGACAGTGGACTGACGCACGGGAATACGTCACTATGGTTTGTCGTTAGCACTCATCGAGTGAGAGTGCCAGGAGGAAGACAGTGCCCACCTACCAGTACCAGTGCACCGAGTGCGGCGAGGGCCTCGAGGCGGTGCAGAAGTTCACCGATGACGCCCTGACCGAGTGCCCCAACTGCCAGGGCCGCCTCAAGAAGGTGTTCTCCGCGGTCGGCATCGTCTTCAAGGGCTCCGGCTTCTACCGCAACGACAGCCGCGGCTCCTCCTCGAGCAGCGCGCCGGCGTCGTCGAAGTCGTCGGCCTCTTCGACTTCGACGTCGACTTCCACGTCGTCGTCCTCCTCGTCCTCCTCGGACGCGGGCTCCTCGTCGAGCTCCAGCGGCTCCTCGAGCAGCAGCACCACCGCTGCCTGAGGCCCACTCCTCCACCGCTTTCCCGCAGGACCCCGCCGTCGGCCGACGGCGGGGTCCTCGGCGTGTGCGCCGCCGGTTAGGGTGCGGGCATGGCGAACAAGGCGAGGGCAGGGACCGGCGTGGCGAGTGCGACGCATGCAGAGATCGGCGTGATCGGCGGCTCCGGTTTCTACTCCTTCCTGGACGACGTGACCGAGGTCGAGGTCGACACCCCCTACGGTCCGCCCAGCGACTCCCTCTTCCTCGGGGAGATCGCCGGCCGCCGGGTCGCGTTCCTGCCCCGGCACGGGCGCGGACACCACCTGCCGCCCCATCGCATCAACTACCGCGCCAACCTGTGGGCGCTGCGCTCGGCCGGCGTGCGCCAGGTCCTCGGGCCGTGCGCGGTGGGCGGCCTGCGCCCCGAGTACGGGCCGGGCACGCTGCTGGTGCCCGATCAGCTCGTGGACCGTACGAAGTCCCGGGTCAACTCCTACTTCGACGGGTTGCCGCTGCCCGACGGCACCGTCCCGAACGTCGTGCACGTGTCCCTGGCCGATCCGTACTGCCCCGTCGGGCGCGCGGTCGCGCTGAAGGCGGCGCGGGGCCGCGACTGGGAGCCGGTGGACGGCGGGACGCTCGTCGTCGTCGAGGGGCCGCGCTTCTCGACGCGTGCCGAGTCGTTGTGGCACCAGGCGCAGGGCTGGTCGGTGGTCGGCATGACCGGCCACCCGGAGGCGGCCCTCGCCCGTGAGCTGGAGCTCTGCTACACCTCCCTCACCCTGGTCACCGACCTGGACGCCGGCGCCGAGACCGGCGAGGGCGTCTCCCACGACGAGGTCCTGCGGGTGTTCGCCGCCAACGTGGACCGGATGCGGGGGGTCCTCTTCGACGCGGTGGCGGCGCTGCCGGCGAACGAGGAGCGGGAGTGTCTGTGCACGTCGGCGCTCGGGGGGATGGATCCGGGGTTCCTGCTGCCTTGACTGGCTTGACGGGGGGCGGGAGCGGGTCTGGGGGCGGGAGCGGGTCCAGGGGGTGGGGGCGGGTCTGGGGGCGGCGGCGGGTCTAGGGGCGGCGGGCCTTCGGGTTCGGGGGGCGGAACGTCTCGTTCGGGTGAGCGGGTTTTCCACAACCGGTCGGTGGTCCACCGGCGTCGGCGCGCTTCGGCCGGAGGCCTCATCGTGGGGTCGTCAGCCGAACTTCTCGCCGCAGGTGGTGGTCCCGTGTCCGTCCTCTCCGCTCCGTCTCCCGCTGTTCCGCGTCCGCCCGGCGACGATGTGCCGCCCACGTGCGAGGTGCCGCACTTCGCACCGGTGCGGGTGCGTGGAGTGCGTCACCTGGCGCACCGGCTCGCCCGGCACCGCAGGCGGGCCGTCGCCGCCGGTCTCGCCGTCACCGCGGCCGCGCTGGTGGCGGCGGGGCCCCGGGAGACCACCGGGCCCGACCGGGTCCGCGGGCATCCGCCGGGACGGCCGTCCGCCGCCCAGCCGGTCCCGCCCGCGGGAGTTTCCCCTTCAGCGCCGGGCCGCGCGGCCGGCGGGACGGTGGCGGCACCGGTGCGAATTGCCGACGCCGGCACCGTGCGCCTGCTGCGGCCCGGCGACCGGGTGGACGTCATCGCCGCCGAGGACGGTACGGGCGGCGGAGGCGGTACCGGCGACGGCGGAGGTACGGGCGGCCGCGGTGCGTGGGTCGTGGCCCGCGGTGCGCGCGTGGCCCGGCTGCCGGAGGTCACGGACGACGTCACCGGCGGCGGCGCCCTCGTCGTGCTGTCGGTCCCGCGGGCCACGGCGGCGCGTCTCGTCGGGGCGAGCGCGACGGCACGGCTGGCGGTGACGGTGGGATGAGCCGGGTGGTGCGGCGCCTGTGCGACCGTTTGTCAAGTAGCACGATCGAGTTACCGGATTGGACATGCCTCCCTTGGCCTGCCGTAGGTTGCGGAGCGGTTTACTCCACATGCCGTACGGACGAGGAAAGGCCCCGAGGTGAGCGAGAAGAAGGTACCCGGCGTCCTGGAAGGCTTCAAAGCCTTCCTGATGCGCGGGAACGTCGTCGATCTGGCAGTAGCGGTGGTCATCGGCGCCGCCTTCACCAACATCGTGAACTCGGTGGTGAAGGGCGTGATCAACCCGGTGGTCGGGGCGATCGGCACACAGAGCCTGGACAACTACAGCTCCTGCCTGACCGCGAACTGCACGAAGGTCGAGGGAATCCGCATCATGTGGGGCTCCGTCCTCGGCGCCACGCTGAACTTCCTGATCACCGCCGCGGTGGTCTACTTCCTGATGCTCCTGCCGATGGCGAAGTACCTGGCCCGCCAGGCCGACCGCAAGGCAGCCCGGGAGGGCACGAAGGAGATCGTCGAGGTCAGCGAGCTGGAAGTGCTCAAGGAGATCCGCGACACGCTGGTCACCCAGCGGACCGCCGGGCGCGGCCAGTAGAAGCGGCGGGGGCGCGCGGCGCGCGGCGGACCCGATCGCCGGGCCGGGCCGGGCCGAGCGGCTGGGCGTGGGCCGGCCCGGGTGGCCTCTGGCTGCGGGGCGTCGGACTGCGGGGCGTGGGGCTGCGGGGCGGGCGGGCTCGGCTGTCGGGTCCGCCCGGGGCGCCGCGTGGGTCAGATGTGGTGGGGCGGCTTCTCGTCCAGGAAGCGCTTCAGGTCGGCCGCGCTGTCGCCGGTCGTCGCCGGACGCTCGCCCCACCCTCCGTCGGTGTCGTCCGAGGACTGCAGCTCGAGCGGGTCGTCGAAGACCAGCGCGGCCTTCGGGTCGCGCGGCTCAGGGGCGGAAGCAGTGCTCATGCCCCCAGGTTACGCCGCGGCATCGGCCCGAAGATTTTCGGCCGGTTATCTGGTGTGCTGGGTCACATGACGCCGAGTTCCAGCCAGTCCCCCGCGCCCTCCGACGCACCCGCCCGACACCGGCCCCTGCGCAGGCTCACCGCTCGCGGGCGCGACGAGGCCCATCGTGTGGCCTCGCCGCTGGAACTCCTCTTCGACCTGTGCTTCGTCGTGGCGATCGCGCAGGCCGGCGTCCAGCTGGTGCACTTCCTCGCCGACGGGCACGCCGGTCAGGGCATCCTCAACTACGCGATGGTCTTCTTCGCCATCTGGTGGGCCTGGATGAACTTCTCCTGGTTCGCCTCCGCGTACGACAACGACGACGTGCTGTACCGGGTCGTCACCCTCGTGCAGATCGCCGGTGTCCTGGTGCTCGCCGCAGGCGTGTCGCGGGCCTTCGACGACCACGACTTCCTCATCGTCTGGCTCGGCTATGTGATCATGCGGCTGGCCATGGTCGCGCAGTGGCTGCGCGCCGCGAGATCGGCCGAGGGCGCCGAGCGGACCGCGGCGGTGCGGTACGCCTTCGGGGTGCTGCTCTGCCAGGTCGGCTGGGTCGGGCTGATCGTGCTGCCGGAGCCCGCGCGGCCCTGGGTGTTCCTGGTGATGGTGCTCGCCGAGCTGTCGGTGCCGCTGATCGCGGAGAGGTCCTTCACCACGGCCTGGCATCCGCACCACATCTCCGAACGCTACGGACTGTTCACGATCATCGTGCTCGGCGAGACGATCGCCGCGGCCACGGTCGCGGTCAAGTCGGCCGTGGACGAGCACGACGCCCTCGGTGAGCTGCTGCCGATCGCGGCGGGCGGGCTGCTGATGGTGTTCGCCGCGTGGTGGATCTACTTCGTCGTGCCGATCCACGGGCACCTGCGCTCCAGCCGTCAGGCGTTCGTGTGGGGCTACGGGCACTACCTGATCTTCGCCTCGGCGGCGGCGATCGGCGCGGGGCTGGAGGTGGCCGTCGAGCAGGCGGTCGGCTCCGCGCACATCTCCGCGACGGCCGCGTCGGCGGCGGCGACGCTGCCGACGGCGCTGTATCTGCTGACCGTGTGGGCGCTGCACGCCCGTCACTTCAAGGTGGGCATCGGGCAGCAGCTCGTGCTGCCCGTCACCGCGCTGCTCGTGATCTGCTGCACGTTCCTCGGCGAGTGGGCGGTGCTCGCGGCGGGCCTCGTCTGCGGGGTGGCGGTGGCGGCGGGGGTGACACTGACGGCCCGGGCACGCTCCGCGCACGGGGCGGGGTGACGCGGGGCCGGGTGGTGGGGGGCGGGGTGGTCGGGGCTTGTGGTTCGGGGCTGAGTGGCGCGGTGCCGGGTCACACTGGGGCGTATGACAGTTGACGCTCTGACGGATGTCATCGGGATGCGGGTCGGGCATGCGACGCGGCGCGGTGACGGGTGGCTGACCGGGACCACCGTCGTGCTCGCTCCCGAAGGCGGCTCCGTGGCCGCCGTGGACGTGCGCGGCGGCGGGCCGGGGACGAAGGAGACCGACGCCCTCGATCCGCGCAACCTCGTGCAGAAGGTCGAGGCCGTGGTGCTCACCGGGGGCAGCGCGTACGGGCTCGACGCGGCGTCCGGGGTGATGGCGTGGCTGGAGGAGCGCGGCCGGGGGGTGCGGGTGGGGCCGGATCCCACGCATGTCGTGCCCGTGGTGCCGGCGGCTTGCGTCTTCGACCTCGGTCGCGGGGGCGACTTCCGGGCGCGGCCGGACGCGGCGATGGGGCGGGCCGCGGTGGAGGCGGCGGCGGGCAGCGCGGTCGGGGCGGCTGTCGCGGAGGGGTGCGTCGGGGCCGGGACGGGGGCGGCCGTGGGGTTGCTGAAGGGCGGGGTCGGGACGGCGAGCGTGGTGCTCGACTCCGGGATCACGGTGGCGGCGTTGGTGGTGGCCAACGCGGCGGGATCGGTGGTGGATCCGGCGACGGGGGTGCTGTACGGGGAGATGTACGGCGAGCTGTACGGGGGGCGGCGGCCGGCGTATCCGCCGGCGGAGGTAGTCGAGGCGGCGCGGGTGCGGTGGCGGGAGCTGGAGGCTCGGCGGGCGGCTCCGCCGATGAACACGACGCTGGTCGTGGTCGCGACGGACGCGGTGCTGTCGAAGGCGCAGGCGCAGAAGTTGGCGGGTACGGCGCATGACGGGATCGCTCGGGCTGTGCGGCCGGTGCATCTGCTGAACGACGGGGACAGTGTGTTCGCGTTGGCTACGGGAGAGCGGGAGTTGTCTTCGGGGGGTGGGGGTCCGTTGGCCTTGAACGAACTGCTTGCGGCGGGGGCGGATGTGGTGACGCGGGCGATTGTGCGGGGGGTGCGGGCGGCGGCTTCTGTCGGTGAGTGGCCGTCGTATGAGGAGCTCTTTGGAGGGGTGTGAGTATCGCCTGCGGCGCTGGGTCGTGTTTCGGGTGCGGGTGCGTGGTGGCTGGTCGCGCCCACGCGGCGGAGCCGCATATCGACACAGCCCCGCGCCCCTTATATGCCTGCGGCGGCCCGTTGCTGTCCGGTGGCCGGTTGCGGTAGCGCCTGCGGCCGGTTTCTGAGTCGGGGCCGGGGTGGGGGGTGTCCGTCCTCGGTCCGGCCGCCCGTCCCCGACGACGGCACCCTTGCCCGGTGCCGGCCGCTGCGGGCGGACACCCCCCACCCCGTCCCCTCCCCGCCGTCGGCGGGTGCGGGGACGTCGTGGCGGAGCCCGCGTGGCGTCGGTTGTGGTCCAACCGGCCTCGCTGCGGTGGGGGATTGTCGCAGTTCTGTCACGTGGGAACCGGAGTAGTCGTTTGATCGCTCCTTCTTCACGTCTTGGAATGATCGATGAAAACTGGGAGCAGCCCGTGACAACGCCGAACACAGCAGCGCGGCGCGTACTGGGGGCCTGTGCCGCCCTGATGGTCGGCGCCCTGACCCTCACCGCGTGCGGCGGGAACGCCAACGCCAGCAACGACGACAAGAACGGCGGCGGTGACACCAAGGCCTCCGTCGCGAAGATCGCCATCTCGGCCAAGGACGGTTCGTCCGGCGCCTCGATCAACAGCACCGGAGTGAAGGTCAGCGACGGCAGGCTGACGGACGTGAAGATGACGGTGGCCGGCACCGGGCAGACCGTGGCCGGGGAGATATCCGCCGACGGCAGCACCTGGAAGCCC
This sequence comes from Streptomyces sp. NPDC097129, assembly GCF_055668065.1. Lineage (NCBI taxonomy): Bacteria > Bacillati > Actinomycetota > Actinomycetes > Kitasatosporales > Streptomycetaceae > Streptomyces > Streptomyces sp. NPDC097129. The sequence continues at coordinate 217,343 of NZ_JBVOQE010000006.1, read as the reverse complement.
AAGGAGCAGCTGGAGCGCGGGACCAAGTACCAGATCTCCGCTACGGCGAAGGACTCCGGTGGCCGTACGGCGGCCGCGAACGCCATCTTCACCACCGTCTCGTCGTCGAACAGCTTCATCGGGACGTACACGCCGGACAACGGCGCGACCGTCGGCGTCGGGATGCCCGTGTCGTTCACCTTCGACAAGGAGATCAGCGACAAGAAGGCCGTGCAGTCGCACATCTCGGTCACCTCCAGCAGCGGTCAGCAGGTGGTCGGGCACTGGTTCGGGGCGCAGCGGCTCGACTTCCGGCCCCAGGACTACTGGAAGGCCGGGTCCAAGGTCACGATGAAGATCGACCTGGACGGTGTCGAGGGCGCCAACGGGGTCTTCGGTGTGCAGAGGAAGACCGTGACGTTCACGGTGGGGCGTTCGCAGGTCTCCACCGTGGACGTGAACACGCAGACCATGACGGTCGTGCGGGACGGCCGGACCGTGAAGACGATCCCGATCTCGTCGGGAAGCCCGCAGCACACCACGTACAACGGCGCGATGGTGATCTCCGAGAAGTTCACCCAGACCCGTATGAACAGCCAGACGGTCGGTCTGGGCGGCGAGTACGACATCCCGGACGTGCCGCACGCGATGCGGCTGACGCAGTCGGGGACGTTCATCCACGGCAACTACTGGTACAGCAAGGGCAACCCGCCCTTCGGCAGCCAGGGGACCAGCCACGGCTGTGTCGGTCTGGCCGACGAGCGGGGCGCGCAGGGGGACACTCCGGCGAAGTGGTTCTACGACCAGTCGCTGATCGGTGACGTGGTGATCGTCAAGAACTCGCCGGACAAGACCGTCTCCCCCGACAACGGGCTCAACGGCTGGAACATGGGCTGGAGCGAGTGGGTCGCCGGGAGCGCCGCGTGACGCGTCAAACCGCCTGTTGACAGAGGGTGCTGACGGATCGTCGGGCCGCGTGGGAACTTCCCGCGCGGCCCGTGCGTTTTCCGGGCACATGTTTTCTCGGTTCCCGGACACGATGTCCGGCCGAGGGGCTACGGTATGCACCCACCAGGTGACATGCAGCAAGCGCCGGGAGACACCTTGAGCGTTCCGTACGAGACGGCAGCGTACGAATCACCCGAGTCACCGGAGGAGCATCTGGCGCGGATTCTCGGCCGCGCCCTGAACTCCTTCGAACTGCCCGACGAGGCGATACGGCGGCTGGACTGCGCGCTGGCCTACGACGGCTCGTTGCACTCCGCGCACCACAGCGCGGGGCTGCACCGGGAGACGTACCGGCACACCTGGCTCCTCGCGGACGGCCAGGCGCTCACCCTGTGGGAGCTGGTCCACAACACCGCCCCGGGCAGCGACCCGCAGCACGAGGTGTACGTCGACGAGGAGGAGCTGCGCGCGGCCACGGCCCGGCTGCCGCTGCCGTCGGACGGGACGGAGTTCGAGCTGCCGGTGCCGGCGCACCCCGCTCCGGTGCCCCGGCCCCGGCAGGTCTACATCACCGACGGCTCGGCCGACCACGCGCGCCGGCTGCTGCGCCGCGCGGAGAACACCGACCGCCCGGACGGGGAGACGGCGGCCCTGCTGGCCACGGCGCAGGGGCACCGGATCACGCAGGCGTTCGGCCGTCCGTGCCGGGCGGGCCGCATCGGACTGTCCTTCTCCCTCTACGAGCACGCCTTCCTGCTGCGCGACGGCCGTGAGCTGGCCCTGTGGGAGGTGGAGCACACGGCGACCCCGGACGGGCGGCACATGTGCGAGGTGTACGCGAGCGAGGAGGCGGCCCGGGAGGCGATGGAGCGGCGCGCCGAACGCGTCTCCCAGTAGGGGACTCACGGCACTCGATCAACTCCGGCGGGCGACGCCGGGAGGGCGGCTGCCCGCAGGGTGGGCCCTTCCGCGACCACCCGCGCAGGGTGGCTTCAACGGCTGCCGCCGGAGGCCTCAGCGGCCGTCGGCGAGGTGGCGTACCAGCGTGGCGAAGGCGTCGCGTTCCGCCGGGGTCAGTTCGACGGTTTCCAGGCGGGGGCCGGTCTCGCGCGGGCCCGGGAGGGCGGAGAGAGCGGCGTCCGGGCCGAAGTGCCGGATGATCGCCTCCTGGCGGAAGCGGCGCAGCATGCGCGTGATGCCGATCAGCCAGGCGATGCCGGCCAGGGCGAGGACGGCCATCCCTGCCGTCTGGAGGATCGAGGAGGGCTCGGGCATGCGTTCCAGTAGACACCACGGTCCGGGACTTTGGCCCCGGACCGTGATGAATCTCGCATTGTGCGCCCTATCCCGACAGGCGCCGTGAACAACTCACAGCGCCTGAAAGGGACATGCGGGCGTTCGGTTCCTTACGCCGCCACCGGCTGCTTGGCGCCCGTGGCCGCCGTGCTCCCGCTCGTCCCCGGCTCCGGGGCGCCGGGGGCCGGCTTGCGCAGGCCCTTGAGGACGATGACAAGGGCGGTGGTGGCACAGACGCCCGCGGCGATGGCGACCAGGTACAGCAGCGGGTTGCCGATCAGCGGGACGACGAAGATGCCGCCGTGCGGGGCGCGCAGGGTCGCACCGAAGACCATCGACAGGGAGCCGGTGATCGCGCCGCCGACCATCGCCGAGGGGATGACCCGCAGCGGGTCGGCCGCCGCGAACGGGATGGCGCCCTCGGAGATGAAGGAGAGGCCGAGGACCCAGGCCGCCTTGCCGTTCTCCCGCTCGGTCTGCGTGAAGAGCTTGCCGCGCACGGTGGTGGCCAGGGCCATCGCCAGCGGCGGGACCATACCGGCGGCCATCACCGCGGCCATGATCTTCATCGCGGAGTCGCTGGGGCTCGCGACGGCGATGCCGGCGGTGGCGAAGGTGTAGGCGACCTTGTTGACCGGACCGCCGAGGTCGAAGCACATCATCAGGCCGAGCAGCGCGCCGAGCAGGACGGCGTTGGCGCCGGTGAGGCCGTTCAGCCAGTCCGTCATGCCCTTCTGGGCCGAGGCGATGGGTTTGCCGATCACCACGAACATCAGGAACCCGACGATCGCCGAGGAGATCAGCGGGATCACCACCACCGGCATGATGCCGCGCAGTGCCGCCGGTATCCGCACCTTCTGGATCGCCAGCACCACGCCGCCGGCGATCAGGCCCGCGGCCAGGCCGCCGAGGAAGCCCGCGTTGATGGTGAGGGAGATCGACCCGCCGACGAAGCCTGGCACCAGACCGGGGCGGTCGGCCATGCCGTAGGCGATGTATCCGGCGAGGACCGGGACGAGGAAGGCGAAGGCCACGCCGCCGATCTGGAACAGCAGGGCGCCCCAGCTGTCGGCCTGGGTCCAGATGAAGTGGTCCATCACCGACGGCGCCTTGTTGATCTTGTAGCCGCCGATCGCGAAGCCGAGCGCGATGAGCAGACCGCCCGCGGCGACGAACGGCACCATGTAGCTCACGCCGGACATCAGCCACTTGCGGAGCTTGCTGCCGTAGCCCTCCGCCGAGTCGCCGGCGCGCTCGACCGGGGTGCCGCCTCCCGCGGAGGCCGCCGCGCTCACCTCGCCGCGCGCCGCCTTCTCGCGGACCTCGGCGATCAGTTCGGCCGGGCGGTTGATGCCGGCCTTCACGCCCACGTCGACGGTGGGCTTGCCCGCGAAGCGGTCCTTGTCGCGGACGGGCACGTCGTGCGCGAAGATCACGCCGTCCGCGTCCGCGATGACCGACGCGTCGAGCCGGGTGAAGCCGGCCGAGCCCTGGGTCTCGACGGTGACTTCGATACCTGCCTCACGGCCCGCGTTCTCCAGCGACTCGGCGGCCATGTAGGTGTGGGCGATGCCGGTCGGGCAGGAGGTCACGGCGACGATCCGGAACGGGCGCTCGCCGGTGCCCTGCGCGGTGGTGTCCGTGGCGGCGCCGGCGGAGGCCGCCACCGGCGCCGCCACGGAGTCTGCGGAGGCCTTTTCGGCCTCGATGTCCGCCGGGGTCACGTCCCCGCGGATCAGCGCCGCCGCCGTGCCCGCGCCGTTCACCGAGCGCAGCGCGCCCGTGAACTCGGCGTTCATGAGCTGCCGGGCCAGCGACGACAGGATCGTCAGATGGGCGTCGTCGGCTCCCGCGGGTGCGGCGATCAGGAAGATCAGGTCGGCGGGGCCGTCCGCGGCACCGAAGTCGATGCCGGCGGCGCTGCGCCCGAAGGCCAGCGTCGGCTCGGTGACATGGGCGCTGCGGCAGTGCGGTATGCCGATGCCGCCGTCGAGGCCGGTCGGCATCTGCGCCTCGCGCGCGGCCACGTCGGCGAGGAAGGCGTCCAGGTCGGTCACCCGGCCCAGCGACACCATGCGCTCGGCGAGGGCGCGGGCCGCCGCTTCCTTGGTCGTGGCGGACAGGTCGAGGTCGACCAGTTCCGCGGTGATCATGTCGCTCATCGCGGGCTCCTTAGCTCGCGTATCGCCCGGTGGGGAGGGTGGGCGGGAGGGGGACGGGGAGGGGGAGGGGGAGGGTGGAGACGGGGGTGGTCGCCGGCCCTGTCACGGGAAGTGCCGAGGTCAAGCGAAGTACCGGTGTCATGGGGAGCAGTACCGGTGTCATGGGGAGTAACGCGGTGCCGGGGCCGCGCCGTACGGGGGCGGTCGCGTGGGGCGTCATGGCGCCGGCTCCTTCAGCGGGCGGTCGACCGGTACCCGGTCCGTGACCGTCACGGCCGCCGGGTCCAGGTCGGCCGGGGTCGGCATCACGCTGCCGGGCAGCTGGACGGCGGCGGCGCCGTGGGCCACGGCGGAGGCGAGGGCGTCGGGGCCGTTGCCGCCGGCGATGAGGAAGCCGGCCAGGGAGGAGTCACCGGCGCCCACATTGCTGCGTACGGTGTCCACGCGCGCGCTGCCGAACCAGGCGCCCGAGCCGTCCACCAGCAGCTGGCCGTCGGCACCCAGGCTCGCGAGCACCGCGCCCGCGCCCATCTCGCGCAGTTCCTCGGCCGCCTTGAGCGCGTCGCCGACCGTGGCGAGGGGGCGCCCGACGGCTTCCGCGAGCTCCTCCGCGTTCGGCTTCACCACGTCGGGCCGGGCCCGCAGCGCCTCCAGCAGGGCACGCCCCGAGGTGTCCAGCGCGATCCGCGCGCCCCCCGCGTGCGCCCGGGTGACGACATCGGCGTACCAGGAGGGAGCAAGACCACGGGGCAGGCTGCCGCAGCAGGCGATCCAGTCGGCGCCGCGCGAGGCCTCCCGCACGGTGTCCAGCAACAGTTCCTGCTCGGCGGCGGTCAGTTGGGGGCCGGGCGCGTTGATCTTCGTCAGAAGGCCGTCCACCTCGGCGAGCGCGATGTTGGAGCGGGTGGCCCCGGCGATCGGGACCGGCGCGACCTCGATGCCCTGCGCGTCGAGCAGATCGGCGATGAGCTTGCCCGGCGCACCGCCCAGGGGCAGTACGGCGACCGTGCGCCGTCCGGCGGCCGCGACCGCGCGGGAGACGTTCACGCCCTTGCCGCCGGGGTCCATGCGCTCGGTCTCGGCGCGGATGACCTCGCCGCGCTTGAGCGCCTGGACCTCGTAGGTGCGGTCGAGGGACGGGTTGGGGGTGACGGTGAGGATCATGCGCGTACTACTTCCGTGCCGCCGCGCTCGATGCCGGCGGTGTCTTCGGGGCTCAGCCCGCTGTCGGTGATCAGCAGGTCCACGTCGCTCAGGTCGCCGAAGCGGGCGAAGTGCTCCTGGCCGTGCTTGGAGGAGTCGGCGAGCAGGACCACCCGGCGGGCGGCGGCGACCGCGGCGCGCTTGACGGCGGCCTCGGCGAGGTCGGGGGTGGTCAGACCGTGCTCGGCGGAGAAGCCGTTGGCGGCCACGAACAGCACGTCCGCGCGGATCTCGCCGTACGCCCGCAGCGCCCAGGCGTCCACGGCGGCACGCGTACGGTGCCGCACCCGCCCTCCGACGAGGTGGAGCTGGATGCCCGGGTGGTCGGCGAGGCGGGCCGCGATCGGCAGCGAGTGCGTGACGACGGTGAGCGAGGACTCCAGCGGCAGCGCGGCGGCCAGCCGGGCGACCGTGGTGCCGGCGTCGAGGATCACCGTGCCCTCGGTGGGCAGTTCGGCGAGGGCGGCCTTGGCGACGCGGTCCTTCTCGTCGGCGGCGGTCGACTCGCGCTCGGTGAGGTCGGGCTCGAAGTCGAGGCGTCCGACGGGGATGGCGCCGCCGTGCACACGGCGCACCAGGCCGGCCCGGTCCAGGGCCTTCAGATCGCGGCGGATGGTCTCCGCCGTCACCTGGAGCTCCTCGGCGAGTGACACCACGTCCACCCGGCCGCCGTCCCGGGCGAGCCGGAGGATCTCCTGCTGCCGCTCCGGTGCGTACATGTCCGTTCGCCTCCGACTCATACCCGAACGTGTGGTTTCTCTCTCCGGAGGCTACGCCCGGATTTCTGGAAAGTAAACAGCTTCGGATCCAAACGGAAGTCAACCGGGCATGATCAGACATGACGAGCGGGCGCGTCCGGACACGCCGGAGGGGCCCGGCGCCATCGGCACCGGGCCCCTCCCACCGCCGTCGACCGGCTCCCGTACGACTCCCGGGCCGCCGGTCAGCGCACCAGCGCCGGTTCCTTCTCCTCCACCGGAAGCACCTCCGCGCCCGCCCCGTCCACGTGCTGCGCCGGCCGCTTCGGCAGCGCGGACATCAGCAGGAAGATCACGGCCATCACGGCCGCCACCCAGCCCAGCGCGTACTGGAAGGCGTGCACGAACGCCGGGCCGGTCTGGGCCGGGGTGAGCCGGTCGCCGATCTCGCCGAAGAAGATCACCGAGACCAGGCCGAGGCCCAGCGCGTTGCCCATCTGCTGCACGGTGTTGATCAGCCCGGACGCCGAACCGGCGTGCTCGCGCGGCACCTGGGACAGCACCGCGTCGGTCAGCGGCGCGACGATCAGACCCATGCCCAGGCCCATCACGACCAGCGGCAGTGCCATCTGCCAGGGGGTGATGGCCACGCCGTAGTGGCCGGCCTCCGCGAGGTACAGCAGCACGCCCAGCGCCATGATCAGCGCGCCCGCCTGGAGCACGCGGCGCCCGAAGCGCGGGACCAGTTTCTGCACGCTCATCCCGGCCGCCACCGACACCGCGATCGAGAAGGGAACGCCGGTCAGGCCGGCCTTGAGCGGGCTCCAGCCGAGCCCCATCTGCATGTACAGCGTCCACACCAGGAAGAACACACCGAGCGCGATCCCGAACACCGTCTGCACGGCGATACCGGCCACGAAGCTCTTCACCCGGAACAGGGACAGCTCCACCAGCGGCGACCCGTCCCGCGCCGCCTTGCGCCGCTCGTAGGCGACCAGCGCCCCGAAGACGACGAGCGCGCCCGCCATCGAGCCGTACCCCCACAGCGGCCAGCCCAGCTCACGGCCCCGGGTGAGCGGGTAGAGCAGCATCAGCAGGCCCAGCGTCACCAGCGCGACACCGACCAGATCGAGCTTCAGGGCGCGCGGGGCGCGCGACTCGGTGATGAAACGGCGGCCGAGCAGGAGGGCGGCGACGCCCACCGGCAGGTTGATCAGGAAGATGGGCCGCCACTCGAGACCGAAGAGGTTCCACTCCGTCAGCAGCGCCCCCAGCAGCGGGCCGGACACCGCGCCCAGCCCGATGATGGCGCCGAACAGACCGAAGACCTTGCCCCGTTCGTGCGCCGGGAAGGTGGCGTGCACGATCGACAGCACCTGAGGCACCATCAGCGCCGCCATGCCGCCCTGCAGCACCCGGGAGGCGACGAGCATCTCCGGGTTCGTGGCGAAACCGCACAGGGCGGAGGCGAGCGTGAAACCACCGATGCCGAGCAGGAAGATCCGCTTGCGGCCGTGGATGTCACCGAGCCGGCCGCCGGTGATGAGGCCGGCGGCGAAGGCGAGCGCGTAACCGGCGGTGATCCACTGGATCTGGCTGAAGGAGGCGCCTGCGTCCCGCTGGATGGACGGGATCGCGATGTTGACGATCGTCACGTCGACGAGGTCCATGAAGGCCGCCGTCATCACGATCGCCAGGGCGAACCAGCGGCGACGGTCACCGGCGGCGGGTGGTGCGGTGCGGTGCTTTTCGGTCTCGGTGGAGGTCATGCACCGAAGGTAGGACGGCAGTAGGTCAGATCGTGTCCTAGTTCTGCGGCATTCTCGACTGTATGACGACCGATACTCCGGCCCGGCTCCTGCAGCTCCTCTCCCTCCTCCAGACGCCCCGCGAATGGCCCGGCGGCGAGCTCGCCGAGCGGCTCGGCGTCTCCCGCCGCACGGTCCGCCGCGACGTCGACCGGCTGCGCGAGCTCGGCTATCCGGTGCAGGCGAGCATGGGCGCCGACGGCGGTTACCGGCTCGTCGCGGGCAAGGCGCTGCCGCCGCTCGTCCTCGACGACGAGGAGGCGGTGGCCATCGCGGTGGGTCTGCGGGCCGGCGCGGGGCACGCGGTGGAGGGCCTGGAGGAGGCGTCCGTGCGGGCGCTGGCCAAGCTGGAGCAGGTGCTGCCGTCGCGGCTGCGCCACCGGGTGTCCACGCTGCAGGCCGCGACCACGCCGCTGACCAGCGGGGACGGGCCGAGCATCGCACCCGAGACGCTCACCGTGATGGCGTCCACGGTGGCCGGGCGGGAGCGGCTGCGGTTCGCCTACCGGGCCGCCGACGGCACCCGGTCCCGGCGGCTGACCGAGCCATACCGGCTGGTGTCGACGGGGCGGCGCTGGTACCTCGTCGCCTACGACCTCGAGCGTGAGGACTGGCGTACCTTCCGCGTGGACCGGGTGAGCGAGCCGTTCGCGACGGGCGCGCGGTTCGTGGAGCGCGAGCTGCCGGAGGGCAGCGCCGCGGAGTACCTGCGGCGCTCGATGCAGCGCGGGCAGGAGTCCTACGACTATGCCGTCGCGTTCGCCGCGCCGGTGGACGCGGTCGCGGCGCGGGTACCGGGGTGGCTCGGGACGCCGGAGCCGGACGAGGGCGGCGGATGCGTGCTGCGCGGGCGGGGCAGCGGCCCGGTGGAGTGGCTGGCGGCCCGTCTGGCGATGCTGGGCTTCGACTTCACGGTGCGCGAACCGGCGGAACTGGTCGCGGGCGTAAGGGAGATGGGCGAGCGGCTGAGCCGGGCGGCGCACGCGGGGTGACGGCGGGAAGGGCGCGACGGCCCGGGAGGGCGTGGCAGCGGGGAGGGCGCGACGGACGGGAGGGCGTGGCAGTAAGGGAGGCGTGACGGCCCCGGAGGACGTGACGGCCCGTGGTCGGGTGGTGATCGGGTGTATGACAGAATCTGCCGTCCGGGCGGGTCACCCCGTGGTTCAGGTACGGGGTGGCCCGCCCTTTCATGACCCTCGCCGCACAAAAGGAGCCGGACTCCGGCACCCGGGGGGGGGGGAGGGCGCCGAAGCCCGGCTCGAGGGAAGTCCCGGCGCCGGGGGGGGATTGCGTCGGGACCTGGTTCAGTTGGCGTCAGCTGACTGCGGGGCCGGCTGCTGAAACGGTTCGCTGGGGCGGGAGTCCGGGCCGGACCCCGAAACCGAACTCCGGTGTCCGGTGTATCCGAACTCCCGTGCCCTGAGGTGTTTTTCCCCCGGCCTCGCCGGTTGAAGCGACGGAACAACGCCATGTTTGCGCGGTCTTTCGCCACCCGGCGCACGCGCCCGCGCACACCGGCCGGCGAGCGCACGCCCGCCTGTCAGGCCGCCACGTCAGGCCGACGAATCAGACCGCCGGATCAGACCGCCGGGTCACGCCGCCGCGTCGAAGCCCGTGTCGCGGGCCAGCTTCTTCAGCTCAAGCAGGGCGTGCTTCTCGATCTGGCGGATGCGCTCACGCGTCAGACCGTGCTCCTTGCCGACCTCGGTCAGGGTGCGCTCACGGCCGTCATCGATGCCGTACCGCATCTTGATGATGGACGCCGTGCGCTGGTCGAGGCGGCCGATCAGGTCGTCCAGCTCCTCGCTGCGCAGCAGCGTGAGCACCGACTGCTCGGGGCTCACCGCGGAGGTGTCCTCCAGCAGGTCGCCGAACTGGGTCTCCCCTTCGTCGTCCACCGCCATGTTCAGCGAGACGGGGTCGCGGGCCCAGTCCAGTACGTCGATGACGCGCTCCGGCGTGGAGCCGAGCTCGGTGGCGATCTCCGTGGGCTCCGGGTCGCGGCCGTGCTCACGGTTGAACTCGCGCTGCACGCGGCGGATGCGGCCCAGCTCCTCCACGAGGTGGACGGGCAGCCGGATCGTGCGTGACTGGTCCGCTATGGAGCGGGTGATCGCCTGGCGGATCCACCACGTGGCGTACGTGGAGAACTTGAAGCCCTTGCGGTAGTCGAACTTCTCGACCGCGCGGACCAGGCCGGCGTTGCCCTCCTGGATCAGGTCCAGCAGGGGCAGACCGCTGCGGGGGTAACGGCGGGCCACGGCGACGACCAGCCGGAGGTTGGAGCGGATGAAGACGTCCTTGGCCCGCTCTCCCTGGGCGACCAGGGCCTCCAGCTCCGCACGGCTCGCGTCCGACGGGGACTCCTCGCACCCGTCGAGGATCTGCCGTGCGAAGACACCCGCCTCGATCTGCTGGGACAGCTCGACCTCCTTGGCGGCGTCGAGCAGCGGTGTCCGCGCGATCTCGTCGAGGTACATGCCGACCAGATCGCGGTCGGCGATGTCGCCGGTGGCGCGAACACTGCTTGCCGCGTCGGCCGTCTCGCCATTGGCGGACTTACGACGGGCGACGGCACGGGTTGCCATGCGTGCTCCCTTGCGATGATGGGTCAGCGGGTGGTCCGTCGGACACTCGGCACGGCGGGAGGCGCCGCCGAGGCCTTCCGGACCCTCTTCCGGACTCCTCGGACTCTCCTCGGGTGCCCTGCATCCGATGGAAACAACGACTGGAATCCGGACAGAATTCCCAACCCGTCCCCCGATTTTTCTGATCATGCAGTACCCTGTCGGGCCGCACGCCACTGTGCAGGACCGACGAGCACCGAGAGGCGCAGGTCAGGCCCAGAATGAAGGCCGGCCTCCCGGCCGTCACGGACCACCCCGCTCCCCGTGCGGGTGAGACGCCCGTCACATACGAGCCGACCACCCTCGGTTCTGTCCGGGGAGCGCCCGCATCGGCCGCTCTCCCACCCCGGAAGACGGCCGGCACCCGCCGAAGGTTGCCGGGCGACACGGACTCACAGGGATTTCAGGGGTGGGGCATATCCGGCCTTTACGCCGGGGGTCAGCCGAACTGGACGGACCGCTTGGCCAGGCCCAGCCAGAAGCCGTCGATCACCGACTTCTGGTCGGCGAGTTCACCGGCGGCGTCGGCCGCGCCCATGGTCACGAACAGCGGGGCGAAGTGCTCGGTGCGCGGGTGGGCGAGGTGGCCGGCCGGGGAGCGGTGCAGGAAGTCCAGCAGCGCGTCCACGTCACCGCCGTCCAGCGCCCGCCGCCCCCACTCGTCGAACTCCGCCGACCAGGCCGGGGTGCCACCGGCGTGCCGCAGCGCGGCCAGGTTGTGGGTGAAGAAGCCGGAGCCGACGATCAGCACGCCCTCGTCGCGCAGCGGCGCGAGCCGGCGGCCGATCTCCATCAGCCGCACCGGGTCCAGGGTCGGCATGGACACCTGCAGGACGGGGATGTCGGCGCCGGGGTACATCTCGACGAGCGGCACGTACGCGCCGTGGTCCAGGCCCCGGTCCGGGATGTCCTGCACCGGCATGCCGGGGGCGCGCAGCAGCTTGCGCACGCTCTCGGCCAGCTCCGGGGCGCCCGGCGCGTCGTAGCGGACGCGGTAGTAGTGCTCGGGGAAGCCCCAGAAGTCGTGGACGAGCGGCACGGTGGTGGTGGCGCCGAGGGCGAGCGGGGCCTCCTCCCAGTGCGCGGAGATCATCAGGATCGCCTTCGGGCGGGGCAGTGCGGCGGACCAGGCGGCCAGTTCACCGGGCCAGACCGGGTCGTCCGCGAGCGGCGGGGCGCCGTGACTGAGGTACAGGGCGGGCATGCGCTCCTGGGTGGCTGCGGACATCGTCACTACTCCCAACGGACAGATGCTGCAAAAGATGCTTTAAAACTAAAGCTTTCCCTTTTCCCAGAGTACGCCCGACTTGTTTAAGTTTCAAGGACAGGAGCCGTACAGTGGAGCCATGACCACGGCACCCGCATCCCCCGCCTCCTCCCCCGCCGCGGAACCGCCCCGCTGGCTCACCGCGGAGGAACAGCGCGTCTGGCGCGCGTATCTGCACGCCACCACCCTGCTCGAGGACCACCTCGACCGGCAGCTGCAGCGCGACGCGGGCATGCCGCACATCTATTACGGCCTCCTCGTGGGCCTTGCCGAGGCCCCGCGCCGCCGGCTGCGGATGACCGAGCTGGCGATGCAGGCGAAGATCACCCGCTCCCGGCTCTCGCACGCCATCGCGCGGTTGGAGAAGAACGGCTGGGTACGCCGCGAGGACTGCCCGTCCGACAAGCGCGGCCAGTTCGCCGTACTCACCGACGAGGGCCTGGACGTGCTGAAGCGCACCGCGCCCGGTCATGTCACCGCCGTACGCCAGGCGCTGTTCGAGCGGCTCAGTCCGGCACAGCAGAAGGCCCTCGGCGAGATCATGGAGATCGTCGCCGAGGGCCTCCAGCCCAACGAAGCGGGTGCGGACCTGCCCTGGCTCCGCTAACGCACCGTGCGGCCGGTCAGTGGGCCACCACCGGCACCGGCACCTCGTCCTCGATGCCCTCGCCGTCCCCGGAGGCCACCATGGTGGAGACCGGACGGCCGGCGTTGACGAAGGTGAAGGCGATCAGGGAGGCGAGGGCGAGGATGCCGACGGCGCACCAGATCGCGGTGGAGTAGCCGTGCACCATGCCCTGCAGCGCGACCAGCTGCTGCTGCGGCTTGCCGGCGGCGGACGCGATGTGGTCCCTGACGTACGACGTGGTCGCGGACGCGGCGATGGTGTTCAGCAGGGCGGTGCCGATCGCGCCGCCCACCTGCTGCGAGGTGTTGACCATCGCGGAGGCGACACCGGCGTCCCGGGGCTGGACGCCCTGGGTGGCCAGGGACATCGCCGGCATGAACGCCGTACCCATGCCGAGGCCGAGCAGCACCATCGCGGGCAGCAGCTGCGTGCCGTACGACGAGTCGATCTTCAGCTGGGTGAGCACCAGCATGCCCAGCGCGGCGACCAGGAAGCCGGGGCCCATCAGGAAGCGGGCCGGGATCCGGGTCATCAGCCGGGTGCCGATCTGGGTGGAGCCGGTGATCATGCCGGCCACCATGGGCAGGAACGCGAAGCCGGTCTTGACCGGCGAGTAGCCCTTCACGACCTGGAGGTAGTAGGTCAGGAAGAGGAACAGGCCGAACATGCCGATGATCGCGAGACCGAGGGAGAGGTAGATACCGCCGCGGTTGCGGTCGGTCACCACGCGCAGCGGCAGCAGCGGGGCCTTCACCCGGGACTCGACGAGCGCGAACGCGATCAGCGAGACGGCGGAGATGACGAACATCGCCACGGTCACGGTGTCGCCCCAGCCGTCGGACTCGGCGCGGGTGAAGCCGTAGACCAGCGCGACCAGGCCGAGGGTGGACAGCACCACGCCGGGGACGTCGAGCGGGGAGCGGTTGCGGCCACCCTCGGGCTCACGGATGACGAAGTAGGCGCCGAGCGCGGCGACGATGGCGAAGGGGATGTTCACGAAGAACGTCCAGCGCCAGTTCAGGTACTCGGTGAGGAAACCGCCGAGGATCAGGCCGACCGCGCCGCCACCGCCGGCGATGGCGCCGTAGATGCCGAACGCCTTGGCGCGCTCCTTGGCGTCGGTGAACATCACCGCGAGCAGGGACAGGGCGGCGGGCGCGAGCAGCGCGCCGAAGGCACCCTGCAGGGCGCGGGCGCCGAACATCATCGCGCCGGTGGTCGCGGCGCCGCCGAGCGCGGACGCGGCGGCGAACCCGCCGAGACCCAGGACGAAGGCGCGCTTGCGGCCCCACAGGTCGGCTATCCGGCCGCCGAAGAGCAGCAGTCCGCCGAAGGCGAGGGCGTAGGCGGTGACGACCCACTGCCGGTTGCCGTCGGAGATGCCGAGGTCGGTCTGGGCGGAGGGAAGCGCGATGTTCACGATGGTGGCGTCGAGGACGACCATCAGCTGAGCGAGCGCGATGAAGACGAGCGCCTTCCAGCGGTTGGCGTCGCCGCCGCTGCGGACGGCGCCGGGAGCCTTGAGAGCTGTTTCGGACATGGGGGTACCCACTTCGGGACTTCGTGACGGAAAAAACGTGCGGTAAGCGGAGAAGTTGTGCGGTGAAGAAAGGCTGCGGTGAAGAAGAAACCTGCGGTGAGAGAAACGTGCGGTGAGAGAAACGTGCGGTGAGGAAGGAAGCGGTGGCTGCGGGAACGGCTCGCCCTGGGTGGGGGCCGTTGATGTCACCGTCCGTTGTGCAGACGGGCGGCGGGCGCGGAACTGATCGCTCGGGCGTCGGTGCTCAGGCGTCGGTGCTCAGGCGTCGGTGCTCAGGCGTTGCGCAGGTCCTCCAGGGTCGCGGCCGTGCCCGGCAGGGCGGAGCGGGCCGGGGCCCGCAACCCGTCCAGGAACAGCTGCAGATGGCGGTGGACGAAGCGGTCGAGGCTGCCGCATCCCGTGCCGGCCGGGGGCCGGCTGAGCTGCGCGACGGCGATCACCAGATCGCCGACCTCGACGTCGGTGCGGAGCTGGCCGGCCGCCTTGGCGCGGTCCATGATCACCCCGATGAGGTGCTCGCACCGCTCCCGTGCCGCCTGCAGGTCCGGGTGGTTCTGGTCGAAGGTGCTGGAGACCATCGGGCACAGCGCGCTGACCCGCTCGTCGGCGGCCGTGTGCGCGAAGCGCTCCAGCGCTCCGAAGGCATCCCCGGTCGCGGCCAGCGCCTCCTCGGCCGCCTGCGCCGTGCGGTCCATGACCGAGCAGACGACCTCGCGGACGAGGGCGTCGCGGTCGGGGAAGTTGCGGTACACCGTGGCGTTGCCGACGCCGGCCCGGCGGGCTACCTCGTCGAGCGGCACGTCGGGGCCGTGCTCGACGAACATCTCCCGCGCGGCGGTGACGATGCGCTCGCGGTTGCGCAGGGCGTCGGCGCGGGGCCGGGGCACCTTGCGCGGCGCGGTTGCGGTGATCGTCACGGCGTACTCCTCGGGCTGGTCTGTCTTTCCGTCTGTCTGTCTGGTGACTCACGATCCGGGGACGCGGTCCCCGTTTCGCGCGAACACCTGACTAAACGGGGAAGCGGTCCCCGGTTATTTCCCGTCGCCGGAGAGATTCTCGGTGACCTGGGTCACATGGCGCTCGGCGGGGACTTCGCGGCTGAATCGCAGGGCGCTCGGCGGGGACTTCGCGGCTGACCACAGGGCGCTCGGCCGGGACTTCGCGGCTGCCCACAGGGCGCATTGCCGGGACTTCGCGGCTGCCCGGGGCGCCCGCCGGGTGCGGCGGGGTGGGCGTTCCGGCGGGAGTTCCGGTCGGCCAGTGCCGTGCGCCGGGTGCGGCGGGACTGGTGCTCTGCCAGGACTTCCCGGCTACCCGGCGCCGCCCGCCGGGTGCGGCGGGGTGGGCGTTCTGGCGGGAGTTCCGGTCGGCCAGTGCCGTACGCCGGCTGCGGCTGCGGCGGGGGCGACGGGCGGCGGTCGGCGCGACTTCCGGGCCGGCCAGTGCCGTACGCCGGGTGCGGCGGGGCTGGTGCTCTGCCGGGACTTCCGGGCTGCCCGGCGCCGTCAGCCGGGCGCGGCGGGGCCGGCGCTCTGGCGGGAGTTCCGGTCGGCCAGTGCCGTACGCCGGGTGCGGCGGGACTGGTGCTCTGCCGGGACTTCCCGGCCGGCCAGTGCCGTACGCCGGGCGCGGCGGGGCCGGTGCTCTGCCGGGACTTCCGGGCTGGCCAGTGCCATCCGCCGGGTGCGGCGGGGCGACCCCCGGCCGCCCCCGGGGCCGCCCTCCCGAGGCGTCGACCACTCCCCCGCCCGCCCCGCGGGGCCGCCCCTCCCCGTGACCCCCGATCGGCCCGCTTCAACGCGCGAGCGCATCCGGTGCGACGGAGGGTGAGCGCATGGATGCAGCCGGGAGCCGGAGGCTGCCTGGAGCGAAGGGCCCTGCATGCAGCCGCAGCGACCCCGGAGGGGAACGCACCGCCGGATACGCCCGCGCCGCACGGCCGCCCTCGCCTCCGTGACGCTGCTGACCCTCGCCGTCAGCACCTCCGCCGGCAGCGGGCACCTGTTGCCGGGCGCCTCCCCGGCCGGGGCGGGTCCCGTCGCGGCGCTGTCCCGTTCCACCGCACTCGGCCCCTGCATGATCAACGGCGGCCCGGCCGTCCAGATGTCGGAGGGCGTGCCCACCGCCGGCGGCTACGCGCACTCCACGGGGACCGTGCGCGCGCTGAACCTGATGATCGACTTCCCGGACGCACGGGGACAGGGCAAGGCGATGGACCGCTTCCACGAGTTCTTCCCGCAGACCCAGCGATGGTTCCGCACCGGCTCCTACGGCCGCCTGGACTACCGCCCGTTCACCCCGATCACCGGCTGGCTGCACATGCCGAAGCCTTTCAAGGCGTACGGCATAGAGCGCGGCGCCCCCTTCGAACCGGGCTACCGCGCGCTGGTCCAGGACATCGTGGCCACCGCGGACGCCCGGGTGGACTTCAGCGAGTACGACCTGCTGAACGTGCTGGTCACCCCGAACGCGGGCCCCTCCGCCCTGGACACCGTGCTGTCGGTGACCTTCGCGGGCAACGCCGAGGCCCCCGTGGCGGACGGCGTCCCGGTCGCCAACGCCTCGTTCGTCTACTCCCGCCAGGACGACGGCTCCGGCTCCTACGCCCGCACCGGTTACCGGGTCCTGCCGCACGAGAACGGCCATACCTTCGGACTGCCCGACCTCTACACCGCGGACGGCGGGGGCGCGGTCGGGCACTGGGACATCATGAGCGAGGACTGGGGCGCCGACAACGACCTGCTCGGCTGGCACAAGTGGAAGCTGGGCTGGCTGGACGCCGCCCAGATCCGCTGCGCCGCCTCCCCCGGGACGGCCGAGTTCCCGCTCACCCCGCTCGCCCGGTCCGGCGGCCCCAAACTGGTCTTCGTCCCGCTCGACGCCCGTACCGGATACGCGCTGGAGCTGCGCACCCGGGAGGGCAACGACGAGGCGGTGTGCCGGCCGGGCGTCCTCATCTACCGCGTGAAAGCCGACGTCGACACGGGCATGGGCCCCGTCCAGGTGTACGACTCCCGGCCCAACAGCGGTGGTTGCACCCGCAGTCCGAACGTCCACGCGGAACTCTCCGACGCCACCTTCGTGCCGGGCCAGTCCTTCGACGACCCCCGGCACGGCATCCGCATCACGGTGACGGAACCGGACGGCGAGGGTGACACGGAGGGCGAGGTGGTGGTCCGGGTGACGCGGAAGTAGAGGCCGGCCCGTGAGCCGCCGGAACCGGGACCGCCTCCGGCGCCGACCCGCAGCCGACCGCAGCGGAACCGATGGCCCGCCACCCGGTCACTGCACCCCACCGAGCCGATCGCCCGCCACTCGGTCACTGCCCCCCGCCGAACCGATCGCTCGCCACCCGGTCACTGCGTCCCGCCGGATACGGTGTCCGCACGTCCCCTCCCCCCCCGCCAGCCCGGAGACCGTACGGCCCATGCACCCGCCCGACGCCGCCGCCCATGCCGCCCCCGGGACCCCCGCGCCCCCGGCGGAGGCCGTCACTCCGCTGATCCGCGGTGTCGCGGTACTGCACCGGCTGACGGAGGCGGGCGGCACGCTCAGCCTGAGCGCGCTGGAGAGGAGTACGAACCTGGCGCGCTCCACGGTGGACCGCATCACCGCGACACTGGCCCGCATGGGATACGTCCGCCTGGACGGCCGCGACGCGATCCTGACCCCCCGCGTCATGGAACTGGGCAACGCCTACCTGGCGGCCCTGCGCCTGCCGGCGCTGCTGGCGGCGCGGGCGGACGCCCTGGCGGACGGACTGGACGAGTCCGTGTCGCTGGCGGTCGCCGACCGCGACGGCATCCGCTTCATCCACCAGGCGACCCGCCGCCGCGCGATGTCCCTGAGCTTCCGCATCGGCGACCTGCTCCCGGCCGAACGCACGGCTCCCGGCCCGCTCTTCGCCACCGAGTGGACGGACGCCGACTGGCGCTGCTGGCGCGAACGCCGGGCGGCGGACCCGCGGGACGCCGCCTTCCCGGCCGTACCGCCGCGGGAACGGCCGTACCCGGAAGAGGACTTCGCCCACCGCGCCCGGCGGGCGGCGCGGGACGGCTGGTCCCTGGACGACCAGTTGATCGAACCGGGCCTGGTGGCGGTCTCGGCGCCGGTGCGGGACCCGGGGAGCGGCCGCATCGCCTGCGTGGCGAGCGTGGTGAGCCACACGAGCCGCCACACGGCGGACGATCTGACGGCGACGCTGCTGCCGCGCCTGCGGGAGGCGGTGCGGACGATGGAGAAGGACCTGGCCGCGGAGCCCCCTGGGCAATCCGCGCCACCCCCCGCCGGCCTGGCAACGTGGACGACGGCATCGAAGAACGAACTGGGCCGCACCTTCGTCGAATCCCTGGCGAGGGGCCTGACGGTCCTGACGGCGTTCGGCGAGGGCAGAGGAAGCCTGACGCTGACGGAGGTGGCGAAGGCGACGGGCCTGGCGAGGGCGACGGCACGCAGGGCGCTGATCACGTACGAGTACCTGGGCCTGGTGGGGACGGCGGAGGACCGCGTGTTCTCCCTGACCCCGAGGGTGCTGTCCCTGGGCTTCCCGCCCCTGTCCCGCTCGACGCTGCCGGACATCGCGAGGCCGCACCTGAACGACCTGACGTCCCGCATCCAGGAATCGACGGCGCTGGCGATCCGCACCCCGTCCCCGGACCAGATCCAGTACGTGGCCCGCTCGACGCACCACCGTGTGATGAGCGCGAACCTCCCCCTGGGCACCGGCCTCCCGTCCTCCCAGACCTCTGCGGGCCGCATCCTGCACCCGGCCGGGAAGACCGCCGCCCCCTACGTCCTTCTGAACGCGGAACTGGAAGCGGGCCTGCGCACACTGGCGGTGCCGATCCATGACGCCGGGGGCGAGGTGATCGCGTCGCTGACAACGGCAACGCACGCGGCTCGCCGCACCCCGGAGGACTGCGTGAAAACCCTCCTCCCGGAACTCCTGACAACGGCGTCCCAAATCGAGGAGGACCTCCACACGGCATCCCACTTCACCCAAGTCCCGCTCACGTGAAGGCCGTTTACCCGTACTCCGCCCCGCGATGACGCCCGCGTGCTTAGCGTCGTCCACATGAATCCTGACGCTGAGATCGATCACGGCGCACCCCTCACGCCGTACCGGCAACTGGCGGAGATCCTGCGTGCACAGATCCGACGCGGCGACTGGCAGCGGGGGCGGATGCTGCCGAGCGAAGCCCAGCTGGTCCAGCGGCACGGGATCGCCCGGACGACCGTGCGCCGGGGCCTCGGCCTCCTCGCAGCCGAGGGCTGGGTGTACGCGGTACCCCAACGTGGCTGGTTCGTCTCCGACCCGCTGCCGGCGGCCTGAGGCCCTGCCCGTCCCCAACGCGCGGCCCGCCGCCGTCGTGCGCAGCGGGGACAGAGGAAAGCACCTCTCTTCCTGACCCGGCGCCGCAGGCCGACCCCGCCGCTCGCCAAGGACGCACGAGGTACACCCAAGAGCGTCGTGATCGTGAGCAACCACGGACGCATCGAGTTCTGATCCCCCACGCTGACGTTCATGGAACTGGACAGCACTCGCCCCCTCTGGCGCCAGATCGCAGCGGAGATCACCCGACGTATCAAGGACAGCACGTACCCTCCGGGCAGCCGGGTGCCGTCGACCCTGGAGATCGCCCAGGAGTTCGGCGTGGTGAACGCGACGGCAGCGAAGGCCATGCGCCTCCTACGGGAACAGGGCTGGACACGCGGCGAGGTCGGCCTCGGCACGTACGTCTCCGACTCCCTGCCCCGGCCCCCTCGGCGTAGAGCCTTGGGGACCTTGCTCCCTCCCCCAAGGACACGCATCCGCTACCCTGTCATGTGCCAGCCGGACATCCGGCGGGCGCCGCCTTCGTAGCTCAGGGGATAGAGCACCGCTCTCCTAAAGCGGGTGTCGCAGGTTCGAATCCTGCCGGGGGCACCAGTGCGGAGGCCCCGGACCGATCTTGGTCCGGGGCCTTTGACATCTACTTCTGACATCAACGCGGGCGATCACCCACGAGCGGGGCGTCTTCCTGAGCATCTGGGCCATGCGGCTCATGGCCTCGCTGGCCGAGGACCCCCATCACGCCACGGTGCGGCCGATGATCTCTCCCTGACGGAGGCACAGGGCCCCAAGGATGGCTGGCTCCTGGCAATTCACCCCGCCGACGACGGCACCTGAGAGCTGCCAGGCGGCGTGGTCGAACTCGATGAAACCCCCGAGGCCGACGTAGGCCGCGAGGTCCTTCTGGGAGCCAGGGATCCTGGGCGAAGTGGACGAGCTGACCGGCGTCTACAAGAACACCACCCGAGGCATCGTGGCCCTGGTCTTCCGCTGCAAGCCACCGGGCGGCGCCGGGCGCACATCGGACAAGTCCACAGGCGTCGAGTGGTTCACACCCGACGAGTGCGAGTTCATCGAGCGCACGGCAACGGCCTTCCCGATCAGGCTCCTGGACGCCCTGAACGGCTACGGCCTCCACCCGGAGCCACGACGGGAACCGCCTCATCCCCAGCGGGATAAGACTTTCTCTACTTCATCAAGGCGGCTCGCCCTGCTCGCCGCGCGCAGGCCCGGCCCCCGGCCGGGCCTGCGCTCCTGTCTCCGCCCCGCTCCAGCCCGGCCGGCGCCCGTGCCGCGCGCACAGCAATCAGCCGCATGAGGTCAGAGAAGGGGTTCGTCGTGGCTGGGGCGGTCGGCTCCGCGATTTTAGGCAGCCCCTTTGGCGCGAGCCTCGAAGATCATGGCCCCAACGTCGTGCTTTACCGGGCAGGTCCACAGACTGCCCGACGCGCCGGAAGCTTACGGGTCCATGATCACACTCGCGCCAAAGCAGCTCCCTCCCAAAATCCCTCCACCGACCGCTCGTATGGCGTCGCACAGAGCTGGGAACCATCCCCCTCAACTGCCACGGACAAACAGCCTGGTAGCAGATTCCGACAGAACGAAGGAACAAGGGGTAAAACATGGAATTCTGGCGAAACAGACACTTCCCGTGGGGTATCGCCGTTGCCACAATCGCCACCATCGCGCTGACCCCATTAGCCCTCAAGGGTCTCTCATTTCTCGGAGAAGACTGGCAATCACTCAGTAACGTCGGACAAGCCTACGGATTCCTCTCCGTGATCTTCTCGGGTGCAGCACTGATCGGGGTTGCAGTATCTCTCGCCTATCAAGCCCACCAGACCGACATATCCAATGAGGAAGAGCGGCGTGCTGCGCACCGTGAACTGGCGCTTATGTCGATCAATGATCCTGAGCTTCTCGTTTGCTGGGCACCATCACAGAGCCCACTCCCTTTGACTCTAGCAAGGCAACTCCACTTCACGCATTTGATCGTTACGCAATACTACTCCGACTATTTGCTTAAGCGTGTGAACGACGACGCAACACGCGTCCAGCTTGAGTTGCACTTCCGGGGCGAGCGGGCGCGAGATCATTGGGTTGATCGTTCCGTAGGCTGGCGCGAGTTTGCAGAGGCGACAGGGGATGCGCGGCAGATTCGATTTGTCGACCTGATGGACGAGGCATACGAAAATGCTGCGGCTGCCGGACCGCCGATAGCGGCCTCCTCTTATTTCGTCCCTGATCTGGGATAATAATCCCGTCTAGATCTTTGATGACGTTGTACAGCAGCGGAGTGCAGCAACCGGCAGCGCCCCACACCGGCTCTCAGAAGCGTCATGGCAGCTGTATGACCTTCAATGACCGATCTCTGTAGAGCTATGGATCGGACGGCCTCTGACATCCGCGGCTGACATCAACGACGCCGGACGGAGGCGTACACCAGCGTTTCCGTCCGGCCGCCGAACCAGTCGATGGCAGCAGCAGAAATGGTCTCGGATCGAACTCCTTGAAGCGGATGTCACTGGTTCGAACCCTTCCGGGGGCACAGACTGACTGGCCGCCTCAGTGGGGTTTCCTCCAGGACCGGGCCATCGGAGGGTTTCGGGAACCGCCCCGCACTCCCCCAAGATCACGCCACCGAGCCATCCCCCACAGCCACGTCACAGCCGCCGCCAAGCGCCCCCCGTTCCCCCTCCCCCGCGGCGTACCGTTGAGGTACCGAGGGTTTGCGTACTCCGGCTGCCTTTGTCGGGGTGTCCTCGGCGAGGGATGAGATTCCGGGCCGTTTGCAGTGATCGGCGCGGAGACGGGTCCGCAGCATGTGCGTCATGGTCGTAGCGACTCCACGCAGGCTCATGCCGGCTGTGGCCGCGCCGCGCCTTCGCTTCGGGGAGGCGTGATGATCCTTCCTCGGCTGGACATCCGTCGGCGGAACCGGGGGGAGCGGACGCTCGTCACGCTCGCCGGTGACATCGGGCCGGCCACGACACCGTTGCTGCGGGCCGCGCTGGAGCAGTGTCTGCTGGACGGCGTCACCGTGATCGACATCGACCTGGCCACGGTCGGCTCCTGCGACACCAGGGGCCTGGACGTCATCCTGTCGGCGTCTCAGCGCGCCGGCCGGGTGCACGCCTGCCTGCGGCTGCACCACCCGTGCCCGCAGATCACCCGGCTCCTCGCCGCCACCGGGTCCGCTTCTCTGCTCCTTGAGGCTCCCGGGGGTCCCGTGCCGTCCGCCGGGCCCGGTGATCGCACGGGGACCGCGACGCGGGCGGTGGCCGAAGGCTCCGCCGGCCGGCCGGATCAGCCTGTTCTCAAGGACGGGATCCGCCTTCGCCGGCTGACCCGCTGGCAGGCCGAGGGGATGCGCGAGGACATCGCGGACCTGGCCGCGGCGTCCGTCGCGGGTACTCCGGGCGAGGCGTACCGCGGCCGTGGAGATCTGCTGCGCCGCTTGGCGGTCAGTGCCCACCGTCCCGGCTTCGCGCTGCTGGTCGCCGAGACGACGGTACTGGTCGGTTGCTCCTTCGGCTTTCCGGTGGATCCGGACGACTCCGGTCGCCGGGCGTTCGACGGAACGCTCCAGGAGAGCGTCCAACGGCTCACCTCCCGAGCACGGTTCGTCTTCCTCACCCAGGTCGTGTCCCGTCCGCACGCGCAGCACCGCGACATCGCCCGCCGTCTGCAACAGCGTCTGCTCACCGACCTGCACTCCTCCCTCGGCGTCGCCCTGCTGCACCCCGCCGACCGGGCCGCACAGGCTGCCTTCTCGTCCTGGGGCTGGCAGAACATGGGAGAGGTCATCGGGCTGCCCGGACCTGTCGCCCCCTGCGTCCTGATCCTGCCGGTCGAAGGGGCACCCCCGGCGGAGCGGCGCTGATACGGCAGAGCGGCGCTGATCCGGCGGAGCGGGCAGAGAGGGATGCGGAGCGGGCGGAGAGGGATCAAGTGCCGTGCCGTCCCGCGCGGCCGGGGGTAGCCTGGCACATACCGAGATATTTCGGGCGCACGACCACGGCGGCGCCGTTCCCGGTGAGTCCGCGTCCTGGGTCCTGGACACGGGCAGCCGGAAAACCGCCCGGGACGGGATCACACGATGAACGCCATCACCAAGCCCGCCGAAGGTACGACCCCAGGGGACGGACACACCTACCGGATGCCCCTGCCCCGGCTGCGCCTCACGCCGGACGTCAGCCACGGCCCGCTGGACGGAGCGTGGTGGCCGCGCTGCGACGCGCTGGAACTGGAGCTGCCCGCGCTGGTCGCTTCACTGGATCCGGGCATCGGCAACGTCACCCACGTCACCGTGGGGACGGCCGCCTGGCCCGATGCCCCGCACAGGGTGATGGCGCCCGGCCATGTGATCGAGGTGGCCCTGACCGACGTCGACGCCGAGGCGCATGCCATCACGGTGGACTGCGACACCGTGGGTCAGTGGAAACTGCTGGTGATCCCGCCGGACGAACCGGCCGGAGCGGCTGCCGGGCTGCTGATCGCCGCCGCCGGCTCCGGGAACTCGCTGTCGGCTCCGCACCTGCTGGCACTCGTCGAGAGCGGCCTCGACGGGCAGGCCACGTGGGAGTCGGAAGGAGGGCCTGGGCTCAGGTGAGAGGCACCCTGCGGTCGGGCCCACCTGACCACCGGCCGAGCCGAGCGCCGGCACTCCCTCGGCGGAGTGACGACGCCGGCAGCCCCTCGTCGTCCCGTCCCACCGCCCCGATCGGCTCGGATCAGGGCAGGTGCGGGGATGACGGCTGAGCGCCGCGACCAGGACACCGACCGCTCCGAGAGCTTCGGCGAATCCCTGCTGGGCGAGATCCTCGATCGCGCGCACGAGCTGCCGCCCCACCTCATCGGGCCCCTGGTCTCCGACGTAGTGGAACGGCTCGGGGGCCGCCGGCCGCAGGTGCTGCTCCAGGACTACGGCCAGTTGCTGCTCGTACCGCTGCCCGGCCACGGCCTCACGGGCGGCGAACCGCACGTGATCGACGACTCCTCGGCCGGCCGCTGTTTTCTCGACGCTCAGACCATCGAACTGCTCGAGGACGACGGACGCAGGATCCACCTGCCGCTGCTCGACGGCGGTGACCAGGTCGGCGTCATGGCGGTGACCCTGGACAGCATCGACGACCACGACCGCCGCCTGCTGCTCAGGGTCGCCGGGCTGGTGGCCGACCTGCTGGTGACCAAGCACGGCTACTCCGACCAGTTCTTCCGTGTCCGGCGCGGCGAGTCGATGAGCGTCGCCGCGGAGATCCAGTGGTCCCTGCTGCCGCCGCTGGCGATGATCATGCCGCGGGTCGCCGTGGCCGGGATCCTGGAACCCGCCTACGACGTGGCCGGTGACAGCTTCGACTACGCCCTCAACGGCGACGTCCTGCACGTCGTCATGATCGACGCGATGGGCCACGGACTGGACGCGGCCACGATGGCCACCGTGGCCATCGGCGCCTACCGCCACGCCCGCCGCCTCGGCATCGGGCTGTCGGCGATCTACGACTTCATGGACCGGGCCGTGTCCGGGCAGTTCGGCCCCGAGCACTTCGTCACCGCACAGATGATGCAGCTGGAGACGACGACGGGACGGGTGCAGTGGGTCAACGCCGGGCATCCGCCGCCGCTCCTCATCCGTGACCACCGCGTGGCACAGCGCCTCATCGCCCCGACGACGCTCCCGGTCGGCCTGGGCGGTGCGGAGCCCCGGATCAGCGAACTGCAGCTGGAGCGCGGCGACCGGGTTCTGTACTTCTCCGACGGGCTGGTCGAGGAGCACACCAGCCGTGGGGAGGAGTTCGGGGAGGACCAGCTGATCGACTGCGTGAACCAGCTGGAGAGAACCGGCCGCGGGATCCGGGCGGTGACGCGCGCCCTGTCCCACACGCTCAAACGGGCCAGGGGCGGACACACCACGGACGACGCCACGCTGCTCATGGTGGAGTGGCGCGGCTGACCCCGGCCGGCGGCCCACCTCACCCGCGGCCGACCCGACCCGCGGCCGACCTCACCCGCGGCCCATCCCACCCGCCGCCGACCCCACCGGCCTCACGCGGGCGGGGCGCGGCGCATCAGCCCGACGGCTCGTGTCCACTCCCGGTGTCGACGAGGATCTGTTCCGCCTGGCTGACGTTGTCCGCGCGGACGGCCTGGGCCATCGCGGCGCGGGCGGCGTCCGGGGCCGCGTCCGGCGGTACCACCAGCAGGGAGAAGACGTCCCGGTCGCCCCGGGTGATCAGGACCGTGTCGTCACCGTCCGGGAAGGAGTCGACGTGCACCACCTGGTCGTTCACGACGATCCGCGTCGGGAGCCCTTCCCAGGCCGCGGTGTCCAGTCCCACGCGCGTCACGGGGCCGAGGTGTCCGACGACGGCGCTCAGCAGGGCGGGCAGCTCGGTCCCGATGTCGCGCGAGCGCGGCCACCACGCACCGTCGAGGACGCCTTCGCGCGACTCCGTGGTCTCCAGCCGGAGCAGAGCGCATCCCGGCCGTACGGCCTCGTGGACGCCACTGGGCAGACGCCGGGGAACAGGTGGGGTGTCCGAGCCGGTCATGGGGACCACCCGTCGTCGAGAGCCTGCGCGGAAACGTGGCTCACCTCGCACCTGCCACGCTACTCCTGGTCCCACGCGCCCCGTGGCGTCCCGACTCCTGGTCCCACGCGTCCCGTCGCGCCCCGTCGCAACCCGACTCCTGGTCCCACGCGCCCCGTCGCGTCCCGCAGAGCGGGCCCTCCTGGCCGTTGGGTCCGGGCCGGCCCGTTGGGTCCGGGCCGGGCTGGGGCTATCGTCGGAATCAAGGGGACAGGACGAGGAGGACAGCCGGTGATGCCACAGGACGAGGCCGTGGTCGGCTGCACGGGGACACTGCTCATCGGAACTCGCGGTTCCGCGGGCCCCGGTGAGATTCTGGTACGGATCAGAGGCGGCTCCGAGACCTTCCTCGCATGGTCGGACAACCCCCTGTCGGCGGGCGCCACGGTGCTCGTGATCGAATCGCGTGGATGCCGTGAGGTCGGCGTCATCGAGTGGGTGGATCCATTGGACGCGCTCGGCGAGGACACCGCCGACGCCGACTGAGGAGTACAGGCATGTTCGGATACCGCGTCCCCGCCCCCGACGAGGCGATGTTGATCTCGGGAGGCAGGCGGGGCCTGGGGGGCGCGCCGTTTCGCGTGGTGACGGGGCACGGCAAGTTCGTGCTCCCGGTCTTCCGCAAGGTCCGCTTCCTCACCCTGTCCATGTGCGAGTCCGAGGTCACCGAGACCTGTGTGACCAGGCAGGGCATCGCGCTGCACGTCCGCGCGGTCATCGCCTTCAAGGTGGGCAACGATCACGAGAGCATCATCAACGCGGGTCAGCGGTTCCTCTCCGACCAGGAGCAGATGTCGGTGCTCACCGGCCGCATCTTCGCCGGCCATCTGCGGGCCATCATCGGTTCGATGACGGTCGAGGAGATCGTCACCGAGCGGCAGAAGCTCGCCGCGGAGGTCCTGGACACCTCCAAGACCGAGATGGCGAAGATCGGTCTGACCGTCGACTCCCTTCAGATCCAGTCGATCGACGACGGCGACACCGGCTACATCGACGCGATGTCCGCGCCGCACAAGGCGGCCATCCAGCGGCAGGCCCAGATCGCCCAGGCGCAGGCCACCCAGGCCGCGGCCGAGGCGGAGCAGGCGGCGGCCCGCGCACAGGCCGAGTACTCCCGGCAGACCGCCATCGTCAAGGCCGAGTACTCGGCGGAGGTGGACCGCGCACAGGCGAAGGCCGCGCAGGCGGGACCGCTGGCGCTGGCCGACGCCCAGCAGGAGGTGCTCGCCGCCCAGACGGAACTGGCCCAGCGTCAGGCCCAGTTGCGTCAGCAGCAGCTGGTGGCCGAGATCGTGAAGCCCGCCGAGGCCGAGGCCGAGCGGGTCCGGATTCTCGCGGCCGCCGAGGCGCAGCGGATGAAGATCCAGGCAGAGGCGGCGGCCTCGTACGACCGGGTCGCGCTCGACCGGATGCTGATCGACCAGCTCCCGCAGATCGTCAAGGAGGCCGCCGGCGGCCTCGCGGGCGCCAACGTCAACGTCCTCAACGGCGCGGACGGCCTCGGTGAGATCGCCGCCGGACTGGTGTCCCAGGGCCTGACGATCCTCGACTCGGTCCGCCAGAACCTGAACGGCCAGGACTCCGACGGCAGCCGCCCCGGCGGCCGGCGCCCCGAGGGGAGCGAGGACAACGGCCTGCTCCGACTGGCCGCCGGCAAGGAGCAGAAGCCGAAGGACGGCCGGGTGGACGTCGACTGACGGTACGTCCGCACTCTGGGCGTTCAGAGGTGCTGGGCGCTCAGAGGTGCCGGTCGATCCTCTTCTAAGCTGCTGCGCATGGAACGCGACCTTGAGCAACTCGCCGAAGAAGACGTGGAACTGGTCGAGTTCGCTCGGCGGATCGTGGACGGCAACGGGGACGGCGAGGTGCACACCGTGGGGGCCGCCGTGCGGGATGTGCGGGGGCGGATGTTCGGGGGCATCAACCTCTATCACTTCACCGGCGGGCCCTGTGCCGAGCTCGTGGCGTTGGGGCACGCCCGTGCGGCGGGGGCGCGTGAGCTGGCGGCCATCGTGGCCGTCGGGGACAACGGTCGCGGAGTGCTCGCGCCGTGCGGGCGTGACCGGCAGGTCCTGCTCGACCGTCATCCGGGCATCCGCGTACTGGTGCCCACGGCGGACGGGGTCCGCAGCATCGCCGTGGCGGAACTGCTGCCGCACAGCTATGTGTGGGCGGATCACGCCGTCTCCGGCTCAGCCTCCGCTTCCTCCTCCGAGGCGGGCGGGCCCGCGACGGCGACGCAGTCCCTGTCCTTCCACCGGGACTATCTCGACGCCGTCCGCTCGGGGCGCAAGACGACGACTGTGCGCCTGAGGACTCCGGTCGCGACGGGCCCGGTCGACCTCGTCTTCGAGTTGGACGAGGAGGTGGTGATCCCGGGGGTCGTGACGGCGATCCGTCACAAGAGGGCCGGTGAGCTGACCGTTCAGGACGCCGTCGCCGACGGCTTCCCCGATCTCGCGACGCTGCACGACAGGCTGCGGTACCACTACCCCGACATCCACCCCGACGACGATGTCGCCGTCGTCCACTTCCGCCTGGCCGACGTCTGACCCCCGCACCCCCCTGGCCGACGTCCGACCCCGCACCCCGGGGTCCCACCACCTCCCTCACCCACTTGGCGACCCCCGAGTGCCGCCCGGCTCCGCTGCCGCAAGCATGGAAGCCGCGCAGGCCGTGCCCTGGGAACCCGTGAGCGTG
Organism: Streptomyces sp. NPDC097129; assembly: GCF_055668065.1. NCBI lineage: Bacteria > Bacillati > Actinomycetota > Actinomycetes > Kitasatosporales > Streptomycetaceae > Streptomyces > Streptomyces sp. NPDC097129. The sequence continues at coordinate 188,565 of NZ_JBVOQE010000006.1, read as the reverse complement.
AGGAACGCCGATCATGCCGAAGCAGAGTCGCAGGAGCAGCAGGATCGCGTGGTTGCGGCCGGTCCGGGTGGGCGTGGCCGTCGTACAGCTCAGTGCGCTCGCACTCGCCCTGTCCGGGTGCGGTGACGGGGCCGAGGCCGCCACCGACGCCCCGTCCGCCGGCGCCTCGCTCGCGCCCACTCCGCCGAAGGAGCCGCCGCCTCAGTTGACGCCGGAACGGGTCGAGGCGGCGGTGGGAAAGCTCGACGGGCTCGTGGAGAACGCCATGCGGCAGTCCGGGGTGCCCGGGGTCGCCGTGGGGGTCGTGTACCGGGACAAGGCCGTGTACGAGAAGGGCTTCGGCGTCCGGGAGCTGGGGAAGGGCGGCAAGGTCGACGCGAAGACGGTCTTCCAGCTGGCGTCGCTGTCCAAGCCGCTGGCGTCCACCGTCGTCTCCGGGGCCGTGGGGCGCAAAGTCGTCGGCTGGGACGATCCGGTGGTCAAGCAGGAGCCGGGGTTCGCGCTCAAGAACCCCTATGTGACCGCGAACGTCACGTACGCGGACCTGTTCTCGCACCGCAGCGGGCTGCCCGACCACGCCGGTGATCTGCTGCAGGACCTGGGGTATCAGCGGGACTACATCGAGCGGCACCTGCGGCTGGAGCCGCTCACCGCCTTCCGCTCCACTTACGCCTACACCAACTACGGCCTCACCGCGGCGGGTGAGGCGGTGGCCGCCGCGGCGAAGACCAGCTGGCCGCAGCTCGCGTCCGACACGCTGTTCAAGCCGCTCGGGATGGCTCACACCAGCTACCGGCGCGCCGACTACGACAGGGCCGCCGACAAGGCGTCGGCCCACGTCCTGGTCGACAAGCGGTGGAAGCCTTCCGTCACCGAGAACGCGGACAGTCAGGCGCCCGCGGGCGGGGCCAGCTCGAACATCGACGACCTGTCGCAGTGGATGCGGCTGCAACTGGGCGACGGCGTGTTCGCGGGGAAGAGGCTGATCGACGCGGACGCCCTGGTCCAGACCCGCATTCCGCACTCCGTTCCCAACCCCCCGAGGGCCCCGGCCGGTGCGCCGAGCTTCTACGGCCTCGGCTGGAACGTCGGTTACGACGACGGCGGCGCGCTGCGGCTGAGTCACTCCGGCGCCTTCGAGCTGGGCGCCGCGACCACGGTGACCCTGCTGCCCGGCGAGCAGCTCGGCATCGTCGTACTGACGAACGGGCAGCCCATCGGGGTGCCCGAGGCGGTGGCCTCCGCGTTCGTGGACATCGCGCGGCACGGGAAGCAGACGGTCGACTGGCTGCCCTTCTTCCGCACGGTGGTGGAGGGCGCCGCCTACACCGGCGCCTCCCCCACCGACTACGCCAAGCCGCCGTCGAAGGTCACGGCGGCCAAGGGCGACGACGTCTACACGGGCACCTACGCGAACGGCTACTACGGACCGCTCACCGTGAGCCGTGACGCCAAGGGCAAACTGAGCATGACCCTGGGTCCGCGCAAGATGACGTTCCCCTTGTCGCACTACACCGGTGACACCTTCAGCTACCGGACCCAGGGGGAGAACGCGGTGGGCCTGTCCGGGGTCACCTTCCACGTCGAGTCGGGCAAGGCGACGAGCGTCACCGTCGAGCACCTCGACGCCAACAAGCTGGGCACGTTCACCCGCTGACTTTCACCCGCTGACGCCCCGGCCCGGGTGTTCTAGCGCGGCGGTACCGGGCGGTCGTACACGTGGTCCGGGGTCACGATCCGGGTGATCGCCCGGGCCACCAGGGACGACGGTTCCTGGCCTGCGTGGGTGATGTCCGTGTTGAGGAGCAGGACCATCGTCGCGTCGTGCGGGGGCAGGTAGACCGTCACGCTCTCGTAGCCGGGGATGGAGCCGTTGTGCCCGATCCAGCCGCCGCTGTCGAAGATGCCGAGGCCGTAGCTCGTGCCGGGGTAGCCGGTCGGGAGCATCTTCAGGCGTTCGCGCTGGGTTTCCGGGGTGAGCAGCGTGCCGGTCGCGACGATCTTCGCCCAGCGGCGCAGGTCGTGCAGGGTGGAGATCATCGCGCCGGCCGTCCAGGCCCAGCTGGGGTTCCAGTCGGTGGAGTCCTCGACGGCGCCGCTGAGCGTCTGGTTCGTGTAGCCGTGCGCGTGCGGCTCGGGGAACTCGGGACCGTCGGGGAACAGCGTCTGCAGCAGGCGGGCCGGGCGCAGCACCCGGTTGCGGATGACGCCGGCGGCCCGCTGACCGCTGACCCGCTCGATCACCAGGCCCAGCAGGACGAGGTTGCTGTTGCAGTACTGGAACTGCGTGCCCGGAGCGAAGGTGTTGTCGTGCTTGTAGCCGTACGCCAGCACCTCGCGCGGCGTGAAGAAGCGGTACGGGTCGCTCAGCAGGTCGTGGATGAAGTCCGGGTCGGAGGTGTACGGGAACAGTCCGCTGCGCATCTCGGCGAGGTGGCGCAGGGTGATCCGCTCGCCGTTGGGCACGTCGTCGACGTAGGCGGCGATCGGGTCGTCGAGGTGGATGCGCCGGTCGTCGACGAGCTTGAGGAGCGCGGTGACCGTGAAGGTCTTCGTCTCGCTGCCGATCCGGGTGAAGAAGTCGGTCCGCATCGGCTCGCGGGTGGTGAGGTCGGCGACGCCGGACGGGCGGACGTACGTCCCCTTGCACGGCATCCACAGCCCGACGACCAGCCCGGGGATGCCGGCCTCCCGGCGGGCGTCCTCGACGGCCTTGTCCAGCTGGGCGGTCAGCTCACGGCCGAGGCCGTGCGGGCGGCAGTGGCCGGGGTGGGGGTCGAGGCCGGGGTCGGTGTCGGCGTCGTGAAAGGGGTCGAGGTGGAGGTCGAGGGCGTCGTCGCCCCCGGCGCGTGCGGCGGCGGGCGTGACCGTCAGCGGGGCCAGCGCCGACGCGGCGAGCGCGGTGGTGAACAGGCGTCGGGAGGGGATACGTCGCATGTCGGGGCGCCTTCTCGGGGAGGGGGCTGAGAAGGCAACGGCACCATCGGGCAAGCGCGCTGAGGCTTCCCCGCGCCACCGGTCTTCGCGAGTCCACTCGTTCGGGCCCCCGGGTGTTGCGCGCTGCTGTGCCGGCGTCACCCTCGATCGCTACGATGCGCGCCGGGGTCGCGCCCCAGGAGGGCGCGGAAACGTCTTTGGAGGGGGATCACCGTGTTCGTGCTGTCCATCGTGCTGCTCATAGCGGCCGTCGTGCTCTTTCTCGTCGGTCGCCGCCGCGACGCGACGGGCTTCAGGCTCGGGGCGGCGCTGAGCGCCGTGGCGGGGCTGCTGGCGGGGATCTTCGCCTGCGTCCACGTCGTCAGCGCCTACGAGGTCGGCGTCCCGGTGACCTTCGGGAAGATCGGTACGCCGCTGACGTCCGGCGTCCACTTCAAGTCGCCGTTCACCGACGTCACGTCCTTCTCCACCCGCCCGGTCGACCTCGACCTCAACGGCAAGGACACCGTCGAGGTCCGCTCCTCGCAGGGCGGTGTGCTGTACGCCGACGTCACCATCAAGTGGGCCGTGGTGCCGGCGAAGGCGGTCGCGCTGTACCGGCTGGCGGGCAGCGAGGACGCCGTCGAGCAGCGGCTGGTGCTGCCCGACAGCCGCGAGATCATCCGCAACGTCTTCGCGAAGCACACCAGCGAGGAGGGGTACGCCTCCGCCCGCGAGCAGATCGGCGCGCAGATCGCCGAACTCGTCAAGCAGCGGCTGACGCCGCGCGGGATCGACGTCACCACCGTCAACCTGCGCAATGTGAGGCCGTCGGACAAGCTGCAGGACCAGATCGACAAGAAGATCCAGCAGGAACAGGCCACCGAGCGGGCCACGGAGGCGGCCCGCACGGCGAAGGCGGAGGCGGAGCGCAAGCGGATCGAGGCGGAGGGCACGGCCGCCGCCAACAAGATCATCGAACGGTCGCTGAGCGACAAGGTGCTGTACAACCAGTGCCTGGAGGCCTACAAGGAAGCCGCCAAGGCCAACCCGGTGTACGCGGTCCCCTGCGGCACCGACGCGAACGGCACGCCGGTCATCGTGGACGGCGCCAAGAGGTAACCCACCCCAAGGCAAGGCACGCCCCCGACCGACCGCCGCCCCCGCCCGGGCCGGCGGCCGGCAGCGTGAGCCTCCACCCACACCCGACGCCCCCACGGCATACGCCGAGCCCTCCGGCCGACCCCCGCGCACGCAGGGCCGGGCGTCGCACCGGCGCGCTCGCACCCATGCGAGATCGACCCGATGCGGAACAACTCTCCCCAGACACTTCCTCGTTATGGCAAGACATGCGCCCACCTGTACGTGAACGGGACGCGGCGTGTGAGTCAGTGCCACCACATCACGAAGTGAGCGACGTATGACGGAACATCAGGACACCGGCGCCGGCGAGTCCGCGCGCCGGGCGCGGGTGCGGTGGGTGGGAATCGTTGCGTTCCTTGGGGGGCTGTGCGGGTCACTCGCCTTCTTCGCCTTCTTTCCGGGGTTGCCGCATGTCGTCGACTGGGGGGCGATTCTTGTTTCGCTGGGGGTGGGGGCTCTCACCCGGTGGGGGGCTCAGGCAGGGGTGAAGGGCAGGGGGTGACGGTTTCCGGGGTGGGGCGTCGCGGGTTCTCGGCTCGTCCGTTCGCGCGGGCCAGCAGCAGCGTCGCCGTCAGGGAGGTCAGGGAGAGCAGGGTCATCGCCGTTGCCGGGGCGGTCAGTTGGGCGAGGGTGCCGGCCAGCGTGGCGCTTGCGCCCTGGAGGGTGAGCATGCCTGCCGAGTGCAGGCCGAGGGCGTGGCCGCTCAGGTCGTCGGGGGTGAGCCGCATCAGGCGTTCCTGTTGCAGCAGGCTCGCGCTGAAGCCCGCCGACGCCGTCGTGACCAGCAGCGCCGCCGGCCACAGCGGGGGGTGCAGGGCGAACGCGGCGTAGGGGGCCGCCAGCAGGACGAGCAGGGGGGTGATCAGGCGGGGGCGGAGCGCGGGCGGTACGAAGCGGCCCGCCGCCAGGTCACCGAGCAGCATCCCCAGCGCCGCGCACGCGAACAGCGTGCCCGCCGACTTCGGGGTGTAGGGGACGTACAGGGATTCGCAGCCCACGATCAGGCCGTTCGGGATCCACAGGCCGAGAAACGTCAGGCGGCGGGGGCGCGACCGCCACAGCGTGCCGTTGGTCCGCCAGGTGGTTCGGATCGACGGGCGGCCCGTCGCGCGCGGTGGCCGTGCGGTCAGGCCCCAGCGGGTCGAGGCCGCCGACAGGGCGTACAGCGTCGCCGAGAGCAGCAGCGTGGTCCGCGGGCTCAGGTAGGCGAGGAGGGCGCCGCCCAGGCCGTAGCCCGTGATCTGCATCAGTCCGCTCAGCATCGTGAACACCGAACGGCCCAGCAGATAGCCGTCCTTGCTGAGGATCTGGTTCAGCAGGCCCCAGCGGACTCCGCCGCCGAGCGAGGCCACCAGGCCCTGCGTGAGGATCACCAGGAACACCGCCCAGATCGGCAGCGCGGGGATCGCCAGGACCGCCGTGCCCGCCGCGAACGTCAGGGAGATCGCGGTCAGGGTCCGGCGCGGGGCGAGGCGGTCCGCGCCGGACAGGAGCAGGGTCGCGCCCAGGACCTGGGCCAGGGACGGGCCGAACATGCTCACCGCCGACAGCAGCGGTGAGTCCGTCGCCCGGTACACCAGCGTCGCCAGCGCCAGCCCGCCCGTCGTCTGGGCCGCGGTCAGGGCCGCGCTGGACAGGAAGAGCGGGGTGAACTCGGGGGCGCGGAACAGGTCGCGGTAGCTGCGCATGCCCCACAGGGTGGGAGCAGTCGGGGCACGGCTCGTACTCTTTCGCCCACACGCGAAAGGTCGGTGGGGCATGGGCTGGTGGCAGGTCAACGCGGACACGCTGGCCGGGAGCCGGTTCGTGATCTCGCCGCTCGCCGAGACCTTCGCCTCTCTGAAGCTGCTGCACTCGGCGCACGGGTCCCATCCCGGGGAGCAGGAGTGGCTGCGCGCCCACCTGCCCGCCTACCGCGCCCTGCTGGCCCGCGACCCGGTCACCGCGTCGCTGGTGCGGGCCGGGCTCGGGCGGGAGTGGATCGCCGACTTCCTCACCCCGGTCCCGTACGACGGGGAGGACCTCGCCGGCGCCGTCGCCCGGGTGCGGCAGGTCGGGGGCGTGCAGGCGCGCGCGCATCTGCGGATGTCCCTCGCCGGGGAGCTGCCCGGCGAGCTGCGTCGGGACGATCTGCCGGCGCGGGCCGCGACGCTGCTGGAGTGGGTGTGGGAGGAGACCGTACGGCCGTACTGGGAGCGGCGACGGCGGGTGCTGGAGGCCGATGTGGTCGCGCGGACGGCACAGGTCAGCCGGGGTGGCTGGGCGGCCGTGCTGGACGGGCTGCGGCCGGGGACGCGGTGGCTGGGCGAGAACCGGTTCCAGGTGAACGCGCACGAGTATCCGCCGCGCGAGATCGCCGGCGCGGAGCTGGTGTTCGTGCCGGTCACCCCGGGGACCGGGTGGGTGAGCTGGGAGGACGGGCGGCGCTACGCCGTCGTCTATCCGTGCGCGGGCGCGCTGGCCGGGGACGGCGGGCCGCGGGTGCCACAGGGCCTCGGCGCGCTGCTGGGGGCGGGTCGGGCCGCGGTGCTCGTGCTGCTCGCCTCGCCGATGAGCACGACGCAGCTGGTCGCCGTCACCGGGCAGGGACTCGGATCGGTCGGACGTCATCTGCGGGTGCTGCGGGACGCCGGTCTGGTGCGGCGGCGACGGGCGGGGCAGTCGGTGCTGTACTCGCGGACGGCCGCGGGGGACGCAGTGGCCCAGGCCGCGGGATGCGGCTGACCCGGCCCGGCTAGCATCCGCTCATGACTACTGACGCCTCCTCCCCCCTCGACGTCGAGATCGGCGCGCTCACCGGTGGCTCCGCCGAGCTGAAGAGTTACGCCGGGCAGGTCGTGCTCGTCGTGAACGTCGCCTCCAAGTGCGGCCTGACCCCGCAGTACACCGGCCTGGAGAAGCTGCACGAGCGCTACGCCGGACGCGGCTTCACGGTGCTCGGCGTGCCGTGCAACCAGTTCCTCGGGCAGGAACCGGGCAGCGCCGAGGAGATCGCCGAGTTCTGCTCGGCGACGTACGGCGTGACCTTCCCGATGACCGAGAAGGTCGAGGTCAACGGGGAGGGCCGGCACCCGCTGTACGAGCGCCTGGCCGGTGTCGCGGACGCCGAGGGGCACAGCGGGGACATCCGCTGGAACTTCGAGAAGTTCCTGATCGGGCGGGACGGCCGGGTCGTCGCCCGCTTCTCGCCGCAGACCGAGCCGGAGGCGGCGGCGCTCGTCGGGGCCGTCGAGAAGGCGCTCGGCTAGCCGGTCCGGGTTGACCTTGCCCCTGGGGCAGGGACCAGCGTTCCCGTCACCGGGCCAGACGCGCCCGGTGACGGAGGATGGCGTCGTGGACGACGACCTGCTGACGATCGGCGCGTTCGCCGCGCGGGCCCGGCTCTCGCCGAAGGCCCTGCGGCTGTACGACCGCCTCGGCCTGCTGTGTCCGGCGCGCGTCGACGAGGTCAGTGGCTACCGCTACTACCGCGCCGGTCAGATCGACCGCGCCCGGACGGTGGCGCTGCTGCGGCAGCTGGACATGCCGCTCGCCGTGATCGCCGAGGTGGTCGACGCCGCCGAGCGGGACGGGGGCGCGGCGGCCGACCGGCTCGGCGCGTACTGGGCCGGCGTCGAGGAGCGGATCGCGCGGCAGCGCACGCTCGCCGGGTTCCTCCGTGGACGACTGTCCGGAAGGGGCTTGGAGATGTACGGCACGTTCACAGTGGAGACGGTCGAGGTGCCCGCTCAGGTGGTGCTCACCGAGAAGCGGCACACGCTGGCGGACGAACTGCCCGCGTGGATCGGGGCGTCCATGGGGCGGCTGGAGAGCGCGGCCCGGGAGTGCGGCGGGGTGGTGGCGTCGCCGTTCGTCGTCTACCACGCCGAGGTGTCCATGGAGAGCGACGGTCCCGCCGAGTGCTGCGTGCCCGTCGCCGACGAGGACGCGGCCCGGGCGTGGGCGGCGGCGCGCGGGCGGGCGTGGGAGACGGCGGTGCGGGTCGAGCCGGCCCGCCGGCTGGCGTACACGCGGATCACGAAGGCGCAGGTCGCGCACCCCCAGATCCTCGCCGCCTTCGAAGCGGTGGAGGCGTGGATGAAGGAGCGGGGGCTGGAGTACGACGGCCCGTGCCGGGAGATCTACTTCGCCGACTGGGACGCCGCCGGGCCCGGGGACCCGGTGTGCGATGTGGCCTTCCCCGTGCGGTGACCTTCCGGGTCCGACGGGGAAAGCCGAGCCCTCTCGGCAAGGACGGCGAGCTCGTCGAGAGGGCTCTTCGCGGTGCTCGTGTCGTGGGGGGTGCGTGGGTCTCAGGGACCCTCCCCTCAGGACTTGACCGAGGTGACGAAGACGCTCCACGCCTCGGCCGGGAAGGACAGGGTGGGGCCCTCGGGAACCTTGGAGTCCCGTACGGCCATGGCGGCCACGACCGGCGACTTGATCTCGACGCACGCGCCGTTGCCCGTGGAGTACGAGGACTTGGTCCACGAGTCGGTGGCGCCCTGACGAATTGCCATCTCTGCTCCGTATTGCCTGAGGAAGGTTGTTCGATTCACGCCAACCTTGTTGCTTGCTTGGCGTGATCGACGCTACTCGCCCCCCTCGGGTCCGGAAGTGCCCATTCACTCGTTGGATGGCATATTCCAGAGGAGACTTCCATCCCGGCCGTCGACTGGTGTACCGTGCGGCACTTTCCACGGCCGGGCGCGCGGAAGGCGGTCGTCAGCGGGCGTACTCCTTGGCGATCCGCGAGATGTACTGCAGCGACTGGTCGACGTTGAGCGCCTGCGCCCGCAAGTGCTCGTACATCATGGCGTACTTGTGGACGTCGTTCGGCTTCTCCAGGTAGAGGTCGCTGGTCACGCCCTCGATGTAGACGACGCTGGAGTCCGCGGCGTCCGGGAACTCCAGGATCGCGTACTGGCCGTTGAGGCCCGGGTGGGCGCCCATCTCGAACGGGATGACCTGCACGGTGACGTGCGGCAGCTGGGACTGCTCGACCAGGTACTCCAGTTGGTCGCGCATCACGGACTCGTTGCCGACGACCCTGCGCAGCGCCGCCTCGTCCAGCACCGTCCACAGCCGCAGCGGGTTCTCCGGCGCGGTGATGCGTTCCTGCCGGCGCATGCGCACCTGCACACGCTTCTCGATGTCGGCCTGCGCGGTCTCCGGCAGCGCGCCCGCGATGAGCGCCTCCGCGTACTGCCGGGTCTGCAGCAGACCGGGCACCACCTGCGGGTCGTACACCCTCAGGCTCGCCGCGTCCGTCTCCAGGCCGATGTAGACGCTGTACGGGATGTCGCCGAAGGTGTGCCACCAGCCCTGCTGGCGGGAGTCCTTGGCCATCTGCATCAGCGAGTCGACGACCCGCTGGTCCTCGACCTCGTAGACGCTGCACAGGTCGCGCACGTCGCGCTGGCTGATGCTGCGGCGGCCGTTCTCCAGCCGGCTGATCTTCGACTGGGAGACCAGGAGCCGCTCGGCGACCTCCTCGGCCGTCATGCCCTTGAGCTCGCGGAGCCTGCGCAGCTCCTGGCCCAGCCGGCGCCGCCTGACAGTGGGATTGACATTGGACGCCACGGGACGTGCACCTCCGGCTGTGCCTGTTGCTTGCAACTTTGCGTATCTGCTGTTGAGCAGACTGCCACCAAGGGCCTTCCTACCGCTGCCGAACGGTGGATATGCGGCGAAGACCCGTACGGTGCCTCGCACACGCGTCCGGGTGCGCCTCTGAAGTGCGCGTGCGGGCATGCGTTCGCGCGGGGCGGCGCGGCCGGGCCCTGAAGGGGCATACGGCCGGGCCGCCCCGCGCGCACGCGCGGCTCCCGAACGGGTCCTGGTGGCGCCGGAGGGCGCCGGTGGTGCGGTGCGGTGTCGTGGACCGCGGATCAGTGGGCCACGACGTGCGCCATGCTGCCCCGGTGCGGCTGCACCGGAACCCCGCGAGCGGGTTCCGGCGCCGGCCGGGCGCCTCCGGCCTGCCGGCCGGGGGGCGCACCGCGGCGCGGCTGCGCGGCCACGCCGTTCTGCACGTCCATGACGGCGTGCGCGACCAGCCCGCCCATGGGGTCGTGCCGGATCAGGTCCCGCAACCGGGAACGGGACGAACGGCCCTCGTTGCCCGGGTACAGGTGCTTGCCGAGACCGACCGCGTGGGCCAGGGCGGCGAGCGCCGCGGTCCGCGGGTCCGGCGGCACGCCGGTGCGGATCGCCGAGTCCAGCCGGGCCCTGATCTCCCGGCTGATCTCGTTGTCGGTCGCCTGATAGCGCGTCGTCGGCAGCACTCCGCACATCTGGCCCTCGACGGCATGCACCATGCCGCACCGTTCCAGATGCGAGAGGTAGATCTGGCGGAGCCCGAGACGCGGCCCGCCGATCCAGTGGACCGCCCGTACCGGAGCGCCGCGCCTTCGCAGCAACTCCAACGCGCAGTCCAGTGTTGGATCTCCTGTCGGCCGTGGTACCACCACGGCGATACGATCCCCGTCTGGGGCTATCCGTCCGGCCAGCGCCAGCTCCACTAGCTGTGCTCCGGCCAGACCGAGGTCGAGCGACTGCGGCTGTGCAGTGGTACCCGTGGCCGGGTCCAGTGCCAGCAGCAGAAGCTCCTCCGGAAGTGTTCTGCGGCTCCTGCCCATCCATGCCTCCCCGCGTGGATGAATGACAGGGTGACCCCTCTCACATTGGTCTGTCGAGGGTGCGTGACCTGTTTGTGAGGGAACCGGCAGGTATGTCGTTCTCGTCCTACGCAGGAGTCGGGCCCGCAGACAGGACACTGGTACATGGTTCGGACAGTGCCGTGGGGCGGTGTTCCGGGCGGCGGTCCACGGTTTCGGCAGACGCACGGTGGGCGTGCGGCGGCGTAGGAGGAGGCATCGGTGGCGGGCGAGTCCCCCGACAAGTCGAAGCAGCGCGAGTCGTCGGCAGAACCGACGCCGGGGAGTACGGCGCCGGTTCCCGAGGCCCGGATGGAACGTTCCGCCGACGCGGCCCACGGGGGCGTGGACACGGCGACCCGGGTGCTGTCGGTGCGGGACCTGGCGGAGGACGCCGGGGAGAGCGCGTCCGACGACGGCCCCGAGGACGGGACCGAGGACGGCCCTGAGGGCGGTTCTGAAAGCGGCTCTGAAGGCGGTTCTGAAGGCGGTTCTGAGGGCGGGGCGGACAGCGAAGGGACGCCGGCGGCCGAGGACGGGACCGAGGGCGGGACGGCGGAGAGCGACGGCGCCTCCGACGGTGACGCGCCGCAGGACGAGGCTTCGGACAGCGACGCATCGGACGACGGCACCTCCGGCACGGCCGGCGACGCGGACGACGACGCGGATCGCGGCACGGACGGCGACGCGGCGGGTGCGGAGGGTGACGAGCGGCTGCGCGAGGCCGTGGCGGCCTGGGTGAGGTCGGCGGACTCCGACGGTGAGCCGGCGGAGGCGAAGGGCTCTCAGGAGGCGGAGAAGGCCGCCGAGACCCCGCAGAAGGCCCCCTCCGCGGACGCCGAGGCCCCGGAGAAGGCCGCCGAGGACGAGAAGGCCGACTCCGACTCGCGTACGGCGGACGGGACGGACGCGGCTGCGGACGAGGACGCCCCGGCCAAGGGCGGCGATCAGCCCACCACCATGCTCAAGATCGGTGACGCCTCCGAGGCACGCGCCGGCAAGGGCCCCGTCGACCAGCCGACCACCATGCTGAAGCTCGGCGACGTCAAGCCGAAGCCCGCCGGGAACGCCAAGGACGCCAAGGGCCCCCAGGACGACGCCAAGCCCGACAAGGACGCGAAGCGGCCCGAGGACGCCAAGCCCGCCAAGGACGCGAAGGGTCCCGAGGACGGCAGGCCGGCCGAGTCCGACGCCGAGCGGACCAGCAAGTTCGTCGCGCTGAAGCCGCTCGACGACCCCTCGACCCGTAAGCCCCCGCGCCTGACGCAGCCGCCCGCGAACGAGGCCACGACCGCGCTCCGCCGGGTCACCCCGGACGCGAAGCCGAAGGACGCGGAGCCGAAGGACGCCGAACCCGCGGACGCCAAGCCCGCCGGCGCCAAGCCCGCGGACGCGAAGGCGGCGGACGCCAAGCCCGCGGACGCGAAGACCGCCCCCGCGGACCGGAAGGCGGCGGCCCCCAAGGCGGCCCCCAAGGCCGCCCCCGCCGACGCCACCGCGGCCATCCCCCAGGTCGGCCCCGAGCGCACCACGCAGCAGCCGCTGCCGCCGAAGCCGCCGCTGGATCTGCTGGCCGAGCTGACGAACACCCCGCCGCCTCCGCAGACCCCCCTGCGGACGGTGGTGCGCCGGGTCAAGATCTGGACGCCGCTGGTCATCCTGCTGGTGATCGTCTTTGCGATCGTGCAGGCCGTACGGCCGCTGCCGGCGCCCGCCCTGCAGCTGACCGCCGCGGACAGTCACACCTTCGACGGCGACCAGGTGAACCTGCCGTGGCCCGGCGAGGGACAGGGCCGCATCGACGTGAACGGCATCGGCACGATGGGCCGCTTCGGCCGGCAGACGCCGGTCGCCATCGGCTCGGTCGCCAAGGCGATGACGGCGTACATCGTGCTGAAGGACCACCCGCTGAAGCCCGGTGAGCAGGGTCCGGCCATCACCGTCGACGCCACCGCCGAGAAGGAGGGCGGCTACGACAAGGACGGCGAGTCCACGCTCAACACGGTCAAGGAGAACGACAAGCTCACCGAGCGGCAGGCGCTGTCGGCGATCATGATCCCGTCGGCGAACAACATCGCCCGTCTGCTGGCCCGCTGGGACGCGGGCACCGAGGCCGCGTTCATCAAGAAGATGAACGACACGGCCAAGCAGCTCGGGATGACCGGCACGACGTACACCGACGCCTCGGGGCTGAAGGAGACCACGGTCTCCACCGCCGAGGACCAGGTGAAGCTGGGCAACGAGCTGGTGAAGATCCCGGCGCTGATGGAGATCACCAAGCAGCCGAACTGGGTCGACCCCTCCGGCCACAAGTGGCGCAACTACAACGACCTCGTGCCGTACAACGGGGCCATCGGCCTCAAGACCGGCACGACCAGCGCGGCCGGCGGCAACCTGCTGTTCGCCGCGACCAAGGAGGTCGGCGGGCAGACGGTCACCGTGGTCGGTGCGATCCTCGGCCAGCACAAGGCGCCGATCATCGACACGGTCAACACGGTCAGCAGGACCGCGATGCTCGCCGCCCGGGACGCGCTGACCTCGGTGAAGATCCTCAAGAAGGGCGACGTCGTCGGGTACGTGGACGACCAGCTCGGCGGCCGTACGCCGGTCGTCCTCACCCAGGACGTCACGGCGGTCGGCTGGGCCGGGCTGAAGGTGAGGCTGTCGTTCGCCGCCGACGACGTGCCGCACACGGCGAAGGCCGGCACGAAGGTCGGCACGCTCACCGTGGGTGACGGCTCCAACGGCGCGGTGAAGGTTCCGGTGGCCTTGCAGAAGGATCTGGTCGAGCCGGGCTTCACGGCCAAGCTCACCCGGGTGGGCTGACGTCCGGGCCCGTGCGGGGCGGCGCGCGCCGCCCCGCACGGGCCCGCGCCCGCGTCGCCTCCGCGGCCCGCGCCCGCGTCGTCCTCGCGCCCGCGCACGCCTCCATCGGCGCCCCACGGCAGGGCTGCCCGGCGGGGTGCGTGCTAGCGTCGCGAAACGGACAGGTCGCCGGTCGCGGCCGAGAACAGAAGACGGGAACTGGGAGTGCCGACAGGTGGCCACAGCGGAGCCGACACGCGCCGACGACACCGGTACGGGATCACGTACCGGCCCTCGAATAGCGCTGCCTGAAACAGGCCCTTCCGGCGGCGGCGACGGCCCCCGCGAGCGTTTCCGGTCCGCTTTCCTCGCGCTGCGGGAGCGGATGCTGCGTCACCCGGTGCTGTGGGTCACCGCCCTCGCGGGCGTCCTGCACATCGTCTGGTTCTTCACCTTCGCCAACAGCGGCGGCGACCTCGCGGCGCAGGACGCGTGGGCGGAGTTCGTCGGCCGGCACCCGGACTCGGCGTACAACCTGGCCTGGTACGGCGGCATGCACCCGGTGTCGTACAGCGTGGTGTCGCCGTATCTGATGTCGGTGCTCGGCGTGCGGACGACGATGATGATCGCCGGTACGGTCTCGGCGGGGCTGCTGGCGCTGATCCTGATCCGCAGCCGTGCGGTGCGCAATCCGCTGTGGGCCACGATGGCCGGGGTGTTCGGCCTGCTCTGCAACGCCATCTCGGGGCGGGTCACCTTCGGTCTGGGCATGATGTTCGCGCTCGGCGCGGTCGCGGCGGTCTTCTGCTGGCCGTACCGCTGGCGCCACAAACGCTGGGCGAAGGCGCTGTGCGCGGCGCCGCTGGCCGCGCTCGCCACGATGGCCTCGCCGGTTGCCGGACTGTTCGTCGGTCTGGTGGCGGTCGCGCTGTTCCTGCAGAAGCGGCGGCCGGGTGCGTGGGCGCTGGGGCTTGCCCCGTCGGCGGTGGTGGCGGTCTCCGCGTGGCTGTTCCCGTTCTCCGGCACGCAGCCGATGTCGTTCGGCTCGGCGTCCCTTCCGCTGCTGTTCTCGGCGCTCGTCTACTTCGCCGTCCCGCGCAAGTGGAAGACGGTCCGGGTGACGGCGGCCGTGTACGGGCTCGCGGTGCTGCTGGTGTGGCTGATCAGTTCGCAGATCGGCTCGAACATCACCCGGCTCGCGATGCTGTTCGCGGGGGTGGCGCTGGTGGCGGCACTGCCGTTCACCGTGCCGAAGTCGCGCAAGTGGTACGCGGTGGTGATGGCCTTCGTCGGTTTCGTCGGCTGGATCGGCTACAAGACCGTCGACGACATCATCCACACCGCTCCGGCCGCCTCCTGGTCGCGTGAGCTGGCCCCGCTGGTGAACCAGTTGCAGCAGGTCGGCGCGGAGAAGGGCCGGGTGGAGGTCGTCCCGGCGCGCTCGCACCGCGAGGCGTCCGCGCTCGCGCCGTACGTGAACCTGGCCCGGGGCTGGAACCGCCAGGCCGACATGGAGCGCAACCCGCTCTTCTACGACGACACCCTCAACTCGGCGAACTACCACGAGTGGCTCCAGCGCTGGGCGGTGCACTACGTGGTCGTGCCGAAGGACGAGCCGGACGGCGACGGCGGGCAGCGCGAGCGGGCGCTGGTGCAGCGCGGGCTGCCGTATCTCCAGCAGATCTGGGGCGACACCCAATGGCAGCTGTTCCGGGTCACCGACCCGGCGCCGCTGGCCGAGCCGGACGCGGTCGTGGTGCGCGCGGAGCAGGGCGAGATGACGATCCAGGTGGGCCGGCCGGGCCGGATCCTGGTGCGCATCCCGTACTCGCCGTGGCTGAGCATCGTGGACGCCAAGGGCAAGAGCCTGAAGGCCCCGCAGGAGACGGACGCCTCCAAGCACCGCGCCGAGGGCACGCCGAAGTCGTACGACAACGTCAACGGCTGTCTGATGCAGACGGAGGAGGACGCCGACGGCGACAGGTGGACGGTGCTGCTGGCGCCGAAGGCGGGCACCTACCGGCTGGCGGCGCCCTACCAGCTGCCGCGCGGCACGCCCTGCCCGGACGAGCTGAAGCATGCCGCCGTGCAGACGCCGTAACGAGCGCTCCAGCGGGACGAAGCCCCTGTCGGCACCGGTGCCGGCAGGGGCTTTCCCATACCCCCGAGTGTTCATGTCAGTGAACCACAGACATCAAGTCGAACGTTTTTACCGTGACTTGACCTTACTCTCGCTTGTCGTGTTCACGCGGCTGCCCACACGATCGAGCCCATGAACAGTCTCGACTGGGCCGTGCTCATCGGCTACTTCGGTGTGATGGTCGCGATCGGCGTCTGGTCGCACCAGCGGGTGGACGACGTCAGCGACTTCTTCACCGCCGGCGGGAAGATGCCCTGGTGGCTGTCCGGCATCTCGCACCACATGTCGGGCTACAGCGCGGTGATGTTCACCGGGTACGCGGGCATCGCCTACACCTACGGCGTCACCTCGTTCATCACCTGGTCCTTCCCGATCGCCCTCGGCATCGCCATCGGCTCGAAGCTGTTCGCGCCGCGCATCAACCGGCTGCGCTCCCGGCTTCACGTGGCCTCACCGCTGGAGTACCTGAAGAACCGGTACAACCTGCGCACCCAGCAGGCGCTGGCCTGGTCCGGGATGCTGCTGAAGATCGTCGACGTGGGCGCGAAGTGGGCGGCCGTCGCGACCCTGCTGTCGGTGTTCACCGGCCTCTCGCTCAACCAGGGCATCCTCATCACCGGCGCCATTACGGCCGTGTACTGCACGATCGGCGGGCTGTGGGCGGACGCGCTGACCGAACTCGGGCAGTTCGTCATCCAGTTGCTGGCCGGGATCGCCATGTTCGTGGCGGTGGTGCTGAAGCTGAACGACAAGGGCATCGGCTTCCTCGGCGCCTGGGACGAACCGGCCCTGCACGGGCACGGCAAGCCGCTCGTCGGCCCCTACGGAACGGTGTTCCTGCTCGCGTTCCTGTTCATCAAGCTGTTCGAGTACAACGGCGGCATGCTCAACCAGGCGCAGCGCTACATGGCCACCGGCAGCGCCCGCCAGGCCGAACGCTCGGCGCGGCTGTCGGCGGTGCTGTGGCTCGTCTGGCCGGTGGTGCTGTTCTTCCCGATGTGGATGGCCCCGCTCCTGGTCCACGCGCAGAAGCCGGACGGCTCCGACTCCTACGCCCTGATGACCGAACAGCTCCTGCCGCACGGCCTGCTGGGCCTGGTGATCGTCGGGTTCTTCTCGCACACCATGGCCATGTGCTCCTCCGACGCGAACGCGATCGCCGCGGTGTTCACCCGGGACGTGGCGCCGGTGCTGTCGCGGCGGGCGCGGGCCTGGGGGCAGCGCTCGGGGCTGGTCGCCGCGCGGGTGACGACCGTCGTCTTCCTCGGCCTGTCCATGGCGGTGGCCACGCAGGTGAACTCCCCCGCCTTCAAGGACATCATCACCGTCGTCATCAAGTGGGTGGCCGGTCTCATGGGCCCGATCGCCATCCCGATGATGCTGGGCCTGCTGCGCCCCTTCCGCCGCTCCGGCCCGACGGCGGCCCTGACCAGCTGGGCGCTGGGCCTGCTGGCCTTCTGGCTGGTCAACTACCCGATCAGCTGGCAGATCAAGGGCGGAGTGCCCCTGCAGTACCAGGTGTCGATCCCGCTGGCGGTCTCCCTGGTCCTGTACATCGCGATCGGCTGGGTGAAGCCGGAGGACACCCCGGAGCGGCTGGCGGTCATCGAGCGCGTCAACGGCGACGACGACGCGGCGGCCGCCGCGGTCCGGCCCCCGGCGCAGGGAGTGGTGGGGGCGCCGTAGGGGAGCCTCGTCAGGCGCGCGGATACCTGGCCAGCCACCCCGGTGACGCTCCCGCCGGGCCGTGCAAGGCGGGGCCCTGGGTCATTTCCATGGCGAAGTCGTCGGACAGTTCCAGGAGCGTGGGGCGGCCCTCCAGTTCGGCCAGCCAGGCCGGGGGGAGGGCCGTCTCGCCGTGCAGGGCGCCGAGGAGGCCGCCGGCGAGGGCGCCCGCCGGGCCGGAGGGGCCGTCGTGGTTCACGGCGAGGCGCAGACCGTGGCGGACGTCCTCGCCGACCAGGGCGCAGTAGACGGCGGCGCCGAGCACGCCGTCCGCGGTGCCCTCGCCGAGCAGTTCGGTGACGCGGGCCGGGGTCGGCAGTCCCTGCCGTACCGCGCCGAGGGCGTGCTGGAGGGCGGCGGAGACCGGCTGGTGGCCGGGGCGGGCGGCGAGCAGGGCGAGCGCCTGCTGGACGGCGCCGTCCAGGCTCTGGCCGCGGGCGAGACCGTGCACGATCGCCGCGTACGCCCCCGCCGCCAGGCCGGCGACCGGGTGCCCGTGGGTGTGCGCGGCGCACTCCACGGCCAGCTGGACGACCAGCTGCGGCTCCCAGCCGACGAGCAGCCCGAAGGGGGCGGAGCGGGCGGCGGCCTCGGGCCCGGCCTCGGCGGGGTTCCTGGGCGCCTCCAGGGTGCCCATGGTCTCCTCGCCGAGCCCGAGCAGCAGCGCGCGGGGCGGCTCGCGGCGGGCGTACAGCCACTCCTCGCGGGCCAGCCAGCCGTCGTCCTTGCGGCGCTCGTCGGGCCCCCAGTCCCGCTGGGTGGCGAGCCACCGCCGGTACGCCCGGTGCAGGTCGGTCGGCGGATGCCAGGCGCCGGTGTCGCGGCGCACCTGGGCGCGGATCAGCCCGTCCACGGTGAACAGGGTGAGCTGCGTGAGATGGCTGACGGCGCCGCGGCGGCCGTGCGCCGGCACGAGGTCGGCGATGCCCTCCGGGCCGTACGTCTCCCGGATCGCGGCCAGGTCCAGCCCGTCCACGGGCGAGCCGAGGGCGTCCCCGACGGCCGCCCCGAGGAGCGTGCCGCGCACCCGGCTGCGGAAGTCCTGCTGCTCGGCTCGTCCCCAGACGGCACCGGACGTCGCGCCCACCCAGACCTCCCGGCACCGTCCGCACGTACGACGCGCAGCACTGTAATCGAACGGAGGCGATGGGTTCAGGGGCGGAAAGGGGCGGAAAATGTGCGCGCCGGGAGGCGGCGCCGGTCGGGGCTCCCGGTCCGCCCCGGCCCCGTGCCGCGCGTGCCGTCCCCGCCCGGCCGCCGGCGGCGGCCAAGGGCGATACGGGCCGGGGAAGTTGAGTGCTGCACGGACGGTGGCGCCGGTTGGGCAGAATGATCGGCATGACCACCCCCACCTCACGCGCGCTTCCGCTCGCCGCCGGGCTTCTCACCGGTGTGCTCGCGCTCTACATCACGCTCGTCGCCTTCGGGAACATCACCGATTTCGGGACGAACCAGGCATTCGTCCAGCACGTCCTGGCCATGGACACCACCTTCAAGGACGACGACCTGATGTGGCGGGCCATCACCAGCAAGGGCCTGCAGAACGCCGCCTACGTCGCGATCATCGTCTGGGAGAGCGTCGCCGCGCTCGTGCTGATAGCCGGGACCGTCTGCTGGGCGCGCCGCGATCACGCCCTCGCCCGGCGGCTGTCCACCTACGGCCTGCTGATGCTGATGCTGCTGTTCGGCGCCGGGTTCATCGCGATCGGCGGTGAGTGGTTCTCCATGTGGCAGTCGAAGAACTGGAACGGCCTCGACGCCGCGACCCGCATCTTCCTGATCAGCGGCATCGTACTGATCGTCAACCACCTGGCCGCCGGGAACACCGAGGCCGCCGGGGTCCCGGCGACCGGGAAACCGGCGAAGGCCGAGGAGGCCGGGAAGACCGCTAGCTGACCACCGCGACCGTCGTCCCCGGCGTCGCGAACGCCCACAGCGCCGCCCCGTCGGCCGCCCGCATCCGGATGCCGCCCGTGCGGCTCCCCGCGGCGGGCGGCGGCGGGGAGGCGCCGTCGACCGCGTTGGAGAACGCGATCGACACCCCCGACTTCGCCGTGAAGTACACGATGTGCTCGATCCGCACGCCGTCGGAGCCGGTCGTGGTCTCCCGCCGCGTCGACACCGCGTACGTCCCCGGGTCCGGGCTGACCGTGCCCGCCCACACCGCGAACGTGCGGCGCGGGGAGTCGCTCGCGTCCACCAGCCACAGCCGGTGCTGCCCGAGCGAGTAGACCACCCGGCGTCCGGTGCCCGAGGCGTCCGGGACCGCGGGCGGCGCCGCGGGCGCCGGGTGCGGGTGCGCCGACGCCGACGCGCCCGGCCGGGCCGCCGTCGCCGAGGGCTTCGCCCCCTGGTCGGCCTGTACCGTCAGGGCCGCGACCGCGGCGACCGCGCCCACGGTCAGCGCGGTGGTCCAGGCCCACGAGGGCAGCCGTCGGGCAGGCACCGCTACGCATCTCCTCAGTCTCCGGCCCCCGGCATGTCGGGGGCCGGATCATCGTACTGCCCTGCCGTGGGCGCCCCGCCGGTCAGTCCAGCACCGGCAGCAGTTCCGGCAGGTGGCCGTCGGAGGCCTCGGCCGCGCGCTGCCGTTCCCCGGGGACCTCGCCGTAGAGCGTCGTCCGCGGCCTGGCCGGGCGGCCCGCCGCCTCCGCGACCGCGATCAGGTCCTTGACCGACTTGTAGGAGCCGTAGGAGGAGCCCGCCATGCGGGAGATCGTCTCCTCCATCAGGGTGCCGCCCAGGTCGTTGGCGCCGGAGCGCAGCATCTCGGCGGCGCCCTCCGTGCCGAGCTTGACCCAGCTGGTCTGGATGTTAGGGATGTACGGGTGCAGCAGCAGGCGGGCCATCGCGGTGACCGCACGGTTGTCCCGCATCGTGGGGCCCGGGCGGGCGATGCCCGCGAGGTAGACGGGCGCGTTGGTGTGCACGAAGGGCAGGGTCACGAACTCCGTGAAGCCGCCCGTGCGCTGCTGGATCCCGGCGAGCGTGCGCAGATGGCCCAGCCAGTGGCGAGGCTGGTCGACGTGGCCGTACATCATCGTCGACGACGAGCGGATGCCCAGCTCGTGGGCCGTTTCGATCACCTCGATCCAGGTGGCCGCGGGCAGCTTGCCCTTGGTCAGCACCCAGCGGACCTCGTCGTCCAGGATCTCCGCGGCGGTGCCGGGGATCGTGTCCAGCCCGGCCTCCTTCGCCGCCGTCAGCCACTCCCGGATCGACATGCCGGTGCGGGTCGCGCCGTTGACCACCTCCATCGGCGAGAAGGCGTGCACGTGCATGCCGGGCACGCGCGCCTTCACCGCCTCGGCGATGTCGAAGTACGCCGTGCCGGGAAGGTCCGGGTGGATGCCGCCCTGCATGCACACCTCGACCGCGCCGACGTCCCAGGCCTGCTGGGCACGGTCGGCGACCTGGTCGAGGGAGAGCGTGTAGGCGTCGGCGTCGGTGCGGCGCTGGGCGAAGGCGCAGAAGCGGCAGCCGGTGTAGCAGACGTTGGTGAAGTTGATGTTCCGGGTGACGATGTACGTCACGTCGTCGCCGACCGCCGACCGGCGCACGTCGTCCGCCACCCGGCACAGGGCGTCCAGCGCGGGGCCGTCCGCGTGCAGCAGCGCCAGCGCCTCGGCGTCCGTGAGCCGCGTCGGGTCGTCGGCGGCGGTGCGCAGCGCCTGGCGGACGTCGGTGTCGATGCGCTCGGGGGCCATGCCGGGGGCGGCCGCCTCGCGCAGGGCGCCCCAGTCGCCGTACACCTCGTCGAAGTCCTCGCGGCGGTCGGAGGTGCGGCCCTCGGTGTCGATCGAGGTGTGCAGGTCGGTGCGGCCGGCGGCGGTGAAGACCTCCTCCGGTTCCTGCCAGGGCAGCCCCTTCGGCAGGGCGCCGGGCAAGGCGAGTCCGGTGGCCGGGTCGGCCAGGGCGCGTACGTGCGGCAGCAGCCGCGGGTCCAGCCAGGGCTCGCCGCGCGTCACGAACTCCGGGTACACGCAGAGCCGTTCGCGCAGCTCGAAGCCCGCGGCGCGGGACTTCGCGGCCAGCTCCTCGATCCGCGGCCAGGGGCGTTCGGGGTTGACGTGGTCGATGGTCAGGGGCGACACGCCGCCCCAGTCGTCGATGCCGGCGCCGATGAGGCGCTCGTACTCGGCGTCGACGAGGTTCGGCGGGGCCTGGAGGCAGGCGCTCGGGCCCATGACGAGCCGGGCCACGGCCACCGTCGCGACCAGGTCGTCCAGTTCGGCGTCCGGCATGCCGCGCATCGCGGTGTCCGGCTTGGCGCGGAAGTTCTGGATGATCAGTTCCTGGATGCCGTGGTAGGCACGGGCGACCTTGCGCAGCGCGAACAGCGACTGAGCGCGCTCCTCGTACGTCTCGCCTATGCCGATCAGCAGGCCGGAGGTGAAGGGGACGGAGGAGCGGCCCGCGTCCTGGAGCACCCGCAGCCGTACGGCCGGTTCCTTGTCCGGGGAGCCGTGGTGCGGGCCGCCCGGCTCCGACCACAGCCGGGTCGCGGTCGTCTCCAGCATCATGCCCATCGACGGGGCGACCGGCTTCAGCCGCTGGAAGTCCGTCCAGGTCAGCACGCCGGGGTTGAGGTGGGGCAGCAGACCCGTCTCCTCCAGGATGCGGATGGAGATGGCGCGGACGTAGGCGATGGTGTCGTCGTAGCCGTGCGCGTCGAGCCACTCGCGCGCCTCGGGCCAGCGGTCCTCCGGCTTGTCGCCGAGCGTGATGAGGGCTTCCTTGCAGCCGAGGGCCGCGCCCTTGCGGGCGATGTCGAGGACCTCGTCGGGCGACATGAACATCCCGTGCCCGGCGCGCCGCAGCTTGCCGGGCACGGTGACGAAGGTGCAGTAGTGGCACTTGTCCCGGCACAGCCGGGTGAGCGGGACGAAAACGCTCTTCGAGTACGTGATGACGCCGGGGCGGCCCGCCTGTTCCAGGCCCGCGTCGCGGACCCGGGCGGCGGACGCGGCGAGGCCGGTCAGGTCCTCGCCGCGGGCCTGCAGCAGCACCGCCGCCTCGGCGACGTCGAGGGCGACACCGTCGCGGGCGCGTTTGAGGGCGCGACGCATGGAGTTCTCGGTGGGGCCGGGTCCGGGTGTCGCGGAGGTCGTCATCCTTCGAGGATACGAGCGTGATCAGGAAAGGTAGGGGGCGTACTCGTCCAGCGCCCGCAGCACCTCCGTCTCCCCGGCGGGCGGCAGTTGCAGCACCACCTCCTCGATGCCGAGGCCGGCGTAGTGGGTCAGCTTGCCCGGGGACGGGTGCACGGCGTAGGGGACGACCTGGAGGCCGGCCGGGTCGCGGCCCGCGTCGGCCCAGGCCGTACGCAGCAGCGGCAGGGACTCCGTCAGGCCGCGGCCGCCGATCGGGAGCCAGCCGTCGGCGTACGCGCAGATGTCCGCGAACAGCTTCGGGCCGGCCGCCCCGCCGACGAGCGTGCGCGGACCGAGGACCGGGCCTCGCGGTGCGCGCACGGGCTTGGGGTGGGCCAGGCTCGGGCGCACGCTGGCGAACTCCCCGTCATGGCCGGTGGGTTCCGGGGCCCACAGCGCCCGCATCAGCGCCATGCGGTCCCGTACGAGGGCGCGCCGGGTGCGCCACTTCACCCCGTGGTCGGCGGCTTCCTCGACGTTCCAGCCGAAGCCGACGCCGAGCGTGACGCGGCCGTCGGAGAGGTGGTCGAGGGTCGCGAGCTGCTTGGCCAGGTCGATCGGGTCGTGCTGGGCGACGAGCGTGATGCCGGTGCCCAGGCCCAGCCGTGCGGTGACGGCGGCGGCCTGTCCGAGGGCCACGAAGGGGTCGAGGGTGCGGCCGTATTCGCGCGGCAGGTCGCCGCCGGCCGGGTAGGGGGTGGTGCGTTCGACGGGGATGTGGGTGTGCTCGGGCAGGTAGAGCCCGGCGAAGCCGCGTTCCTCCAGCGCGCGGGCGAGGCGGACGGGCGTGATGGTCTCGTCGGTGAGGAAGACCGTGACGGAGATGCGCATGAGGGCATCTGTACCGCGCCGGAGGCCGGCAGTCCATACCGTCCGGTCGGTCGATGCCTCGGGAGGGCCGGCCGCCGGGCCCGCCGTCCACCGATTCCCTTGCGGTCTACCGGAGTTCACGCCCGGGCGGCACAGTGGCGGCCATGTGTGACGACAGAGCAGACGGAAACGCCCTCGGCAGGCGCGCCCTGTTCGTGACGGGAGCCGCCGCCGCGCTTACGTTGGGAAGCGTGACCTTCGCCTCAGCGGCCGACGGGGGCCGCACCGGCCAGGAGACGCGGACCGTGCGCGGCACGCTGCCCCCCGGCGCCCCCGACTTCGTGTACGTCCCGGTCGAAGTGCCCGCCGGCGTACGGGAGATCAAGGTCTCCTACACCTACGACAAGCCCTCCGTGCCGGCCGGCACCCCGGGCAACGCCCTCGACATCGGCCTCTTCGACGAGCGCGGCACCGGCCTCGGCGGCCAGGGCTTCCGCGGCTGGTCGGGCGGCGCCCGCACCGAGTTCCTCGTACGCGCCGACGACGCCACCCCCGGCTATCTGCCGGGCCCGGTGCGCGAGGGCACCTGGCACATCGCGCTCGGCCCGTACACGGTGGCCCCGCAGGGGCTGGCGTACGAGCTGACCGTCACGCTCACCTTCGGGGAGCCCGGCGAGACGCCGAAGCCCGTCTATCCGCCGGAGCGCGCCAAGGGGCGGGGCCGCGCCTGGTACCGGGGCGACTGCCATCTGCACTCCTGGCACTCCGACGGCCGCCGCACCCCCGCCGAGATCGGCGCCCTCGCGCGGGCCGCGGGCCTGGACTTCGTCAACACCTCCGACCACAACACCCACTCCTCCCACCCGCACTGGGCGGACGTGGCCGGCGACGACCTGCTGGTGATGCTCGGCGAGGAGATCACCACCCGCAACGGCCACGTCGTGGCCCTCGGCACCGACCCGGGCACCTTCGTGGACTGGCGCTACCGGGCCCGCGACAACCGGTTCGGCAGGTTCGCCCGCCGTGTCCGCCAGGCCGGCGGTCTCGTCGTACCCGCGCATCCGCACGCCACCTGCGTCGGCTGCAACTGGAAGTTCGGCTTCGGCGAGGCCGACGCGATCGAGGTGTGGAACGGGGCGTACACCCCCGACGACGAGGTGGCGCTCGCCGACTGGGACAGCATGCTCGTCGCCTCCGTGCGCGAGGGACGCGACTGGATCCCGGCGATGGGCAACAGCGACGCCCACCGCGACCCGGACCCCGTGGGCATGCCGCAGACCGTCGTCCTCGCCGACGACCTGACCCGCGAGGCGATCCAGGCGGGCATCCGCGCCGGCCGCTCCTACGTCGCCGAGTCCGCCGGGGTGACGCTGTCCTTCGCAGTGAGCGGCGGACGCGGCGAACACGCCGGGATCGGCGAGCGCCTGGAAGTGGACCGGGACACCCCGGTGACCGTGCGCCTGGAGGTCCAAGGCGCCCCGCGCTGCACCGTCCGGTTCGTCACCGACCAGGGCGTGCTGTTCACGAGCGCCCCGCTGCCGGTGCCGGGCGCGGGCACCGTGGAGTGGCACACCACCCCGTCGTACGCTGCCTACGTCCGCGCCGAGGTGCGGCACGAGGCGGCGGCGGGTCCGCTGCCGGGCGCGCTCGCGGCGTTCACCAACCCAATCTTCCTCGGCCACCGCTGACCTTCGACTGGAGCGTTCGTGTCCCGCCTCGCCGATCTCCGCCACCGGTACACCACGGCCGTCCAGCGCCGCCTCAACCCGGTGCTGCGCCGGCTGCCCACACAGACCGTGCTGGAGACGACGGGGCGGGTCTCCGGGCTGCCCCGGCAGACGCCGGTGGGCGGACGGCGGATCGGCGACTGCTTCTGGCTGGTGTCGGAGTTCGGGACGCGCTCCCAGTACGTGCGCAACATCCAGGCGGATCCGCGGGTGCGGGTGCGTCTGCGCGGCCGCTGGTACACCGGCACCGCCCACCTCCTGCCCGACGACGACCCCGTCGCCCGGCTGCGCCGCCTGCCGCGCGTCAACAGCGCCGCGGTGCGGGTCCTCGGGACCGATCTGCTCACCGTCCGGGTCGACCTGGACTGACCGGCCGGCGCCGATCGCGGGCCGCCTCCCGTGCGGGCGGTTGTGTGGGTCCTGTGACCGCCCGCCCCGCGCCCTGTGATCGGCGTCTCCCACGGCTGACGCATCCGCCACGAACAAGGCAAACTGACGGGGTTGCTCGGGATCTCCAGGGGGGACGGCGATGGACGGTGCTGCGCGGGTGCCGGAGCAGAGGCGCCCTGACTCCGCTGCGGGGCCGGCGGGCGTGCGCTTCGGCGTGCTCGGCCCGGTGCGGGCCTGGCGCGGCGAGGACCCGCTGCCGACCGGTTCCCCCCAGCAGCGCGCCCTGCTCGCCGCGCTGCTGCTGCGCGAGGGCCGCACCGCCACCGCCGCCGAGCTGATCGACGCCCTGTGGGGCGAGGAGCCGCCCTCGCAGGCGCTGGCGGCGCTGCGCACCTACGCCTCCCGGCTGCGCAAGGTCCTCGACGCGGGCGTGCTGGTCAGCGAGTCCGGCGGCTACGCGATCCGCGGGCCGCGCACACTGGACCTGACGGCCGCGCAGGACCTGGCGGCCGAGGCGGACAAGGCCCGGGCGGGCGGGGACCTGGGCCATGCCCGTGCGGTGCTGCGCCGGGCGCTCGCCCTGTGGGACGGGGAGGCGCTGGCGGGCGTACCGGGCCCGTACGCGGAGGCCCAGCGGGTCCGCCTGGAGGAGTGGCGGCTGCAACTGCTGGAGTCCTGCCTGGACATGGACCTGGAGCAGGGCTGCCACGCGGAGGCGGTCTCCGAACTCACCGCGCTGACCGCCGCCCACCCCCTGCGCGAGCGGCTGCGCGAACTGCTGATGCTGGCCCTGTACCGCAGCGGCCGCCAGGCGGAGGCCCTCGCCGTGTACGCCGACACCCGCCGCCTGCTCGCGGAGGAACTCGGCGTGGACCCGCGCCCCGGCCTGCGCGAGCTGCAGCAGCGGATCCTGCGCGCCGACCCGGCCCTGGCGGAACCCTCCTCGGCGCCGACCGAGCCGGCCACACCGCGGCCCCGCCCCGCACAACTGCCCGCCACGGTGCCCGACTTCACGGGCCGCGCGGCCTTCGTCCGCGAACTGGGCGACATCCTCGCCTCCGCCGAGGGCCGGGTGATGGCCGTGTCCGCGCTCGCCGGCATCGGCGGCGTGGGCAAGACGACGCTGGCGGTGCACGTCGCCCACCAGGCGCGCACCGCCTTCCCCGACGGCCAGCTGTACGTCGACCTGCAGGGCGCGGGCCCGCGGGCCGCCGAACCCGAGACGGTCCTCGGCTCCTTCCTGCGCGCCCTCGGCACGGCGGACTCCGCGATCCCGGACTCCCTGGAGGACCGGGCGGCCCTGTACCGCTCGGTGCTCGACGGCCGGCGGGTCCTGGTGCTGCTGGACAACGCCCGCGACGCGGCCCAGGTGCGTCCGCTGCTGCCGGGCACGGCGGGGTGCGCGGCGCTGGTGACCTCGCGTGTGCGCATGCTGGACCTGGCGGGGGCGCACCTGGTCGACCTGGACGTGATGGCGCCGGACGAGGCGCTGGCCCTGTTCACGAGGATCGTGGGCGAGGAGCGGGTGGGCTCGGAGCGCGAGGCGGCGCTGGACGTGGTCGCCGCGTGCGGTTTCCTGCCGCTGGCGATCCGTATCGCGGCGTCCCGACTGGCGGCCCGGCGGACCTGGACGGTGTCCGTGCTGGCGGCAAAGCTCGCCGACGAACGCCGGCGTCTGGACGAACTCCAGGCCGGGGACCTGGCGGTGAAGGCGACGTTCGAGCTGGGCTACGGCCAGCTGGAACCGGCTCAGGCGCGCGCCTTCCGCCTGCTGGGCCTGGCCGACGGCCCGGACATCTCCCTGGCGGCGGCAGCGGCGGTCCTGGACCTGCCGCCTGAGGACACGGAGGATCTGCTGGAGTCGCTGGTCGACACCTCGCTGCTGGAGTCGGCGGCCCCCGGCCGCTACCGCTTCCACGACCTGGTCCGCCTCTACGCCCGCGCCTGCGCGGAACGCGACGAGTGGCCCCCTCAGGAACGGCAGGCGGCCCTGTCCCGCCTCCTGGACTTCTACCTGGCGACGGCAGCGGGCGTGTACGCGATCGAACGCCCCGGCGACCGGCTGGTCAGCCACCTGGCGAAGGCGGAGTATCCGGGGCTGACGTTCGGGGACCGGCACGCGGCGCAGGACTGGCTGTACGCGGAGGCGCACACCGTACTGGCACTGGTGCAGCAGTGCGCCCGGGGGACGATGCTGCGGCGCGCGGTCGATCTGCTGTGGGCGGTGAAGGACCTGGCGGAGTCCGGGGCCAACTCCCGTGGGTACGAGGCGGTCGCCACGGCGGCGCGCGATGCCGCCCGGGCGGCGGGCGACGCGCAGGCCGAGGGGCGGGCGCGGACCGCGCTGACCGAGTCGCACCTGGCGGCAGGGCGGTTCGCCCAGGCCGACCAGGAGGTGAGCCGGGCGCACGCGCTGGCCTGCGCGGTGGACGATCCGGCCCTGAACAGCTGGGTGCCCAACCACCGGGGCGTCATCGCGGTCTACCGGGGCCAGCACGCGGAGGCGGCCACCTGCTTGCAGGACGCCATCACCAGCTTCCGGTCGGACGGCAACCTGGCCGGCCAGGCCAGCGCGCTGTGCAACCTCTCCCGGTGCCACCTCGCCATGGGGCGTACGAAGAGCGCGATCGAACTCGCCCGCCAGGGCGTCGAGATCTACGACCGCCTCGGTCACACCCTGCGGGGCGCCAACGGCCGGTACGCCCTGGGCCTGGCGCTCGCCCAGGCCGGCGAACTGACCGACGCGGCTCAGCAGTTGACCGAGGCCCTCGAGGTCTTCCGGGACAGCCGCCAGCGCCTGTGGGAAGGCATGAGCATCTTCCGGATCGCGGAGGTGCGCCTCAGCGAACACCAGCCGGCCCAGGCCGCCGCCCTCGCGGAACAGTCGCTGGCGGTCCTGCGCGGCATCGGAGGGGAATGGCGGCGCGGCAACGTGCTGACCGTGCTGGGCCGGGCGCTGCACGGTGTCGGGCAGATCGACCGCGCCCAGGCCTGCTGGCGCGATGCGCTGGCCATCTACGAGACCCTGGACTCACCGGAACTCGCCGAGGTACGCCGCCTGCTCAACCCGGTGGCCGCCGCCTAGTAGTGCTTCGTTACCTCGCGACGATCCGAACGGCGGGCCCCGGCTTCGGCGTTCATCGTTCGTTTATCGCCTTCCGGCACTCTGAATGCCGTCGATCCGTCGCGTCGGGGGGCAGGCGGATGACCGTGGAGGGCCCACCACTAAGGTGAGCGGCCCTGACCAGCCCGCCCGGCGACCCTCGGGGGAGTTGCCGGGCGGGACTCGTCCTTCGTCACAGGAGTTGAACAGCATGGCCGCAGACAACAAGAGCAACGGCACCGTCAAGCCGCTCGACACGCACATCACCGACGCCGACGCGGGCACCGTCACGCCGCTCGACACGCACATCACGGACGCCAAGGCCGACGGTGGCACGGTCAAGCCGCTCGACACCCACATCACGAGCGAAGAGGCCTGACAGACCAGCACCCACGGGGGTACGGCCGCGGCGGCGCGGAGGGGGAGCCGTCGCGGCCGAGGCCTGTCCGGCGACGCGGCGGCCGTGAGGTTCAGGGCGTCGACGTCACCGGGTCCGCCAGTTCGTCCACCTTGCAGCGGCGGACCGCGGACACGTTGCCGACGACGTACTCCTTCGTCGCGACCGTCCCGTTCGCGGGGACCTCGACGTGGTCCCGTTCGGAGTCGACCAGCTTGCCCTTGGCGTCCAGGAAGCTGATCCGCACCTCGAAGGTGCCGTCCTGGGCGTTGGGGTTGCGCAACTCCACCGTGGCGTACGGCTGCTTCCTCGTCGCGCAGCTCACCAGCCTCACGGTCGCGCCCTGCGGGGGCGTCGTGGTCGCGTCGGCGGTGGCGCCGTCGGCGTACGTGCCGTCGCCGGTGGTGTCGTCGGCGTACGTGTCGTCATCGTCGTCGTAGGCGTCGTGGTCCTGGTGCGAGCTGCTGCAGCCGCCCCCGCCCGAGCTGTGGCGGCTGCTGCTCTTGCCGCTCTTGCTGGAGCCGGACTTCGACTTGCTGACCTTGCTGCCGCCGCCGCTGCCGCTGTGGCTCCCCGTGGAGAACCCGGTCAGCGACAGGACGACCAGCGCCGACACGGTCAGCAACCTGAACTCGCGACCCCATCTGCTCATGGGGTCACCCTAGGGGCCACTGGTCACGGACATGTCACCGCGTGGCGACCGTCCGGTACCCGGCGTAGCGTCTGCGGTGAGAGCGGCCGGCAACGCCGCTCCCCCACGCGGCGGCCGCCGTCCGGCACCCCTTCCGTGCACCCGCACGACGGCCGTCCCCGGGCACCCGCACGACGGCCGCACCGGCGCCCGCCCGCAGGGCCTCACCGGGCACCCGCCCGCAGGGCCGCCCGGGTCACGCTGTCCGGGCCGTGCCCGTGCCCTTCTCCGCGTCCAGCGCGTACACGCAGCGGTCCTTGCTGCACGCGTACACCACCCCGTCGCGCACCAGCGGCGAGCCGGTGATCTCGCCGCCCGTGGCGAGCTTCCAGCGCAGCCGGCCGTCGTCGGCCTTGAGCGTGTAGAGGAGGTGGTCGGTGGAGCCGAAATGGATGCGGCCCTCGGCCACCGCGGGCGCGCCCACGATGTCGCCGCCCGCCTGGAAGCGCCACTTGGGCGTGCCGGTCACCGCGTCCAGCGTGTACAGGCCCTTGCCGCTGCCGACGTGGACGTGGCCGGCGACGACCAGGACCGGTTCGATGGAGGCGCGGGACTCGGTGGCGATGCGCCAGCGGTCGCGGCCGTCGGTGGCGTCGAGGGCGTACACCGTGCCGAGGTAGTCCGCCAGGTACACCCCGCCGCCGGCCACCGCCGGGCCCGGTACGAAGGCCGGCGGGGAGAGGAACACCGCGGGCGCCTCGAAGTGCCAGCGCACCATGCCGCTCGCCACGTCGACGGCGAGCACCCGGGTGCCGGCGCTGACGTAGACGTAGCCGTCGGGGGCCTGGGTGAGGCGCAGCGGGACGCCGCCGCAGGAGGCCGCGTCGCCGATGGGGTAGGACCAGCGTTCGTCGCCGGTGCGGGCGTCGAGGGCGCGCAGGCGGGCGTCCTGCCAGACGTAGACGGTGCCCTCGTGCAGGGCGGGGCCGGCCTCGGGCGACTCGAAGTCGCTCTGCACGCCGGTGATCTCCCACAGCTTCTGCCCGCCCGACGCCTCCCAGGCCTGGACGCCGCCGCCGCGGGTGCCGGTGACGACCGTGCCGCGCTCGGCCTTGAGGGAGTACACCCAGGCGTCGGTCTGCAGCCGCCACAGGTCGCTGCCCGTGCGGGCGTCGAGGGCGAAGAGGGTGGGGCCGTCGGAGGCGTGGACCCGGCCGTCGGCGACCGCCATCGACCAGGCGACGTCCCGGGTCTTGAAGCGGCGCCGGCCGGTGGCCACATCGAGGGCGTGCACCTCGAAGGAGGTGACGTAGACCAGGTCGTCGGCGACGGCCGGGGTGCCCCAGACGTCGTTCGACATGCGGAAACGCCACGGACGCCAGCCCGTCTGCTGCTGCTCGGCCGGCACCGGCGGCGGATTCGGTACGGCGGGGTCGGCGCCGCCCACGCCGGGGCGCGGCCTGGACCAGGAGGCGGCGAGGGCGGCCTCGGGCGCCGGCGCCTTGACCGCGGCGGCGCGCAGGTCGGCGACGCGGGGGCCGGGGCCGATCGGCACGGCGGCGCCGGCCAGGTGCACCGGGCCGGTGCCGGGCGCGCCCGCGGAGACCGGCGGCGCCGGGACGGCGGGCGCGTGCGGGGGCGGCGGCGGGATGGCGGGAGCGGCGCCCGGGCCGCCGTCGGAACCGCCGCGGCCGGCGCTGCGCGGGCCCGCCGGGGCCGGCTTGACGGGGGGACGGCCGCCACGGCGCGCCTCGATCAGGGCGACGGCCTTCTCCGGCAGCCAGGCCGAGGCCGTACCGCTGTCGTCGGAACCGGAGCCGAACAGATGCGGGGCGAGCTGGGCCTGGAGGTCGGCCGGGCTGGGGCGGCCGGCGGCCTCCATCTGCATGCAGGACTCGATCAGCGGGCGCAGCTCGTCGGGCAGGCCCTCCAGGTCGGGTCCCTCGCGCAGCAGCATGAAGACGGTCTCGACCGGGTTGGCGCCGTGGTAGGGCGGGTGGCCGGTGGCCGCGAAGACCAGGGTGGAGCCGAGGGAGAAGACGTCGCTGGCGCCGGTGACGCTGCGGGAGTCCTTGGCCTGCTCGGGGGACATGTAGGCGGGGGTGCCGACGGCGACGTTCGTCATCGTCAGACGTGTGTTCGACACGCCCGAGGCGATGCCGAAGTCGATCACCCGGGGGCCGTCCTCGACGACGAGGACGTTGGACGGCTTCAGGTCGCGGTGGACCAGGCCGGCGCCGTGGATGGACTGCAGCGCCTCGGCGACCCCGGCCGCCAGCCAGCGCACCGCCTGGGCGGGCAGCGGCCCGCAGTCGTTCACTATCTCCTCGAGGGAGGGCGCGGGCACGTACGCGGTGGCGAGCCACGGCACCGCGGCGCGCGGGTCGGCGTCGACGACGGCCGCCGTGTAGAAGCCGGAGACCGCGCGGGCCGCCTCGACCTCGCGCGTGAAGCGGACCCGGAACAGCTGGTCCTCGGCCAGCTCGGTGCGCACCGTCTTGATCGCCACCCGCCGGCCGGACGCCGAGCGCGCCAGATAGACCAGCCCCATGCCGCCGGCACCCAGCCGTCCCAGCACCTCGAACGGCCCGATCCGCCGAGGATCGTGCTGCGTCAGCTGATCCACCACTTGCCTGCCACCTCCCCGTACGAGCCGCATACCACCTGCTTGTGGACACGGCCGAAGTGCAGCGTCTCACCACCGCACCGCCATGGCGGGACGCACCCCGATTCTTCCTGTCCCGGGCAGCGGTTGCGAACCCGGGGACAGGAGGGGTGTCTCGCACCATTTCAGGACAGAAACGGCACTCCGGGGTCGGCTACGGCCGCTCCAGCAGCGCGAATGACGCGCCCTGGTCGTCCGTGACGACCGCCGCGGTGCCGTAGGACGTCGCAAACGGGTCCGCCTGCACCCGGCCGCCCAGCCGCTGCACCCGGCCGACGGCCTGCGCGCAGTCCCGCACCCGGAAGTGGACCAGGAAGTGCGGCGGCATCTCGGCGGGGAAGACGTCGGCGACCGGGGCGCGGCCGAAGAGAGGCTCGGCGTCGGGTCCGAAGAGGGCGTCGTGGAAGAGGTCGCCGTAGAAGGCGTCGGCGGCGGCGGTGTCGCGGGTGTACAGCTGCACCCAGGCGAAGGTGCCCTCGTCGTGGCGGCGGCCGAAGCCGTGGTGGCCGCCCGGCTGCCACAGGCCGAAGACGGCGCCCTCGGGGTCGGCGGCCAGGGCGGCCACGCCCAGCTCGCCGACCTCCAGCGGCGCGCTGACCACCTGTCCGCCCGCCGCCCGGACGCGGCGGGCGAGCGCCCCGGCGTCGGGGGTGGCGAAGTGGACGGTCCAGACGGTGGGCAGCCGCCCGTCGGTCTTGCGGGCGAGCGCGGCGACCGGTTCCCCGTCCAGGCGGGCCCACACCGAGTCGCCGTGGGCGGCCTCGAAGGACCACCCGAAAAGCTCACCGTAGAACCGCTTGCCCGCCTCCACGTCCGGCAGCTGGGCGTCCACCCAGCAGGGGGCGCCCTCTGGGTACGCGGATGCGCTGTTTTCGGCCATGCCGCCAAAGTAACGGGACCGCGCGCACCCCGCAGACCAGGCACACCAGCCTCCGCACCCCCGTGCACCCCATTTGCAGTCGGCCAAATCGCGCTCCGACACCCCCTCGGTAAGCTGACGGCATGACAGGACAAGTGCGTACCGTCGACGGCCGCGTGGCCGGCCGGCGAGGGCAGGCGACCCGCCAGAAGCTGCTCGACTGCCTCAGCGAGATGCTCAGCTCCTCTCCGTACCGGGACGTCAAGGTCATCGACGTGGCCCGCAAGGCGGGCACCTCGCCCGCGACGTTCTACCAGTACTTCCCGGACGTCGAAGGCGCCGTCCTGGAGCTCGCCGACCAAATGACCGCCGAGGGCGCCGTCTTGAGCGAGCTGGTGAAGGGCCGGTCGTGGGCCGGCAAGGCCGGCTGGCAGACCGCGCAGGAACTCGTCGACGGCTTCCTGGAGTTCTGGCGCCGCAACGACGCGATCCTGCGCGTGATCGATCTCGGCGCCGCGGAGGGCGACAAGCGGTTCAACAAGATCCGCGTGAAGATCCTCAACGCGGTGAACGGCTCCCTCGCGGAGTCGATCTCCGAGCTGCAGGCCAAGGGCCGGATCGACAAGGACGTGAACCCGGCGGCGATCGCCGGCGCGCTCGTCGCGATGCTCGCGGCGGTCGCCTCCCACCAGAAGGGTTCCACGGCGTGGGGCGTGAAGCTGGCCGAACTGAAGCCGAACGTCGCACTGTTGGTGCATCTGGGCGTCACCGGCAAGAAGCCGTCGCGGTAGGCGCGGCCCGCACGGCCCCGGCCCCAAGTCCTGTCTCACAGGCGGTGGTCCCCCCAGGCGGACCACCGCCTGCCGCATATCCGGCACCTCCGCGTCACGGAGCGGCCCCACGCCGGCCGGGGCGTCACCGCTACGCCGGCAGCGGGCGGTCCCTGACCACGTGCTTCATCACCAGCGTGGACGTCAGGCGCTGCACGCCCGGCAGGGTGGCCAGGCGGTCGTCGTACAGGCGCTGGTAGGCGGCGAGGTCCGCGGCGACCACCCGCAGCAGGTAGTCCGGCTCCCCGAACAGCCGCTGCGCCTCCACCACCTCCGGCACCTCCCCGAGGGCCCGCTCGAAGCCGGCGACCGTCTCCCGGTCCTCCTGCCGCATCGAGACGAAGACCAGTGCCTCGAAGGTCAGCCCGACCGCCGCCGGGTCCACCATCGCCCGGTATCCGCTGATCGCCCCCGACCGCTCCAGCTCGCGCAGCCGCCGATGGCACGGCGAGACGCTCAGCCGCACCCGCGCGGCCAGCTCGGTCACGGTCAGCCGCCCGTCCTGCTGAAGCTCTGCAAGGATCTTCCGGTCCACGTCGTCCATGAGGGAAATCTTCCCCCGGCGTACGAGGAAACCGGCAAACTTCGGGAACACTTTCGGGCGGATCGCGCCTAATGTCCCCGGTATGGACTCCGCAACCCTCCTCTCCTTCCTCGCCCTGGACTTCCTGCTGGTCTGCGTGCCGGGCGCCGACTGGGCGTACGCGATCGCCGCGGGCCTCGGCGGCCGCAGGGTGACCCTGGCCGTGGCCGGGCTGGTCGGCGGGTACGCGGTGCACACGGCGCTGGCGGCGGCGGGGCTCGCGGTGCTCGTGGCGGGCTCCCCGGCGCTGCTCACCGCCCTGACCGTGGTGGGCGCCGGGTACCTGGTGTGGCTGGGCTGGAACGTGCTGCGGCGGCCCGTGACGCCGGGGGCCGGGGAGTCGGTGGACGCGCAGAGCGGCCTGCGGGTCTTCGGCCGCGGCGCCGCGATCAGCGGCCTGAACCCCAAGGGGCTGCTGCTCTACCTCTCCGTGCTGCCCCAGTTCCTCACCCTGCGCGGCGACCGTCTGCCGGTGCCGGCGCAGACCGCCGTACTGGGCGTCCTGCACATGGCGTGCTGCGCCGCCGTCTATCTGGCGGTCGGCCTGCTGGCCCGCGCGGTGCTGGGCGCCCGGCCCGCCGCGGCCCGCGCGGTCACCCGGACGTCGGGCGCGGCGATGCTCGGCATCGGCGCGATCCTGCTGGTGGAGCGCCTGGCGACGCTGTAGGGCGGCCGTCCTCAGCCGGCGCCGGGGTCTGCCGGCACGCTCAGCAGCCGCCCCTCCACCGTCCCGATCACCAGCCGGCCGTCCCCGGCGGCGGTCAGGCAGGTCGGGGTGTAGGTGTGCCCTCCCAGGGTGAGGGGCTGACGCCGTACGACCGTGCCGTCCGTGGCGCGCAGGGTGAGCAGCTCCCGGTCGCCGGTGACCGCGTACAGCTGGCCGTCCTCGACGTCGACGCCCGTCACCAGGGTGTCGAAGCGCTGCGCCCAGAGCAGGTCGCCGCCCGGGAAGGCGCGGCGTACCAGGTGGCTGTTCCCGTGGACCGTGCAGGCGTGCACGAGTCCCGGCCCGGCCGTGTCGTCGACGTACACGGCGGGCCCCGCGTACAGGTACGGACCGAGCATGCCGTCCCAGGACAGCGGGAAAAGCCGCTCGACACCGGCCGGGGAGAGCCGGACGACCCACTTGTCCAGGTGTTCCGTGCGGGTGCCCTCCGCGCCGTAGCCGCGCAGGACCAGCAGATGCGGCGAGCGGCGCACCCGCATCTCGAACGAACCGTCCCTCTCCCCCAGCGGCAGCTCCGCCAGGCGCCGCCCACCCGGGGTGTACACGACGCTGTCGTACGGCGGCCAGCGCGGGCCGGGGAAGATGTCGCGGGAGTCGCGGGCCACCCAGGCGCCGTCGGCGCGCCAGGCGAGGGAGACGGGGAAGTCGAGCTTGTGCTCGGCCAGTTGGCTGCCGTCGGTGAGCGAGAGGCGGCGCAGGAAGGTCGTCGGGTTGCCGCTGTCGCCGTAGCGGATCGTCACCCAGGCGCTCTCCTCGTCCGGGGAGACGTACAGATGGCCGCCGTTGCGGTGGAAAGACTCCTCCGGCTCCGGCACCGACCACAGCAGGGTGCCCTCCGGCGACCAGCACTCCAGCAGGGTCCCGGTGAGCAGGGCCGCGAGCACCCGGCCGTCGCGCAGCGACTCGACGAGGGCCACGCCGAAGCGGTGGCTCCAGGCGCGGCCGTGCTCGGCGGCGAGGGCGGCGAGGTACTGCCGCGGGTGCCTGATCTCGGGGCCCTTCATCCGGCTCCAGTCGATCACGGCCTGCGCGCGCGGCCAGCCGAGCGGCGCCGCGAGGTCCTCGGCGCGCACACCGCACCAGTCGTCGCGTACGACGGTGGCGCGGGTGTGGGTGTTCTCCCCCGGGTCCCCGAAGTCGACGACGGGTTCGGCGAAGACCACCTCCAGCCGCCGGGCGTCCCGCCAGCGCAGATGGACGACCCCGGCGCCGGCGACGGTCATGCCGGTCCGGCGGCGCGCCCCGGGCTCGTACAGGTACAGCCCGCCCCGGCGCTCGAACTCGTCCCCGGCCTCCGTGCCGACCGCGAGGACCGGAAGCCGCGGGTGGAAGACGAGTGTCTCGACGCCCTCGTCCAGCAGGAGCTGGTCCCACAGAGCCAGATCGGCCGTCCGGTACACGACGACACGGCCGTGACCGGCGCGGTGGGTCGCGTGGCAACTGACCGCGAGCCAGCGGCCGTCGGCGCTGACGGCGGTGGTGTAGGGGTGACCGATCTCGGGGAACGGGTCGTCGGGTATCAGGCGCATCCGGCCGAGGCTACCGCCCGGTGATCGTCGCGCTCCGGCCATACTTCCGCTCATGGCAACCCAACTGCACGAGCTGCTGAGGTCACTTCGGGTGTGGGACCCGGAGGTGACCCGGCTGCCGCCCCTCGACCCGGACGCCGTCCCCGCCGACCCGCTCGCCCTCTTCGAGGAGTGGTTCGCGGACGCGGTGGCGGCCGGGCAGCCGGAGCCGCACACCATGGCGCTGGCCACCGCGGACGCGCAGGGCCGCCCGGACGTGCGGATCGTCATGCTGCACGGCGCCGACGCCGACGGCTGGGCCTTCGCCACCCACGCCGTCAGCCACAAGGGACGCCAGCTCGCCGCACGGCCGTATGCCGCCCTCTGCTTCTACTGGCCGGTGCTGGGACGGCAGGTGCGGGTGCGCGGGCCGGTCACCGTGGCGCCGCCCGCGCAGGCGCGGGCCGACCTGCACGCCCGCTCCACGGGAGCGCTGGCGGCCGCGCTCACCGGACGGCAGAGCGAACCGCTGGAGTCCGTCGAGGAGTTGCGCCGCGTGTCGCAGGCCGCGTGGGACCGGGCCCGGCAGGACCCGGACGCCCAGGCGCCGACGTGGACGCTGTACCGGCTGCGGCCCGAGGAGGTGGAGTTCTTCCAGGGGGACGAGGCCCGGCGGCATGTGCGGGTGGTGTACCGGCGGGAGGGCGGGGGCGAGTGGGTCAGGGGGTTGCTGTGGCCCTGACGTCGGGGGGCGGGGTGCCTGGGGGCGGGGTCTGGGCGGGCGAGGGCTGCGCGGGGGTGAACTCCCATACCGTGAAGTCGGCGACCGGGCGGTAGCCGATCCGCTGGTAGAGGGCGTTGCTGGTGGGGTTGGCCAGGTCGGTGAAGAGCAGCACCTCGTCGGCGCCGGCGGTGAGCGCGGCCCGGCTGACCTCGGCGGTGACCGCGCCCCCGTAGCCGCGACCGCGCAGGCCGGCCGGGGTGTAGACGGGGGCCACCCGGACCTGTCCGGCGACCAGGCGGGTCACACCGGCCATGGCGAGGGGGGTGCCGTCCGGGCTCTCCCAGAGGGTGACGCCGCCGTAGGCGATCCGTGCGTCGGCCCAGGCCCCGGCGTCGGTCGGCACGGATTCGCCGACCGCCTCCGCGAACTCGGCGAACCAGCCGGCGATCAGGGCGCGGTCGCCGGCGGTGACGACGCGGGGGCCTCCGGGCGGTGCCGGGTGCGGCGCCGCCAACGCGGCCAGCCGGTACAGGCGTTGCCGCTTGCCGACCTCGCCCGTCGCGCCGGTGTGCCGTCGCCAGCTCGCCGCGAACGCCGCCGCCGTGTCCTCGTCGGCGGTGACGCCGGGCGTGGCGTACCCCTCGGCCGCCAGGTGCGCGGCGAGCGCGTCGGCGTCCGGCCCCGAGAGGGCGGTGACGCTCAGGGGCCACGGCGGTGTGTGGACGAAGACCGCCTCCACCGTGCCGGCCCGTTCCAGGGCGCCGAAGACGGGGTCGCCGGCGCCGAAGGCGTGCAGGCCCCGGTGAAGCAGCGCGTCGGTCACGCTCAGGGCGAGGGTGTGGGCGGCGGGCCGCGAGTGCAGGAAGGTTCCGGCGCGGGTGAGGAACGCGTCGAGGTCGCGGGTGATCCACCAGGCGCTCACGCGTGTGCCTCCTGGGAGTCGGGGTCGGCCTTGGCGCCGCCGTCGGGCCCGGGGTCCGTGGCGAGGCGGGCGTGCAGGTGGCAGTCGCGGAAGGCGTCACGGCGGCCCGCCTCCCACATCGCGCCGCGCAGCGTCCCCTCGTAACGGAAACCGCAGCGTTCGGCGACCTTGCAGGAGACGTCGTGACCCACGGCGTGGTCCAGTTCGAGGCGGTGCAGGGCGAGATCGGTGAACGCCCAGCGGGTGGCGACCGCCAGGGCACGGGTGGCGATGCCGCGGCCGCGGGCCTCCGGGAGGACCCAGTAGCCGACGGTGGCGGAGCGCATGGCCCGGTCGATGCGGCTGACGCCGATGTGGCCCAGCGGGGTGCCGGTGTCCGCGTCCTCCACGCAGAACGCCACGCCGGTGCCGGCGTCGGCCGCGTCGGCCTTGGCACGGAGGGTGGCGCGGGCGTCGGCGAGGGTCGCGATCGGGCGCAGCGGGGTGTTCCAGCGCTGGAACTCCGGGTCGGAGCAGCCGCGGAGGAATGTCTCGACGTCGGCGTCCGAGGCGGGGTCCCAGCGGCGGAGGCGGAGGTCGGGGGCGGGTGGCGCGGGTGTCATTCGGTCATTGAACAGGAGGGGGCGGGGCGGGGGGTGGGGAATTTTTTTGGCGGGGGCGGGTCGTGTTTCGACTGCGGGTGCGTTGTGGCTGGTCGCTGTTGCCTGCGGCGCCGGGTCGTGTTTCGTCTGCGGCTTTCGTTGTGGCTGGTCGCGCAGTTCCCCGCGCCCCTTGAATGCCTGCGGCGGCCCGTCGCTGTCGCGTCGTGGCGCGCGTAGCGCCTACCGGCGGTTTGTGAGTCGGGGCCGGGGTGGGGGGTGTCCGTCCTCGGTCCGGCCGCCCGTTTCCGACGAACGTGCCGTTGCCCGGTGCCGGCCGCTGCGGGCGGACACCCCCCACCCCGTCCCCTTCCCGCCGTCGGCGGGTGCGGGGACGCCGTGGCGCGCGCCTTCCCGCGGCTCAGGCGTGATCAATTCGCAACCGATTCCGGTCTTGACCGAGACCCATCAAACGCGTGCGTGATTACGCTCGCGCTCATGGTCGACTCCCCCACGCCCCCGCGCCCCGCGACCCCGGCCGACCGCCCCGTCTACGTCGTCGGCGGCGGCCCCGGTGGCCTGTCCGTGGCGTACGCGTTGCGGGCCCGGGGTCTGCGGGCCGTCGTGCTGGAGCGGTCGGACCGGGTCGGCGCGTCCTGGCGCGGCCACTACGACCGGCTCCACCTGCACACCACCCGCCGCCTGTCCGCCCTGCCGGGGCTGCCGATGCCGCGCCGGTTCGGGCGCTGGGTGGCCCGGGACGACGTGGTGCGGTACCTGGAGAAGTACGCCGAGCACCACGAGTTGGAGATCGTCACCGGTGTCGAGGTGTCGCGCATCGACCGCGCACCCGACGGCTGGCTGCTGCACGCCACCGGCGGCCGGGAGCTGACCGGGGCCGCGGTGGTCGTCGCCACCGGCTTCAACCACACGCCGTACCTCCCCGACTGGCCGGGACGTGACACGTACACCGGTGACTTCCTGCACGCCTCCCACTACCGCAACGCCGCACCGTACGCCGGCCGTGACGTCCTCGTCGTCGGCGTCGGCAACACCGGCGCGGAGATCGCCGTCGACCTGGTGGAGGGCGGCGCCGCACGGGTACGGCTCGCGGTGCGCACCGCCCCGCACATCGTGCGCCGTTCGACCGCGGGCTGGGCCGCCCAGTACACCGGTGTCCTGGTACGGCGGCTGCCGGTGCGCCTGGTGGACGCGCTCGCCCGGCCCCTGGCCCGGGTCAGCGTGCCCGACCTGTCCGCCCACGGTCTGCCCCGCCCCGGCACCGGCCTGTACAGCAGGGTCACCGAGGGCGCCATCCCGGTGCAGGACGTCGGCCTCATCGACGCCGTCCGCAAGAAGCGGGTGGAGATCGTGGCGGCCGTGGAAGGCTTCGAGTCCGGCAAGGTGCTGCTCGCCGACGGCACCCGCATCGAGCCGGACACCGTAATCGCCGCCACCGGCTACACCCGCGGCCTGGAAAGCCTCGTCGGCCACCTGGACGTACTGAACGAAGACGGCCGCCCCACCGTCCACGGCCCCCGCACCCCCCACAGCGCACCGGGCCTGTACTTCACGGGTTTCACCAACCCCATCAGCGGCATGCTCCGCGAACTGTCCCTGGACGCCGGGAAGATAGCCAAGGCCATCACCCGGACCAGCGGCCCCGACGTCTCCCGACTGCCCCTCTGACGACCACGGCGTCCCCGCACTCGCCGACGGCGGGAAGGGGACGGGGTGGGGGGTGTCCGCCCGCAGCGGCCGGCACCGGGCAACGGTGCGCTCGTCGGAAACGGGCGGCCGGACCGAGGACGGACACCCCCCACCCCGGCCCCGACTCACAAACCGGCCGTAGGCGCGACGCACGCCACGACGCAACAGCGACGGGCCGCCGCAGGCATATAAGGGGCGCGGGGAACTGCGCGACCAGCCACAACGAAAGCCGCAGACAAACGACGACCCAGCGCCGCAGGCCCCCGCGACCAGCCACAACGAAAGCCGCAGCCGAAACACGACCCACCCCCCAACCCCCTCAAGCCGCCACAGGCACCGACCCCCCACCCCGAATGACCAACGCCATCAACGCAGCCACCGCACACAACGCCCCCGCCGCGTACCACACCACGTCATAGCTCCCGAAGACGTCCCGGGCCACTCCCCCCAGCCCCGCCACCACAGCCGCACCCACCTGGTGAGAGGCAAGCACCCACCCGAAGACGATCGCGCTGTCCTCCCCGTACCGCTCCCGGCACAGAGCCAGCGTCGGCGGCACCGTGGCCACCCAGTCCAGCCCGTAGAAGACGATGAAGAAGATCATCGGCGGATGCACGCTCGGCGCCAGCAGCATCGGCAGGAACAGCAGCGACACCCCCCGCAGCGCGTAGTACACCGCCAGCAGCCTCCGCGGCGAGAAGCGATCCGTGAACCAGCCGGAGGCCACCGTGCCGACGACGTCGAACACACCGATCACCGCGAGCAGCGACGCCGCGGCGGTCACCGGCATCCCGTGGTCGTGCGCCGCAGGCACGAAGTGGGTCTGGACCAGCCCGTTCGTGGAGGCGCCGCAGATCGCGAACGTCCCGGCCAGCAGCCAGAACGGCCCGGTGCGCACCGCGGAGAACAGCACGCCCAGCGTGCGCCGCGCCGCGCCCGTCACGGGTGCGGGCTTGGGCACGAACGCGGCCGCGCCGTACGGCTTCGCGCCCACGTCGGCCGGGTGGTCGCGCAGCAGCAGCCAGACGAACGGGACGACGGCGAGCGCGGCGAGGGAGACGGTGACGGCGGCCGGCCGCCAGTCCTGGTTGCGCTCCAGCATCCAGGACAGCAGCGGCAGGAAGATCAGCTGCCCGGACGCGGACCCGGCCGTGAGGATGCCGCTGACCAGTCCGCGCCGCTCGGTGAACCAGCGGTTGGTGACGGTCGCCGCGAACGCCAGCGCCATCGAGCCGGAGCCGAGGCCGACCAGCAGGCCCCAGCACAGCCAGAGTTGCCAGGCCGCCGTCATCCACACGGTCAGGCCCGAGCCGATCGCGATCACGGTCAGCGCGGCGGCGACCACGCGGCGGATGCCGAAACGGTCCATCAGCGCGGCGGCGAAGGGCGCGGTGAGGCCGTACAGGGCGAGGTTGAGGGAGACGGCGGCGCCGATCGTGCCGCGTGACCAGCCGAACTCCGCGTGCAGCGGGTCGATCAGCAGTCCGGGCAGGGAGCGGAAGGCGGCCGCTCCGACGATCGTCACGAAGGTGACCGCGGCGACGAACCACGCGCGGTGGATGCGTGGCCGCCGGACGGGCTCCTGCGGGGCGGTGGGTGCTTCGGTCGTCTGCGTCACGACGTAGAGCTTCCCGGGTGGGCGAACGCCGAGCGAGTGGCCCGGAGGACAGCATTCGCTAGGATCGGGCCATGGACTCAGCCGACCCCGCCGACGGTTTCCGTCCGCACCGCGTCGTCGTTCTGGCCCTCGACGGGATCCTCCCCTTCGAACTCGGCATCCCGCACCGCATCTTCGGCCGCCCCAAGGACAACCTGGGGCGGCCCCTGTACGAGGTGGTGACGTGCTCGGTGCGCCCGCCGGGCCCGGTGGAGACGGACGCCGACTTCAGCGTGTACGTCCCACACGGCCCCGAGGCGCTGGCCGGGGCCGACACGGTGATCGTCCCGGCGTCGTACGAACTCGGTCCGCTGTACGACGAAGGGGTGCTCACCGACGAACTGGCCGCCGCGCTCGCCCTGGTCCGCCCCGGCACCCGGCTCGCCTCCATCTGCACCGGTGTGTACGTCCTGGCCGCGGCCGGCTGTCTGGACGGCCGCCCGGCGACCACGCACTGGGCCGACGCCGAGCGCTTCCAGCGGCTGTTCCCGAAGATCGAGGTGGACGCGGACGTGCTGTTCATCGACGACGGTGACGTGCTCACCTCGGCCGGGGTGGCCGCCGGGATCGACCTGTGCCTGCACATGGTGCGCCGCGACCACGGCACGGCCGTCGCCAACGACGTGGCCCGCCGCACGGTCGTACCGCCGCACCGCGACGGCGGCCAGGCGCAGTACATCGACCGGCCGGTGCCCGACCCGCAGCAGGCGACCACGACCGCGGCGCGGGCCTGGGCGCTGGGACGGCTGCACGAGCCGATCCAGCTGCGGGACATGGCCGCGCAGGAGTCGATGTCGGTACGCACCTTCACCCGCCGCTTCCGCGAGGAGACCGGCGTCAGCCCCGGCCAGTGGCTGACCCAGCAGCGCGTGGAGCGCGCCCGGCACCTGCTGGAGTGCACCGATCTGACCGTCGACCAGGTCGCCCGGGACGCCGGCTTCGGCACGGCCCAGTCGATGCGGCAGCACCTGCAGACGGCGCTCGGCGTCACCCCCGCCACGTATCGCCGCACCTTCCGCGCCGCGGGCGGCGGCACCGACCGGGGCGAGGTCGGCGCCCTGGGCTGACCGGGCGGCGGCGGCGCTCGCCGGGCGAGGTTGCGGGTGAGCATGGTGCCGCCTGTGGAAAAACTCGAACGGATCGCACCATTCCCCCTGCGGTGAACGGGAGTTGGCGGTGCGCCGTGTACTCGCGGGGTGCTGTGCGACCCCGGCGCGGTGGCGGCTCGCGCCGGGGTCGCGGCCGGAAACGGGAGCGCGAGTCGGGAACGGGAGCGCGAGTCGGGAAAAGTTGTCCACAGGCTGTGGACAAGAAAGTGCCGCTTCGTGCGGCCGACGGCGCGCGGCTGCCCGCCCCGAGCACGGCACCGCGCACCGTCGGCCGGTTCCGGCGCACCCGCCCCGGCTCCCTCGCCCTGAGCCCCTCGGGGGAACCGCCGCCGAACCGGACGACCCGCACTCGCCGAGGACGCCCGTCACCGGCGCCCTCGCCGTCCCCTCACAGCGGATCGCTGCCCACAAGCGTGATCAAACGGACACGCATCGTCAACACCGCGAAGGAGAAATATTACTTACGCCCCCTTTGTCACCGGCGCGCACGGAAGCACACCCCGGGCGCACGGCAACTCTCCGGGGTTCGCACAGCAGGGCGGGGCCGCAGCGCGGCGCGCGGCTCACCACACCCCGGCCCGCCGGTCAGACCGCCTCGAACGCCAGCCCCTCGTACGGCGTCACCAGGCTGCCGCAGACGCTTGTGGCGTCCTGTGTGGCGCTGCACCGGTCCAGTTCGCACCAGATGCGCTTGCCCGCGCCCTCACGGCTCCAGCCCCACCGGTCGGCGAGCCCGTCGACGAGGGCCAGGCCCCGGCCGCCGGTGGCGTCGCCGTCCACGCAGCGCGGCACGGGGGCGTGGTCACTGGAGTCGGCCACCTCCAGCCGCACCGTCGCC
The DNA here is from genome assembly GCF_055668065.1 of Streptomyces sp. NPDC097129. Classification (NCBI taxonomy): domain Bacteria; kingdom Bacillati; phylum Actinomycetota; class Actinomycetes; order Kitasatosporales; family Streptomycetaceae; genus Streptomyces; species Streptomyces sp. NPDC097129. Next base: position 144,277 of record NZ_JBVOQE010000006.1, on the reverse strand, counting down.
GACTCGGCCGCGACGCCCGGCAGGCAGAGCCGCAGCACGGCCGGATGGCCGGTGTGCACCACGGCGTTGGTGACCAGTTCGGACACGAGCAGGATGAGCGTCTCGGCGAGGGGTTCGTCGGCCGCTATCCCCGAACCGGCGAGCCGCGAGCGGGCCCACCGCCTGGCCCTCCCGACCTCCGTGGGGTCGGGCCGGATCTCCAGCTGCACTTGAAGCACCTGCACCGCTCACACCATCCGAACCGGCGGACACATGGCCGCGCGCCACGCGAGCACCACGACGACGAGGGCCACGATCGTAGCCATTTTCTGCATGGCCAGGACAATGGCCGGAGCCTGGATCACGGAACGTGAAACCCTTATGCCACAGCCTGGTTGACGTACCGTCACCCCAACAAGCGCTTCGGGCATATTCCAGCGCGAAGGAGTACCCGTGCGGCATACTGTGCGACGCTCGTCGGGGGGAGTCGAACAGGCACCACCGGCATGGCTCGTACCGGGAACCACTCGCATCCCACACAAGGTACCGGAGCCACCCGTCGACTCCGGGCCGTGACGACCCCCTCCGAGGACACAACCCGGTATCGACGCTCCGTGACACCGCATTGCCACGATCCGCGACATCTTTGGCCATGGCTCAGCGCTGTACGGGCCGTCCAACTCCCGTGCGCCGTGCGGCCGGTGCTACTGCGGCACCGTGAACCAGCGGGCGAACGCGGCCACGCTCTCCGCCTCGCCGACCTTGCCGTCGCCGTCCGCGTCCAGCGCGGCGGCCGCGGCCCCGGCCCGCTCCCCCGCCACACCCAGGACGCGCAGCACGCGCGCGGTGTCGGCCACGGTGGCGAAGCCGTCGCCATCGGTGCCGGCCACGGCGAGGGCCGCGTGCAGGAAGGGGCGGGCGATCTCGGCGAACCGCTCGGGGTTGTCGCGCAGCCGCTTGACCGCGCAGGTGACGAACTCCTCGCGGGTGATGCGCTGGTCTCCGTCCCGGTCGGCCATCGCGGCCATGCCCTGCCAGAAGGCCTCGGCGCCGGCGTACAGCGCCTGCCCCTTGTCGGAGCGGGCCGCCGTGCCGAACTCCGCGAGCAGCGCCTTCGCGGCGGCGCCGAAGTCCTCGCGGTCGATCCAGCCGTTGCCGTCCTGGTCGAAGGTGGCGAACCGGGCGGCGATCTCACGCTCGTACTCGCTGCTGACCATCTCTTCTTCGGCCGCCTTACGTCGGGGGTGATGCTTCCGGCATGCGAGCGTACGACGCACGAACGAGCGCGGAAGGGAGGTGACGGCGGCTGTACCGAGACCGGCGGAGAACCGGGACAACACTGTGGCAATCGGTGTGAAACGACTCACAGCTCAGGCGGAGAGCGGCTCCTCGCCGACGGCGTCCTCGAGGTCGGCGTACACGTCGAACAGGCGGCGCACGCCGAGGGCTCCGAGGACCCGGTTCACATGGGAGCCTCCCCCGATGTCGAGTTCGCCCGGCCGGGAGGCGCTCCCGTCCGCGCCCTGCGCCGGCAGCACCAGCCGCAGGCCGCCCTGGCACGAGCGCAGCAGACGCCGGGCGGCGATGAGGACTCCGACGCCGCTGGAGTCGCAGAACTGCACCCGGGACAGGTCGAGGACGAGGCTGTGCCGGCCCTCGGCCACCACGTCGTGCACCCGCTGCCGCAGCACCGGCGCCGTGACCAGGTCCAGCTCGCCCGACACCTGGAGCACGGCCCACGCCCCTTGCTCCGAGCCGGTCACCGTGAACGTCACCACCACGCCCCTCGCTCGCCAAACGGAAGGAGTTCTTACGCTTCCTCGCAGCGCGGCTGCCCAGCGGCGTTTCCCTGAAACTTGCCCTTGAAAACGGGCCGCGATCAGATTCGGCTTGTTTCAGTCGGATTCAATCTGATTTCGATACTGTTCGATCGGGTGCCACGGTGTTCCGGGGTCGACCCCTCCGGGTAAGCGCCCTAGCACGCACGGCCCCGAGGGGGGCGCACATTGGCACAAAGGGGCGTGCGCTGTCAGACGTGCCGACTACATTCGAGGGGTCGGTGGGCGCACGCTGAAGACGGGCACGGGCAGGGTGAGGGGGCCGTATGGCGAAGAAGGACGCACCGCCCCGCTGGGACCGCAAGATGCAGCAGCGGCTCGCACGCGGGGAGGCGGCAGCCCTCGGCGAGCTCTACGACCGCTTCGCCTCCCTCGTGCACGGGCTCGCGCACCGCGTCCTGGGCGACGAGCGGGCCGCCGACGGCGTGACCCGCGAGGTCTTCGCGCATGTCTGGGAACACCCCGACAGCTACGACCCGAAGAGCGGCCCGCTGCGCACCTGGGTGGCCGACCTCACCCGCCGCATGGCCGTGCAGCGGCTGCGGGCCACCGAGACCGCGGCGCTGGCCCACGGCGCGCCCGGCTCCCCCGACGAACTGGAGCGCAAGGTGCGGCACGCCGCGGTCGCCGCCCGCGCCGACTACATCGTGCAGGCCATGCCGGCCCCGCTGCGCGCCGCCCTGGAACTGGCCTACTTCCAGCGCCGCGACTACCGCCAGACCGCGGCCGACCTCGGCGTCACCGAGGACGAGGCCCGCCGCCGGCTCCGCCTCGGCCTGCAACTGCTGTCCACGGCCCACGACGCCGGCACGCCCGGCGCACCACCGCAGTACGGGGGTGCGGCGTGAACGACGCGGAGGGCCTCGCGTCCTACGACGACGACCGGGGCCTGCCCGGGGCCGCCGACGACGGGGAGGGCCGGGAGACGGCCTACGGCACGGACGCGATGACCGGCGGCCGGGTCGATCCGGAGCTGTGTGGCACGGACGTCTGGGGGGACATTCCGGTGCAGGGCGGGAGCGGTGGGGAGTTCATGGAGCCCGGGAGTCCCGCGCGGTCCGGGGATTCCACGGAGTCCGGGGACGCGGTGGGGCCCGGGGAGTCCCGGCAGGGGGCTTTCGGCGAGGCGTACGGCTCCGGTGGCGGCGGACACGGTGGTGACGCCGGTGGTCCCGGCGGCCCCCGCGGTCCCGAAGGCCCCGGCCGGCCCGGGGACGGGGACGGCGGCTCAGGGGCGTCCGATCCCGGGCAGCCGCCGCGGATACCCCTGCCCCGCGCGGCCGTCGAGGACAGCGGGCAGCCGCTGCCCGACCCGCCGCCGGCGCCCCGGCCGCCGGCCCTGCCGCACCCGGTGCTGAAGTCGCTGCTCGGGGCGTGGGCGCTGGCCGCCTGCTCACCGGAGGAGACCGCGGCCGTCGAGGAGCACCTGGGCGACTGCGGAACCTGCGCCGTCGAGGCGCGGCGGCTGCGCGAGGCCGTCGGCCTGCTCCAGCGTTCCGAGAGCCTCGACCTCGACCCCGGCCTGCGCACCCGGGTCCTCCAGGGCTGCCTGGACCGGCGGCCGCCGCGCATCCCCGTGCCGGAGTGGGCGGGCGCGTACGACGCCGAGACCGCGCGGCTGGACGCGCTGCTGCAGGACTTCGGCGACGCCGAGTGGCACGCGCCCGTACGGCTGCGCTGGTTCGAGTCCGACGCGACCACCACCCGCCGTACCACCGTCGCCGGGGTGATCGCGCATCTGCTGGCCGTCGACGGACTGGTCGCGGTGGCGCTCGGCCTCGACGACCCGCTCGCGGAGGCGACCCCGCGGGCTCCGACGCCCGAGGAGCGCACGGAGGCGTACTGGCGGGCCTCCCGCTTCCCGCCCAGCCGCTCGGTGCGCGGACCATGGCGCGAGCAGAGTCACGAGCTGGTGCGCACCGTGTCGTTCACGGGCAGCACGGCCGGACTGCTCCAAGTGCCCTACGGCGAGGGCGAACTGCCCCTGCGGGACGCCATGCTGGACCGTGCCTTCGAGTGCTGGGTGCACGCCGGTGACATCGCCGACGCGGTGGACTACCCCTACGACCCGCCCGCGCCCCGGCACTTGAACAGCATGATCGACCTGGCCGCGCGGATGCTGCCGCAGGCCCTGGCGGCGCGCCGGCGGCCGGGACCGGCCGCGCCCGGCGCGATTCGCCACCTCGTGCCCGCCGGACGGCCGGGCCGCAGCCTGCGGCTGGAGATCGAGGGCTCGGGCGGGGGCGAGTGGCTGATCCCGCTGGACTCACCGGCGGCGATGGCCTCCGCGGAGCACGAGGTGGCCCATGTCGCCCTGGACGACGTGGAGTTCTGCCAGCTGGCGGCGGGCCACGTGTCTCCTGCGGAGGCTGCGGCAGGGCAGGTGGGTGACCGGGAGGCGATCAGGGACGTGCTGTTCGCCGTCGCGGGGCTGAGCCGGATGTAGGGGTGGGGGCGGGTTCGTGGGCGAGTGCGGGCCGAAGGTGGCTGGTCCCCCATCACTGCCCGCAGCCGCGTGAGCCGAGAAGCCCCGCCTGCCTAGGCGAAGACGACCGTCCGCCGGCCGTTCAGCAGGATGCGGCGTTCGGCGTGCCACTTCACGGCCCGCGCCAGCGCCTGGCATTCCACGTCGCGGCCGATCGCCACCAGCTGGTCCGGCGTGACGTCGTGGCCGACGCGTTCGACTTCCTGCTCGATGATCGGGCCCTCGTCGAGGTCCGCCGTGACGTAGTGCGCGGTCGCGCCGATAAGCTTCACGCCGCGTGCGTGCGCCTGGTGGTACGGCTTGGCGCCCTTGAAGCTCGGCAGGAAGGAGTGGTGGATGTTGATGATCCGCCCGGAGAGCTGCTTGCACAGGTCGTCGGAGAGCACCTGCATGTAGCGGGCGAGGACGACCAGCTCGACCTTCTCCTCGCGGACGATCTCCAGCAGCCTGGCCTCGGCGTCCGCCTTGGTGTCCTTCGTCACCGGGATGTGGTGGAAGGGGATGTTGTAGGAGCCCACCAGCTCGGCGAACTCGGTGTGGTTGGAGACCACCGCCGCGATCTCCACCGGCAGCGCCCCGATCCGGGCGCGGAAGAGCAGGTCGTTCAGGCAGTGCCCGAACTTGCTGACCATGAGGACGATGCGCATCTTCTGGTCGGCGCGGTTGATCTGCCAGTCCATGCGGAAGGAGTCACCGATCGCCGCGAAGCTGGCGCGCAGCTTGTCCACCGTCACCGGCGCCTCCGCCGAGAAGTGGACGCGCATGAAGAACAGACCCGTGTCGTGGTCGCCGAACTGCTGGCTGTCCTCGATGTTGCACCCGGTCATGAACAGGTAGCTGGACACCGCGTGCACGATGCCCTTCTTGTCCGGGCAGGACAGGGTGAGGACATACTGGTCGGCCTGGTCGGCGGCGGGCACGGACTGATCGGTCATGCGTCACAGGATCTCATGCCCGGCCCCGCGCGCGGTGCGGTCGTCCGCTACGCGGACCGGGCCAGGAGGTGCAGCACCTCCAGCGTGCGCGGCGGCGCGTCGGGGTCGTCGCCGTCGCTCGTGGCCATCCGCACATGCGCGTCCCGCGCCGCGCGCACCGCCTCCGGCCACTCCGGGTGCTCCATGTACGTGGCGACCGGGGCGTCCGGGCCGACCTGGTGCATGATCCGCAGCACGCGCAGCACCGCGGAGTCGACGAGCGCCGCCTCCTGCGAGTCGCGGAAGATCGTGCCGACGTACTTCTCGGCGGACCAGTGGTCCAGCCAGGTGTCCTCGACCAGGCGGTACACGGCGTCCGTGACGTCGCCGTAGCCGTCCGCGCCGGCCAGCCAGACGTCGCGCTGGAACCCCTGGTCGGAGAGCATGTGCAGCGCGGAGCGCACATTGCTGCGCCAGCGCCACCACGGCATGTCGTTGTGTGGCATGCCGCCCATGGTGCTGGAGCGACGGCCGCGACGGGAAGACTTCTCCGAACCTTGCACGGTCATCGATCGTACGTTCCCTTCCCGGGCCACCCTGCCGGCCCCTCGTAATTCACCTGCATGTCACCGTCCGTTGACCCTGGGTCACTCCCCGGTTGGTGATGTGGGGGAATCGTGCGTGTGCATGACCGGCAGGCGACGCACGCGAAGCACCGTCCTCCCCCTGACCACCCGGCCTCTGACCAGAGCCGCCACGACGGCGGCGGCCACGGTGGCGTGTGCGTCGCTGGCCGCCGGCTGCGGGATCATCCCCGGTGCCACGGGGGGCTCCGGGGGCGATCCCGTCACTGTCATGACCTGGGCGCCGATGGACACCACGGCGACCAACAAGCCCGGTATGCCGGCCTTCGCCGAGGCCTACGCCCGCTGGATCAACGCCCACGGCGGCATCAACGGCCGCCGGCTGAAGGTGCTGACCTGCAACGAGCACAACGACACCGTGGGCGCCGCCCAGTGCGCCCGGCGCGCGGTCAACGAGCACGCCGTCGCGGTCGTCGGTTCCTACAGCCAGTACTCCGACTCCTACTTCCCGCCGCTGGAGAGCGCCGGCATCCCCTACCTCGGCGGCTACGGCGTCACCACCGCCGAGTTCACCAGCCCGCTGTCGTACCCGGTCAACGGCGGCCAGCCGGTGCTGCTCGCCGGCCTCGGGCGGGAGCTCGCCGCGCGCTGCGGCCGCGTGGCGCTGGTCCGCCCCGACACCATCGCGGGCGACGAACTGCCCTCGCTGCTCGACGCCGGGCTGAAGGCGGGCGGCCACGCGGACGCCGGGGACCTGGTGGCCGACGAGGACGCGACCGAGTACGAGGCGCAGTCGGCGCAGGCGCTGGAACGCGCCGCCCGGGACTCCGGGAAGAAGGGGTGCGTGGTGCCGGCCCTCGGCGACCGCACCGGCACCTTCATGGACTCCTTCCGCCGGGCCCGGGCGGGGTATCCCGAGGTGGGGGCGGCCACGGTGATGGGCAGCGTCGACCAGACCGCCGTCGACGCCTCGGGCGGGAAGACCGGGCCGTACGAGGGGTCGTACATCACCGGCTGGTACCCGGTGTCGACCGATCCGCGCTGGGACGGGTTGAAGCAGGTCATCAGCGAGCAGGCGTTCACCGACAACCGCATCGATCCGGCCGACGCCGGGGTGCAGACGACGTACATCGCCTACACCGCCTTCCGCGAGGTCGTTCAGTCCCTCGGCGGTGGCGAGGTGACCGCCGACACCGTCCGGCACGCCCTCGACGACGGTGTGCGGGTCACCACGGGCGGGCTGACGCCGACGCTGAGCTGGCCGTTCGCGGGCAAGCTCGCCCCCGTCGGCTTCCCGCGCCTGGTCAACACCGACGTCACCCTGCAGGTCGCCCGGGACGGCCGGCTGGTCGCGGCCCGCAAGGGCTTCGTCGACGTGACGGACACCCTCAAGAACGCGCACCTGAACTGAACCGCGCCGGGGCGGCCACGGTCCCGGCGCGGTTCACCGCCGGCGGCTACAGCTGGCCCGCCTGACGCTGGGTCAGCCCGTACTGCTGTGCGATCGCGTTCCACAGCTGGGCGGCTTTCTGCTTCTGCGCGCTGGCGGTTCCGCTGGCCCGGTTGCCGGCCTGGGCCTGCGGGGTGCCGGCGGCCTTGCCCTTGTGGCACAGCTTCTTGTTGCCGGCGACCTGGTCGGCCCACGCCGCGTAGTGGCTGTCGGCCGACGCGGACGCCTGCCAGGCGCTCTTGAGGGCGCCGGTCAGCGCGGCGTTGTTCGGCAGCTTGTCCACCGGCACCGTCGCCAGCCGGGTCACCAGGCCGGTGCGCTGCTGGGCGGCGTCGCGCAGGTTCTTCGCGGCCGGGCCCAGATTGCGGCAGCCCTTGACGTCGGCGACCGCCGCGATCACCGCGGCGCGGCTGCTGCCGCTGTCGGCGAGCAGCTGGTCCAGGGCGACCGCCTGCTGCTTCGCCGGGTCGGCGGCGGGCGAGGCGGAGGCGGCGGAGGAGGAGGTCGCGGTGGGGGCCGTCGCGGAGACGTTCGCCGGCGCGTCGGCCTTGGCGTCGTCGGAGCCGCCGGAGCCGAGCAGCGCGCCCGCGCCGATGCCGACGACGGCGATGCCGACGCCGATCGCGGCGAACAGCGGCAGCCGCGAACCCGAACGGCCGCCGCCGCTCCGGTCCGCGCCGCCGTCGTCCTCCCGCGCGCCGCGCCGGCCGGCGGACGGCGGCACATACCCGGGCCGGGGCGCGCCGGGGCGGTCGGTGCCGATCTGGGGCAGCTGCTGGGTGGCCCCCGCCGGGGCGGCGGCCGGCTCGTCGCGGAACAGCCCCGCGAACTCCGCGGGCGGCTGCCGGTCGCCGTATCCCGGCATCCCGCCGGGCTGCGCCGCGACCGGCGGGATGTACTGGGTGGCCTGCGCGTCGGGGTCGGCGGCGGGCGGCAGCGGGCCGGAGCCGGGCTGCGGCCCGGCGTGCTGCGGGGCGCGGCCGAGGAAGCGGGTGGCGTCCGCCGGCGACTCGGGCGGCAGCGCGCCGGGGCCGACGGGAGGGATGTAGCGGGTCGCCGCGTCGTCCGCGGACTGCGCGGCGACGGGCGGGATGTACTGCGTCGCCGCATCGCCCGCACCGCCCGGGGCCACCGGCGGCAGGTACTGGGTCGCGCCGTCGTCGGCGGGCGGCAGGGGGGCTCCGGCGGGAGGCAGCGGGGCGCCGTGGGCGGGCGGCAGGGCGCCGCCGTACCCGGGCGCGGGAGCTCCGGCGGGGGGCAGCGGCGCACCCTGGCCGTGAGCGGAGGCCGCCCCTGCGGCCGGGGGAAGCTGCCCGGGGGGCGTCTGCTGACCGGGGGCGGGCTGCTGCCCGGGGGCCGTGTGCTGCCCGGGGGCCGTGTGCTGCCCGGGGGCCGTGTGCTGCCCGGGGGCGGGCGCGCTTCCATAGCCGCCCGCGTCGCCGCCGGCCTGCGGATGCGCGCCGGGGCCCGTCGGCTGCCCGGGCATCGGGGAGCCGGTGTGCCGGCCGTTGGGTATGCCGGGGTTCGCGTGCTGCCCGCCGGGCGTCGCGGGGCCGTAGCCGCCGGAGTGCGGCTGGGGGGCGCCGTAGGCGTCGTGCGGGGCGGGTGGGGTGTACGGCGGCGGGGTGCCCTCGGCGGGCAGCGGGCCCGCGCCGCTCTGGCCGGCCGGGGGCCACTGCTGGGCGCCGGACCACCCCTGGTCCGGCGCCGGGGCGGGGCCGGGCTGCTGCCCGGGACCCCACGGGTCGCCCCAGGCCTGCCCGCCCGCCGGAGCGGCGGCGCCCTGGCCGCCGTACTGCGCGCCGGGTGCGCCACCGGGCTGCGGGGCGTTCTGGTACGGCCCCGGCTGCCGGTCCGCGCCGTGCGGCCCACCGGCATAAGGACCGTCGCCGTACGGACCACCGGCGTACGGACCCCCGGCGTACGGTCCCCCGGCGGGGTTCCCGGCGTACGGGCCCTGCGCGGGGCCGCTCATCCCCGGCAGCACGGGCTCGCCGCCGTCGGAGGGCAGCACGATGCCTTCGCGCGCGGGCTGCGCCGAGGGCTCCTCGCCCTGTCCACTCTGCGTCACCGGGACTCCTACGAATGGGGGACCTTGGTCAATCGTCGGCTCACGCTACCGGGTCCCCGGATGCCCATGCCACGCAGCGGAGAAAGGCACCTCCTTCCCTGTGATTCCCGTAACAAACCCGCGCTCCCGCACGCTGTACAAGGCCCGCCACGCGCGTGCGCGGCCCGTTCACGCCGCCGTCTGCAGGTCCAGCCGGGCGCCGAACTCCCTTACCACCGACTCCTCCCGGTACGGCTCCAGTCGTTGCTGGAAGTCCTCCAGGTACTCCGCGCCCCGGTTGGACCGCAGCGACTCCAGCAGCTCCACGGCCTTCAGCCCGGTCGCGCAGGCCTGTTCGATCTCCCGCTGCTGCACCTGTGCCGTGGCCAGCAGCACATACCCGATGGCCCGGCGCCGGGCTCTGCCGGCGGGGTGCCCGGCCAGTGACTGCTCCGCGTACCGGGCGGCCGCCTCCGGCTGGCCCAGATCGCGGTGGCAGTGCGCCAACTCGTCGGCGAGATACGCCTCGTCGAAGTGCGCGATCCACACGGGATCGTCGCCGGAGGCCGGGTCGGCGGACTCCATGGCGCTCACCGCGCGTCCGCTCGCCGCGTGTGCGGCGCGCACGTCGCCCAGCAACGCGTGGCCGCGGGCCTCCGCCGCGAAGAACATCGCCTCCGCGCGCGGGGTGACACGGCCGCGCGCCCCCTCCTGCGCCGCCCGCGCCAACTGCGCGATCTCACGCGGGTTTCCGAGCTGCGCGGCCAGGTGGCTCATGGAGGCGGCCAGCACATATCCGCCGTAACCGCGATCGCCCGCCGCCTGCGCGAGTCGCAGCGCCTGGATGTAGTACCGCTGGGCGAGCCCGGGTTGACCGGTGTCGATGGCCATGTACCCGGCGAGTTCCGTCAGGCGGGCCACCGCGGCGAAGAGTTCACGGCCGACCGCCTCCCGGTACGACCCCGCCAGCAGCCCGGAGACGACGCTGTTGAGGTAGTGCACCACCACCGGCCGCACATGACCGCTGCCGTACTGGTGGTCCAGATCCACCAGCGCCTGTGTCATCGCCTGCACGGCGGCCACGTCGGACAGGCCCACGCGCGGGCCCGCCTGCCGTGCCACCTGCGCGTCGGGCGAGGAGATCAGCCAGTCACGGCTCGGCTCGACCAGCGCCGAGGCGGCGACGGACGACCCCGAGAGGAAGTCGCGGCGCCCCACGTCGCTGCGCCACAGCTCGCAGACCTGCTCGATGGCTCCCAGCACCGTCGGCGAGAACTGGAGGCCGACGCCCGACGCGAGGTTCTTGCCGTTGGCCATGCCGATCTCGTCGATCGTGACCGTACGGCCCAGTTTGCGCCCCAGCGCCTCCGCGATGATCGCCGGCGCCCGTCCCCGGGGCTGCTGCCCGCGCAGCCAGCGCGCCACCGACGTCTTGTCGTACCGCAGATCGAGCCCGTGCTCGGCGCCGCACATGTTGACCCGGCGGGCCAGCCCGGCGTTCGAGCATCCCGCTTCCTGGATGAGCGCCTGCAGCCGTTCGTTCGGCTGCCGCGCGACGAGAGGCCTTGCGGCCATTGGCACTACCCCCTGTGGCTGCGGTGCCTGCCCGTGCACCGAGTGGTCGTGTCTTCCATGGCCTTCTCCACTCGTCGAACGAGTCGCCGGGCGGCGTGAAGATCGGGCCGTGAAGATCAATGCCCAGCGGACATACCGAAAATGCGAGGCATGGGCGGATTGCCGGGGTAACGGCGGATGCCGCCCTCACGTGGTTACCCGCTCACCACCTCGAACCTTCCGCGCGCCCCCACCTGTGCACCCATGCGCCCCGGACGCCGAATCGATGCTCCTCCCCCGCGCGCGACGCGTCCCGTAACCGGAGGTGGGTGCGGGAGTTGAGTTCCACGTGGAAGAGACGATCCCGGGCACCGAAGCCGCGCAGATCCCGAAGCAGCGCGGGGAATCCCTGCTGGAAGCCGCAGTTCGCTACGCCGAGGAGCGCCACTGGGACGTGTTCCCCGGCACCTGGCTGGAGGCCGCCGACGGGGTGCAGGTCTGCTCCTGCGGCGACCCGGTGTGCGCCGTACCCGGCGCACACCCGGCGCGCGAGGACTGGGCGACGCTGGCGACGGGCAGCGCGACGGTCGCGCGCCGGATGTGGCAGAAGCAGCCGGCCGCGTCCATTCTGCTGCCGACGGGACGGACGTTCGACGCGCTGTCCGTCCCGGAGACGGCCGGGTTCCTGGCGCTGGCCCGGATGGAGCGGATGGAGCTGACGCTCGGGCCGGTGACGCTGACCCCGGACCGGCGGATGCACTTCTTCGTGCTGCCGGGCGCGGCGGCGAAGCTGCCGGATCTGCTGCGCAGGCTGGGCTGGTCGGTGTCCTCGCTGGACCTGGTGGTGCTGGGGGAGGGTGCCTGGGTCGCCGCGCCGCCCACGCGCTACGGCACACGGGGTGCCGTTCAGTGGGCTCTGCGGCCCACTCCGGCCAACCGGTGGCTGCCGGATGCGGAGGAGTTGGTGTCACCGCTCGCTTATGCCTGCGGGCGGGACCGCTGATCCCACCCCTCCCCTTACGGTTGCCTCATGACGGAGCGAACGGAAAGGGACCGGCCGGCCGCTGTACGCGTACAGGGCCTGTGGAAGCGGTTCGGGCAGCAGGTCGCTGTGGGTGGGATCGATCTGGAGCTGCCCGCGGGTCGGTTCATCGGGCTCGTCGGGCCGAACGGGGCGGGGAAGACCACCACGCTGTCCATGGTGACCGGGCTGCTGCGGCCGGATCAGGGCACCGTCGAGGTCGTCGGGCACGACGTGTGGCGCGACCCCGTGCAGGTGAAGGCGCGGATCGGGGTGCTGCCGGAGGGGCTCCGGCTCTTCGAGCGGCTGTCGGGGCGGGAGCTGCTGGCGTACACAGGCAGGCTGCGCGGTCTGCCCGGCGCCGAGGTCGACAAGCGCGCCGGGCAGCTGCTGGACGTACTGGACCTCGCGGGCAGTCAGCACAAGCTGGTCGTCGACTACTCGACCGGAATGCGCAAGAAGATCGGGCTCGCCGCCGCGCTGCTGCACAACCCCGAAGTCCTCTTCCTGGACGAGCCGTTCGAGGGCGTCGACCCGGTGTCCGCGCAGATCATCCGGGGCGTCCTGGAGCGCTACACCGCCTCCGGCGCGACCGTCGTCTTCTCCTCCCACGTCATGGAACTGGTGGAGTCGCTGTGCGACTGGGTGGCCGTGATGGCCGCCGGCCGGATCCGGGCGCAGGGTCCGCTCGCCGAGGTGCGCGGCGCGGCCCCGACCCTGCAGCAGGCGTTCCTGGAGCTGGTCGGCGCGAGCGGCCGGGACGCCGGGACCGACCTCGACTGGCTGGGCGGCGGCGGCCGATGACGAACGTGACCGCCACCGTCGTACGGCTGAAGCTGTCGCTGCTGCGCAACGGGCTGCGGCAGTCCGGGGGGCGGCGGGCCGCGTACATCGCCTCCGCCGTCATCGCGCTCCTGTTCGCCGCCCTGCAACTGCTCGGCCTGATCCTGCTGCGCGGACACGCGCACGCCGTCTCCCTGGTGGTGCTGCTGGTCGCGGTGCTGGCGCTGGGGTGGGCGGTGATGCCGCTGTTCTTCCCCAGCGGCGACGAGACGCTGGACCCGAGCCGGCTGGTGATGCTGCCGCTGCGGCCGAGGCCGCTGGTGCGGGCGCTGCTCGCGGCGTCGCTGGTGGGCATCGGGCCGCTGTTCACGCTGCTGCTGCTCGTCGGGTCGGTGATCGCGGTGGCGCACGGGGCGGCCGCGTACACCGTCGCGGTCGTCGCCGTACCGCTCGCGCTGCTGGTGTGCGTGGCGCTGGCGCGGGCCGTCGCCGCCGCCAACGTCCGGCTGCTGAGCAGCCGCCGGGGCCGCGATCTGGCGGTGCTGAGCGGTCTGGTGATCGCCGTCGGGGTGCAGGTGGTCAACTTCGGCGCGCAGCGGCTGGGCGCGGCGGGGCTGGGGCAGCTGGACCCGGTGACCGCCGTGGTGCGCTGGCTGCCGGCGGCGTCGGCGCTCGGCGCGGTGGACTCCGCGAGCGCGGGCGCGTACGGCGTCGCGGCCGGGCAGCTGCTGGTCAGCGTGGGCGGGCTGGCGGCGCTGATCGCGGTGTGGGCGCGCACCCTGACCAAGGTGATGACCGCGCCCGACGCGTCCACCCTGCAGGCCGCCGAGCCGGCCGGGCGGGAGCGGGGCGCGTCCGGGGGGCTCGCGCGGCTGCTGCCGGCCGGGCGCACCGGGACGGTCATGGAACGCAGCCTGCGCTACATCTGGCGCGACCCGAAGACCAAGGCGGCCTGGGTGACCTCGCTGGCGATCGGGCTGATCGTGCCGGTGTTCAACGCGGTGCAGGGCACCGGGTCGCTCTACTTCGCGTGCTTCGCGGCGGGCATGCTCGGTATCCAGATGTACAACCAGTTCGGGCAGGACACCTCCGCCTTCTGGATGGTCGCCATGACCATCTCCGCCCCGCGCGACGCCTACGTCGAGCTGCGCGCGCGGGCCCTGGCGCTGCTGGTGGTGACCCTGCCGTACGCGACGCTGGTGACCGTGGTGACGACGGCGCTGCTCGGCGAGTGGGGCCGGCTGCCCGAGGTGCTGGGGCTGTCACTGGCGCTGCTCGGCGCGATGCTGTCCACGGGCGCGTGGATGTCGGCCCGCTTCCCGTACTCCATCCCGCAGGAGGGCCACAAGAACGTGGTCCCGGGCCAGACCGGCCTGGCCTGGATCGCGATCTTCGGCGGCATGGTCTCGGCGGCCCTGCTGTGCGCGCCCGTCATCGCGGCGACGATCTGGCTGAACGTCACCGGCGAGGCGGGCCACTACGGCTGGCTGCTGCTGCCGGTGGGCGCGGTGTACGGCACGCTGATCACCTGGCTGGGGCTGCGGCTGGCGGCACCGCGGACGGCGGCGCGACTGCCGGAGATCCTGTGGGCGGTGAGCAAGGGCTGAGCCGTGGCCGCTGTCCAGAGCGCTCCAGCGCCCTGGCCGACATGATGTCTGTCCAGGACCGGCCGTCACCCCGTCAGGACGGCGTCGAGGAACGGCTCGACGGCCGACCGCCAGGCCTCCGGCTGGTCGTAGTGGACGAGGTGGCCCGCGTCGGCCACCTCGGCGTACTCGCCACGCGGCAGCACCCGCACCATCTCCTGCGCCTCGGCCCGCCCCAGCTTCCCGTCCAGCCCGCGCACGACGAGCGTCGGGCACCGCACCTGTGTGAGCTCCTCCCAGTGCGCGTCGTACACCCAGGTCTCGCGGGACTTGAGCATCTGCTCCGGGTCGAAGACGGGACGCCAGCCGTCGGGGGTCTCGTGCATGACCTCGGCGTAGAAGGCGCCGCGGGCCGGGTTGGGGCGCTCGACCCAGGGGTCGTCCTCGCCGAACCACTTGCGGACGTCGGCGAGCGTGGCGAAGGGGACGGGCCAGGAGCTGAACCAGTCGCCCCACTCGCGCTGCGAGGCGGCGCCCAGCGCGGAGGCCCGCATGTCGCAGATGACGAGGCCGCTCACCAGGTCGGGGCGCTTGGCGGCGAGCTGCCAGCCGGTCAGCGCGCCCATGGCGTGGCCGATGACGACGGCGGGACCGAGGCCCAGCTGCTCCAGCGCCGCCTCGGCGTCCTCGACGTAGGCCTCGCGGGTGAAGGCGGCCCGCGGGGGCTTCTCGCTCTGGCCGTGCCCGCGCTGGTCGAGGGCGACGGCGCGGTGCCGCTCGGAGAGCCAGCGGGCGGTGGACGCCCAGTGCGCGGCACGGCCCATCAGCCCGTGCAGTAACAGCACACCGGACGCGGGCTCCGGTCCGCCCGGGCCCTGCCCGGCAAGGTCGCCCTTGGGAGGGTCGCCGAACTCCCAGGCCGCGAGGCGTACGCCGCCCGCGCCGGTCACGTCGATACGCCGCACCATTGGAACTGGCACCCCCACGCTCCGCGCTGTCGCTGCCGTTGTCGCCGTGCCGTCGCTGTGCCCCCATCAGCTCCGGCCGGCCTCCGTCATCCGCAGACTATCGAATGGGTATTCGAAAATGCCCTTCTCTGCGGGCAACACCCCTCCTTCGAGTGACCTCCCTCAAGGAATGATCGGCGCTGCCGAGGGGAGATCTTCAACGGGAGGCGGACCGCTCGGGGAAAACGGTCCGAGGGGATTGACCCTGGGAGCTCGGGGCTCCGGGTCAGAACAGGGGAGGACAGGCCCCGGCGCCTCAGGGCGCCGGGGCCCTCCCCATGTCTGCGGCACATCTACCTGCCCCCTCGGCTGCGGACCTCCCCGCGACAGCCTCGCACGCGGCGGCGCCGCCGCGCTGAGAATGGCGAATCTCGGCCCCAGCGCGCTGCGAGGGAGCCGACCGCGCCTTCAGCGCCGGCCCCGCGGGCTCGGTGGAACCCGGCGCCCGGCGTCACAGGCAACGGTGGAGCTCAGCGCGTGGCGCCGCAGGCCATGGCGGGGGCTCAGCGCCTGGCGCCGGCGCTCGCGGTGGGGCTCAGCGCTTGGCCACGAAGACGTGCGAGGCCACGTCGGCCGCCAGCTCGGCCGCCTCGCCGCCGCTGCCCACCAGCACGCCGCCCGCCGACTCCGTCACGCTCACCACCGAACCGGGCTGCACCCCCGCCCGCCGCAGCGTGTACATCAGCTGCGCGTCCGTCTGGATCGGCTCGCCGATACGGCGCACGACGACCGTCTTGCCCTCCGTCCCCGGGTCCAGGTCGGCCAGGGACACCATGCCCTCGTCCAGGAACGGGTTCGCGCCGTCCTTCTCGCCCAGCTCCTCCAGACCCGGGATCGGGTTGCCGTAGGGCGACTCGGTCGGGTGGCGCAGCAGCTCCAGCACCCGGCGCTCCACGGCCTCACTCATCACGTGCTCCCAGCGGCACGCCTCGGCGTGGACCTGCTCCCACTCCAGCCCGATCACATCGACCAGCAGACACTCCGCCAGGCGGTGCTTGCGCATCACGCGCGTGGCGAGCCGGCGGCCCTCGTCGGTGAGCTCCAGGTGCCGGTCGCTGGCGACGGACACCAGGCCGTCCCGCTCCATCCGGGCCACCGTCTGGCTGACCGTCGGCCCGCTCTGGTCGAGCCGCTCGGCGATCCGGGCGCGCATGGGGACCACACCTTCCTCCTCCAGCTCGAGGATGGTGCGGAGATACATCTCCGTGGTGTCGATCAGTCCGGACATACGTGCCCCTCGATGAGATGTGCCGAAGGCTCGACGGCCCTTTCGGCGCGTGCGCTGGCCCTGGTGTCAATTCTGCCGGATCCCACTGACAACCGTGCCGCGCCGCCGGGCGGGCCGGTATCCGATGGACGTGTCCATGCCGGTCATCTAGCGTGCCGGCCATGACCAGGGACACGGGGCACACGGGCCCGCGGAACGGGCCGGAGCCGCGGATCGAGCAGGTCACCGGCGAGGACATGCTGGAGGAGTGGCGCCATGTGCACAACGTGATCGTGCCGCCCGCCGCCATGTCCCTTGACGAGGCCCGCGACCGGCTGGAACGCCACCGGCTCGCGAACGCCTACCTCGGCGACGTACTCGTCGGCTGCTCGACCGTACGGCCCCCGCAGGACGGCACGGCGACCGTCATCGCGCGGGTGCTGCCCCCGTACCGCGGACGGGGCATCGGCGGTGCGCTCTACGAGGACGCGCTCACCCACGCGCGCGTGCAGGGCGCTCAGACCGTGGAGACGTGCGTCCTCGCCGCCAACGCCGACGGGCTGCGGTTCGCCGAGGCCCGGGGATTCGTCGAGACCGACCGTTACGTCCTGGACGGCGAGAGCGACCTCTGGATCGACCTGCGGCTCGACCTGCGGATCGCCACGCACGCGTAGGCCCCGCCCGGCCGCCGTGGCCTGCGCTCGGCAGCCGTTCGCCGTCTGTTTTCCGCCGTACAACGATTCCTTCAATCTTGTGGGAACCCGGTGTGTGCTGCGTCACGTTCAAGTTGAATGATTGCACTGAGCGAACCGTCGCTCGGAGCGTGCGGACGCAGCCTGCAGCAGGGGGTTCAGGTGAGTGCTTCCCGGCGTAGTGGGACCACCGACGAGCTCGGGCCGGACGAGCCCGAGCCGCCGGAGCGCGACGGCGCGGATCTGCTGGCCGCGCTGCTCGACGGCATGGACGCCGCCCTGTGCGCCTTCGACGCGCACGGCGTCGTCACACACTGGAACCGTGAGGCCGAACGCATCCTCGGCTGGAGCGCGACCGAGGCCGTCGGCCGGCAGGGCTTCGCCGGCTGGGCGGTGCGCAGCGCCGACGCCGAAGAGGTCGAGACACGCCTGCTGTCGGCGATGCACGCGCCGGGACGGCAGGTCCACGAGTTCGCGCTGCTGACCAAGGACGGCGGACGCGTCCTCGTCCGCACCCAGTCCGCGGCCGTGCGCGGCCCCGACGGCAAACCCGCCGGCGTGTACTGCGCCTTCAGCGAGGTGCACACACAGATCGACCTGGAGCGGTCCATCGCGCTCAGCGAGGCCCTCTTCGAGGACGCCTCCTGGGGCGTCGTCCTCGTCGACGCCGACCTGCGGCCCGCCGTCGTCAACGCGCACGCCGCGCGGGCGCTCGGCACCGGGCGCACCTCCGCGCTCGGCCGGCCCCTCGGCGACCTGCTCTCCCAGGGCGTGGAGGAGCTGGAGAGCGCGCTGACGCACGTCCTGGCCGAAGGCGCCCCACCCGCACCCGCGGAGATCTGGGTCAGCGTGCGCACCCCCGAGGGCGACCGGCGGCGCTGCTGGCGCAGCGGCTTCGTCCGGCTCGCCAGCCCGCTGGCGGAAGAACCCGTACCGCTCGGCGTCGGCTGGCTCTTCCAGGACGTCACCGAGGCCAAGCACACCGAACAGGAGGCGTCGCTGCTGCGCTTCCGCACCAACCAGCTGCACCGCGCGGCCCGCGCCGCCGCCGAGTGCGAGGATCCCGCCGAGGCCGCGACCGTCCACCTCGACTTCGCCCTCGCCGGCTTCGCCGACCACGCCCTCATCGACCGCCTCGCCGGCGGTCCCGTCACCGACGCCGAGGCCGCCGGGCAGGTCCGGCTCGTCCGCGTCGCCGCCACCCCCTCCGGCGCGCCCGGCCCCAGCCGGCCCGACACACCGGCCGGCCTGCCCGTGCGCTACGGCGAGGGCCACCCGGCCCTGCAGAGCGTGGAGCGCGCCGGGTCGGTCCGGGCCGCCGCCGGGGCCGTACCGGCGCAGCAGGCGGCCGCGTGGGCGCAGGAGCGGCAGTGGCCGGCGGACACCGTGCACGCGCTGTGCACGGTGCTGCGCAGCCGGGGCCGCACGCTCGGCGTGGTGACGTTCCTGCGCGGCAGCGGCCGCACCGCCTTCGAACGCTTCGACACGGCCTACGCCGAGGACGTGGCCGCGCACATCGCGATGGCCCTGGACCTGGCGGAGGCCACGAAGGAGAAGTGAGGGCGGGGCGAGCTGACGGCGGGGTGAGCTGAGGGCGGGGTGAGCTGAGGGCGGGCTCAGTGCCGGTAGAAGATCCGGTCCCGGTACTCGGTGAGGATCCGCCCGTTCCACTCGTGCCCGCCGTCGACGTTGCCCGAGCGCAGCAGCGGAGGCTCGATGCCGCGGTCGGCGAGCGCCCCGGCCGCGGTCGCCATCACGGCCTGCAGCAGCGCGGACGTGACGACCGTGGAGGCGGGCGCGAACGGCGCCGGGATCGTCTCCATGGACAGCTCCGCGTCCCCGACCGCGATCTTCGAGTCCAGCACGATGTCGCAGTGGTCCTTCAGATACGTCCCCGACACGTGCCGTGACCTGGTCTGCGTCGCATACGCCACCGACGTGACGCCGATGACCTTCACGCCGAGCGCGCGGGCGTTCATCGCCATCTCCACGGGCAGCGCGTTGCGCCCGGACAGGGAGATGATCACCAGCGCGTCGCCCGCGCGGACCGGTGAACTGTCCAGCACCGCGCTCGCCAGACCGTCCACCCGCTCCAGCGCCGAACCCAGCGTCGCCGGCATCACGTCGACGCCGACCACACCGGGCACCGCGAGCAGGTTCATCAGCGCCAGCCCGCCGGCCCGGTAGACGACGTCCTGCGCGGCCAGCGAGGAGTGCCCCGCACCGAACGCGAACAGGTTCCCCCCGGCGGCCACCGTGTCCGCCAGCAGCACGCCGGCCGCCCGGATCCCCTCCGCCTCCTCGTCACGGACGCGCTGCAACAGCCCGATCGCGGCGTCGAAGAACTGACCGGCCAGTTTGTCGCTCATCCGCGGGGCTCCTTCGCAGTCGCGGTCCATATCGCGGATCACGGTGCGGTCTGGACCAGTGCGGTGTCAATACGGCCGAGCCGCCCCAGCACTGTCGCAGGTGATCGGCGGGGATCCGGCCTCACAGAGCGATCGGCCGATACGCCAGGGCCCGATCGACCACCTCATCAGCCGAAGACTCCCGCTCCGCCGGCCGGAAGACCAGGTCGCCGACCGGTGGTCCAGCAGCTTGATCGGCCAGCCCCTTCTCCGGCAGGAGGCCCAGCCATCGCGTCTCGAAAAACCGGTTGATGGTCCGCGCCCAGCTTCCTAGGCTTGCTGTTACTTCAGAAGGGAGGTGGTTCGGCAGATGTACACATACCGGACGGAAGAGGTGGCTGCGGGCTAGCGGTCCGTCACCACATCAGTGCGGTGCCGGACCAGTGCGTGAGTGATGCGTGCAGCCGGCCCAATCCCAAGCAGTCACCCGACCCGCGAGTCGCCGGTACGTCCGGCCGGCTCCTCCTTCGGAGGAACCAGACTCGCGGGTCGTCTGCGTTTTACGGCCGCTTTGCCGTGGGGGTTTTCGGGGCGCAGTACCCTGGGCGCATGCTTCCGCTCGTTCGGCGCCGCCACGTGGACTTCGTCCGCGTCACGAGCATGGGCTGTCGACGCTCCCTCTGAGTCGTCCAGCCGTTCCTACTCGCTTTCTGCGCTCTCCTCTTCTCTTCGCCCAGGCACCCGTGCGTCGTCGCCCACCCTCAGCTCGCGCGCGGGCTCCGTACACCCACGGACGTGTCCCATGACGTATCAGCAACTGCCGATCATCGACCTCTCCGCCGCCGACCGCGGGCCCCAGGCGCGGGCGCTGCTGCACGCGCAGCTGCACAGTGCCGCCCATGACGTGGGGTTCTTCCAGCTGGTGGGGCATGGCGTGACCCGGGAGGAGACCGAGCGGCTGGTCGGTGCCATGCGGCGGTTCTTCGCGTTGCCGGAGGGCGAGCGGCTGGCCGTCGACAACGTCAACTCGCCTCATTTCCGGGGCTATACGCGCATCGGGGACGAGCTGACCGGCGGGCGGCAGGACTGGCGGGATCAGCTGGACATCGGGGCGGAGCGGCCGGCGCGGGTGCCGGGGCCGGGTGAGGCGCCGTACTGGTGGTTGCAGGGGCCCAATCAGTGGCCGGCGGGGTTGCCGGAGCTGCGCCAGGCGGCGCTGGGGTGGATCGGGCGGTTGAGCGGGGTGGCTCAGCGGCTGCTGCGTGAGCTGCTCACCGCGATCGGGGCTCCGGCGGACTTCTACGAGCCGATCTTCGGGGAGCAGGCGCATCCGCATCTGAAGCTGGTGCGCTATCCGGGCAGTGCCGGGGACGGCGCGGGTCAGGGAGTCGGCGCGCACAAGGACTACGGCTTTCTGACGCTGCTGCTGCAGGACCGGGTGGGCGGGTTGCAGGTGCAGCGGGAGGACGGGGTCTTCCACGATGTGCCGCCGATCGAGGGGGCGTTCGTGGTGAACCTGGGTGAGCTGCTGGAGGTGGCGACGAACGGGTATCTGCTGGCCACCAACCACCGGGTGGTGTCGCCGGCGGGGGCGACCGAACGGTTCTCGGTGCCGTTCTTCTACAACCCGCGGCTGGACGCGCGCGTGGAGCCGCTGCCGTTCCCGCATGCCGCCGTGGCGCCGGGGGTGTCGCACGATCCGGACAATCCGCTGTTCGCGGAGTACGGCTTCAACGAGCTGAAGGGCAAGCTGCGGGCGCATCCGCTGGTGGCCGAGCGGCATCACGCGGAGCTGCTGAGCCCCGCGTGATGCCGGCCGGGCGCCGGGTCAGTGCTGGATGCCGGGTCAGTCCTGGACGCCGGGTCAGTGCTCGGCGCCGGCGATGTCCTCGTAGCCCTCGATGTGCTGGGGGCTGCGCGGGCCGGGGCCGATGTAGCGGGCGGAGGGGCGCACCAGGCGGCCGGTGCGCTTCTGCTCGAGGATGTGCGCGGACCAGCCGGCGGTGCGGGCGCAGGTGAACATGGAGGTGAACATGTGCGCCGGGACCTCGGCGAAGTCCAGCATGATGGCCGCCCAGAACTCGACGTTCGTCGCGAGGACGCGGTCCGGGCGGCGGTTGTGGAGTTCGTCGAGGGCGGCCTTCTCCAGGGCTTCGGCGATCTCGAAGCGGGGTGCGCCCAGTTCGCGGGCGGTGCGGCGCAGTACGCGGGCGCGGGGGTCCTCGGCGCGGTAGACGCGGTGGCCGAAGCCCATGAGGCGTTCGCCGCGGTCGAGGGCCCGCTTGACGTAGCCGACGGCGTCGCCGGTGCGTTCGATCTCCTCGATCATGCCGAGGACGCGGGAGGGGGCGCCGCCGTGGAGCGGGCCGGACATGGCTCCGACGGCGCCGGAGAGGGCGGCGGCGACGTCGGCGCCGGTGGAGGCGATGACGCGGGCGGTGAACGTGGAGGCGTTCATGCCGTGCTCGGCGGCGGAGGTCCAGTAGGCGTCGACGGCCTTGACGTGCTTGGGGTCGGGCTCGCCGCGCCAGCGGATCATGAAGCGTTCGACGACGGACTGCGCTTTGTCGATCTCGCGCTGGGGGACCATGGGCAGGCCCTGGCCGCGGGCGGACTGGGCGACGTAGGACAGCGCCATCACGGCGGCGCGGGCGAGGTCGTCGCGGGCCTGGTCGGCGTCGATGTCGAGGAGGGGTTTGAGGCCCCAGACGGGGGCGAGCATGGCGAGCGCGGACTGGACGTCGACGCGGATGTCGCCGGAGTGGACGGGGATGGGGAACGGCTCGGCGGGCGGCAGGCCGGGGTTGAAGGCTCCGTCGACCAGCAGTCCCCAGACGTTGCCGAAGGAGACGTGGCCGACGAGTTCCTCGATGTCGACGCCGCGGTAGCGGAGTGCGCCGCCTTCCTTGTCCGGTTCGGCGATCTCCGTCTCGAATGCGACGACTCCTTCGAGACCGGGTACGAAGTCGGACATCAGGCGGCTCCTCGTGGTGGTGTTCGATGGTCACCCTGGTGATGCCCCGTGGGGTCGACGGTCACCCAACCGGGTTGCGGCCACCTTAATCCCCGAGTGCCACCTTTGGGGAGGCCTCGCGGCACTCAGTGCCATCGACGGGTTTTTTCGGCGTACGGCCGGGCGGGCGATACGGCAAGATGCTCGCGTGAACGACCACGACGCCGCCTTTCTCGGTCCCTCCCCCGATCCCTCCGCCATGCGCAAGCACTACCGCGCCGAGGGCCTGACCGAAGGCGAGCTGGCCGCCACGCCGGTGGAGCAGTTCGCGCGCTGGTTCCGGCAGGCCGCGGAGGTGGCGCACCTCTTCGAGCCGAACGCGATGGTCGTCTCCACGGCGGACGCGGAGGGGCGGCCCAGCTCGCGCACGGTGCTGCTGAAAGGGTTCGACGAGGAGGGTTTCGTCTTCTACACCAACTACGACTCGCGCAAGGCGCGTGAGCTGGCCGGGAATCCGTACGTCTCGTTGCTCTTCCCGTGGCATCCGATGGCCCGGCAGGTGATCGTGCAGGGTGTCGCGCGGCGCACGGGGCGGGACGAGACGGCCGCGTACTTCCGCAGCCGGCCGCACGGCTCGCAGCTCGGCGCGTGGGCGAGCGCGCAGTCCACGGTGATCGCCTCGCGGGCGGAGCTGGACGCCTCGTACGCGGAGCTTCAGGCGCGCTATCCGGAGGGCGAGCAGGTGCCGGTGCCGCCGCACTGGGGTGGTTTCCGGGTGGCGCCGCAGAGCGTGGAGTTCTGGCAGGGCCGCGAGAACCGCCTGCACGACCGGCTGCGGTACGCGGCGCAGCCGGACGGGAGCTGGCAGGTGGAGCGGCTCAGCCCCTGAGGGGCGGTCCGGCCGCGGTCGGAACTTGCCCCACACGTAGGCGGTGCGGTGGCCGTCGAGGAGGCCGGCCATGGGTCAACCGCAGGCCCCGTCGCTGACAACGTCCTCAGTCCAGCGCCTCGTCCAGTAGTGCCGCCCACTGCGTCACGACCCGCTCGCGGCGTGCCCTGTCGTCGGTGAGGAGGTTGGCGAGGCCGAGGCCGCGGGCCATGTCGAGGAGGCCCTGGACGGTTTCGCGGACGCCGGGGCGGGATTCGTCGGCGCCGAGCAGTTCCACCGCGATGCGGTGGGTTTCGCGGCCGACGCGGGCTTCGAGTTCGGTGACGCGGGCGCGCAGCTGGTCCTCGTTGGAGGCGGCCACCCAGAGCTGGAGGGCGGCGCGGAAGAGGGGGCCGGTGTAGAGGTCGACGAGGGCCTGGACGACGGCCCGGCGCTCGTCCGCGGCCGCGCCCTGCGGGAACAGGGCGCGCAGCGCGAGGGAGCGTTCCTCGGCGACGTATTCGACGGCGGCGGTGAAGAGGTCTTCCCGGGTGGGGAAGTGGTGCTGGGCGGCGCCGCGGGAGACTCCGGCGCGTTCGGCGACGACGGACACCGTGGAGCCCGCCCAGCCGTGTTCGGCGAGGCAGGCCACGGCGGCTTCCAGGAGCCGCTGCCGGGTGGCCCGGCTGCGGTCCTGTTTGGGGGCGCGGTCGCGGTCCCTGGGCACGCGGTCGTTCTCCGCCGTCGTACTCATGTGGTCACACCACCCATGCTGCGTCCCGTCTGTGGAGGAAGGCCGTCATCCCCTCCTCGGCCTGGGCGGAGGAGAACAGCCGGGCCGAGAGCGCTGTCAGCTCCGCCGCGTCCTGGTCGAATGTCTGAAGCACCCTAGTGGTGAGCAGCTGTTTCGTCTCGGCCAGGCCCTGGGGTGAGGAGCGGCGCAGGCCGTCGAGGACGGGGGTGAGGGCTTCGTCGACGTCGTCGGCGGCGGTGGTGAGCAGGCCGACGCGGACGGCTTCGGGGGCGTCGAAGCGTTCGCCGGTGAGGTAGTAGCGGGCGAGGGCGCGGGGGTCGGTGCGCGGGATGACGGCGAGGGAGATCACGGCGGGAGCGACGCCGATGCGGACCTCGGTGAAGGCGAACGTGGCGGTGGTGGTGGCGGCGGCGATGTCGCAGGCGGCGAGGAGTCCGAGGCCGCCCGCGCGGACGTGGCCGGTGACGCGGGCGATGACGGGTTTGCGCAGTTCGAGCAGTTGCCGCAGCAGTCCGGCGAGGGCGTCGGGGTGGGGCGGGTCGCGCAGGTCGGCGCCGGCGCAGAAGGTGGTGCCGGTGTGGGTGAGGACGATCGCGCGGACGTCGGGGTCCTCGGCGCAGTCGGTGAGGGCGTCGGCGAGGGCGGTGACGAGGGCCGCGGACAGGGCGTTGCGGGTGTCGGTGGAGTCGAGGCTGAGCGTTTCGACGCCCCGGGTGCGGCTGCGGCCTACGGGTGTGGTCATGGGCGCTCCCTGAGCCGGCGCCGCAGGATCTTGCCGGAGGCGGCGCGGGGCACGGTGTGGATGAAGGTGACCTTGCGGATGCGTTTGTAGGGGGCGACGCGTTCGGCGACGTACATCATGACCTCGCTTTCGGTCAGGCCGGCCGCGGTGGGCCGGCGGACCACGTGCGCGTGCGGGATCTCGTTGCCGTCGGCGTCGAGGTCGCCGATGACGGCGGCGTCGGCGATGCCGGGGTGGGTGAGCAGCAGGGCTTCGAGTTCGGCGGGGGCGACCTGGAAGCCCTTGTACTTGATGAGTTCCTTGACCCGGTCGACGACGAACAGCCAGCCGTCGGGGTCGACGTGGCCGACGTCGCCGGTGTGCAGCCAGCCGTCGGGGTCGATCATGGCGGCGGTGGCGTCGGGGCGGCCCAGGTAGCCCTTCATGACCTGGGGGCCGCGGATGAGGATCTCGCCGGGCTCGCCGGTGGAGAGGTCCTTGCCGGGGTCGTCGAGGGAGACGATCCGCATCTCGGTTGTGGCGATGAGCTTGCCGACCGTGCCGGCCGGGGCGGTCCGCATGGCGTCCAGGGGGACGACGTGGGTGCCCGGGGACAGTTCGGTCATGCCGTAGGCCTGGCCGACGGGCGGCAGCCCGAGGCGCCGGGAGCAGGCGGTGGCGAGGGCGGCGTCCAGGGGGGCGGCGGCGCTGATGACGTAGGTCAGCGACGACAGGTCGTACTGGGCGACCAGGGGGTGCTTGGCGAGGGCCAGCACGATCGGCGGGGCCACGTACAGGCCGGTGATGCGGTGGTTCTGGATGGCGGCGAGGAACGTCTCCAGGTCGAAGCGGGGCAGGACGACCACGGTGGCGCCCTGGCGCAGGGGCGCGTTCATCAGCGCGGTGAGCCCGTAGATGTGTAAGAAGGGCAGCACGGCGAGGATGCGGTCGCCCGGGCCCGTGGTGATGGCGGGCTCCAGCTGGGCGAGGTTGGTGGCGATCTGCCGGTGGGTGAGCATCACGCCCTTGGGGATGCCGGTGGTGCCCGAGGAGTACGGCAGCGCGGCCACGTCCGCGGCCGGGTCGATCGCGACGGACGGCTCGGGGGCCGCGCAGGCCAGCATGTCGATCAGGGAGCGGTGGCCGGACACCTGGTCGCACACGAAGATCTGCGCGACTCCGCCGGCGAGTTCGGCGGCCCGTTGGGCGATGCCGAGGAGCGGGGAGACGGTGACGATCCAGCGGGCGGCGCAGTCGGCGAGCTGTTTGGCGAACTCCTCGGCGGTGGCGAGGGGGTGTGCCGTGGTGACGGAGGCGCCGGCGCGCGTGGCGGCGTAGAAGGCGATGGGGAAGAACACGGTGTTGGGGCTGTGCAGGGCGAGCACGTCGCCCTTGCGCACCCCGGCCTCGGCGAGCGCGGCGGCGACACGCCGGTGGAAGCGGTCCACCTGCTCGTAGGTGAGGGTGGTGCCGTCGGTGCCGTCGACGAGCGCGGGCGTGTCCGCGAACCGGGCGGCCCCGCCGAGCACGGCCTCGTGGATGGGAAGGTCTACGGGCTGGACGTCTGCGTACTCGCTGCGGAACACGGTTCCTCCAGTGCGGTCGCCTAGTACGACTTGGGCAGGCCCAGGGTCTGGTGGGAGACGTAGTTGAGAATCATCTCCCGGCTCACCGGGGCGATACGAGCCACACGGGCCGCCGTTATCAGCCGGGCGAGGCCGAATTCCCGGGTGAGGCCGTTGCCGCCGAGGGTGTGCACGGCCTGGTCGACGGCCTTCACGCAGGCCTCCCCGGCCGCGTACTTCGCCATGTTGGCGGCCTCACCGGCGCCGGCGTCGTCCCCCGCGTCGTAGAGATGGGCGGCCTTCTGCATCATCAGCCGGGCCAGTTCGAGGTCGATGTGGGCCTGGGCGAGGGGGTGGGCGATGGCCTGGTGGGCGCCGATGGGGGTGTTCCACACCGTGCGCTCGCGGGCGTACTCGATCGCCTTGGTGAGCGCGTGGCGGCCCATGCCGATCGCGAACGCGGCCGTCATGATCCGCTCCGGGTTCAGGCCGGCGAACAGTTGCAGCAGTCCGGCGTCCTCGTCGCCGACGAGGGCTTCGGCGGGCAGCCGCACGTCGTCCAGGACCAGTTCGAACTGCTTCTCCGCGGCGTTCAGTTCCATGTCGATCTGCCGGCGGGTGAAGCCGGGAGCGTCGCGCGGGACGATGAACAGGCAGGGCTTGAGGCGTCCGGTGCGGGCGTCCTCGGTGCGGCCGACGATGAGGGTCGCATCGGCGATGTCCACGCCGGAGACGAACACCTTGCGGCCGGTGAGCAGCCAGTCGCCGCTGTCGGCGTCGCGGCGGGCCGTGGTCGTGATGCGGTGGCTGTTGGATCCGGCGTCGGGTTCGGTGATGCCGAAGGCCATGAGGCGGGTGCCGTCCGCCAGCGCCGGGAGCCACTGCTGTTTCTGGGCCTGGGTGCCGAAGCGGGCGATGACCGTGCCGCAGATCGCCGGGGAGACGATCATCATCAGCAGGGGGTTTCCGGCGGCGCCCAGCTCTTCCAGGACGAGGGAGAGTTCGGTGATGCCGCCGCCACCTCCTCCGTAGGTTTCGGGGAGGTTGACGCCGATGTAGCCGAACTTGGCCGCCGCCTGCCAGAGGTTGGGGTTGTCCTGATTGGCCTTGGCGAAGGCCGCGACTGCCTCGCGGAGGGCCTTGTGTTCTTCGGATTCGATGAGGGTGGTCACTGTCGTCCTCCGGTGCGGGTTGTGGGTGGCTGGGCGCGCAGTTCCCCGCGCCCCTTTAAGGTTGGTCGCTCTCGACCACTGCCAGGAGGGCACCCATCTCCACCTGCTGTCCTTCTGTGACCGGGAGGGCCGTCAGGACTCCCGACACCGGGGCGGAAATGCGGTGTTGCATCTTCATCGCTTCGAGCCAGACGATCGGTTCTCCCGCCTGGACACTCGATCCGGTGATGAGACCGTCGGCGATCTTGACGACCGTGCCCGGCATCGGCGCGAGCAGGGAGCCGGGGGCGTGCTGGGCGGTCGGGTCGGGGAAGCGCGGCAGGGCGGTGAGGACGGTGCCGTTGACCCAGACCTGGTCGCCGTGGCGGGCGATGTCGTACCCGCGCCGCACACCGTCCTTCTCCAGCACGACCCGGGTGGGCTGCGCGCGCACCACCCGCACCCCGTCCGCCTCGGCGGCCGGCCCGCCGCGGGTGTGCCGGTAGCGGACCTCGTGCTCCTCACCCGCCAGGGCGTACCGCTTGACCTGCGGCTGGGAGGGCAGGTTGCGCCAGCCGCCGAAGCGGGAGCGGCCGCAGGCGTCGGCGAGGGCGGCGGCCAGCGGGGCCAGCGGGTCGTGGGCCGGTGCGGTCAGCTCGGCGAGGTGGCGGTCGTAGAAGCCGGTGTCCATGCGGCCGGAGGTGAACTCCTCGTGCCGCAGGGAGCGTACGAGCAGGTCGCGGTTGGTGACCGGGCCCTGGACCAGCGTGCGCTCCAGCGCGCCGGCGAGGGCGCGGACCGCTTCCGCGCGCGTGAGGGCGTGTGCGACGACCTTGGCGATCATCGGGTCGTAGTGGACGCTGATGTCGTCGCCGTCGGTGAAGCCGGTGTCCAGGCGGACCCCTTCGGGGACGGCGAGGCGGTGCAGGGTGCCGGTCTGCGGGGCCCAGTCGTGGGCGGGGTCCTCGGCGTAGAGGCGGGCCTCGACGGCGTGGCCACGCGCGCGTGGGGCCTGCCCGGCGAGGGCGTGGCCCTCCGCCACGCGGAGCTGCTCGGCGACCAGGTCGAGGCCGAACACGGCCTCCGTCACCGGATGTTCGACCTGGAGGCGGGTGTTCATCTCCAAAAAGTGCGCGCGGCCGTCGGCGACCAGGAACTCGACGGTGCCGGCGCCGGCGTAGGAGACGGCGCGGGCGGCGCGTACGGCCAGGGCGTACAGCTCCTCCGTGAGCCCCTGGGGGAGGCCCGGTGCGGGCGCCTCCTCGATCACTTTCTGGTGGCGGCGCTGGAGGGAGCAGTCGCGGGTGCCGAGCGCCCATACCGTGCCGTGGGTGTCGGCGAGGATCTGCACCTCGACGTGGCGGCCGTTCTCCAGGTAGGGCTCGACGAAGACCTCGCCGTCCCCGAAGGCACTGGCCGCTTCGGCGCGCGCCCCTTCCAGCGCGCCCTGGAGTTCCTCCAGTCGGCGCACGATCCGCATGCCGCGCCCGCCGCCGCCCGCGGCGGCCTTCACCAGCACCGGCAGGTCGGCCGCGGTGACCTCGCCCAGCGGCTCGATCCCCATGAGCTGCTTGGCGCGCGTCTTGGACGCCATCGCCTCGATCGCCTCCGGCGGCGGCCCGATCCAGGTCAGGCCGGCGTCGAGGACGGCACGCGCGAAGTCGGCGTTCTCCGACAGGAAGCCGTAGCCGGGGTGCACGGCGTCCGCGCCGGCGGCGAGCGCGGCCTTCACGATCAGGTCGCCGCGCAGATACGTCTCGGCGGGCGCCGCGCCCGGCAGCCGTACCGTCGTGTCCGCCACGCGCGCGTGCAGGGCGTTCTCGTCGGCGTCGGAGTGGACGGCGACGGTCCGGATGCCGAGCCGGCGGCAGGTGCGGACGATCCGGCAGGCGATCTCGCCCCGGTTGGCGACGAGCAGGGTCTGGATCATGTTCCTCACATCCGGAAGACGCCGAAGCCGCCGCGCGCGCCCTCGAAGGGCGCGGTGTGCAGGGCGGACAGGCACAGGCCGAGGACGGTGCGGGTGTCGCGCGGGTCGATGACGCCGTCGTCGTAGAGCCGCCCGGACAGGAACATCGGCAGCGACTCGGACTCGATCTGCTGCTCCACCAGGGCGCGCAGTCCGGCGTCGGCGTCCTCGTCGTACGGCTGCCCCTTGGCGGCCGCGGACTGGCGGGCGACGATCGACAGGACGCCCGCGAGCTGCTGCGGACCCATGACGGCGGACTTGGCGCTGGGCCAGGCGAACAGGAAGCGCGGGTCGTAGGCCCGCCCGCACATGCCGTAGTGCCCGGCGCCGTACGAGGCGCCCATCAGCACCGACAGGTGCGGGACCTTCGAGTTGGACACCGCGTTGATCATCATCGCGCCGTGTTTGATGATCCCGCCCTGCTCGTACTCCTTGCCGACCATGTAGCCCGTGGTGTTGTGCAGGAACAGCAGCGGGATGTCGCGCTGGTTGGCGAGCTGGATGAACTGGGCCGCCTTCTGCGACTCCGCGCTGAACAGGACGCCCTGGGCGTTGGCGAGGATGCCGACGGGGTAGCCGTGCAGGGCCGCCCAGCCGGTGACCAGGCTGGTGCCGTACAGCGGCTTGAACTCGTCGAAGTCGGAGCCGTCGACGATCCGGGCGATGACCTCGCGCGGGTCGAACGGGGTCTTCAGGTCGCCGGGGACGATGCCCAGCAGGTCCTCGGCGTCGTACGTGGGCGGCTCGGCCGGGCCCGGGTCCGGGTATGCCTTGCGGTGGTTGAGGCGGGCCACCACGCGCCGCGCCTGCCGCAGCGCGTCGGGTTCGTCGAGGGCGAAGTAGTCGGCGAGGCCCGACACGCGCGCGTGCATCTCCGCGCCGCCGAGCGACTCGTCGTCGCTCTCCTCGCCGGTCGCCATCTTCACCAGCGGCGGGCCGCCGAGGAACACCTTCGCCCGCTCCTTGACCATGATCACGTGGTCGGACATGCCGGGGACGTAGGCGCCTCCGGCCGTGGAGTTGCCGAAGACGACGGCGATCGTCGGGATGCCGGCCGCGGACAGCCGGGTCAGGTCGCGGAAGATCGCGCCGCCCGGGATGAAGATCTCCTTCTGGGAGGGCAGGTCGGCGCCGCCGGACTCCACGAGGCTGATGCAGGGCAGCCGGTTGGCGAGGGCGATGTCGTTGGCGCGCAGAGCCTTCTTCAGCGACCAGGGGTTGGAGGCGCCGCCGCGCACGGTCGGGTCGTTGGCGGTGATCAGGCACTCCACACCTTCGACCACGCCGATCCCGGTGACCAGGGACGCGCCGACGGTGTAGTCGCTGCCCCAGGCGGCCAGCGGGGACAGCTCCAGGAACGGGGTGTCCGGGTCGAGCAGCAGCTCGATGCGCTCACGGGCGAGCAGCTTGCCGCGCCCGCGATGCCGTGCGACGTACTTCTCGCCGCCGCCCGCGAGCGCCTTGGCGTGCTCGGCGTCGAGATCGGCGAGCTTGGCGAGCATGGCCTCCCGGTTGGCCCGGTGGTCGGGCGCGTCCGGGTCGAGCGCGGTCCGCAGAACCGTCACAGCGCAGCCTCCGGGAGGTCGACGGGGAGGGATGTGGGCGGGGCGGAGGACAGGGCGGGGGGCGGGCCGGCGGGCGGGCCGGCGGACAGGACAGCGGCCGGGCCGGCCGGCAGGGCGGCGGTCACAGCAGGGTCTCCGGTATGTCGAGGTGGCGGGAGCGCAGCCATTCGCCGAGGGCCTTGGCCTGCGGGTCGAAGCGGTGCTGGGCGGCGACACCGGCGCCGAGGAGGCCCTCGACGACGAAGTTCAGGGCGCGCAGGCGGGGCAGGACATGCCGGGCGACGGTCAACGGGCGGGTCTCGGGCAGCAGTTCCTTGAACCTCTCGGCCGTCAGCTCGTGGACCAGCCACCGCCAGGCTTCCTCCGAGCGCGCCCAGACGCCGACGTTGGCGTCCCCGCCCTTGTCCCCGCTGCGGGCCCCGGCGACCCGTCCCAGCGGCGCCCGCCGCACCGGCCCCAGGGGCAGCGGATCAGGAAGGTCCGGTTCCGCTACCGGCGCCAACGCGGCCGTCTCTCCCGGCGCCGGCACGGGCACGCGCCGCCCGTCGTGCAGCACCGCCACGTGCTCGACGGCGTCCTGCGGAACGTACGCGGCCTCGAACACCCCGTAGGGGGCGCCCTTCCCGGGGGGCGCGAGCACATGGAAGCCGGGGTAACTGGCCAGCGCCAGTTCCACCGCCGCCCCGCTCAGCGCCCGTCCCACGACCCGCTGGTCGGCGTCCCGTACGACGAGCCGCAGCAGGGCGCTCGCCGTCTCCTCGGTGTCCGCGTCGGGCCGGTCGGTGCGGACCAGCTCCCAGCGGATGTCGGCGGGCGGCGACTTGGCGAGCGCGTCGGCCATCTGCTCGCGCACCAGCGCCGCCTTGGCCTCGATGTCCAGGCCGGTCAGCACGAAGACGACCTCGTTGCGGAAGCCGCCGAGCCGGTTGACGCCGACCTTGAGCGTGGGCGGGGGCGCCTCGCCGCGCACCCCGTCGATCCGTACCCGGTCGGGCCCGTCCTGGCCCAGTCGTACGGTGTCCAGCCGGGCGGTGACATCGGGTCCCGCATACCGGGCGCCCGTCGTCTCGTACAGCAGTTGCGCGGTGACGGTGCCGGTGTCGACGAAGCCGCCGGTGCCAGGGTGCTTGGTGATCACGCTGCTGCCGTCGGCGTGGATCTCGGCGAGCGGGAAGCCGGGGCGGCGCATGTCCCGGCCGCCGGTGTGGGGCAGGTCGTGGAAGAAGGCGTAGTTGCCGCCGGTGGCCTGCGCCCCGCACTCCAGGACGTGCCCGGCGACGACCGCGCCCGCGAGCCGGTCGTAGTCCTGCGGCTGCCACCCGAAGTGGGCCGCGGCCGGCCCGGTGACGAGGGCGGCGTCCGTCACCCGCCCGGTGATCACCACGTCGGCGCCCGCGCGCAGGCAGGCGGTGATGCCGTGGCCGCCGAGGTAGGCGTGCGCGGCGAGGCTGCCGGGGTGGTGCGCGGTGCGGTCGTCGCCCTCGACGTGCGCCACACGCACCGGAATCCCGAGCCGTCCGGCGAGCGCGCGGACGGCGTCGGCGAGCCCGGCCGGGTTCAGGCCGCCCGCGTTGGCCACGATCCGAACGCCCCGCTCGTGGGCGAGGCCCAGGCACTCCTCCAGTTGCCGCAGGAAGGTGCGGGCGTATCCGGCGGCGGGGTCCTTCAGCCGGTCGCGGCCGAGGATCAGCATGGTCAGCTCGGCGAGGTAGTCACCGGTCAGGACGTCGAGGTCACCGTCGGTGAGCATCTCGCGCATCGCGTCGAAGCGGTCGCCGTAGAAGCCGGAGGCGTTGCCGATGCGCAGCACATTGCTCATCGTTCCGGCTCCCTCTGCCGACTCCCTCTCCCGGGGCGCGCCCCCGCTCATCGCGCCTCCCCCGTCGCCGGGCGCCCCGCGCCGGGCGGCCCGGCGAAGGCCTGGGCGATGTCCAGCCAGGCGTCGGCGTCGGGGCCTTCGGCGCGCAGGGCCAGGTCGGCGCGGTGGGCGCGCTGGGTGACCAGCAGGCAGAAGTCGAGGGCGGGGCCGGTGACGCGCTGCGGGGCGTCCTCGGGGCCGTAGGTCCACAGGTCGCCGGAGGGGGCGCGCAGTTCGACGCGGAACTCGCCGGCGGGCGCGGTCAGTCCGCGTAGGCCGAAGGCGAAGTCCCGGGTGCGCACGCCGAGCCGCGCTACCTGCCTCAGCCGGTCCGTGGGGGTGCGCCGCACGCCGAGCGCGCCGGCCACGTCCTCGCCGTGCGCCCAGGTCTCCATCAGGCGCGCGGAGGCCATCGAGGCGGCGGCCATGGGCGGGCCGTACCAGGGGAAACGTGCGCCGGGCGGGGCCGCGCGCAGCGCCTTGTCGAGCGCGGTACGGCCTTCGCGCCAGCGGCGCA
Source organism: Streptomyces sp. NPDC097129 (assembly GCF_055668065.1). Taxonomy (NCBI): domain Bacteria; kingdom Bacillati; phylum Actinomycetota; class Actinomycetes; order Kitasatosporales; family Streptomycetaceae; genus Streptomyces; species Streptomyces sp. NPDC097129. The sequence goes on along the minus strand of NZ_JBVOQE010000006.1, from coordinate 110,858 downwards.
GGAGGGTCTCCGGGGGGAGGGCGGCCCCCTCTTCGGCGCCCTCGTCGACGAAGGTGTCCGGTGCGGCGAGGGCCTGCTCCACCAGGGCGCGGAAGGCGTCCGCGTCCGTGACGGCGCACAGGGCCGAGCGGTCGGTCCAGGCGAGGTGGGCGATCTGGTGGGCGACGGTCCAGCCGGGAGCCGGGGTGGGCAGGGCCCACTGCTCGTCACTCAACTCTGCCACCAGGCCGTCGAGTTCGTCGCTCTCGTCACGCAGGTCGTCGATCACGGGCGTCGGATCTGACATGGGGCGAGCATGGCAGCGGACCAGGAAACAATCAAGCATGCTTGCATGATTTTCTGGGCCACACGGACGTCCGGAGATACCGGAGGTGGACGGCTCACGGCTGGGCTTCGGCCTGTACGACGTGGCGACGCAGTCGATGAGCTCGCACCACGTGACGGTGCGCGAGGACGGTGCGCGAGGACGGCACCAGCTCCTACGTCTCGATCCCGTTCCCGTATGTCTGGCCCTCGGAACTGGATCGGAACTGGATCGGAACCGGATCTGATGGCCCGGCTCGCGGGACTGCGCCGCGCGCCCGCCGGCAGGGCTGGGACCGCTCCCCCTTCACCGGCGAGAGCCGCCGGCACGTGTCGGTGTGGGAGAAGCTCGGTGTGGGAGAAGGCGGCCGGCCGACCGGCCCGCGCGGACGGCGTCTACGCGTTCCGCGCGGTCTTCCCCCGCCCCACCTGGGTCCGCACCGCCCCCATGCTCGCCGCGATGACGAGGGCGATCGCGACCGACTCGACCGGGGAGAGGGCCTGGCCGAGGATCAGGAAGCCGGCCGTCGCGGCGATGGCGGGCTCCAGGCTCATCATGATGGCGAAGGTGGGGGCGGGCAGGCGGCGCAGCGCGAGCAGTTCGAGGGTGTAGGGCAGGACGGAGGACAGCAGCGCGACGGCCGCACCGAGCCCGAGGGTCACCGGGTCGACGAGTCGCGTGCCGGCCTCGGCGACGCCCAGCGGCAGGAACAGCACCGCGCCGACGGCCATCGCCAGCGCCAGCCCGTCCGCCTGCGGGAAGCGGCGCCCGGTGCGCGCGCTGAAGGTGATGTACGTCGCCCACATCGCGCCCGCCCCGAGCGCGAAGGCGACGCCCGCCGGGTCGAGGTCGCCGAACCCTCCGCCGCTGAGCAGGAAGACGCCGCCGAGCGCCAGACCGGCCCAGACGAGGTTGAGCGCACGGCGGGAGGTCAGCACCGACAGGGCCAGCGGGCCCAGTACCTCCAGGGTGACCGCGGGGCCCAGCGGGATGCGGGCGACGGCCGAGTAGAACAGGCCGTTCATGGCGGCCATCGCGATCCCGAAGGTGACCACCGTGCCCCAGTCGGCGCGGGAGTGGCCGCGCAGCCGGGGCCGGCAGACCAGCAGCAGCACCACGGCCGCGACGAGCAGCCGCAGCGACACCACGCCGAGGGCGCCCGCCCGCGGCATCAGCGTCACCGCGAGGGCGCCGCCGAACTGCACCGAGACACCGCCGGCGAGCACCAGGCCGACGGGGCCGAGCGAGTCGATCCGGCGGGGGTGCTGGGCGGCTGCGGCCGTGGCGGGTGCGGCCTCGGGGGTCGCCGCGGTGGCGGCGGACGTCACCGAGGCGGAGCGGACGGCGTCGGGGCGGGTCACGGGCAATTCCAGGTGCTCGTTCGGCGGGAGGACTCCATCAGTGTTCACTACGATGGACTGTTGAGTCCAGCATACTGAACCCGGTCAGGGGTGTCAGGCCCTCTTGCCACTGTCCCGGAGGGAGGGATTCCTGTCCAGCGCCGCCGCCAGCACCTCCGCCAGGTGCCGCCCTCGCACCCCGCCGAGCTGCTCCAGCTGCGTCCGGCAGGAGAATCCGTCCGCCAGGACCACCGCGTCCTGCGGCGCCTTTCGTACCGACGGCAGCAGCTGCTCCTGCGCGCAGGCCCTGGACACCTCGTAGTGCCCGCGCTCGAATCCGAAGTTCCCGGCGAGTCCGCAGCAGCCACCGCTCAGTTCCCCCGTCAGCCCGGCCGCCTCGCGCAGCCGGCGGTCCGCCGCGTCGCCCAGTACCGCGTGCTGGTGGCAGTGGGTCTGGCCGGTCACCGGGCGGTCCAGGACCGGCGGCGCCCAGTCGGGCGCGTGGCGTTCCAGGGCCTCCGCGAAGGTCACCACCCGCTTCGCCAGGCGGGCGGCCCGGGGATCGTCGTGCAGCAGCTCGGGCAGGTCGCCGCGCAGGGCGGCGGCGCAGCTCGGCTCCAGCACCACGACCGGCGCGTCCGTCTCCAGCACCGGCGCCATCAGCTCCAGCGTGCGCCGCAGCACCGCACGTGCCCGGTCGAGCTGGCCGGTGGAGAGGTAGGTCAGCCCGCAGCACACCCGGCCCCGGCGGGCCGTCAGCAGCGCGGCCGCCGAGCGCGAGCGCCCGTCCCCCACCGGCCGCCCCCGCATCCGCAGGGTCGGCGGCAGCACCACCCGCAGCCCGGCCGCCTCCAGCACCCGCACCGCAGCCCGGCCGACGGAGGGCGAGAGATGCTCGGTGAAGGTGTCCGGCCACAGCACGACCAGATCGCCGCCCCCGGTGCGTGGCGGCCGCCCCCGCCACCACCGGCTGAACGTCTCCCGGGCCACCCGCGGTATCTCCCGCTCGTCCGCGATGCCGCCCAGCCGCTTGCCCACCCGGGCCAGCGGCCGCACCGACGCCGCCGCGTTCACCGCGCCCGCCGCGCGCAGTGACGCCACCCAGCGCAGCCACTGAGGCAGCCGCCCCATCGTGTAGTGCGCCGCGGGCCGGCGCCGGCCCGCGTAGTGATGGTGCAGGAACTCCGCCTTGTAGGTGGCCATGTCGACACCCACCGGGCAGTCGGAGCGGCAGCCCTTGCAGGACAGGCACAGGTCCAGCGCCTGACGCACCTCCGGCGAACGCCAGCCGTCGGTGACCACCTCCCCGGCGAGCATCTCGTGCAGCAGCCGGGCCCGTCCGCGCGTGGAGTGCTCCTCCTCGCCGGTGACCCGGAACGACGGGCACATCACGGCCGGTCCGGACACTTCCGTCGTACGGCATTTGGCGACGCCGACGCAGCGGCGGATCGCCGCGGAGAAGTCGCCGCCGTCGGCCGGGTAGCCGAAGGCCACGTCCACGGGCTCGCGCGGGAGCACCGAGAAGCGCAGACCGGCGTCCAGCGGGGCGGGGCGGACCAGCATGCCGGGGTTGAGCAGGTCGTCGGGGTCCCACACCGCCTTGGCCCGCTCGAACACCGACACCATCTCCGTGCCGTACATCACCGGCAGCAGTTCCGCGCGCGCCTGCCCGTCGCCGTGCTCCCCGGACAGCGAGCCGCCGTGCGCGACCACCAGGTGGGCGAGCTCCTCGGAGAAGCGGCGGAAGCGGCCGACGCCGGCCTCGGTGAGCAGGTCGAAGTCGATGCGGACGTGGATGCAGCCGTCCCCGAAGTGCCCGTACGGCGTGCCGCGCAGCCCGTGCGCCGACAGCAGCGCGCGGAACTCCCGCAGGTAGGGGCCCAGCCGGGCCGGTGGGACCGCGCAGTCCTCCCAGCCGGGCCACGCCTCCGAGCCGTCGGGCATCCTCGTCGCCGTGCCGCTCGCGTCCTCCCGCACACGCCACAGCGCACGCTGCGCGGCCGGGTCGGTGACCACCAGGGCGTCCAGCACGTCCGCCGCGCGCACGATCGCCTCCGCACCCGCACGTGCCTCGTGCGGGGACTCCCCGCCCGTCTCCACGAACAGCCACGCCCCGCCCCGCGGCAGCCCCGCCGTCGACGGCACCAGGTCGGCGGCCATGCCCTCCACGGTCAGCGGCCCGTGCGGGAGCAGCCCGGCGGCGGCCTCGGCGGCGGCGCTCTCGTCGGCGTACCCCAGCACGGCCAGCGCCCGGGCGCGCGGCGCCTCAACCAGCCGTACGACCGCCTCGGTCAGCACGCCCCAGGTGCCCTCGCTGCCGCAGAAGGCGCGCGCCACGTCCGCGCCCTTCTCCGGCAGCAGCGCGTCCAGCGCGTACCCGGAGATGCGGCGGGGCAGCTGCGGGAAGCCGGTCCGCAGCCGTGCCAGCTCGCCGTCCACCAGCTCCCGCAGGCCGTCCGGGGCGCCCGCCCAGCCCTGCCCGAGCCGCAGCCGCCGCCCGCGCGCGGTGATGACGTCCATTTCGCGCACGCTGTCCGCGGTGGTGCCCCAGGCCACCGAGTGCGCCCCGCAGGAGTTGTTGCCGATCATGCCGCCGAGCGTGCAGCGGCTGTGTGTGGAGGGGTCGGGGCCGAACCGCAGTCCGTGCGGCGCGGCGGCCTCCTGGAGCCGGTCCAGGACGAGCCCCGGCTGCACCACCGCCGTCCGCGTGCCCGCGTCGAGCTCCAGCAGCCGGTTCATGTGCCGGGTGAAGTCCAGGACCACGCCCGTGCCCGTCGCCTGCCCCGCGATCGACGTGCCCCCTCCTCTGGCGACGACCGGCACGCCGTGCCGCCGGCAGATCTCCAGCGCGGCGGCCACGTCGTCCGCGTCCCGTGGCGCGACGACGCCGAGCGGGACCCGCCGGTAGTTGGACGCGTCCATGGTCATGAGCGCCCGGGCGGTCGCATCGAAGCCGACCTCGCCCCGGACGGCCCCCCGCAGCTGTGCCCGAAGCGTCTGAAGCCCTGCCAGATCCGTCATGCGTCCAGGATGCATCCGATCACCGACAGTCACCGGAAGTTGTCCACAGCGGCACCCCTCCAGTCGTACAACCTCACAAGTCCACCGCTGGCGATCTTGTCTCATCGGACGGACACGTTTCCGTCCGGTTTCGCCCAGCCGATACCCTCCGACTCGTGGCCGACATCCAGATTCCCGCTGACATCAAGCCCGCCGACGGACGTTTCGGCGCGGGTCCCTCCAAGGTGCGGACCGAGGCGCTGGACGCCCTCGCCGCCACCGGTGCATCCCTGCTGGGCACCTCCCACCGCCAGGCGCCCGTGAAGAACCTGGTCGGCAAGGTGCGCGAGGGCATCTCCGAGCTGTTCCAGCTGCCCGACGGCTATGAGGTCATCCTGGGCAACGGCGGCTCCACCGCGTTCTGGGACATCGCGACCCACGGTCTGATCGAGAACAAGTCGCAGCACCTCAGCTTCGGCGAGTTCAGCTCCAAGTTCGCCAAGGCCGCCAAGCTGGCGCCGTGGCTGGACGAGCCGACCGTCGTCTCCGCCGACCCGGGCACGCACCCGCAGGCGCGGGCCGAGGCGGGCGTGGACGTGTACGCGTTCACCCACAACGAGACCTCGACCGGTGTCGCCATGCCGATCCAGCGCGTCGCCGGCGCCGACGAGGGCGCCCTCGTCCTGGTCGACGCCACCTCCGGCGCGGGCGGCCTGCCCGTCGACATCAGCGAGACGGACGTCTACTACTTCGCGCCGCAGAAGTCCTTCGCCTCCGACGGCGGCCTGTGGATCGGCGTCTTCTCCCCCGCCGCGATCGAGCGCGCCGAGCGCGTCCACGCCTCCGGCCGGCACGTCCCCGAGTTCTTCTCCCTGCCGACCGCGATCGACAACTCCCGCAAGAACCAGACGTACAACACCCCGGCGCTCGCCACGCTCTTCCTGCTGAACCAGCAGCTCGAGTGGTTCAACGGCCAGGGCGGCCTGGACTGGGCGGTGCGCCGCACGGCCACCTCCGCGCGCACCCTGTACGGCTGGGCCGAGGACGTGAAGTTCGCGACGCCGTTCGTCACCGACCCGGCCAAGCGCTCGCAGGTCATCGGCACGATCGACTTCACCGACGAGGTCGACGCGGCCGCCGTCGCCAAGGTGCTGCGCGCCAACGGCATCGTCGACACCGAGCCCTACCGCAAGCTCGGCCGCAACCAGCTGCGCGTGGCGATGTTCCCGGCGATCGACCCGGCGGACGTCGAGGCGCTGACGAAGTGCGTCGACTACGTGATCGAGAAGCTGTAGCAGCAGTCGCTACGACGACGAGGGGCGCCCGGTGTCACACCGGGCGCCCCTCGCGCGTCTCACGCAACCGGTCGCCGTCAGCCCCGCCGGAACAGCCGCCGCAGCCCCAACAAGGCCAGGCAGGCGGCGGCCACGGCCAGCGCGCCGGTCGTCACAGTGATGCTCCGGCCGCCCCCGCCGCCCTCGCCCGCCGCCGAAGGGCCGTGCCCCGCACCGGAGCCGGCGGAGCCGCCCGGCGCGTCCTGGGCGACGACCTCGCTCCCGGCGCCCTCGCTGCTGTAGAGCAGCTTCTTGCCGTCGACGGAGTAGGTGACGCCCTCGCCCTGCCGTTGCAGGGGCACGTTCAGCCGGCCGGTCTTGCGGATCTTCCCGCCGTTCCAGTCGTAGGCGATGCCGCCGAAGTAGCCGCGTACGGCGAGGTGTTCGCCGTCCGGCGAGAAGGCGGCGTCGGTCGCCCACAGGTCGACGGGGGCGACGGGCCGGAACAGGTTGGTCCCGGAAGTGGACAGCCTGGCCGGACCCTCGAAGAGGTGCCCGCCGTCCTCGTTCTTGTCGATGATGTAGACGCGGCCGGTCTTCGGGTGCACGACCAGCGACTCGGCGTCGCGCGGACCGCCCTGGTACTTCACGACGTACTGCGTCGCCTTGACGGTCTGGTCCCTCAGCTCCTTCGGCTCGGGCAGCCGGTAGATCCACACATACGGCCAGCGGCCGCCGAAGTTGTCGCCGATGTCACCGACGTAGATCTCGTTGCCGGGCCCGATGGAGATGGCCTCGACGTCCCGGGGCGAGCCGATGCCCTTGAGGGTGAGCCGGGCGACGGTACGGCCCGTGGAGCTGTCCACGGCGTACAGGTACGGCCCGTCGTCGCTGTCGTTGTGCGTCCAGTAGATCCCGGGGTGCAGCCGGGAGGCGGCGAGGCCGCTGGACTCCGTGATGCGCGGGTCCTGAAGGGTGAACCCCTGGTCGCCGTCGGCGGCGGAGGCGGGCGCGGCGAGCGCACCCACGAGCAGGGCCCCGGCGAGCAGGGCGAACGGTCGGCGCATGCCCCCAGCGTGCCATCCCGGGCGGCGGTTCTCCGATCCGTGGCCGGTCTCACACCCCACGCCGGGGGCCGTCCGGGCGCCGATCATCCATGATGAGCGGATGCTCAGGTTCATGCCCGTCGGTGACTCCCAGACGATCGGCAGCGCCGGTGAACACACCTGGCGTTACCGCATGTGGCAGCACCTGTGCGCGACATACGGCGGCCCCTTCGAGATCGTCGGCCCGCGCGAGACACTGTACGACCAGCACGCCGGCGCGCCCGTGTCGTACGCCTACGCCGACCCGGAGTTCCCGCGCGCCCACCTGGCAGGCTGGGGCGAGGGCTGGCTGCACATGGCTCCGCTGATCGAGGAGGCGGTGCGGACCTGCCGGGCCGACGTCCTTCTCGTCTCCCTGGGCCTGATCGACCTCGGCTTCTACACCAACGCCGAGCAGACCGCCGAGAACGTGGCCGCCTTCGTGGAGGGGGCCCGGGCCGCCAACCGCCGGGTGCGGATGGTGGTGCTGCCGGTCATCCCCAACGTGCGCGCCACGGCGGACGAGCCCTTCGCGGGGGAGGTCGCCCGCTTCAACGAGCTGCTGGGGAAGGCCGTCGCCGACCTGGACGCCCCGGCCTCACCCCTCCTCCTCGCCTCACCCCCGAGGGACTACGACCTCCACACCGACACCTACGACGGGACGCACCCGAGCGCGAGCGGGGAGCACAAGATTGCCGGGGCGTTCGCGGAGGCCATGTGGCAGGCGTGGGGGGTCGGCGGGCCGTACGGCCCGTGACACGGTCACCGTGCGTATCGTTGTACTGCGCGGCTGTGTCGGTTCGTGGGGCAGCCGGGGAGGAGCGCCACGATGACCGTCGCCGAAGACAGGATCGAGATGGCCGACGCCGACGCCAGCACCATCAGTCTGGACGAATGGTTCGAGCGGCTTGAGCGTATGCCCGTCCCCGAGGGATACAGGGTCGAGATCGTCGGGGGCAACGTTTACATGACGCCGCAACGGGACATTCACTGGGAGATCATCCGCCGGTTCCTGTGGGCCCTCGAGGACAGGTTCGGGAGGGGCGTCAGGGTGTTCACGGACGTCCGGATCGACTTTCCGGGGGACCATAACGGCTTCTGCCCGGATATCGCCATGCTCAAGGATTCGGCGAAGAAGGACGACAAGGGCCACTGGCGCTACCAGGACGTCGACTTCGTCGCCGAGGTCATCTCCAAGGGAACAGCGCAAAACGACTACGGGCCCAAGAGGACCGCCTACGCGGTGGCCGAGGTCCCCCTGTACGTCGTCGCCGACCCATATCAAGGCCGCTGTCACGTCTACACCGATCCCAAGGACGGCGACTACGCAACCAGGACCCTGGTGGACTTCGGCACCGACATCGACCTCACCGGCACCGTCGTCGACCTCGTCCTCAAGACCGCCGGCTTCCCCCGCGACTGACGACACCCTCCACCACCTCCCGCAACAGCTCCCCCGTCACGAACAGCGCCTTCTGCGAGGGCGCCGAGCGCCATGACAGCGGCCACGTCATACCGGTCAGCGCGGGGACGCCCACGTACGCGAGCGTGCCGTGACGGCGGGTCAGCGCGCGGACACCCGGGGGCCAGCGGAACACCGACGCGGTTTGCGGGGGCAACAGGAAGTACAGGTTCCGGTCGCCGCTGACCTCGCGGACGATCGGGCCCGCGTCGAAGTCCGCGCACACCATCAACTCCGTGGCGACGCGCTCGCCCTGGTCACCCCGGATCCGTACGGCGTCGAAGTGCACGCCCGCGTGGCGGAGCGCGTGACCGGAGGCGGGGATCCAGGCCGGGATCCAGGGGGCGTCGATTCTCTCGTTCATGCAGCAAAGGGTTGCGGGTCGTCACATACTGTGACCAGGGGTTCGTAACGTCCGTGCGGGGCTGTGCACTTGGGGAGGCGGTTGTGTACTCCGGTGAACGGGGGTCGGCTACGTTCGGCGCCTTGCTGAGGTTCTATCGAGAGCGGGCCGGACTGACGCAGGAGGGCCTGGGGAAGCACGTCGGCTATTCCAAGTCCCAGGTGGCCATGGTGGAGCGGGGCGAGCGCTACCCGAGGGGCAGCTTCGTCGAGATCGCGGACGGGGTGGTGGGTGCACAGGGTGCACTGCTGGTGGTGGCCGAAAAGGAGTTCAAGGGTGGGCTGCCGCCCTGGACCGAGGACTACCTGGTGGAGGAGCGCAAGGCCGCAGCCCTGCACGTGTACCAGAACCACGTGATCCCGGGTTCGCTCCAGACCGAGGCCTACGCACGGGCCGTCTACAACTGTCATGTCCCAGCGCTGGACGACGACGAGATCGACCGGCGCGTGGCCGCGCGGCTGGAACGCCAGCAGCTCTTCGAGCGCAAGCCCCGGCCGCTCGTCGGCTATGTACTCGAAGAGAGCACACTCACCCGGCCGTTGGGCGGGCCGGAAACGCTCAAGGAGCAGTTGGAGCACATCCTGACCATCGGACGGCTGCGCCACGTCGAGATCCAGGTGATGCCGCACGACCGGCAGTCGCACGCCGGCCTCAACGGGCCCATGATCTTGCTGGAGACGCCGGAACACCGCCAGTTCGCCTACGTCGAGGGCCCGAGCGGTGGCTACTTCGTCAGTGAACAACCGGACCTCGCAGAGCTGTTCGCACGGTATGGCATTCTGCGAGCGCAGGCTCTCAACCCCGACGAGTCCGCGAAGCTGATCGATGAGGTGGCACAGGGACTATGAGCGCGGATCTGCACTGGTTCAAGAGCAGCTACAGCGGCGACCAGGGCGAATGCCTCCAAGTCGCCGTGGGCCCCACCACCATCCACCTCCGCGACTCCAAAACCCCCGCCACCCCCCGCCTCACCCTCTCCCCCGCCGCCTGGACCACCTTCCTCGGCAGCCCCTTGCTTCGAGCGCACTTCAAGCCGTTGGCTAAGTAGTCATGAAGTACACGCAGCTCGGACGCACCGGACTCAAGGTCAGCCGACTCGTTCTCGGCACGATGAACTTCGGGCCCCAGACCGACGAACCCGACAGTCACGCCATCATGGACGCGGCGCTGGACGCGGGGATCAACTTCTTCGACACCGCCAACGTCTACGGCTGGGGCGAGAACAAGGGCCGTACCGAAAGCATCATCGGCAACTGGTTCGCCAAGGGTGAGGGACGGCGCGACAAGGTCGTCCTCGCCACCAAGGTGTACGGCAACATGGCCACCGACGGCGGTGAACCCTGGCCGAACCACGACAAGCTCTCGGCCGTGAACATCCGGCGGGCCGTGGACGCCAGCCTGAAGCGGCTGCGGACGGACCACATCGACGTCTACCAGTTCCACCATGTCGACCGGGACACCCCGTTCGAGGAGATCTGGCAGGCCATCGACGTCCTGATCCAGCAGGGCAAGATCCTCTACGTCGGCTCCTCCAACTTCCCCGGCTACAAGATCGCCCAGGCCAACGAGATCGCCGCCCGGCGCGGCGGGACGATCGGCCTGGTCAGCGAGCAGTGCCTGTACAACCTCGCCGAGCGGCGCGCCGAGATGGAGGTCATCCCGGCCGCGCAGGAGTACGGCCTCGGGGTGATCCCCTGGTCGCCGCTGCACGGCGGTCTGCTGGGCGGTGTGATCAAGAAGGAGGCCGAGGGCGGACGCCGGGCTTCCGGCCGCGCGGCGGACACCCTCAAGGACCCGTCCTCCCGGGCACAGATCCAGGCGTACGAGGACCTGGTCGACAAGCACGGCCTGGAGCCGGGCGAGGTCGCGCTGGCCTGGCTGCTGACCCGCCCCGGCGTCACCGGCCCGATCGTCGGTCCGCGCACCGCGCAGCAGCTTCAGTCGGCGATCAAGGCGGCCGGGCTGGAGCTGAGCGAGGAGCTGCTGACGGGGCTGGACGAGATCTTCCCGGGTCCGGGTCCGTCGCCGGAGGCGTTCGCCTGGTAGCAGGCCCGAGCGGCCGTACGGCAGGCGTGCGGGGCGGTGGCCGGCTACTTCCCGGCCACCGCCGCCACGATCACCACCACGAACATCAGCACGAGCACACCGGCCATGATCCGGTTACGGGTCTTCGGGTCCACGGCGTCGAGCCTAGCCGGACACGCCGAGTGACCAGCGTTCGACCGGCTCGTAGCGGGGCTGCTCGCCGGGGACGCCCGAGCGCGGCAGGCTGCTGCGCATGAGCACCAGCTCGCCGACCGTCCAGCGCGGGGAGGCGAAGGAGTCCAGGGCCGCGAGATACGGCCGTACGTCCGCGCCCGCCCGGCTCCTGGCCACTGTCAGGTGGGCCTTGTACCGGCGGTGCTCCCCCATCGCCACGCCCGCCTTGCGGCCGGCGGCCTCGGCGCGCTCGGCCAGCAGCCGCAGGGTCTCCACGTCGCCGTCCGCGCCGGTCCACAGGGCGCGGCCGTGCCCGAACTGGCCGCCGCCGCGCAGGGCGATCCCGAAGGGGGCGGTGCGGTGCGCGGCGCGCGCCAGCCGCTCCGACAGCTCCGGTACGACGTCCTCGCCGACCTCGCCGTAGAAGGCGAGCGTGAAGTGCCAACCGGGGCGGCCCGTCCAGCGCAGTCCGTTCGCGCCGGGCAGCCTCTTCAAGGCGTCGACCTCGGCGGCGAGTCCCCGGGTGACGTCGTCGGGGGGCAGGACGGCGGCGAAGAGTCTCATGAATCCAGTCTGCGCGGCTGTGCCTGTTGGTGGAGCAGCCGGGGAGGAGCGCCACGATGACCGCGACACCTACGCCGCAGCCGAAGTGCCGGTGTACCTGATCGTGGACCCGTACACCGGCGAGTGGCATCTCTATACCCGGACGGCTACGCCGCGCGCGCCAGCTCCTCCCGCCGCTCGCGCGGCACGAAGCGGACCTCCGGGTGGCCGTGGTTCCAGCCGACGGACAGGCGCAGGCCGCCCACGCGGGCCAGGGTGAGGGCGATGCCGGTGGCCGCGACCGCGGAGATCGCGCCGCCGGCCGCGAGGCCGGCGCGGACGCCGTAGGTGTCGGTGACCCAGCCGGCGATGGGCGCGCCGATGGGGGTGCCGCCCATGAAGACCATCATGTACAGCGCCATCACGCGGCCCCGCATCGCCGGGTCGGTGGTCATCTGGACGCTGGTGTTGGCGGTGACGTTGACCGTCATGCCGAACATGCCGATGGGGGCCATCAGCAGGGCGAACAGCCACAGCGACGGCGCCACCGCGGCCACCATCTCCAGGACGCCGAACATCAGGGCCGCCCCGATCAGCACCCGCATCCGGGACGTGCCGCGGCGGGCGGCGAGCAGCGCGCCGGCCAGGGAGCCGACGGCCATGACGGTGTTGAAGAGGCTGTAGGAGCCGGCCCCGGCGTGGAAGACGTCGTCGGCGAAGGCCGACAGGTACACCGGGAAGTTGAAGCCGAAGGTGCCGATGAACCCGACCAGCGCGATCGTCCAGATCAGCTCGGGCCGGCCGGCAACATAACGCAGGCCCTCCCGCAACTGGCCCTTGCCGCGCGGCGCGCGCTGGACGACGTGCAGTTCACGGGCGCGCATCAGCAGCAGTGAGCCGATGGTGAAGGCGAAGGACAGGCCGTTGAAGAGGAAGGCGTAGCCGGTGCCCACACCGGTGATCATCAGTCCGGCGACGGCGGGGCCGACCAGGCGGGCGGACTGGAAGTTCGCGGAGTTCAGGCTGACCGCGTTCTGGAGCTGGTCGGGGCCGACCATCTCCGAGACGAAGGACTGCCGGGCCGGGTTGTCGACGACCGTGGCGAGACCGACCAGGAACGCGGCGACGTAGACGTGCCAGACCTGGACGTGCCCGGTGAGGGTGAGGGCGGCCAGCACGAGACCGGTGACGCCCATCGCGGCCTGCGTGAACAGCAGTGTGCGGCGCTTGGGCAGCCGGTCGACGAGGACGCCGCCGTAGAGGCCGAAGAGCAGCATCGGCAGGAACTGCAGCGCGGTGGTGACGCCGACGGCGGTGGCGGAGCCGGTGAGGCTGAGCACCAGCCAGTCCTGCGCGATGCGCTGCATCCAGGTGCCGGTGTTGGAGACGACCTGGCCGAGGAAGAAGAGGCGGTAGTTCCGGATCTTCAGCGAGCTGAACATCGAGGACGTGCGGGGGTAGTGGGTGGTCTTCGGTGCGGGGGCGGAAGGTGTTCCGGGTCCCGTACTCAAAAGCGTTCGCCTTCCCTTCGTTTGGTCGTTCACGACTGCTTACAGATGTGCGAGCTTCTCCAGCACGGGGGCGGCCGCGCGCAGCGTCGCCCACTCGTCCTCGTCGAGGTTGTCGACCAGGGCGGCCAGGAAGGCGTTGCGCTTGGCGCGGCTCTCGGCGAGCATCGCCTCGGCCTGCTCGGTCTGGGTGACGACCTTCTGGCGCCGGTCCTCGGGGTGCGGCTCCAGCCGCACCAGGCCCTTGGCCTCCAGCAGCGCGACGATGCGGGTCATCGACGGCGGCTGGACGTGTTCCCTGCGGGCCAGCTCGCCGGGTGTGGCGCTCCCGCAGCGGAAGAGGGTGCCCAGCACCGACATCTCGGTGGGGCTGAGCGACTCGTCGACCCGCTGGTGCTTGAGCCGACGGGACAACCGCATCACGGCGGAGCGAAGGGAGTTCACGGCGGCCGCGTTGTCGCCATGGGAGAGGTCCGGCATGTCTTTAGCGTAACTCATTACTCTGACTAACAACCGCCGGACGCACTCCGGTATGCCCGTGACCCCGGTCACTGATGCGAAAGATCACTCATATGGGTGATCCGGGAGCGGAACGTGACGCACCGGCCGGAAAGCTGCGGCGACCCTCGTGTGCATGGGGACCAGCGTGCTCAGCCTGCGGATAGACGGGGAGCTGCTCGAAAGGCTCCGGCACCATGCGGCGAAAAGAGGAATGAGCGTCCAGGACTATGTCGTCCGGACGCTCATTCGTGATGACTTCGACGAGCGGTTCCAGGCCGCCGTCGAGGAGACGGAGAAGTTCTACGGGCTGACGTAGGCCCCCAGGGGCTCAGGTGCGGATCAGGTGAGACCCAGGGCCGGCATCAGGTAGTAGAAGGCGAAGACCGCCGAGACGATGTACATCGCCACCGGGACCTCCTTGGCGCGGCCGGCCGCCAGCCGCAGGAGCACGAAGGTGATGAAGCCCATGCCGATGCCGTTGGTGATCGAGTACGTGAACGGCATCATCAGCATCGTCACGAAGGCCGGGATCGCGATCGTGTAGTCGGCCCAGTCGATCTCCTTGATCGAGCCGGCCAGGATCAGGAAGCCGACGGCGACCAGCGCCGGGGTGGCCGCCTGGGACGGCACCATCGTGGCGATCGGCGTGAGGAACAGCGCCACGGCGAACAGACCGCCGGTCACGACGTTCGCCAGGCCGGTGCGCGCGCCCTCGCCGACACCGGCCGTGGACTCCACGAAGCAGGTGGTGGCCGAGGAGGAGCTGGCGCCGCCCGCCGCGACGGCGATGCCGTCGACGAAGAGGACCTTGTTGATGCCGGGCATCTGGCCCTTGGCGTCGGTCAGCTTGGCCTCGTCGGAGACGCCCATGATCGTGCCCATGGCGTCGAAGAAGCACGACAGCAGGACGGTGAAGACGAACAGGACGCCGGTCAGCACGCCGACCTTGCCGAAGCCGCCGAACAGGCTCACCTTGCCGACCAGCCCGAAGTCGGGCGTGGCGACCGGGTTGCCGGGCCACTTCGGGGTGGTCAGACCCCAGCTCGGCACCTTGGCGACGGCCTCGATGACCATCGCGGTGATCGTCATGACGACGATCGAGACCAGGATCGCGCCGGGCACCTTGCGCACGATCAGCGCGAGCGTGAGCAGGGCCCCGAGGATGAAGACCAGCACCGGCCAGCCGTTGAGGTGACCGGTGGCGCCCAGCTGGAGCGGGACGGTGGTGTGGGCGGCGTCCGGCATACGGGAGATGAAACCGGAGTCGACCAGGCCGATCAGCATGATGAACAGGCCGATACCGATCGAGATCGCCTTGCGCAGGCCGTACGGGACGGCGGTCATCACGCGCTCGCGCAGACCGGTGGCGACGAGGAGCATCACCACGAAACCGGCGAGGACGACCATGCCCATCGCGTCCGGCCAGGACATGCGCGGGGCGAGCTGGAGGGCGACGACGGAGTTCACGCCGAGACCGGCGGCGAGCGCGATCGGCACATTGCCGATGACGCCCATCAGCAGCGTGGTGAACGCGGCGGTGAGGGCGGTCGC
The DNA here is from genome assembly GCF_055668065.1 of Streptomyces sp. NPDC097129. Classification (NCBI taxonomy): domain Bacteria; kingdom Bacillati; phylum Actinomycetota; class Actinomycetes; order Kitasatosporales; family Streptomycetaceae; genus Streptomyces; species Streptomyces sp. NPDC097129. Next base: position 95,688 of record NZ_JBVOQE010000006.1, on the reverse strand, counting down.
GGTGACCAGCTGGCCGTTGTCCAGCTGATGGCCGTACATGTCCTTCGCGCTGCCCAGGATGATCGGGTTCAGCACGATGATGTACGCCATCGCGAAGAAGGTGGCCAGACCACCACGGACCTCGCGCGCCAGGGTGCTGCCACGCTCCGAGATCTTGAAGTAGCGGTCGAGGGCGCCGTAAGCGGGCGCCTTGCCCGGCTGCTCGGGCGCGGGGACCTTGGCAGGTGCCGAGGTGGACATTTGTGGGTTCCTACGACTAGAAAGGGACACAGACAAACGGTTTCAGTATGAACATATGAGTTCCATGATTGCCATCTCCGCGCGTAGACCGGAACGGCTCGTAAGCTGTGCGTCATGGCGAAGTGGACCCCCAGGCACGAGGCGCCGGAACCCCTCGAGGGCCCGGTAGTAGCGACCATCACCGGCGGCACAATCCTGTGGTTCGCCCTCTTCCTGGCCCAGCTGCCCTTCTACGGCTGGTACGACGACCACGGGCACACCTGGTGGCTGTGGACCTGCCTGGCCGGCGGCGGACTCGGCCTGATCGGCATCTGGTACGTCCGCAAGCGCGACGCGGCCCTCAAGCGGGCGGCGGCCCGGCAGGGGACCGCGCTGGAGGGCTGACGCCCCGGATGCCCCCGGTGGGCCCCTGCCCGAGGGGTGAACGTCCGCGTCCCCACGTACCGTCGATTGCATGACGCACCTCGACGCGGGCGCCGCACTCGACCCTGCGCACCCCGTTCCGGTGCCGTCCGTGCCGCCGACCGGGCTGACCGGCGCCCAGGTCGCCGAGCGGACGGCGCGCGGCCAGGTCAACGACGTGCCGCTGCGCTCCAGCCGCTCGCTCGCCGAGATCGTCCGGGGGAACGTCTTCACCCGGTTCAACGCGATCATCGGTCTGCTGTGGCTGGTCATGCTGGTCGTCGCGCCCATCCAGGACAGCCTGTTCGGCTTCGTGATCCTCGCCAACACCGGCATCGGCATCGTCCAGGAGTGGCGGGCGAAGAAGACCCTCGACTCGCTCGCCGTGATCGGCGAGGTGAGGCCCACCGTGCGGCGCGACGGCACGGCCGCCGAGATCAGCACCTCCGCGATCGTGCTCGACGACCTGCTGGAGATCGGTCCCGGCGACAAGGTCGTGGTCGACGGGGTGTGCGTGGAGGCCGACGGCCTGGAGATCGACGAGTCGCTGCTCACCGGCGAGGCCGACCCGGTCCTCAAACACCCCGGCGACCCGGTGATGTCCGGCAGCTTCGTCGTCGCGGGCGGCGGCGCCTTCCAGGCCACCCGGGTCGGCCGCGAGGCGTACGCCGCGCAGCTCGCCGAGGAGGCGTCCCGGTTCACGCTGGTCCACTCCGAGCTGCGCACCGGCATCTCCACGATCCTGAAGTACGTCACCTGGATGATGGTGCCGACCGCGATCGGCCTGGTGATCAGCCAGCTCGTGGTCAAACAGCACGGCGTCAAGGACTCCATCGCCCGCACGGTCGGCGGGATCACCCCCATGGTCCCCGAGGGCCTGGTGCTGCTGACCTCCGTCGCCTTCGCGATCGGGGTGATCCGGCTCGGCCGCAAGCAGTGCCTGGTGCAGGAGCTGCCCGCGATCGAGGGGCTCGCCCGGGTCGACACGGTCTGCCTCGACAAGACCGGCACCCTCACCGAGGGCGGCATGGACGTCACCGGTCTGCGTCTGCTGAACGGCCACGACGAGACCTACGTCCGCCAGGTGCTCGGCGCGCTCGGCGAGTCCGACCCGCGTCCCAACGCCAGCCTCAAGGCGATCATCGACGCCTACCCGGACACCGAGGAGTGGCGCTGCACCGAGTCGCTGCCCTTTTCCTCCGCCCGCAAGTACAGCGGCGCCACCTTCAGCGAGGACGACGGCGAGAGCAGCACCTGGCTGCTGGGCGCGCCGGACGTGCTGCTCGCCGAGGACGACCCGGCGCTCGCCGAGACCGGGCGGCTCAACGAGGACGGGCTGCGCGTGCTGCTGCTCGCCCGCGCCGCCCGCGACCTCGACGACGCCCGGGTCGCGCAGGACGCCCGCCCCGCCGCCCTGGTCGTCTTGGAACAGCGGCTGCGGCCCGACGCCGCCGACACCCTGCACTACTTCGCCGAGCAGGACGTACGCGCCAAGGTGATCTCCGGCGACAACGCGGTCTCCGTCGGCGCGGTCGCCGCCAAGCTGGGCCTGAAGGGCGCGGCGGTGGACGCGCGGCGGCTGCCCGCCGAGCGGGAGGACATGGCCCGGGAGCTGGACGAGGGCACGGTGTTCGGCCGGGTCAGCCCGCAGCAGAAACGGGACATGGTCGGGGCGCTCCAGTCGCGCGGGCACACCGTCGCGATGACCGGCGACGGCGTGAACGACGTCCTCGCGCTCAAGGACGCCGACATCGGGGTCTCCATGGGCTCCGGCTCGGAGGCCACCCGCGCGGTCGCGCAGATCGTGCTGCTGAACAACAGCTTCGCCACCCTGCCGTCGGTGGTCGCGGAGGGCCGGCGGGTCATCGGCAACATCACCCGGGTGGCGACGCTGTTCCTGGTGAAGACGGTGTACTCGGTGCTGCTGGCGGTCCTCGTGGTGTGCTGGCGGGTGGAGTACCCGTTCCTGCCGCGCCATCTGACCCTGCTGTCCACGCTCACCATCGGCGTGCCCGCCTTCTTCCTCGCCCTCGCGCCCAACAAGGAGCGGGCCCGCCCGCACTTCGTGCGCCGCGTGATGCGGTACGCGATCCCGGGCGGGGTGGTGGCGGGGGCGGCGACCTTCCTGACGTATCTGCTGGCCCGGCACCACTACACGGGCCCCGGCTCACTGAACGCGGAGACCAGCGCGGCGACGCTGACGCTGTTCGTGGTGTCGATGTGGGTCCTGGCGATCATCGCCCGCCCGTACACATGGTGGCGGGTGGCGCTGGTCGTGGCGATGGGTGCGGCGTTCGTCCTGGTCCTGGCCGTGCCGTCGCTCCAGCGCTTCTTCGCGCTGAAGCTGGTCGGCCTGCAGATGCCGTGGACGGCGGTCGGGATCGCGGTGGCGGGATCGGCGCTGCTGGAGCTGTCCTGGCGCTGGGTGGGGCGGCGGTTCCCCACCTAGCGGGTCCTCGGGTCCTCGGGTCCAGGCGGGTCCGGGTCCAGGCGGGTCCTGGGGGCCTGACGCGTCCTGTGGTCCTGGCGGGTCCTGGGGGGCTGACGCTCCTGCGGTCCTGGCGGGTCCTGGCGGGTCAGTCGAACCAGCGGTCCCGGGCCAGTTCCGCCGTCCGGGACGGGTCCTCCAGGAGGGCCGCCACCTCGAAGCGGCGGGGCCACTGGCCCGCCGCCCAGGCCAGACCGGCGGCCACACCCTCCAGGGTGGCCGCGTGCAGGACGCCGTCGTCGGTCAGACGCCAGTCGATCTCCACACCGTCGACGACGAGTTCGTCGTGCTCGACGTACGCCTCGGGGGTGCGCGGACCGAGCAGCACCCGCACGGACTCCGGTACGTCGTGCTCGGCGCCCTCGGACGTGACCTCGCCGGTGACGGACTCGCTCAGCCGCCGCACCTGGAACAGCTCCGCGAGGTCGGCCGCCCGGGTGGGCCGCACCGGCAGCAGCGGCACGCCCTCGGTGAAGGGCAGCAGGTCGGGCGAGTCGACGACCACGGCGTCGGCGGCGTCCACGACCCGCACCTCGCCGTCGACGACCGCGCGCAGCTCGTCCGGCAGCGTGACCCGGTCGGGGTCCAGCTCCGCCAACGCCCCGTACAAACCGTGCAGTTGGGCTGCGCTGACGTGCCGGTCGGGGTCGGCGAGGCGGTCGAGGAGTTCGGCGGCGCCGCCCGGCTCGTCCAGCAGGGCCGCCACCGACGTCCGTACGCCCAGCGCCCGCAGCACCTGCTCGTCGTCAAAACCGGTCGCGTCGGCCTCGTCGTAAAGGCCGCGCAGCAGCGGGTCGCCGCCCGCCGCGAGCAGGCCGGCGGGGCGGCGGCCGTCGAGCACCGGGTGGCCGCGCAGCCACCAGGCGGTGTACGGCCGTACGACCTCGTGGGTGCCGTCGGGCAGCAGGACGCGCACCGGCTGCACCAGGGCGTCCCGCAGCGGGGGCCGCGCGAGCATCGCCAGGGCCTGCGGCCAGGCGTCGTCGTCGACCAGGTCCAGGTCGCGCACGGCGACGATCTCCGTGGCGACCGGCGGGACGGGCGTGTCGGGGAAGCGGTCGAGGATGTCCTCGCACCACACGTCGACGGCGTCCAGCAGGCCCGGGTCGTCGGGCTGCGCGTACTCGCCCTCGCGGGGCTCGAGTTCGTCGGGGTCGAGGACCACGTCGGTGGCGCGGACCAGGGCGAACGCGGCCAGCACCCCGCACGCGGCGAGGGGCTGCTCGCCCCACCTGGCGGCCAGGTCGGCGTCCACGGTGGCGAGTTCGCCCTCCCGCATGACCCGGTGGAAGGCGCTGCCGGGGAAGACCAGTTCACCGGCCGGGGCGAGTTCGCCGTCCTCGTCGGGCAGGGCGAGCGCGCCCAGCCACGGCTCCTCGCCGGGCTCCGGGCCGGCGTCGCGCACCAGGGCCAGGACGGTGTCGGCCAGCTCCTCGGCGTCCAGGCCGTCCTCGTCCCAGGACCCGCCGTCGTCGTCGAGGGAGGCGGCCACCGCGGCCCGCACCTGCGGGGTCCTCAGCACGGCCCGCGGGGTGGCGGGCAGCGCGCCGAGCTTCTCCAGCAGCGGGTGCGCGGCGTCCTCGTGGGCGACCTTCAGCCCGAGCCGGGCGAGGACCTCCGGGTCGATGCGGGGGGCGTCGGGGGTGGGCAGCAGCACCTGCCGGGGGCCGATCGTGGTCCGCCCGTCGGCGAGCGGCACCGGCAGGCCGGTGAGCCGGTCGGGGTCCACGCCCGCCAGCGACTCGTACAGCTCGTGCCACCAGCCGGGGTCCTTCTCCAGGCCGGCCAGCCGGTCGATCGCGTCGGTCAGCGGGAGCCGGGCGACGCCCAGGGTGCGCAGCTCGACGCGGCGCTCCAGGCCGGCGGGCAGCAGCGTCGGCAGCACAGCGGCGAGCACGCGGACGGTGTCGGCGCCCGCGCCCTCGACGACCTCGGCGTCCCGCGGGCGCAGCGCCTCGGGCAGGTCGTCGCCGTCCTCCTCGCCGCTCGGCCGTACGGCGGGCGGCAGGAACGCGGTGCGCGGCAGCCGGTCCAGGATGGCCTGGCGCAGCGCGCCGTCCAGCTCGCCCTTGCCGAGCGGCCCGGGCACGAGGTCGATGATCCCGTCCGTCACCGGCCGCCAGTCGGCGAGCAGTGCGGCGTAGGCGTCGGCGGCCCGCTGGATCAGGAAGTCGGTGAGCGCGCCGGGCGCGGCGTGGCGGCGGGTGGTGTCCAGCGGGAAGGACGCGATGAGCAGCGCGGGCACGCCGAGCGGTTCGTCGCTGGGGGTGGGCGCGTGCACGACGGGGCTGGTGGGGGGGCGCACGGGCCGCCCGTCGCCGTCCACGGGGACGGCCCAGGTGAGCGACCAGTGCGGCCGCAGCCGTTCCTCGACGGGCCGGTCGCCGAGCAGTTCGGGCGCGGTCGCGCCGTGCGCGGAGGTCGTACGCCAGCGGGTGGCGCCCTCGCGCGAGTCCTCGACGACGGTGAGGGCGTCCTCGGTGCGGCGGCGCAGGGTGCGGGTGGTGTCGCCGGTCTCGACGACGACCTCCTCCAGGCCGGGCAGGGCCAGCAGCAGGGCGTCGTCGACGGCGTTCAGGAGCCGTTCGGCGAGGTCGGCGGCGGCCGTGTCGCGCAGCGGGAGGATGACGACCGTGTCGTAGCCGCCGGGGGCGGTGCCCTCGGCGGCGAACGGCAGGCGCAGCAGCGGGACGTGGCCGTCGCGGCGGCGGATCTCGTCGCCCAGGCCGGGGCTGTGCCGGGCGGTCTCCTCGGCGAGGTGCCGGGCCTCGGCGAGGGACCAGCGCACACCGCCGTGCCGGCCGACCACGGCGGGCTCGTCCGTGACGGACAGGACGGAGGCGAAACCGACGCCGAAACGGCCCACGGACGGCGTGTCGCGCTTGGCGGAGGCACGCAGGGTGGCGAGTGACTCCACGCCGGCGGCGTCCAGCGGGGCGCCGGTGTTGGCGGCGGCGAGGACGCCGTCGCGCAGCGTGAGGCGCAGCCGGCCGGGCACGGTGGCGCGGGCGGCGGCGTCGGCGGCGTTCTGGGCGAGCTCGACGACGAGGCGGTCGCGGTAGCCGCCGAGGACCAGGTCCTCCTCGGCGTTCGCGTCCTCCCGGAACCGGGCGGGGCTGGTGGCCCAGGCGTCGAGCACGCCGCGCCGGAGCCTCGCCGTACCGAAGGGGTCAGCGCCTTCGGCAGCCGGCCGCACGAACTTGCTCACGTTCACTCTCCTCATCGGCGACGACTGAAAGTACCGCGGGTTGCCTGCGGCGCTGGGTCGTGTTTCGTCTGCGGGTGCGTTGTGGCTGGTCGCGCCCACGCGGCGGAGCCGCATATCGACACAGCCCCGCGCCCCTTATATGCCTGCGGCGGCCCGTTGCTGTCCGGTGGGTGGTTGCTGTCGCGCCTACGGCCGGATTCTGAGTCGGGGCCGGGGTGGGGGGTGTCCGTCCTCGGTCCGGCCGCCCGCTTCCGACGGGCGCGCCGTTGCCCGGTGCCGGACGCTGCGGGCGGACACCCCCCACCCCGTCCCCTTCCCGCCGTCGGCGAGTGCCGGCCGTCGTCGGGTGCCGGCCGTCGTCGGGTGCGGTGCTTGCGGGGCGTCGTTACGAGTGGCCCAGTTCCGCTGCTTCCTCGTCCGGGGCCGGGGGGACCGAGCCGGAGTCCGGGGAGGGGCGCAGGGGGAAGGGGTCGACCCTCGTCTCGTCGATCACCGGCGGAGCCGGGCGCGGGGTCTTCGGCATGACCGCGGCCTCGGAGTGGCCGCCGCAGCCGTAGGCCAGGGAGACCACGCGGCCGTCGGCCGGGGCGAACTCGTTGGCGCACACGCCGAAGGCCTGGCCCAGCGAGCCGCCGAGCGGCATCAGGAAGCCGCAGCTGACGCAGGCGGCGGGGGCGGCCTGCGCCATCGGGGTCTTCGCGCCGTACGCCTCCTCCCAGCGGTCGGCGGCGGTGTGCAGGCCGTAGCGGGACAGCACCCGGGCGCGGCGCATGCCCAGTTCCTCGGCGAGCGCGGCGATCGAGCCGCGCGAGGGCGCGGTGGGCAGGTTCCGCGACGGGCCCTCGGTGACCTCGACGTCCTCGGCCTCGACGAGGTCGGCCATCTCCTCGGAGACGGCGGAGTTCGGCGGCGGGGTGTCCTCGCCGGTGTAGCCGGGCTCCAGGCGCAGGTCCTCGGCGTCCGTGGGCAGCAGGTCGCCCGGGCCCATGTCCCCGGGGCGCAGCCGCTCGCTCCACGGCACCCACTCCGGGGCGAGCACGGCGTCCGGGCCGGGCAGCAGCACGACCTCGTCGAGGGTGACGACCTTGGCGCGCGAGGCGCGGGCCACCGTCACGGCCCACCGCCAGCCGCGGTAGCCCAGCTCGCGGCATTCGAAGAAGTGCGTGACAACGCGGTCGCCCTCGCCGACCACTCCGGCGTGTTCGCCGACGACGCCGGGTGCGGCGGCCTCCTCGGCGGCACCACGGGCGAGGTCGACGGCCTCGGCGCACAGGCGGTCAGGGGTGCGGCTTCGCGTGGTCGCTGCGCTCACAGGTATCGCTTCTCTCCAGTACGCCGTGTCCGGGTGCGGGCGCCTTGAGGCGACGGCGCGGACGGAGCGGACAACGGGACCGCTTCGACGTCTGCGCGCGCTCACGCTCGGGCGCACCTTCCTCCCGACCATTCTGCCTGTTCGTCGGCGCTGGGCCTACACCGGTCGTTTTCTTTCGCCGCTTCGCGGCGATTTGTTTCCCGCGCACCCACCCGTCCGGCCCGGCGGGAAACTCAGGCCCATACGTGCGGTAACGGCACTATCCACCCCGTACTCGGGGCACTATGACGAGGTGGCAGCCGCGAGGACGTCCCAAGTGAGCGGTTCGGGCCGGTTCGGAGGGTCCGTCCGCGCGGTCGGGCGTGCCCTGCACTTCCCGGTGACCGGAGCCGCTCGCGGCATCCGCAGGGCCACGCACGCGCAGGGGGCCGGCGAGTCGGGCCTCGGCAAGCTGATCGAGCTGCACGCCGTGAACGGCGCCGGCGATGTGATGATCACCGTGGCGCTGGCCTCCACGGTGTTCTTCTCGGTGCCGACGGACGAGGCGCGCGGCCGGGTCGCGCTGTACCTGGCGATCACCATGGCGCCGTTCACGGTGCTGGCTCCCGTGATCGGCCCGCTGCTGGACAAGCTGCCGCACGGGCGGCGCGCCGCGATGGCGGGCGCGATGCTGGCGCGGGCGCTGCTGGCGCTGGTGCTGAGCGGGGCGGTGGTGGCCGGGAGCCTGCAGCTGTATCCGGCGGCGCTCGGCGTGCTGGTCGCGTCGAAGGCGTACGGCGTGGTCAGAAGCGCGGTCGTGCCGCGGCTGCTGCCGCCGGGGCTGTCGCTGGTCAAGGCGAACTCGCGGGTCACGCTCGGCGGGCTGCTCGCCACGGGTGTCGCCGCGCCCATCGGGGGCGCCCTGCACGCCCTGGGGCCGCGCTGGCCGCTCTTCGGCGCGTTCGTGATCTTCGTCGCGGGAACGTTCCTGTCGTTCTCCCTGCCGCGGAAGGTGGACTCCGCCAAGGGGGAGGACACCGCGCTGCTGGCGGCGGACGAACAGCATCTGCACGGCCCGCACCGCAAGGCCGCGAAACGCCCGGGCCTGCGCACCGTCGGCCCGGCCGTCACGCACGCCCTCGGCGCCAACGCCGCCATCCGCTGCCTGACCGGCTTCCTGATCTTCTTCCTGGCGTTCCTGCTGCGCGAGCACCCGATGACCGGGCAGAGCGCCGCGGTGTCCCTCGGCATGGTCGCGGCCGCGGCCGGCGTCGGCAACGCGCTCGGTACGGCCGTGGGCGCCTGGCTCAGGTCCAAGCCGCCGGAGATCATCATCGTCGGCGTGCTGGCGGTGGTGCTCGCCGCGGCGGTCACGGCGGCGGTCTTCTTCGGCGCGGTCCTCGTGGCGTGTCTGGCGGCCGTCGCCGGGTTCGCGCAGGCGCTGGCCAAGCTGGCGCTGGACGCGCTGATCCAGCGGGACGTGCCGGAGGCGGTCCGCACCTCGGCGTTCGCGCGCTCCGAGACGCTGCTGCAGATGTCGTGGGTCTTCGGCGGCGCGGTCGGCATCGTGATGCCCCTGAACGGCACGCTGGGCCTGTGCACGGGCGCGGTGATCGTGGGGGCGGGCTGGCTGGCGACGCTGCGGGGGCTGCTGTCCTCGGCCCGGCACGGCAGCGGGTCACGGGCGCGGGTGGCCTGACTCCGGCCGCGACGCACCCGTGGACGTACGACCGCCCCGCCGCGACCCCCGAACCTGCGGCGGCCGCGCCAGACGATAGCCTTCGGCCATGACCATCCTGCATTCCGTCGTGCGACGCCGCCGCGCCGTCGCCGCCGCCGGCGCCGTGTCCGCCGGACTGCTCGTCCTTTCGGCCTGCGACAAGCCGACGCCGATGTCGACGATCACCGTCGGCAGGAGCTCGGTCAACTCCGAGGCGACCTGCTACAACGACGGCAAGGCGATCAAGACCTCCGACCTCGCCAAGTGCCTGAAGGCGGACAAGTCGATCACCGTCGACCCGGACGAGACCGTGCGCTTCGGCGTCGATCCGGACATCGCGGACAAGAGCTGGACGATCCTCATGAACGGTCAGCCGCTGACCGACGCCAGCAAGAAGACCTACCGCACCATCCCCGGCAGCGTCTTCTTCAACGCCCAGTACGGCGCCAGCGGCGACACCACCTTCGTCTCCATCAAGGCGGGCCAGAAGGACGTGGAGGGCATCTGGTCCTTCAAGCTCAAGAAGGGCGCCTGATCACGTCCTCGCCCACCCCGGCACGACTGCTCGTGGCCACCGCCGTCCCCGTGGAGCGGGACGCGGTGGCACTGGCCTTCGCCGGTCCGGTCGAGGAGCTGCGCCTTCCCGGCGTGACGCTGCACCGGTCCGCCGCCCTCGACCTCGTCGCCGCCGGTGTCGGTCCGGCGCTCGCCGCCGCGTCCACGGCCGCCGCGCTGACCGCCGCCGCCCTCGCGGGCACCCCTTACGACCTGGTCGTCTCCGCCGGCATCGGCGGCGGTTTCCCGCCGCTCGCCCCGCTCGGCTCCCTCGTCGTCGCCGACGAGATCACCGCCGCCGACCTGGGCGCCGACACCCCCGACGGTTTCCTGCCCGTCACCGACCTGGGTTTCGGCACCGTCACCCACCGCCCGCCCGCCGGCCTGGTCCGGCAGGCCGCGGACACCCTCGGCGCGCCCGCCGGATGCGTACTGACCGTGTCCACGGTCACCGGCACCGCCGCCCGCGCCGCCGCGCTGCGCGAGCGCCACCCCCGCGCCCTCGCCGAGGCGATGGAGGGCTTCGGCGTCGCCGAGGCCGCCGCCGCGCACGGCGTGCCCGTCCTGGAGATCCGCGCCGTCTCCAACCCCGTCGGCCCGCGCGACCGTGCCGCGTGGCGCATCGCGGACGCGCTCACCGCGCTGACCGAGGGGTTCGGGAAGCTGGCGCCCGTCCTGAGGAGCTGGAACCCGCATGACCGGTGAGCCCCTGCCCGACACCGTGCAGATCGCCTACTCCCCCTGCCCCAACGACACCTTCGTCTTCGACGCCCTCGCCCACGGCCGCGTCCCCGGTGCCCCCGCCCTGGACGTGACGTTCGCGGACATCGACGTCACCAACGGCATGGCCGAACGCGGTGAGCTGGACGTCCTGAAGGTGTCGTACGCCGTCCTGCCGTACGTGCTCGGCGACTACGCGCTGCTGCCGTGCGGGGGCGCGCTGGGCCGGGGCTGCGGGCCGCTGGTGCTCACCCGGGAGGCCGGCCTCGACCTGAGCGGCCGTACCGTCGCCGTGCCGAGCGAGAGGTCGACGGCGTATCTGCTGTTCCGGCTGTGGGCCGCGGACGTCGTGCCGGGCGGGGTCGGCGAGATCGTCGTCATGCCGTTCCACGAGATCATGCCGGCCGTGCGGGACGGCAAGGTGGACGCGGGGCTCGTCATCCACGAGGCGCGCTTCACGTACCAGAACTACGGGCTGCACAAGCTCGCCGACATGGGCGAGCACTGGGAGGACACCACCGGGCTGCCCATCCCGCTGGGCGCGATCATCGCCCGGCGCTCGCTCGGCGCGGACGCGCTGAAGCTGATCGCCGAGTCGATCCGGGGTTCGGTCCGCAGGGCGTGGGACGACCCTCAGGCGTCGCGGCCGTACGTCATGGCCCACGCCCAGGAGATGGACCCGGCCGTCGCCGACCAGCACATCGGGCTGTACGTCAACGAGTTCACCGCCGACCTCGGCGAGGACGGCTACGCGGCCGTACGCGGGCTGCTCACGCGCGCGGCGGCCGAGGGGCTGGTGCCGCCCCTCGGCCCGGACGCGCTGGACTTCCCCTGACCGGTTTTCCCGGTTCCGGCAGAGGCTAGACGTCGAGTTGGTCGGCGACCGCGCGGAGCAGGCCGGCGACCTTCTTGCCGGCTGTCTTCTCGGGGTAGCGGCCGCGCTCCAGGGTCTGGGTGACGTTCTCCAGCAGGGTCGTCAGGTCCTGGACGATGGAGGCCAGCTCGTCCGGCTTCTTGCGGGTGGCGGCCGCGACCGACGGGGTCGGGTCGAGTACGGTCAGGGACAGTGCCTGGTCACCGCGCTGTCCGGCGACCACGCCGAACTCCACGCGCTGGCCGGGCTTGAGGACCTCGACTCCGGCGGGGAGGACCGAGGAATGAACGAAGACGTCACCGCCGTCGTCGCGGGAGAGAAAGCCGAAGCCCTTCTCGCTGTTGAACCACTTGACCTTGCCGGTAGGCACGTCCGTCCTCGTCCTCGTACTCGTCGGAAAGCTGCTCAATAACAACCCGGGCGGGTCGTCCTTGACCCGCCCGGTCCCAGGCTAATGGTCTTGGGGCGGCTGACAAGACGTCCCCCGGTTGTTCCTTCGCGCTGGGAACTACCCTGGTCGGGTGCGTGACAAAACCCAACCGAATTCCGCCGCGCCCGGTGATCGGCTGATCCGTGCCGGTGCGATCGTCTTCTTCATCGGCGCGGTGGCCACAGTGGTCACCGTCGCCCCGTTGTTCTTCGGAACATCGCCTTTTCCGACCTACATGTTCGGATTGAGCATGCTCATGGCCGTCGGGTTCGTTCTCGCGGGAGCGGGCGTGCTGCGCTCGGTGGCCGCGGGACGGCGTCAGGCGCGGGCCGGCTCCGCCTCCGGGGCGTCGTCGAGGTAGGCCGCGAGCCACTGCGGGAATTCCGTGAGATCGGCGAGGACCACGTCCGCGCCGGCCGCGCGGAGTTCCTCCGGCGCGCACGGGCCGGTCGCCACCGCCACCGACAGCGCCCCGGCGCTGCGCGCTCCGCGCACGTCGCCGAGGTGGTCGCCGACGTAGACGCTCGCGCCGTGCGCGCGCAGCGCCTCGGCCTTGCCCTCCGCCCACAGGTCGCCGATCACCGCGTCGGGCTCCAGACCGAGATGGCCGACGTGCAGCTTCGCGTTCGGCTCGTGCTTCGCCGTGACGACGATCGCGCGTCCGCCGGCCTTCTGCACGGCGGTGATCGCCTCCCGCGCGCCGGGCAGCGCGGGGGTGGCGGCCACGGCGTACGTCGGATACATCGCCCGGTACAGGTCGGCGACCTGTGCCACCTCCTCCGCCGGGAACCAGTTCGCCAGCTCCTGTGCCAGCGGCGGCCCCAGACGGGTCACCGCGAGGTCGGCGTCGACGTAGGTGCCGGTCCGCTCGGACAGCGCGAGGTAGCAGGCGCGGATGCCGGGGCGGGAGTCGATCAGGGTCATGTCCAGGTCGAAGCCGACGGTCGGGGCGGCGGGGGCGGGGGCAGTCATGGGGGACATTGTGCCGGGTGGCCGCCGTGGCCCCGGGTCAGCGTCCTTCCCGGCCCCGGGTCACCGTTCCGTCTGTGAGCGCCCCCGCTCACCGTTCCTTCTGCGAGCGCCAGAGCAGGAACAGCGCCGACGCCACCGCCGCGCCCCGCACGACCCAGGGCCAGGTCCCGGCGACCGCCTCGCTCATGTGGCCGTCGGCGATGGGGGTGCCCCAGCGGCCCTGGGTGCGGCCCCACAGCCACACCAGGCCCGCGGCGACGGCCGCGCCGGGCAGGCCCATCACCGCCCACTTCGTCTCCGCCTGCGTCAGGCGGCGCGAGGCATAGGCGATCAGCCAGCCCAGCAGCAGCGCGAACCAGTTGCCGAGCACCGCGCCGGCGAGCAGGGCGGCCGCGGCGAGGACGAGCAGGGGGTTGTTCCAGCGGCGGGAGGGCAGTGCGCGCAGGCGGCGGCGCACGGGCGCACCCGGGTCGTCGGCCGCTTGCTCCTCCGGCGCCGCTTCGGCCGGCTCCTCCTGGGCGTCCTGCTTGTCCTGCCCGGGCCGTGGCGGCGGCTTGAGGAGGTCGGGGATCTCGACGCCGCCGGTGAAGCCGGGGACTTCGTCGCTGAGGCCCGTCCGCCACCAGTCGGGGGCTACGGCGGGACCGCCCAGCTCGGCGGCGCTCGCCAGGTGGGGAGGGGAGGCGGCGGCGGGGGCCGTCGGCGGGGCGGCGGGGCGCGGCCGGGGGACGACACGCGCGCGGCGCCTGGACAGTCCGGTACGGCTGAGCCGGTCGGCGCCGCTGTCGCCGCCCGGCTGTTCGGGCACGGCCGCGGGGGGCGGTGTGGGGGCGGGGGTGCCGCCGGCCGCCGAGACGATCTCGTCGGGGGTGCCGAGGCGTTCGATGATGCGGCGTACGGCGGCCGGGCTGTCGACGACGGCCCGGGCGCGGCCCTTGTCGATCTCGTCGCGCAGGGTGGCGACGAGGCGCATGCGGGTGGCGGACGGCAGCTGACGCTGCTGCGCCACGTCGCCGACGCGGCTCAAGTACTCGTAGACGACCTTGTCGCTCTCGATCCCCACGAAGCCCCTCCGGGGGTGCGTGTGTTTCTGATGCCCCGTTGGACGAAAGTATCGCGTTCTGCGCGGTGGTCGTTCGTCCGCGGGGTGGGTGGGGGGTTGCTCGCGCCCACGCGGCGGAGCCGCGTATCGACACAGCCCCGCGCCCCCCGGCAGGCGCATGCAGCCGGTGTCTCACGGCGCGGGTTCCCATGCCGCAGCAACCGGCTGCCGCCGGAGGGGACCCGCTAACGTGGTTCGGATGAGCACCGAGGACACTCCGGCCCCCCGCTCGCTCGCGGAAGCGCTCCGTGGGCGGGATGACGCCTCCCTCGCCGCCCTCCTGCGCAGCCGTCCCGATCTGATCACCCCCGTCCCCACCGACCTCACGCAGCTCGCCACCCGCGCCGGTACGCGGGCGAGCGTCGTGCGGGCGCTGGAGCGGCTGGACCGGTTCGCGCTGCAGAGCGCCCAGGCGCTGGCCGTCGCGGGCGACCCGGCGACGTACGAGGAGCTGCTCGGGCTGATGGCCGGTGACGAGCGGGACGCGGCCGTCGTCGCCGCGCTGCCGCACGCCCTCGGGGTGCTGCGTGAGCAGGCGCTGGTGTGGGGCGCCGACGACCGGCTGCGGTTGGTGCGCACCGCCCGTGAGCTGCTGTCCCCCTCGCCGCAGCATCCGTCGCCGACCGGTCTGGGGCCGACCGTGCAGGAGGCGACGGCCGGGATGTCGCCGGGGCGGATCCAGGAGATCGTCACCGCCGCCGGGCTGCCCTCCACGCACGACTCGGTGTCCGCCGTGTCCTCGCTGGCCGGGTTGTTCGGCCACCGCAAGCGGATGGCCCGCCTGCTGTCCCAGGCCCCCGCTCAGGCGCGCGAGGTGCTGGAGCGGCTGGTGTGGGGGCCGCCGTACGGGCAGGTCACGGCCGATCCCGCGGCGCATCTGCGGTGGCTGCTGGATCGCGGGCTGCTGTTGCCGACGGCGCCGGGCACCGTCGTACTGCCCCGGGAGGTGGCCCTGCATCTGCGCGGCGGGCGGGCGCACCAAGAACCGGAGCCGGTGCCGCCGGTGGTCGCGGCCGGCGCCGTGCACCGTCCACAGGTTGTGGACAGTACGGCCGCGGGGCAGGCGCTCAGCGCCCTGGCGACCGTCGAGGAACTGCTGAAGGAGTGGGACGAGGGCGGGCCGGCCGTCCTGCGGGCCGGTGGGCTCAGTGTGCGGGATCTGAAGCGGACCGCCGTCGCGCTGGACGTGTCCGAGCCCGTGGCCGCGTTCTGGGTGGAGCTGGCCTACGCGGCCGGCCTGGTCGCCTCCGACGGGGAGGCCGACGAGCGGTACGCGGCCACGCCGGCGTTCGACGAGTGGCGGGAGCTGCCGCCCGCCGAGCGGTGGGGGCGGCTCGCCGAGGCGTGGCTGGCGGCGACGCGGACGTCCGGGCTGGTCGGCGGCCGGGACGTCAAGGAGCGGGCCCTGGCCGCGCTCGGTCCGGGACTCGACCGCTCCGCGGCCCCCGAGGTACGGCACCGGGTGCTGACCTTGCTCGCCGCCCTGCCGGAGGGCGCGGCGCCGGTCGCCGAGTCGCTGCTGGAGCGGCTGCGCTGGGAGCGTCCGCAGCGGCGCGAGGAGGATCTGCGGGCGCGGATCGCCCAGTGGACGCTGAACGAGGCCGAACTGATCGGGGTGACCGGGCGGGGGGCGCTGTCGGCTCACGGGCGGGCGCTGCTGGGGCTGCCCGCGGCCGAGGTCACGCGGGAGGAACCCGAGGGGCCGGGGGACAAGCTGCCCGTCCACCACCACCGGCCCCGGGCCGTCTCCCCTCTCACGGCGGGCGAGCAGGCCGCCGCCACCGCCGCTGCCGCCCGGCTGCTCGCGCCCCTGCTGCCCGAGCCCCTGGACCACGTGCTGTTGCAGGCCGATCTGACGGCGGTGGCGCCGGGGCCGTTGCAGCGGCCGCTCGCGGACATGCTCGGTGTGCTCGCGGACGTGGAGTCGAAGGGTGGCGCGACCGTGTACCGGTTCACGCCCGGCTCCGTGCGGCGGGCGCTGGACGCCGGCCGGACCGCGGCCGACCTGCACGCCTTCCTCACCGCGCACTCGCGTACGCCGGTGCCGCAGCCGCTGGCGTATCTGATCGACGACGTGGCCCGCAAGCACGGGCATCTGCGGGTGGGGGCCGCCTCGGCGTATGTGCGCTGCGACGACGACGCCCTGCTGAACGAGATCCTTGCCGACCGGCGGGCCGCCGGACTGCGGCTGCGGCGCCTCGCGCCGACCGTGCTGGCCACGCAGGCCGACCCGGCGGCGCTGCTGGAGGGGCTGCGGGCGATGGGGTTCGCACCGGCCGCCGAGTCCGCGGAGGGCGATGTGCTGATCGCGCGGGCCGATGCGCACCGCACGCCGCCGCGGACCGCCCCGGAGCCGGTGCCGGACGGGCCGCCCGTGCCGGACGCGACGCTGCTGACGGCGGCGATCCGCGCCATCCGGGCCGGTGACCTCGCCTCCACGGCGCCGCGCAAGCCGAGCGAGGGCGCGGTGGCGCCCGGTGAGCTGCCGCGCACCTCCTCCGCGGAGACCCTCGCCACCATGCAGGCCGCCTGCCTGACCGGCGAGGCCGTGTGGATCGGCTTCGTCAACGCCGAGGGCGCCGCCAGCCAGCGCGTCATCGCCCCGGTCCGCGTCGAGGGCGGCTTCGTGACGGCGTACGACCACACCGCGGACGAAGTGCGCACGTTCCCGCTCCACCGGATCACGGGCGTGGCGGAGCTGGCGGACGAGTGACGGCGCTCGCGGACGAGTGACACGCCGGTGGGGCACACTGGACGTTTGGGCCGTTGCTTCGGCCGTTGTGGAAAGGGTGTGTGCCGCGCGTGAACGGACCGCTGATCGTCCAGTCCGACAAGACCCTGCTCCTGGAGGTCGACCATGAGCAGGCCGGCGAGTGCCGCCGGGCCATCGCGCCGTTCGCCGAGCTGGAGCGGGCGCCGGAGCACATCCACACCTACCGGCTGACGCCGCTGGGCCTGTGGAACGCGCGCGCCGCCGGGCACGACGCCGAGCAGGTCGTGGACGCGCTCGTGCAGTACAGCCGGTATCCGGTGCCGCACGCGCTGCTCGTCGACATCGCCGAGACCATGGACCGCTACGGGCGGCTGACCCTGCTCAAGCATCCGGCGCACGGGCTGGTGCTCTCCAGCACCGACCGGCCGGTGCTGGAGGAGGTGCTGCGCTCCAAGCGGATCGCGCCGCTGGTGGGGACGCGGATCGACCCCGACACCGTCGCCGTGCACCCCTCCGAGCGCGGGCAGATCAAGCAGACGCTGCTGAAGCTGGGCTGGCCCGCCGAGGACCTCGCCGGGTACGTCGACGGCGAGGCGCACCCGATCGAGCTGCACGAGGACGGCTGGGCGCTGCGGCCGTACCAGAAGCAGGCCGTGGAGAACTTCTGGCACGGCGGCAGCGGCGTCGTGGTGCTGCCGTGCGGCGCCGGCAAGACGCTGGTGGGGGCCGGGGCGATGGCCCAGGCCAAGTCGACGACGCTGATCCTCGTCACCAACACGGTCTCGGCCCGGCAGTGGAAGCACGAGCTGGTGAAGCGGACCTCGCTGACCGAGGAGGAGGTCGGCGAGTACAGCGGGACCCGCAAGGAGATCCGGCCGGTCACCATCGCCACGTACCAGGTGCTCACGACCCGGCGGAAGGGCGTCTATCCGCATCTGGAGCTGTTCGACTCCCGGGACTGGGGGCTGATCGTCTACGACGAGGTGCACCTGCTGCCGGCGCCGGTGTTCAAGTTCACCGCCGATCTCCAGGCGCGCCGTCGGCTCGGGCTGACGGCGACGCTGGTGCGCGAGGACGGCCGGGAGTCGGACGTGTTCTCCCTCATCGGGCCGAAGCGGTTCGACGCGCCGTGGAAGGAGATCGAGGCGCAGGGCTACATCGCGCCCGCCGACTGCGTCGAGGTCCGGGTGAACCTGACCGACGCCGAGCGGCTGGCGTACGCGACCGCCGAGGCGGAGGAGAAGTACCGGTTCTGCGCGACGACGGACACCAAGCGGAAGGTGACCGAGGCGATCGTGCGGCGGTTCGCCGGTCAGCAGATCCTCGTCATCGGGCAGTACATCGACCAGCTCGACGAGCTGGGCGAGCACCTGGGCGCGCCGGTGATCAAGGGTGAGACGTCCAACGCGCAGCGCGAGAAGCTCTTCGACGCCTTCCGGGCCGGGGAGATCAACGTGCTGGTGGTGTCGAAGGTCGCGAACTTCTCCATCGACCTGCCGGAGGCGACGGTCGCCGTCCAGGTGTCCGGCACGTTCGGGTCGCGGCAGGAGGAGGCGCAGCGGCTGGGCCGCGTGCTGCGGCCGAAGGCGGACGGCCACCAGGCCCACTTCTACTCCGTCGTCGCCCGCGACACCCTCGACCAGGACTTCGCCGCCCACCGCCAGCGCTTCCTGGCCGAACAGGGCTACGCCTACCGGATCATGGACGCGGACGAACTGCTGGCGGAGGACGTCTGACGGGCGCCGGGCCCAGCGGCCGAGTGGCCGGCCCGGTCAGCCGCTGGGGAGCGTGAACACCAGCAGCAGGACGAACAGCGGCGGCAGCACGGACGCGGCCGCCATCCAGGCGCGCAGGGCCGACCAGCGGCGCCGCCAGGGCAGCAGCCAGGCGGTGAGCCAGGTCCCGAAGGTGAGGAAGCCGCCGAGGAAGAGGGTGCCGTAGATCAGCGTCAGCGAGGTTTCCAGCGACTGCGAGCAGTCGTCGGGGCCGCAGCTGTCGGTGGCCATGGCCGACAGCATGCCGAAGAGGGCCGCGGGCGGGCCGAGGAGCATCAGCAGCACCGTGGCGACGGTCGGCGCGATCCAGGCCCGCGGGTCCCGGTCGGGCAAGTGGGCCGGGCGGGCCGCGACGTGCGGTGTGGTCATGGGACGCAGTCAAGCCGCCGGGCGGGCCCGGGACACCGGCGCGGGTACTCAGCCCGGCGGTGTTCGCATACTCACCTGCGGGCCGTAGCGGCG
Organism: Streptomyces sp. NPDC097129; assembly: GCF_055668065.1. Classification (NCBI taxonomy): domain Bacteria; kingdom Bacillati; phylum Actinomycetota; class Actinomycetes; order Kitasatosporales; family Streptomycetaceae; genus Streptomyces; species Streptomyces sp. NPDC097129. Next base: position 76,736 of record NZ_JBVOQE010000006.1, on the reverse strand, counting down.
GTGGACGCCCGCCTCCTCTCCGTACTCGCCGAGGATGATCACGTCGAAGGCGGCGCGGGCGTAGACCCGTACCGCGCGCAGGGCGTCGCCGAGGGGGTGGCGGTGGCCGGCGGCTAGCGGGGTGGCGCCGGAGGGGCGCCCGGGGGCTGGGCTGAACGTCGCTGTGGTCATGTCTCCATGGTGCGATTACGGACATAAGGCTGTCGTCGGTCTGCGGGCTGCCGTTTCCCCTAGTCCGGGCGGCCTCCGCCCCCTAGGGGCCGGGAGACGAAAGGGCGGCCCGGGATATTCGGTGGCCCGCTCCCCCGGCCGTCGCCTAGAATCTCCGCTCTTGCCCGCCTCCCCTCGCGGAGTGCCGCCGGCCGGTCGGCAACCGGCCGGAGAAGTCCAGGAAGTCCAGGAGTCACGTCACCCCCGCGCAGGTCCTTCCGGAGGCACCCCCTTGTCCACGTCCGTGTCCGTCCCCGCCGACGACCCCCTCGCCCGGGAGCGGGCTCATCTCGCCGCTTCCCGTGCCGCGTTGCGTGCGATGCGTGAGGACGTCGAGGCCCTCGACATCACCGACGTCGCCGCGAACTGGGTCAACGCCCAGGTCCTCGCCCGCCAGATAGACGACCGCATCAAGGCGCTCGCCGACCTCAGCGACACCCCCCTCTTCTTCGGCCGCCTCGACTACCGGCACGCGCCCGGCGCCGAGCAGGCCGAAGGCGCTCAGGGCGAGCGCTTCTACATCGGGCGGCGGCATGTGCACGACGCGGCCGGCGACCCCATGGTCATCGACTGGCGCGCGCCCGTCTCGCAGCCGTTCTACCGGGCCTCCAAGAAGGACCCGATGGACATCGCGCTGCGCCGCCGCTTCGGCTACACCGGCGGCGAGCTGACCGCGTACGAGGACGAGCACCTGTCGGACCCGGCCGAGGAGGCGCGGACCAGCCGGCTGCTCCAGCAGGAGATCGAGCGGCCGCGTGTCGGTCCGATGCGGGACATCGTCGCCACCATCCAGCCCGAGCAGGACGAGATCGTCCGCAGCGGACTGAGCGGCACGGTGTGCGTGCAGGGCGGTCCGGGCACCGGGAAGACCGCCGTCGGCCTGCACCGCGTCGCCTATCTGCTGTACGCCCACCGGGAGCGCCTCGCCCGCACCGGCACCCTCGTCATCGGGCCGAACAAGAGCTTCCTGCACTACATCGAGCAGGTGCTGCCCGCGCTGGGCGAGCTGACCGTGCAGCAGGCCACCGTGGACGACCTGGTCTCCCACGTGGACGTCCGGGGCTCCGACGACGCCGAGGCCGCCGTGGTCAAGGGCGACGCCCGGATGGCCGAGGTGTTGCGGCGCGCCCTGTACTCCCATGTGACGACGCCCACCGAGCCGGTCGTCGTGGTGCGCGGTTCCCGGCGCTGGCGGGTGCCGGCGTACGAGATCGAGGAACTGGTACGGGAGTTGCTGGAGCGCGGCATCCGCTACGGCGCCGCCCGTGAGGCGCTGCCGCAGCGGATCGCGCACGCGGTGCTGGTGCAGATGGAACGCTCCGGGGAGGCCCCCGACGACCGGGTGCAGGACGCGGTGGCCCGCAACAGCGCGGTCAAGGCGGCCGTGAAGACGATCTGGCCGGCCGTCGACCCGGCGAAGCTGGTGCTGCGGCTGCTGTCCGACGCGGAGTTCCTCGCGGAGCACGCGGCCGGCGTCCTCACCGACGAGGAGCAGAAGGCGGTCCTGTGGGCGAAGCCGGCCCGCAGCGCGAAGTCGGCGAAGTGGTCCGCGGCCGACGCCGTGCTGATCGACGAGGCGTCCGATCTGATCCTGCGCACGCACTCCCTCGGACATGTGGTGCTGGACGAGGCGCAGGACCTGTCACCCATGCAGTACCGGGCGGTGGGCCGGCGCTGCACCACCGGCTCGGCGACCGTCCTCGGCGACCTGGCGCAGGGCACCACGCCGTGGGCGACCCGCAGCTGGGCCGAGGCGCTGGCGCACCTGGGCAAGTCCGACGCCGTCGTGGAGGAGCTGACCGCCGGTTTCCGTGTGCCGACGGACGTCATCGCCTACGCCTCCCGGCTGCTGCCCCACATCGCGCCCGGTCTGACCCCGGTCGCGTCGGTCCGCGAGAACCCGGGCTTCTTCGAGGTCCGCCCGCTCGACGGGGACGACGCGGACTCCGGCGTCGTCGCCGCCTGCGGGGAACTGCTGCGCCACGAGGGCTCCGTCGGCCTCATCGCCGCCGACGCGCGCGTCCCGGCGCTGGCCGAGGCGCTGACGGCGGCGGGCCTGACGTATCTCGCCCCGGGCGAGGAGACCACCCCGGACACCCGCCTGACCCTGGTCCCGGCCTCCCTCGCCAAGGGCCTCGAATACGACTACGTGGTGCTGGACGAGCCCCGGGCGGTGGTCGACGGGGAACCGGACGAACGCACGGGCCTGCGCCGCCTGTACGTGTCCCTGACGAGGGCGGTCTCCGGCCTGATCGTCACGCACGCGGCACCGCTGCCTGATCAGCTGGCGGGCACGGCAACCCCCTGAAGGGGCGCGGGGAACTGCGCGACCAGCCACGAACCGCCCGCACCCGGCGATGAGACAGCACCGCCAGCACCCCCACGGCGCTACCCCGCGTCCAGCACCCTCCGCCACTCACGAACGGCCCCCTCGGACACCGGCCCCGCCCACCCCGCGGAGCGAACCGCGCCGCCGATGTGAAACGCATCGATCCCCGCGGAGCGCAACGCGGGAACGTGGTCCAAGCGCAGCCCCCCGCCCACAAGAATCCGCTGCTCGTACCCGGGTCCGCCCACTCTCCCCGCCTCGGCGAGGAGAACGGGCAACCCGGCGTCGACACCCCCGGCCGCACCGGCGGTGAGAAACGCGTCCAGCCCCGGCAACCCGTCGAGCGTCTTGCGCAACGCGTCCCGGTCCGCGCAGTGATCGATCGCCCGGTGGAAGGTCCACGCGCAGCCGTCGAGCACGGCCACCACCCGCTCGACGGCCGCCAGGTCCACCCCGCCGTGCGCGTCGAGGAACCCGAGCACGAACTGGTCGGCGCCGGCCGCACGCAGCTCCCCCGCCGTGTCCACCAGCCGCCGGACGTCCCCCGCCGCGAAGCCGTCCGCGAGCCGCAGCATGACCCGCAGGTCGATGTCGACCGCGGCGCGGATCGCGGTGAAGGTGTCCACGGGCGGGGTGAGCCCGTCGGCGGCCATGTCGGTGACCAGCTCGAGGCGGTCCGCGCCTCCGGCCTGGGCGGCGACGGCGTCCGCGGTGTCGAGGGCGATCACCTCCAGGACTGCGCGCTTGCTCATGGGACCCCATTCGTCGGCTCGGACGGGCTACTACAGGTCTAGTCCAATTTTAGGATACGCCCCGCAGCGCCCGCGGAGCCCGTCGCCACCGAGCGCCGGCCCCGGCCGGAAACCTCGCGGGACGCGGCAGCCGAAAGGACACCTCATCCGAACGACACCTCACCCGAACGACACCTCACCCGAACGACGCGTCAGCCGAGCGGCGCGTCAGCCGTACATGTTCAGCTCCTCCTCCCGCGCGCCCGCCAGCTCGTACCCGCCCGCCTTCACCGGCCGGCCCGTGTACAGCCGGATCAGCGTCGCGGAGTCCCCGATGAAACGGGCGGGCGGCTGCTGCGGCACGATCGCGCCCAGCCGCAGCGGCTCGTCGACGTCGTCCAGGTCCGCATGGAGCGCCAGGTGCTCCCGCTCCTGCGTCCGCCGCACCAGCAGCGCGAGGGCGTACGGCAGCCCGGGGCCGCCGTACGCGCCGGGCTCGCCGAGGGCGTCCCGCACGTCACCGCTGTGCACCCACTCCCCCAGCGCGAGCCCGTCCAGCGGTCCGCCCGCCTCGGCGATCAGCGGGCCGGCCTCGGTCATGCCGCGCTCCAGTTCGTCCACCACCTGCCGGTTGGTCCACTCGGCGCGCTCGGCGATGTCCCGGTCGTTGGACTCCGGCGAGAACACGCCCTGCTCGAGGCGGCCCTCCACCACCCGGGTCAGCGCGGCCGAACAGTGCGCCAGCACATCCCGCACCGACCAGCCCGGACAGGCCTCCGTCGGCAGCGCGAAGTCGGAGTCGGGGCGGGAACGCAGCAGCGGGATCAGCGCGTCGCGCTCGGCGCTCAGCAGCCGTCCGGGCAGTTCCGGGTCACGTACGTCAGTCGTCATGTCGTCCACGCTAGGGTGCGTACCCCCGTGGACGGGAGAATGTCGGCATGTCCGATCCCGATGCCCTGCGCGCCCGCTTCACCCGCACCCTGACCGCGGCCCGAGGCGGGGCCGCCGACCCGGACCCGGCGCCGTACGCCGACCGCCTGCTGGCCCGCTGGCAGGAGCCGCAGCGGCACTACCACACGCTCGCGCACCTCACCGCGCTGCTCGACCACGTCGACACGCTGGAGACGTACGCCGGCGACGCGGACCTGGTCCGCCTCGCCGCCTGGTTCCACGACGCCGTCTATCTGCCCGACCGCTCCGAGAACGAGGAGCGCTCCGCCCGCCTCGCCGAGCGCGCCCTGCCGGAGGCCGGCCTCGGCGAGGAGAAGACCGCCGAGGTGGCCCGGCTGGTGCGGCTGACCGTCGGGCACGACCCGGCCGACGCCGACCGCAACGGACAGGTGCTGTGCGACGCCGATCTGGCGATCCTGGCCGCGCCGCCGTCGGCGTACGCCGCCTACACCGCGGCCGTCCGCGAGGAGTACCACTTCGTGCCGAACGACGCCTTCCGCGCGGGGCGTTCGGACGTCCTGCGGCATCTGCTCGCACTGCCGCGGCTGTTCAGCACGCCGTACGGGCAGGAGCACTGGGAAGCGACAGCCCGGTACAACCTCCGCTCCGAGCTGGAAATGCTGTCGACCCCGGCGCAGCCGGATGCCTAGGGTGCGCGCATGAAGACATGGGGCGGGGACCAGGTGGACGCGGCCGTGGCGAGCTGTCTCGCGGCGCTGCGGCCGGTGGCGGACCGGGACTGGGCGGCGGTGACGGCCGGCCGGCTGGAGTGGAACTGCCGCTCCACGGCGTTCCACATCGCCGAGGACCTCTTCGCCTACGCCGGTCAGCTGGCGGGGCGCGCCCAGGAGGACTACGTGCCCGTCGAGCTGGTCCTCGAGGGCGACCCGGACAACTCCGGGCTGCTCCAGATCATCGAGACGATGGGCGTGCTGCTGGCCACCACCGTGCGCGCGACGCCGCCCGGGGTGCGCGCCTTCCACCCGTACCCGTTCGGCAGCGCCGACCGGGAGGGGTTCGCGGCGATGGGCGTGGCCGAGGTGCTGCTGCACACCCATGACATCGCCGAGGGCCTCGGCTTCGTCTACGAGCCGCCCGTCGAGCTGTGCGAGGGTCTGCTCCCGCTGCTGTTCCCGCACGTCAAGCCGGGCCCCGCGCCCTGGCCGACCCTGCTGTGGGCCACCGGCCGCGGCGAACTGCCGGACCGTGCTCCGGTCACCGGCTGGCACTGGCGCAACAACCTGGTCATCGCGACCGAGCGGCTGACGCTGACCGGCGTGCGCCCCGCCGCCGCGCGGGACCTGAACCTGGGCGGCGACGGCGGTTTCACGTGGAACGAGGACGGGCCGTACGAGGGCACGCGGGACGCGGCCGGGATGGTGGCGCAGTCGTACGAGGCGGGTGGGCACCGGCCGGAGTTCGGCATGTTCGTCCTCGTCCGCACGGAGGACGGCCGCGCGGTCGGCGGCATGGGTTTCCACGGCGTGCCGGACGAGGAGGGCCGGGTGGAGGTCGGTTACGACCTCGTCCCCTCCGCCCGCGGCCAGGGCTACGCGACGGAGGCGCTGCGGGCGCTGGCCCACTGGGCGCTGGACCGCGAGGAGGTACGGGTGGTCTTCGCGACCGTGGACCGGGACAACAAGCCCTCCCGTGCGGTGGTCACCCGGGCCGGCTTCACCCAGGTCAGCGACGACGGCACGCAGGTCGCGTATGTGCTCCGCCGGTAGCCCGCGCGACCCCCGCCCCTGCGCCCGCGCTCGCCGCTGGGCCCGCGCTCGCCCCTACGCCCGCGCTCGCCGCTTGCGCCGCCGCAGTCCCGACTGCGTCAGCAGCCGGACCACCTCACGGCTGCCGACCTCGACCGCCCCCGCGGCGACCGCGTCCGCGTACCGGTGGGACGGGACGTCGTAGTGGTCGCGTTCGAAGGCCCGCCGCGGCACGCCCAACGCGTCGGCGAACGCGTGCAGTTCGTCGTACGACACATCGCTCACCAGATGTGACCACAAGCGCCCGTGGCCGGGCCAGGCCGGCGGGTCGATGTACACGGTCATGAGGCGTGCGTCCCGCCCGCGGCCCCGCCGAGGCCGCCCACCGCGGCGACCTTCACGCCCGCCTTGTGGCACACCCAGTGCGGATCGGGCCCCAGTTCGGGTTCGACGTCGAGGGCGTGCGGGTCGCCGGAGCCGCACACCGGGCACAGCGGCCACCGGCCGTACCGCTCCAGCAGCGCGTCCTGCACGTCCTGCGCGACCAGCCCGGCGACATAGGCCACCCCGTCCGGCCACTGCTCCACCCACCAGCGGCGCTGGGCTATCGAGTCCTCGACCAGTGACACCACGTCGGCGTCGGCGACCTCACGCGCGATCAGGTCGGCCATCACACGCGCGCGGGCCGCGTGCAGCGCCTGCTCCAGGGGGCTGATGGGATCCATGTCCCCATTGTGCGCACTCTTGCCCCGAGCACCGAGCCGGAAATATCTTTCAGGGGTGAGCCAGGATGTGAAGGAAATTTTCGGTGGCGCGCTGGCCGCCAAGGTGCGCACGCTCGCCCCGTCGATGACCCGTTCCATGCAGCGCGTCGCCGAGGCCGTCGCGAGCGACCCGGCCGGCTGCGCCGCCCTCACGGTCACCGGCCTCGCCGAACGCACCGGCACCAGCGAGGCCACGGTCGTGCGCACCGCCCGCCTGCTCGGCTACCCCGGCTACCGCGACCTGCGCCTGGCTCTCGCCGGCCTCGCCGCACACCAGCAGTCCGGCCGCGCACCGGCCATCACCACCGACATCGCGGTCGACGACCCGATCGCCGACGTCGTGACGAAACTCGCCTACGACGAGCAGCAGACCCTCGCCGACACCGCCGCCGGCCTCGACACCGGGCAGCTCGGCGCGGCCGTCACCGCGCTCGCCGCCGCCCGCCGCACCGATGTGTACGGCATCGGCGCGTCCGGCCTCGTCGCGCAGGACCTCACCCAGAAACTCCTGCGCATAGGGCTGATCGCGCACGCCCACAGCGACCCGCACCTCGCCGTCACCAACGCGGTGCAGCTGCGCGCCGGGGACGTGGCGATCGCCATCACCCACTCCGGCTCCACCGGCGACGTCATAGAACCCCTGCGCGTCGCCTTCGAGCACGGCGCCACCACCGTGGCGATCACCGGGCGCCCGAACAGCGCGGTCACGCAGTACGCCGACCACGTGCTGACCACGTCCACGTCCCGGGAGAGCGAGCTGCGCCCGGCGGCGATGTCCTCCCGGACCAGCCAACTGCTGGTCGTGGACTGCCTGTTCGTGGGCGTCGCGCAGCGCACGTACGACACGGCGGGGCCGGCGCTGGCGGCGTCCTACGAGGCGCTGGCACACCGGCACCGGCGGTAACTGAGCCGTTCAAGACCGTAGGGCTGATGGTCGTGGCTGACTGCGGACTCGTCGTGGTTGGTCGCGCCCACGCGGCGGAGCCGCATATCGAACAGAGCCCCGCGCCCCTGAGTTGGACACCGCATCCCGAGCCGAAAAGAGCCGTTCCTCTCATGACCTCCGCCCCCCACTCCCACGACCTGCGCGCCCAGCTCGACTCCTTGACCACCGAGGCGTTCCGGCCCGAGCTGGCCGGGATCGATCAGTTGCCGACCCTGGAGATCGCCCGGCTGATGAACGCCGAGGACGCCAAAGTGCCCGGCGCCGTCGCCGCCTGTCTGCCGCAGATCGCCGCCGCCATCGACGCGGTCGCCGAACGGATGTCCCGCGGCGGTCGCCTCGTCTACGCCGGCGCCGGCACCGCCGGCCGGCTCGGCGTGCTCGACGCCTCCGAGTGCCCGCCCACCTTCAACACCGAGCCCGGCCAGGTCGTCGGGCTGATCGCCGGCGGCCCCGACGCCATGGTCACCTCCGTCGAGGGCGCCGAGGACTCACGGGAGCTGGCCCGGGCCGACCTGGACGCGCTGGGGCTGACACCGGACGACAGCGTGGTCGGCGTCTCCGCGTCCGGCCGTACCCCGTACGCCGTCGGCGCCGTCGAGCACGCCCGCTCGCGGGGCGCGCTGACGATCGGGCTCGCCTGCAACGCGGGCAGCGCGCTCGCGGCGGCCGCCGACCACGGCATCGAGATCGTCGCCGGGCCGGAACTGATCACCGGCTCGACCCGGCTGAAGTCCGGCACGGCGCAGAAGCTCGTCCTGAACATGCTCTCGACGATCACGATGATCCGCCTCGGCAAGACCTACGGGAACCTGATGGTCGACGTGCGCGCCTCCAACGCCAAGCTGCGCGCCCGCTCCCGCCGGATCGTCGCGCTCGCCACCGGGGCGGACGAGGCCGAGATCGAGGCGGCGCTCACGGCCACCGACGGCGAGGTGAAGAACGCGATCCTGGCCCTGCTCGCCGAGGTCGACGGCCCGACGGCGGCCCGCCTGCTGACCGAGTCCGACGGCCACCTGCGCGCTGCGCTGGCGGCCGCGCACGCGGCCCGAGGACGCTGAGTTCCGAGTTCCGCACACAGCGTGGTCGCGGCCGTCCTGGCCTGGCCGTATGCCGCGACCACTCAAGGAACTCGACCCCGGCTCCTCACCCCGGGCGCTCCTGGGCGCCGAACTCCGCCACGCCCGCGAGAAGGCGGGCCTGAGCCAGGAGGAAGTGGGCCAACGGCTCTTCGTCAGCGGGGCGTTCATCGGCCTACTGGAGGCCGGGATGCGGAGGCTGATGCCCGAGTACGCGAGAGTGCTGGACGGAGTACTGAACACGGGGGACTTCTTTCAGCGGCACTGCGGGGCGGCGGCGAAGTCCCGGTATCCGGAGCACTTCGCCGAGGCGGCGGAGGCGGAGGCGACGGCTACGGAGATCCGGCAGTACTCACCCTTGCTGATCCCGGGACTGCTCCAGACGCGCGACTACGCCGAAGCCGTCTTCCGGGCATACCAGCCAACGGCGACCAGCGAGGCGATCACCGAGCTGGTGACAGCCAGGGTGGAGCGAGCCCGCATCCTCGACGATCCACCCCACCCTCTGCTGTGGACCGTGATCGACGAGGCCGCTCTGCGCCGGGCGACCGGCGGCCGGGAGGTGATGGCTGAGGCCCTGAGCCACATCAGCAGGTTGGCCCGGCAGCATCGGGTCATCGTGCAGGTACTCCCCTTCGACGCCGGAGCACACGCGTCGATGGAGGGGGCGATCAAGCTGATGGACTTCGACGACGGTCCTCCCTTGGTCTACTTCGAGGGGGTCGGCACCGGCCGACTGGAAGACGACCCGGCCACCGTGGGCTACCAGCGGCACACCTTCCAACTCCTCACTGCGTGTGCGCTCTCTCCACAGAAGTCCCTGGCCCTCATGGAGCGGATGGCCGAGGATTACGCCCATGAAGAGCACTCCTGAGTTCGACCTGAACGCTGTCACCTGGCGCAAGTCGAGCTATAGCGGCGGCAGCGGAGGCGATTGCCTCGAAGTCACCCACGACATCCCCGCCGTCGTCCCCGTCCGTGACTCCAAAACCCCCCACGGTCCGAAACTCACGTTCCGGCCGGAGGCCTGGTCCGCCTTCCTCGCGCACGCGAAGCGGCTGTAGCGGCTTACCCTCGGGTACATGAACCACGCGCAGCTCACCGCCCTCGGGCGCGCCCTCCGGCTCCTCGGCGAGCACGGGGAGGCGCTCACCGCCGACTCCCCGGACGCCAAGCTGCACGAGGTGAAGACGGACCTGCGGCGGGCGCTGGACCTGCTGGAGGAGAGCGTGACGTCGGCGCCGCCGACGACCCGCTGCGCCGAGCACCCGCAGGGCCCCGTGGACGAGAGCGCGCCCGACCTGTGCCTGCTGTGCGAGACGCGGCGGCGGACGGCGCGGCGGGCCGAGGTCGGCGGCTACAGCCGGCCGCGGCCCGCGGACACCGCGGAGCGGATGCCGTCCCGCTACGGCGTGCGTGAGGACCGTCCGCAGCCGCAGCAGCGGTGGCTGCCGGAGGCGTGGAACGGGCGGGAGTGGCAGCTGTGCGGCACGCCGCGCCACGACCGCCGGGAGGCCGAGCTGTATCTGACCGCCCAGCGGCGCGGACCCCGGCCGGCGATGGCGTACCGGCTGGTGCACGAGTTCACCGACTACGAGGTGCTGCGGGTGTGGGGCACGCCGGTGAAGGTGGACATCGAGCCCATGGGCAACATGTAGCACGCCGCTCGCTCAGCTCAGTTCGGCTCAGCTCAGCGTCTTCAGCGCCGCCGCGTCGTACGGCGCCAGCTCGTCGAAGCGGCCGGCCAGCACCTTCGCCGCCCACTCGGGGTCCTGGAGCAGCGCGCGGCCGATGGCGACCATGTCGAACTCGTCGGCCTCCAGGCGGTCCAGGAGGTTGTCGATGCCCTTGACCGGGGAGCCCTCGCCACGGAAGGCGTTGAGGAAGTCGCCGTCGAGGCCGACCGAGCCGACGGTGATGACGGGCTTGCCGGTCAGCTTCTTGGTCCAGCCGGCCAGGTTGAGGTCGAAGCCGTCGAACTCCGGCAGCCAGTAGCGGCGCGTGGAGGCGTGGAAGGCGTCGACACCGGCGGCGGACAGCGGCGTGAGGATCGCCTCCAGCTCCTCGGGGGTCTCGGCGAGGCGGGCGGTGTAGTCCTGCTGCTTCCACTGCGAGTAGCGGAAGATGACCGGGAACTCGGGCGAGACCTTCTCCCGGACGGCCGCGACGATCTCCGCCGCGAACCGGGTGCGGGCCACCGGGTCGCCGCCGTAGGCGTCGGTGCGGCGGTTGGTGCCCTCCCACAGGAACTGGTCGACGAGGTAGCCGTGGGCGCCGTGGATCTCCACGCCGTCGAAGCCGATGCGCTCGGCGTCGGCGGCGGCCTGGGCGAACGCGGCGACGACGTCGTCCAGGTCCTTCTGGGTCATGGCCTTGCCCGTGGGCTCGGCGCCGGCGGTGACCAGGCCGGAGGGGCCGACGGCCGGGGCGTCCGGGAAGGGGGGCTCGCCCTGGCTGCGGACCATGCCGATGTGCCACAGCTGCGGCACGATCGTGCCGCCGGCCGCGTGCACGGCCTCGGCGACCTTCGCCCACCCGGCCAGCTGCTCCTCGCCGTGGAAGCGCGGCACCCGGTCGCTCTGCCCGGCCGACGCGTGCCCGACGTAGGTGCCCTCGGTGACGATCAGGCCGACACCGGCGGCGGCACGGCGGGCGTAGTACGACACCACGTCCTCGCCGGGGATGCCGCCCGGGGAGAACATCCGCGTCATCGGCGCCATCGCGATGCGGTTCGGGACGGTCAGGCCGTTGATCGTCGTCGGACGGGAGAGCAGGGCGGCCGCGCGGGAGGCGGCGGGCTCGGCGAGGGTCATGGGAAGGCTCCTCAGGTGACCAGTGGGTATGTGCGCGCGCATTGTTGCACTCGCTGAAACAACCACTGCCACCCCTCCCCCGATTCCGCGCACCGGCCCCCTGCCGCTGTGACCCCGGACACGCCCGAGGGCGGCACCCCCAGCCGGAAGCTGGGTGTGCCGCCCTCGGAAAGGTCTTCGCGAAGACCCGGAAGGACAGGTGATCCGGGAAGGATCAGAAGTCCATGTCACCGCCCGGCATGCCGCCGCCGGCCGGGGCCGCGGCCTTCTCCGGCTTGTCGGCGATGACGGCCTCGGTGGTGAGGAACAGCGCGGCGATCGACGCGGCGTTCTGCAGCGCGGAGCGCGTCACCTTGGCCGGGTCGATGATGCCCTCGGCGACCAGGTCGACGTAGTCACCGGTCGCGGCGTTCAGGCCGTGACCCGGGGTCAGGTTGCGCACCTTCTCCACCACGACGCCGCCCTCGAGGCCGGCGTTGACCGCGATCTGCTTCAGCGGGGCCTCGAGCGCGAGCTTCACGGCCTGAGCGCCGGTCGCCTCGTCACCCTCGAGCTCCAGCTTGTCGAAGACGTGCGTGGTCTGCAGCAGGGCCACGCCACCACCGGCGACGATGCCCTCCTCGACGGCCGCCTTGGCGTTGCGGACGGCGTCCTCGATGCGGTGCTTGCGCTCCTTGAGCTCCACCTCGGTGGCGGCGCCGGCCTTGATGACCGCGACACCGCCGGCGAGCTTCGCCAGGCGCTCCTGCAGCTTCTCGCGGTCGTAGTCGGAGTCGCTGTTCTCGATCTCGGCGCGGATCTGGTTCACGCGGCCCGCGACCTGGTCCGAGGAGCCGGCACCGTCGACGATGGTGGTCTCGTCCTTGGTGATGACGACCTTGCGGGCGCGGCCCAGGAGGTCCAGGGACGCGTTCTCCAGCTTGAGGCCGACCTCCTCGGAGATGACCTCGCCGCCCGTGAGGATGGCGATGTCGCCGAGCATGGCCTTGCGGCGGTCGCCGAAGCCCGGGGCCTTGACGGCCACGGACTTGAAGGTGCCGCGGATCTTGTTGACGACCAGGGTCGACAGGGCCTCGCCCTCGACGTCCTCGGCGATGATCAGCAGCGGCTTGCCCGACTGCATGACCTTCTCCAGCAGCGGGAGCAGGTCCTTGACGGAGCCGATCTTGGAGTTCGCGATGAGGATGTACGGGTCCTCGAGCGACGCCTCCATGCGCTCCATGTCGGTGGCGAAGTAGGCGGAGATGTAGCCCTTGTCGAAGCGCATGCCCTCGGTGAGCTCGAGCTCGAGGCCGAAGGTGTTGCTCTCCTCGACGGTGATGACGCCTTCCTTGCCGACCTTGTCCATCGCCTCGGCGATCAGCTCGCCGATCTGGGTGTCGGCGGCGGAGATGGAGGCCGTGGAGGCGATCTGCTCCTTGGTCTCGACGTCCTTCGCCTGCTCCAGCAGGGCGGCGGAGACGGCCTCGACGGCCTTCTCGATACCGCGCTTCAGAGCCATCGGGTTGGCGCCGGCCGCGACGTTGCGCAGGCCTTCCTTGACCAGGGCCTGGGCCAGCACGGTCGCCGTGGTCGTACCGTCACCGGCGACGTCGTCCGTCTTCTTGGCGACTTCCTTGACCAGCTCGGCGCCGATCTTCTCGTACGGGTCCTCGAGCTCGATCTCCTTGGCGATGGAGACGCCATCGTTGGTGATCGTGGGCGCGCCCCACTTCTTCTCGAGGACGACGTTGCGGCCCTTGGGGCCGAGCGTCACCTTCACGGCGTCCGCGAGCTGGTTCATGCCGCGCTCGAGGCCGCGCCGCGCCTCCTCGTCGAACGCGATGATCTTGGCCATGTGAAGTGGTCCCTCCAGGACTGGGGGTGATTACTTCGGACCGCGCCCGCGCCCGCGACGGACGGCCCCGACCGGAGGAAGCTCCTTGCTCCGCCCGGCCCTGGCCTCACCGACCCGGTCCTTACGTTGTCACTCTCACCTTCAGAGTGCTAACGCAATGATTAGCACTCGGGCATGGTGAGTGCAAGCGCCTCTCGGGGGTCGGGCCGGTCGATCAGCCGCCCGCGAACACGGCCGGGACGGCGTCCGGACGGCATCCGGGACGGCGCCGGGGCACGCCGAAGGGCCCGCACCCTGTGCGAGGTGCGGGCCCTTCGTGCGTGAATGAACGTTCAGGCGGCGACGCGAACCATGTCGGCCTGCGGACCCTTCTGGCCCTGCGAGATCTCGAACTCGACCCGCTGGCCCTCTTCCAGGGTGCGGTAGCCGTCCATCTGGATGGCGCTGTAATGGACGAAGACGTCCGCACCACCGTCGACCGCGATGAAGCCGTAGCCCTTCTCCGCGTTGAACCACTTGACGGTGCCCTGAGCCATGCCTAACTCCCCTATTACTGGCCCTTGCACAGATCCGCACTTCGCGGATCCGGGTCAGACCTCGCCCCCCGGATGGGTGGGGGCGTGCGCCGGAACGCGTCGACCGCGGCTGAATGTATCTGTCCAACTGCCGTCTGCAACAGGTCAATCGGACGAGAAATCTGGACGGGGCCGGTCCGGAATCTCGCGAGAATTCACCTGAATTCCGAGCAAGTCGGGCCCCACAAAGGGGTGCAAAAAAGACAAAAAACCTGCGTACTTTGGCTACTTCTTATCGCCCGTGCAGCAGGTTCCGAAGATCGCGCCGAAAGGATTGCGGGGCGCGTTCCCCAACTCTACCGCGTCTAACCACATGGAATTGCCCCCTCCGTTTCTCTCACGGAGGGGGCAATCAGATGAACTCTTCGTGTCAGCAGCCGCCGGCCACCGCCGGGATGATCGACACGCCCGCGCCGTCCGGGGTGGCCGTCTCCAGGCCCTGCTCGAAACGCACGTCGTCGTCGTTGACGTACACGTTGACGAACCGGCGCAGCTTGCCCTGGTCGTCCAGGACGCGGGCGGCGATGCCGGTGTGGTTCTTCTCCAGGTCCGCGATGACCTCGGCGAGGGTCGCCCCGTCGGCGGGCACCTCGGCCCGGCCACCGGTGTAGGTGCGCAGGATGGTGGGGATGCGAACGGTGACACTCACGGGGAAACCTCCGATAGGGGCGCGGGGAACTGCGCGACCGGCCCCCGCCGGCCCGCAGACACAACTCAACGATGCAGGCCCTAGGCGAGCCCGGCCTCACGGAACGAGTCGAGGCTGGGACGAATCGTCGCGGTCAGGCCCGTGCCGGCGACCGCGTCCAGGGTCTTCAGGCCGTCGCCGGTGTTCAGCACGACCGTCGTCTTCGTCGGGTCGAGAACACCGTTCTCGATCAGCTTGCGGGTGACACCCACGGTCACACCGCCGGCGGTCTCCGCGAAGATGCCCTCCGTGCGGGCCAGCAGCTTGATCGCGTCGACGACCTGCTCGTCGGTGACGTCCTCCACCGCACCGCCCGTGCGGCGCGCGATGTCCAGGACGTACGGCCCGTCGGCCGGGTTGCCGATGGCGAGCGACTTGGCGATGGTGTTCGGCTTCTGCGGGCGCACCACGTCGTGCCCGGCCTTGAAGGCCGTGGACACCGGCGAGCAGCCCTCGGCCTGCGCGCCGAAGATCTTGTACGGCTTGTCCTCGACCAGCCCCAGCTTGATCAGCTCCTGCAGGCCCTTGTCGACCTTGGTGAGCTGCGAGCCGGAGGCGATCGGGACGACGAGCTGGTCGGGCAGCTGCCAGCCGAGCTGCTCGCAGATCTCGTAGGCCAGCGTCTTGGAACCCTCGGCGTAGTACGGCCGCAGGTTGACGTTGACGAAGCCCCAGCCCTCGCCGGCCGGGTCGCCGATCAGCTCGGAGCAGAAGCGGTTCACGTCGTCGTAGTTGCCCTCGATGCCGACGAGCTCGCCGCCGTAGATCGCGGCCATGACGACCTTGCCCTGCTCCAGGTCGTGCGGGATGAACACGCAGGAGCGCAGGCCGGCCCGCGCGGCGGCGGCGCCGACGGCGCCGGCCAGGTTGCCGGTGGAGGAGCAGGACAGGGTGGTGAAGCCGAAGGCGCGCGCCGCCTCCAGGGCCTGCGCGACGACGCGGTCCTTGAAGGAGTGGGTCGGGTTGCCGGAGTCGTCCTTGACGTACAGACCGCCGGTCACGCCGAGCTCGGCGGCCAGGTGGTCGGCCTTGACGAGCTTGGTCCAGCCCGGGTTGATGTTCGGCTTGTCGGCCACGTCCGCGGGGACGGGCAGCAGCGGGGCGTAACGCCAGATGTTCGCGGGGCCCGCCTCGATACGCTTGCGGAGTTCCTCGGTGTCGTAGGCCGAGAAGTCGTAGGCGATCTCGAGCGGGCCGAAACACTCCTCGCAGGCGAAAACCGGGCCCAGCGGGACGCGGTGACCGCACTCGCGGCAGCTCAGGGCCGCGGCGGGACCGAGGTCGACGGTGGAGGTGCTGGTAACTGTCTGCGCAGCCATGTGAGGCGAGGCCCTTTCTCCTCATCTTCCCCACGACGCATCTCGCCGTGAGACGGAATTGGCACCTTCCCCGGCCGGGAGCCTCGCGTGAACGAGTCCGGAATCAGGGTGGTTGCCGGGGCTTCACCGGGCCGTGTCCCTCTGCCCCTCTGGATGAGCGGTATTCGGTTGTGAACGCGTGCGACCCCCGACATGCGATGGTCATCAGCGTTGTTCAAGACTGTAACCGAAGGCCAGGACAGTTGAGATAGCCGTCCGAACCGCGAGATGGATCACACGATCACCCGATGTGAGCCGGTGTGATCACGACAGTGAGGAGCCGCACACCGTGCTTGAAGAAGTCGAGCGCTGGCTGAGCACCCGCTCCTGGTCCGTGAGCGATCGGCCGCTGCACCAGATCCTGGCCGCCAAACGCGCCACGGGGCAGACGGTCTCCGTCGTGCTGCCCGCGCTGAACGAGGAGGAGACGGTCGGCGACATAGTCGCGGTCGTCCGGCACGACCTCATGCGGCAGGTCCCGCTCGTCGACGAGGTGGTCGTGGTCGACTCGGGCTCCACCGACCGTACCGCCGAGGTGGCGGCCGCGGCGGGCGCCCGCGTCGTCCACCGCGACGAGATCCTGCCACGCGTCCCGGCCGTCCCCGGCAAGGGCGAGGTGCTGTGGCGCTCCCTGCTGGTCACCTCCGGCGACATCGTGTGTTTCGTCGACGCGGACCTGAAGGAGTTCTCCTCCGACTTCGTGACCGGCATCGTCGGCCCGCTCCTCACCGACCCCGGCGTCCAGCTGGTCAAGGCGATGTACGACCGTCCGCTGGCCGGCGCGAGCGGCCAGGGCGGCCGGGTCACCGAGCTGATGGCCCGCCCGCTGCTGAACATGCACTGGCCGCAGCTGGCCGGCTTCGTGCAGCCGCTCGGCGGCGAGTACGCGGCCCGCCGCTCCCTGCTGGAACAGCTGCCCTTCCCCGTCGGCTACGGCGTGGAGCTGGGCATGCTGGTCGACGCCCTGCACCTGGTCGGTCTGGACGCCCTCGCCCAGGTCGACGTCGGTGTGCGCATCCACCGCCACCAGGACGGCCAGGCCCTCGGCCGGATGGCGGCGGCGATCTACCGCACCGCCCAGCTCCGGCTGGCCCGCGGGCACCTGATCCGGCCGTCCCTGACCCAGTTCGAGCGGGGCGAGGACGGGTTCGAGCCGCGCACGTACTCCGTGGACACGGAGGAACGCCCCCCGATGACGGAGATCGCGGAGTACGCGGCGCGGAAGGTGGCGTGAGGCGGACGTCCGCGGACGGTGGCGCGGGGCGGGCGTCCACGGGCGGTGGCGTGAGGCGGACGTCCGCGGACGGTGGCGTGAGGCGGACGTCCGCGGACGGTGGCGCGGGGCGGGCGTCCGTCAGCCGGCGTGGCCGTCGGACCAGCGCCAGCGGCCCGCCGCGTCCTGCTCACAGGTCAGGTACTCGCCGCCCTTGCCGTAGGTGCTCAGGCCGTGGTGGCGGTTGGCGCAGAACTGGCCGTCGGCGTAGCAGTTGCCCGCGGGGCTGGTGATCGCGCAGGTCTTGCTGCCGCCGCCGGACCCGCCACTGGTCCCGCCGCTGGTCCCGCCGGTGGTCCCGCCGCTCGATCCTCCGCTCGTCCCGCCGCTCGATCCCCCGCCGGCGGCGGTCTTCGTCGGCTCGGGGGTGTGCAGCAGACGGCCGCCGCAGTCCCGCCCGTCCCGGGCGATGACGAAGGCGACGTCGAAGGAGGGGGCGCGGTCGTCGGGGTCGTCGATCTGCTCGCAGACCTTTTCGCTCGCGCCCCAGGAGGAGGCCGTCCGTCCGCCGCCGTCGAGGGACGCCCCGGTGCCCTGGAGGTAGACGGCGTAGCGCAGGCCGCTCGCGCGGGCGGCGGCGACGGCCCGGCCGACCGCCGTCCCGGTGTGGTCGCTGATCGTGACGACGGTGGGTTCGGCCGCCGGTGCCGGGCTGCTGCTCGCCGGTGACGGCTCGGGCGCCGGCGCGGAGGTGCTCGGCGCGGCGCTGGTCGCCGGCGTCGTCTGCTGGACGGCCTTGCCGTCGGTGTCGTCGGCCTGGCAGCCGGTGAGCACGAGCGCGGCGGCCGCGACGAGTGCGGCGAGTCCGCGGGCTCCGCTTCCGCGCAGGCGTCTGTGGCCACGTGTACCGATCATGAGATCCGCCCCCCTGGCGTACGTGTCGATTCGTGTATCCGGCATCTTGTACGGTTCACAGGATCTTCACAAGCGGTTGGCGCAAGAGTCGTGTGAACGGGGCGTATACGACCGGCCACCGGATCCGGCCACACGTTTGAGGGTTTCCGGTGCGGGCTAGGTTGAGGCGTATGGCTTCCACGCACGGTGCTGATCAGAGGGCTCGGGTGCTGGTCGCGTCCAACCGCGGCCCGGTTTCGTACGCGGTGGGCGACGACGGCTCGCTCATCGCCAGACGGGGCGGTGGCGGGCTGGTGTCCGGGCTGTCGGCCATCGGGCCGGAGGCGGGGGCGCTGTGGGTGTGCTCCGCGCTGTCCGACGGCGACCGCGAGGCGGTGCGGCGCGGGGTCGGCGAGCAGGGCGTGCGGATGCTGGACGTCCCGGCCGACGTGCACGCCGACGCCTACAACGGCATCGCCAACTCCGTGCTGTGGTTCGTGCACCACATGCTCTACCAGACACCCCTGGAGCCGGTCTTCGACGCGGAGTTCCGCCGGCAGTGGGCGTCGTACGAGACGTACAACCGCGCCTTCGCCGAGGCGCTGGCCGAGGAGGCGGCCGAGGGCGCGGTGGTCATCGTGCAGGACTACCACCTCACCCTGGTCCCGGGGATGCTCCGCGAGCTGCGGCCCGATCTGCGCATCGGGCACTTCTCGCACACCCCGTGGGCGCCGCCGGAGTACTTCCGGATGCTGCCGGACGACATCGCGCGGCAGGTGCTCGACGGGATGCTGGGCGCGGACCGGCTCGGCTTCCTCACCCGCCGCTGGGCGGACGCGTTCACGGCCTGCTGCGAGCAGTTCGCGGACGGGCTCGGGGACACCCGGATCGGGGTGCACGGGCTCGGCGCGGACGCCGACTTCCTGCGCGAACGCGCGCACCGGGAGGACGTCGGTGAGCGGATGGCGGCGCTGCGGGAGCAGATCGGCGCGGGCCGCAGGGCGATCGTGCGCGTGGACCGCACCGAGCTGTCGAAGAACATCGTGCGCGGGCTGCTGGCGTACCGGCAGCTGCTGGAGGACCACCCCGAGTGGCGCGAGCGGGTCGTGCACGTGGCGTTCGCCTACCCGTCCCGGCAGGACCTCGCCGTCTACCGGGACTACACCGCCGAGGTGCAGCGGGTGGCCGAGGAGATCAACGCCGCCTACGGCACGGACGGCTGGACGCCCGTCGTGCTGCACGTCGAGGACGACTTCGCGCGCTCGCTGGCGGCGTACCGGCTCGCGGACGTGGCGCTGGTCAACCCGATCCGGGACGGAATGAACCTGGTCGCCAAGGAGGTGCCGCTCGTCTCCGAGGAGGGCTGCGCGCTGGTGCTGTCGCGGGAGGCCGGGGCGTTCGAGGAGCTGGGCGAGGACGCGATCGCGGTCAATCCGTACGACGTGACCGGTACGGCGGCCGCGCTGCACGAGGCGCTGAGCATGCCGGCGAGCGAGCGCAACGACCGCGCGAAGCGGCTGGCGGCAGCGGCGACCGCGCTGCCGCCCGCCAAGTGGTTCCTGGAACAGCTCCAGGCGCTGCAGCAGGCCTGACCCCGCGCGGCCGGGGCGTCTCGCCCGCTAGACGGGCCGGGTCACCCGGTCCGCCAGCGCCGACAGCAGCCGTACGACTCCCTGCGGGCCGTCGACCACCACGTCGGCCCGTTTCGACAGCTCCGTGACCTCCGTGCTGCCGCTGCACACCAGCAGGCCCGGGACGCCCTCGGAGCGCAGGGCGTCGACGGCGGCGAAGGCGGGCAGGTCGCCCAGGTCGTCGCCGGCGTAGACGACGGACTCGGCGCCCACCGCGCGGACGTACTCCGTCAGCGCCACGCCCTTGTCGACGCCGGGCGGGCGCAGCTCCAGGACCAGGCGGCCCGGCTCGACGATCAGCCCGTGCCGCGCCGCCAGGTCCGCCAGCGGCTCGCGCAGCGCCTCGAACGCGGCCTGCGGGTCCTCGGCGCGGCGGGTGTGGACGGCGACCGCGCGGCCCTTCTCCTCGATCCAGGTGCCGCGCCAGGCGCCGACCGAGTCCAGCAGGCCGGGCAGTTCGGCGCGCACCGCGGCGACGCCGGGGTGGGGCGGCGGCGCGGTCAGCTCACCGGTGGCGGCCTCCCACCGCTCGGCGCCGTAGTGGCCGAGGACGACGAGGTGCTCCAGGCCCGGCACCCCCGCGAAGCCTCCGTGGCGTACGGCGACGCCCGCGGGGCGGCCGGTGACCACCGCGATCGAGGCGACCTCGGGCGCGAGGCGGGCGAGGGCCGATACCGCGTCCGGGTGGGCGCGGGCCTGCTCGGGGTCGGCGACGATGGGGGCGAGCGTGCCGTCGAAGTCGAGGCCGATCACCGCCTTGCCGGGGCGGGCGAGGACGGCGTCGAGGCCCTCGCGGCCCTGCGCGGTCACCGGTTCGGGAAGGTCCGTGGCGTGTGTGTCATGGCTGCCCATACCGCGAACCTATCCCCGAGGGGGCCCCGCCGAACCTGGAGAACGCTCTCGTCACCGCTCGGCGCGGCGGGCTTCCCGTATCCGTCTGAGCCGGTTCACCGTCACCGGGTCGTGGGCGAGGGCGCGGGTGTCGTCCAGCAGGGCGTTGAGCAGCTGGTAGTAGCGGACGGGGGCGAGGCCCAGCTCCTCGCGGACGGCGCGCTCCTTGGCGCCGGGGCCGGCAAAGCCCCGGCGCTCCAGCGCGAGGATGGCCTGCTCACGCTCGCCCAGCGGCGGCCGGCCCCGATCGGATGCGTCCATGCCCGAAACCGTACCGCCGCCCACTGACAGCCCCGCCAGGGTCTGTCGTTTGGATCAGGCCGGCTGTGAGGTGCGGTGCCTTTCGGGCTGGCCCGCGACGCCGGGTTGATCCAAACGACAGGCGCTACGGCTGCGCGCTGTCCGCCGCGACCGCCGCGGACTGGATCTGCCCGAGCACCGACACGGCGCTGCCGGCGGGGTCGACGGCCTGCCCGATCCGCTTCTTGATGTCGGCGCTGACCGACGCCCAGGACGTCTTGCCGACCGGGTACAGCTCGCTGAGCGGCAGCTGCTGCAGGAAGGGCCGGATGTCCCTGTCCTGGGCGGAGCCGCTCATCGTCGCGGAGGCGGAGGTGGTGACGGGCAGCAGGTCGTAGGTGCGGGAGAAGGCGAGGACGTTCTTCTCGTCGTAGACGAAGTCGAGGAAGTCGCGGATCTGCTCGCGGTGCCCGTTCTTCTTGAAGGCCGTCATCCAGTCGGCGACGCCCATCACCGACCGGCTGGGCCCGTTGACGCCCGGCATGGTGACCATGCCGAACTTCACGCCCTTCTTCGCGGCCATCTGCATCAGCGACGGATGCCCGTTGAGCATGCCGACCTGGCCGTCGGCGAAGGCGGTGAAGGCGTCGGCGCGGTTCAGCCTGCCGGGCGCGACGGGGCCGGTGAGGTCCTTGCCGACCAGCTCGTTCTTCAGCCAGGTGAAGGTCTGGACGTTCTGCGCGGAGTCCAGGCCGTAGGTGCCGACGGTGTCGACGTAGCCGCCCCCGCCGCTGAGCAGCCACTGCATGGTCTCCGCCTGCGCCTCCTCCGGCCCGAGCGGCAGCGCGTAGGGGAACTTCACGCCCTCGTCCTTGAGCGCCTGCGCGTCGGCGGCCAGCTCGGCCCACGTCTTGGGCGGGTCGATGTGCGCCTTGTCGAACAGGCTCTTGTTGTAGAAGAGCAGCCGGGTGGAGGCCGCGAACGGCATGCCGTACTGCACCCCGTGGACCTGCCCGGCCGACACCAGCTGGGAGACGAAGTCGGCCTGGGTGGAGATGGACAGGACGTCGTCGGCCCGGTACAGCTCGTCCTTGGCCGCGTAGTCGGCGTAGGCGCCGATCTGCGCCATGTCGGGCGCCCGGCCGGCGTCGGCCATCTCCTTGACCTTGCGGTCGACGTCGTTCCACGAGTAGACGCTGACGTCGATCTTCACGCCGGGGTGCTGCGCCTCGTAGTCCTTGACGAGGCCGTCCCAGTAGTGCCGGGAGCTGTTGGTGTCGTTGTCGCCGTAGTCGGCGGCGACCAGCTCGAGGGTCACGTCACCGGACCCACCGGTGACGCCGCAGCCGGTGAGCACCGCCGCCATGCCCAGCGCGGAGATCCCCGCGATCGTCGTCGTCCTTCGCCGCTGCACCGCTCCGGCTCCCCACCCCTCGAAGACGCCTGAAGACGTCTGCACCACTTTCCGATTAACGGATTAAGGTCTACACCATCACAGTGGACTAGACCTCTCCTAGGTAGCCGGTCCACACTGTCCCCCGTGAGACATGTCATCGCCCTCGACGTGGGCGGCACCGGGATGAAGGCCGCCCTGGTCGGGGCCGACGGCGAACTGCTCCACCAGGCACGCCGGCCCACCGGCCGCGAACGCGGACCGGACGCGGTCGTCGAGCACATCCTCGACTTCGCCGACGGCCTGCGCGCCCACGGCGAGGCGCACCTCGGCGAGCCTCCCGCCGCGGCCGGCGTCGTCGTCCCCGGCATCGTCGACGAACAGCGCGGCCTCGCCGCCTACGCCGCCAACCTCGGCTGGCGCGACCTGCCCCTGCGCGACCTGCTCGCGCAACGGCTCGGCGCGCCCGTCGCCCTGGGCCACGACGTACGGGCCGGCGGGCTCGCCGAGGGCCGCCTGGGCGCGGGCCGGGGCGCCGACCGCTACCTGTTCGTGCCGCTGGGCACCGGGATCGCCGGCGCGATCGGCATCGGCGGCCGGGTCGAGGCGGGCGCGCACGGCTTCGCGGGCGAGATCGGCCACATCGTCGTACGGCCCGGCGGCACCCCCTGCCCGTGCGGGCAGCGCGGCTGCCTGGAACGGTTCGCGTCCGCGTCGGCGGTCAGCCAGGCGTGGGCCGCGGCCTGCGGCGACCCGGACGCCGACGCCGCGGACTGCGCCAAGGCCGTCGCCTCCGGCGACCCGGACGCCGTCCGCGTCTGGCAGGAGGCGGTCGACGCCCTCGCCGACGGCCTGGTCACCGCGCTCACCCTGCTGGACCCGCGCACCCTGATCATCGGTGGCGGCCTGGCCGAGGCGGGGGAAACCTTGTTCACACCGCTGCGTGACGCGGTCGCGCGACGGGTCACCTTCCAGAAACTGCCGGAGATCGTCCCGGCTGCCCTGGGCGACACGGCCGGATGCCTCGGTGCCGGACTCCTGGCCTGGGACCTCCTCGACACCACGAACGGCAAGGAGGAAACGCCCTGATGGCAACGGTGAGAGGGGCGCGGGGCCCCGGTGAATACGCGGCTACCGCCGGGCGGGCGCGAGAAACCACGACGACGCCGCACCCCGCGACGCCCGGCACCCCCCTGGTGCTGTCCGGCGCCACGGTCGTCCTCCCCACGGGAGTCGTCCACGACGGCCGCGTGGTCGTGGACGGCACCCGCATCGCCGGTACGGCACCGCGGAACGCCCAGGTCGTCGACGTACGGAACCACTGGCTGATCCCCGGCTTCGTCGACCTGCACAACCACGGCGGCGGCGGAGCCTCCTTCACCTCCGGCACCGTCGAGGACGTCCTGAAGGGCATCCACACCCACCGTCTGCACGGCACCACCACCCTCGTCGCCTCCACCGTCACCGACGACATGGACTTCCTGACGGGGCGCGCCGGGATGCTGAGCGAGCTGGCCGAGCAGGGCGACATCGCCGGGATCCACTTCGAGGGGCCGTTCATCTCGCCGTGCCGCAAGGGCGCGCACTCCGAGGAGCTGCTGCGCCACCCGGAGCCGGCCGAGGTGCGCAAGCTGATCGACGCGGCGCGCGGGCACGCGAAGATGGTCACGCTCGCCACCGAGCTGCCGGGCGGCATCGACTCCGTACGGCTGCTCGCCGAGCACGGCGTGATCGCGGCGATCGGCCACACGGACGCGACGTACGAGCAGACCGTCGAGGCGATCGACGCGGGCGCCACGGTCGCCACGCACCTGTTCAACGCGATGCCGCCGATCGGCCACCGCGCCCCGGGGCCGATCACGGCACTGCTGGAGGACGAGCGGATCACGGTCGAGCTGATCAACGACGGTGTCCATCTGCACCCCGCCGCCCTGGAACTGGCGTTCCATCACGCGGGAGCGGACCGGGTCGCGTTCATCACGGACGCGATGGACGCGGCCGGCTTCGGCGACGGCCGCTACATGCTCGGCCCGCTGGAGGTGGAGGTCGCCGACGGGGTGGCGCGGCTGGTGGAGGGCGGCTCCATCGCGGGTTCCACGCTCACCCTGGACCGTGCGTTCAAGCGGGCGGTGACGGTGGACCGGCTGCCGGTCGAGGACGCGGTGCGGGCCCTGTCGGCCAACCCGGCCCGGCTGCTCGGCCTCGACGACCGCGTCGGCTCGCTGGAGCCGGGCAAGGACGCCGACCTGGTCCTGCTGGACGAACATTTCGACCTGAAGGGCGTCATGCGCCGCGGCGCCTGGGTGGTTGGCCCCCAACTGGCCTGATCCGTCCGCTCGTACGGAGGCGGTGGCCGGTCCCGGGGGTGGGCCGGGCGCCGTCTCTTTGGCATGATCGACCCTCCGGAAGTCCACGGTCAGCACACGTATTCGGGGGAGGTCGGCCCAGGTGATCCTCACGGTCACGCTGAACACCGCTCTCGACATCACCTACCGCGTCCGCTCCCTGCGGCCGCACGCCTCCCACCGGGTCTCGGACGTCCTGGAACGGCCGGGCGGCAAGGGGGTGAACGTGGCGCGGGTCCTCGCGGCGCTCGGCCACGAGGTGACGGTCACCGGTTTCGCGGGCGGCGCCACCGGGCGCGTCGTCCGTGACCTGCTGACGGACACGGACCGTGTGCGGGACGCGCTGGTGCCCGTCGCGGGCGCGACGCGCCGCACGATCGCCGTCGTGGACGAGCACAGCGGCGACACCACCCAGCTGAACGAACCCGGCCCGCTCGTCGCGCCGGCCGAGTGGGGCGCCTTCCAGGACCGTTACGCGGAGCTGCTCGCGTCCGCCTCGGCCGTGGCCCTGTGCGGCAGCCTGCCGCCGGGCGTCCCGGTGGGCGCGTACGCGGGCCTGATCCGCGCGGCGCGCGCCGCGGGCGTCCCCGTACTGCTGGACACCAGCGGCGAGCCGCTGCGCCGCGGGGTCGCCGCCCGCCCGGACATCGTCAAGCCCAACGCCGACGAGCTGGCGGAGCTGACGGGCTCCCACGAGCCGCTGCGCGCGACACAGGACACACGGCGGCGCGGGGCGCGCGCGGTCGTCGCGTCACTCGGCGCGGACGGCCTCCTGGCCGCCACCCCGGAGGGCCGCTGGCGGGCCACGCCGCCGGCCCGCGTCCACGGCAACCCGACCGGCGCCGGCGACTCCGCGGTCGCGGGCCTGCTGTCGGGCCTGGTGGAGGGCCTCGACTGGCCGGACCGCCTCACCCGGGCGGTAGCCCTCTCCGCAGCCACAGTCCTCGCCCCGACAGCGGGCGACTACGACACACGGGCGTACGAGGAGCTGAGAGCGAAGGTGGCGGTGACGGCGGAGGTCAGCGCGGCGTAGGGGCTCCTACTGGAGCCACAGCTGATCGAGATTCGCGTTGCACTGGTTGCCCTGGTTGCACACGATCTCGATGGTGTTGGTGCCCTTGGTCAGGTTGACGTTGGCCCAGGTGGTCTGCCAGCCCTTTTCCCAGTCGCCCGCAGGGGTGCCGCCGAAGTTCTTCATGTTCAGCGGCTGCGCGTTGGGAGTGCCGTTGACCACGAGGGTCGCATTCGCGTCGGCACCCGGGATGCCGTACCGCACATACAGGCGGTAAGACCCCTTGTCCTTGATGCCGTTGACCGTCCAGGTGACCTTGGCGCCGACGGTGTTGAAACCGGCCACATAGACGCCGCCGTCCGCCTTGGCGCCCTTCACGTCCGACGCCAGCGTCGCACCGCCCTCCAGGCGGAGCGCCTTCGCGTCGATCGTCGGCAGCTGCGCCGCCGTGTCGCCGCTCTCGCTCGGCGACGGGCTTGGGGTGGTGTTCTGCTGGGACTGGGTGGGGGCCGTGCCGGCCTGGTCGTTCTTCTTGTCGTCCGGGCTGGAGCTCATCATCGCCACGCCGATGCCGATCACCACCGCCGCGACGACGGCGATCGCGCCGATGAGCAGACCCTTGGTGTTCGGGCCCCGGCCCCGGCCGCCGGAACCGCCGACCGGCTGCTGCCGGCTGGTGGGCGCGCCGCCGGGGAACGTCTCGGGGGCCGCGTAGTGCGCGGTGGTCCTGCCGTAGGCACCCTGGGCACTCTGCTGCTGCGGAACCTGGCCGTACGGCGCGGCGGCCGGCGCCTGCTGCCCGTACTGCCGTTCCCCGACCGTGCGCACCCGGCTGACGGAGTTCGGGTAGCCGTAGCCTCCCGAGGGCGGCTGCGCACCCCGGGCCTGTCCGTCGGCGTAGAGGTAGCCGAACGGGTCGTCGTCCTCGGGGGTGCTCGGGCCGTTGTTGCCGGGCGTCATCCCTTCGTTCTCCTCAACAGGTGGGGGGCGGATGGGGTCCTTGGTGTGGGGTGTGGCAGAGGGCGAGCCTACCCGCTCCACAAGACCCAAACGGGTGACCGGGACCGCACCGCTCCCCCCGCAACTACGCTGACCTGCGGATTACCCCGCGCGCCTGTGCGCTTTGGGACGAGATCGTTTCTCGACGTACATCCGTTCGTCCGCCGACTTGAGGACCTCGTCGGCCGTCATGCCGCAGTGGGCCCAGCCGATGCCGAAGCTGGCGCCCACCCGCACGGCCCGTCCCTCGGCCCGGATCGGCTGGATGATCTCGTTGCGCAGGCGTACGGCGAGGTCCTGGGCGTCGGCGCGGCCGAGGCCGTCGGCGAGGATCACGAACTCGTCGCCGCCGAGCCGGGCGACGGTGTCGCCGTCGCGCACGCCGTTGCTGAGCCGCCGGGCCACCTCGATGAGGACCGCGTCGCCCGCGTTGTGCCCGAACCGGTCGTTGATCGACTTGAAGCCGTCGAGGTCGCAGAAGAGCACCGCGAGCCCCTTGGCGCCGTCGTCCCGCTCGCCCTCGGGGGCGACCGTGTGCACATGGTGGTCGTAGGCGTCGTAGCCGTCGGGGGCGGGCCGGAAGTCGAAGCCGTGGCCGTTCGCGTCGAAGGCGGCGGGGTGCCCGTAGGCGGGCTCGGCGATGTCGTGGGAGTCGTACGCGTCGAGCGCGGGATGGGCGCTCTGCGGCCGCCGGCACAGGCGGGCGGCGAGGCGCGAGCGCAGCTCGGCGGAGTTCGGCAGACCGGTGAGGGAGTCGTGCGAGGCGCGGTGGGCGAGCTGGAGCTCGCGGCGCTTGCGCTCCTCTATGTCCTCGACGTGGGTGAGCAGGAAACGGGGGCCGTCGGCGGCGTCGGCGACGACGGAGTTGCGCAGGGACACCCAGACGTAGGTGCCGTCACGGCGCCCCAGGCGCAGCTCGGCGCGGCCGCCCTCGGCGGAGGTGCGCAGCAGCGTGCCGATGTCCTCGGGGTGGACCAGGTCGGAGAAGGAGTAGCGGCGCATCGCGGAGGCGGGCCGGCCGAGCAGCCGGCACAGCGCGTCGTTGGTCCGCAGGATGCGGCCGTGCTGGTCGCCGCCCATCTCGGCGATGGCCATCCCGGAGGGGGCGTACTCGAAGGCCTGGCGGAAGGATTCCTCGCTGGCGCGCAGGGCCTGCTGCTCGCGCTCCAGGCGGACCAGGGCGCGCTGCATGTTGGCGCGCAGCCGGGCGTTGGATATCGCGATCGCGGCCTGGAAGGCGTACATCTGCAGCGCCTCGCGGCCCCAGGCGCCGGGCCGGCGGCCGTTGCGCGGCCGGTCCACGGACAGCACGCCGAGCAGCTCGCCGCGCGGGCCGCCCTGCGCGCCGGGCGCGTACATGGGGGCGAAGAGCCGGTCGGAGGGGTGCCACTCGTCCTCGAAGCGGGGCGCGGGCCCGTCGGTGTACCACTGCGGGACGTCGTCGTCGTCGAGGACCCAGCCCTCGGTGTGCGGGATGAACACCAGGTCGCCCCACTGCTCGCCCATCGCCAGGCGGCGGTCCCAGGACGGGCGGGAGCCGACGCGGCCGGTGATCAGGGTCTCGGCGGCGGAGTTCCCGGCGAAGGCGGCGACGACGAGGTCGCCGTCGGGGCGGACGAGGTTGACGCAGGCCAGCTCGTAACCGAGGGCGGTGACGACGCCGTCGGCGACGGTCTGCAGGGTGTCCGCCAGGCTGCGGGCGGTGTTCATGTCCGCCATGACCTGGTGCAGCTGCCGCAGGGACGCAAGACGGACATAGGGTTCCGACTCGGTCTCCATGCTCGCCCTCCCCCCGAGACTTCGCAGCGAATCAAGGGTTGTCGTCGGCGTATCGCCGTCTGAGCCTCGTGGCGTGTCGTACTGCGTCGTTCGCCACTGAATCACAGCGCGCTGCTCACTCGGTACACAGGGTCAACATTTCCTGTCCCTTGTGACTCAAGTCACAGCAAAACGTGAACAATGAAGTGGAGTTTCTGCGTTTTTCCTGTGCGTTAACCGCACGGACACTTTGCGAGTATGCGCCATCGACGGCCGTTCGGGGCCGAAGTCAGGCGGAAGACCTAGGTCCGCGCCCCGTCGGAGGTCCGATGCGGGGCCTGTGGAGCGGAGACTAGCGTTTCCGGCGTGCTGAAGACTTCCCCTGCCGTGCCCTCCCCCTTCACACCCGCCTCAGCCGGGCATGCTGAGGGGGTGAGTCACGACGAGTTCCGCGCCGCCATGTCCCGGCTCGCCGCCGGCGTCGTCCTGGTGACCGCGCAGGAGCCGCCACTCGATCCGGACGACCCGAACGCGCCCACCGGCGAGGACGTCGGCATGACCGCCACCGCGTTCATGTCGGTCTCCCTGGAGCCGCCCCTGGTCCTGGTCAGCCTGCGGGAGGGCTCCAGAATGGACGACCTGCTCGCCGAGCAGCCGCTGTGGGGCGTCTCCGTCCTCACCGAGAGCCAGCGCCACATCGCCGGCCGCTTCGCGATGAAGGGCCGCATCAGCGACCGCCTGCTCTTCGAGGACATCCCCTACGTGCGCGGCGAGGTGACCGACGCGCCCCTGGTGGGCGGCGCGCTGGCCACCCTGGAGTGCCGTACCGAGCAGCGCGTCGCCGCCGGCGACCACACGTTGGTGATCGGCCGCGTCCTGACGGCCCGGGTCCAGAGCGCCGACGGCGGACCGCTGATGTACTTCAAGGGGCGCTACCGGCATCTGGCGTGACGGACGAACGCGCCGGGCGGAGGGGGCGGGGCTCGCGTCGGGGGGCGGGGGCCGCGCACGGGGCGGGGCGCGCATCGGGAGCGGGGCCGCGCACGGGGCAGGCCGCGCGTCGGGGCGGGGCGTACGCATCGGGGGCGGGGCTCGCGCACGGGCGCGGGGCGGACGCATCGGGGGGCGGGCTCGCGCACGCGGGGGTCAGGCGCGCATCGGGGGCGGGCCCGCGCACGGGGGCGAGGCGCGCACCGGGGGCGGGCCCCCACACGGGCGCGGGGCGTACGCATCAGGCAAGGGCGCGCTCTTCGGGCAGGACGCGCGCCGGGGGAAAATCCTTCGCCCCGCTCTCACGGGCGCGTTTACGGTGCGGCGATGACGCACCTCGAAGAGATCACCCCGCGCACCTTCGACGCCGCCGTGGGCATCCGGGTCCGTCCCGGCCAGGAACACGCGGTCTCGCCGGTGATGCAGTCCCTCGCCGAGGCCTACGTCCATCCCGCGGGCGTCGCCTGGCCCCGGCTGATCGTCGACGGCGAGCGCGCGGTCGGCTTCCTGATGGCCTTCGTCGACATCGACTGGCACGGCGACGGCACCCTGCGCCGCTCGGGCCTGTGGCGATTGAACATCGCGGCGGACGCCCAGGGCCACGGCTACGGCCGCTTCGCGGTCCGGTCGGTGGCGGAGGAACTGCGCCGCCGGGGCGCCCGGCAGATGTACGTCAGCTGGCACCCCGGCCCCGACGGCCCGGAGGGCTTCTATCTGGGCCTGGGCTTCCGCCCGAACGGCGAGGTGAGCGGGGGTCAGACGGTGGGGGTGCTGGAGATCGGCTGACGGCGGCGCGCCGACGTCCCGGGCCCGGGAAGGTCCGCGTCGGGTCGGTCCGGATCCGGGAGGCCCCTACCCCGTCCAGTCCCGCCCCGTACGCCCCCGCTTGGTCTCGGCGCGCTGCTTCTTCTGGCGGAGCCGGCGTTCGTTGATGCCCCGCGGCACGCGCGTCGGCTTGCGTGGCTTCGGCGGCGGAGCCGTCGCCTGGGCGAGCAGGGCCGCCAGGCGCACCGCGGCGGCCTCCCGGTTGCGCCACTGCGACCGGTGCTCGGTGGCGCGCACGCTGAGCACCCCGTCGACCAGCCGCGGCCCGAGCCGCTCCAGCGCACGCTGCTTCCACACCTCGGGCAGCGCCTCGGTGCGGGCGAGGTCGAAGCGGACCTCGGCGGCGGAGTCGGACGTGTTGACGTGCTGTCCGCCGGGCCCCGACGACCGCGAGAAGCGCCACATCAGCTCGGCCTCGGGGAGCGCGACGGAACCGCGGATGAGATGGGGACCGGACATGGCGTCCATGTTCCCGTCCGGGCCCGGTCCACGTCATCCCATTTCCCGCGAGGTGCTGCTCACGCGGGTCCGTCGGGCCGGGTAAAAAAGGTAAAGCGAGCTGGAACCAACCGCAGGGCCGCGACGTTCGTAGGGATGACGGTAGCTTCGTCCCCAGTGCGAAGCCTCGTACACACAGCGCATCGAGGAAGGACTCCCGACCATGGCAGTAAGCCTGTCCAAGGGTGGCAACGTCTCGCTCACCAAGGAGGCTCCGGGCCTGACCGCCGTCACCGTGGGGCTGGGCTGGGACGTCCGCACCACCACCGGCACGGACTTCGACCTCGACGCGTCCGCGATCGCGGTCAACGGCCAGGGCAAGGTCTACTCCGACGCCCACTTCGTCTTCTTCAACAACAAGCAGACGCCGGACAACTCCATCGTCCACACCGGTGACAACCGCACCGGCGAGGGCGCCGGCGACGACGAGGCGATCAACGTCAACCTCGCCGCCCTCCCGGCCGACATCGACAAGATCGTCTTCCCGGTCTCCATCTACGACGCCGAGAACCGCGGCCAGAACTTCGGCCAGGTCCGCAACGCCTACATCCGCATCGTCAACCAGGCCGGTGGCGCCGAGATCGCGCGTTACGACCTGTCGGAGGACGCGGCGACCGAGACCGCCATGGTCTTCGGCGAGCTGTACCGCAACGGCGCGGAGTGGAAGTTCCGCGCCGTCGGCCAGGGTTACGCCTCGGGCCTGGTCGGCATCGCCCAGGACTTCGGCGTCAACGTCTGATCCGACGCCATGCAGTGCCGAGGCCCCCGGCCGGACACCGGGGGCTTCGGCGCACTACGGTCCCACCATGAGGCTCGACCCCCTCCCGCGCACCCCCGGCCGCGACATCCCCGCCCCGCTGCTCACCGAACTCACCGCGCTCTACGCCTCGAACCGTGAGTTCCAGGCCCTCAGCGGCGACTTCCCGGACCCGGACGACATCCGGCCGGAGCAGGTGGCGGCCGCGCTGGCCGACGAGTTGGCGCAACCGGACACGGAGGTGCTGCTGGCCCGCGGCCAGGGCCGGCTCGTCGGCGTGGCCATCACGCTCGCGCACCACCCCGACCCGGCCGACCCCGATCCGTGGATCGGGCTGCTGATGGTCGACGCGGGCGTGCACCGGCAGGGTTACGGCCGCAGGCTCGCCTCGGCCGTGGAGGACCGTTTCCGCGGGGCGGGCCGCACCGCCGTCCGGCTGGCCGTCCTCGCCGGCAACCCCAAGGCGCTGGCCTTCTGGACCTCCCTCGGCTACGAGGTGATCGACCACCGCTCCGACCGGCAACACGGCCGCGCCTGCGCGGTACTGCGCAAGGGGCTGACGGCGCTGACGGTGTGACACCTCGCGCGGCTCCCCCGCAAGCCGCTCACCGCGCTCGCCGTGGCCGGCCACGAGATGAGCCACGGCCTGACCGCCGCGACCGCCGGCCTCAAGTACAGCCTGCAGTCCGGGCCCGTGAGCGTCTGTCACGGGTGGTCCGGCCGCCCGTCGCCGTACAGCCAGTCCCGCCAGATGCCGGAGAAGTCCTTGCCGGGCTCCCGCTGCTCCACGTACGCGGTGAAGTCGGCGGTGGAGGCGTTGCCGTGGCGGTGGGCCGCGGCCCAGCCCTGCACGAGGTCGTAGAAGGCATCGTCGCCGACGGTCTGCCGGATCTTGTGCAGGACCATCGCGCCGCGCTGGTAGACCGGGTTCGCGGAGATCTCGGCCGCGCTGCCGGGCCGCCCCGGCGGGAAGTCCCACAGGTCCTCGTACTCCTCCTCCCCGTGGTCGTACAGCTCCTGGAAGCGCTGCTGGGCGCTCTGCCCGCCGTGGTCCTCCGCGTACAGCCACTCCGCGTACGTCGCGAAGCCCTCGTTGAGCCACATGTCCCGCCACGTCTTCGGCGTGACCGAGTCGCCGTACCACTGGTGGGCCAGCTCGTGGACGAAGGTCGCCGTGTCCGGGGCGCCGGGGAAGACGGGACGGGTCTGCGTCTCCAGCGCGTACGCCGCGTCCTCCTCCCGTTCGACGATCACGCCGGTGGAGGAGAACGGGTACGGGCCGAAGTTGAGCCGCAGCCAGTCCATCACCTCCGGCAGCTTCGCCAGCACCGCCCTGCTGTCCTCGTCGCTCACCGGGTCGACGGCGGTGTAGACCGGCAGCCGGTCCTCGCCGACGGTGCCGCGGTGGATGACGTACCGGCCGATGCCGAGGGTGGCGAGGTAGCTCGCCATGGGTTCGGCGGTGCGCCAGTGGAACGTGGTGCGTCCGTCCCGGGTGCTCTCGCCCCTCAGCTCCCCGTTGGACACGGCCGTCAGACCGTGCGGCACGGTCACCGTGATGTCGTACGACGCCTTGTCGGACGGGTGGTGGTTGCCGGGGAACCACGCCATCGAGCCGACCGGTTCGCCCAGCGCCAGGGCGCCGTCCTCCGTGTACAGCCAGCCCTCCTCGGAGCCGTCCGCGTCGGTGATCGTCTCGGGGGTGCCGGAGTAGCGGACGGTGACGCGGAAGGTCTTCCCCCGGTCGAGTTCGTCGTGCGGGCGGACGGTCAGCTCCTGGCCGGCCCGGCTGACGCGGGCGCCGGTGCCGTTGCCGTTGCCGTTGCCGTTGCCGGTGCCGGTGTCCTGGACGGTGACGTCCTCGACGGTCAGGCCCTTCAGATCGAGGTCGAACGCGGACAGGTCCTGCGTGGCGCGGGCGGTGATGTCCGCGCGGCCGGTGAGGCGGCGGGCGCCGGGGTCGTAGGCGAGGGTCAGCGCGTAGTGGGTGACGTCGTAGCCGCCGTTGCCGGCCTTCGGGAAGTACGGGTCGCGCAGGCCGGCGCCTCCCGGGGTGCCGTCGACACCGCCGCCGGTGCAGGCGGACAGCGCGAGCGCCAGCAGGAGCGCGGGGACGACGGGCGCTTTTCGGGACACGTCGGGAATCCTATGGTCGTCGGGCTGTTTCCCTGACAGACCGATGCGGGGGCGGTGGGGTTCGGTCCGGTTTCGGGCGGGGACTCGTTCGGTGGCGTGACACCATCGCCTACGTGCTCGACATCGGTTACGCCCTCTCCACCCGCTTCCCGGACCCGCCGCAGACGGACTACCGGCGCGCGGACGTCCGCGCCCTGCGCCACGACCTGTTCTGCGGGGACGTGTACCTCGCCGACACGAAGTCCGACCGGGAGTTGTCCACAGCCTGGGGATGGGTGCCGGTGCTGGACTTCGCGTGGGCGCTGTGCGACATCGTCGAGCGTGTCGACCGTGACCCGGCCGGCTCCCGCGCCGCCCGGCCGCAGCGCGCGGAGCTGGACTTCACCGAGTCCACCGACCGGATGCTGTTCGAGCGCCGCTTCGGCTGGGTGGACATCACCGCGGACTGGATGCCCGTGGAGGAGGCGCCGCTGTCCTTCTCCCACACCGAACTGCGGCGCGAGGCCCGGGACTTCCTGCACGATCTGATCGCCGACCTGTGCGACCTGCACGAGGACCTGGCGGACAATCCGGCGATCTGGACGCTCCAGGCCCGGTTTCCTCGGGTGTCCTGAGCCGCCCCTGCCCCCTCGCGGAGGGTGCCTTGCGTTCGCTCCCTTATGGTCATGCTCATGTCCCTCCACGATCGCTCCGCGCTCACCGGGCTCGCGCCCGGCGAGCAGCTTCTCGCCCATCACGTCGTCGTCCCCGTGAAGAGCGCCAAGGGCGTCAAACTGAACGTCCACGGCCACGGCAGGCTGGGCGGACAGCTCGGCGATCACCTCATGCAGAACTTCGGCGCCGCGAGCGGGGGAGCCGGCAGTGTCGCCGGCCAGCTGCCGCCGACCTCGGGTGCGCTGCTGATGCGGGTCACCGATCAGCGCGTCGGGCTGGTGCGCACCACCGACGGCGCGCCGGTGTGGGAGGTGCCGCGGGCGTGGGTGGTCCGTGTCGAGCGGCGGCCCCGGCTGCAGTTGATGGCGCGGTTCCGGGTGCACTACAGCGATGGGTCGTGGCTGGCGTTTCTGACGATGCGGCGGCGGACGATCGAGGGGTTGCGGGGGATGCTCGGCGGGTGAGGGGGCCTGCCGGTGGCTGTGGGGGATGCGGGTGCCTGCGGCGCCGGGTCGTCGTTTGTCTGCGGGTGCGTTGTGGCTGGTCGCGCAGTTCCCCGCGCCCCTTTTGTGCCTGCGGCGGCCCGTTGCGGTTGCGTCGTGGCGTGCGTCGCGCCTACCGGCGGTTTCTGAGTCGGGGCCGGGGTGGGGGGTGTCCGTCCTCGGTCCGGCCGCCCGTCCCCGACGAGGGGCGCCGTTGCCCGGTGCCGGACGCTGCGGGCGGACACCCCCCACCCCGTCCCCTTCCCGCCGTCGGCGACTGCGGGGCTCAGGGATCTACTCTGAGGCCCAGGCTCGCTGCCAGTTGTGGGGCCAGGTCCAGTAGTTGGGTCGTGCTGATGATCGCGCCGGCCATGCCTTCCAGGCCGTGGGTGATGTCCAGGGGGGTCGCGCCGCGCAGGTCCACGTCTGTCAGGGTGGCGCCGGTGAAGTCCGCGCCCTTGATCGCGCAGTCGGTGAACTCGACCCGTTCCAGGCGGGCGCGCGCGAAGTCCGGTTCCACCAGTACGCAGCCGGTGAAGACGACGTCCCGCAGACGGGCCCCGCGCAGGTTCAGGTAGTCGATCTTGCCGCCGCGGATCAGGACGCGTTCCAGGACCGCGCCGTGCAGCTGTACGCCGCCGAGGCGTGGGTCGAGCAGTTCGACGTCCCGCAGCGTCGATTCCGCGAGGTCCGTGCCGACGCCCCGTACATCGGACAGCACCGAGTCCAGTACGCGTGCGTGACGCAGCCGCGTGTCGTCCAGGGCGCAGCCTCTCAGCGCGCAGTCCATGAAGCGGGCGCCCGCGCCGTCCTCACCGGTCAGGTCGGTGCCCGCGAACTCCAGCCCGTCGTAGTCGCCGTCGGGTTCCAGCCCCCCTTTGTCGTACCGCTCGAGTCGTGGCAGGCGCACCTCCGGCCGCCGTGCCGCCTTCGCACCCGTTCCCCTTGCCATGCCCCCATGCTGCACCCGGCCACTGACAATCGCGCTGACCTGCGCGGACGCGGGCGATGCTCACCAGCGCGCTGACGGTCGTGGCGCCGGCGCTGGGACAGCGGCGCACGCTTGACCTCAAGCGCGCTTGAGGTCGAAGAGTGGGTCTCGCACGCACACGTCGTCGAACGGGGAACCTCATGCACGCGATCCGCCTTCACGCCTTCGGCCCCGCCGGGAACCTGACCCACGAGCAGGTCGAGGACCCGGTGCCGGCGCCCGGCCAGGTCCGTGTCGCCGTGGCCGCCGCCGGGGTGCACCTCCTCGACACGGCCCTGCGCGAGGGGCTGCGGGGACCCCTGCCCGAGCTGCCCACGCTGCCGACCGTCCCCGGTCGTGAGGTCGCGGGCACCGTGGACGCCCTCGGTGACGGTGTTGACCCGTCCTGGCTGGGCAAGCGCGTGGTCGCCCACCTCGGGTTCGCGCCCGGCGGCTACGCGGAGCTGGCCGTCACCGACGCGGCCCGTCTGCACGAGATCCCCGGGAACCTCGACGCGGCCCAGGCGGTCGCCATGATCGGCACGGGCCGTACGGCGATGGGGATCGCGCAGTTCGCGGACGACCTGGGCCCCGGCTCGGTGGCGGTGATCCCGGCGGCGGCGGGCGGCATCGGCACGCTGCTGGTGCAGTACGCCAGGAACACCGGCGCCACCGTCGTCGGGCTGGCGGGCGGCCCGCGCAAGACCGCCCGCGTCGAGGCGAACGGCGCCGACCTCGCCGTCGACTACACCGACCCCGCCTGGCCGGACAAGGTCCGCGCGTTCCTCGGCGGCCGGCCGGCCACCGTCGTCTTCGACGGCGTCGGCGGCGACGCGGCCCGCGAGGCGGTCGCCCTGCTGGGCCCCGGCGGCCGGCACCTGGTCTTCGGCTGGTCCGCGCAGGGCCTGCGCGACGGCGGGGCGTACCTCGTCGACGGCGTGTCCGAGCAGGTCCTCGGCCCGGTGATGCTCGCCCGGGCAGGCGGCCCCGACCCCCTGCGCACCCTCGAACTGCGCGCGCTCACCGAGGCCGCCGCGGGCCGGCTCGTCCCGGCCGTCGAACGCTTCCCGCTGGCCGGGGCGGCCGCCGCGCACCGCGCCCTCGAAAGCCGGCGCACGACCGGAAAGGTGGTCCTGGAGCCATGAACCGGCACCGCACACCCCGGGATGCACTA
The DNA here is from genome assembly GCF_055668065.1 of Streptomyces sp. NPDC097129. Classification (NCBI taxonomy): domain Bacteria; kingdom Bacillati; phylum Actinomycetota; class Actinomycetes; order Kitasatosporales; family Streptomycetaceae; genus Streptomyces; species Streptomyces sp. NPDC097129. The sequence continues at coordinate 39,890 of NZ_JBVOQE010000006.1, read as the reverse complement.
CCTCCCGATTCGTGGTCTTCTGGCCGGGTGACCGTCACCCGAACAGGCCAACCCGCGACGGGAACGGACCCGCACCGCTGGTGGGGCCTGGTGATCATCGCCCTGGCCCAGCTGATGGTGGTGCTGGACGCCACCATCGTGAACATCGCGCTGCCCTCCGCGCAGCGCGACCTGGGCATGACCGACGCCAACCGGCAATGGGTGATCACCGCCTACACCCTCGCCTTCGGCGGACTGCTCCTGCTCGGCGGCCGGATCGCCGACCTCGTCGGCCGCAAACGCACCTTCGTCTTCGGCCTGGTCGGCTTCGCCGCCGCCTCCGCGCTCGGCGGCGCCTCCACCGGCGCCGGCATGCTCTTCGGCGCCCGCGCGCTGCAGGGCGTCTTCGCGGCCGTCCTCGCCCCGTCCGCGCTCTCCCTGCTGACGACGACGTTCACCGATCCCAAGGAACGCGGCAAGGCGTTCGGCATCTACGGCGCCCTCGCCGGCAGCGGTTCGGCGATCGGCTTCATCGTCGGCGGACTGCTCACCGAGTACCTGAACTGGCGCTGGTGCCTCTACGTCAACGTGCCCATCGCCGTCGTCGCCGTCATCGGCGCGCTCACCCTGCTGCACGACCGCCCCGGCCACGCCGGCGTCCGCCTCGACGTGCCCGGCGTCGTCCTCGGCTGCGGCGGCCTGGTGGCGATCGTCTACGGCTTCAGCGAGGCCCAGCCACGCGGCTGGACCGACCCGCTGGTCCTCGCCCTCTTCGCGGCCGGCGTCGTCCTGCTCGCCACGTTCGTCTGGTGGCAGACGCGGGCGCCGAGCCCCCTGCTCCCGCTGCACATCATCAAGGAACGCAACCGCGCGGGCTGCTTCCTGACCATGATGCTCGCGGTGATCGGCATGTTCGGGCTGTTCCTGTTCATGACCTACTACCTCCAGGTCATCCTCGGTTACTCGCCCGTCCGCACCGGCCTGGCCTTCCTGCCGCTGACCGCGGCGATCATCATCGGCTCCACCCAGATCTCCGCCCGCCTGCTGCACCACGTGGCGCCGCGCATGCTGATGGTCCCCGGGATGGTCCTCGCCGCCGGCGGCATGGTGATCCTCACGCAGATGACGGTGGACTCCTCCTACACGACGGAAATCCTCCCGGCGCTGCTGCTCATGGGCCTCGGCATGGGGCTGACCTTCATGCCGGTGTTCTCCACGGCCACCGCGGGCGTCGCCCCGCAGGACTCCGGCGTCACCTCGGCGACCGTGAACACCTCGCAGCAGGTCGGCGGCTCCATCGGCACGGCGCTGCTGAACACGGTCGCCACCACCAGCAGCGCCGCCTGGATCACCGCCCACCTGGCGAACCCCGGCCGGCGGGCGCTGATCATCCGCGAGGGCGTGGTCCACGGCTACACGGTCGCCATCTGGTGCGCGGCCGGGATCATGCTCCTCGCCGGGCTGGTGGCGGGCCTGATGGTCACCGCCCGCCCGCCGTCCCACGGGGCGCCGACGGAGACACCGGTGCCGGAGTCGGTGGCCTGACCGTTCCCGTCAGCTCCGCCCGGCCACCCGGTCCGCCAGCCGCGCCAGCCGGGAGGACTCGGCGCTGTGCGTCGTGCGCTCGCGGCGATCCGCCGCCCGGTACACGGCGTACATCCCCTGCACGCCCACCCAGCGGAACGGCTCCGGCTCCCACTTGCGCACCCGGTGCCCCACCCAGGGCAGCTCGGTCAGGTCGGTGCGCCCGCCCTGCCCGGAGTCCTGCTGCACCAGGTCCCGCAGCGTCCGCGCGGCCAGGTTGGTGGTGGCGACGCCCGAGCCGACGTAACCGCCCGCCCAGCCCAGCCCCGTCGACCGGTCGAGCGTCACCGTCGCGCACCAGTCCCGCGGCACGCCCAGCACGCCCGACCAGGCGTGCGCGATGCCCACACCCGCCAGCGACGGGAAGAACCGCACGAGGATCTCCCGCAGCGCCGAGACCGTCGCGTCCTGCGTGCGCCCGTCGTTGTCGGTCTGCGAGCCGAAGCGGTACGGCACCCCGCGTCCGCCCAGCGCGATCCGCCCGTCGGCGGTCCGCTGCGCGTACATGTAGGCGTGCGCCATGTCCCCCAGCGTCTCCCGGCCGTCCCAGCCGAGCTGCGCCCACTGCTCCTCGCTCAGCGGCTCGGTGGCGATCATCGAGGAGTTCATGGGCAGCCAGGTACGCCGCTGCCCCTTCAGCGCGGCCGTGAAGCCCTCGGTGCAGCGCAGCACATACGGCGCCCGCACGGTCCCGTAGGGCGTCACCGCGTGCCGGGGCCGGATCTCGGTCACCGGCGTCGACTCGTGGATCGTCACCCCGAGCGCCTCGGCGGCCGCCGCGAGCCCCTTGACCAGCTTCACCGGGTGCAGCCGGGCCCCGTGCGGCGTCCATGTCGAGCCCACCGCGTGCGCCACGCGGATCCGCTCGGCGGTCTCCCGCGCGCCGTACAGTTCACGGTCCTTCTCCCCGAAGGCGACCTCCGCCGCGTGGAAGGACTTCAGCCGGGCCAGCTGAGCCGGAGTCGTCGCCACCTCCAGCACACCGCCCTTGTGCAGGTCCGCGTCGATGCCCTCGGCCTCGGCGACCGCGATCACCTCGTCGACGGTGTCGTTCATCGCCTGCTGCAACCGCGCCGCCGCCTCCCGGCCGTGCAGCTTCGCGTACCGGTCACGCCCGGCGATGCCGTTGTACAGCCAGCCCCCGTTGCGCCCGGAGGCGCCGTATCCGCAGAACTTCTGCTCCAGCACGACGACCCGCAGGAAGGGAGCGGCCTTCTTCAGGTAGTACGCCGTCCACAGACCCGTGTATCCGCCGCCGACGATCACCACGTCGGCGGACGTGTCACCGGGCAGCGGCTCCCGCACCGGGGGAAGGCCGTCGTCCGCGTACCAGAAGGAGATGCCGCCGTTCACGACACTGCTGCTCATGAGAGCGGACGTTAACCCGTCGGCGTGACGCCTGTCTCCTTCGGATTCCGTGGAATTTCCCGCCCCCGCGTCAGCGGATGACACCCGAGGCCGATCAGCAGCGACGCGAAGTGCCCGAGATCGGTGAAGGTCGGCCCGGCCGCGAGCGGAAGGCCGTAGAAGACCAGCACCGCGAACAGGTACACGTACCGCCACGGCCCCGGGATCCGGTACGTCAGCACGCCCACCACGCCCGCCAGCGCGTAACTCACCCCGATGTCCAGCGCGTCGGCCTCCGAGTGCGGGGCGAGCCCGCGGCGGATCGCGACGAGCAGCACGCCCTGGCTGAGCAGCGTGGCCAGCACATGCGCCGCCACGCACACCACCAGCCACCGCACCGTCCCCAGCCACCGCTCGGCCGGCGCGTGGAAGACGCTGTACAGCACGGCGTACGGCAGCCAGCGTCCGCCGTCGATCCACATCGCGCTGGCGATCAGCACCCGCACCGGGTTCTGCGACAGCTCCTCCAGGTTCGTCGAGCGCTGCCGCAGGAACTCGCGCTCGAAGTCCGGCGACATGTGGTGCAGGGCGACCGTGGTGACGAACAGGACCGTCAGCCAGACGTACGTCCCCGGCGCGCTGCGGACGTAGGCCACGGCCCGGCGCAGACCCCGCGTAATTCGCATGAGCCGATTCACGCACAGCAGTATGGTCCGCCTGGTGATCGACATTCCGGGCGAGCTGGCGGCGTCACAGGCGGAGTACAACGGCGAGGCGGGCCGCGCGTTCGTCGCGCGCCTGCCGGAGCTGGCGGCGCGCTTGCTGGACCAGTGGCAGCTGCGGCTGGACGGCCCGTCGATGCACGGGGTGTGCGCCCTGGTCCTGCCGGTCGTCCGCGCCGACGGACTGCGCGCCGTCCTCAAGCTCCAGCTCCTCGACGAGGAGAGCGCGGGCGAACCGGTCGCCCTGCGCCGGTGGGACGGCGACGGCGCGGTACGCCTGATCGGCCACGACGAGCCCACCGGCACGATGCTCCTGGAACGCCTCGACTCCTCCCGGACGCCGGCCCGCCTCCCCGGCGCCCACGAGGCGGTCGAGGTGATCGCCGCCCTGCTGGCCCGCCTCAACGCCACCCCCGCCCCACCGGGCCTGCGCCGCCTCGGCGACATCGCGCGGAAGATGCTCGACCGCACCCCCGGCGCGCTGCCCCGCATCCCCGACCCGGAGGGCCGCCGGATCGTCGCCGACTGCGCGGCGGCCGTACGCGAGGTCGTCGCCGAACCCGGCGACCGTCTGCTGCACTGGGACCTGCACGACGAGAACGTCCTGGCCGCCGACCGCGCCGACTGGCTCGCCATCGACCCCAAACCCCTCGCCGGCGACCCCGGCTTCGAACTCTGGCCGGCCCTCGCCGGCCGCTACGACCCCGACGCCGTCCGCCGGCGCTTCGACGCGATGACCGCCGTCATGGGCCTCGACCGGGACCGCGCCCGCGCCTGGACCCTGGGCCGCGTCCTCCAGAACGCCCTGTGGGACATCGAGGACGGCCGCCCCCTGGACCCGGTTCACCTCGACATCGCCCGCCGTCTGCGCCCGCCGGCAACCACCCCGATCCGTCCCTGAGGACCTGAGGAGAAAAGCCCGATGATCCGCCCCGCCACACCCGCCGACGTCCCCGTCATCCACACCCTGATCCACGAACTGGCCACCTACGAGAAGGCGCCGCACGAGGTCAGAGCGACACCCGAGCAGCTTGGCGACGCCCTCTTCGGGGACCGTCCCGCCGCCTTCGCGCACCTCGCCGAGGACGACGACACCGGCGAAGCGGTCGGCTTCGCGCTGTGGTTCCTGTCCTTCTCCACCTGGCGCGGGGTGCACGGCATCTACCTGGAGGACCTCTTCGTACGCCCCGAGACCCGCGGCGCCGGCCACGGCAAGGCCCTGCTGACCGAACTGGCCCGCATCTGCACCCGCCGCGGCTACCAGCGCCTGGAGTGGTCGGTCCTGAACTGGAACGAACCCGCGATCGGCTTCTACGAGTCCCTCGGCGCCCGCCCCCAGGACGAATGGACGGTATACCGCCTGACGGACGAGTCCCTGACCCGGCTCGGCACGCAATGAACGAAAGCCCAGGCCGGCAACGGCCGGCCCGGGCTCCCTCGGAGCCCCCTGTCGGATTCGAACCGACGACCTTCGCTTTACAAGAGCGGTGCTCTACCAGCTGAGCTAAGGAGGCCCGGGTCCGTACAACGGACACGCCCGTGCAGTGTACCTATCTCCCGAGGCGCCCCGATCGAAAATTTCCGCGAAGTTCACAGGGGCTCGCCTACTGACAGACCAGGTGAACGCCAGGTACCGTCCTGAGCCAGTTCACCTGCGTGGACTACACCAACCACCTTCCTACAACGGATCGTCCGGCACGTTCCTGCCGGTAGAAGGGGGCCCATTCACCATGGCCACTGTCACGTTCGACAAGGCGACCCGGATCTACCCGGGTTCCGACAAGCCCGCCGTCGACGCCCTGGACATCGAGATCGCCGACGGGGAGTTCCTCGTCCTGGTCGGTCCGTCCGGCTGCGGCAAGTCCACCTCCCTGCGGATGCTCGCGGGCCTGGAGGACGTCAACGGCGGCGCGATCCGCATCGGCGACCGCGACGTCACGCACCTGCCGCCGAAGGACCGGGACATCGCCATGGTGTTCCAGAACTACGCGCTCTACCCGCACATGTCGGTCGCCGACAACATGGGCTTCGCCCTCAAGATCGCCGGCGTCAACAAGGCGGAGATCCGGCAGAAGGTCGAGGAGGCCGCGAAGATCCTCGACCTCACCGACTACCTGGACCGCAAGCCGAAGGCGCTCTCCGGCGGCCAGCGCCAGCGTGTGGCGATGGGCCGCGCGATCGTCCGCGAGCCGCAGGTCTTCCTCATGGACGAGCCGCTGTCCAACCTCGACGCCAAGCTCCGCGTCTCCACCCGCACCCAGATCGCCTCGCTGCAGCGCCGTCTGGGCATCACCACGGTCTACGTCACCCACGACCAGGTCGAGGCCCTCACCATGGGCGACCGGGTCGCGGTCCTCAAGGACGGTCTGCTCCAGCAGGTCGACACCCCGCGCAACATGTACGACAGGCCCGCCAACCTCTTCGTGGCCGGCTTCATCGGCTCCCCGGCGATGAACCTCGTCGAGGTCCCGATCACCGACGGCGGCGTGAAGTTCGGCAACAGCGTCGTGCCGGTCGACCGTGACGCGCTGTCCGCCACCACCGACAAGACGGTCACCGTCGGCGTCCGCCCCGAGCACTTCGACGTGGCCGGCCCCGACGCCGACCTCGGTGTCCCGGTCATCGTCAACGTCGTGGAGGAGCTGGGCTCCGACGCGTTCGTCTACGGCACCGCGAAGGTCGGCAGCGAGACCAAGGACCTCGTCGTCCGCGTGGGCGGCCGCGAGGTGCCGGAGAAGGGCAGCACGCTGCACGTCGTGCCCCGCTCGGGCGAGACCCACGTCTTCTCCACCTCGACGGGCGCGCGCCTGTCGGACTGACCTTCCGGCGCATGATTCACCCAGGTTGACGAAGAGGGCCCCGCGGACTGCCGCGGGGTCCTTCTCGTTGTCGACAAATACCCCGGCAAACCCACCGTTTCGATCAGCATGCGTCAACCCGCTACCGCGAAATCCCCCCTCCCTCATCCCCCGAATGGGTGACTAAATGTCGCCAAATCATTACCGGGCGCTACCCTCACACGCGTGAAGCACTCCACCACCCAACAGACGCGACGCGGCCACCAGGGCCCCGCCCGCCGCATCGGCCGCTCCCTCGCCCTCGTCCTGCCCGTCGTCCTGGTGCTCTCCGGGACCCTCGCCGTCACCCGGGTCAACTGGTCCGGGAACCCCGCGGACTCGGTGCTCACCGCCACCGACGTCACGAGCGCGGCGAACGCCAAGAACACCGCCCGCCGCGCTCCCCAGGACGTCCTGCGCGACCAGCTCCTCACCGAGCTCCAGCAGAAGGATCCCGGCATCGCCCTGACCCACCTCCAGCAGGTCGTCAACGACAAGCCGTCGCTGGCCAGGCACTGCACCTCCATCGCCCGGGCGCTGGGCCGCGCGGCCGTCCGCATCTACGGCCCGTCCCGCGCCCAGTCCTTCGCCCGCCCGGTCTGCGACACGTCGTACGCCTCGGGCATCCTGGCGGCCGGCAGCTGACGCCCGCCGAGGGACCCATGCCACGGCGTCGCCGCACCCGCACCCGGCGGGAAGGGGACGTGGTGGGGGGTGTCCGCCCGCAGCGTCCGGCACCGGCACGCGGTGAGCCCGTCGGGAACGGCCGGCCGGACCGAGGAAGGACACCCCCCACCGCGGCCCCGACCCACGACGCACCGTGGGCGCGACAGCAACCGGCCCTGCACGGCAACGGGCCGCCGCAGGCGCAAAAGGGGCGCGGGGAACGGCGCAGGCAACCGCCCACGCGCCCGCGGACACAGAACGACCGGCGCCGCGGGCACCCGCGCAGCCCGCCGCAGGCACCCCGTACCCTTCCGGCATGACCCATCCGCACGCCCTGACCCGCCCCACCCAAGCCGTCATCCTGGCCGGAGGCCAGGGCTCACGGCTGCGCCCCTACACCGACGACCGGCCCAAGCCGATGGTCGAGATCCCCGGGACGGGCACGCCCATCATCGGTCACCAGCTCACCTGGCTCGCCGAGGAGGGCGTCACCGACGTGGTCGTCTCCTGCGGCCACCTCGCCGACGTGCTCGAGCAGTGGCTCGCATCGGCCGACCTGCCCGTGCGCGTGACCACGGTCGTCGAGGCGGAGCCCCTCGGCCGCGGTGGCGGTCTGAAGTTCGCCGCCGCCCACCTGCCGCATCCGGACCGTCCCTGGTACGCCACCAACGGCGACATCTGGACCCGCTTCTCGCTGCGCGACATGGCCGACTTCCACACCGAGCGGGACGCCATAGCGACGCTCGCCCTCGCCCGCCCCCGCATTCCCTGGGGCGCGGTGCAGACGGACGGCTTCGGCCACATCACCGACTTCATCGAGGCCCCGCCGTCCACGTTCGAGATCAACGCGGGCGTCTACGTCTTCTCCCCGGCCTTCGCCGGCCTTCTCCCCGAGCGCGGCGACCACGAGCGCACCACGTTCCCGCACCTGGCCCGGGAACTCCGTCTGGCCGGCTTCCCGATCCCGCAGGGCGCCTACTGGCGGGCGATCGATACGGCGAAGGACCTGACCGAGGCGGCCAAGGAACTGGCGGCCCAGAACCGCTGACGCCACCGCGGCTCACCGCGGCCCACGGCACCGCCTCCAGTCCACCGCGCCGTACCGCACCGCGCACACCGATGGGGCCCCGCACACCACACGCGGGGCCCCATCGCCGTCTTGGCCGTCGGGTCGGCGCCAGTGATCAGGTGACTGATCGTCGGAGGATTCGGCCGGTGGGCTACCCGAGCATGTCGCCCACCGGCCCCGTTACCCCAACAGGCCGCCCACAAGGCCGGACTGGCCTGAGGAGGAGCCGGAGCCACCGGAGGAGGACGACCCGGAGCCGCCGCCGCTGCCGCTGCCGCCCGAGGAGCCGGTGCCGCCCGACGCGCCGCCCCCGGAGCTCGGCCCGGAGCTGGTGCTCGGCCCCTGCCCGGTCGGCGAGGAGTGCCGCGACGGCGCCTGCCCGCCGGTGCCCTGCGTCTGGCTGGGCGCCCCGGTCGTCGCCGTACCCGAGGAGTGCGTCGCGCCCGGCTTGTGCGTCTCGCGCCGGGGGCCGGAGGAGGCCGCGCCCCGCGTCGGCGCGGCGGACGCGGACGGCGTGTGCCGCCGGGTGTGCTCACCGGGCTGCTGCGGCAGCGGCGAGCCGGGCAGCTCGTTGCGCGGGGCCTCGCCGGGCCCGGGCGCGACGACCCGGTCGGCGTCGCGCACCGCGCCGCCCAGCAGCGACCCGACGAGCAGGGTCAGCCCGGTGACGACCGCGGTGATCAGCGCACCGCGGCGCAGCACGTAGCGGCGCAGCTCCCAGATGTCGGAGCGCGGTCCGAGCCGCCGCCAGGCGCTCGCGGCGAGGCGGCCGTCGACGGAGTAGACGGGGGCGCCGGCGATGACCAGCGGGGACCAGGCGGCGAGGTAGATGATGTCGGGGGCGTCGTAGACGGGGACCGTCTTCCAGCTGACGGTGACGATGAGAGCGGCCGACAGCAGCGCGCCGACCACGGCCGTCACCCGCTGCCAGCAGCCCAGGACGGTCAGCACGCCGACCACCACCTGGAGGAAGGCGATGACCAGGCCGGAGCCGACGGGGTGGTGGAGGGCGAACTGGCGCAGCGGCTCGGCGACCTCCCAGGGGTGCAGGGTGTTGAGCCACTTGACCATGGAGCCGCGCTTGCCGCCGTCGAAGTAGACGGGGTCGCACAGCTTGCCCATGCCGGCGTAGAGGGAGATGAAGCCGAGGAAGATGCGCAGCGGGAGCAGGACGACGCCGAGGTTCATCCGGCGGTGCGGGTAGTACGCGTGCCGCGCGGGGTCGTCCCCGTGGCGCCGGCCGCGGACGTCCGCCTCGCCGCCGTCCTCGCCCGTCTCGCCGAAGCCGCCGTACCCGGCGCCGTCGTACCCGGGGCCGTCGTATCCGGCATCGTCGTATCCGGGCTCGCCGGGCTCGTCGTAGACGCTGCCGACGCTGCGCATGGCGGGCAGCAGGCGGGTGCCCGCGTCGTCCTCGGAGGTGCGCTGGGCGCCGACGACGGGCGTCTCGACGGTCTGGTCGAGGTCGTCGTAGTCGATGTAGCCCTCGTGACCGGGCGCGACCCGGGGCAGCACCTGGGTGGCTCCGGCGTCGGCGGCGGAGGGCTCGGCGTGGCCGACGCTGCCGGCCCGCACGGCCTGGAGCAGGCGGTGGGCGCCGGTGTCGTCGGGGTCGGACCTGCCGCTCCAGACGACGGGCCGCCGGCGGGCGGCCCCGGCGGCCGCGGCGGCTCTGGCAGCGGCGGCGGCGGCGCCGGCGGCGGGGACGCGGGCGGGGTCCGGGGTGGCGCTCAAGTGCCGCGCGATCCGCGGGGACCGGGTGCGCACGGACGACGCACCCAACTGCACGCGGAAACTCGCGTGGCTCACGATGATCTGCGCCGGATCGCTCGGCACCTTCACCATGCTCAGCGCGGGAGCGTCGTCGTAACCCGACGAGCGGTCCCCCGTGGGTGTGCGGGGTGTTCTGGTGTCCACACTCATCTAACCGAGTGACGTGGATTTAGGACACTGCCTTGACCCCGTGGATCTGTCCGGACCCCGTCAAGGATGTCCGGACAGCCCGGAACCGCCCGTGTGGGTGATGCCGGCGAACAGGCATTCAGCCCCGGCGGCGGGAGGAGGCCTCGTAGAGCACGATGCCCGCCGCGACACCGGCGTTGAGCGACTCGGCGCCGCCCGGCATCGGGATGCGCACCCGGTAGTCACAGGTCTCGCCGACCAGCCGGGACAGTCCCTTGCCCTCGCTGCCGACGACGATGCACACCGGGCCCCCGAGCGCCTCCAGCTCACCGAGCTCGACGTCCCCGTCCGCGGCCAGGCCGACCACGACGATCCCGGCCTTCTTGTACGCCTCCAGCGCCCGCGTCAGATTCGTCGCGCGCGCGACCGGCGTCCGGGCGGCCGTACCGGCGGACGTCTTCCAGGCGCCGGCGGTCATACCGGCCGCACGCCGCTCGGGCACGACGACACCGTGACCCCCGAACGCGGACACGGACCGCACGACGGCACCGAGGTTGCGCGGGTCGGTCACCCCGTCCAGCGCGACGATCAGCGGGTCCTCACCCACGTCCGCGGCGGCGTCGGCGAGCTCCTCGGGGTGGGCGTACTCGTACGGCGGGATCTGCAGGACGAGGCCCTGGTGGTTGAGCCCGTTCGTCATCCGGTCCAGCTCGGGACGCGGGGCCTCCATCAGGTTGATGCCGCCGCGCTCGGCGGCGAGCTGCAGCGCCTCGCGCACCCGCTCGTCGTTGTCGATGAACTGCTGCACGTACAGCGTGGTCGCGGGCACCCCCTCACGCAGCGCCTCGTAGACCGGGTTACGGCCGACGACCAGCTCGGAGGCGGACTTGCCGCCGCCCCGGCGCTGCGGCGCACGCCCCTGCGCGCGCCGGGCCTTCGACTGCGCCGCACGCTGCTTGGCGTGCCCCTTGCGCATCTCGGCGGGCGGAGTCGGGCCCTTGCCCTCCAGGCCCCGGCGCCGCTTGCCGCCACTGCCGACCTGCGCGCCCTTCTTACCGGACATGCGACGGTTGTTCGCGGCCATGACCTACCTGTCTCCGTGATGCGTTGGGTGTACGTACGTCAGTGCAAGTGTGCCGCCCGTAGCTCCGGGCGGCACATTCGCGGTGTTCTAACGGGCTCCGAGGCTCCAGCGCGGCCCCTGCGGGCTGTCCTCGATGACCAGCCCCGACTGAGCGAGCTGGTCCCGGATGGCGTCCGCGGTCGCCCAGTCCTTGCGCGCCCGGGCGGACTCGCGCTGCTCCAGGACCAGGCGTACGAGGCTGTCGACGACCCCGTGCAGGTCGTCGCCCCGGTCGTTCTCGCCGGCCCACTGCTCGCCGAGCGGGTCGAGCCCGAGGACGCCCAGCATGGCCCGCACCTCGGCGAGCCGCGCCACGGCGGCGTCCTTGTCGTCGGCGGCCAGAGCGCTGTTGCCCTGGCGCACCGTCGTATGAATGACCGCCAGGGCCTGCGGCACGCCGAGGTCGTCGTCCATGGCCTCGGCGAAGGCGGGCGGCACCTCGGCGGCGGGCTCCACCGCGCCGGCCTTCTCCACGACCCGCTGCACGAAGCCCTCGATCCGGGCGAACGCGGACTCGGCCTCGCGCAGCGACTCCTCGCTGTACTCGATGGTCGAGCGGTAGTGCGGGGTCCCCAGGTAGTAGCGGAGAACGATCGGCCGCCACTGCTTGACCATCTCGGAGACCAGGACGCTGTTGCCCAGCGACTTGGACATCTTCTCGCCGCTCATGGTGACCCAGGCGTTGTGCAGCCAGTACCGGGCGAAGTCGTCGCCGAACGCCTTCGCCTGGGCGATCTCGTTCTCGTGGTGCGGGAAGATCAGGTCGAGGCCGCCGCCGTGGATGTCGAAGGCGGACCCCAGGTACTTGTGCGCCATGGCCGAGCACTCCAGGTGCCACCCGGGGCGCCCGCGCCCCCACGGCGTCTCCCAGCTCGGCTCACCCGGCTTGACGGCCTTCCACATGGCGAAGTCGCGCGGGTCCCGCTTGCCGGTGACGCCCTCCTCGGCGGGCTGGCGCATCTCGTCCAGGTCCTGCCGGGACAGCTCCAGGTACGTCGGCCACGACCGCACGTCGAAGTAGACGTTGCCGTCGGCCTCGTAGGCGTGCCCGCGCTCGATGAGCGTGCGCATCATCTCGACCATCTCGGTGACATGGCCGGTCGCCCGCGGCTCGTACGTCGGCGGCAGGCATCCGAGCGCCGTGTAGGCGTCGTTGAACGCGCGCTCGTTCTCGTACCCGATGGCCCACCAGGGGCGGCCCTGCTCGGCCGCCTTCCTGATGATCTTGTCGTCGATGTCCGTGACGTTGCGGATGAAGGTGACGTCGTAGCCGCGGTAGGCGAACCAGCGGCGCAGGATGTCGAAGTTCAGCCCCGACCGGATGTGCCCGATGTGCGGGGCCGCCTGCACGGTGGCGCCACACAGGTAGATCGAGACACAACCCGGAGTGAGCGGGGCGAAGTCACGGATCTGCCGGGCGCTGGTGTCGTACAGGCGAATAGTCACGCATCCAGGGTAGTGGCCCCACACCAGTGCCAGACGCCGCCGCGGGCTTACGGGGACGCTTTCGTGACCTCGGCGTCGGTGCACCCGCGCGCGGCGGGAAGGGGCCGGGGTGGGGGTGTCCGCCCGCAGCGGCCGGCACCGGCAGCAGGGCGCCCTCGTCGGAAACGGGCGGCCGGGCCGAGGACGGACACCCCCGACCCCGGCGACAACCTCACCCCGCCCGAACCACCAACGCCGTAGCCACAGCCATCAACCCCTCCCCCCGCCCCGGAAACCCCAGCCCGTCCGTCGTCGCCCCGGACACGGACACCGCCGCCCCGACCACGGACGACAGCAGTTCCTCCGCCTCGCCCCGCCGCTTCCCGATCTTGGGCCGCGCCCCGATCACCTGCACCGCGACGTTCCCGATGACGAACCCCGCCTCGCGCACGATCCGCGCCGCCTCCGCCAGCAGCGTGACCCCCGACGCCCCCGACCACTCCGGCCGGCCGGTCCCGAAGTGCTGCCCGAGGTCCCCCAGGCCCGCCGCGGAGAACAGGGCGTTGCACGCCGCGTGCGCGACGACGTCCGCGTCGGAGTGCCCGGCCAGCCCGGGCCCCTCCCCTTCCCACTTCAGCCCCGCGCACCACAACTCACGCCCTTCCTCGAAGGCGTGAATATCGGTACCGATCCCGACCCGAGGAAGCACCGGCACAGCCTGCGAAGCCTCAGAACCCATCGTTCAACCTCCGCCGCGCGAGAACCGCCTCCGCCAGCACCAGATCCAACGGCCGCGTCACCTTGAACGCCTCCTCGTGCCCCGGCACGACGACCACCCGCTCCCCGAGCTGCTCGACCATGCTCGCGTCGTCGGTCACCTCCCCGCTCACGCTCTCGTGCGCCCGCACCAGCGTCGACCGGTCGAACCCCTGCGGCGTCTGCACGGCCCGCAGCCGCGCCCGCGACGGCGTGGCCAGAACCGGCTCGGGCTCGCCCGCCACCGCCGCCGGCTCGACCTCCTTCACGGTGTCCGCGAGCGGCACCGCCGGAACGACGGCCACCGCGCCCGCACGCACCGCCTCGATCACCGCGTCCACCGTGTCGACGGGCACCAGCGGCCGCGCGGCGTCGTGCACCAGCACGATGTCGTAGTCGCCCGGCAGCGCGTCCAGCCCGAGCTTCACGGACTCCTGCCGCGACTCCCCGCCGGGCACGACGACGAAGTCCGTCCGCTCGGGCAGCGCGTGCGCGTCGAGCAGGCTCCTGACCTCCCCGGCGCCCTCCGGCGGAGCCACCACCACGACGAGGGAGACAAACCGCGACGCCGCCATGGCACGCACCGCGTGCACGAGCATGGGTGTGCCGCTCAGCGCGCGCAGTGCTTTGGGGGCGCCCGGCCCCAGGCGTACGCCGCGGCCTGCGGCCGGAATCACCACGGCCGTACGCGGCTCGGTGGCTGAAGGACGCGAAACGTCAGACATCGGTTCCTGTCAGGTTTGTGTGCTCGGCCCCGGTGGGTATGGCCTCACCGTGCCGGGCGCGCGACGCTCTGACCGGACCCTTCCGTGACCCTGGTCGAGCCGGCGGCCCGACCCCGGCACATCGGTGTCGGGGGCTTTCCCGGCAGGACGACGGCTCGATGGGACGACAGCAGGACCGCAGCGACGTCACGTGCGCGGATAGGGGAAACGTACGAGACGTAGCGTACGCAGCGCGAGGCGTACACGGCGGCGGAAACGAACATGCCGCAGCGCCCGGCGACACAGTCAGGTCATCGGGCACCGCGGCATTTCACACCGTGCTGAACTGAGGCGGACGGGACCGCGTCAGGACGCGAGAACCTCGTCGAGGAGGGCCTCGGCCTTGTCCTCGTTCGTGTTCTCCGCGAGGGCGAGCTCGCTCACCAGGATCTGGCGCGCCTTGGCGAGCATGCGCTTCTCACCTGCGGAGAGTCCACGCTCGCGCTCGCGACGCCACAGGTCACGCACGACTTCCGCGACCTTGATGACATCGCCGGAGGCGAGCTTCTCCAGATTTGCCTTGTAGCGACGGGACCAGTTCGTGGGCTCCTCGGCATACGGAGCGCGCAGCACCTCGAAGACCCGGTCCAGCCCGTCCTGACCGACCACATCACGTACGCCGACGAACTCCGCATTGTCCGCTGGCACACGTACCGTCAGGTCACCCTGGGCGACCTTCAGCACCAAGTAGGTCTTGTCCACGCCTTTGATCTGGCGAGTTTCGATAGCCTCGATCAGCGCGGCCCCGTGATGGGGATAGACCACGGTGTCGCCAACCTTGAACGTCATGTGACAGGTACCCCTTCCGTGGCTATCCAGAGTAACACGGATACGGCGTCTTCTGAATGGCGTTTTCGCAGGTCAGGGCATATCTCGGGGCTTGACAACAGCGACGGGGACGTGCTGCGGCGGGCGAGCGGAGGCAGGTATTCGCAGGTCGGAGGCGCTTCCCGGGGCACGTGAAACGCGCCTGTCACAACCTCCGGGAACCCTCCATGACAGGTCGAAGATCCCCAAATGTCCGGTTCCGTGCGTGCGACTTCCGCTACTCCGTTCGGCCCTCCGGCGGCGCTTACGCGCCGAATCCGGAATTGATCACGGCCCCCACGGAACGAGTCGGGAAGCGATCAGGAACGCAGCCGGAAGGGAGTGGGAAGGCGGCGAGAAGGGGGCCGGCACATCCGGCGTGATCAAATTTCGGCGACGGCCGTGCATTCTTCACGGAATATTCGCCTGCGGCACGCCGGAGACCTGCGGCGACTTATGTGAATGGCGTACGAAGCCAGTGATCCAAGTGACTGGTGAGTCACTGACGACTCGGCCGGCACTCCGCACGCCCCCGAGGGGCCCCTCCCGCCGTACCGCCTGCCGGGCGATCCGCGGGCTCCGGGGAGGGTCGGGTGCGGCGGCGCGGGAACGGCTCGATAACCTAAGCGCGCTGACTGACCCTTAGGGCGGCTTTACAAGGAAAGCCGCCCCTGCGTTCAAGGAGTTGCCGCCGCCGTGAGCAGCAGCCTTCGACGCGGCGCCCTCGCCGCCTCCGTCACCGCCCTCTCGATCGCCTCGCTGGCCGCCTGTGGCTCCGGGAACGACGCCCAGACCCTGCAGATCAAGCCGGACAACGCCGCCACGAGCGTCGGGGACATCAAGATCCAGAACGCGCTCGTCATCACCCAGCCCGACCGCGAGTCCACCGGCCCGGCCGCGATCTCCGCGACCCTGTTCAACAGCGGCGGCACCGCCCAGACGCTGGACGCCATCAAGGTGGCGGGCGGCGGCAAGACCGCCGAGATCAAGCCCGCGAGCGGCAAGGGCAAGGTGACCGTCCCGGCCCACGGCTCCGTCGTCGTCGGCGGCAAGGGCAACGCCACGGCCATGCTGTCCTCCGGCCGCGAGGCGGTCCAGGACGGCAACGCCCAGAAGGTCACCTTCACCTTCAGCAAGGCCGGCGACGTGACGCTGACCGCGTTCGTCGTCCCGGCCACCAGCTACTTCAGCAACTGGGGCCCGAGCAACATTCCGAGCGCCCCGGCGCAGAGCCCGTCCCAGAAGCCGTCCGGATCCCCGTCCGGCTCCCCGTCCGGCTCTGCCTCGCCGAACACGTCGCAGTCGCCCTCCGGCACCCCGACCGACCAGGCGTCCGCGAGCACCTCGCCGTCGGCCGGCCACTGAGCCGTCGCCGTCCCGGCCGTACCGCCGTACGACGGCGAAGGGCGGCACCCCACGCGGGGTGCCGCCCTTCGCCGTAAGCACCGGAGGACCGCAGAGGCCGCCCGAGGCGCGGTTTACGGCTCGAACTTGTATCCGAGGCCGCGCACCGTCACCAGGTAGCGCGGTGCGCCCGGGTCCGGCTCGATCTTGGCGCGCAGCCGCTTGACGTGGACGTCGAGGGTCTTGGTGTCACCCACGTAGTCGGCGCCCCAGACCCGGTCGATGAGCTGCATACGGGTCAGGACGCGGCCCGCGTTGCGCAGCAGCATCTCCAGCAGGTCGAACTCCTTCAGCGGCAGGTCGACCTTGGAGCCGGCGACGGTGACCACGTGCCGGTCGACGTCCATACGGACCGGGCCGGCCTCCAGCGCGGCCGGGGCGACCTCCTCCGGCTCGCCGCGGCGGCGCAGCACCGCGCGGATGCGGGCGACCAGCTCGCGGGAGGAGAAGGGCTTGGTGACGTAGTCGTCGGCCCCTATCTCCAGGCCCACCACCTTGTCGATCTCGCTGTCCTTGGCGGTCACCATGATCACCGGGACGTTGGAGCGGCCGCGCAGCTGACGGCACACCTCCGTACCGGGCAGACCCGGCAGCATCAGGTCGAGGAGGACGAGGTCGGCGCCGTTGCGCTCGAACTCGTCGAGTCCGTCGGGGCCGGTGGCTGCCACAGCCACCTCGAAGCCCTCCTTGCGGAGCATGTACGACAGGGCGTCGGAGAAGGACTCCTCGTCCTCGACGACGAGCACACGGGTCACGGAAGGACCTCCGGGGCGGAAAGCGTTTCGTACGCGGATGAGTCGGGGGTGTGGGACGAGCCGCGCGACGGCTCGGCGAACCGGCCGGCCCCGTCGGGGTCGTCCTCGCCTTCGAGGTCGGGGTGCTGGTGGGCGCGGTCCCGGCCCGCACCCGCCTCCGGCAGTCGCAGGGTGAAGGTGGAGCCCTGTCCCTCGGCGCTCCACACCGTGACCTCCCCGCCGTGCGAGGCGGCCACGTGTTTGACGATGGCCAGGCCCAGGCCGGTGCCTCCGGTGGCACGGGAGCGGGCCGGGTCGACGCGGTAGAAGCGCTCGAAGATGCGCTCCTTGTCCTTGTCGGAGATGCCGATGCCCTGGTCGGTCACGGCGATCTCGATCATGTCACCGCCGGGAGCGGTGAGCCGCCGGGCGGCGATGCCCACGCGGGTGCGGGCCGGGGAGTAGTTGACGGCGTTCTCGACGAGGTTGCCGAGGGCGGCGGCGAGCTGCCCGCGGTTGCCCCACACGGCCAGGTCCGCCGTGCCCCCCGCAGCCATGGTGATCTGCTTGGTGCCCGCCTGGTGCCGGCAGCGGTCGATGGCCTCGGCGACCAGTTCGTCGACCCGGACCGGCTCGGCGTCCTCCAGCGGGTCGTCGTTCTGCACCCGGGAGAGGTCGATGAGTTCCTGCACCAGGTTGGTCAGCCGGGTCGCCTCGATCTGCATGCGCCCGGCGAACCGCTGCACGGCCTCCGGGTCGTCGGAGGCGTCCATGACGGCCTCCGACAGCAGGGAGAGCGCGCCGACCGGCGTCTTCAGCTCATGGCTCACGTTCGCCACGAAGTCCCGCCGGACCGCCTCGATGCGCCGGGCCTCGGTGAGGTCCTCGACGAGCAGCAGCACCAGCCGCGACCCGAGCGGCGCGACCCGCGCGGAGACGGCGAGCGCCTCCCCGCGTCCGGTGCCCCTCCTGGGAAGGTCGAGCTCGACCTGTCGTATCTCCCCGTCCCTGCGGGTGTCGCGGGCCATCTGGAGCATCGGCTCGACGGAGAGCCGGCCGCCGCGCACCAGCCCGAGGGCGTACGCGGCGGAGCTGGCCTTGACCACCGCGTCCGCCTCGTCGAGGACGACGGCGGAGGAGCGGAGAACGGACAGGACGGTGTCGACGCCGGGCGGAAGCACGGCTTCGGTGTGCAGAGAGGTACGAGTGGGGCGCTTCTGCTCCCGCTCGCTCCAGCGGAACGCCAGCATGGCGATCACACCGGTGAGCACTCCGGCGATCGCTGCCGCTGCGGCGACCGCCGCGTTCACGTCCATGCCACCAGGTTAGGCATGGGGTACGACATGCCCACAGCCGTCCGGGTGTCACCTCGAACACTCGTCGCCCAGAGTTCACCTTGGGGCCAGGATTGGTTCATTTGGGGTCGCGGAACCGGACGCGTACGGGACGGAACGTGGGAGCGTGGGGTCGGGAGGCCTGCCCGGAACCCCGGACGACACGCACGAGAGGGAACCTGATGCGGGACGCGTACCACGAGGAACTGGACTCGATCGGCGACGGTCTGGTGGAGATGACCCGGCTGGTCGGGTCGGCGATCGGGCGCGCCACGACCGCCATCCTGGACGCCGATCTGAAGCTGGCCGAGAGCGTCATCGAGGCCGACCAGAAGGTCGACGAGCTGCAGCACGACCTGGAGGCGCGGGCCATTGCCCTGCTCGCGCGGCAGCAGCCGGTGGCCACGGATCTGCGGATCGTGGTCACCTCGCTGCGCATGAGCGCCGACCTGGAGCGCTCCGGCGACCTGGCCCAGCACGTGGCCAAGCTCGCCCGGCTGCGTTTCCCGGCGCGGGCCGTGCCGCAGGACATCCACGCCACGATCCTGGAGATGGGCCAGCTCGCACAGCGCCTGATGGCCAAGGCGGCCGAGGTGATCATCACCAAGGACGTCGACCTGGCGCTCCAGCTGGAGCAGGACGACGACGCGATGGACCTCCTGCACCGCACGCTCTTCCAGCACCTGATCGACGACCGCTGGAAGCACGGCATCGAGACGGCCGTCGACGTCACCCTGCTGGGTCGCTACTACGAGCGCTACGCCGACCACGCGGTGGCGGTCGCCAAGCGGGTGGTGTACCTGGTCACGGGCGAGCACGCGGACGAGCTCCAGTCGGTGCCGGGAGTGGAGGGCGCCTGAGCCGGCTCCGGCCCATGCCGGGCACGGCGACTGCCTGACGCGGGGTTCGCGCCGGGCACGGATCGCGCCTGACCCGGGGCTCGTGGGGGCTCGCGGGGGCGCGCACCGGACCGTGCGCGCTCGTATGCGCCGTTGATGCGCCCGACCGGCCGGGCATGCAATGGGCACAGGCACGAGCCTCGTCGAGGAGGAACCATGGCCGATTCCCCCAGCACACCCGGTACGACGTCCGAGCCCACCCGGGAACGCCCCACCGAACAGCCCGCCGAGATCAGGAACCTCACCCTGATCGGCGCCTGCGGCTGCGGCTCGGGCTGCGGGTGCGGCTGCCAGTCGGGCAACCCGTGCCAGTGCGGCTGACCCGCTGACACGCCACCGAGGACCCCGGCCGCCGCTCCGGCGCCGCCGGGGCCTTCGGCGTGCCTTCCCCTGCCCGGGGGTGCGGACCAGGCCCGAGTTCATGGACGTCCACCACGGCATGACCGGCGAGGTCTACTGCCTCTCCGAGGGCCCGTCGGCCGAAGCGGTCCAGCGGATCCACGAACGCGCCGGCCACAAGGCGGACGAGATCCACGCGGTGCCGGTGTCGCTCTGAGCCCGTACGCCGCCGTCCCGCGCCCCGTCCCACTCCACCGTCCCGCTCCCCGTCCCGCTCCGCTCCCGCGGCGCGCTACGCCCCGGGGGCGCGGAAGCCGACCTGCCGGCGGGTGGCCTGGTCGATCTCGTCCATGGTGAGCAGCGGGGTGGCACGGGTCGTCAGGGCACCGCTGGCCTTGACGGTGAGGCTGACCGCGGCCATGGAGACCGGGTCGGGGAGGTCGATGACGCACACGAAGTCGTCCGCCCCGAAGGCGAAGTACATGGCCTCGACCGTCCCGCCGAGTTCGGTGACGACCCGGTCGACCGCGGCACGCCGGCCACTCCCCCCTTCCTTGAGGAGGCCCTTCGTGCCCTCGGGCGTGTAACTGGCCTGGACGAGGAACTTCGGCATGGAGGCACTCCCGGCCCGTAGCTGATCCGATACGCCAAGGACCTTCCCGCCCCGGCCCCTGCCCCCACACCGGGCGCGACGGGATTCACTCGTTGGCGCCGCGGGTGGCGCCCGCCGACGCGGCCACCACGCACAGCACCGCGACCCACTGCGACCAGCGCAGCGACTCCTGGAGCACGACGAGCCCGACGAGGGCGGCCATCGCCGGCTCGAGACTCATCAGGATGCCGAAGACACGCGGCGGCATCCGGCGCAGCGCCTCGAGATCCAGCGAGTAGGGGATCACCGACGACAGCAGCGCCACACCGAACCCCGCGACCAGCACCCACGGCTGCAGCAGCGCCGTACCGCTGTCGGCGGCCCCGAACGGCACGGCGACCAGCGCGGCGACGGCCATGCCCAGGGCCAGCCCGTTGCCTTCGGAGGTGTGGCGGCCCAGCGCGGCCCCGGCGAGGATGTACAGCCCCCAGCACGTCCCCGCGGCGAGAGCGAACCCGAACCCCACGAGATCGAGGTCCCCGCGCCCCTCCATCAACAGGACGACGCCGCCGGCGGCGAGCAGGGCGTAAGAGGCGTCCAGCCAGCGCCGCGATCCGGCCAGGGCGACGGCCAGCGGCCCGAGAAACTCGGTGGTCACCGCGATGCCGAGCGGGATGCGGTCGAGGGCCAGGTAGAAGCAGAGATTCATCAGCCCGAGCGTCAGCCCGTATCCGACGACCACGGCCCCCGTACGACGGCTCACGCGCATCGAGGGCCGCCACAGCGCCACCAGCACGACCGCGGCGAAGAACAGCCGCAGGGCGACGGTCCCGAAACTTCCCACGGCGCCGAACAGGTGCTTGGCCACCGCCGAACCCAGCTGAACGCTGACGATGCCGAGCAGGACCAGTGCCGTGGGCGGGACGGCGCCGAAACCCCGCCCGGCCGCCGCCCTCAGGGACTTTCCGTCTACCGCCCCAAGTCCGTGCGCACCGTCGTCAGTTGAGACCACCCGTGCATTGTGGCCGCCTCACCGCCACGCCTCACGCGAATTTACGTCCACGCCGCACCGGCCCCGTGGCGGCGGGCTCTTCCACGTCCTCGAACGCGAAGGTGTCGTCTTCCCCGAAGTCCGGGGCCTGGAAGGGGTTCGTCACGGGATGCGGCGACGCCGCACCGGAGCTGCGGGTGTGCGCGTCCGGAGCGGAGAACATCGGTTTCAATTCGATGAGAGGACTCTCTTTCGTCACAGGCCCCTGGCGGAGCCTGGTGTGCCGTGACCGGGCACAGCGGTCCTACAGCTTGGTCATCTTTGCGTACGGGCTCAGGATCCGCATCTGCGCCGTGCCGAAATCCACGAGCGCCGCGATCCCCTCCTCGATGCCGACCACCCGGCCGAGACCGTACACGTCATGGGTGACCTGGTCGCCCACGGCGAAGTGCTTGGGCGCCGGCGCGACCGGCGCTTTGAAGGGGCTGGTCGGCAGGTGACGCTTCGATGCAAGAGGCTTCGTCATGGTTCAGTATGAGCCTACGCGCCCGCGATTAGCTGTGGCCACGGGCACAGTCCCGCCCACCCAAACCGACCGCACAGCGCTGACCTGCGGTTTCGAGTCCGGACACAGCAGAAACTCGGTCGGCGGCCTCCTTCGCCGACATGACCGGCAACAGCACCAAGCCCTCCACCCCGCCAGATCCGCGGGTGGAGGGCTTGAACCGTGGAACCTACTTCTTCTTGCCCTGGGTCTTGCCGGGGATCTTGATGGCCTGCGTTTTCGCTGTTCGGGAGCAATGGGCACGTGCGTCTGGTAGTCGACGTTGGTCATCATTGGCCACTGTCGAGCCACCTCGGACGGCCCAGGGACGGCCCAGCTTCGGCGCGCTCGGCTGACGGCCAGCACCCTCGATGCGCCCCGTCTGAACCTCAGCCGACGACAGTCAGCCACGACGAGGGGTCAGCCGCCCGTGCAGGCACGCGTGTGCCTCGCTGTGCCCCCGCCGGCCTGAGCCACGCTGTCGGCCGTCGACAAGCACAGGCCGCTACGACGGAAGCGGATAAGTGGCGCCTTGCACGATGACCTCTTCGTCCCGAAGCAACTTGGTCGAGCATCTGACCTTGGGCCGCTGCCTCCTCACCTGCTCCGACGGTCCGCAGGTGTCCACGCCTGTCCGCCGCTGTCTGTCGGCGTTGTCACGCAGTTAGACACTCATCCGGCAACCGTGACGTGAGCTTCAGTCGCCCCCGAACCATAGGTAACTGCCGGGGGTGGCCGCGCACTCCTCCAGCATCCTTGCGAGGTCGACCAATGCGGCGAGCTGGCGCTCGTCACCGCACCGTTGCTTCAGATTGCCAATCTCCCCAACGGCGGCTGCGGCCTCCTGCTCGTTCATCAACGTATCCCCGTACAGGTCGACGGCAGTGAGCCGCCCCGATACGCCGAGCAGCTGAAGCGAGCCGAGCGCATCGGCTAGAGCGTCGCCGTGCCCGTAGGAGCTTTGCAAGAGCGTCGCGCGCCAGTTCTTACGCGCCGGCCGTGATGAGTGCAGCTCCAGATCAATCCCCATGCTCCATGATGAACGCGCCGAGCTGTTGCACAGCCACAACTGATCACGGGCGGCCGTGACCTGCGGCCGCCTAACCGATCAACGCCCTGACCTGCTGCCGAGCTGTCGGCGGTTGTCGACGTCGGTCACCATTGAGCGCCCTTCCACGGCCCGAGGACGGCCCGGGAGGGCGCTCTCATGTGTGTAGAGGCCCGCTGTGTGAGGACTCTGCTACTCACCAGGCTCCTCTACCTATCGCTGGCTGTTGATTGCCAACTTCGCCGTTTCCTGATCTCATCCTCACATGGATATTACTTACGCGTTTGGCACCTGGAGTCAGCAGCCCGGGCAAAAAGGTATGGATATCGAGATCCTCCGCGAGATTTCGGAGGAAGAATTTCGCGAACGCGTAGATGCGATTAACTCCTATGAGATCTTGGTGGAGAGGAGTGCCTTCTCGCTCGTAAACAGGAACTATACGCACATGAAGATGATGATTGATACTTATTCGAGCGTTGAGAAGTATGGGGGTGAGTTCCGCCGAGTTGACAGAGAGGTCATGAAGAAGTCTTTCATGGCCGAGCTGACAAATTGGCTTGCAGCGACCCGTCTTTACCTGGAGAATGAGCGCGATTTCATTCTCCGAGAATTCGGCGGTACGAGTGATGCCATGGGTCAGTATAAGTTGGCGACATCCGCTGCGTTCGACGCCTATGAAGGATACCGTTTCCTTTATAATCTCCGGGACTTTACGCAGCATTGCGGCATTCCGCCCGGGCAATTTAATGTATCGGGGGCAGAGCCTGACAGAAAGGTAGAGGTTTCCCTTAACAAGTCGCGCCTGCTGACAGCTAATTTCCACTGGAGTCGCCACTCCCGGGCGTTGCTTCATAAGTGGCCGGAGTCGATCAGCCTGATGCCGCTCGTCGATGAGGCCATGAAGGGGTACGTTGCAGTGGAGGAGCAGATGCTCCGTATCATTCTGGAGCGCTGTGCAAAGAATGTTCCCCTACTGCTAGAGACTCTGGGGTGGGGTGATGCTAGTGCGCACGGGAATGCGTCTTTGTTTCGGCTTTCCCGTGGGGGGTCAGGAAGTGATGCACTTGACATCGTATTTCGCACCTTTCCTGCAGTAGCCGACTTGAAATCTGTCGTGATGGCGTCGGAGGGCGACGACGCACTTGAGTCAATCCGGGGGGAAGAGCCGCCTCCACCTCCTTCCATGTCTACGGATGGAAGGAGAGCAGCTGCTGTATTGTCTGCTTTTCTGTCTGGTGGAGATGCTCATCAGGCCGGCGATGCAGTCAACCGCATCTTGCAGCGAGACGGGGACGTAAGTCCGCTCATTTCGGACCTGATCAATACGTCTGTCATGTTGACGCAGATGTTGAGTCAGGTGTTGGGAGCTTCTCCAGATGTCCTTCTGGGGAAGCTGCAAGGTGCAGGTGATGAGTAAAGGTCGGAGGAGCGGCTTTGGGCTGGAGCTGATTTGGCACGAGTGATCATGGCCCATTACGCTAGCCAGCGGATCGGGCAGGTTTGTGAGCCTGCCCGTTAGTGCCCGATCTTGGGCCATGATCTTCGAGGCTCGCGCCAAATTGGCTGCCTAAAGCCGTGGAGCCGACCGCCCCAGCCACAGAGGGTTTCTCCCCACGACGTGCCCGCAGCCGCCGAGCGCGCCGCCGGGCGCGGCCAGCCGGGGCGAAGACAGGAGGCAGGCCGCGCCGCAGAGGCGGCGCGCGCCCGCGCCGTGCGCGGGCCTTGATGAAGTAGAGAAAGTCTTATCCCGCTGTGATGAGGCGCTTCCCGTCATGGCTCCTCACGTGGGGGCCGTTGCCGTCCAAGGCGTCCAAGAGCCTGACCGCGTAGACCTCGGCCATGCGCTCGCTGACCTCGTCGGGCGTGAGCCACTCCACGGCTGTCGACTCGCTCGACGTGCGCTCGGCCCCGCCGGATGGCTTGCAGCGGAAGACCAGGGCCACGACGCCTCGGGTGGTGTTCTTGTAGACGCCAGTCAGCTCGTCCACCTCGACCTGGATGCCTGTCTCCTCCAGGACCTCGCGGGCTACGCCGGCCTCCGGGGTCTCGTCGAGTTCGAGCACCCCGCCCGGGAGCTCCCAGGTGCCGTTGTCGGCGCGGCGAATCGCCAGGAGCCGCCCGTCTTCACGCACCACCACTCCGGCTACGGATACCGAGTGCAGCGGCGCGGGCGTTGCTCCTTGTGATTCACTCATGTACAGGAGCATAGGAGGCAGAGAAGGACTATGGGAACCGCAGCAGGAGGTGAGCGGTCCGTACCTCGCTACGTGCAGATCGCTGACGAGATCGTGCAGCAGATCAGGGCTGGTGTCCTCAAGCCTGGCGACATGGTGCCGAGTGAATCCGAGCTGGTCGACCGCTACGGCGTGTCCGGCGGGACGATCCGCAAAGCCATGGTCGAGGTCCGGGCAAGCGGGCTCGTCGAGACCCGGCACGGCAAGGGCTCGATCGTGAAGGACCGGCCGCCGGTACGGCACCGCTCCTCCGACCGCTTCCGCCGCTCACACCGCCGCGGCGGCAAGGCCGCCTACCTCGCCGAGTCGGCACAGTCCGGCGCCACTGCCAAGGTGAGCGTCCTCTACATCGGGCCCATGGAAGCCCCGCAGGATGCGGCCCAACGGCTCGGCGTCGACGCCGGCGCCCAGGTGCTCGCCCGACGTCGCCTCTACTTCCGCAACGGCACCCCCGTCGAGACCGCAACCTCCTACCTCCCCTGGGACGTGGTGAAGGAGATCCCGGAGCTGTTCGCCGAGAACCCCGGCGGCGGCGGCATCTACGCCCGACTCGAGGACCACGGTCACGAGTTCGCGGAGTACGTCGAGACCTTGCAGGCCCGGCCAGCCTCCAAGGCGGAGGCGTCGGAACTCGCCCTCAGTCCCGGTGCACCTGTGGTCCACCTGATCCGCGAGGCACGTACGACCGAGGGCCGCGTCGTCGAGGTCTGCGACACGCTCATGGCCGCTGACCAGTTCGTTTTCGAGTACCGCATCCCGGCTGCCGACTGACGCTCACTCAACTCCCCGCAACCCGTCGCGACTTCTGAGCCGCGGCGGGTTGACTCATGTATAGGAGTGATGCACTCTTCTTCATGTCACTCATATACATGAGTGACGGAGTCCCACCTCTGTAGAGGAGTGCTTTGCCATGCGTCAGATCCCCGTCGACACCACCGCCGCCACCATGATGGTCGCCAAGACCCCGCAGCCCAAGGTGAAGGACCGCCGCACCGGCGAGATCGCCATGGACGCCGACACCGGCGCCAAGCTCATGACCGTCGACGTGATGTTCGCCGCCAACGAGGAGGTCGAGATCCTGTCCATCACCGTCCCCGAGACCGGCATCTCCGGTGACCTGGCCATGGGCACCCCGGTCGCCCTGACCGGGCTCATCGCCCGGCCCTGGGAGAACGAGTTCAACGGCCAGAAGCGGCACGGCATCGCCTTCCGCGCGGTCGCCGTGACCTCCCTCGCCGACATGGCCGCGAAGGCGAAGGCGGCCTGACCATGACCGCCTTCACGGTCACGCTCGTGCTGGTCGTCGCCACTGCGGGGCTCCTGCGGTGGCGGCGCCCCGCCTGGTACTGGCTGACCTTCGGGGTCACCCTCGCCGCGATCCGCGTCCTCGTCCGGTACGCCTCGGTCATGGACGCCTGCGGACTGACCGTCCCGCCCTCGCGCTGGCGTCTAGCTCTCGCCCGGATGACCAACCGGCCGGTTCCGGAGTCCCGCCCGCCGCGCATCCTCAGCTTGCGGTCCACCCGCACGGGCCTGGTCTTACGGCTCAAGCTGCGGCCCGGACAGGACGCCTTCGACTTCGCCGCCGCTTCCGACCGACTCCGCCACTCGTTTTCGATGTACGGCGTCACCTCCCGTGAGCTGCGCTCGGGCGTGGTCGAACTGCGCATGACCGGCTACGACGTCCTCAAGCGGGTGCAGATGCCCGCCCGGCTCGACACCCGCCCGATGCGGGTCCCGGTCGCCCTGCGTGAAGACGGCTCGGTCCACTACCGCGACTACCGCGCGATACCCCACGCGCTCACCCTCGGCGCCACCGAATCCGGCAAGTCCGTCTACCAACGCAACCTCGTCGCCGGCCTCGCCCCGATGGACGTCGCCCTGGTCGGCATCGACTGCAAACAGGGCGTCGAACTCTTCCCGCTCGCCCGCCGCTTCTCCGCCCTCGCCGACAACCCCGACACCGCCGCCGAACTTCTCGACGCACTCGTGACCCGCATGGAGGACGTCTACCAGCTCATCCGCGCCGAACAGCGCATCACCGCCGACACCCCCGACGCCGAGATCGCCGCCGACATCTGGGACCTGCCCGACCACCTCCGCCCGACCCCCATCGTCGTCCTGGTCGACGAGGTCGCCGAACTCGCCCTCTTCACCACCAAGGAAGAAGAGAAGCGACGCGACCGCATCATCACCGCCCTGGTACGCCTCGCCCAGCTCGGCCGCGCCGCCGGCATCTACCTCGAAATCTGCGGACAGCGCTTCGGCTCCGAACTCGGCAAGGGCATCACCATGCTCCGCGCCCAGCTCACCGGCCGCACCGCCCACCGCGTCAACGACGAGACCAGCGCCAACATGGCCTTCGGCGACATCTCCCCGGACGCCGTCCTGGCCGCCATCCAGATCCCCGCCGAGATGCGAGGAATCGCCATCGCCGGTGACTCGACCGGCGGCTGGCACCGCATCCGCGCCCCGCACACCTCGCTCCGCCAGGCCGCCAACATCTGCAACCGGCACGCCGACCGCACCCCGGAACTGCCCGAACTGGCCCGCTTCCGCCCCGCGCTGGCCAGCACCTCCGCGACACCGGTGCCGCTGTCCAAGACAGCCCCCGTCACGGCCTGACCTTCCTCACCTCTCCGGTCGGCGCGACCACCTTCGCGCCAAGTCCCTACCCACGCCATGCCTGATGAAGGGAGAACGACCGCCATGTGCCCCGATTGCGAGGACTTCGCCCGCACCGTGCTCCTGCTCGGCCAACTCGCCCTCTACGCCGACATGAACGGCGCAGACCTCGACTTCGTCGAAGCCGTCAGCCCCTCGCTGGCCGCCTCGCTCCCCGAGCCGCCCAACACCGCCGCCGAGGGCTCCTGATGGCCACCCGTCACGGCCTGCGCGTCGACGCCGTCCTGGTCCAGGCCGTCATCGCCGGAGCCCTGTCCTTCGCCCACCTGCACGACCTGGCCGCCGCTGCCGGACAGGACGGCTGGAAGGCCTGGGCCTACCCGGTCAGCGTCGACCTGCTCCTGGTCGCCGCCTGGCGACGGCTCCGCAGCGAGGGCCCGTCCCGGCTCGCCTGGTCCTGGTTCCTCATCGCCCTGATCGCCTCGCTCGGCGCCAACGTCGCCACCGCCGGATTCCTCGATCTGGCCGACCCGCCCGCCCTGCTCCGCCTCGGCATCGCCGGATGGCCCGCACTCGCCTTCCTCGGAGGCACCCTGCTCGCCCACTCCGCCAAGCACCGGACGCAGCCGGAAGCGCCGGCACCTGAGCCCAAGCCCGATCCCACCCCCGAACGGGACGCGGTCCAAGAGCCCGACCCGGAGCCCCCAGCCCCCGCAACCGACGAGCCCCCGACCCCGCAACCCGATGAGCCCCCGGCCCTTCCGGCCCCGGCCCCCGCGGTTCCCCCCGTCCTCGTCGACCACGCCCGCAAGGTCGCCGACGAGTACCGCGTCCGCACCGGCTCACCGATCGACACCGACACCCTCCGCGCCCGCCTCGGCGTCCCGCCCCACCTCGCCGACGCCATCGCCGCCCACCTCGCCTGACCAGGAAGGAGAACCAGCCATGCCCGCCCGCGACAACTTCCACTCCGTGATGCGGATCGGCCCGGTCCAGATCGGCACCCACCGCGACCGCCACGGCCATACCAAACACGCCGCCGTGTGCAGCTCCGACGGCTGCGGCTGGTCCGCCGACTACACCAGCCAGACCGCCGCCCAGCTCGCCGCCCGTACCCACCGCTGCCGGGTCCGCTAGGAGGCCACCGCCATGCAGGTCCCGCTCTGGTTCGCGCTCCTCGCCGTCGGCTACCTCGGCGTCAAGCTCATCCGCCCGCCCGCCTGGCTCATCGCCGTACTGCTCCTCGGCGGCTTCCTCCTCGCCGACAGCGTCCTCGCCCCCGCGATCAACAGCCTCATCAAGTGATCGAAGGGAGATCACCGATGCTCCGCCCGAAGATCCCCACCATGCCCACGGCCACCGGCCTCGCAACCCCGCCCGCTGTTGTCGAGGCGACTGCCATCACCCCGAGCGCCCCGGCCCCGCCGGCCACCCCGGCGCCTGCAACGCCGTCCCGACCCACGGTCCAGCTCACCCCCGGCACCGCGCTCGCCCTCGTCGGCGGCGGCACCGCCGTGGTCCTGGTCGTCGGCGCCGTCCTCGTCTCCATGCTCCTGGCCGTCGCCATCACCGGCGCCTCACTCGCAATCTGCGCCCTGGTGATCCGCTCGCTCGTCCACGCGGACACCAAACGCCGCTGACCGGCCCCCGGGCGGCCTCGATACCGCCAAGCATCCGCCGCCCGGGAGCCGTACCCCTGTCCGATCTCGCAACCGGAAGGAACCCCCAGCATGACCCACCGCACCACACCGCCGCCCCGCATCTGCCCCCACTGCGACGGTTTCGCCTCCGCCGCCGTCACCCTCGGCGGCCGCGACCGGCACGGCCACCTCCGCACCATCACCGCCCACTGCCCGGCCTGCAACGGCCTCGGCATCCTCCCCGCCCGCCGGGACCAGGAGGGCGCCCGTGCCTGACACGCTGCTCGACCCGACCACCCTCGGCGACCTGCTGAGGGTGGCTTCGGCCCCCGACTACACCCGCTGGGAAGACCAGATCCGCCGCACCGGCGGCTGCTCCGACCCCATCCACCTGCGCGGCTGGGTGCTCCACAAGGACAAGACCACCGGCGAGACCCTGCACCACTACTCCACCGAGAACGAACCCGGCGGACGCCTCCGCCTCGCCTGCGGCAACCGCCGCGCCTCCCGCTGCCCCGCCTGCGCCTGGACCTACGCAGGCGACACCTACCACCTCATCCGCGCCGGCCTCGCCGGAGACGACCGCCGCGACATCCCCGCCACCGTCCGCGACCACCCCCGCGTCTTCGCCACCCTCACCGCCCCGTCCTTCGGCCCGGTCCACAACCGCCCCGACCGACGCACCTGCCGCTGCGGCACCCGCCACCCGGTCGATGACCCGGCCCTCGGCACCGCGCTCGACCCGGAAACGTACGACTACGCAGGCGCGGTCCTGTTCAACAACCACGCCGGACAGCTCTGGCAGCGCTTCACCACCCGGCTCCGCCGCGAGATCGCCGCCCGCGCCGGCCTCACCCGCAGCGAACTCGCCGATCACTGCCGCGTCTCCTACGGCAAGGTCGCCGAGTTCCAGAAGCGCGGAGCCCTGCACTTTCACGCAGTCATACGCCTCGACGGCCCCGAAGGCCCGGACACCCCGCCGCCCGCCTGGGCCACGGTCGGCCTCCTCGCCGACGCCATCCGCGCAGCTGCAGCCCACTCCTACACGTCCGTCTCCGTCCCGGCCGCCGCAGACCAACCCGCCCGGACCTTCCGCTGGGGCACCCAGCTCGACGTACGCCCCGTGAAGGCATTCGGCGACGGCTCCGACATCACCGAACAGGCCGTCGCCTCCTACGTCGCCAAGTACGCCACCAAAGCCGCCGAGAACACCGGCACCCTTGACCGCCGCATCGGCGAACTCTCCGAACTCGACCGCCACCAAGTCCCGGACCACACCCGCCGCCTCATCACGGCCTGCAAGGAACTCGACCCGCTCTACCCCGACCGCCGCCTCTGGGCCTGGGCCCACATGCTCGGCTTCCGCGGCCACTTCTCCTCCAAGTCCCGCCGCTACTCCACCACCCTCGGCACCCTCCGCCAGGAACGCGCCGACTACCGCGCCGTCCAGGAACGCGAAGCCCTCGGCCTGGACGACACCGAGCCAGACACCGTCCTGGTCCTGGCCGACTGGCAGTACGCCGGCCACGGCCACACCCCCGGCGAATCCGCCCTCGCCGCCACCATTGCCCGCGACCTCCAGCTCAACCGCGAAACCGCCCGCGAAGCGCTGGCCACGATGACCGACGGAAGGGAGTGGTGACCGTGGCGACAGCACTGCCAAACCGCTTCCTGACCCCCGAGGACCTGGTAGCGATGTTCGAGCTGCCCAGCGTCGAGACGGTCTACCAGTGGCGCCGGAAGCGCACCGGCCCTCGGGGCTTCCGGGTCGGACGACACCTGCGCTTCGACCCCGAGGACGTGCGGGCCTGGGTTGACTCCCAGCTCGGGGAGGCTGCCTGATGGCCGGGCACATCCAAGATCGCTGGTACAGGACCGAGACCGGGCCGGACGGCAAGGCGCGAAAGGTCAAGACCGAGCGCTATGGCACGGGCATGCGTTACCGCGCCCGATACGTCGGTCCCGACGGCACCGAGAAGTCGAAGAGCTTCCCCGACCGTCAGAAGCGACTGGCTGAACAGTGGCTCGCCCACATCGAAGCGGACATGGCACGCGGCCAGTACATCGATCCGCGTGCGGCACGGATCACCTTCCAGCAGTACGCCGAACGCTGGGTGGCCACCCAAGGCTCCGACCCGAACACTCAGGCCTCGATGGAGTCACAGCTTCGGCTGCATGCCTTCCCCTACCTGGGCTCACGGCCGCTCGGCTCCTTCCAGCCTGCTCACATCCGGGACTGGGTGCGGCAGCTCCAGGAGAACGGCGTGCGTGGGTCGTACGCCCGGACCATCTACTCCAATGTTCGCGCCACCCTGAGCGCGGCCGTGGACGACGGGCACCTTCCGCGGAATCCGTGCGCTGCCCGATCGGTCCGGCCGCCAACAGTCGACAGCAGGCGTATCGTCCCTTGGACGCCTGAGCGCGTCTTCGCTGTCCGCGACGGCATGCCCGAGCGCTTCCGAGCCATGGTCGACCTCGGCGCCGGCTGCGGCCTCCGACAGGGCGAGATCCTGGGTGTCGCCGTCGACGCGATCGACTTCGCTTCGGACACGCTCCACGTGGTCCAGCAGCTCAAGCTGAGCCGCAGCAAGCCCGTCTTCGCCCCGCCGAAGGGCGGCAAGCTTCGGGACGTGCCGCTCCCTGGGCCGGTGGCCGACGCCCTCCGGTCTCACATGAAGCGGTTTCCGCCGGTCGAAATCACGCTGCCGTGGAAGGTCGCCGACGGGCCTCTGGTGACGAAGCGGTTGATCTTCACCGGGCCGCGCGGTGGGCATGTCTGGCGGACGTCCCTCAATGAGGAGGTGTGGAAGCGGGCACTCGCCTCGGCTGGGGTGATCCCTGAGCGCAAGCCTGGCGGGTCGTACGTCGAGTCCCGGGAGAACGGGATGCACGCCCTGAGGCACTTCTACGCCTCGGTGCTCCTGGACGCCGGCGAGAACATCAAGGCCCTCGCCGAGTACCTCGGCCACTCGGACCCGGGTCTGACCCTGCGTGTGTACGCGCACCTCATGCCGTCCAGCCAGGAGCGCACCCGAAAAGCCGTGGCTGCCGTTTTCGAGGGCGCATACGCTCCCGTTCGCTGAGGCAGGAGGGCGAGATGTCCGACGAGGAGTCCACCGAGTACTACACGCTGCTCTGCGACGACCCGTCGCACGAGGTGGTGCTCATCGACTGCGGGCCCCGCGAGATGGATGTGATCCTGGCAGTGCGCAAGGTGACCGGGCAGAGCTTGTGGCACAGCAGGGTCCTGGCGCGCCAAGCGCCCGTCACCCTCCTTGGGGGTCTGTCTGCGTACAGGGCCCAGTCCGCTGTCGCTTTACTCCAAAGCGCCGGAGCCAGAGCGGAGTGGAGACAGGAGCCGGAGCCCGGAGACCGCACGGCCCCATCGCCCTGACGGCCCAGAGACGGCCCAGAGGCAGCGAAAAGCCCCCTCCCAGCGGAGAAACCGCAGGTAGGGGGCTTACTCGTGGGCGGTTACTTCTTCTTGCCCTGGTTCTTCACGGCCTCGATCGCTGCTGCGGCTGCCTCGGGGTCGAGGTAGGTGCCGCCGGGGGTGACCGGGCGGAAGTCGGCGTCGAGTTCGTAGTACAGGGGGATGCCCGTCGGGATGTTCAGGCCCGCGATGTCGGCGTCCGAGATGCCGTCCAGGTGCTTGACCAGGGCGCGCAGGGAGTTGCCGTGGGCGGCGACCAGGACCGTGCGGCCGGTCAGGAGGTCGGGGACGATGGCGTCGTACCAGTAGGGGAGCATACGGACGACGACGTCCTTGAGGCACTCCGTGTCCGGGCGCAGCTCCGGCGGGATCGTCGCGTAGCGGGCGTCGTGCGCCTGGGAGAACTCCGAGTCGTCCGGCAGCGGCGGCGGCGGGGTGTCGTAGGAGCGGCGCCACAGCATGAACTGCTCCTCGCCGAACTCGGCGAGGGTCTGCGCCTTGTCCTTGCCCTGCAGGGCGCCGTAGTGGCGCTCGTTCAGGCGCCACGAGCGGTGGACCGGGATCCAGTGGCGGTCCGCGGACTCCAGGGCGAGCTGGGCGGTGCGGATGGCGCGCTTCTGGAGGGAGGTGTGGACGACGTCGGGGAGCAGGCCGGCGTCCTTGAGCAGCTCACCGCCGCGCGTCGCCTCCTTCTCGCCCTTCGCGGTCAGGTTGACGTCCACCCAGCCGGTGAACAGGTTCTTCTCGTTCCACTCGCTCTCGCCGTGGCGGAGGAGGATCAGCTTGTACGGTGCGTCGGCCATAAGGATGAGCGTAATCGAAGGCCCTCGGCGGCGACGCGGGCGCTCGCGCCGCGGACGGTTGACGGGGTTTGTTAATCGAGTGGTCTCCCCGGCATCGGCTTTGTAAGTTGCGGTTACTTGTCGCGCCACTTACATCCCTCGGGGGGACTCCGCCATGCCGTCTGCCGCACTGCCCGACCTCAGACGTGCCGCACGGGAGTCCGTCGCCGGGCTGCCCCGCGCCTTCTGGTGGCTGTGGACCAGCACCCTCGTCAACCGGCTCGGCGCCTTCGTGGCCACCTTCATGGCCCTCTACCTCACCCTCGACCGCGGCTACTCCGCCTCCTACGCCGGTCTCGTCGCCTCCCTGCACGGGCTGGGCGGGGTCGTCTCCTCGCTCGGCGCCGGGGTCATGGCCGACCGGCTCGGGCGGCGGCCCACCCTGCTCGTCGCGCAGACCGCCACGGCCGCCTGCGTCGCGCTGCTCGGCTTCATGACCGATCCCGTCGCCATCGCCGGCGTCGCCTTCCTCGTCGGGATGGCCTCCAACGCCTCCCGGCCCGCGGTGCAGGCGATGATGGCCGACATCGTGCGGCCCGAGGACCGGGTACGGGCCTTCTCGCTCAACTACTGGGCGATCAACCTCGGCTTCGCCGTCTCCTCCATGGCCGCCGGTTTCATCGCCGAGGTCAGCTATCTGGCCGGCTTCCTCATCGAGGCCGGGATGACGCTGGTGTGCGCGATCGTCGTCTTCCTCAAGCTGCCCGAGTCGCGGCCCGTGCAGAGCGCCGACGGACCCAAGGCGCCGGACGTCGGCCTCGGGACCGTGCTGCGCGACGGGCGGTTCATGGGGGTCGTAGGGCTGTCCTTCCTCGTCGCGCTGATCTTCCAGCAGGGCTCGGTCGGACTGCCCATCGCCATGGGCACCGCCGGCTTCACGCCCGCCGACTACGGGCTCGCCATCGCGGTCAACGGCGTCCTCATCGTCGTACTCCAGATCCCCGTCACCCGGTTCATCGAGCACCGCGACCCGCGGCGGCTGCTCGTCGTGTCCTCCCTGCTCGCCGGGTACGGCTTCGGGCTCACCGCCTTCGCCGGGTCGGTCGGCGTCTTCGCGCTAACCGTGTGCGTGTGGACCCTCGCCGAGATCGTCAACGCGCCGACGCAGACCGGTCTCGTCGTGGCGCTGTCGCCGGTGCACGGGCGGGGGCGCTACCAGGGCATGTACACGCTGTCGTGGTCCCTGGCCGCGCTGGTCGCGCCGCTGATGTCCGGTGCGGTCATCGACCGGTTCGGGGCGGTGTGGCTGTGGGGGCTCACCGCGGTCGTCGGGACGGCGGCGGGCGCGGGGTACGCCGTGCTGATGCGGCGCCTGCCCCGCGAGCAGCCGGAGCCCGCCCCGGTGCCCACCGCCGAGGTCACGGATGCATCCGCGCGCCCTTGAGCACCTTGTCCACCGCGTTGCGCGGCCCGTACACGGCCAGTCCCACCAGGTCCAGATCGGCCGACGGCACCGCGCGGACCGCCGCCCGGTTGTCACGGTCGTTGCCGGTCGCGAAGAGGTCCGACGTGAAGACGGCACGGGGCAGCGCGCGGGAGAGCACGCGCGCGTGGGCCGCCGTCAGCGTCTCCTTCGTGCCCTGGAAGACCAGGACGGGCTGGCGGAACATCGGCAGGTAACCCGTCCCGTCGGCGTCCTCGTACGGCTCCCCGATCACCTCGGGGAGCTGTGTGCCGAGGCCGCTGACCAGGAAGGCGGTGACGTTGAGGCGCTGCCAGGGCTCCAGGTCCTCGCGCAGCAGGACGGCGATCTTGGTGTCGAAGCGGATCGGTTCGGCGTCGTTCATGGAATGAGACTCGCCGACGTCGTACGGGCCCGTCTTGTACGTTCTTTGCATGGCCGCGCAGCGTGAGGTGTCCGCCTGGCGGCCCCGCGTCCCCGGGGTCGTCGAGGTCTTCCACGCCCACTTCACCGAGTACGCCTACCCGATGCACGTCCACGCCGCGTGGACGCTGCTGATCGTCGACGACGGCGCGGTGCGCTACGACATCGAGCGGCACGAGCACGGCACCCTGCGCGACACGGTGTCCCTGCTGCCGCCGCACGTCGCGCACAACGGTGCCCCCGCCACCGCGGACGGCTTCCGCAAGCGGGTCCTCTACCTCGACTCCTCCCGGCTCGGCGAGGACCTGATCGGGGCCGCCGCGGACTCCCCCGACCTGCGCGATCCCCTGCTGCGGCGACGGGTGGGACAGGTGCACGCGGCGCTCGCCCGGCCCGGCGAGGAACTGGAGGCGGAGAGCCGGCTGACCCTCGTCGCCGAGCGGCTGCGCGCCCATCTGCGGCCCCGCCCGGTGACCGAGGAGGCGCGTCGCCCCGACCCGGTTCTCGCCCGCCGGCTGCGCGAACTGCTCGACGCGCGCGTGCCCGAGGGGCTCACCCTGGAGGAGGCGGCGCGGGCGGTGCAGGCCCATCCCGCCCATCTGGTGCGGGCGTTCAGCAGCGCGTACGGCATCGCGCCGCACCAGTACCTGACGTCCCGGCGGGTGGAGCGGGCACGGCGGCTGCTGCTGGAGGGTCAGCCGGCGAGCGCGGTGGCGGCCACCGCCGGGTTCTACGACCAGGCCCATCTGACGCGTCATTTCCGGAAGTTGGTCGGAGTGACGCCGGGTAAATACGCCACTCTGCGCCATGGTTGAAAACGGCACGCTTCCGTAGTCTGCGCTCATGGACTGGCATGCGTGGCATGACGCGTACGACGTACCCGACTCCTATCTCGGCCGCCGTCTCGCCCTCGTCCAGGAGCGGGTCCGGCACGCGCTCGACGACGCGCCGCCGGGGCCGCTCACGGCCGTCAGTCTGTGCGCCGGGCAGGGGCGCGACCTGATCGGCGTCCTGGCCCGGCACCCACGGCGCGCCGACGTGCGGGCGCGGCTGGTGGAGCTGGACGAGCGCAACGTGCTCTTCGCCCGCGCGGCGGCCGCTGCGGCCGGTCTGGACGGGGTCGAGGTGGTGTGCGGGGACGCCGCGCTCACCGACCACTACACCGCCTGCGCGCCGGCCGATCTGGTGCTGCTGTGCGGGGTGCTCGGCAACCTCACCGACACCGACATCGAGCGCACCCTCGACCACTGCACACAACTGTGCCGCAAGGGCGGCACGGTGGTGTGGACGCGGACGCGGCACCACGAGACGAACGTGTGCGCATGGCTGGAAAAGCGCGGGTTCGACCCGGTGTGGGTCTCCGGCCCGGACATCCCCTACGGCGTCGGCGAGCACCGGTTCACCGGCGAGCCGGGGGTGTTACCGCCGGGGCAGCGCATGTTCACCTTCGTCGGCTACCACGCGCTGCACGGCAACCTCTTCCCGGACACGGGGAGTTGAGGGACACCGAGATCGACGGAAGCGCTTCTTCCGGACGTGTGTTCGGATAGCGTTCCGGCCATGGATGACACTCAGGACACCCGCACGTCCTCTTCCACCAGATCCCTGCGCGCCCGTCGGGTCACGACCGCCGTCGCGGGGGCGGCGGCCCTGGTCACGCTCGCCGTCGGCGCCGCGCTCGCGGCCGACGGCGACGGCGGCACGACCCCGCCCACCGCGTCGTACAGCACTCCGGCGGACACCTCCGGGGGTGACAGCGGCGGTGTGGACGGGGGTTCGGTCGGGGGTTCGGCCGGGGGGTCGGCCGGGGGGTCGGTCGGGGTCACCTCCGGTGGGGGTGACAGCGTCGGCGCGGACGGGGGTTCCGCCGGGGGCGACGGTGGGTCCGTGAGCGGGTCCGGCGGGGTCGACGGGTCCGGCGGGGGCAGTGACGGCGGGTCCGTCGGGGTCACCACCTCCGGTGGGGGCGACGGTGGCCCGAGTCCGACCACTCCGCCGGACACCACTCCGCCCAGCCCCACCCCGTCGGCGCCGGTCGACCTGGACGAGCTGAACCGCAAGATCGACGAACTGAACCACAAGGTCGACCAGTTGCCGACGAAGAAGGACCTGGCCGACGCGCTCCGCGCGCTCGCCGACGAGCTCGACAAGCCCAAGAAGCACAAGTAGGTCAGTTGGTCAGTTGGTCAGTTGGGCCGCTGTGTGAGGTGGGTGAACGCCTCCAGGTTGCGCGTGGACTCGCCGCGCGACACCCGCCAGGCGTACTCCTTGCGGATCGCGGACGCGAAACCCAGCTCCAGCAGCGTGTTGAACGCCCCGTCGGCCGCCTCCAGGACCTGACCCAGGAGGCGGTCGATCTCCTCGGGGGTCACGCAGGCGAGCGGCAGCCGGCCGGTGACGTACACGTCGCCGTGGCCGTCGACGGCGTAACCGACGCCGTACAGCTTGAGGTTGCGCTCCAGCAGCCAGCGGTGGACGGCGGCCTCGTTCTCGTCGGGGTGACGGACGACGAAGGCGTTCAGGGAGAGGGAGTGGCGGCCGACGATCAGTGAGACCGTCGTGGACAGCTTGTGGGTGCCGGGGAGCCTGACGACGAAGTGGCCGGGCTCGGGGCTCTCCCACTCCAGCTCGGCGTCCTTGAGAGCGTCCTCGATGATCTGTGCGGCCGGCTTGTGTGCGTCGGCTGTGTTGCGCGCTTCGGCCGGCTTGTGCGCTTCGGCTGCGTTGTGTGCATCAGCGTCAGCCATCTTGTGTGCATCAGCGTCAGCCGCCTTGTGTGCATCACCCATGGTGCGAGCGTACGCGACGGCGGTGGGCCTGCAGCGCGGCCGTGTACACGTCGGCGGTCGCGGCGGCCGCGGTGTCCCAGCCGAAGGACTGGGCGTGCCGGGCCGCTGCCCCGCCGAGGCGCGGCGTGAGCTGCGGGTCGTCGGCGAAGCGCTCCAGCACGCGCGCGTACGCCACCGGGTCGTGCCCCTGGACCAGGAAGCCGGTCTCGCCGTCCCGCACCGCGACCGGCAGGCCGCCGACGGACGCGGCGAGCACCGGGGTGCCGGTCGCCTGCGCCTCTATGGCGACCAGACCGAAGGACTCGCTGTAGGACGGCATGACCAGCACGGACGCGGCCCGGAACCAGTCGGCGAGCTGCTCCTGGCCGACGGGCGGCCGGAACCGTACGACGTCGGCGACGCCCAGGCGGGCGGCGAGCTTCTGCAGCCCCTCCGGCTTGGCGAGGCCGCTGCCGCTGGGGCCGCCGACGACGGGCACGAGGATGCGGGAGCGCAGCTCGGGGCGCTCGTCGAGGAGGGCGGCGACCGCGCGCAGCAGGATGTCGGGTGCCTTCAGGGGCTGGATACGGCCCGCGAAGAGCGGGATCAGGGCGTCCGGGGGCAGGCCGAGGCGGGCGCGGGCGGCGGCGCGGCCGTCGGCGGGGCGGAAGCGGCTGAGGTTGACGCCGGGGTGGACGACGGCGACCTTGCCGGGGTCGGCGGCGTAGTGGTGGACCAGTTCGTCGGCCTCCTCGGCGGTGTTGGCGATGAGGCGGTCGGCGGCGGAGACGATCTGGGTCTCGCCGATCACGCGGGCGGCGGGCTCGGGGGTGTCGCCGTCGGCGAGGTTGGCGTTCTTGACCTTGGCCATGGTGTGCATGGCGTGCACCAGGGGGACGCCCCAGCGCTGGGCGGCGAGCCAGCCGACGTGGCCGGAGAGCCAGTAGTGGGAGTGCACGAGGTCGTAGTAGCCGGGACGGTGGCCGGCCCAGGCCTGCATGACGCCGTGCGTGAAGGCGCACAGCTGGGCGGGCAGGTCCTCCTTGGCGAGGCCCTCGTAGGGGCCGGCGTCGACGTGCCGCACGAGGACGCCGGGGGCGAGCTCCACGGTGGGGTCGAGGCCGCCGGAGGTGGCCCGGGTGAAGATCTCGACCTCGATATTGATCGCGGCGAGGCGCTGCGCGAGCTCGACGATGTAGACGTTCATGCCGCCGGCGTCGCCGGTGCCGGGCTGGTGGAGCGGGGAGGTGTGCACGGAGAGCATGGCCACGCGGCGGGGCCTGCGGTGCAGTCTGAGCCGTGCGGCGGCGGTCGGGGAGCGACGCCCGAGCCTGCTGACGTAGTGGCTCACGTGGCGATCCTCCTTGCTGCGGGCACGGTTCTCCGACAGGGGGAACGTTGGGGGGCGGGTTCCCATTCCTGTGGGGGTGA
Source organism: Streptomyces sp. NPDC097129 (assembly GCF_055668065.1). Lineage (NCBI taxonomy): Bacteria > Bacillati > Actinomycetota > Actinomycetes > Kitasatosporales > Streptomycetaceae > Streptomyces > Streptomyces sp. NPDC097129. The sequence goes on along the minus strand of NZ_JBVOQE010000006.1, from coordinate 226 downwards.
TTTTTGCCTGGTCGTTATCGGTTTCGGGTCAACCGGGTGGGGGGTGGGGGCGTCGGGGGGGGGGCGGTGGCCTGTGCGGGGTTCGTTGTGGGTGGTCGCGGGTGCCTGTGCCTGCGGCGCCGGGTCGTGTTTCGTCTGCGGGTGCGTTGTGGCTGGTCGCGCAGTTCCCCGCGCCCCTTTTGTGCCTGCGGCGGCCCGTTGCGGTTGCGTCGTGGCGTGCGTCGCG
>NZ_JBVOQE010000005.1:0-467969 GCF_055668065.1 Streptomyces sp. NPDC097129 | reverse complement strand
CCGCTACGATCGCAAAGCCGAGCACTTCCTCGCCTTCACCAGCATCGCCTGCACCCTCATCTGCTACCGCCGACTCACCAAATGAGATGACCTCTTAGAGGTTGACGGTGATCTGGGGAGCACCCCCGCGTCGGCGGGGATGACGTCCTCGGACCCCTGGATGGAGATGAGGATGCCGGAGCACTGTGGTGTGACGTCGTACGCCGTGCCCTCGTTGGGGGGTGCGGCAGCGGTTCTCAGGGGGTGTGGCTCTGCGGTGGATCGTTGCGGTCGACTCGTGGAGCAGGGGTACAAGTGCATGCTTTTCCTGTCCGGATGCCCTCAGGTGTCCGGTACTGAACGGTGGTGGACGACGCGGTACAGGTGGTTGAGGCCCGCGATCGCTTCTTGAGAGAGACTCGGCTGGCGCGGCGGCGGGCGGAGACGACGACGAAGGCGTACGCGGAGGGCCTGTCGTTGTTCCTGCGCTCGTGTGATAGGACCGGTCGGGACCGGCGGACCGCCGCCCGCGACATGGGACTGTTCAGCAGTACCTCGAACTGACGTCGTCGCTGCCGCAGAAGATGCGGCAGCAGAATGCACCCCCAGCGGCTGAGAGCCTTGGCGACGACCGGACGGGGGGCGAAGAACCTTCCCGCGAACCACCACACCGCAACCAAGGTCAGAAAGACCACGGCATACACGCTCATCCCGCCGACGCCGGCGGTGGCGAACACAGAAACGTAGACACCGATGTTGTCACCGCCGTTGGGGAAGGTGACTGCGGCGACCTCCAACGAGCTGGGGCGCCCTCCTTCGCCTCTTTCTCGTCCGCGTCTTCACCGTCGAGGTGGTTCTTCCACGCTTTCCACGCCGCCTTGAGACCTAGATGATCAATTCCAAGGGGTGCCTGCGGAGGGTGTGGGGATGGGCGGTCAGGCGTCGGCGTCGACTTCAGGGTGCGTGAACCGCACGGGCTTGCCCAGCGACCGGGCGTAGGCGATTTCGGCTCGGGTGCTGTCTCCGATGTAGTCGCCGACTACGAGCACCTCATCAGCGAGCCGGATCTTCGCTCGGTGCAGATCGCCGAGTCGAACCTTCAGCGCCTTGGCCTCGACAGGATCGGACCAAAGTTCGTGCGGCGACTTAATGTCGCAACCCGGCTTGACGACAATCTTTCCGGCTTTGGTCTCCCGCAGATCGGCCTCGGTCATATCGGTCATGAAACGGGTGGAGCCGCAGATCACGACGATACGCGGGAGGCTCAGCTGTTTCTTCGCGTCGGCGAGCTTCTCCTCGGGGTTGAGCGGTTGCGGGTGTGACACTAATTCCTCCTGGTGGTGTGGTCCAAGGGGTGCCCGCGGACGAGAACGAGGGTGTCCAAGATCGTCTTATGGCGAACGACGCGGACACCCTCGCGACAGAACTCCATGCGACGACCGACGACATGCTCAAAGAGCATCCCGACCTGGCGCCGTGGCTCCCGCCGGTCGGCATTACGCCCCGCCTGAGCGATGCCGAACTGGTCACCCTCGCCATGATGCGGACCGCCCGCGACAGTACCCGGCGCACGGCCCCACAGTGCCACCCGGGCTCCACGGCAGCCTCGTCAACGAGATTGCCGCCCAACAGCCCATCGGGCGACAGCACCACACCTGTCGCAGTGGCTAGACTCCCGATCAATGGCGCTGAGCTGCACCAACGTGAACCGCTCACAAACGCCACAGCCCAGAACCCCAGAGAATCCGCGGCTGCCGGATGCGACGGCGATGGACGGCGAGTTGGTCGTATAGGACGCCGCGGGTCGCCTCGCGTTCGAGCGGTTGCAGAACCGGCTGGCCCGCCGCGGTGCCGGAGCTGCCCGGGCGGCGCAGGAGTGGCCGGCCCCACTTCGCAGTGTTCCATCTGCTGAGGCTGTCCGGGACGGACACGACCGGGTGGCCGTACCAGCGGCGACGGGCCGCGCTCGAGCCCGTGTTCGCCGCCCGTCGGCTCGTCGCACCGTGGGTGCTGTGCGCGTCGACCACTGACCCGGCCACCGTGCGTGATTGGCTGTCGTGGGCCTCGGTCGGGATGGAGGGCGTGGTCTTCAGGCGGCTCACCGACGTTTACAAGCCGTCCGTTCGGGGTTTGTCACGAGGGGCCGGGACGTTGTCGGTGGCGGCCGGTACCTTGCGATCATGGGTGTCTATCTGGTGAGTGTCGCCGCGCAGGACTGGTCGCGGCCGGGGGAGGACGGGTACGGGGACGTCGCCGCCGCGCTGAACACCGAGCTGGAGCGGCGCGGGCTGCCCCCTTACGAGCTGGGGCAGGCCGCACGGGAGGCGCCGGGCTGGTTCGAGGAGAAAGTCAGCCCGTCCATGGACGGCTTCGTGGCGCTGTGCAGGACGCGGCTGACCGACGCGGAGCTGTCGGCCCTCCTCGACTGGTGCGTGCTGGTGCCGTTCGCGCTGGAGGAGGAGATCGTGCTTCCCGTCGGCACCGCGTACTCCGGGGAGGAGACTGCGGTCGCCGGGGCCCCGCGGGTGCTCGCCCTGGCCGAGCGGCTGGCCGGTGCCGTCGGACTGCCCGTGGACGCGATACCGGCGGGCGAGAACCTCGCACTGAGCCTGTGGTTCCTGGAGGGCGGGGCGGAGCGGACCGCCCGGGTGCGGCCGGGGCCGTGGGCCGAGAACCGGGACGCGGCCTTCTACGTGGCGCTCTACTTGCGCGCCGCGCAGTACTCCCTGCGGTACGGCTGCCCGATGACCTACTCCTGAGCCACGGCGGCGGGCGACCGGCCATATAGGCCTTACACGGGTCCGGGACCGGGCCGGGGGCAGAGTATGAGCCGGATGATCCCGCCGCGACCACCCGCTGCTACCCCACCACAGCGGGTCACCGATCGCGAGGGCGGCCTTCTACCGCAGTCCCGGATCTGGACCTTCGTACCGTCGGCGGTGTCGAATCCCTGGTCCGGATCACAACCGCCGACGGCCAGGTCGAAGCGACCGGCTCTCACCGCTTCTGGGTTCGCGCACGGGGTTGGGTCGAGGCCGGCGAACTGCGAGCCGGAGACACCCTCGAGACCCGGGACGGCGGTTCCTCACAGGTCCTTGGCACCGCGGCTGTCAAGGGGACCGTCCAGGTCTTCAACTTCGAAGTGGCGCGCAACCACACGTACTACGTGTATGCGGGAACGACGCCGGTCCTGGTACACAACGAGTGCCTCGAAGGAATCGTCAACGAGCTCGTCAAGGATGGCGACCACATCGTCCTCGGAATCAACCCGTACTCCGATACGCTGGCCAAGGAGACATTGGGCGGTACCGGCGGCCTGAGCGGTCCCGGCGCCCGGACGTTCAACAACAAGCTTCTCGGCAAGCCGGCGCCCAACGGTGACGGGCGTCCGATCTGGATGGTCGGCGTCGAGAAGGCGTTGAGCAATCCGTCGGTGAAGTTGAGCATCTCACTGGACGGTGTCCCGAACGCGAGGACCGCGGCAGAAGCCCTGGACAAGCTCGTCGAGCGGGGCACGCCGTTGGTGGGCGGCGACTGGCAGACGGTGGCGACACCGGGAAGCAACAACGGCACCGCATGGGAGGTGGCGACATTGCGTCTCAAGGTGATTCTCGGAACCCGGGACTTCGATGCCGTCGACTGGTACTTCACCAAGCCAGGTGAGAAGGTGCCTAGCCTCGTGAAAGACATGCCGAAGCCGGACTGGGCCCAGTGACACCGAGAACCCAAGGACAGGAAGAGCACGGAGAATGCCGGATTTCGTACGAGAGGGACGTCTGTTCCGGGTGGTCAGCTTCGCGGCGTCGCACCGGATGCTGCTGTTGCGCAGCGAGCCCACTGCCGTCGATGGAACGGACACCCGTATCGAGGTGTACTTCGGCCACGTCGAGCTGATGCTGCTCAAGCCCATCTATGAGAAGGGCATTCACGTCCGCCGGGCGTCGGAGGCGGAGTTCGCTGTGCTGAAGGAGCGTCATGGCCTTCCTGCGGACGATGCGGCCTTCACCTGGATGATCGAACCGGACGGGGACAGCTTCGTCGTTTCCGGCGATCCCGCGTGGCGTGAAGCGGCCCGCGAGTTCGAGGACCCGTCCTTGTTCGACTTCACCCAGCCCTGGCCACCGGACTTCCCCGCGGAGTACGGCAGCATCGGCTGATGCCCACGACACGCTGAGGACGCCCCCTGCCACAAGGGGGCGCCCTCAGCGCCAGTACTGCAACGGTGCTTGCGGTGAGTGATGACCAGGTTAGGGGCTATGTCCGCGTCGTTTGTAGTGGCTGGCGCGGGCCTGGTGCTGGCGTCGCGCCAGGTCGACCAGTGCAGGATGCGCTCGACGGGTGGGGGTCGGCGGTCGGTGAGGCGGGTGATCAGCCGTCGTATCTCGGCGAGGCTGAGGTGGATGAGCTGGGAGGATCCGTTTCTGCTTTCCCGGTATCCAATTCGCGGGCTCGTAGGACGGTCGGGCAGGCGTGGGCGGCCATGACGAGGGTCATGTGGCGGTGCCATCCGGGATAGCGGCGGACTTGGTAGTCGTCCAGGCCGCATTCCTGCTTGGCGCTTTGGAAGCATTCCTCGATGGTCCACCTGCTGCCCGCGATGCGGATCAGGTCGTCCAGAGTGGTCTCGGCGGGGCAGTAGGCGATGTAGTAGGAGATCACCTGTCGTGTACTGGCCGCCGGAGGGCCGCGGCAGCTGCTCAACATCTACGGCCCCACCGAGACCACGGTCTTCGTCACCGCGTTCGCCTGTACCGAGGAGTCCCTGGCCGGCCACACCAGGATTCCGGTGGGCAGTCCGGTACGCCGGGTCCGGCTGCACGTGCTCGACGATGTCCTGCGGCCCGTCGTATCGGGCGGGACCGGCGAACTTTGCGTTGCTGGGCCCTCGGTGACCAGCGGTTACCTCCACCGGCCGGAACGCACCGCACGCTCCTACGTGACCCTCCGCGACGCCGACGGCACCGAGCAGAGGGTCTACCGCACCGGTGACCTGGGCCGCCTGCTGCCCGACGGGCAGTACGAGATCGTCGGGCGCACGGACAGGCAGGCGAAGCTGCGCGCCTTCCGGATCGTACTGGAGGAGATCGAGCAGGCCGCCGTGGCCACCGGGCACACCGAGGCCGCCTTCGTCGAGAAGCTCGGCGAAGGGCACACCGCCCGGCTCGCCGGCGCCTTCCTGGCACCCCGCGGCACCGCCGCCGGCACCACAGCCGACCCGGCCCGCGCGCTCGCCGCGGTACTGGCCGAACGCCTGCCGTCCTACATGCTCCCCTCTTCCTGGCTGGAGCCGGCGGAACTGCCCCTCGAGTCCACCGGCAAGGCCGACCGGGCTCAGGTCAATCGGCTCACCGCCGAGCTGCGATGTCGTGGGGTGCCGGTGAGGTCGACAACGACACTGGGGTAGTCCTCGACAAGGACTTCGACGATGCCCGTGGAGTATGTGCTGTTTTCGAGCATGCTCGCGGTCACGTTGACTCCGGTGAGCGCCTCGGCGAGTGCGACGTACTCCTCGAGGTCGGCTATGCCCTTTTCGAAGTCGAAGCCCGCCTGGAGCATGAGGTCGACGAGCTCGTCTGGAGTGGTGCCCTCGCGGTGGAGTGCACCTTCGAACCGGGTACGCAGTTCGCCGTCCTCCCACCATGAGAACAGCGTCATGGCGTTGGGACTCCGGAAATGGGAGACGGCCCGGGTGCCGCGGCTGGCCTCCTTCATGCCCTCCGTCTGGAGTTCGATGCCTCCGTTGATTTCCAAGGCGAGGACCCAGTCGGCGTCCTTGCTCTGGACAGGGGTGACGCCGACGAACATGAAGTCGCCCCAGTCCGCCTGGTTCTCCTGGAACTCGCGGTCTCGGGCTGCAAACGCTTCGAAACCGTCATAGTCCCCGGCCGGGGCGGCGCCGACGCGGTCGAGGAAGTCTTGCGGGGAGAGCCCGCGGACCAGCGTCAGGGTGTATCCCTCAAGCAGATAGACACCGTGGAAGTCGCGAAGCGAGGAGCGATTAGACGACTCAGCGTTCATGAGCGGCCATGCTGCCAGGTGCCTGTGACAGAGACGGCTGAGTCGACGTGGAGCTGGTGGAGGTCAAGCCTGGCACCCTGCCCGCGCCGCGGCCGTGAAGGAGATCAGCCGTCAGCGCGACGCGGCAGGCAACGAAGGGCGCACGGCCCCCCGGGCGGCATGTCGCCGCATCCACCCCGGTAGGTCATCCCGTACTCGTGGCAGAACCGGTTGGACTCCGCGACCGAGCCGCTCAGAGCGCGCAGGCAGAACGCATAGGCCACCGTCTCGACCTGCGCTGTGGTCAGTGCCATCCGCCAGTGGTTGTTCGGCCGGTCGAAGTAAGCGGTGCGCACCCGCTCGACAAGACCGTCGGCCGGCGGCATGCGCAGCACCGGGCACCGGTTCACATACACGCGCAGGGCGTCCATGCGACGGCCGCAGCTCGATCACCTGCTCCCCGGTAGCAGGCGGTGCGCTGTGGGATGCGGGGGCGGGGGACGCCTCCAGGTAAGCCAGCACGTCGCGGCCCTGGGGGCTGAGGCGGGCCGCCCACTGCACCGGACGCCCTTCGTAGACGGACAGTTCCGCGCGCATCTGCCGGTCCACCAGCTCGGCCAGGCCCTGGGCTGTCACGGTCTGGACGGACTGCTGCAGGACCGGGCTGGAAGTCGGTGGACAGCGCCCAGCCGTATCCGGAACTCTCTGCCCGCTCGCGCAGATGGCGATGTCGTCGCCGGCTTCGTTTGGCTGGAAGGAGACCTCGTAGGCATTGCCCTCGAGGAACGAAACGAGGACCATTCCCCGTTTCATGTTATGGTCGCACCTGGCACATAACCGGGGAATGATCCCCACTTCTGTCGGAGCCGCCGATGCGCACACAGCAACCCACCGTCCGACTCGCCGACCTCACCGACGACTTCACCGCCGACCCCTACTCCGCATTCACCGCGCTGCGCTCCCGCGGGTCTGTCCACCACGTGCGTTTCCCCACCGGGGACGAGTCATGGCTGGTGATCGGGCACGAGGAAGTGCGAGCCGCGTTCGCCGACCCCAGGCTGCGCAACGACGTGCAGCACTCTGCCGACTTCGAGGACGACGGGCTCTACGCCGTGGGCCGCAACATGCTCCAGGTCGATCCGCCCGATCACACACGCCTGCGTACGCTGGTGGCCCGCGAGTTCACCGCCCGCCGCGTCCAGGCGCTGCGGCCCCGCGTCCAGGAGGCGGCCGGTGCGCTCCTGGACGCCGTGCTCGCCGACGGCCGTGCCGACCTTGTGGCTGCATACGCCTATCCCCTGCCGCTCACCATCATCTGCGAGCTGCTCGGGGTGCCAGACGGGGACCGGGCCGCCTTCCGGGCGTGGTCCGCGAAGGTCGTCGCCCTCGACGATGCGGAGCAGTCCGCCCGCGCCTCGCAGGAGATGGCTGTGTACCTCGCGGGGCTGGCGGAGGAGAAGCGGCGGCTTCGGGACGCGGCGGAGAGCGATCTGCTGCACGCCCTGGTCGACGGGGACGGCGCTGACCGGCTCACCCCGGAGGAACTGCTCGGCATGGCCTTCTTGCTGCTCGTCGCAGGGCACGAGACCACTGTCAACCTCATCGCCAACGCCGTCCACCTGCTGCTCGGCCATCCCGGGCAGCTCGCCGCGCTGCGCGCCGACCCCGAGCTGTTTCAGGGCGCCGTGGAGGAGACGCTCCGCTTCGAGTCGCCCGCACCGGCGGGTACCTACCGTTACACCGCCGAACCGATCATCCTCGGCGGCGCCCGGATACCGGCGGGCGCGCGTGTCGTGCTCTCCATTGCCGCCGCGAACCGCGACCCCGCGCGCTTCCCCGCCCCCGAACGGTTCGACATCCGCCGCGATCCGGCCGCGACCCGCGCCCACCTCGCCTTTGGGCACGGCCTGCACCACTGCCTGGGCGCCCCGCTGGCCCGTCTGGAGGCGACCCTGGCCCTGCGCATCCTGCTGGACCGCTTCCCCCGCCTGGCCTTCGACGGTGACGGCACACCGCGGTGGCGCACCAGTCTGATGCGGAGCCTGCGAGAGCTGCCGGTGCGCTGGTAGACGCGGGTCCCGCCGCCGAAGCACGAACGCCGAGCTGTACATCGGTCACCCCCCTTTCGACGCCGGTGGGCCTCATGCCCACAGCCGAAAACGAGGGGGGTGATCCCTGTTTGCTCAATCGTCGGTAGCATCCGTACCGGGGAGCACTCTCCGGTACAGGGACGAGACGGAGAAAAAGGAGACGCGATGGGCGGCCACGCGCCGACTGGGCGCCGCGACGCGTTGCGCAACCGGAGGCTACTGACGCAGACGGCCCGCGAGGTCTTCGCCGAACAGGGGCTGGACGCTCCACTCGACGTCATCGCTCGGCGCGCGGGTATCGGCAACGCGACCCTCTACCGCCACTTTCCGACCCGCGCCGCGCTCGTTGACGAGGTCTTCCGGGATGCTCTCACCGAGACCATGGCCGCCGGCGCGCGAGCACGCACAGCCGAGGACGCGTGGACAGGGCTGACGCAGTACCTGCACACCGTGTTCGCGACGCTTGCCGCAGACCGCGGCACGAACGACCTCATGACCACGAGCCTGGAAGGCGTGACCTCTCTGGAGGCCATCCACGCCCATAACCGCGACACCATCGCAGACCTGCTCCACCGCGGCCAGGTGCAGGGCACCGTCCGCCCGGATCTCACCACCGAGGACGTCCTCCTCGCCCTCGCGGCGCTGGGCCGGGTCGTGCCTGCGCTGAGCACCGTCGCCCCGGACGCTTGGACCCGCCCGCTTACCTTGCTTCTCGACAGTTTCCGCGCCCACCCGGCCGCGTCCACCCTGCCCGTGCCGCCCCTGACCTCCGCCCAGCTCGGCAACGTACTCCTCGAACTCGGCCCGCACCGGCGGCGTTGAAAGAGGCCGTCAATGAGGTCGTTCCCCTCACCCCCACGGTCACTTCGGCTTTTGCTACCCGGCCAGAAGAAAGGGGCAATCCGCCCAAACCGGCGCATCGTCCCCACTGGAAAATAGCAACACCCAACGGCTAACTACCTAGGAATCCAAGAGCGAGCCTGGCCGTTTTTTCACGGCTCTTTCCGCAGTTCCATGAGTCCCCAGGTCAGCAAGGGGAACGAGGGATCGTTTCGGCAGAGTGTTTCCTGCCATGGCGAGCAAGAAGGTCGAGGCTGTGCTGTTTCCCAGGATCGATGTGCGAGTAGATCGCGTCAGCAACTCCACCGACATCCTTGCAGTGGAGGCAGTGTCCACCGCCTGCCCGGGCCGGTGCCCGGACTGCCGGAAACAGGCGAGCGCACACACAGCAGGTACCAACGCACTCTGTCTGCAAGGCCGTTGGACTCCCGGACCGCGCCCCGCTGATACTGGGGGTGACGATTTCGCCTTCCGCACGAAAGGCGGCCCGCCTCGCGCGTGTGGGAATCAGCTGCGGCATCCCCTACCTTGAGAGTGGAGAGCATGAATCAAGGCTTCGCGCCGGGAGACCTCGCGGGAGAGTCCTTCGTGCATTGGCCAGCAGCGGGGAGACCACCCCGCCCTGCGGAGTGCCGGGGGGTTTTCGGAGTCCCAGCAGGTCGTGGGCTCGTTTGTCGCGTCGGGTGGGCGCCAGCAGTTGAGGATGGCGGCCTGCTCCTCGAGGCCGAGTTCGGCGGCGATCTGGCGCAGGGGCTTGTTGGCGACGTCCCGCTTCAGGGTCGCGGTGCTTCTCTGCACTTCACTCTCATGGGTGAACGGGGCTATGTGGCTCGTCAATGGGCCTCCGAGATAGATGGGATGGGGTCAGAGGTGGGGACAGCGCCGACGGCTGCCCAGTGAGTTGTCGGGCGTCGGTAAGATCAGCGCTCTCATGGGGGGTGCGATGCGAACATCAGGGCGGCCCGGCGAGGGGCAGAAGTACGCGCTGACCTCGGACGAGGACGACAGTGGCTTCTGGAGCTTTACTCACGAGGCCGAGGGGCTCTTCACGCCTCTGCCGGATGAGGAGGGCGCACGCCGAGTCCACCTCGAAGGTTGTCTCCCGCAGGGTGGCCTACTGAAGAGCCTCGATCATGTCGGTAGTCGTCGCGCCATGGCGGGGAACGCATGGCTCGCCCTTCTCGACGGCGATGGTGCCACCATGGGGTCCTACTTCGTCAACGAGGTCACCGTCGTCGACGCCAAACCTTCCGCCCTTGGAACCGGCCTCGTCGACGTCACAGTGACGCTGTGGTGCGAGAACGCCCTGCCCGGAGCGGAACGAGCGTGGGACCTGGTCCGCACGGGTCAGCTGAACCGCACCGGCATGTGGCACGAACTCGCACCCGAGGATCAACACGCGTGGCTGTCGGTAGCCCTGTGGTCCCGGGAGTACCAACGCCAGGGGAAGCCCGATGCGCCTGCAGGCCAGGTGTTCGCCTTGGACGGCCAGCACATGGTCGACGAAGACAGCTTCTACTGTGCAATCGGTGAGGCCATCAACGGACCCGGCCGATACTTCGGCTGGAACCTTGACGCTCTGGATGACTGCCTTTGCGGCGGGTGGGGCGCCACTGCTCCATTCACCTTGCACTGGGATTCCTCGGCCGAGGCTCGGGAACGGTTGGTAGAGCGCGTGCCCGCCGGTGACCGCGAGCTTGTGCTGTTCGACCTCCTCCTGGAGATCTTCGAGGAACGGGGCGTGAACGTCATCCTTCGGTGACGGCTGGTCGCTTCCAGACATTGGTCCTGGGAAGGTCATTCGGACTCCTGGGGACGGCGGCGTGCGGGGATGCCGAGGTGGACGGCCGGTCGCTGGGCTCGGCGTTGGGTCTCGTCGCGCTTCGCGCGGAGGAAAGTGAGGGTGAGGTCGATGCCCTCGATCTCACCGATCCAGCCTTCGGCCTCGGCCCGCGTCCTGCGTTGCAGGAGGTCGGCTTCGAGCTCGGAAAGCCGGGCGAGCATCTTGGGATTGACGTGAAGCATCGGGCAGCGGATGCAGGCGTGCTCGTGCTGGCAGGGGGTGCCGTAGGGGCGGCCGCAGGAGCCGAGTTCGACCTTGCGGCGGTCGAAGTGCTCCTCGAACTCGGTCCACTCGTCCGAGGTGGTGTCCCGGTATTCGTCGGTGGGACGGATCTGGCGCCGGTGTTCCAGGTGCTCCTGGTAGTGGCGGATGACGTCTTCGTCGAACACCGCGACGTAGCCGCGAGTGGTCTGGACATTCAGGTGTCCGAGCAGGGCCGCGCCGATGTGGATGGGCAGGCCGCTGTTGACGAGTTCGGTGATGAAGATCCGGCGGAAGTCGTGCGGGGTGAACTTCAGCCCCTTGAAGCCGGGGTGCACTTCGGCGAGGGCGAGGCAGCGTCGCTCGATCATCTTCTGGATCGTGCCGGGGTTGAAGACCGCGGGAATCGTGCCGTTCTGCCGCTGGAACAGGAACGGCATCGGAGGACTCCAGACTTTGTCGTGCGGGTCGTAGCGAGTCACGAGCGGGATCGGCCGCCCGGTGCGGGCGTGTCGGCGGATGATCGAGGCGATCACGTGGAAGAGCTCGGCGGACATCGGGATCACGCGCTCGCGGTCGGTCTTCGAAGGAGCGATGACCAGCAGTGCGATGACCTCGCCACCGGGCCGCTGATACTGGCGGATGCTCAGGTGGGTGAGCTCGCACAGTTCCTCGATGCGGACGCCGGAGTGCCCCAGTGTCTCCACCGCTGCCCAGTCCCAGAAGGTGGTTTCCTCCTCGGCGGCGATGTGGATCATCTCGCCGCTGTCGTTGTTGCGCAGACGCGGCGGGATCGGTGCGGTGTGTCGGCTGAGCTTGCGGTCGGCTTCGCTCAGCACGCGTGTGTAGCTGATGCCGGCGAAGGTGAACGACTCTCCCTCGGCCGCCCCCTCGGCGAGCTGGAGCAGCTGGCGGAAGTGGTCGTAGCGGGACTCGACGTGCTCGACGAGTACCGGCAGCAGAGGCTGACGCTGGCGGGTGCGGTCGGCGCTGCGTTCGTTGATCCGCCGGCGGCGAGCGCCGAGACCGTGCAGGTCGGAGGGCGGGACGGGGCAGGGAGCGACCCACGTAGCCCACCGCTCGGGTTCCTGGGCGGCCCAGGTGTGCAGGTCGTAGTAGAAGCTGCGAACGGAGATGACCAGGCTGTCTGTTCCGGCGCGTGGAGCGCCGTTGTCCTTGACGGCGATCATCTGCCGCCAGGCGGTGTAGATCTCCGGAGAGATCCGCAGGTCAGCCTGGTCGGGGTTGAGGCGTTCGATCTTCTCCCAGAAGTGGTGGGCCAGGTGCAGGACCAGGTTTTTCAAGGTGGCGTAGTCGGTGTCGGCGCGGCGCCGCGTGAAGTAGTCGATCAGCAGGCCGCGGACGGCCTGGTTGCGGATCGGGTAGAGGTCGATGAGCTCCTCGATGCTCTTCTGGCCCCGCATGAGAGCGGCGCGCATCGTTGCGGGGACAGTCGGTGGAAGGTGGCCCATGGCGTGGAGCACGTGCCACACACCTTGGCCGCGGAGGCGGTTCCCGGCCTTGTTCCCGGGGTCCACCACCGACCAAGCCCGCCGGTTCTCCTGCGCGAAGTGCAGCAGCGCGGGCGCCGTGACGTCGCTCAGCGCGACCCCCTGGACAGAGAGCAGAACGCACAGGTCGAACAGGGCCTCGGTGCGGTGCGCGTAGGTGCGCTGGTGCACCTCGACCTGCTTGGCGAACTCGTCCAGCAGCGGGTCGCTCTGGGCGGAGATGAAGTGCGCGGCGAAGCCGGTCATGTGGTGGCGCCGGAAGGCCACCAGGGACGGCTGGATGACGCGCAGGCAGATCAGGGCTCGCAGACCGGTGGTGAGTTTGACGCTGGGGCTGCGGCGGCACTCCAGGTCGTTGACGTGGGCGAGTCCCTTGCCGACCGGGCTGGCGTCCCACCGCTCTTGCCATGTCAGGCCGGGGAAACCAGCCAGGTAGTCCAGGAGGAGCCGGGCGGCCTGGCCGCGCTGCTGCCGCGTTGACGTACCTCCGTCCCAGGTGTCGACGACCAGCCTCGCGATCGACCGCGAACTGCTGCGAGAAAGATCGCCGAACGGGCGGGGCGGCTTGGCAGTGGTGGCTGGCTCGGCTGCCATCGGGCCACCGACGAACCGGCTGGGGTAGTCCAGGCCCTCGGCGATCGGGCCGTGGCGGCGGCTGACGCCGGTGGTAGGGCTCGCGGCGGTCTTAGGCACCGAACACCGCCGCGATGTCGTCGGCAGCGTAGCCGGTCGGGTAACTCACCTGGGGGCGCGGCTGGTTGTAGTGCTCCAGCAGGGAGTCGAAGATCTCCTCGACCCGCACCGCCAGGTAGCGGCTGGTGGTCTGGATGTTCGCGTGGCGCAGCACCGCCTGGACCTCGGGCAGCGTGAGCTTGCCGCCGTTGGCCATCCGGTGCGCAGCGGTGTGGCGCAGGTCGTGAAGCGTCCAGTTCGTGTGCAGGTTCTGCTGGGCCCGCTGCACCACCCGACGCATCCCCCAGTAGGTCAGAGGCCGGTCTTGACCGTGCCGCGTGCGCCAGACGGGCTCGCCGACCTCCGGCGTGCCGACGCTGTCCAGGTAGCGGGCCAGCCGGACGCATGCCTCCGGCGAGATCGGCACGAGCTCGCGTTCCCGGGTGCCCTTGGTGATGACGTAGAGGCCCGGCTTGGCCCAGTGGATGTCGACGGTACCGACACCGAGCAGTTCCTCCGCCCGGGCGCCGCTGGAGACGTAGCAGTCGAGCAGGGCTCGGTCCCGCTCGCAGCCCATGGCCGCGAACAGCTCGTCCCACAGAGGATCGGGGATGGAGCGCGGAAGCCGGCTGGCAACCTTCTGGCGCAGCCTGGCCCGGCCCAACACCGGCTTGGGCTCCAGCGGGCTCAGGTGGCTCAAGGCCCGGCGCCGCTGCGACGAGACAGGCACCGGATTCACCACCGGACCGCGTCCGTAGTGCGCATGGAACGTGTAGAAGCCGCTTACCACCGACAGGGCGTGGTTGATCGTCGTCGGTGCGTACCCGGGGCTGAGGTACGGCTTCCCAGTCCGCGGATTGACCGTTCCCGGAGGCGGCGACTGCGGGTTGCGCCGCCGGCGCTGCGGGTTCGGGGCCGTACGTAGCCAGCCGGTCAGGACGGCCGTCTCAGCCTCGGTCGCCCGTTCCCAGGCCACATCGAGCAGCCACAGCAGTCGGAACCAGCGCAGCATCCCGAAGGCGTAGCTACGTGCAGTCAGCGGGCTGCTGTCACTCAGCGCCAGGTCGCGCAGGTACGCGGTGACCGGCTCCACCTCGCGTCCGATGCCGTCGATGGCGATGAAAGGAGGGTGGGCCTCACCGGTTTCCACCACGGCACCAGCGCGGGGCAGCTGGGCCCGACCCTCCATCAGTTCGTGACGTAGATCCACTTCTCCTCCTTGATCGCGATGACCGACACCGCGATCAACGAGGAGAAGAGGTGCAGATAACTGTGCACAGTCGGCGGGCGGTGTCGGGTCACATGCCGCGCTTCTCGACCAGGCCGAGGAGTCCGCCCTCGGCGCGCAGGACGACGTAGTGACTCCAGCAGCCGCATCAGCTCAGACTGGGACAAGGCCATCGGGCGCTCCTCCGGTTGAACTGGCCGTTCACCAGGGAGACTTGCGTGATGGCCGGCCCTTGCTCAGGGAGCATGCACGGTGAGCGGGTGCACGCCCCGGGCAGACACCACGCGTTCCGGGACCACGCCCGGCTACATCACTTCATGGGACGCGATCCCGCCGCTACACCGGCTGGATGCGGCATATCACCCAAGCCGTGCTGGAGCATGCCTTCCTGGCCGTCATGGCCACTGAGGCGGCGGCAAAAAGGGCAGCAGAAACGGTTCCCGCCTCGCGCCCCTCACCGTGGCAGAAGTTCGGCGGCTCCTGGCAACTGGCTACGCACCCATCGCCTCTCAGCAGCCCTTCCCCAGCGCGCGCACTGAGATGGTCCCCCTGGCGCAGACGACGCCAAGCGGTCACCCGCCGTTGCCACTATCAGCGTCGGCTGCACACGATCGAGGGCCGGCCCGGAAAAGAGAACACGGGCCGTCCAGCAGCCCACCGCGCTCACCCAAACCGCCCCTGAACAGGGAAAACGTCAAGGTGCCGCTGGAGTACTATTCTGCTTCGCCAGACATGTTCTCCGGGAAGTGGCAGGCCACAAGGTGTCCCCGCTTGAGCTCTCTCAGCGGCGGTTCCTGCATCCTGCAGATGTCCTGCGCCTTCCAGCAGCGGGTGTGGAAGCGGCACGCGGGAGGTGGGTTCACCGGCGAGGGCACGTCGCCCGTGAGGAGGATCCGTTCGCGTGTGGTGCGGCGCTCGGGGTTCGGGACGGGGACCGCAGACATCAGTGCCACCGTGTAGGGGTGCATGGGCCCTCTGTACAGCGACTCCTTGCCGCCGATCTCCACCACCTTTCCCAGATACATCACCGCCACCCGCGTGGAGACGTGCCGGATCACCGACAGGTCGTGCGCGATGATCACGTAGGTGAGGCCCAGCTCCTCCTGAAGATCGTCCAGCAGGTTGACCACCTGGGCCTGGATGGAGACGTCCAGCGCCGAAACGGGCTCGTCTGCCACGATCATCTTCGGCCGCAGCGCCAGCGCCCTGGCCACGCCGATGCGTTGCCGCTGGCCGCCGGAGAACTCGTGCGGGTAGCGGTTGTAGTGCTCGGGGCTGAGCCCGCACAGTTCCAGCAGGTCCTGGACGGCACGCTTCACTCCCCCCTCGGTCTTCACCTTCTGCAGCCGGAAGGGGTCGCCGACGATCGTGCCGACGGTGTGCCGGGGGTTGAGGGAGGAGTACGGGTCCTGAAAGATCATCTGAATGTCTTTGCGCAGGGGCCGCATCGCCCCGGGCGACAGGTGCGTGATGTCGTGCCCCTCGAACTCGATCTTCCCTGACGTGGGCTCGAGGAGCCGGATGATCAGCCGCCCGGTCGTGGTCTTGCCGCAGCCCGACTCGCCGACCACGCCCAGTGTCTCCCCGGGCAGCACGCTGAAGTCGATGCCGTCCACCGCCCGCACCGCGCCGACCTGACGGCGCAGCAGGCCATGGGTGATGGGAAAGTGCTTCACCAGTCCCTGGACGTTCAGCAGGGCCTCCTGATCGGTGGTCTGCGTCGATGCCATGAGTCCTCCACCTCCATGGTCCGGCCTCACAGCCGGGGCGCCACTTCCTTGGCGAAGATCCGGCGCCGTTCCGCGGGCAGCAGATGGCAGGCCACGAGATGGCCGGTGCCTGACGCGTCGGTCAGTTCGGGGACCTCCGTGCGGGACTTGTCACCATTGCGGTCGGCAAAGGGGCAGCGCGGGTGGAACGCGCATCCCCGCGGCAGTCTGATCAGGCTCGGCGGGTTCCCGGCGATCGGGATCAGCCGCGCCTGCATTTCACGGTCCATGCGCGGCATGGAGCCCAGCAGGCCCCAGGTGTACGGATGCTCGGGCGCCGTGAACAGCTGCTTGGCCTCGCCCTTCTCCACGCATTTGCCGGCGTACATCACCAGGATGTCGTCGGCCAACTCGGCCACCACTCCCAGGTCGTGAGTGATGATGATCACTGCGGAACCGAACTCCTGCTGGAGCTCACGGATGAGGTCCAGGATCTGCGCCTGGACTGTGACGTCGAGTGCTGTCGTCGGCTCGTCCGCGATCAGCAGCGAGGGGTCGTTGACCAGAGCCATGGCGATCATGGCGCGTTGGCGCATACCGCCGGAGAACTGGTGCGGATAGTCGTCGGCACGGGTGGCGGGTTGCGGGATGCCCACCCGTTCGAGCATCTCCACCGCCCGTAGGCGGGCCTCCTTGCGGCTCGCTTTCGGGTGGTGCACCCGGTAGGCCTCAGTGATCTGGGCGCCGATGGTATAGAAGGGGTGCATCGCGGTCAGCGGGTCCTGGAAGATCATCGCCATCTTGTGGCCCCGCAGGTGCTGTACCCGGTCGGGAGGGGCGGAGATGAGCTCTTCGCCGTCCAGCCAGATCTCGCCGGAGATCTTGGCCTTGACGGTGCGGTGAAGGCCCATGATTCCCAGCGAGGTCACCGATTTCCCGGAGCCCGACTCGCCCACGATGCCCAGTGTCCGGCCGCGCTCGAGCTCGAAGGAGACGCCGTCCACGGCCCTGACGAGGCCGTCGTCGGTGTCAAAGTGGACGCGCAGGTCGCGTACCTGGAGAAATCCGATGCCGGTAGGCGCTCCGCGGCCGGCCTCCACCCCGCCGATGGGCGCCCTCACCGGCGGATTTTCGCGAGCTTTCCGGCTCATCAGTACCTCACCCGGGGGTCGACGGCGACGTAGAGCACATCCACCACGAGGTTGGCCACGACGATGAAGAAGGCGGCCAGCGTGGTCACGGCCATGATCTTCGGTAGGTCGTTGTCGGTGATCGCCTGTACCGCGTACTGCCCGACTCCGGGCAGCGAGAAGGCGGTCTCGGTGAGGACGGCGCCGCCGAGTAGCAGACCGATGTCGAGGCCGAAGATCGTGAGGATGGGGGTGAGCGCGGAGCGCAGACCGTGCTTGACGACCACCGTCCGTTCGCTGAGGCCCTTGGCCCGGGCAGTGCGGATGTAGTCCTCGCTCATCGTCTCCAACATGCCTGCCCGGGTGAGCCGGGCGTACAGCGCCGAGTACAAGAAAGCGAGAGTGACCCACGGCAGTACCAGATTCTTCGCCCACATCAGAGGGTCCGTGGTGAAGGGCACGTACTGCAGGTTCGGAAAGATCGCCCACTTGTAGCTGAACAGTGCGAGGGAAACCAGTGCGGTGAAGAAGATCGGAAGCGAGACGCCGGCCAGCGCGACCCCCATGGAGAGCCGGTCGAAGATCGAGCCGCGCTTGACCGCCGACAGCACGCCGATCGACACGCCGCTGACCAGCCAGATGATCGCCGCCCCCACGGCCAGTGACAGCGTCACGGGGATGCGTTCGGTGATCTGTGGCCAGACCGGCAGGTGGCTCTTGAACGAGTAACCGAAGCACGGCACCTGGCAGTAGGAGGCGTCCGGTCCGAAGTGGAACGTGCGGCCGGCGAAGATCCCGTGCACGAACTGCCAGTACTGCGTATACAGCGGCTGGTCGAAGCCCAGGTTCTTCTGGACGGCGGTCAGTGCCCCAGGACTGGGGTCGCGGCCGACGTACTGAGCCGCCAGCTGGGTGCTGGTCTCGCCGGCCAGCCGGGGCACCAGGAAGAAGATCGCAAAGGTGATGGCCGTCACGACGAACAGCAGGATCACCGCAGCCGCTATGCGGCGAATGATGTACGCACCCACGGTCGGGCGGCGGGGGCCCGGCCGGCCGGAGCTCGGCCCGGTCGGCCGGCGCCTCGCCCTTCACCTCCTCAGCTCCTCAGCTCCTCAGCTCCTCAGCTCCTCAGCTCCTCAGCTCCTCAGCTCCTCAGCTCCTCAGCTCCTGCGTTCCCGTACGGTCCGAGCGCCTGTGAGGGCTACCTCATGCCGACGTTCATGTGAGGGCTACTTCATGCCGACGTTCAGGTAGTCGTACATGCCGTAGGCCTCGGTGACGAACACGTTGGTCGCTTGGTCCGGGCGGTACAGCGGGTCCTTCCGGTACAGCAGGGGCACCAAGGGGGCCTGCGCCATCGCGGCCTTGTCGATGTCCCCCCACGCCTTGGTGCGGGCCGCGGCGTCGGTGTTGCCGATGGCCGCGTCGAGCATCTTGTTGATGGCGGGATCGTTGAGCTCGGACAGGTTGCTGTTGCCCGAGGCCTTGATGGCCCTGCCGTCGATGATCTGCTGGAGGAAGCCGTAGCCGTCCGGCCAGTCGGCGGCCCACGCCGTCATCATCAGACCGAGACCGTGGGAGTGGACGAAGGCCGGCGCGCCGGCGCTGTCCGTGAAGTACTTGCCCGACGGGTACTGCTGGATGCCGACGTTGATCCCGACCTTCTTCAGCGAGGCCTGGACGGCCTGGGCGATCGCGATCTCGTTGGGCCGGTCGGACCGGGCGGAGAGGTTGGTGGAGAAGCCGCCCGGGTGGCCGCAAAGGCCGAGCTCCTTCTTGGCCGCGGCGAGGCCCTCGGGCGAGTCCACTCCCTTGTAGCCAGGGGTCTTGTACAGGTCGTCGTACTTGACGTGGCCGGACACGGTGGGCGGCAGGATCGTCGTGGCGATGTCGCCGTGGATGTCGCCACCGGTCGCGGTCTGCGCGGAGACCTTGTCGACCGCGTACTCCACCGCCTTGCGGCAGTGCACATTGTCGAACGGCTTGACGGCGCTCGAGATCGCCACATAGGCGAGCGCGCCGCTCTGCGCGTCGTCGAGGTGTCCCTTCTGCGTCGCATTGTTCAGAGTGGCGGCCTGGCTCTGCGCCGCGATGCCGGCGCCTGCGACGTCGAGCGTCGCGTTACCGGCGATCAGGTTCTGGTCGACCGTGGTCTGGGCGATGTTGAACTGGACGGTGATCTTGTCCGGGAGCTGCTTGCGGATCGGGTCGGAGGACGCACTCCACTGCGGGTTCCTCACCAGCGTCGCCCCCTTGCCGTCCTGGTAGCTCTGGAACTTGTACGAGCCGGACGAGATCACGTTCTTCACGTAGTCCGAGCCGGTGTCCTTGGCCTTGGGCACCGGCGCCGTCTGCGGACTGCTGACCAGGTAGTCGAAGTCCGCGAACGGCTGCTTGAGGTGGAAGACGATGGTGGTGTCGTCAGGCGTCTCGATGGACTTCAGGCCGCCGCTCTTGTCCTTGTACGGCCCCTGATACTTGGGGGTGTTGTCCATCAGGTACGCGTTGAAGTACGTGGGCCCGTTGGACATCACCTCGGGCGCGTAGTTGCTGCGCTCGATGGCGTACTTGACGTCCTTGGTCGTGATCGGTGTGCCGTCGGAGAACTTCAGGCCGGGACGGATGTGGTACGTCCAGGTCCTGCCGTTGTCACTGGGCTTGCCGAGCCCCGCCGCGAGGTCCGGTACGAGCTTGAGACCAGCCTTGCCGGGGGCCGGCTGGTAGGTGGTCAGAGCCCGCGCGTAAATCCGCGAGAAGTTCCACATGAAGGCGTAGTAGGTGTTGCCGGGGTCCATCGAGTCCGGTGTGCTCGACAGCTGGTACACCACTGTCCCGCCCTTGTGGTCGGAGGGATTGACCACGCCGGTGATGCCGGCGTTGTAGGCGGGGGCCTTCCCCGTCGTTCCGCCGCCGGAGCTGCCGCCTTTGCCGCCGCACCCCGACACGACCAGCGCCGCGGTTGCGGCCCCCGCGAGAACGAAAGTGATCCTTGATCTCCTCATGACGCTCTCCCCTCGCCTGAGACGGGAATCGGTACGCGCATCATTTGCTCCGCGGGTCCAGGGCGTCCCGGAGTCCGTCGCCGAGCAGGTTGAATGCCAGAACAGTGATGAAGATCGCCAGACCCGGGACGAGCATGAACCACGGATCCGCCTGGTAGAGACTGATGGCCTGGTTGAGCATGCCGCCCCAGGACGCCTGCGGCGGCTGGATGCCGACGCCGAGGAAGCTCAGGCCCGCCTCGAAGAGGATGTTCGTCGGGATCAGCAGCGTCGAGTAGACGATGATCGGCGCGACGAGGTTCGGCAGCAGTTGCTTGAACAGGATGTGCGGCCCCCTGGCGCCCAGGGTGCGTGCCGCGTCGACGAACTCGCGCTCGCGCAGCGAGAGCGTCTGGCCCCGAATGATGCGGCCCATATAGGGCCAGTTGAAGAAACCGATCACGAAGATCAGCACGCTGATATGGAGCGTCAGCCCGTGGAGTCCGAAGGCACCGCCCTGCAGCGATGCGGACAGCGCGATCGCGAAGAGCAGCAGTGGGAAGGCCAGGAATATGTCCATGAGGCGGCTGATCACGGTGTCGACCCAGCCCCCGTAGTAGCCGGCGGCCACGCCCAGCACCGTGCCGAGGGTCACCGACAGCAAAGTCGCGCCGAATGCGACTGCCAGCGACACCCACGCACCTTCGATGATCCGGGCGAGCAGGTCGCGGCCGAACTGCGGCTCGACGCCGAGGGGATGGCCCCAGCTGATCCCGCCCCAGGCCCCCTTGGGCCTGAGCTGCACCGGGTCGATCAGATTCTGGTGGAAGGCGTTCGGATCAAGCTTGAAGACGGATTCGATGACTTTGGCGAAGACTGCCAGCACCATCAGGCAGAGAACGACGATGCCGCCTGCGACCGCGACCTTGTCACGCTTGAACCGTATCCATGCGATCTGCCCGAGCGACCGGCCCTCGATCCTCTCGCCCATCCCGGACAGCACGGACTCCGGCTGTGCTTCGGCAGCTGAGCCGGTGACCTCTATGGGCGCCGTCATGGCCGTGCACCCCCTGTCCGGCGGCGACCGGTTCCGGTGCAGCTGTGACGGATGAGGGCCCGGCGGGCGATGATCATCCATCCAGCACCGGTCCGAAGGGTCGCCAGACCAGAGCGGGATCAGAATGCCTCATTATAAGACTATTCAGATGGTAAGGATGAAAATTGCAACTGGGCCGGGGCCAGCCTGACGGCTTCGATGTGGTCGGCGGCGGTGTTGGAGCCCGGGCCGCAGCAGGCCCACGACCGGCTCGCCGGACCCGCCCCGGCCGTGGTCGACGCATCCCATCAGCGGGTGGTGCCCGAATGTTTTCTTCCAGGTCGCGGCGGCGTCCTGCTTCTCGGAGTGCGCCAGGACGAGGACGCCGTCGATGTCCACGATCACCTGGCCGCCCGCGTCCGGCACTGCTTCACCGACCGACTTCCATACGTGTTCGCGAACTTCGGCGCGGGCGGTTCGCAGCGCGGCCAGGGCCTGCTACCTGCCCGAAGCCAGTTTGCTGATCAGTCGGGAGACCGTGGGGTCGGAGGCCACCGGCCCGAACACGGCCGGCTCGGCCCGCAGCATGCCCACATCGGCCAGGCAGTCCCCGCCCAGCGCGACGGCGAGCGCGACATCCAGAAGGACCGGTCCGGCGCTCGTCGCCCGGGCCGACCGCACCCCTGTGGGGCCACCCCGAGCAGGAGTAGCCCCACAGCTGACGCTAGCGCCGGCTGGGCGTCAGTTCACGCCGCCAGCCGCAGCACCGTCCTGCGCCTGGTCGACGTTCTTCCCGAGCCGGAGGTGCCGGCCCCGCGTGTGGTCGGCGTCGACGAGTACGCCACCCGCAAGGGCCATCACTACGGCACCGTTCTCGTCGACGTCGAAACCCGCCGTCCTGTCGACCTACTGCCCGACCTGGAGGCATCGAGCCTGGCGGCCTGGCTCGCCGATCGGCCCGGGGTCGAGGTCGTGTGCCGTGACGGGGCGCCGTTCTTCGCCGAGGGCGCCAGCGCCGGTGCGCCGCAGGCCGTCCAGGTCGCGGACCGGTGGCATCTCTGGCAGAACCTGAGCGAGGCTGCCGAGCGGAGCGTTACCCAGCACCGTCGCTGCCTCCGCGCTTTGGTCCCCATGGTCCCCGAACCCAATCCCGACACCGTTCCAGCAGCGGAATCGTCCGGTTCTCCTTGGCCGCGCAGAAACCGATTCGCCGATCGGACCCAGGCCCGGCACGCCACCGTCCACGCACTGCTGAAAGCGGGGCATAGCCGACGCTCGGTACAGCGGCAGCTCGGAATGACCTATCGCACGGTCAAGCGGTTCGCCGACGCCGCAATGCCAGAAGAGCCGTTCACCGGTCAGTGGCAGACGCACGGCAGCCAAGCGAGCGTCGGCTCGACCGGCCAGGGCGAGGCCGGCTGAGGTCAGGGTGGAACGCAGCCGCTCGGTGCGCTGGCCATATCTGCGGGCCAGGCCGGGTATCTGCTCCACGAACGTCCGGCGCGGACACTTGGTGTTCCGGCACCGGAACCGCCGGAACCGCAGCTGGAGTACGACGCTTCGTCGGGTGCTCGGGACATCAGCGAGAAACCGAGGGTAGGAGCTGTCACCCCGGGTCGAGCAAGGACGAGGACGTGGCCCGGCTCTCCCCGCTCAAGGACCGGCACACCGACTTCCTGGGCCACTATCTGTTCAACATCAAAGCCAGCGGCCCCGGCCAGGGTCTGCGTCCCTTCCGGGACCCGGACGCCGTCGAGGACGCCGAGGACGGCTGACCCCGCGCGCCCGACCCGTTGGGCCGCTTGCTGACCCCGTGCAGGCCGGGTGCCGCCGCCCCGGCCCGAGGTGATGCTCGTCAGCCCGCGGGTGTGCCGATCTGGTTGCGTTCGAGCACGGAGCGCAGCTTGGAGAGGGCCTGTGCGGCGGCCGTCGCTGAGGAGTCGTCGAGAGTGCCTCCGATCAGCTCGGCCACTTTGGCGGTGAAGGTTTTCTCTGCTGCGTCGACGAGCTGCGTGCCGTTGTCGGTCAGGGCCAGCAGCGAGGAGCGGCGGTCGGCTGGGTTCGGCTGTCGGGCGGCCCAACCCTGCTTCTCCAGGCGGTCGATGGTTTTGCTGGTCGCCCCGATACCGATGGCGAATTCGGCGGCGAGGTCCGCCACGCGGGACCCGGGGTGGTCGCGTAGGTAGCGCAGGGCCTCGTACTGCGAGGTGACGATCCCGTGCTGCTCGCGGAGACGGTCGTTGAGGGCGTTGTACAGACGCGTCTCGCAACGGACCAGGTCGGCGAAGAAGCCCGGGAGGTCGGCCGTCTCGCCGCTCGATGTGGATGCCATGGCATATAGTGTACGTTAGATTCCAAGGCATATAGTTCCATGGAACTGACCTATGGCGGGAGCGTACCTATGAGCAAGGAACAGCGCGCGAAGGTCGACGCGATGCTGCGGCAGCCCCGACCTGAGGGGCAGCGGTCGGTCGAGGCGATCCGAGCCGGATTCCGGGAGCTGATGGCCCGGATGATCGTGCCCGACGGCATCCGCACCACGCGGACGACGCTCGGCGACCGACCCGCACTGTATGTCGAGCCGGACAACGGGCCGCGCGCCGGCACGATCCTGTACTTCCATGGCGGCGGCTGGGTATTCGGCTCTCCCGAGACCGCCCTGTCGCTGACGGGCCACCTCGTGGCCAAGACCGGCTTCGGGGCGTACTCGCTGGACTACCGGCTTGCCCCCGAGCACCCGTTCCCGGCCGCAATAGAAGACACGCTGAGCGCCTACCGCGCCCTCCTCGACAGCGGCAAAGACCCTTCGACCATCGTGTTCGCCGGCGACTCCGCCGGCGGCGGCCTCACCGTCACCACCTGCCTCGCCGCCCGCGACGCGGGCCTCCCACTGCCCGCCGCCATCGTGGCGTTCTCCCCGGGCCTCGACGCCACCCGAACCGGCGAGAGCATGGACACCAAAACGGGCATCGACCCGATCTTCACCCGCGAGGCCGTTGAACACACCGGAGCCATGTACCTCGCCGGGGCCGACCCGCATCAGCCCCTGCTCAGCCCGGCCGTGCTCGCCAACCTGACCAGCTTCCCTCCGATGCTGATCCAGGTAGGCACCAACGAGATCCTGCTGGACGACTCCACGCGCCTGGCCGCGCGTGCGAGGGCAGCCGGAGTGGACATCATCCTGGACATCACCGCCGACGTGCCGCACGTATTCCAGTCGTTCGCCGGCGTCCTGGACGAGGCGGACGAGGCACTGGAGCGCGCAGCACTCTTCCTCGGCCAGCGCATCCGCGCCGCAGGCGCAGCGCACACGTCAGCAGGGTAGGGGCAGCCCCGGCCTCACTCGGGCCGCGACCTCCACCCCGGGCCTTGCTCGCCATTCCCTTCCAGGCGGTCGTCTGGCCCATTCCTCCCCCGGGCCTCCCGCCCGAGTCACCGAGAAACGGCCCCTCCAGGAACTGACACCGCCAGTCTCGCCATCGCTCGGCCCGCTCCTGGGCGCCTTCGCTCCGCCGGTCACGAAGCCGTCCGCACTTCCTCCGGTCACCTGATCGCCTTTCAGTTGGGTTTCTGAAGAACCCACCCGAAGGACCGCCCGGCCCCTGGGGCCTTCAAACTTGCGGGTGGGTCTCGCGTGGGGCGTCCCACCCGGCCGGCTCGATGGCCTTCCACCGTTCGTCGGTGAACCTGGTGCCGCAGCCGGCGCACACGGGACCGCTGGCTTCCCGCTTGGCCTTCTGCTGTGCGGCGATGCGGCGCAGCTGCTCCTTGTACTCCCGCTCGCGGGCAGCGTACTCGGCCTACTGGCGGCTTCGTCAAACTGCCGGCCGCTGTACTCGACCAGTACGGCATCGTCACCGGGGACCTTGCGCAAGGCCGGGCACGAGGCCGGTATACCGACATGATCCACGCCCTGACCGCCCAGACCCGCCAGTGGCTGGAACAGACCGCGACCGCCGGCAGCGAGCACCCGCCCAGGGCCGCCGCCCTGCGGACCATCGCCGACCTGCACCGGCTCGAACTCGACCGCATCGACCAAAACCCCCACACACTCTTGAAAGGCCGCACCCGCGCCAACCCGGTCCGCTTCCACCTCACGCTGGCCCGCGGCCGGCTCCGCGTGGCCAGGAGCTGGCGCCGCCACGCGCGCACCGCCGTCCAGTCGCCTGCCGCCATCCCGCTGCCACGCTCCGCGGAAGGCGATCTGGCCGCATCGGGAACGCCGGCGCTGCTGCCGCCGGTGCCGCACCCCAGCGGCGCCCGGCCGCCCCGACTGCCCGCTCACCTGCCCCCCTCCGGCACGTGGCGGTCATCATGAACGGCGACGGACGGTGGGCCACCCACCGCGGCCGGCTGCGCACCGCCGGCCACGAAGCCGGCCAGGCCGCCGTGCGGCAAACCGTCTACGGGGTCCTCGAGATCGGCCTGCCCTGCCTGAGCCTGTACGCCGTGTCCACCGAGAAGTGGACGCGTGCCACCGCCGAGACCGAAGCGATCCTGCACTTGTTCCAGGCCGGCCTCGACATGGAAACCGGGGAAGTCTGGCAACGCGACGTCCTGCTGCGCTGGTCCGGCACCCCCGACGGGCTGCCCCCCGACCTGGTGCGCCCACTGCGTCGAACTGAACACGCCACCCGCAACAGGACGGCCCTGACCCTTAACATGTGCGTCAACCACGGCGGCCGCGATGAACTCACGCAGGCCGCCCGCGCACTGGGCCACGAGGTGGCCGCGGGGACGATGGACCCCGCCACCATCACCCCACGGCATGTGGCCGCGCACCTGCACCAGTCCGACCTGCCGGAGGTGGACCTGCTCATCTGCACCGGCGGCGAGCAGCGCACCTCCAACTTCCTGCCCTGGCAATCGACCTACGCCGAACTCGTCTTCCTCGACATCCTGTGGCCCGACATCGACCGCACCTGTCTGTGGCAGGCCATCGACACCTACACCCGCCGCGACCGCCGCTTCGGAGCCACACAGCCGACCCCCGGCACACCGGACGAACACGGATTTACCGGATAACCTTTCGCACCCTGCACAGACTCGCCGGCTCAGAGGCCTGGCGGGTGCGGCGGGAGCGTGCCGAGACGGTCCAGGCAGCCATGCCGGCGCCGGCCACCCCCTTGCGGCCATATCGGCGCCCGGGGCACCACCCGCTGGAACAACTCCCACAGCTCATCCGGCACCAGCCGTTCAACGATCCCCACAGCGGAAGGCTATCGAGTACACCAAAGGAGATGACCTGTTAGGAGGCTGCCTCGACGCCATGTCCGTTGCCCCCTATCGGTGTTACCGTCGCAGGGTGTCCAAGATCGAGATCGACGCCATAACCGCCGAGTTCTTCGGAGCCTTCGACAACCGCGGCGGCAAGGCCGCGGACGTGGCCCGGATCCGCCGGCTGGTCATTCCGGGGGGCGTGATCGTGCTGACCGGGCCGAAGTACACGGTCTACACCATGGACGAGTTCATCGAGCCTCGCGAACGCCTGCTCTCCGACGGCCGGTTGGTCGAGTTCTCGGAGTGGGAGACCTCCGAACGGACCGAGATCGCGGGTGACATCGCGTCGCGCTTCGGCGAGTACCGCAAGGCCGGCGTCCTGGACGGCAAGCCGTTCGAGGGCGGCGGGACCAAGACCTTCCAGTTCGTCCGCACCCCGGAGGGATGGCGGATCGCGGCATTCTCCTGGCACGACCAGTCCTGAGCGCAGCAGCCCGCGGGGCAGGGGCGTCCTAAAGTCCCGGTGATCATGTGAGTCCGCAGGTCGTGGCGGGCCAAGGAGTGCGGGTTGGACGTCACGAACGCAACCAAGCTCCGGTTGAACGGGATGACCTCCCCAAGTCACCTTGTACCACTGGAGCTTCGCTGTGTCGTCAGTCTGCCACCGCCTGTCTGATCAAGTCGCCCGCTCTGGAGGACACTTCGGGATTGTCGCTGGTGGAGCGGTTGCGACTGTTCGCCGGATCCGCGGCGGCGTCGAGGCGGGCGTCACCCGTTCGTGGCGGTGCTGCTGGTTGCCGCCTCGGCGGCTGTCGCCGGCGCACGCTCGTATACGGCCATCGGCCAGTGGTCCGCGAACGCGCCGGGGCATGCCCTGGCCCGCCTGGCTGCCCGGGTCGTGGGAGCGTTGAGCGTGCACGTCGGGCCGAGTGCCGCCACGATTCGGCGGGTTGTCGGCTTGGTCTGCCCTGGTGGCCTGGCCGATCCAACCGGCGCTCTCCTGCCGGCTCGGACTCGGTGGCGATCGATGGCAAGGCCGCCCGCGGCTCTCGACACGGCCAGACGCCCGCCGCCCACCTGCTGGCCGCGATGACCGGAGACGGCCGAACCGTCACCCAGCTGCGGGTCCTCGTCAAGACCAACGAGATCACCCGCTTCGCCACGTTACTGGCGCCCTTCGACCTGACCGGTCACCGTCACGGCCGACGCCCTGCACACCCAGCGCGCGCATGCGCGCTTCCTGGTGGACGAGAAGAAGGCGCACTACCTGTTGGTGGTCAAGGCCAACCAGCCCGAACTGCGCCGCAGGCTGCGATCGCTGCCGTGCAAGGACGTCACGGGCCGCCGCTACGACCGGGAGATCGGCCAGCCGCCGGGAACCCGGGTGACCAGGGCCCTCGTCGTGACCGACCTCGATCTGGACCTTCCCCACGCCGCCCAGGCTGTTCGCATCCTGCGCCACCGCACCGACCGCACGACCGGAACCGCCAGCCGCCAGCCGCCAGCCCGTACACGCGATTACCGACCTGACCTCGTATCAGGCGTCGCCCCAGTGGGCGTCGCCTGACCAGCGCCACTACAAGATCACCGGACTTTGCAACGGCCCTAGGTTCTGTCGTCAAATGTCACGCCCACATCAGGAGGGCTGCGAGGGTGACGGCTGCTTGGTAGGACTCGGTGGTCTTGTCGTACCGGGTAGCGATGCCGCGCCACTGCTTCAGCTTGTTGAAGCACCGTTCCACCACGTTGCGCCGCTTGTAGGTATCGCGGTCGAAGACCGGGGGTCGTCCCCCACGGCTGCCGAGGTTCAGCCGGTTGCGGACCTGATCGGTTCGCTAGGGGAATGGTGTGGCTGATACCGCGTCGACGCATCCAGGTGCGGATCGCCCTGGAGCTATAGCCCTTGTCGCCCAGGACGTGCGAGGGCCGCACCCGGGGGCCGTCCCGGGCCGGTGCGGGGCACCCGGATCGCCTCCATCACGGCGGTGAACTGGGTGCAGTCGTTGGTGTTGCCGCCCGTGACGACATAGGCGAGCGGGCGGCCGGCACCGTCGCAGGCCAGGTGAATCTTGCTGGTCAGGCCGCCTCGGGAGCGTCCGAGAGCCGTGCTGCGGAGCCCCTTTTCGAGCACCGGCGGCATGCTGGTGGGCGCGGACGATGGTGGAGTCGACCGACACCAGCCAGTCGATGTCGCCGGCGGCGTCCGCCCGGGACTGGGCGGCGCGCAGCATCCGCTCCAAAGTGCCGTCCGTCGCCCATCGGCGAAATCGGGTGCGCAGCGTGGCCCACGGCCCGTACCGCTCAGGCACATCCCGCCAGGCCGTCCCGGTACGAAACTTCCACACGATCCCGTTGAGGACCCTGCGGTCATCCAGCCGCTTGCGCCCACGCAACGACACGGGCAGCAACGGCCGAACGAACTCCCACTCGGTATCGCACAGTTCATGGCGACGTATCCGGCCTTGTGGTGTGGCTTCAGTTGCAGATGCCGGAAGCGATAACTCCGCCGGCGCGGGCGTCTGTGATGTAGGCGCAGATGTAGTGACCTGGACCGTCGTACCACCAGCCGGAGCCGGCACCGGACGAGGACCAGATCGTGGTGCCGTTGTCCTTCAGGCTGAACACGCAGCCGCTAAGAGCCCCGGTCGGGTTCAGCTCCTGCTCATCATGCCAGCCACCGTTGACGTAGTGCAGTTCGATCTTTTGATCGGCAACGCAGTTCGGCGTGGCGATCCAGTGGTCGCCCTCGTTGGCGGCGAAAGCGGGCGCGGGCGAGGACAGAACGATCGCCGCACCGACGCCAAGGACAGCGACGGCGGATCTCAGGGACGTACGGCGAGACAGCATGAAGCGGATCCCCCTCCGAAGTCGGCACAGCCCGGTTAGCCGGGCGGAGACACATTCACAGCGCTCGAACCCCAACGCCAGTGGCTTTTTGGACACGTGTGGGCGGGACCGCAGGTGACCCCAAGCAAGCCTCGGTGGGTGTCTCGCGCGCGGGCGGGCAGGACGACGGGGAGGGTGCGCACGGCGACGCAGGCGTTCCGCATGCTTCAGTAGCTCAGTTGGTCAGAGCGCCCGCCTGTCGAGCGCGTAGCCGCCGGTACAGGCACCACTGACATTGGATCAGTGCTCCGCCCTCTCAACTCGCTTTGGAGCTGCGTGACATGACGCGTTTCAGTCATCGAGGCGGCCTGGTGGCGGAGGGCTGCCAGCGGTTGTTTGCGCCGACGCATCCCGCGCGGGCGTCGTTTTGGCAGACAGCAGGTGCTTCGGGACAGTCAGGGTGGGGGCGCGTTCACTCGGAAGGCGTGCTTCCTGTGGGGCGTTGCGCACGCACGCTCAGGAACTGACGTCGTCCTGGCTGCGGTCGCCTGCCGCTTCTCCCACAGCGGTGGGCGGGCAGACTTGCGGCCGCCTAGCAGTTCCACGCCCGGGAAGGGCGTCTCCAGGTCCCTCGCAAGCACGTCGAATGCGGTGGCAGCAAGAGGCGGTCCGCCAGCTGAACTGCAATGAAGCACACCTGGCGGGACGCAACGCTCTTTTTGGGGCCTGTTGTGTCGTCGTCACCCGTCCTGGCGCTGCGCCGCGAAGACGAAGAAGCCGTCGTCCGTGGTGAGGTACCCGTAGCCGGTGGAGCGGGAGAACAGCGGGATGCCGTCGCTCGGCAGGTCCTTGGCCAGGACCTTCTTCGTGCGGGCGTCCACTGCGAGCGCGCTCGTGCCGGACCCGCCTTCGTTGTCGGTGTCGCCGTACAGCACGCCGTTCGCGGAGAAGCGGCGAGGGGTCAGCGAGGTCTCGCCCTCCGCCTGCTTCCACAGCTCCTTGCCGGTCCCGAGGTCCCACAGGGCGGTGCCGCCCTTCGTGTGAGCCGCGGCGAGCTTGTGATCAGGAGAGAAGACGGAAGAGCCTTCCGTGTTGATCGTGTCGCCCGGGAAGTCGGCGTAGCGATACGTGGTCGAACCGCCGATCTGCTTCCCGCTGGCCAGGTCGTACGTCGCTGTGACGAAGGTGTCCGGCGAAAACGCGCCGGCGCCCCACGCGGTGAGAATGCGCCCGTCGCGTACGTCGAGGACGCGGACGGCTCCACTGGTGCGCTTGTGGTCCTTGTCCAGCTCCACACCCTGGGGCGGAGTGACGTCCGCCGTGGTCCACACCTTCTTCCCGGTTTCCAGCTCGGACAGGACGAGCTGTTCGGGATCGGTCTCGTACGTGGACGCGTTCTCCACGTGGAAGGCATATGCCCCGGTGATCAGTGGGGCGTGCGCCTGTCCGCCGTCGATCTCGTTGTTCCGCGGGTCAAAGGAGCAATGCGCGAGCGTGCCCGTGCAGGTGACCTTGCGCGGCTCGCCGCCGTCGATGGGCGTGAGCTTGAGGGTCGCGTCGCCGTCCTGCTCGATCAGGTGGCCTTCGTGGATCGAGACGCCCTTGCCGTCGCCCGCGTGTTCCATCGTGCCGAGCCGCGCTCCGTCGGCTCCGTAGACCGTGACCGTGATGCTGCTCTGCTCCGCGCTCAGCCCGTCGGACTCCTGCGTGCGGGTCGTGGTGACCGCCACCGCCGGCACACCGTTGTGCCAGGTCGTGGCAGCGACGGTGCTGGCCTTCAGGGCGAGGGACTTGCGTACGGCTCCGGTCCGCACGTCCCTGAACTCCAGGGTCACGGCCTCCGGCTTGTCCGAGGAGTAGGCGGAGAAGAGTGTGCCGACCGTGCCGTCGAGGGGGTCGTTCTCGTCTCCCCCGCGTGCGTAGTCACCCTGACCGACCTTCACGAAGAGCAGGACGTCACCGAGGTCGACGGCCTTGGCCGGCGGCAGGCTCCACGCCTGCTGCTCGGCGAGGCCTGGCAGCGCGGGGCCGGCGTAGAGCGGCCCCTTGGGCTTGGATACTGCCCTGCCGTCCTGGGACGCGCTGCCGGGCCTGGCCTTGCCGCCGTCGCTCTCGGAGGAGCAGCCCGTGACAAGGCCGAGAGCCAAGACGAGACTTGTGGTGATCAGTGTGTGCTTCCTCATGTCCCCGCTGATTCTCGATGAAGTGCGCATGGCAAGCGCAGATGATCTTCCCGGAAGCATAAGGCGTCATCCCGGCCCTTCCTGACGCCCCGGGTGTGCCTGCCCAGTTCGGCGGGCACGGGCCCCGGCCAGACCGCCCGGTCCGCTACTCGGGGCGGGACCTCCGTGTTCTGGCATGCCTTCAGCGCCAGCGGCCGTCGGGCTGCTTCGACATCACGTACAGCGGGCCACCCTTGCTCTCCTCACCCGGCGTCAGGTACCGCTGACGGACCTTGACCGTGGTCACCTCGGGACGGATGGTGCCTTGCTCCTCCCGCCGTGGCCTGGACCGCCGGTGCACAGGACACCGGCGGCATTGGGCGAGCACGACCAGGACCCGGACCACCTCGCCAACCGCTCCCGGGGAGAGCGCGAGTGGACGCAAGGTTTCAGAGGGCGGAATGTGAGCTGCTGTCCGTTCTGTCGCCGCCTGAACGAGTGGCCTTTGCCTCCGTGGCGGGTCGTCGGGGCGGTGCCGTGCTGGGGTGGCTGGGTGAGTGACCGCAGGCCCTGCAAGAGCGACTTATCCGACGAACGCTGGGCGCTGATCGAGCCCGTGATCACCGCCTGGAAGGCCCAGCACTCCTCCGTCAGCGGCCACGAGGGCCGCTACGAGATGCGGGAGATCGTCAACGCGCTGCTTTACCCAGTCCCGGACCGGCTGCCAGTGGGACTACCTCCCGCACGACCTTCCGCCCGTCGGCACGGTGAAGTACTCCTTCGACACGTGGCGCAATGGCGGCACCGACCAGGTCATTCACGACCTACTGCGCTGGCAGGTCCGCGAGAAGAGGGGTCGATTAGCCGACCCCAGCCTAGTGGTGCTCGACACCCGGAGCCTGCACGCCGCGGCGGGGGTGCCGACTGGGACGCAGCCCCAGAAGTCGTCGTCGTAGATGAAGACCAGCAGGTCCGGGCAGTCGTAGGCGCGTGAAACGTGAAGCTGGGCGCGTCGGCGCAGGACCCACTCCCGGCCTCGGGTCCATTCCAGCACGGTCCAGTCGCCGCGCCGCTCGTGCAGAGCGTAGGAATCGAGGTTGACGTCGTGGACGTCCTCCAGGTTGAGCGTGTGCTCCTCCTGGTGCCAGAACTCCTCCGACGCGGCGTACACCTGCTCGTGGTCGACGCCGTAGAACAGGTTGACGCGCTTGAATGTGCCCATGTGTGCCCCCGAGGCATGTGGTCGGCGCCGACGGCTGGCGCTGTCGCCTGGCAGTGTCGCAGCCGCCCCGGCCGGAGCTGGTGTCCGGGCGGCCGGCGACATCGGCCGATGCTGCGGATGCCGAGACCCGCTACGCACCTATGAACTGCACAAACGCGCCTGCGGAGAACGCCCAGATAACCAGCGCAGCTACTCCCTCTGCGGCAGAGAAACGCACATCGCCTCACATTCCGCCCTCTCAGACTCCCTTACTGGCATTCGACCCAACCAGGTCATGTCCGCAAAGCGGCGACCTCGTTGGCCTGGTCGTGGTGCGTCGTCATGAGCTGACCGGTGACTCGTGTGCGCTGTTCGAGCCGTTGCCGGCTCCACCGCGGATGGGCAGGCCGGTGCGGGACCGCCGTCAGGTGGTCAACGGGATCCTGTGGAGCTGTCCACAGGCGTCGCCTGGCGCGACCTGCCCGAGTGGTACGGGCCGTGCAGGACGCTCTACGAGCGCTTCCGCCGCTGGTCCGCCGACGGCACCTGGGACCGGCTCTTAATCCCCGTCTCCTACCAGTTCGCCGCTTGGCGCCCCGGGCTCGTGGACGCACTGGACGTCGAGGACATCGGCGCCGAGGTCGGGGACGACGTGTCGACCGCCCCGCGAGTCCGCATCCAGTGCCCGGACGATCCGCTCACCCCAACCCCGCAGGACCGTGATCCATTTCAGCGGCACTTTCTGCCGGTGCCCACTAGGTGAGGAAAGCGATCGGTTGTCAGGCGTGGGCGAGTTCATCCGCCATCCGGGCAGTGATGGCGACCAGTGCGCGGGCGGCGGCGGCCAGTTCCTCGGCCGGGACCGAGCCGTAGGCACGGGCGAGGATCGCGCCGGTTTCGGCACGGACCTTCGTGGCCAAAGCCCGACCGTCGTCGGTGACCTCGATCGCTCCGTCGGGCAGTTGTTGCGCCAGGCCGCTCTCGATCAGTGCCGCCAGGGCGTTTTCGACATCGGCGGGCACCCACTGGGTCAGGCCGGCGACGCGGGCGACATGCGCGTCCCGTTCGACCGGGGCACCGGCGGCCAGAGCCTGGTTCAGGGTGATCCACTGCTTCTCGTCGACCGTCGTACCGGCCAGCGCCCGGGCCAGGATCGCGGTGTGATGCTTCTCGGCCTGGCCGATGATCGACGGGTTCAGGGTGACGGTGGTGGTGGTCACGTCGGTCTCCTCGGTGCTGCGCGTTGCTGCCACCCCCAACAATGACACTGAGTTTCAAAAAAGCACAGGTCTCAGAAGAGACGTAATCCCTTTAGCTACTCCGGTTCGGTCGAGTTAGGATCCTGGCATGGTTCCCGACGACCGCTCATTGCCGCTCCGTGAGCGCAAGCGGCTGCGCACCCGCCGTGCCCTCGCCGACGTCGCGCTGAGGCTGTTCACCGAAAAGGGCTTCGACGCCACCACCGTGGAGGAAATCGCCGACGAGGCGGAGGTCTCGCGCAGCACGTTCTTCCGCGCGTTCGCGACCAAGGAAGCGGTGGCCGTCGAGGCCGAGACCGAGGTGTGGGCCAACTACCTGTCCGCGCTGGCGGATCGAGACCTGCCCGGACCGGTGCTGAACGCGCTGCGCGACACTCTCACCGATACTCTCCGCACCCTGCCGCCGGACTGGGACCGCCGCTACATCGCCACTCGCCGCCTGATCCTCACCGCGCCCGCGCTGCTCGGCCACGTCGAGTACCACCGCTCCGGAGTGGAAGACCAGACCGCGATCTGCCTGGCAGGCAGGCTCGGCCTCGACCCCGACGACATGCGGCCGCGCATCCTCGCCGAACTGGCCACCACCGCCTGGAGCGTGGCCGGCCGCACCTGGGTCCGCGACGACGGCGACGGCGGCCGTGCGGCCCTCACCGACCGCCTCCACGACGCCTTCGCCGCCGTCCCGGCCGCCCTGGGTCTCGCCGGAGACAGGTGACCCGCGGGCGGCTGAGCCGCAGACGTCAACCGATGACGCGACCCCACCGGTTCCGTTCCGCTCCTGGCCACGGACCGCGCACAGGTCGGGCCAATCCTCCGCCTCTACCTGGGCCCTGGATCCTTCACCTGAAGGGGAGTGCTGGAGGGAGCGGGCAAGCCCGCCAGTCTCTGGTGAGCCCATCATGTGCCAGCCTCGGTCAGGGCGGATGTGGGAGAGACAGGTACCACCGGCTTCTGCTCGGGCATTACATGGTCTGGCTGCCGGGATGTGCTGGAGTGCAGGGCCAGCGCCCATGCTCGCCACGGCCAGCTCGGGTTCCTTACGCTGCGGAGCCGGAAGGGGCCGTCAGCAAGGTCGGCGAACAGCTTCACGAACCGCCCCGTGCCGCTAGTCCCGCCGCAGGCCATAGCGCGGCGTTCTCCGTGCGGACGCGGACAACGAGCCAAGGCGTGTTGGCGATGGTGAAGAGCATGGCGGTGATCCATGCAGTGTGGACGAGGGGCAGGGCGATGCCTTCGAGCAGGACGATGAGGTAGTTGGGGTGCCGCATCCAGCGGTAGGGACCGGTGGTTACCAGCGGTAGCCCAGGCACGACGATGACGCGGGTGTTCCATCGGGGGCCGAGCGCCCTCATGCACCAGGCGCGGCCTGCCTGTACGAGGATGAGGACGACCAGTGCCGGCCAGCCGATCAGAGGAACGAAGGCGCGGTCGGTAAGGGCGACCTCTGCAACGGTCCCAACGAGCAGGCCGACATGAAGGGTGATCATGACGGGGTGATGGCGTTGCCCGTACTCGATGCCGCCGCGGTCGATGGCCCATCGCGCGTTGCGGCGGGCGTTTGTCAGTTCGACCAGGCGCACAACGGCCATGGCGGTGACGAGAACGAACAGGCTTACGGGGATGGTTACCCAGCCCAGGGACATGTCGGATCGGCCTTGTCAGTCCGGGACGGCGGAAGTCTCGTCTTACGCGGTCGCGAGTCGGTTGAGGCGTTCGGCCAGGGCGCGGTATCTGCCGGCACGGTCCGCTGATTCCTCCATGTGGGCGGCGATCTCCTCCTGGGCGTGCTGTCCGGCCGGTGTGACTCCGGTGGTGTCGAGGGCGCCGAGCATGCGGACGAAGGGGAGGGCGATGTCCTTGTAGTAGGTCTCCGGGGAGAGGATGCCCGACCTGGCCATGGAGCTGATCAGCCGCCCGGAGCCGGGTGCGGCGTGGGCAGGGGGGCGGAATGTCTTGAGGACTTTCGCCACGGCCTGAAGCGTTCGGTCGGGGTGCATACGCATACACGCTTGGAGGGTGGTCCGGTAGAAGAGCATGTGCCGGTTCTCGTCGTGGGAGATGCGCTGCATCAGGGCCTCGCACACCGGTTCGTCGCACAGTCGGCGGATTCCCTGGTAGCTGACGCGGGTGCCGAGTTCCTGGAGGGTGACGTAGACCAGAGAGGCGATGAGGTCGCCGCGGTAGTCGATCTCGTAGCCGTGCTGCACATGCGCGGCGCGGGCGTCCTCCAAAAGCACCGGATCGGCACTGCGGGTGACCACGAGGTAGTCGCGGATTGCGGTGCCGTGCCTGGCCTCCTCCACGGTCCATCGATTGACCCAGACGCCCCAAGGGCCGTCGAGCGACAGCATTTCCCCGATCACCCGGTGGTAACTGGGCAGGTTTTCTTCGGCGAGCAGACTGTAGAGGAGCCCGTCCCGAGCGGCCGCGTTCAGTTTCTGCTGTGAGGGGTCCCATGGCTCCCCTTCGAGGAGACCGTCGTAGTCACGGCCCTGGCTCCACGGGACGTACTGATGCGGGTACCAGTCGACGGTAGTCCGGAAGTGCGTGTTGAGGGCGTCGGTGACCACCGGTTCGAGGTCGATCAGAATGCGTACGTCTGCGGGGATGGCGGGCACGGTCTGAGACGCCTTTCTTGTCATGCGGTCGGCAGGTTCCGGTGCGCGGGCGGCCCCTACCAGCGGAGGAGGACCAGTTCGATGGCGAACCCGGGCCCCATGGCGGCGACCAGGCCGGGTGCGTGTGCGGGGGGCGGTGTTTCCATGGCCGCGTGCAGGATGTCCAGTACGGAGACGGACGAGAGGTTGCCCCGCTCGGCCACAGAGCGCCGGGTGAGCTCCAGGGCGCCAGGTTGCAGGTCCAGGGCCTGTTGTACGGCGGTGAAGACCTTCGGTCCACCACCGTGGATGATCCAGCTCGCGATCTGGTGCGGCGTCAGTGCGTGCCGTGCGAGGAGGGGTTGGACGGCCGCGGGCAAGTGCTTCTCCGCGAGCGCCGGGACTTCCGGCGACAGCAGGATCCGGAATCCGTGGGAGCCGATGTCCCAGCCAAGGACGTCCTCGGTGCCGGCGACCAGCAGGCTCTGGGTGTCCACCAGTTCAGGCCCGGCAGGGCTGCCGTCCCGGTGGGCTCCGACGGTCACGACAGCGGCCGCACCGTCCCCGAAGAGGCTGCCGGCGACGATGTTCGCCACGGAGCCGTCCTTGAGCTGATACGCCAGTGTGCACAGTTCCACGGCGAGCAGGACGGCCACTTGGTCGGGGTGGGCCAGTAGGTAGTCGTGAAGCCGGGCCAGACCTGCGGCGCCTCCGGCGCAGCCGCTGCCGAACAGCGGGATACGTTTGACGTCCGGACGCAGTCCCACCCGATGGGCGAGCCGAGCCTCCAGCGACGGCACGGCCAGCCCGGTGACGGTGGTGCTGATCACCGCGTCGACCTCCTCCGGCTGGACGCCTGCGGTGCGCAGCGCGCCGATCAGCGCCCGTTCCCCCAGGTCCATGGCGGTGTCGAGCCAGACGCGGTTCTGCTCGGTGAAGTCCTCCCGGCGGGCGAGATCGACGAGCTTCTCCAACGGCAGGGACAGCGAGCGGGTCTCCACGCCCGAGCTGGCCTGGATCTTGCGGAGTACCAGAGCGCCCATCTCGGACTCCAGCAGCGTCGTGGTGGCCAGGGCGGCCAGGATCTCTTCCTGCCGGTATTGGTACGGGGGGAAGGCCGTCTGGATCGCCACCACTCGTGGCGCGGCAGCCGCCGACTGCCGGGTGCGGTCATGTGTCGCTTGACGCATTGACGTCAGCTTCCGCCTTTCCTCACGGGTGTACTGATCAACAAGAGGGGCCTGATACGGGCCGGAGCCCACCAGTTGGCAGGACCGAGGGCCGCCATGACGGCGGGCACCAGAACTCCCCGTACCACAACAGCGTCCACGAGCGCGCCGAGCGCGATGCCGATGCCGATGAACTTGAGCAGGGCGACGTGGGAGGTGGCCATGGCCGCGGTGGAGATCGCCACGGCTGCCGCGGCGGACGTCATCAGCCGGCCGGTGCGGGCGACGCCCTCAATGATCGAGGTGCGGTTGTCGCCACAGCGGTTGTACTCCTCCCGGATGCGGCCGAGCAGGAAGACCTCGTAGTCCACCGACAGGGCGAGCGTGATGAACAGGACGAACAGCAGCGTCGAGGCGTCAAGCGTTCCCGTCACCGTGAAGTGGCCGAGCACTGCGCTGCCGTGGCCCTCCTGGAAGAGGACGACGAGCGCGCCCAGGCTCGCCCCGAGGCTGGCGACGGCCACTATCAGAGCTTTCAGGGGGGCAATCAGGGTGCGGGTAAAGGCGCTGAGGAGGGCCAGGATGCCCGCAGCCAGGAGAAGCAGGCACCACGGGAGGGCGCCGAAGACGGCGTCCGCCGTGTCGACGATCTCCGCAGCCCGCCCGCCCACCGCCACGCTTCCCGGGGCGGGGGTTTGCCGTACCTTGCGCACCGCGGTGCGCGCCTCCGGCGTGTCGGGGGCGGCGGACGTGGCCGCCAGCAGCACAACCGCCTCACCGGACGGAGCCACACGCACCACGCGGACACCGGTGATGCCCGGGACACGGGCGAGCCGGTCGCCGTACGCCGGTGCGCCGTCCGTCGCCCGCGGTCCGGTGACGACCACGGTGAGGAGCCGCTCCGGTGGCGCGGTGAACTCGGCGCGCACACGCTCGGCCGCGGCGGCAGCCGGAGCCGACGAACGCAGCGTGCGTTCGTCCACAATGCCGAGCTGTGCGTGGGTGAAGGGCAGGGCCAGTAGAGTCAGCAGCAGCACCGCCAGGCCGCCCGCCAGAAGGGGCCGTGCGGTGACCGCAGACGTCGTCCAATGCCAAAAGCCACTCCCGTCCCCGGTACGGGCACGCCGCCACCGCGCCAGCGGGTCCACTGCCTGGGCCCGGGGGCCGAGCAGCCGCAGACAGGCGGGCAGCACGGTCAGGGCGACCAGCGCCGCCAGCACGGTGACGATCATGCCCGCCAGGGACAGTGCGCGCAGCATCGGCACTGGCACCACCAGGGCGGTGGCGAGGCATACGGTGACGGCGGCGGCAGAGAACACGACCGAACGGCCGCTGGAGCGCCGGGCGGCCTCCAGCGCCGTGTGAAGGTCAGCGCCCCGCCAGGTCTCCTCCCGTACGCGGGCCAGCAGGAAGAGGCTGTAGTCGACGGCCAGCCCGAAACCGATCGCCGAGGCGGCGTTCACCGCGACCCGTGACACGTCGGCCACCTGGGCCAGCATGCCCAGGACCGGGATGGTGCAGCCGATTGCCAGCGCGGCCACGACCACGGGCAGCAGCGCGGACACCACGGACCCGTAGGCGAAGACCAAAACGACAAACAGTACCGGTGCGGCCAGCAGTTCGGCGCGGCTCAGATCGCGCTCGACGGTCTCGTCGATCTCCCGGTTGGCCCACACCTCGCCGCTGGGCTCCACCCGCATCCCCGGGACGGCCGAGCGGGCCGCCGCCACCACACCAGGTGCCACCTGTTTACGTTCCTTGTCCGTCCCCTTCAGCCGTACGGCGACCAGCAGCGTCTGTCCGTCCTTGGAACGCAGCCACGTGTCACCCGTGGTCTGTGCCGACCACACGGTCTTGACCTCGCGTTGCCTGGCCAGCGTCTCCACCATCGCCGTGGTGCCGTCCCGGAGGCGAGCCTCCCGTTCACCGCCGGTGCGCTGTGAAACGGCCAGGAGCAGATCGGGCGAGGGCACGCCGAGCCCCTCTGCCTGCCGTCTGGCGCGCATCGCCTCCGTGTCCGTGGCAACCGCGCCGCCCGTGCTCAGCGCCGAGAAGGCAACCGGGGCCAGCAGCCCCGCGCACACCGCCGCCAGCAGGGCGCTCACCACCACCAGCCAGGCCCGGCACCGTGCAGCATCCATCCGTGTGCCTCCGTCTTGCATCCGCCGGACGCTTCGTCTGGCTCGCACTAGGAAGCCGTGAACAGCAGAACGGCGTTCTGGCCGCCGAAGCCGAAGGAGCAACTGATCCCCGCGTCGCCGCGCGTGGGGCGGGGACGTCCGGCGACGATGTCCAGCTTGTGGTCCCCGTCCTGGCCCTCGAAGTTCGCCACCGGCGGGACGGCCGCATGCCGCAGCGCGAGAACCGTGTACGCCGCCTGGATCGCCCCGGCCGCCCCCAGCGCGTGCCCGATGACGCCCTTGGATGCGGTGACCGGCGGCCCGGCGTCACCGAAGACGCGGACGAGGGCTCGTGCCTCGGCAGCGTCGTTCAGCGGGGTGGAGGTGCCGTGCGCGTTGACGTGGCCGACGTTGCCCGGTCCGCACCCGGCGTCGGCGAGAGCGGTGCGGATGGCGCGGACGGCGCCGTCGCCCTGCGGGTGCGGGGCGATGGGATGGTGCGCGTCGGCGCCGGCACCGTAACCCCGCAGCAGCGCCAGGACGGGAGCCCGGCGGGCC
Source organism: Streptomyces sp. NPDC097129 (assembly GCF_055668065.1). Lineage (NCBI taxonomy): Bacteria > Bacillati > Actinomycetota > Actinomycetes > Kitasatosporales > Streptomycetaceae > Streptomyces > Streptomyces sp. NPDC097129. The sequence goes on along the minus strand of NZ_JBVOQE010000005.1, from coordinate 427,640 downwards.
CGAGCCGCGCAGGCGCGTTCGAGGACGAGGATGCCGGCGCCCTCGCTCAGGACGAAGCCGTCACGTTGGGCGTCGAACGGCCGGCTGGCCAGGGCCGGTTCCGCCCTGCGCCGGGACAGCGCCCGCATCCGCGTGAAGCACGTGGCCGTCATGCGCGAGCGAGCCGACTCGCTGCCGCCCGCCAGCACGATGTCGCAGGTACCGGAACGCAGCAGGTCCCGGGCCACTCCGATCGCGGTGGCGCCCGACGCGCAGGCGCTGGCGGTGGTGAAGTTGGGGCCGCGCACGCCCAGGTCGATGGCGACCTCCCCCGCGGCCATGCTCGGAACGCTGCGCGGGAGCGCGAGCGGCGAGACCCGCTCCGGCCGCCCGGAGCCGAGGTGGCCGAACTCAGTGACGTAGGTGCTCAAACTGTTCGATCCCACGCCCAGCACGACACCGACTCGCTCCGCCTCCCAGGTCCGGCGATCGAGGCCTGCGTCCGCGACGGCCCGCCGGGCGGCGACGAGGGCAAACTGAATAAAGCGGTCCGCGCGCCGCGCCAACGCCCGGCCAAGTTCCGTCTCGGCGTCGAAGTCCGTCACCCGGCAGGAGAAGTCGACGGGCAGTCCCGCCAGGCCGGGATCCGTCACGGCCAGCGAACGCCCCCGGCACAGGGCCGCCCAGTTCGCCTCCACCGTATGCCCGGCCGGAGTCACCAGCCCCAGCCCGGTGACCGCGATCTCAGCGCGCATGCTCGAACGCCCGAGCCGCCTCGCCCAGGGTCGAAGACGGGTGCAGGTCCAGAGCGTCCTCGGGCAGGACGATCCCGTACTCCTCCTCCGCCGCCACCACCAACTCCATCAGCGACAGCGAGTCCAGGCCAAGACTCTCGAACGTCGTCCTGTCGGAGAGCTCACCGGCATCCGCCTTCACGTTGAGGTGGCCGGTCAGCAGGGCCACCAACTCCTCGGGAAGGGCCGACTCCGCCGCGCCTTCCGCCGTCTGCCTCATGCCTGGGTCTCCTGTTTCCTCGCTGCGAGAGGCCCTGCGGCACTGCCCGCGTTCATCCGTTCGCAGAGGCCACCCGCGCGGGAAGCCTGCGTCTCAAACCACTCCACGTGCTGACCGAGCCGCCTCCTGCGCCTGTCGCCCGGCCGCACCCAGCCCGAGCGTCGACATCACGCCAAGCGCACGCCACAGCTGCCCCACCACGTACTCGCGGTGGGTACCGAGGCTGAAGATGCCGGCCGCTGCGACCCGCGCCGGCCACGCCCGCACCTCCCCAGCCTGGTTACTGTGTGAACGCCGAGGAGGGCTCAAGGGAACGATCGGTCACTCGTTAGTGTCAGCAAGCTTGTTTCTTTAACCAGTTCGGAGTGGTTTTGTGCCCACCTTGTGGTGGGTGGGACGGCTGAACGCCTCGCCGGAGGCGAGGACGCTGGCCCACGTCGTGGCGGGTGGCCGGGCGGCGGTTCATTGAGCCCGGTGGCCCGCCGGACCCGGGGCGGGACGGTTTTGGTGCACCGGCAGATGAACCGGCCTTCGCATGCAGGTCTCTGAACGCTCTGCGCCTCACGCTCGTCATCGAAGGCGGCCACGAGGTCCACCACCAGGTGCGCCCCTACGTAGACGGCACCGGTGAGGATTCCGTCTGCTCCTGACCTTCGAGGACGGGCGGTGCACGCTCAGGTCCGTCGGCGATAGAAGTGGAGTCCACCGAGTGGAGTGGATGCGCGGCATTACCGGTGCGATGCACGGCATCGGATGCGCGGCACCGGATGCACTCAGTGGCCGGCCTCCCGGCCACGGTGCGGTCCGGGCTCCTGAGGGCGGTGCGATCCGGGCTGCTGAGGGCGGTGCGGCTATGTCCCACTCCCCCGGCCCCAGGCCCGGAGGCCGGGGCGCGGCGGGTGCGCTCGGGTCGGCCGGTGGCTGCCGGTCGGGGGCGGTGGTGGGCGGGCGCGGGCGGTCGGATGTGAGGTCGGCCAGTGACCAGCGGGCGGTGTGGAGGCGGTAGGCGGGCAGCAGGCCGCGCAGCGTCTTCGGCTCGCTGATGTCGACGCAGTACATGGCGAGCGCGGCGTCCACGATCCGTTCGTCCAGGCCTGGCTCGCGGCGGCGGCCGCGCAGGACGAGAGCGAGGTGACGGCGGGCCTCGGCGAGGTGACGGCGGGCTTCGGCGAGCAGGTGCCGGCGGTGGAACCGGCCGCCGCCTTTCATTACGAACACCGTCGCGGCGACGTCGACGGCCGCCAGGGCGACGTCGACCACGGCGGCGACCCGGGCCCGGATCGCCGCCGCTGCGGCGCGGGCGTGCTCGAGGAGGGAGTTGATGACGTCGGCGGCGACACCGGAGGTAAGGTTCGCGCTCGCCTTCCACCACGCGCGCGACTGAGCGAGCGGGCGGCCCTTCTGCTTCGGCGGGCGGGTCTTCTTCGCGGCCATCCGGTTCAGCTTGGCGCGGGCCCGCTCGGAGACCACGGGCAGGAACCGCGGCTCACCGTCGTCGTCGACGGCGGTGACGTACTCGTGCTCCAGCTCGGCCAGGCAGGCGGCGATCTGGTCGCTGCGCCGGGAGGCCCAGCGGATCAGCTCATACGGCACCCCGGCGACGTCCATCACCGGCCGCCGCCCGGCGGTGACGGTCCGCGGCTCGGAGGCCAGCCCCAGCGCCTCACACGCCTCAGCCATCACGACTTCGATGTAGAGCGCGGAGGCGGCCACTGCGTGCTCGAACAGGACCTCGGAGTGCATCGAGCCCCACTTGCCATCAGCGCTGGGCTTTGACGGACAGAAGGAGATCGTCATGCGGCAGTGGCATCCCGGAGCGCGCCTCGTGGTGGCGGGACCGCGCGGCGACCAGACCGTGCACCGGGATGGCCTTGCAGACGCCCTGGGCGCCGACGCGGATGATCGCGGCCTCGTCCTCGATCCAGGCGAGCACGGCCGCGATGGCCCGCTCGTGCGCGGCCTCGTTCGCCCGCCGTGTCTCCTCATCCCCGAGCGCCCACAGGAGGGTGAGGGTAGGCTGCGGGCGGAAGGTCAGGTCCAAGCCGGTGACCTTCACTCGCCGCCCGAGCCCCCCGGCCCGGCGCGCGGCCGCGGGCTTCTTCCCAGCGGCGAGCTGGTCGCCCTCGATCCGGTCGGCGTGCGGGTGCCGGCCCTCGCCGAAGAGGTTGCGCAGCTGCACCTCGGTGACGACGTCGCCTGCCGCCAGGCCCAGGACGGCAAGCGGGCGTCAGGCTCGGGGCAGTTGACCAGGACTCCTTGAGAGGGGAGTTGTTCGATCTCGGTGAGGATTACGGGCGGCTGAGAATCCATCTGGTCACCAGTCGGGGCGTCGGTGGCTTCTTCAGCCGTCGGTGTCGGGGTAGGTGCTGATCTCGACGAGGTTGCCGTCGGGGTCGCGTAGATAGGTGCTCACGAAGGGGCCCCGGGCGCCGGTGCGCGGCATCGGGCCTTCTTCCGGATTGACGCCGCAGGCCGCCAGGTGTTCCAGGACCTGGGTCTGCGGGAGGTCGGTGAGCAGACACAGATCGGCGCTGCCGGGGATGGGTCGAGCGGCGTGCGGGAGGAGTTCACGGCCGGCCCGGTGCAGATTGATCTTGCTGGGGCCGAACACCAGGGCGCGGCGGCCGTCGCCGAACGTCACCGGTTCCATGCCGAGGACGCGCCGGTAGAAGTCGACGGTCCGCTCGATGTCCGTGACGGTCAGCACCAGATGGTCGATGCCCGTGACCCGCAGCCCCGGCGCGGCTTCCGGCCGGGCTTCGGGCCCGAGCTGCCGGGTGCAGGCGGCCCACGCGCCGGCGGAGAGCAGGTCGCGCGACCGGGCGAAGAGGCCGTACAGGGCAGCGCCGTACCGGGCGGCCAGGTCCTCGTTGTGCGCGAGGACGTCCAGTTCGTTGGCGGCGGTGATCTCCACGAACGCACGCAGGTCGGCGTCGGAGGGGGTGTGCTCGCCTCCGGTGAAGCGGTCACGGAAGACGACCGGTCGGTCCCCGCCGAGCAGCGGATACACGGCGTCCCGGTCGCAGCTGCCGTAGAGGTGGACCAGCGCCTCGGCGCGCTCGCCGATGAGGTCGGCCAGTGAGGCGCGTTCGGTCGTCCTGAGCAGGACCTCGTCGAACCCGTCGGTGCCGTAGGCGGCATGGCACAGCCCCGCCGCCTGGACGTCGGGATCGGCGCCCCATTCAGCCAACAGCCCTGCTACGCGCGAGAGATGGGCCAGCAGGGTGCCGCCGGGGTGGGGCACGCGGTCGGCGCCGCGGTCGCGCAGGAAGTCCTCGACGTGGGTCCAGGGGGACACGGATTCGCTCGGGCTCGTCGTCACGTCACGAGTCATAGTCGTGACGTGACGTCCGCAGCAACCAGATTACGGTGAGTCCCACCCGCAGCGGCAGGCCGTCGTCCGCGGCGGTGGCCTCGGCCTCGGCGAACGCCCGGTACAGCGAGGCGACCAACGGCGAAGAGGCCTGCACCTATGGGCAGCCGGGACCGCGGAAGGCGGGGCATTTGAGGCTTGCGAGCCGGATGCGGCGCGCACGGATGCGCGGCCCGTGCAGCGTGCCGACCGGAGGCCGGGGCGAGCCCGGTGTCCGGCCGGTGGATCTCTGAGAGCGTGGACGTAGCCCTCGAAGAACGCTTCCCGCCCGGCCGAGGCGAAGATGCTTCACTGCACGAACAGACGGAGCGCGGGGCAGTCAATTTTATGTGGCAGGTGTGGCCGCAGGCCCCTGAGCCTCCAGGACGACAGCCGTTCCAGCGGCGGTTCGGTCTTCGTGCATCGTGATCGTTTGGCCGGGCTGAAGGTGCCGCCACTGCGAAGGGTCAAGGGGGGCGAGTCGCACGGAGGATCGCTCGCCAGGCCCCAGCAAGGGTGTGAATTCGACCCAGAGGCTCGCGATGTTGAGGGCCGGTTCGCCGGACGGGGTTCGATTTCCGATATTCCACATCGGCCGAAGAACGCCGGCTCCGGCGAAGGGGGTCTGCCGACGGCCCTCACTGGCTGGTCCGAGGGTGAGGTCCGCACGGATGATCCCGTTGCGGGTTTCGTAGCAGCGCCAACGACACCAAGCCGCGCTCTTCTCCAGTTGCATCTGCTCGGCAGCCATGGCGAGGGTCTCCCAGAAGCTGAGCTGAAGCGGGTGGACGTCGCCGAGTTCCTCCAACAGCCCGAGAGCCACCTCCCACTCGTCGTGGGCCAGGTATTTCCAGACGTCGTTGACCGTGATGTCGTTCTCGGTGGCGATCTCTTCGGGGACCAGCAGGGAGGCGGCTTCCAGAAGCGTGGGGACATCCACGCCCTGATTCTGGAGCACGTGTCGGCGTACTCGCGAAACGAAAGTGCTCAACGAAGTACAGATGAAGGTGCTCAGCCTGGTGTTCGTCTGTGGGCTCGGGTAGGTGGACTCGTGCCACGATCGTGCGATGCAGAGTCCTGATCCCTCGTTCCGTCGGCGCTTGTTGATTGAGTCGCTGACCGTGCTGGCGGCTGATGCCCAGACCCAGGTTGCCTGGCTGGCCAGGCATGACGTGGTGACGGATGAGATCGCCCTGGACTTCGATCACGCTTTTCGCATGGCTGAGGACCTGGTGGAGGAGGGACAACTCGATCGCGGCGTCCTGCCCGACTTGAGCGAGATCGACACCATTCTCAGCGAGATGAGCGGTGCCGAGAACGCTGGTCAGTGGACGACGGATGCGTTGTCCGTCTATGAGGGGTGGAGTCGGGCTCGGCGGGTGGCCCGCCGGGTTCTCGTTGCGGAGCTGGGTGAATGGCAGGGGCCGCTTTGGGAGATTTCTGTCATCCGGTGAGAGCTGCGCTGTTGTCGCTGGTCAGGCCATTTGGGCATCCCGTTCGATGGAGGCGAGGGGGTTCTTGCGGCGGTAGCTGGGGCCGTTGATAGAGGTGACTCCGCAGTGGTGGAGGGGACGGTCGAGGGTGGCGGTGGCCGGTGTGCTGGCTCTTGCGACGCACCGGCTCGCCGGCCTTCGCCGAGTTGCGAACGGCTTGGCTCAATAGGATGTACTTGGCCAATTGGTCCCGAAGCAAGCACCGAGGCGTTCTCGAAACTCAGCGACGTCACTCTCCCGCGGAACCAGGCGTTCCCACGGCTGATCGACAGACGTTCTCGAAACTCACCTACAAAGCCAGGACGGAGCACCATCTCGTCGTACCTGAGCGGCGAGTCTGTGCCCTCTCAGGCCTTCGTGCAGTAACTGGTCGCCCACGTCACTCCCCACCAGCAACCGGCGTGCATGAGGGAGGCCTTACGTCTGTTCGTCGCTGCCCAGCGCCCGAAGCCTGGCCCGGAGCTGCCCGCGCCGAGAGCGGCAGCCCCAGACGATGCGCCGGGGTCTGCTTTGGCCAGCGACGCGGCCACCGCCCAGGACCAGGCCGCAAAAGCGCAGGAGCAACTCGCCCAAGCCCACGAGCGCAACCAGGAACTGATGGAGGAACGGGGCCGTACCAGGCAGCTTGTCTTGAGCCTCAGCTGGCTCACCGCCAAGCTGCAGCAGCAGTAACGAGAGCCGTGGATTCCGGCGGGTGAAGCCGATGCCGGGAGCCCCCGCGCTCCTGCCCTTGCTTGGCGAGAATGCGCAGCGGGCTGGTCACCGGCGCTCGTACTGTGCCGGTCGACGCCCAACCGAAGAGCCCAGCCTTGCCAAGTCTCGCGTGAGCCGCAGCACAGGAGTTGTCATCGGTAGAAGCGGATGAGCTGGCGTATGGGAAAAGTGGAGGCAGTCTGGTTGTCACGAACGAGGCCTTCGACTTGTCACGAGAACTCATTCAGCACGCCTTCTGTCACCGGAACGACGGTCGGGACACCCTGGCCAACGGCAGACGTCTGGCGCGTCACAGAAGACGCGCCAGGGCGGCTTCGGACGGGCTCCCGGCCGTCGCCTGATACACGATGATCACCTGTTGCTCGGCGCCGCCGACGGTGAGCGCCTGCCTTCGCAGGGCGAGGCTGCCGACGACCGGGTGCGCGAAGCGCTTGAGTTCGTCCCGGGCGGGCCGGGTCTCGTGCCGCATCCACATACGGCGGAACTCCCCGTCCGTCTCCAACTCGGCGATCAGGCGGACGGTTTTGGGGTCGCGTGGGTCGGCTTCGGCGCGCAGGGCCGCTGCGGTCTGCGCGGCCACCTCCGCCCAGTCGGGGAAGAGCCGGCGGGACGCCGGGTCGAGGAACACCGCCCGGACCAGGTTGCTCCCGGGCTCGTACATCGGGGCGAGCGCACGGGCCTGCTTGTTCGCCGCCAGCACGTCGAAGCACCGGTCGCGCACGTACGCAGGGCGGTCCGCCCACGCGTCGAGCAGCCGGTGCACTTCCGCGGAGACCTCGGTCCGCGACGGCGGCACGGGGGCGGCGGTGGCGAGGGCGTGCAGGTGAGCGGAGGCGTCAGCGTCCAGCTTCAGCGCCCGCGCGAGAGCGCGCAGCACCTGGGGCGAAGGGTGCCGGTCGACGCCCTGTTCGAGCCGGACCAGGTACGGCTCGCTGATTCCGGCGAGCCGGGCCAGTTCCTCCCGGCGCAGTCCTGCCACCCGGCGACGTCCGCCGGCGGGCACCGCCACGTCCGCCGGAGCGACCCGTCCACGCCGGGCCTTGAGGAAATCTCCCAGAAGGTTGTCGGACACCATGGTGCGAGGGTAACCCTGCGGGGGTGCTGGCTGCCGAGATGTGAACGGCGCAGGCTCGATGTCATGAAGATCTGGTTCATCACCGGCGCGTCCCGCGGCTTCGGCCGCATCTGGGCCCAAGCCGCTCTCGACCGCGGCGACCGCGTCGCCGCCACCGCACGCGATCCCGAGACCCTGCGACCTCTCCTGGACGCACACGGGGACAACGTGCTCCCGCTCCGCCTCGACGTGACCGACCGCACCGCCGTGACTGCCGCGGTGCAGCAGGCCGCCGAGACCTTCGGCCGCCTCGACGTGGTCGTCAACAACGCGGGCTACGGCCTGTTCGGCATGGTCGAGGAAACCACCGAGGAACAGGCTCGCGCCCAGCTCGACACCAACCTGTTCGGCCCGCTGTGGGTGACGCAGGCGGCCCTGCCGTACCTGCGGGCCCAGGGCAGCGGTCACATCCTGCAGGTCTCCAGCCTCGGAGGCCTCGCCGCCTTCCCCACACTCGGGCTGTACAACGCCTCCAAGTGGGCCCTGGAGGGGATGAGCGAGGCCCTGGCCCAGGAGGTCGCCCCCTTCGGGATCCACGTTACTCTGCTCGAACCCGGCCCCTACGGCACCGACTGGTCGGGCGCCTCCGCAGTGCACACCGAACCGCTCCCCGCCTACGAACCCGTCCGCGCCGCGCGCCGGGCCGGTGCGTCCGCCCGCACGCCTCAGGACGCGCAAGACACCGCCGCCGTTGTCCTCGAACTCGTCGACACCGACGCACCACCCCTGCGGCTCTTCCTCGGCACCTACCCCTATCCGGTGGTCGAGGCGGCCTATCGGAAGCGGCTCGACACATGGAACGAATGGCGGCACCTCGCCTCCCGCGCGTGACCGGCACAGAGCACCCCGCGGCGTCCAGGCTCGCCGCGCGGGACGCCTCGACGGCAGCCGGTGCATCAGCCCGCGCCGGCGTGACGGGAACAGGGCGCCCTACAGCTCGGTGACAAAAAGCCTGCCCTGTGACAACTATCGAGCTTCGGCTCATCGCGTGAGCCGAAGCACGGTAGGTGTCACCTCACGCGAGCACCGACCTGCGACTTTGTGGCCGTGAGCGCGCTACTTGGCACTGGCAGCGTGGGAAGCAGGGTTGCTGTCACCTCCGACCGCGCACGCTCCCTGGTTACGGGGTCAGCCACCTGGCGCTACCGTCCCGGGATGGCCCACTCTGGCACGCATGGATTGGTTGCCACTGCTCTCCACCCTGACCGGGGCCGCGATCGGCATCGTCGCCACTCTCATCGCCGATCGGAACCGATGGAAGCACGAGGATGTCAAAGAAGCCCTTCGACTGCGGCTCGACATCTACACGCAGTACACCACCACCGTGAAGGTCCTCGGTGAGACTCTGCGAGCCTTGGCCGAGCGAGAGCACCCCTCCGACGACGAACGGGCCCTGGTGCTGCGCGAAGCCCTTCGGGATTCAGGCATAGGTATCGCATCAGAACGGATGTGGCTTATCGCGCCCCAACCCGTCGTCAAAGCCTCCAACAGCGTGTTCCACTGCCTGCGACGCATCTGCGACGGCTACATCGACGGCACTGCCGTCGGCAGTCCAGAGGATCGCGCCCGCTGGGAGGCGCGCGGCAAAGCAGCCGCCAAGATGCGCAAGCTCATGCGTGAAGACCTCGGCGTCGGCCCACTCACCGAACGCCACAGCCCCCTTCTCGACGACTACAGCAACCCCGCCGCGCAGTGATCGTGACACCTCCCACCCCCCCACCTGCTGACCTTGGTGACAACAAGCCCGCCTATGTGACAACTACCGTGCTTCGGCTCAAACGCGCGAACCCGAAGGGCCTCGGTGTCCTCTTTTCAGTAGTCCAGGTCCAAATAGTCGATGTCGTTGATTTCCACGTCCGACCGTCCCATAGCGCGTCCGCTGCCGTCCTGGACATAGACCGCCTTGAACCCTTCGGCGATGATTCCGCGCATTTGCTGGTCGCCGGCCCCGGCGTCACGACAGGGCGGGTTCCGCTTGCTACGTCCTTGCGGATCAGGCCCGCCGGAACCCCTGTCCCCAAGCGCCGGATGCCCGCCTCCTGCGTCAACGGAGTTCTGCGGCGACCGGTACGTGAGCCGAGGACCACGTCGCTGCACCGAGTGCATGCTTGCTGGACACGCAGAGCATCAAGACCTCCGCCAACGTGCCCTCCGCCGGCCAGGGCGTTGACGCGGGCAAATACTCTGGTCCGACGTTCCCTGCAGAAGGGTCCACGATTCCTACTGTGCCCGGACCGCGTTCGATCGTCTTGAAGCCGGGTCTGTACCCGGGGCCGACTCGCGGTGGCGGGCGACGGCCACCCGCGACAGAGCCAGCGTGAAGGCGGTGATCCCGGGCCACAGCACCCCCATGACGATGTGAAGGCCGCCGAGCCAGGCGATCTGCGCACGACTGTAGAGGGCGGCCTGCGCCGCCAGGCTCGCCAAGGACACCAGGCCGATGAACACCGTCATCCAACGATAGAAGCGGTGCAGGGGCTGGTGCGAACGCCAGTGTCGTGGGCCGCCCGCGACCCGGTTGGCCACCATGCCGGCCAGCGGACGGCCTGCCAGCACCGACAGCAGGCAGGCCGCCGATGACGCTGCGGGCAGCAGCATGGGCAGCAGGAAGAAGCCTCGCGCCTGCCCGGTACCGACCGCCACGGCCGCGCAGGTCACCGCCAGCAACGCGCCTACCGCCGCGTGCCGGAGGTACCGACGGATCCACAGACCACACCCGAGAACGAGCGCCCCGGCCGCTGTGGCCGCCACGAGGGCGGTCCGCAGCCCGTCGGCACCGTAGGCGGTCACGAACGCCAGGGTGGGCGCGGCCGTGGCCGCGAGCGTGGGCAGCCGGGCCCTCATCGTGCCCCCGCCCCCGCGTCCGGAGCGGGCTGCGTGCCGGTGCGTTCCAGGGCGCGGAGTGCGAGCAGGCCTCCGATGCCGGGAATGACGGCGCGCAGCACGGCGCCGGTGCTGCGCTGCCGGTCGCGCCAGGTGGCCAGTATGCCGAAGAGCCATGCGATCCCGTGTACAGGACCGATCAGCGCCGCGATCTGCTGGGCGTTCGCGGTGGCGAGGTTGAGCAACAACACGGTGAGGCTGACCAGTTCGATGGTTGCTGTAGCCCGCAGCGGCTTGCGTGCGAGCCGTGGCGCGGCTGCGGAGTCGGCGGTCATGGGTCACACTCCCGTGGTGGAGCCTGGGCGGAGGATCATCAGGACGGTGACCGTCGCCCAGAGCAGATTGAAGGCGCCCGTGAGCATGGCCAGGCGCGCGGTCTGCGCGCGCTCGACGACCGCCGTCCCAGGTGCGGATTCGGCCAGGTCGGCGAGGAGGCGTTCCTGGGCCGGCAGAACCAGCAGTGCCAGCACCAGTGCGGCGGCACCGGTCAGCGCGATCGAGGTGATCAGCCAGGGGCTGCCCAGGACGTGCAGCTCGCTCGCGGTGGCGAAGCCGAGGCCGGGAACGGCCAGAGCGAGTGCGGCGTAGACGCGGCAGACGCGGTGCAGCACCCGTACCGTGGCGACCGCCTCCTTCCGGTCGGGCGAGCCGGCGGCACGGCGGGCCGCGGCGGGAAACATGCTGCCCGCCACGGTCACCGGGCCGACGGCGACGATCGCAGCGAGCACGTGCAGGATGAGCAGGAGCTTGGTCATCGCGGCTGCTCCGCGCCGCCGGCGGCGGACACCGGCGCGGGCCCCTGGTCGCGCCAGACGACGCCGCGGCGCTCATAGGCGAACAGCTGCTCCACCGCGAGCGCGACCTTCGGCCCGATCTCCCGGTCCAGCAGATACAGGCCCAGGTCGAGGCCGGAGGTGACGCCCCCAGCGGTGACCAGGTCGCCGTCGTCGACGACCCGGCCCGGGGCGACGTGCACGCCGCCCGCGCCGAGCAGGTGCAAACCCTGGTGATGAGTGGTGGCGTGGCGGCCGTGCACAAGTCCGGCCATCGACAGCACCAGTGAGCCGCCGCAGACCGTGGCCACCGTGGTGCCCTCTGCGGCCAGCGCGGCGGCCAGCAACTTCGGGAGTTCGGTGGTCAGCGCACGGCCGAGGATCGCGGGAATCTGTTCCTCGGCGGAGCCGTCCGCGCCCTGCCCGGGGAGCCTGCCGGCCGCGCCCGGGACGACGACCAGGTCCGCGCGGTCCGGGGCCAGAGAAGCGGCGGCCGGCAGCGCGACGCCGGGGATTCCGCTCGGCACCTGCCTTCTTCCTTCAGCGGAGACCAGTTCGACGGTCACTCGATCGGTGAAGGTTCGGGCGGCGCTGAAGACTTCGAACGGGGCGATGATGTCCAACGGGTCGAAACCATCGAAGAGGACGAACTGGGCCAGCATCGGCGACTCTCATTTCCCTGGGTCCTTGACTGCCGCGCTCACGCTAGGCAGCACAACAGGCCCCGCCCATGGGCTTGAATGACACAAATCAACGAGTTCTCGCCACTTCGCTGACTAGCGCTTTCCCGACACACAACCTCTGGGCCAGGGCGATGTGGTGCGGCTGGAAGTGGGCGTAGTCTGCGCGGATGCACACGGTTGCGATTCTTGCGCTGGATCGGACGGTGGCCTTCGACATGGCCATCCCGGTGGAGGTGTTCGGACGCGTGCGCCTGCCGGACGGGCGTCGCCCCTACCGGGTGCGCGTCTGCGGCACCCGACCGGAGGTGCCGACCGAAACGTTCACCATCCGTGCGCCCTGGGGGCTGGACGGCCTCGCCGACGCCGACACGATCATCGTGCCCGGCCGGGAGGAACGTGCGGGCCCGCCCCCGGTCGAGGCTCTTCAGGCTCTGCGCGACGCCGCCGCCCACGGCGCACGCATCGCCTCGATCTGCGGCGGCGCCTTCACCTTGGCCGCCACCGGCCTGCTGGACGGCCTGGCTGCCACCACCCACTGGATCGCCGCTGATCAGCTCGCCCGGCAGTACCCGACAATCGAAGTGCGCCCGGACGTCCTCTACGTTGACAACGGTCAACTGCTCACCTCTGCCGGGGCCTCCGCCGGCATGGACCTGTGCCTGCATCTGGTCCGCAGCGACCTGGGCTCGGCCGTCGCGGCGGACGCGGCCCGACTGGCCGTCACGCCCTTGGAACGTGAGGGCGGCCAGGCCCAGTACATCGTCCACGAACCCCCGCCGCTGCCTCGCGGCTCACTTCTGGAACCGACTCTGGCCTGGATCCAGGATCACCTCGGCGAGGACCTCACCCTGGAGGCCATGGCTGCCCGCTGCGCCATGAGTACCCGCACCTTCAGCCGCCGCTTCCGTGAACAGACCGGCACGACCCCGCTGCAATGGCTGCTCCGCGCACGCGTCCGGCACGCCCAGTACCTACTCGAGAACAGCGATCATTCCGTCGAACGCATCGCCGTACAGGCTGGTTTCGGATCCGCCACCGCCTTCCGCGAACGGTTCAAGCGCGTCACCGGCACGACCCCGCAGACCTACCGGGCAACCTGGAAAGCGACCGGCTCAGATCGAACCCCTGCCGCTCCCGGCTGACGTGCGCAGCGTCGAGATGCCCACCGCGGAACTGTCCGCCCATGAGGGACGTCCGGTGCTGTGGGCCGCCCGCCTCAGCGCCCAGGCCACGACGTCCTGGCCTACCTCCAAGCCTCCCCCGCCTCCACGCCGCACAGCGCGCCGCACACGGACACGGAGCAGGTGATCGAGCTACGCCCATCACAGATGGATGCCCTGCGCGTGTACGTGGGCCTGGCCCCGGTGATGCACGTGCGAGAGAACACCCCCTCGGCGGTCGTCCTTGAGTCGACGAGGGTGTCCCCCGCACGGCGGACCGGTCCCCACCGTGCGGAGGACGCCGGAAGATGGGATGGGCTGCGATCTTCGAGATGCGTCACACGAACGATGCCTGACGAATCGAAGGAGCAGTGATGTCCAGCTTCCAGCCCGAAGTGCCCCTGGCGAACAGGTACTTGCCCACCACTCAGGGCGCCGGTCGCTTCCCCGTTTCACCGGTGCCCCGTTGGGCACGGATCGCTGCGCACGCAGTGCCCTTCACGATCCTGCCCTCGGGGCTGTGGCGCATGGGAGTGATGCTTGCCATCCCCGGTTTCGGCACAGCCGAGGCCCGCGACCACGGTGCCGGTCTCGATCTGTACCTGATCCTGCTCTTCGTGGTCTCCGAGGGGCTCGGCCTGCTCACCCTGGGGCTGATCCAGCCATGGGGTGAGTCGGTGCCGCGCTGGATACCCCTACTGGGCGGACGCCGCATCCCCCCGCTCGCCACGGTAGTCCCGGCCACACTGGGCGCGCTCGCAACCACAGGGGTCGTGTACTACTTTTTCCTGTCCATCCTCTTCGCGGGATTTCCCCCAGGACACACGACCACGGAACAGGTGGTCTTGACGGCCTGTTACCTGCCGCTGCTCGCCTGGGGGCCGCTGCTCGGATCGGTGACGTACGCCTACTACCGTCGACGCGCGAGCGGACAGGGGGCGAAACGCGCCTCCTCCCTCTCCCTGACCCCGTCGAGCTAGCCCCAGTCGGCAGGTCATGAAATCTGGCACATTTTGGCCGTTGCCCCGGAATTCCGTGGACGCGGCATCGGCGGTGAGCTGGTGCGCGCCATGGAGGACCGGTTGAGGGAGCGGGGTGTCCGGATCTGGTTCGGCCTGGACCACACCCAGGCGCGCGGCTACCGGGCCTGGAAGCGGCACACCGCGCACGCGCTCGCCGCCTACGCGCTGCTGGCCGTCGTCGCATCGGCCCTCGTCAAAGCCACTCACCCCCGCACCTGTCCTACCCGACGATGCCGACGAGAAGGCGCCGGCCTACTGCGGCATGACAGCGCTGACCGTCCCCGCGATCCAGCGCCTTCTCATCGTGATCACACGGCGGATACAACAGGCCCAGGACCTCGCGTTCCACTTGGCCTGGTCCGATTGGCGACGAAGCCACCGGCCCCGAGCCCGTTGGCACCACTACCGCGCACGCATCGAACTCCTGAAATGACGGTGCGCACCAGGCTGCGAGTCCGACGGCCGTATCAGATTTGTTACGCGCGCAACGCCTGCGGCAGCGCGTCCACGGTCACGCCCACGATAGCCCGGAGTTGCGCCGGGCTCGCCCCGGCCCTGCTCATGACGGCGAGCGACTGGTTCACAGCCGCCGCGTGTACAGCGAAGGCTTCGGCGTCCTGGTCGGTCAGTCCGCCGGCCTTCAGCGCGGTGCGCAGGCGCAGGCGCTGGAAGCCGAGCGCCTGCTTGGCGTGCGCTGCGACGCTCGGACTCAGCACTGGGATCGCCATGGCTGACTGGGCAATCAGACATCCATCGGGTAGTTCGGGATCGGCGATGCGCTCGAGGGTGACGTCGAAGAACGCACGAACAGCGGCAACGGGTTCCGAGGCTGCACACGACAGGGCGGCGTCGTACTTCTCGCCATAGCGCGCGGCGTAGAGATCCAGGCAGCGCAGGAAGAGCGTGTCCTTGTCGCCGAGGGAGGAGTAGATGGAACTGCGATTCAGGCCGGTTGCCCGAGACAAATCGTCCAATGAGGTGTCGGCGTAGCCATCGCGCCAGAACTGGATCATCGCGGCGTCGAGCGCCGTGTCCATGTCGAACTGCTTCTTGCCTGCCACGCGGCACTTCCTTGCCGATGCGTCGATGGTTCGGGCTGGGTTGCGCACCATTCTATCTTGAACTGATCAGTTCAAGATGTGTAGCCTTCAAGCGTGGTCATGGCCAGGCATACCCCGCACTTCGCGACCGCGCGAGAAACACACCACGTGGTCCCAGCCACCGCCGTCAGCTACACCGCCCCCACCGCACACCTGACACCGACGGAGGATCCCCGTGACCGACCCAGCAACCAGCACTCCGCATGTCTCCGAAAACAACCCCATCCGCGACCTGCCCCTGCAGCATCTGGCCGGATTCACTCACCGCTGGGTCGACGCGGACGGCGTCCGCCTTCATGCCGTCGAAGGCGGACGACCAAGCGGCCCGGCCGTCGTCCTGCTCGCCGGATTCCCGCAAACCTGGTGGGCCTGGCGAAAGGTAATGCCCGGCCTCACCCACCGGTTCCACGTCATCGCGATCGACCTACCTGGTCAGGGCCACTCCGAGCGTCCGGAGCGCAGCTACGACACGCACGCGGTCGCCGCGCACGTCCACACCGCCGTGAAGGCTCTCGGAGTGTCGACTTACTCTCTGGTCGCCCACGACATCGGCGCCTGGGTCGCTTTCTCCCTCGCCCTCAACTTCGAGAGCCACCTGCGCGGGGTCGCTCTGCTCGACGCCGGGATTCCCGGTATCACTCTCCCGGAGGCGATTCCCACCGACCCGGATCGAGCGTGGAAAACGTGGCACTTCGCGTTCCACATCGTGCCCGACCTGCCCGAGACGCTGCTTGCCGGCCGCGAACGCGAGTACGTCGGCTGGTTCCTGAAGGTGAAGGCCCTGTCTCCCGACACGTTCGACGACGCCGAGCTCGACCACTACGCGGCGGCCGTCGCCGTCGACGGCGGCCTGCGCGCTTCCCTCGCGTACTACCGAGACGCCGCGGAGTCAGCGCGCAAGAACCGCGAGGCGCTCAAGCGGCGGCACCTGACCGTGCCCATCCTCGGAATCTCCAGCAGCCACGGCTCCGTTCCGGACATGGCCGCCTCCATCAGCCCATGGGCCGACAACACCACCGGAATCGTCGTGCCCGACGCTGGACACTTCATCCCCGACGAGCAGCCCGAAGCTATCGCTGCCGCGATAACAGACTTCATCGCCGACGACGACTGACACCCGTCGAACCCACCCGACCGCGTTGCCCAAGGCCGCGCGAAACTCAGACCACGAGGTCTGACCGGCGCACTCGACGAATTGCGGCCGTCTACGCCTGCCGAGGCGAAAGCGTTAGACCACAGGTCAGGACCTTGTGAATTCCGGGCCGCTACGAAGAATCTGGTTGAGTTGAGCACCAGGTCATCAGTGAGGAGTTGAGAGCCGCCCGCCACATGCCCCACACCGTTGAGTGGCCGTCCCATCCCTTCCACGGCCACCACCGGGAACTGTGCTCCTGTGAACACTGCACGCTCCTCCCCGGCGCCGGCGATGGCCTGGGTCGGATTCAGCAGGGAGGCGCTGACATGGAGGGGCCCCGGAGGTGAGCCGACTTGGTACTCGACGTGGCTCACGTTTCGTGGACCTACCGGAGCCGGGCCTCGTCGATTCACGGCGGGTTCGTGATCACCAGGGGACGACGCCGTCGTCCTCGAAGAACGAACCGGTCGGGCCGCCGGCGGGCAGGGTGGCGAGCCGGATCGCCGTGGCCGCGCCCTGTTCAGGAGTGCGGGGCCCTTGGAAGCCTGTGAAATCGGTCGCGACCAGGCCCGGGCAGGCGGCGTTGATCAGGATGTTCGTACCCGCGAACTGCCGGGCGTACTGCACGGTGAGGGCGTTGAGGAACGACTTCGACGGCGCGTAGGCCGCCATGATCGGGATCTCGATGTCTGGGTCCGCCTGCCGGGCCAGGGAGCCGACGCTACTGGAGACGTTGACGATGCGTGGCGAGGCCGAGCGCCGCAACAGTGGCAGCATCGCGTTGGTCACCCGGACGACACCCATGACGTTGGTATCCACGACCGCGCGGAGCACCTCCAGGTCGAGCGCGGTCGGGTCCTGCACCCATCCCGGGTCCATCTCGCCCGAGATGCCGGCATTGTTGACCAGGGCGTCCAGGCGCCCGGCCAGCCGTTCGATCACTTCCGCGGCATCAGTGACGCTCTGGTCGTCGGTCACGTCCAGCGGTACCCCGAACGCGTCCACGCCGACGGCGCGCAGCTTCCCGACGGCGGTTTCGCGTCGGGCGGCGTCGCGGGCTCCCACACCCACGCGGTACCCGAGGCTGCCCAGCCCGGCCGCGATCTCGTACCCGATGCCCTTGTTCGCGCCGGTCACCAGCGCGATCATCGTTTCGCTCATGCTGATGATGTTGGCTCGCGGACGAATTGTGCGGCCAACACCGATACGGTGTTCTGTCATACCTGCCAGGTATCACTGCGTATGCTGCGGCCGTGGACACCCTGGAGACCCGCGAGCTGAGGTACTTCGTGGCCGTCGCCGAGGAACTGCACTTCGGGCGCGCCGCCGAGCGCCTCGGCATGGCCCAGCCGCCGCTGTCGCGGGCGATCCAGCAGCTCGAACGGCGCCTCGGGGTCTGCCTGCTGCAGCGCAATCGCCGTGGCGTCCGCCTGACCGGTGCCGGAGAGGTGCTGTTGCACGAGGGCCGGGCGGCCCTCGACGCGACCGCTGCCGCCGCTCGCCGCACCCGGCGCGCCGGCGGTGCCGACAGCCCTGGCGGCCCCCGCGGTCGGCTGGTCCTCGCGGTGAAGGCCGCCGCGTCCCACGAACTGCTGCGGAACCTTCTCGACACCTACGCGGCCGAGCCCGACAGTGCCGAGATCGAGGTGCTGCCGTGCGGCATTTCCGAGCAGGAAGAGCTGCTGCGCGACGGACGCGCTGATGTCGCGCTCATGCACACGCCGTGGAACTCCCTCGCCGGGTTCGAC
This sequence comes from Streptomyces sp. NPDC097129, assembly GCF_055668065.1. Lineage (NCBI taxonomy): Bacteria > Bacillati > Actinomycetota > Actinomycetes > Kitasatosporales > Streptomycetaceae > Streptomyces > Streptomyces sp. NPDC097129. The sequence goes on along the minus strand of NZ_JBVOQE010000005.1, from coordinate 409,470 downwards.
AGCGAGGCACTGACGACCGAGGGGCAGGTTGCCGTCCTGCCTGCCGGGCACCCCCTCGCCGCCCGCGAGACCTTGTCCCTGGCCGATGTCAGGGACGTCCCCGATCTGCCGCTCGCCCGCTGGCCCACCCACGGCACCTACGCACCCGGCCCGGGCCCCGAGATCCACAACCAGACGCAACTGGCCCAGTTGATCGCCCTCGGACGCACCGTGGCGGTCGTCCCCGACTCCGCCCGCTCCTGGCTGTGGGCCGAGCACAGGGCCGTCCCCTTGACCGACGCGCCTCCCGTCGTGACCCACATCGCCTGGCCCGCCCACAGCCGCTCCCTCGCCCTGGCCGGCCTGATCCGCGCGGCCGCACGGCTATGACCAGTTCCTGCCCCCAGCGGTCAGCACCCGGGACACCTCAGGCCCCGGCCGGTGATGTCGTGGCAGTCGCCGGCGGGAACGGATCGGGAAAGTCGACGCTGCTGCGGATTGCGGTGGGTCTGTCTCGGCCGACCCACGGCACGTTGGCCGCCCGGCCGCCCGTTGTCGGGTACGTTCCGGACCGGTTCTCCCCCAACGAACGCATGTCGGCCGCGGCGTACCTGACGCACAGGGCCGCATCCGCGGGCTGACCACCTCGGCCGCCTCGGCGCGGGCCGGCCGGTGCTGGACCGACTCGCCCTGCTGGGCGGCGAGCACGCCCCCCTGTGGAGCCTGTCGAAGGGCAACGCGCAGAAGGTCGCACTGACCCAGGCCCTCCTGGTGGAACCCGGGCTGCTCGTCCTGGACGAGCCGTGGTCCGGGCTGGACGCCGACGCCCATGGCGTGCTCGCCGAGATCATGGCCGAGCTCGCGGCCTCTGGCGGCACCATCGTGTTCACCGACCCCGCGAGTCGGTCACCCGGGCCCGCGCCACCCGGACATACACGGTCAGCAAGGGCCGCGTGTCGTTGCGGGGACCGGAACCGTGGGCTACCGGGCAGCGGCCTGCGTCCGACGTCGTCCTGACTTCAGGCCGGACGGCCGCGTACCGCAGGACCTTGCTTGGGAACAACTGGACGGCGTGCTGACGGTGAGCCGGGATAGCACCGGCGTCAGGATGCGCGTGAGACGCGAGTCCACCGACGCTCTGCTGTTCACCACGCTCCAGCACGGCTGGTCCGTCGAGCGCGTCACCGGGACGGCCATGGACCACCACCGGACGCCGAACGTCGCGACGAACGGAGAGACGCGGTGATCGCGCTCTTCCGCCACACCTTCGCCACCGTGCTGCACACGCAGCACTACCTTGCCCCGCTGCTCCTGTTCATGGGCCTCATGGGCGTTCCGACCGTCAACGGCAGCGGCCCCCTGCCCCCCGCCTACGCCTCCTCCGCCGGCGCGCTGTTCGTCTGCTCGACCTGGCTGACCATCGCTCTGATGAGCCTGGACGACCCGCCGCAGCGGGCGATCGTCGTCATCACCGCGGGCGGCCGGTCACTCACGGTCCTGCTCGCGGCGATCGGCACGGCCCTGCTGAGCTGCCTCGTCCTGATGGTCTTCGGACTGTGCTTCCCGTTGTGGATGGGCGACTAGGTGGTCACCGCGACCGACCTCATGCTGGGCCTCGAAGCGCAGCTCACCTGTGCCCTCGTCGGCATCGCCATCGGCGTGCTGTGCTCGCGGCAGGTTGGACGTATTCGTCAGATCTTCATGATCAACTACTGGCGGCGCTTCGACCATTGACGGGCGACCGGGCATGCCGTGCTGCCGGCCCAGATGGTAATGACCGCCACATCGAGCGGGCGAAGGCGTTACTAGGTGCAGCGACCGGACCGTCACTGGCGTGCAAGGAGATCGCTGCACCTCGCTCAGCTCGTTCAGCTCACCGGGCGTGCCGGTAGGCGACCACCTTGTAGTCCCCCAGGTCCGTGTCCGCGTCGTCGGCGTTGTAGAGGAAGAAGCCGTAGCCGGCGAAGTCACCGAACGGCGTCACCTCGTACCGGTCGGCCCTGACCGTTCCGGTGGCGATGTCCACGACCACCGGGGAACGTTGCTCCGAGTCGTCCACCGGGAGGGTGCTGCCGAAGGCGGTGCCGTCGTCGGTCACGCCGTCGAAATCGACGGCCTTGGTCTGCGCGGTGTCCCCGAAGCAGCGGCCGGTGCCCTTCTCCAGGTCGAAGGCGGCGTCGTCCTGGACGAGGTAGCGCCCGTTCGCGGACAGCGACGCGCTCTTGGCGGCGTCCTCGTTCCGGTGGAACGAGGACGCCGTGCAGTTCACCTTCGACCGCACCTTGCCGGTCGCGGGGTCCAGGACGGCGAGGGTGTCCTGCGTGGCCCCGTCGTCGTGCCATAGGGCGAACAGGGAGGTGCGGACCGGGGTCATGAAGAGCTTGTTCTCGGAATCGGTGGTGAGGGCACCGCCCGACTAGACGCCGGGAACCCAGTAGTGGGCCTTGGGCTGCTCGTCCGTGGCGAGCAGCGGTCCACGCGAGGTCACCGCAACGGCCTTGGTCGACGCGAAGCACAGATGGCACTCGCCGGCCGGGGGCTTCATCTTCGTCAGGTCGAAGGACTTCGTCGCCCCGGTGGCCGGATCCACCATCGCGATGGTCTCGTCACCGAACCGCACCAGCAGGCCGCCGCCCCCGTCGGTGACGGTGCCTTCGCCCGGCAGTTCGAGATGGTGCGCCAGCGTGACAGCTCCGGAGTCCGCGTCCTTGGCGCTGAAGATGTCGAGGGTCGTGACGTCCCGGCCTTTTCTGACCGCGTCCTCGCCCGTCGTGCCGGACGACGTGGCCACGAGATAGTCCTGGCCCTGCTCGGTCGTCACGAGGGCCGACATCATGCCGACGCCTTCAACCTTCCGCGTCCACCTCGTTTCGCCGGTGGCCGCGTCCATGACGGTGAAATCGCCGTGGTTCGCGGCCGGCTGGAAGACGGCGACGGCCGCGGAGTGCGGGAGGAAGAGATGGGTCCCCATCATGTCCGATTCCCAGCCGTGGGAGGTGTCGTACACGCTGGGCACGGACAGGCGGTCATGGGGCGCGGACTGACCGTGGGTCACGGATCCGGTCTTCCCTGCGCCGACTGGGGGCTTGTGGGTCTCTCCCGTTCCGTCGCCATGCCCCGAGCCGCCGACGCAGGAGCTGAGCAGACCCACTGTGACGACTCCCGCGAGGACGTACCTGAGCCGTTGCATAGGGATTCCCCGTTCGACACACGCCGTGACATGTCCTACGGGAGCAGGAGTATCCCCGACGTTCCCGCGGCCGGCACGGGGCCGGACCGTGATCCCGCGATTTCCAGCCATTGCACGCCGATCAGGAAAGCGCGCCCCATCTCCCGAATCCGTGCGGAGCAACAGAGTTCACAGAAAAAACGGTCCGGCCACGGGGCCGCTGCCGACCGGCCAAGGGTGTGCGGTCAGACGATCCGACCCACTCCGCCGAACTCGATCCACTCGTGGGTGAGCCGGCGCGGTGCGACCTCGGTGTCCGGGCGCCAGGTGGAGACCTCCACCAGGCCGGGCTGAGCGTCACCGCGACGCGGTCACCGTTTTCGGGTGACCTGGTCGAGGCGGAGGCGGGCGGTGCGGCTCCGAGTCGTCCGCGGGCACGCTCCCGTCGCGCAGGAACGTGTCGTAGACCGCCCGCTCCTCCCCCACGGCGTAGATGTCGCGCAGCTCCAGGTGCAGGGCGTGCTGCCGGGCGGAGTCGAGCAGGTCCTCAAAGCTGGGTGCCGGCTGCTTCTGCGGCATCACACGCCTTCCTGATCTGATCCACCATCCGGACCGGGGTACGGATGACCCCTTTGTCGTCTGCAGGCGGGCTCTCCTGGCTGCAAGCCGCCCGGGTCGCCGCGTCGGCGAACTTGCCCTGCAGGACCAGTTCAGGCCCCTCAGCGGTGCCGGTGTCCCCCCACGCCGCAGGGCAGTTCCTTCCACCCGAGTTCGGGTCCGTGCCGAAGAAAAGCAACGCCATGATCCCCTGCGAAGCGAGCCGGTTGCGCGTAGTCGCGGGACGGCCGTCCCGCGCCCGGAGGCCGGCGCCAAGGCCCAACTCAGTCCCGCGTCGACCACGAAGCCGGGCCCGTCGCTCGATGCGGCGGGCCCGGCTTCGCGTCTCTGCTGGGTCGGTCGTGTGTCCGGCCGGGGTCAGATCTCGGTGGCTTCGACGTCGGTGATCAGCGGGCCGCAGGCGCCGGGGGGTGGAGGAGACGAACTGCAACCGGCTGTGGCGCCCGGTGGCCGGAAGGATGGCCCGCACCAGCTGCCAGGTGGCGTAGCGACGGGGGGAGTTGGGGGTTCCCAGGCTGAAGGGCTCGACGTTGTCGGGGTTGTCGGCGAACTGGACGTACATCATCTCGTTCACTGTGCCGGCGTTCGCGGCGCACCAGGGGTGGTCGTTGATCTTTAGTGCGAAGGTGACGGCGACCGTGGTCCCGGGCGTCGTGTTCAGGGTCTGCTCCACGCCTCCGGGTTCGCCTCCGTTGAGGTCGACCGCCTGCGAGCCGCTGTCGACGACGGGCGAGCCGCTAGTCTTCGACGCGGCCCGGCCGAAGACGTCGACGCTGCCGTTGGTGACGCGCCAGCCAGGGATGGCGTTGTTGTTGTACGCCACGGTCGTGTAGGAGCTGAGGTTGGTCGGGTCGACGTAGGGCTGGATGAACGAGGGGTTGGTGACGGCGATGCTCGAGTCCGCACTCGCCGGTGTTGCTGCGGCGATGGTGGTGGCGACGATGCCGAGGGTGGACAGGACCGCGATCAGTTTTCCTGGCAAGACAGGCTCCCCTCTCTGGGCGTCGCTGCCGAGCGGCAGCGGTACCGAGCCTTCCGCTTGATGCGTGTGTTGCACATCCTTCGATCGAGTGCTGCCCGGGGCGCACCAGAGCACGTCAGTTCCTGATGACTGCGCCCGCACGTTCTCAGAGGGGCCAGCGCTTTATTTCTGCCGGTTGTTATTCGCCGGGCGCGGTAGTGACAGAAGACGCCGCTTGGCCGGGCCATCGTGCATGTGCCAGGGCGGTGATGACGGCCGGGAGAACGACGAGGCCGAAGTCCGTGACGTGTCCAAAGGGACTGAGAGGGAGAACTTGGCCGAGCAGACCCGCCGCTGGCTAAGAAGGCGAGCCAGGGGTCGGCTGCAGGGGTTTGGGCCGGCGGTCGAACTTCACCCAGCACCGTCGTACGTTGGCGAGAACTCACACGCCCACATGGACCTCCACCTGGGCGGGTTCCTTCGGCGGTGCACTGCACGCGGCCTCTTCCGCCCAGCACGGCCCCCGCACTGCGCCCACACTCTGCCCGACCGTCCATCGGATCCTGGAGGTCAGCATGGGCTTTCCCCCCATCGGCGCAGAAGTCCCGTTCAGCATCACCGATTTCCTCAGCCGCCTAAAGCTGACATGGCCTTGCAGCAAAGAGGAGCTGCTGCAGCATTTGCCTGTCGCGAACGCTATGCCCGTCGGAGGGCCCGTCAGACGGGACCTCTTGTCCAAGATCCCCGACCGCGAATACCAGAATGCGGCAGATGTAGCGCAGGAGTACCACAAGGCCCTGCAACAGCTCTAATGGTCAGGCACGGCAGCTCCGCCCATCGCTGAGGGACGTCGTCGCCTTCCTCCAGGAGGCCGGCATGGGAGGGGTCGACGACCTCCACGTCATCCGGTCCGACTACATCGAATGGCGCGGCGGCGGCCCGGAGGTATAGGGCTAGCAGCCGCATGCAGCGCGGTCCGAGCGGCGGGCGCTGCGTGAGGCTCTGCTTGCGGTCAGCGCGTAGAGATCCGGCCGACCCCAGTCGGCTGCGGCCCAGTAGGCGCTGCAGCCAGCCCGAGCCGTCGCGGCCGCTCCGTCGACCACCTCGGGACGGACAGAAGTGACGAACGATCGTGCGCTGCTCGGTGTCTCGCGTTCGTGCCGAGGTGGACGGGCCCAGTGCCCAGGGGGGCGGCGGTCGGTCACGCCTGATTGTGCCTTCGGGTCCGGATCCTATTCTTCAGGCCCCCGTGCGGTACGGGGCGCACACCCGCTCATCTCCCCGGCCTGCCGCGCCGCCGGACCGGACGCGGGCGCACCGCCTGGCTGATCTCATCCGGCGGCCGATACCGCGCCCTCGCCGAACGCGGACACGTCCGCGACGGCCACGTCCAGGCGCAACCGGGCGAAGCGGATGGGGTGCCGCCACGCGCCGCGTCCCTGCGCCGTGTAGACCGTGACCTCAGCGACCAGGCCCGGCTCGACCAGCGTCACGTCCAGCGGCGTTCTCGACCCCCACGACGACGTGAAACGGACGCCACTGAGTAGTCACGGAGAGTCAGATCTTGGAGTCATGCGATGACGGTTTGGATGGGCACGGAGCCGAGGTGAAGTGAGTTCGAGGGCCCGGTCGTCGCGTCCGGCGCTCATGTGCTTGAGCCAGCGTTCGTACCAGTCGAGGAAGTCAGTGGCGGAGGAGACATCGGGGCCCCAAAGCCCGTCGCTGTTGCCCATCAGGACGCGGCCGGTGAGGGGCCCAGTCACTGCGATGAGGCATACGTCGGTGCAGCCCATCTCGATGACATGGAGGAAGAGGTCGCCTTGGTGGTCCCCGGCTCCGGCGTCGTCGAAGCCGCGGGGTGTCCCTGGTTCTCCGCACGGATTCATGACCAGCAGGGAACATCGCTCCAGCGGCATAAGGCCGTAGAACGGCGCCGCGCCTGAGCCGCCGATGTGCGTGAGGAACTGCCGATAGGCGTCGGGCAGGGCGATGTCGTGCTCGGCCTCAAACGCAGTGACGCGTGCTTCCGCCAGCTTCGGACCGAGGCGGAACTGGTGTTGCTCTACCCCGAAGGAGTGGCTGCGCAGAGGTTGGAACGGGATCGCTTCCAGCTTTCGACGCAGGCGGGGTATGCGGGGATCCATGGTGCATCTTCTCTCGTCCCCTTCACCCCCCGCAGCCGGACTGGGCGTCAGCCTGCTGGGGTCTTTCGTAACACCGCTTGTCGGGCGGATGCCACAGCGTGTCGGGATTGGGGGTCATGGTCGATCCTCTCGCCGGCGAGTGGAAGGCCGGGGGCCGCTGACCAACCCGGCGTCCATGAGCCAGGTTCCCGTTTCGTGCAGGGTGGTGCGCACAGGGTCTGACACGCGGTTCCGATCGTGCGCCACATGCTCGAACGTGTTGGTGTATGTGGTGGAGGGCCACCCGGCTGGCGCCGGAGCGTCACGCCGAGCTGGACGCGTCGGGTATGCGCTGGTAGCAGGCGCGGTGCGCGTCGCGCAGTATCCCGCTGGGCGACGCGCATTGGCCCGTGCCGTCGTCGGATCCCGCGTCCGTTGAAGATGTCTGGTTGAACACACGCTCAGGGCAGCCGCCGCCCCATCTTCGCTGACTGGCGGTTGTGCTCCTTCGTGTCCCACCACTCTTCCAGATGGGCCTGGACGAGGTTCACGAGCAGCTGCAGTCGCTCTGGCTCGGGCGAGGCCGAGGTGAGTACATCCAGCCAGGACTTGTCGTCCCAGGGCAGAGATACCTCCCATCGCTCGGCTGGGCGGCCCTGGCGGCCCACAGCCAGCCGGTACGTCAGGGTCACGCTTCGGTCGGGGCGGTGTTCGATCGACAACCTGTCGACATCGAAATGGACCCCGTCTGTGGTGACGTACGAGCGGCTCAGGGCCCGTTTGGCCGGCGTTGGTTCTTCCACGGGAGGCACCGCCCTTTCCTCATTGAGCACACGCCGGGCTAGGAGGTCAGCGCAGGCAGCAGAGCGGGGGGCAACGGCCGGCTGATCGACGTTGTACGCCGTCAGAAGGTCGTTTTTGCCGGCCGGGGACCCGAGGCTGGTGCGGAACTACTCCACCCGCGGCACTACCTGAGGTAAGTCGAATATCCGCCGCGGCCGTTCGGGTCCCCAGGCCAGATGGCAGCGTCGATCTTCCGGTCCTTGGTCCTGTTCCAGCCGTGCCGCAGCTTAATGCGCAGCGTGAAGAACTGGGTCCCTCGGTAGTACTTCTTGAGGACGTAGTTGCGGCTGTGGCTCCTGCACTGAGCATCGAAGCTGTCTCCCGCTGCGGCAACGGCTGTCCAGACGTGGAAGGCACGGAGGACGCTGCCGACGCCGCACTGGCAGCGGGAGCCAGCAGGGCCGATACGGCTATAGCGGTAGACAGCGCAGCCCTGACGGTCATGTTGACATGCATGTATTCCTCCCTCTTCCCTCCCTGTGTCAATGGGGAGTTGGAGTGTCGCGCCTCGTCGAACGTTTCACCGCTAGCCGATCACGGTCAACCGGATTGCCGAGTCATGGACTCGATCCGGCATCAGCGCCCGGGGTAACGGCTCACACGACGGGACCGGTGCCGCAGCGCTCCGTAACGCGGCTCGTACGGCGCACCGTTGGCACCCGACGCAGCTTCCCACGACGCTGCCGAAACCGAGGCGCGACGCGGGCGCCGAGCAGCGGAGTGGCGTGTGGTCGGGAGGCGGGTCACCGGCCGGAGCCCGTCATGGAGAACCGGACCGGCAGGCTCGGTGCCCTCCTCGATGGGGCGAGGCCGACGACTCAACTGGCAGCCAGCAGTGCGCCCAACCGAGCACGGCACGTCTGCGACGGTCACGCCCAAGCACAGCCGGGCAACGATTCACTGAGCCGAACGCGGGGCCGGGCCGGCCGGGCGGCCGGGCCGGTACACCTCCGGGTGCTACTCGGTCGAACCCGCCCGCCAGGTGGCACCGCCGCGGAGAATGGGCGGGGTGACCATCCCAACCCAGACCTCTGCCGCCACTAAGGGCGTGTCCATCACGCAACCGATCGCACCGTAACCAGCGCCTGCCGCTGGAGCCGGGGCCAGGACGGCGGGCCCGGAGCCGAAACCCGCGGTGGCGTCACCGAACTCTGTGTCGGCGACCTCCGCGCTGGACCGCCCGGGTAGCCCACAGTTGCCGCCACGGGGCTGAGAGTCAGCCGCGCCGGTATCGAACAATCGCCATGCCCGCACTGACTGCGAGGATCACAGGAAGGGGATAGAGCCAGGCCTCCTTCGGCGCTGATCCGCTGACGCTCCCGACCACGCCGAACAGTACGTACACGGCCAGGGCTACGCCCGCAATCATCAGCAGGCCGCGAGGGCGGCTGGAGACGCTCTCGCCACTTTCTCGGTTCATCATCACCGTCCCTTTCCGCCCGCGCGTCATCTGTGCGTAGACCTTACGAAAGCCACGACTCGATCGCGGCGGATGTGCTGGCGCCCGCTGCGAAGCAACCGGCCGTGGAGACGAATCCGGACTCAGGCCCGGTCGCCGCTTCACATACGGCACCGACGACGAACCCGCCCGCGAGGCTCGTCGACCCCCGGACCGCCCCCACAACGTCCTCGGAGAAGAGATCCTCCCCGATGTTGTACAAGTCCTTCGCCTTCTTCGAACTTCCCTGCAATTCCGTCCGGCTTGTCAAGGGCCGACAGGCCGTTGGGGGTCGGCCTTGTTGATGGGGTCGCCGTCGGCGTACAGATAGAGGGGGGACGCCCACTGCCTCGGCCAGTGCCTGGCGCGACACTCTCCGCTCTGCTCTGACGACCACCAGTCCGTTGTACCCGCTCGTTTATTTATTAGAAGTACTTCGTGAGATCCCGGCCGCTGTGGGCCGATCAGGTCGTGCCTCGCGCGTCGGACGAGGTGCGGTCCGCGGTCGGGTTATAGGTGGTCCCGGAGTGGGGTGCGGCCCGGGCAGTGAGTGGTGCGCGGCTCGTCGCCGACCTCGTGTCATCGGGTCACATCTGGGCGATACGGAGATCGGACATGACTAACGGCGACAAGTGGCGGGCCGTCGGGCCCGCCAACGTCGGTTTCGAGACCAAGGCCTCGACCTTCACGGTGGGTGCCCGGATCAATGGGCTGGAATCGGGACTGGTGGCCGTCTGCGAGGACTCCGGCACCGGAGTCAAGGGGACGGGGAACGGCGAGGGCAGGCCCGGCGTGCACGGCTTCTCGGACAGCAACAACGGAATCGGTGTGAAGGGCGAAGCCCATCAGGGTGAGGGCGCGATCGGGGTGTGGGGAAACTCGGCGAACGGGTACGCCGGGTACTTCGACGGGCCGGTGCACGTCACCGGAGATCTCGAGGTGGACGGCACCAAGGGCGTCACGGTCCGCAGGGACGACGGGACGTACCGGGTGATGTACGCGGTCGAGGCGCCGGAGCACTGGTTCGAGGACTTCGGCTTCGGCCGGCTGGTCGACGGCCGCGCCCAGGTGACGCTGGACCCGGAGTTCGTCGCGGTCACCGAAGAGGGGCCGTACCACGTCTTCCTGACAGAGTACGAGGCCTCCAGCGGGCTGTACGTGACGGACCGGACCTCCGAGGGCTTCGGCGTCCGCGCGGCGACCGACGCCACGGCCCGCGGCGAGTTCGGCTACCGGGTCGTGGCCCGGCGCCGGGGCGTGCAGCCCGAGCGGTTCGCGGTGCGCCGCGACACCTCGGCCGCCCAGCGGTCGGCCCGGTCCTGAGGCCCACCCGATCCGACATGCGCGGCCGAAGAGGCCCTAGCTGTATTGGTCTCGAGCGTTGTTGACACTCGCCGGGCTTGATCATGGCGAAGACCTCCGGGTGGTGGAGCTGTCCAGGACTGCACCGCACGGAGCTCTTCGTGTCCCGCCGTAATGCCCCGCTGACCCTTCACGGCAGGCGGCTGTTGATCGAGCGTGTCTGCTCGGGCCGGCCCGTCGCACATGTCGCAGCCGTGATGGGCTCCTCGCGGCCCACCGCCCACAAGTGGCTGCGCCGCTGGAGGCAGGAGGAGAAGCCGGCCTGCACGACCGTTCCAGCCGGCCCCACACGATGCCGCACCGCACTCCGGCCGCGGTGGAGGCCCGGGTCTGCCGCTTGCGGCAAGAACGCAAGCCGGGCCCGGCCCGTATCGGTCCTCCCATCCTGGGCCTGCCCGCCTCCACCGTCCACCGGGTCCTGACCCGGCACGGCCTTGAACCGCCTGGCCTTCCTCGACCGGCCCACGGACGCACCTAGCCGGTTGTCCCGGCCGGGGTGCGCTTCGCGTGCGAGGTGAGGAGGGCGGCGAGGGAGCGGTCCGCCGGGTGGCCGAGGAGTTCGGGGTGCAGGAAGAACCCCTGCGCCTCCTCCGGCTTCTCCTCCTCGGCGGTCAGCGGGTTGGCCCTGGCCCAGCCGTCGCAGCGGACTCCGGTGACCTGCCAGCTGACGTCCAGTCCGGCCGCGCCTCCCGCGATGGCGAAGGTGTGGTCGGCGAGGGGGCGGCTGACGTGCAGGTCCGGGGCGGGGGCGCCGACGGCGGTGAGCTGGTAGCGGAAGGACTCGTTCATGGACTCGAACCACTCGGGCAGCTCGACCGTGGCCTGTCCGGACGCGTCGAGGACGACCGTCCCGTCGTAGACGTTCTTCAGCTCCGGGGACTGTACGGCTGCGTGCACCAGGTAGCGGGTCTCGGGGTGCAGCGGGTGGTCGACCCTGACGAGGTGCACGCTGTCGGACACCGTTCCGGTGATCACGACGTCGCCGTCCAGGTAGGCCGCTCGTGTCGTCCCGCTCGCGACCAGGCCGGTGACGCCCACGGCTTCGACCCCGGCGCCCTCGGTGCTGTGTGCCTGGACGCCGGCGCTCTTGGTGCTGGTGGCGAGGACACCCGGCCCTTCGTCGCCGGTGCCGGTCACACCGGCGTTCGTGCCGCCGCCCGTCCCTGACACGCCGACGCCCTGGGCGCTGGTGCCCAACACGCCGGTCCCCTGGGTGCTCGTGCCCAGGACGCCCGAGCCCATCGCTCCGACGCCCTGAACGCCGGGGTTCACACCGCCGCCCGTGCCGGAGACGCCCACGCCCTGGCTGCTCGCGCCCGAGACGCCGGTGCCCTGGGTGCTGGACCCGGCCACGCCCGCAGCGCTCACGCTCTGGGCGAGCACGCCCACGCCACCGGTGCTGACGCCCGACACGCCGGGGCCGGTGCCGCCCGTGCCGAGGACTCCGGGTCCGGAGCCACCGGCCGTTCCCGAGACGCCGGCGTCCTTCGTACTGGTGCCGGACACGCCCGGGCCCGTGGTGCCACTGCCCCTGACCCCCGGCTTCGCCCCGCCGCCCGTACCGAGGACGCCGATCCCCTGCTGGCTCGTACCGTTGACTCCGACGCCCTGGGCGCTCGCCCCGGACACCCCGTCACCCTGCGCGCTCGTCCCCAGGACGCCCGCCCCTGACGTGCCGACGCCCTCGACGCCGGCCGACGTGGCGCCGCCGGCCCCGTGGAGGCCGGCTCCTTGCGTGCTGGTGCCCGACACTCCCGGACCGGCCGCGCCCTGGCCCGTGACTCCCGCGCCCGTGCCCCGGGCCTGGCCGGTGACGCCGTCGCCCTGCTCGCTGGTGCCCGACACGCCCGCACCCGCCGTGCTCGCGCCGGACACGCCCGGGCCCGTCTCCGCGCTGCCGTCGACGCCCGCGCCCGTGCCGCCTCCGTGGCCGGTGACGCCGGGACCCGTCCGGCTCGTGCCGGAGAGGCCCGGTCCGGCGTCGGAGGAGCCGGAGACGCCGGCGCCCGAGACGCCGCCCACCCCGTAGACGCCGTTCCCCTGCGCGCTGATTCCGTACACCCCGGCGGCGGTCACGCCGGAGCCGGCCACCCCGGGGCCCGCGCCGCTGCCACGGCCGTCGACGCCGGGACCGTCCGTGCTCGTTCCCGACACGCCGGGCCCGGTCGACCCGATGCCGAGCAGTCCCGGGCTGGATCCCCCACCCGTTCCGGACACCCCGGGTCCTGCCGTGCTGGCCCCCTCCACGCCGGGGCCGTCCGCGCCGTCGCCCCTGACGCCGGGGCTGCCCACGGCGCCCTTGCCCGTCACGCCCGGACCCTGCGCGCTCAGGCCGGTCACTCCCGGGGCGGTGACACCCTGGCCCAGCACGCCGGGCCGGTCGCCCCTGCTCGATCCGGACACCCCCACGCCACGGACACTGCTGCCCAGGACGCCCGTGCCGCCGAGGTTGGAGACGGACTTCCCGAAGACACCGACGCCCTCGGTCTCTCTGTTGACTCCGTACACGCCGGCGCCGCCGGGCTGGGACGCGTCCCCCGACTTGCCGCTGCTCCCGACGACACCGTCGCCGTCGGCGCTGTCCCCCCACACGCCGTACTTGGTCGCTGGGCTGTCGGTCCCCGGGTCGTACCCACTGGACACATCGTGGCCGTGGACGGGTACTACGGTCGGTACATCGGTCATGATCGTCTCCTCCCGCCTGGCGTCGAAGGGTTCCCGTCACTCGTAGGTGAGCTGGATGCAGAACACCTTCACGGCCTTGCCCGCGTCGGCATTGTCGACGTCGAGCGTCAGAAAGTAGCGGTGCGTGTCGTTCGTGATCTCCACCGCAGCACCCGGTGTGACCGGCACACCCTGCGTCTCGGCCGTGAGCAGCTCGTGAGCACCGTCGTCGTTGCGGATGTCGCGGGCCTTCAGAACCGCCGTCAGGGAACCCGCCGACGACTCCCTGGACCCGGTCATCAGCAGGGACGTCACCTTGACCCCGTCGGGGAGCACGACGTTCATGAAGCCATGGGCCTCCGTCTCGCCCTGCTGCTTCTCGACCATGTCGACGGCCTGGTCCCAGGCGGGTTTGGGGTCTCCCGTATTGGCATCCGGATAGGGCGTCAGGACGGGCACCAGCGTGAGGTGCATGACCGGCCTCGCGAGCCCGTTGATGATCGGGTTGATCTGGTTGTTCGCCAGGCCGGCGAATTCGTCCTCCAGCCGGTGGAACCGGTTGTTGAGGCCGTCGTCACCACCCGCCTGCACACGGTCCTGGTTGTCGATCCAGTCCTTGTGGCGGAACTTGGGTTGGTACTGCTCAACCATCACGGCCGTCCTTGCGTAGGCGGATGAAGGGGGACGAGAACGGATCGGCGACGTGGTAGGTAGGGAAGGTGTAGACGGGGAAGAGGTCGGCCCCGTCGGCCTCCAGCCCGGCCAGGGCGCGCAGCCGGTCGGTTCGGCATTCCACGCCGATCGGGTGGAACCAGTTGAGGATGTTGAGGATCAGGTCGTACTGCCCCTTGGTGACGGCCCCGGCGCCGGCCCCCGGCTCCAGCTCCGGCTTGAGCCGGATCTCGCACTGGTACGGCCGCAGGCCGCCTTCGCGCAGGTAGGTCGCTCTGATCAGGGCACGGCCGACCGTGACACCGGTGAGCGTGCTCACGGGGGCGGTGAGAGCCGAGAAGTCGGCGACGCCGTTGTCATCCGGGGTGGAGGACCAGACGACCTGCTCTCCCGCCCCGGTGCCCAGCGGCAGTTCGGCGACCAGGTGCGGCGGGGACGGCGGGTCCTGGCCGAGGTCTGCCGGATCGGCGAGGAGCACGGTTCCGCTGCTGAGCGGGGCCATGACGAGGCAGGGTCGGTACGGGGCCCCCACGGGGCTCGCGGCGAGGGCGGAGCCCCCGCGGCCCGGGCTGAAGATCTGCGGCAGCAGGCGGTCGGTGGCGACGTCGACGAGGTGCACGCTTCCGGCCGGCGAGGCCGAGTCCTCGGTGGCCGGGTCCTCGGTCACCACGTCCTTGGTCGCCACGTACAGCAACCCGCCCTCCCCGCTGAGGGTGAGCGCGGCCGGGACGGTGTCGACGGGGAAGCCCTCGACGGTGGCCGTGGGCTGCTCCGCGGGCGGACGGTAGACGCGGATCCGTCCGCCGCCGGCCGTGCCCGGGCACATCACGTACAGCTTGCTCCCGTCCCGGGTGACGACGGCGGCTCGCGCCTCGGTCTCGCCTGTCACGACGGTCTGCTCCAGGGTGAGCGTGTCGCGCTCCACGCGGCACCATCGGCCGCCCTCCACGATCACGTACAGGAAGAGGCCGTCGGGGGCGACCGCGATCGACCTCGGCGCGGCGGGCAGCGGCAGGGAGCCCGCTTCCAGACCGTTCGTCAGGAGGTGGGCGCGCAGGACCGGATGATCGCCCGCGAAGCCGACGTACAGCCGGTCGGCGTCGGTCGCCACGGCCGCCGGGCGGGGGCCGGTGATGTCGGGTGCGGCGGAGTCCAGGGTGACGGGGTCGAGGACCGAGACGCGGTCGCGCTGTTCGTGTGCCACGAAGAGGTGTCCGCCGCCGAAGGCGAGAGCTCCGGGGAAGGGGGCGACCGGTCGGGAGGTGTCCGGGGCGATGCGGGGGAAGCCGCCCGACTCGGACTTCCGCAGGGTGAGGGAGGTGACCCGGTGCGTTCCCGGCTCGGCGAGGTAGAGGCGTGCGCCGTCGTCGGAGAAGCAGGCGGCCGTGGGGTGGGCGGCGGGCACGACCCTGACGGGGGCGGACTCCCCTTCGACGAGTTCGGTCGGTCCCTCCACCTTCGCCTGTTCACCGGCGGCGACGGCCACACGCACCGTCTCGGGCTCCCCCGGCGCCGTCCCGGGCACGACCTCGATGTGGTCGAAGCCGGCGTCGAAGGCTCGCGCCGCGAGTGCCGGGGCGGTGAGTGCGGCGTGGTGGAGGACGAGTGCCCTGCCCTGGGTGTGCAGGTCGGCGGGTGGCGGGCCGGCGGTCGCGGCGGCCGGGACGTACGAGGTGAGCACGTCGAGTGCGCCGGGCGTGTCGTGGAGCCGGTCGAGCAGCCGGTCCAGGGCGTCGGAGGTGACCCGTTGCATCATCCTGTTCGTGTCGGCCTCCCCGTAGCGGACAGGGGTGGGAGACCGGGTGAGGTCGTCGGTGCGCACCCGCAGCATGTTCGGGTCGAAGTCGGTCGCGAGCGGGCCCGCGTCGTCCGTCTCCGTGGTGTCGCGACGGCCGGTGCCGCTGATGCTGTGCCCGGCCGCGAGGGCGGTGTCGGACAGTCCGATCCGGACGGAGCGGGTGCCGGAGGCGACGTGGCCGCGGCGCACGACCTCGACCCGGACGCAGACGTCGCCGGCGGCGCGCGCGAGCAGGGTGCCCGGCCGGTCCGGGCGGAAGGCGGCGTCGCCCGCGCCCGAGCGGAGGACCGTCCAGCGGGTCTGCACGTCGGGGAGATGGGAGGGGTCGGGCTCGATGCCGAGGTCCAGGTCCTCCCCTTCCCGTAGATCAGGGAGTCCCGTCACCGGTCCCGGGGTGGCGGGGGTGATGCGCAGGACCTCGCCGCGCGGCTGGGAGGCGTACACCCTGTGGTCCTGAACGTGCTGGACCCAGCCGAAGCCGGCCGCGTGGGCGAGCGCGGCGAGGTTCTCCGAGTGCAGGGTGTCGTGGTCCAGGAGCACGGCCCGGCCGACGGTGTGCAGGCCGGGGCCGGTGGCGTCGTACGCCTTGAGGACGCGGAGGGTGCCGGCCGGGGGCTCGGGCCGCGCGGCGAGCCGGTCGACGAGGGCGTCCAGGGTGTCGACGACGACGCGTTGCATCATCCGGCTGTCCTCGCCTCCGGCGAAGGTGAGGCCGGTCCGGTCGGGGTGACGGATCAGCCAGGCGGGGTCGAAGTCGGGCTCGTCCTGGTCGGCGGTGCCGACGGCGGACGCCTCGGTCGTGCCCTGGTCTCCGTCGGCGGTGAGGGAACGGCTCACCGGGAGCGTCTCCGGGAGGACGCGCAGCGTGTGGGTGCCGCCGGCTCCCGCGTCGCCGGGTTCCCGTACCTGGAAGGGCGCGGGGTCCTCCGGAGCGGCGGCGATCGGCGCCGCTGCCTGGTTGACGGCGTCCTGGAGGTTGCCGGGCGTGGGCAGCAGCCAGCGGTGGAAGATCCGGAGCCGGGCGCTGTACTGGTCGTCGCTCTCGCCGGTGACCGGTTCGAAGGTGGCGCGGGCGAGCCGGGTCAGCCGGACCTCTTCGAGGAGTCCTCGGTAGGGGGCGGGGTCGTCGTGGTCGTCCCGGCGTTCCGTGCCGTAGCCCATGACGAGGGGTGCGGTGCTGGTCAGCGGGCCGAGGGCCGGCCCGTGGGGGTCGGGGCGGTCGCTGCCGTCGGGGTCGTCGGGCGGCCCTCCGGTGACGCGGCGGGCGACTTCCGTTCCGTCCACGTAGAGGAGCGCGGTGGCGGACTCCCCCTGTCGGTCGACGACGCCCGCGACGTGGTGGAAGGCGCCGTCGCCCAGGTCCCGGTCGGCGAACAGGTCGACTTCCCTGCTGCCGTCGGAGAGGGAGAGGCGGACGTTGCGGTCTATGCCGCGGAAGGTCCCCACGGTGAGGGCCCATCCGGCGCTCTCGGGGACGTTGAGCGGGGCTCGTTTGGCGACGACGGTTCCGGTCGTGGTGACGTGGTCGGGCCGCACCACCGCCTCGACGGTGAAGGGGGCGGTGGCCGGAAGGTCGTAGTGCGCGCAGTTCGCGACGCTGATGCCTCCGGGGGCGGGCCCGAATCCGAAGGCGTGCGAGAAGCGCCCGGTGCGGCCGCTGTGCGCGCCCTCGTTGACGCCCCGGCGGTCGGGATCCCCGGGCGCGGCGGCGTCGACGACCGTGGCGACCTCGGCATCGGGGGCGGTGAGTCCGTTTGCTGCGTGGGGGGGGATGTCGTCCAGGTGGAAGAGCGCGAGCGTGTCCTCGTCGGGGGTGTGCGGGCGGGGCGGGAAGCGGGGTGCGCCCAGGTCGAGTCCGAGGAGGTCCAGGCTGGCGCCGTGGGCGGTGGTGGTGTCGCGCTGGGCCGTGACGTCGCGGAGGTGCCGGGCGAACTCCTCGTGCTCGGCCCCGATGACCCAGAGGAGTTTGGCGAGGTTCCCGAGGAGTGCGGTGACCTCCCAGGGGGCGTGGGCGAACGAGCCGGTGGGTTCGAGGGGGCGCAGGCCGACGAGTTGCAGGTCCCGGGCAAGGTCGCCCGTGTCGCCGGGGAGGGGGAGCGCGAGGGCGCTCCCGGTGCACCAGCCCGCCGGGATGTCGACGTCCACGTATTCCGGCTTGGCCCCGGGGGCCCGTCGATTTCGGTAGAGGACGCGGACGGTGAGCGGTGCCGTGATGTCCCGGCCGGGTGCGAGGAGGTAGCGGGGCAGCTCGGGGGGACGGCCGTAGCGCCGCTCGTAGGCCTGGAAGTCGTAGTCGGCGACGGGGATCGTGCCCTTCGCGGAGTCGCCGAGCGGGAGGACGAGCCGTTCCATGCCCCGGTCGTAGGGGGCGGGCAGCGCGGCCCCCATGACGTCGAGGACGTCGCGGGAGAGGGGGCCTCGGTAGGGCGCTGTCGTACTCATGTGGCCACGACCTGGATGTCGACCAGGGAGCTGTCCACGGAGAACTGGGCGATCTCGTCGGGTGCGAGGACGAGGTTCTCGCCCGCCGACAGCTCCTGGGCTCCGCCGTAGGTGGCGCCGCCGTAGTAGGTCTGGCCGAAGGCGGGGGCGAAGCGGCGCAGCCGCAGGTTCTGCACGTCCACGACTCCGGCGGCGGTGCGTGCGCTGAGGACGATGTCGGAGTAGAGGACGCCGTTGCCCAGGCGGAGTCGGTTGACCGCGCCGCGGACGGCGTCGAGGATCGCGCCCTTGGCGGCTTCCTGGTTGTGGCCCGCCTCGACGACGAGGGTGGCCCGCATTCCGATGTCGACCTGGTTGGCGGCGAGGACGGAGGGGAAGACGGAGACGGGCCGCCACTGGTCCACGGTCTCCAGGACCTGGTCGTACACGCCGGGGACGGACGTCTCCTCGCCGGTCCAGGGCCAGCCGGGTTCGGGGGCGACGACGATGTCGAAGAAGTACGGGGAGCCGGTCTGGCGCGGCCGGGAGAAGGCGCGGGTGCCGTAGCGGAAGGTGCCGTAGGCGCGGCGGGTGGCCTCGACTCCGCCGAGGGGGTCGAAGACCGCGGCGTCCCGTACGCCGTTGACGTCGAGGATTTCGGCGAGCAGGGCCTCCTGGGTCCAGACGGTGCGGGGCACGCCGAGCAGCCGTGCGCGGTAGACGCCGTCCGGCTCGCCGAGTTCCCCGCCCTCGAAGGCCGTCTGGACGAAGGGCGTGACCTCGGCGGTTCCCAGGTTGAGGTTGTGCCGGACCCAGGCGGGTTCGAGGCGCAGCTTCCTCCGGGTGTCGATGTTGCCGTCGGTTCCCCGTAGGACGGCTTCGGCGTCGACCGAGGCGGTGGCGCCGGTGGCGGAGAGGGAGACGGGCCGGTTGGTCCGGAAGGCCGGGGTGGGGGCGGGCTCGTCGGGGGCGGGGTCGTCGGGGACGGTTTCGACGACGGTGCCCTCCGGGAGCACGTAGACGCGGTCGGGTTCGGGCTGGGCGAGGGTCAGGCCGATCGTGCCGTGGGCGCGCAGCTCGCGGCGGGGCAGGCCGAGGTCCTTGCCGAGCAGGTCGAGGCTGGGTCCCTGGGCGGTGGTGACGAAGCCGGCGTAGTACTGGGCTTCCAGGGCGCGCCAGAGCTCGTGGGTGCCGACGGCGGCGGCGTCCAGGACCTTGCGCAGGGCGCTGCCCGAGGTGAGGTCGACGTCGTCTCCGAACATGGCTCTGGCGCGGGCCTGTTGGTCGGCGATGATCCGGTCGATGCCCTTGACGACGAACCCGTCCTCGGTGACGCCGAACCGTTCCTCGGAGGTCATGGGGTTCCCCTTGCTCGCAGGGTGAGGGCCGCGCCGGCGATGGTGTCGACGACCGCGTAGACGGTGTACTCGCGTGCCGCGTGTGCGGCGGCCACGCTCCCGCGGCGCGCCGCTGCGTCGAGGTCGGTGCGCGTCTCCAGGAAGCGGGGGTCGTCGTCGAAGAACACCTCGCGCACGTCGGTGACGCGCCCGTCCGAGCTGAGGCAGCGGACGAGTTCCATGGTGATGTGCTCCTTGCGGGAGGACAGGTCGTCGGCGTACGCGCCGATGGCGAGCCGGTCGAATCCGAACCGGATGTTGAGGCGGTCGCTGCCTGCCTGGGTGGCGACGGCCAACTCCAGTGCCTGGCCCAGGGCCTCGGCTCCGACGACGAGGGCGAGGTCGCGGGAGTGCCGGTCGAGGACGAGGTCGCCGTCGTCGAGGGCGAGGCTGCGGCCGAGGCTGGGGGCGCCGTCGCGGGTGTTCGCGCCGGGGAGGTACGGGCGGAGGTCGGGCAGGTCAGGGCCGCCGCCCACGGTGGTGCCGACGGCGTTCGCGAGCGCGCCGGCGCGGGGTGACGGTCCGGCCGCGAGGGGGCCGCCCGGCTGGCCGCCGGGCAGGCGGTCGGCGCCCGGCTCGGCATTCGGGCCGTCGCGGGGTTCCAGCGGTTCGCTACCGGTCATCAGAGGGTCTCCAGGAGGGTCTGACCAGGGTCGGTGACCTTCCAGGCACCGGCTCCCAGTCCGCTGACGGTGACGCCGTGGGCGGTGGCGAGCAGGACGGGCACGCCCCCGAGGGTGAGTTTCTTCGAGGCGCCGTCGGGCGTCGCCGGGGAGATCTGACAGGGTTTCGGCCCGTTGGCGTCGGTTGCCGGGCAGGGCGCGATCATGCCCGGTACGGCAGTGGCCGCGGAGCCGAACATGAGGCCGCCCTCCTTGCCGGCGAGGACGACGCCACTGCCCTTGACGGTGACCCGGGGATCGCCTGTGACGAGCTTCAGCTTTCCCTGGTGGGTGCATTCGATGACCGCGCCCTGGACGAGTACGAGGGGCATCAGGTGATCGCCACCTTTCCGTCGCCGACGGTGAGCGTCACTCCCTTGGAGGAGAGCACGACGCTGTTCCTTCCGCCGTCGACGGTGACGCTGCCGTCGGCGGCGATCTTGACGGTGGTCCCGGACGGGTGGCTGAGCACGAACCCCGTGTCGTCGATCGTCAGGCTGGTCCGGGACTTGTGGGTGAGCAGGAAGGCCTGGTCGTCGATGGTCAGGCTGGTCCCGGACTTGTGGGTGAGCAGGAAGGCCTGGTCGTCGATCTTGAGGCTGGTCCCGGACTTGTGTGTGAGCAGGAAGACTTCGGCCTCGCCTTCGGAGGGCCGGTCACCGACCGGTGTGCAGGCGGCTTCGCCGATCGCGACCTTCAGACCGATGGCTTCCACGACCCGGCGGCCGTCGGCGGCGATGAGGTCGTTGACGCCTTTGCCGGTCGGTTCCGGCAGGGGTCCGACGCTGAGGTCGGTGGGCAGGCAGAGCCACCAGTCGCCCTCCTTGGCCTTCGGGCGGTCCATCCTGCGCTGGTTGGACCAGAGGAAGCCGGTGACGACGGAGTCGTCGGGGTTGTCCCTGACCTGGTTGAGCAGGGCCCGCATGCCTTTGTACACCGGGACGGAGAGGCCCACCTTGTGCCAGGCGAAGGGCGAGGCGATCGGCTTGTCGTGCCGGAACGCGTCCCCTTCGGTGATCTCCAGGTCGACACTCGGCGAGGCGACGGCCTCGTTCGGGCGCTGACCGCTCTCCAGATCGGACACCCGCTGGTCCGGCTTGGCCCTGTCGATCCGGGCGACGTCGACGGAGGGGGTGAGAGTCGCGGCCTGCTGGATCTTGCCGGAGATCAGGTCCGCGACGGAGCGGGCGGTCGCCTTGCGGGCGAGCTCGCTGAGCCGTCGGTTGCCGTCGGTGCCGAAGGCCACGGCCCGCCCGGTGCAGGTGTATCCGTTGCGCGGCGAGAAGGTGTGGGTCAGCTGGAGGACGCGGAATCCCGTGAACGGGTTCTCGTACCCCTGGATGCCCGCCGCGACGAGTTGACCGGCCCGGAGGGTGGGCAGGCCGAGCACGGTGAAGTCGAACGCCTTCACCTTGGCCGGGTTCACCTCGTCGGTGAGGAGGTTCTGCTTGCCGACCGGCCCCAGGTCCACGGGCTGGAACTCGGCGAGCCGGACGGGGGTCATGGTCTTGAGGACCACCAGCGAGTCCTCGCCGGCGATGGCGGCGGTCAGGGCCGCCAGGTTGGGGACGGCGGAGATCGGGCCCGCGGGCGGGTGGGTGATCGCCTTGCCGAACTGCACCACGCCGTCCTGGACGAGGACTTCGGCACCGAACTGCCCGGCGATCTCCGCCAGCAGGGCGAAGGCGTTGACGGCCTGCTTCGCTATCTCCCGGTCGACGGTGTCGGGGCCGGCCCGGCCGACGACGTCCACGCCGGCGAGCCCGGCGATGTGCCGCACGGCATCGGCCGGCTTGGCGCACTTCATCGAGATCTTCGCCATGGGCGGCGTGACGCCGGGGTCCACCCGGGCCAGGAGCCGGTACGAGGCTTCCTCGTACCCGGTGAGGCGCATGGCGAGCGGCGGGTACCGGGTCGCCGACTTGATCGCCTCGACCCTCCCGGAGAGGACGACCTGCCGGCTGGAGGGGTCGTCCAGGTAGCCGAGGTGGATGTCGACGTCGATGCCGCCCTCCGCACCGGTCTTCTTCCCGAGTTCGGAGGCCAGGGCCTTGTGCACGTCGATCGGCAGGTCGGTGAAGGTGATGTCGAAGCTGCCCGGCTGGCCGATCTCGTACTTGATCCCGATCTCGGCGTCCGCCAGGACCTCGCCGCTGAGGACGTCGTTGGAGATCGACATGCGCAGGAGCGGGAAGTCGATCTTGTACCAGAGGATCACGCCCATCGCCGTGCCACCCCGATCACGATCCGGGAGCCGTAGTGGCCGCTGCCGTTGAGGTTGCCGCGTGCCACCGTCGCCTCGGTCAGTCTGATGGCCAGCGGGCCCGCCTCGTGGACGAGGTCCGGCTCGGCGACGAGCTTGCGCAGGAAGAGGACGCGCGGGCCGTCGGGGCCGGGGCCGGCGATCCTGAGCACCAGGTGGCCGGGCGGGCTGCTCTGCGGGGCCGGCGGGAACGGCTGGGGCGTGCTGCCCCACGCCGCGAGGTCGTACAGCGTCCCGGGCGGGTCGTCCTCGCCGCCCTCGAAGTTGGCGTACAGAGCGAAGTCGTACGTGGTGTCGCCCACGGGGCACCGGAAGACCTGGGGAAGTCCCTCGTCGGGCTCGATGGGCAGCCTGAGGAAACGCGGTACGTCGTTCACAGCCCACCTCCGAGCCGCTCGACGGCCAGTCCGAGGAAACGCGGCACGTCGTTCACAGCCCACCTCCGAGCTGGCGGCCGGGCGGGATCATCTCGCTCACGACGGGGATCGCGGTGGACCCGGCGGCCAGGGCGAGGTCCAGGGCTTCGCCGAGGATGGCGGTCAGGCTGGAGCGGGGGACCTGTTCGAGGTTGATGCTGACGTCGAGGGCGTCCCTCTTCTGGTTGGACTGGGTGAAGCGCAGGCTGGTGATCTGCATGTCGAGGCTGACGGTCATCCCGCAGACCACGGGCAGGCCGGCGACCTTCATCAGCGGCGCGGTGGATCCCGCGAGCGCGCGCGAGGTGAGCGCCATCGCCTCCAGGCCCTTCTTGGACAGGAGCCGGGTCCGGCCGACGAGCACGGCTTCGACGCCGATCGTCCTGGTGGTCGGCGACACCAGCTGGGTAAGGCGGCTGCCGGCGATCCTGGCCACCTGGTAGCCCTCGTTGAGGGTCAGGCTGGTGACCGTGAACAGCGGCACCGCGCCGATCAGGACGGGGACGTTCACACCGGCCGGCATGATCCGCGCCTACCTTTCCTGGTCATCTCGCCGATCCTCCTCGGACTCGGGCTGGGGCAGCCGCTTCAGCGACTGCTTCGGCACGTCTGCGGCCAGGTCCCCGGGAACGGCGCCCTGGCCGGGGGCGCCCGGGGCGGCAGGCGCCTTCGTGGCGCCTTCCTCGGGCTTCTCCGCCGGCGGTCCGGTCTCGGCGGGGGCCGCTTGCCCCTGCGCCGCCGTCGCCTTCTTCTTCGCCTTCTTCGTGGGCTTCTTCTTCGGCTGCTGCGTGCGCGGCGGGCGGGTCACCTCCTCGACGGCCTTTCTCCGCTCTTCCTCTTCCAGCCAGTCCAGGTGGGGGCTGTACTCCTCGAACCACTCGGCGAAGTTCTGCTTCTTCGCCCTCTTGGGCTTGGCGCCCTTCGCGCCCTTCGCGGCCCCTGTGCCCTTGGCCGCCTTGCCGCCCTTCGCGGCCCCTGTGCCCTTGACCGCCTTGCCGCCCTTCGCCGCCCCTGTGCCCTTGACCGGTCCGGGGTCGTGCCAGCCCTTGATGAGGTCCTCCTTGATCTTCACCATCTCCCGGATCACCCCCTCCTTGCCGCCCTCCTTCCGGGCCTCGACCAGCCGCCTCGTCACCTCCTTGAAGTAGTTGTCGGTGTGCAGCGTCTGATGGCGTGTCGCGGCCTGGGGGATGATCTTCGGGTCGCTGGAGGTACGCGGCAGGTAGATGCCGTTCAGCGGATCGTCGCGGGGCTGGATCCCCGCCCATTCGAGGATCTCCCGCGCGGGCCCGGCCCGGCGGTCGGACCAGGCGACGATGTGGTGCGCGTCGTGCCCGTAATGCTGGTGCTGACCGATCGCCTCCATGGCCTCCGCGAGGGCACGCGAGGCCCGCTCGGCCTCCGTCAGCGTGGGCCGCAGCCGGTCCCGGACGCTGAGCTCCCCCTGTTCCAGGACCCTGGCGTCCTTGCTCGCCTTCGCCTGGGCCGCCGCGAATTCCTCGGCGACCTGCCCCTTCGTAGACTCCTGGGTCTTGAGCAGTTCCTCGAACCTCTCCAGATGCTCCATCGCCGCAGCCGGGTCGGTCTCGTTCCTGCGCCGGATCTGGCGCAGCGCCGCCTCCATCGCCTTCGGGTCCTTGACCCGCTTCTTCGGAAAGCGCTTGCGCAGTTCCTTGATCCGCGCCAGCACCGGGGCCCGTTCGGCAGCGGTCGCCTTGACCGGAGGCCGGCGCGGCGGCCGCGGCACCTTCTCGGCCAGCTTTGCGGGGGGCCGGCGCGGCGGCGGCGCGACCCTCCGCCAGGCGTCATTCCTGCCGCGCCGGAGCTTGTCGAGGAACTCGCTGAACTCCACGGCCCTGTCGCCGGCGATCTCCTTCGTCCGGATCCTCTCGAGCCGCGCGAGCATGGCGTCGAGCTTCTCCCCCTCGCCGGAGGCGCGGATGTGCATCTCGCGGACGATGCCGATGCCGTACTGGTGGACGGCCTCCATGCGCCGGGGCTCCGCGGCGAGCAACGCCAGCAGGTCCGCCTTCACCTCGGCCCTGGCCCCGATCCGGCCGAGTCCGATCCGCTCCAGCAGGTGGGCGAACCGGCTCCCCTCGCCCTCCTTGAGCGCCAGGGCCACCGTGCCCACCTCGGCGGCCTCGAAGCCGTCCTTCCCGATCAACCGGCCGAAGATCTGCGCCAGTTCCGGTGTGAGCCCGCCCGACTTCGTCCCCAGTACGTACAGGACCTCGGCCTTCCGCTGGAAGTCGGAGACCACGGGGCCGAGTTGCGGATGCTCCACCAGCGAGGCCAGCGTGCTCCCCTTGGGCACCTCGACCTCGCTCAGGAGCGCGCCGAGGCGGGCACCGTCCTCCTCGGGCAGCAGGCGCAGCAGGTCCGCCACCTCGTGCTCGTTCTTGAGCCCCTTCAGTACGGTGCTGCCGCCGTGCAGGGCGGAGGCCAACCGGGTGAACCGGGCGGCGACCAGCTCGGCCTCGGTGGCCTTGAGCAGCTTGAGGAACCGCAGGATGGCGGCGATCCTCTCGATCTTGACCAGCGCCTCGACGACGGCCTTGATCTCCGTCATCCAGGTCAGCGCCTCGATGATCACGGCCCATTTGATCCTGGTCACGACTCTCGGGCCGACCCCGAGCAGGGCGGCTCCGCGCAGACCGTTGACGAGCGCCGCGCCGATGGGTGCGACGAATGTCTCCAGCTCTTCCTGCGCCTCCTTGTCACCGAAGTTGGCGCGGTGGCAGATGTACTGGAGGCGGATGAGGTGGTAGAGCCCGGCGAGGATCTTCTCGGGCTGGGTGAGCATCACTTTGAACGAGTCGAGCGTCGAGAGCACGAACCCCGTGACCGCTCGGGCGCTCTCCTCGAACTCGATCATCAGTTTGAGGCCGGGAACCGCGGTCTCCTCGTCCTCGACCGTCCGCTTCAGCGTCGCGTCCCGGTCCGTCCGCAGGTTGAACGCCTCGGTCACCAGATGGAGGAACTCGCCGGTAGTGAGCGGCTTGTGGTCGCCGAACTTCTTGCCGACCGCGGTGAGCAGCGCCCAGAGATCGGCGCCGATGTCGGCGAAGAGCTGTTCGTACAGGCCGTGCTGGATCAGTCGGTCCCGGACAGCGAGCAGCTCGGCCATGCTGTCCAGCGAACGCATGATTTCGACGATCGCGTGCCGCTGCTCCTCGAACGTCCAGGCCTTGACCAGGATTTGCAGGTACTTCTCCCTGGTCTTCTCGTCCACCAGCACGAAGGCGTTCGCGCTCATCTCGCCCAGCTGCGCGGCGGCCTTCTGGAGACTGTCGTCGTTCCCCGCGAGGCCGGCGTCGACCAGGCGGTCGAGGTCCTGGAAGGCGAGGGTCGCCAGCTGCTCCCGGGAGAGCCAGAGCTCCGGCGTCGACTTGCTGAGCCTGACCCAGCGCTTCCCCTCCTCCTTGGATCCGAACAGCCAGCCGCGCTCCTTGGTCCACACCAGCTGCACCCCGTAGCGGTGTCCGTCGAGCGTGGTGACGACGGGCAGGACGGTGAAGCCCTTGAACGTGCTGATCTCCTGGCCTTCGTACTGCCATTTCGACAGCGCGGCGCCCATGACCTCGTCGGTCACGGTCGGTGCGGTGGCGACGGCCCAGTGACGGCTGTCCCGGGTGCCGATCGGGCCCTCCAGAACGGCGAAGGAACGGGCGCCGAAGAGCTGGTCGCCGAGCTGGACCGCGTGGACGAAACTGCGCGAGCGGGCATAGCGGGTCGCCTCGCCGAGCAGGACGAGCTGGGTGGCGCCGATGACCATCACCGCCCGTCCGTCGACCGGGCTCTTGCCTTCGACGACTTCATCGCGGGTGTCGGTGACGACGTCGTCGGGCCCCTCGGTCGGCGCGTCCAGCGCCGCGGCCTCCCCCGGCGTGACGGGCTTGGCCGGGCCGGTCCGCGTCTCCTCCACCACCGTCGTGGCGACCTCCTCGGAAGGCTCCTCGGAGGACACTCCCAGGTCCTTGTCGGCGGTCGCCCCGGGCGCCGCCCCAACGGGCGCGGCGGGCGCGGGCGACGTCTGCGGACCGGCGGTGGGGGCCGGGCCGGTGGCGGAGGCCTGGCCGGCGGCAAGGGACGGACCGGTAGCGGGGGCCGAACCGGTGGCCGCCTCGGGCCGCGTCGCGGCGCCGCCGGACTTGGCGCTCTCGCCCTGGTCGACCGCTCCGGCGGTGTGCGCGGCTCCGCCCTTGCCCTCTTCCTCCGCTTCCTCCTTGTCCTGTTGCTGTTCCCGTTGCTGTTCCCCTTGCTGTTGCTGTTGCTGTTCGTCGTGCGCGTGCGCTTCCCCGCCGGCCATCGCCGCCCGGTCCCCCGTCCCTCCGTCGCCCGCGTCGGGCACGGCCACCGCGAAGGTCAGCACACTGTGTCCGCTCGTGGCAGGGGCCGCGGGAGCCTCGTCCATCTCGGGTGTCGCCGCGGTCCCCGCATCCGCCGACACCGGCGACGGCCCGGCGATCCCTCCGTCGAAGTCGTCCTCCGCCAGCGCGTCGGCGACCGCCCGGAGCAGAAGCCGTTCCAGCTGCCCTCCGTACGCGAACCGCTCCAGGTCCCCGGTGAAGGCCACCGACCGCGCCAGGTGGAGCCGCCGGTACGCCACGCCTCGTACCACCGTCTCCTCGACGGCGGGAGGTGCGGCTCCGGCGGCGGGGTTCACGGCCGTGCCCTCGGGTGGTCCGCCGCGTCGGCCGGGACGATGTCGGGGTACCCGGCGGCCGCCAGGCGGGCGCGGGCGAGCCGCAGGCGCGCCGCGACCGCCTTCTCAACCACGTCACCGAGGCGCTCCAGGGCGGCGGGCGAGGGGGTCCCCGTGATCGTCACGGTGATCGGGAAGTGACAGGTGATGGTGGGCATGGGAACACTCCGGGCCGGGGGTTCAGCTCAGGGCCTCGTGCAGGGCCTCCCAGATTTCCGCCACGAGGTCCTGGCGGGTCTCCTCGGCGATGTCTCCGGCCAGGACGACTTCGATCGGGAAGTAGAAGTGAAGGTCCGCCCCCGGACCGGAGACCACGACGGGCTCCGGCCCCGCGGCGTCGGGCGGCGTGGTCCGGGGTTCGAGCTGCTGGTCCGTCATCGGGTCCTCCGTACTCCGCTCAGGCGCTGGTGGCGGTGACGGCCAGGCAGACGCAGTTGAAGGTGGTCGTCGGCACGCCGTCGATCACGATGGTGCTCGCGGCGGACGTGATGTAGCAGTCGTTGAAGGCGATCTGCTGGAACGTCCAGTCGGTGCCCGAGGCCTCCTGGACACCGATGTTGAAGGTCTCGTGGTTCAGGGCGATCTGCGTGAGCTTGGCCACCGCGGGGCCGATCGCCTTCACGGCCATGGTGAAGGTGAAGGCCTTGGGCTGGACGATGTGGGCGACGTTGTCCGCCTCCAGCGAGTGCAGGGGCTGCACGGGGCTGTTGAACGTGGGGTTGAACGAGTCGATCGGAGTGATCACCGTCGTGCCGATCATCACGGTCAACCGGGTGTCCCACTTGACCTCGGTCATCACACGGCTCCTTAACCCTTGAGGGACAGATTGACGGTGATCCGGTGGATCACGCCCGCGTAGACGACGGAGACCGCCATGTCGATGCTCCGGCTGCTCCGTATGTTGCCGATGAGTGTCACCTCGTCGGCGGTCAGCGTGGCGCGGTCCCTCTCCAGCAGCACGAGGAGCGGGATGTGGATGTCGTAGCTCTCGATGACCCCCGCGGACACCAGGGGAGAGAGCACGGTCTGCACGAGGGTGACGACCGTGCGCAGGCCGGGCCGGTCGATGCGGAGGTCTCCGACGGCCTCGATCAGCGACGCCTTGATGCGGAAGGCGACGTCGTCGAGCGTCCGCACGATGTCGATGTACTTCTTGTTGCCGCTCGAGTTGGCGGTGAGTCCTTCGCCCAGATAGAGGCCGCCGCCGGGGAGCAGCGCCGGACTCGTCACCCAGTTGATGGAGCCCGCGACGAATGCGTCGATGTCGTCGACGGTGAAGCGGCCTGTCATGTCGATCGAGAGCGGCTTGAGCAGGAGGGAGATGTGCGGCTCGTAGCCCGCGATCGCTCCGGCCACCGCCGCGGCCACGTCGTCCTTTGAAGCCTTGTGGGCGATCAGGACCATCCGGTCGGTGTGGATCGCGCCTTGGTTGAGTCCGACCTGTGTGGCGACCGTCAGTGAATCGTCGAGCATGGCGACGCCGATTCGTTCCTTGCCGTCGCCTCCGGTGTTGGAGACGTCGACGACGTGCTTCGCGAGGAGTTCGACGGGGTGGTCGGTGGTGGGCGTCTGATTGAGCGGGGTGTTGGCGAGCACCACGATCTGCACCGCGAGTTCCTTCGCCACGGCCAGCCCTTTGTCCCAGTCCGGCTTGGTCTCCGCCACCTGGACACCCCAGATCCGGGTTGGGGGCGGAGTCTGCCGGAAGGCGACGGAGATGGCGGCGGCGAGGTCGCTGAGGCCGTGTGCCACGACGTTCTCCCCGGCCGCGTGCTCGGACGTCAGCCCCTTGTCGAGGGTCCAGTTGAAGGTGTTGTCGTTTCCCGCCGCCGTTGCGCTGATCGTACGGTCCTCGGCGGACTCGCCGTCTCCGATCGTCACGACCGTGCCGGCCGGGAAGTCGAACTTCGTGGTGAGGGTGGTGGCCTTGGCCGCGGCCTGCGTTGTCAGTTGCGCCACCCCCTTCGGGTAGGCCTTCGCGGCGGCGTCCGGATCGGCGAAGGGCAGGGCTGTGCTCGACGCGGCGCTGCCGATCGCGCCCTTGCCGATGACGACGATGTCTCCGAAGGCTCTGGTGGCGGGCGCGAACAGGTCACTGCTCGCTTTGACAGTGACGTAGTTGAACGGCATCGACTGCTCCTCACCGTGATCGCGACCGGCCGTCGCGGACCGGCCGCCGCCGGCTGTCGCCGGGGCCTTCAGGGCACCGTCTCGAAGACGGCTACGAATCCCTGCGTCGCCAGCAGCGCGCCGACCTGTTGCTGGGTCGCCTGTACTGCGGGGGTGTCGGGCGTGGTGGCGGGGAAGACCGCCAGCCACGCGCTGGAGGCGAGCAGGGGGCCGCCGTCGTAGACGTCGGGCCGCGGGCTCGCCGCGTCGACTGCCCGTCTGGCCTGGATGAGCCGGCGCAGGGCGTCGACGAGGTCGAGGCGGTCGAAGAAGAGCGCCGACACTCGCAGGGGGAAGCTGCGGGGCGGCGCGGTCGGATCGAAGGGGGGTGTGTCCGTGTACTCCAGTTGGTAGGGCCCTTCGAACGTCTCGGGTCGTGCCCCGGGGCCGGGGGCGGCTGCCCAGGCCTCCGATTCGACGGAGGCGAGAACACCGCCGCCGGCCGCCGTGCTGGCCACGACCATGGTTTCCAGCGACATGTCGATCCACTGCACTGCGGGTGTGGCCGGGATCTCGACGGTGGCACGGGCCTGTTCCGTCGCGGGGATCGTCTTGTCCCACGACCCGTGCACGGCGATCGAGGCGTGTACGGCGGTCTGGAACTCCTTGTGGAGGACCTCGACCGACTCCACCGACCTGACGTCGAGGAAGGTCGGGTCGTAGACGGAGACCAGCAGCGCTCGCGCGCGCTGGTGCTCCGGGTCAGTCCCGGGCACGAGGAGCGCGTTCACGTTCTCCGGCAGCAGGTACCGGAGCGTGAGTTCGTCCGTGAAGCCGTCGGTCGCCGCCATCTCTCTCTGCCGCCTTCCCCAGGTGTGCGATGCGGGTGAGCGGGCGCGCTAGCCAGTGTTGACGTCGGGGAGGCAGTACGCGCACCCGTCGTAGCCTCGGGCGAGCGCGTCATCGAGGGTGAAGTACGGGACTTTGCTCGCGGGGCCGAGCTGGTCCCAGAAGGGGCAGGTGGAGACGTGCACCTCCTGGCTGTGGGGGTTGCCGAAGAAGATGCCCTCGAACTCCGTCACCGCGGTGATCTCGATCGTGATGCGTCCGGCGACCTCGTTGTCCTGCATCTGGGTGGCGACGAAGTCGTAGTCCTTGAGGTTCACGGCCTCATGGGAGAAGTCGATGACGATCTCGGCCGCAACATCGGCGCCGGCTTTGAGGGTGAAGCCGTCCACGACCGCCGTGCTGCCGCCCTTCATCTGGAGGGTGGAGCGGACGTCTCCGGTCTCGGTCACCTCGACGTCGGTGAGGGAGGCCGAGTTCACCAGGCTGCTCAGGGTCTTGATGGAGATGCGCGTGTCTTCGGGCATCGCGGTCGCGTCGAGCTCCCACGAGTCGTTCGTGGCCTTCGGTCCGCCCCGGAGCCTGATGATCATCTTGTTCTGGCCGCCGAGAACGGACTTTCGGGGGTAGACGTTGCGCTGCCCCACGTTGTTGTCGTACTTGACGAGGAGGTGGTGGGGCACCGACTTCTTGAGCGAGACGAGGATGTCGGTGACGGCCGGGTCGTCCGCTCCGCTCACGACCGCGATCAGGCACTCGTGGTCGGCGATGGTGGGGGTCCAGGGGAACGGTCCGACGCGCACCGATCCGCCGGGCGGGATCACTTCGTGGATCGTCTCCTTGCTGATCGGCTTGAAGTGGTCGGGCCAGATCATCCCGGTCCCTGGGTCGCACCGCCAGGTCTCGACCTTGAACCGGTCGGCCTCGGCCGCCTCAGTTCCGCGGTTGTGCACGCGTACGTAGAGGTAGTTCGGATGCTTCTCGATGGGTTCCTGGTGACCCGCCTCGGGGTCGTCACCGGTGCTGACGTCCTTGTTCCGCACCCAGATGTCCGGTGAGACCCAGAAGGGATCGGTACTCGGAAGGATGCCGGTGTCGGCCGGACTGTCAGCGATGAACAGGTCGACGGGCCGCCGGGCCCACAGCCCCTGGCGGACGAACGCCTCGTCCATCATCTTGCTGTAGACACCGCCGGTGAGGGCGACGTCCGCGGCGATGCAGCGCTCGGCCAGCTGGATGGCGTTCTGCTTGCTGTCCCCGGTGTCCGCCGGTACGAGCGGCAGCATCTCCAGGATCGTCTTGATCATCTGGTCGGCTGCCGCCTCCCGCACGCCTGCGTCGCTGTTCGCCCCACCGATCCCGAGGTAGCACTGCCACAGGGCCGTGGCGAGCATGGACGTCCTCAGGTCGGCGGCGTAGCCGTCGAACCCCGCGTCGTCGAAGCGCTGGGACAGGTCGAGCCGTCGCACCGAGTTCGGCACGTCCTTCGCGTTGTTGTTGAAGGGGAACGTCTCGGTCCGGCGATGGAGGTTGGGGTTGAAGCGGTCGCGGTAGATACCGGCCATGGCGTCGCAGACGCTGTGCTCGTACTCGAGGCTTCCGGTAAGACCCGTGCGGAGCCACTGCACGACTCCGTGCGTGTACTCGTGCACGATGACGCCGAGGTCGGCGCCCCCCGGTACGCCGGTCAAGTCGAAACGGATCCGCGGGGGCGTCGTCGATCCGATCCATTCGCTCAGCCCGGCGCCCACGGTTCCCTGGGGGTCGACCTCGACCTTGGTCATCCTGTCGTTGAGGGCCTTGTTGCCCAGGTCGCGGAGGTAGCGGGCGAAGGTGTCGATCCAGAAGTAGACGTTTGCGCTCAGGAAGGTCTTGTCGTCGGGGTAGTTGGTGAAGACGAAGGTCGCTGTCGACGGCTCCGGCTGGGAGAAGGCGGGGGGATCCCAGTCGAGGCACCGGCACCAGTCGCCGTCAAGACGGAACTTTCCGCTGGGGTCGGCCGGTGCCACCTCAGCCTGGGCGTCGTGCATGAGGCCGACGAGGGCCGCGTTCTTCGTCGTGCTGTCGAAGGAGGTGTCCGACTCGGTGACCGGATCGGGCTGGAAGACCTTGAACGTCGCGGTGGCGTACCTGCCCGCGTTCTCAGTCCAGAGCAGTTCGCCGGCGACGGCGTCCACGACGACCCGGAAGTGTTCGAAGGGGCCGGTGGTCTCGACGACGAGGTCGTGGACGAGATGCAGCCGGCCGTCGGGGCGCCGCCTCCCTTGCTTCAGGAGTGCGAGGGTTGCGGTGGGCCGGTCGGCGTCCGGCAGCGCGGGCCTCGACGTGTCCCGCAGGTAGACGAGTTCGTCGCGGACGATCGCGGCGGAGTCGTAGTCCCCCCGGAAGGGGTCCAGCGCGGCCTTCCCTACGACGTCGGGCCCGCGGTCCTCCCGCACGTCCGGTGCCTCGGAGACGTCGATTTCCATCGTGTTGGCGACCTGCACGACGGCTGCCCGCCCGGTGTCGGCGGCCACCTGGAGCCCGGCACCCAGGACGCGAAGATCGTTGTGGAACTGCTGGTAGACAACGTTGAGCGTGGCCCTTCCCTCGTCGGCCGCGACCTCGCGGATCTCCGTACGATCGGTGCCGAGATCCTTCGAACGCTCGCGTACGAAGGTGTCGACGGCTCTTCGGGCGGTCGCCGCCGGGGAGAGAGTGGCTCCGGGGTCAACGTAGGAGCGCAGGACGCCGTCGGCGTCCCTGTGCTCCCCCACTCCGGGGACCAACCGCAGGGGCCGAGCGGCCCCGGCGTCGGGTTGGATTCTCTCGCGTCCCTCGTTCCTGCCCATGATGTGTTCCTCCGCACACGCGGATCGATGCCCCTTGCGGCCGCCGCGGGCCCGGTCAATCGAGGTACTTCGGGGCGTACGCGGACCACCCCCTCGTGGAACGCCGCAAGGTCCGGCTCTCTCACCCGGCTACGGCCACACGGATGATGGCTGGAAGCGGCAAGGCGTCTCCGCGGGGATACGGGTGTGCCGGGGAGCTCTCTCTGTAGACCAATTCTTTGAGGTGCGGCACGTCTTCGCAACGCGGACTGTTGGTAATTACGCGCCCCCTGAACGTTCAATAGAAGAAAGTGTAAGCACCCAGCTCCCGAGTAGGTGATCACTTCCACCAGCGTGCCGAGCGAGACGTCGCCGGGTGCCCAGCGGCGGAAGTAGGACGTCTCGCCGGTGCAGCGGTGCCGCCGCGCGACCAGCGCACTCGTCGCGGGCTCCTTCTCGTTCCGGTTCTCGTCGGGAGCGTCGTCGGGGCGGACATCGAGCCAGGCCCAGTCGTACTCGCGGGTGCCCTTGGTGCCGTGTCCGGTCCGCCGGCGCATCCACTGCCCGGGCCGCACCTTGTTGATCGTTTTACGGGCCTCCCACCGTCGCCCGGTCCCGTCGATGACCTGGTGGGTGGCGGGGATACCAACGGTGTAGCCGAGCCTCAGCGCCCGTATGCTCCGGCGTAGTTCGTGGCCGCAGTACACCTCGTCGCTCGCGAACCAGCGGGCCATCAGCCCGGCGGCGAACGCGTCGGGTGACCACTGCCAGCGCCTGCGGCTTCGTCGTGCAGTCCGAGCATTACCCCCGTGTCCTGGCGATCCCGCGCGACCTGGTCGGCGGCGGCGTACTCCAGGTGCCCTCCAGCGTCGCCGACATGACCAACCCCGAGACGCGGGCCGACGTCGACCGCTCCGTCCACAGCCCCGGCGCCGCGGCCGAAGAACGCGTGAAGCTGTTCAAGCTTGCTGGAGACGCGGTCGGCAGCGAATTCACCGGACATCACCACCAGTACGAACTCTTCTACGCCGGCGCCCCGTTCGTGGTGAAGGGCTACGCCTTCCGCACCTACGGATTCGACGGCCCGCTCGCCGACGTCGAAGCCTTCCTGTCGAGCTACGGCCTCGAGACCAACCCCGCCTGATCGCTGCACCAACCGGAGCAACGCAGCATGAGCAAGCCCGAGTACGAGTTCTTCCCGGTCGCCTACGTCCCCTACACCGTCTGCCCGGGCGACGGCCCAAAGATCACCGAGCGGATCCTCGCCAAGGGCCCGGACAGCGGTGTCGCCACTCGCATCCTGTGCTATGAGGCGATAGTCGCCTCGAACGCCGAGCGTCGAGTCATCTACGGCGGCCGCGATCACCCAGAGATCGCGGTGTTCGCCAACGGACGACTTGTCGCCGACATCCCCGGCGCCTGCGGCGAGACGATCCCGGACGCCGACCTGCCACTCCGTACACCCGATCGCCCGGCCGAACTACTCCTGACGCACCTTCCATGAAGGCGACCCGCCCAGGGACAACCCCGGCGGCCCACAAGCTGCTCCGTCCACTCCCCTGCGCCGCGTGAGACACGGACGGCGCTGCCTGCGGCGGCGCGGAAGGGTTGCCGCGGAGCAGGGAGGTCATGAATGCAAACGGTGAGGGTATGCGTGAGTGAACCTGATCATTCGCAGAAAGTGATGCCTGCCATGGCCGATACTCGGGACGTCGTCGAGCTCATCCTTCAGGACCACCGGCGGATGGAGGAACTGTTCCGCCAGATGCGCAGTGTCGAGGCTGACCGGACGGCAGCGCTCCAGGAGTTCGCCGACCTGCTGACCGCCCACGCGCTGGCCGAGGAGGCCAAGGTCTATCCCGCTCTGAAGAGGTACAAGAACATCGACGACGATGAGATCGAGCACGGCGAGCATGAGCATGACGAGGGTAACAAGGCCCTTCTGGACCTCCTGGAGGTGGAGGAGGTCGGCTCCGAAGAATGGGACTCCAAGCTGGAGGAACTGGTGGAGGCCGTCACCCACCACGCCGACGAGGAGGAGCGCACCATCCTCAACGGGGCGCGCGAGCATGTGGCCATGGACCGACGTGAGGAATTGGGAGTGGCGTTCCTGGAAGAGCGCGAGCGTCAGCTGAAGGTTGGCTGTGGCTCACTCGACAACGTTCGCCGCATCGTCAATTCCTGACCGCGCCCAGCGTGCGGGATCCCTCGCCGGAGCCAGGGCGGCGGCCCCGGCCCCGGGTCCGCGCGGTCGCGTGATCACCGGCAGGTGATCGACGCGATCGCGTTCAAATACCGCACGGGCAGGCAGGGGATGGACCTGCCCGAGCACTTCGGCTCACGCAAAGGCGCCCACAACCGCTGGCCACGGCAGCAGACCCCGACCGCGCCCTGCTGCGGCGCACCTGGCAGGGCCGACGAACTCGGCGCAGCGGTCTACATCAGCACCGACGCCAACGGAGACATCACCTTCCGCAATGCGCATCCAGCACCAGCGCACCTGCAGTACAGGAACGGACACCGTTCAGCGGCACCGCACACGCGAGCGGCGTCGGCAAGAGCTGCTGGCCCAGCTCACCTTCACCGCCCGCGTGGATCGCCTCACCCGCTACCCGTCGTTCCAGCTCACCGGCCGCACCATCACCGACAAGCGCAGACTGTTCGGGCAACTCGACGGACCCGGACCCCACTCGGCGCAGTTCGACCTTCTCGAATACTCCGACACCGAACTGTGCGTGGCCTACTCCTGGCTTTGCCCCACCGGGCCTCCAGCATCGCACTGTCCCTGCCCGTCACCGAGCACCAGCGACTCATCGACACCGCCCGCCTTCTGAGCCGGCGAGCAACCGGACTCCTCCGGGCCCCCCTCCTCACCGATGACATGCCATAGACCAGCTCACCGCCCAAGCCACAGGCATGGCCACAACCGCCTGCAGCCGACCGAGCCCTGCCATAGCGCCGCCACGACAAGACACCCCAGGCAAACCCATCGCAGGCCAAGAAGAAGCATCAGTACCTGCAGCGGCCGTCTGCGCGAGCAGCGGCATCACGTGGTGGCTGCGCCTGCTGTCTCGCAGGCGATAACGTGGCCGGCCCGAGGAATGATCCCTGGCTCAGCGCCGGGCCTGCACGCCTACCTGCCCTGGCGCAACGCCAACGCCCGCCACCGAGACGTCCTGGCCGCCGAACGCCGCGAACGCGCCCGGGTCCGCAGTGAGAAGGGCATCCGGTGGACACCCTCCTCAAGGCCGCACGCTGACGCCATGCCCTGCGTATCAGCTGAGGGTCTCGGCCGCCTTGGTCATCGGCCCTCCTGCGTCACCGGTGTTGATCGTTCCCGCCGGTTCCAGCAACAGGATCGCGGTCTCCTCGTCTGCCACGGGGCAGTGCTCGATCCCGCGGGGAACCACGAACAACTCCCCAGGCTCCAGCACCACATCGGCATTCCTGAGCTGGATGGTGAGCCGCCCGCTGATGACCAGGAACAGTTCATCGGTGTCCTCGTGGGTGTGCCAGACGAATTCCCCCTTCAGTTTGGCCAGCTTGACCTCGTAGTCGTTGAGCACAGCCACTTTCTTCTGCGCCCACAGCTCGCTGAACTGCGACAGCCTGTCAGCGAGATTGACGGGAAAAACAGACCTGGACATACGGCACCCTTCCTCACGGCCGGACAACCGGGAGGAACCTCTCAGTCCCTCCGGCCGGCGTCACGAGCCTGCCGCGTCTGGACTCCGCCGGTCTTGTACGTTCCTGACATGACCGAAGACCGACCCCGCACGTCCATCAGCGCCTGGAGGCCGTCGGTCCCTGGGATCACCGAGGTCTTCCACGCGCACTTCACCGACCACGCGTACCCGGCTCACACCCACGACACATGGGATCTGATGATCCTCGACGACGGCGCCGTCGACTTCGCACTCGACCGCCGCCGCCACGGGGCGACCGGTACCTCCAGTGTCCTCCTGTTGCCTCCCGGCGTCCCCCATGACGGTCGGACCGTCACAGCGTCAGGCTTCCGCAAGCGCAACATCTATCTCGACGAGACCGTACTCCCGCAGCGTTTGGCCGACCGCGCGGTGGACGCTCCGGTCTTCAGCGACGGGCTGCTGCGCCATCGGATCGGCCAGCTGCACGCCGCTCTCGCCCATGCCGGAGACGGCTTCGAAGCCGAGTCCCGCCTCTCGTTCATTCGGGAACGGCTCCACTTCCACCTCGATGCGCTCCAACCCCGCGCACCGGGGCGTGAGGCAAACCGGCTTGCCACCGAGCTGCGGGAACTACTGGACTCACGGATACACGCCGGCATATCCCTGCGCGAGGCCGCCGGCATCCTGCATGCACACCCCACCCACCTGATCCGCTGTTTCAAGCAGACATACGGCCTGCCGCCACACACCTACCTCACCGGCAAGCGCATCGATCAAGCACGCCGGCTTCTCCTCGACGGCCGCCGGCCCGCCGAGGTGGCCACAACCGTGGGATTCCACGACCAGGCCCATCTGAACCGACACTTCACACGCCACGTGGGCACCACACCCGCGCGTTACAAACGCACTCTCACCAGTGTCGACTCGCTACCTTTCCTTACGGATGAAGGTGGGGCGCGGGTGAACGACCGGGAACGAATGACCACAAAGGTGTCGACTGCCTACGGAGCTGTAGACGCACGTCGGCCGAGGAGCGTTCCCGGATGACGGGCACCGCGCGAAAGCCGTCCGTGGTCACACAGCCGGCCCACCTCGAAGCCGCGTTCCATGCAGGTGTCGAGGATGCGGGGCAGGGCGCCGAGGGCCGAGCGCCAGGCGCCCGGGGCGGAGGTGCAATCGGAGTCGTGGAGCAGGATGGTGCCGCCGCCGTTCAGATCGCGGGCGACGGTGCGGTGGACGGACTCCGGGGTTGCCCGGGCCGTCCAGTCCTCCCCCCAGCAGGTCCACAGGACCGGGGTGAGGCCGAGGCGGCGGGCCGCCAGGTGCGCGGCGGTCGACATGACACCGTACGGCGGCCGGAACAGTTCGGGTGGTCGGCCGGTGATCGCGGCGACGGTGTCGCGAGCGCGGGCGAAGTCGTCGTAAGTGGCGCGCGGGCCGCGCAGGAGCAGGGGGCGGTGCAGCCAACCGTGAACACCGATCTCATGGCCGGCCGCGGCGATCTCGCGGACCAGGCCGGGCGAACGGTGCGCCTGCTCGCCGAGCAGGAAGAAGGTCGCGTGGACTCCGCGCTCGGCGAGTAGTCGCAGGAAGTGGGGGGTGGAGTGGGGGTCGGGGCCGTCGTCGAAGGTCAGGGCGATGTGGTCCGGACGGCCTCGGCCCGCAAGGCGCGGCATGGCGCGGTTGCGCAGCGGTCCGAAGGTGGAGACGACGGGTGCGGCGTGGGCGGCGGCGAGCGCGGGCAGGACCGTCAGCGCGGCTGTGCGGAGAGTGTGTGCGGCGGTCATGAGTGGTGTCCTTCCGGCCGGTCGCTGTGATGCGGGCCGAGGTCGTCCGGGTCGAGGCCGTGACCGATGGCGCTCGCCAGGCCGTGGCCGTCGTATGACGTTGCGACGCCCGTTCCGACGGCGCACGCCCATACGGCGCACGCGGCTGCGACTGTGGTGGCGAGCCGCCGTGTGCTGGGCCGCCGACGGGTGGCGGGGCGGGCGCTCGGCTGTATGACCTCGGCACCGTGCATGCGTGCAATCTCGGCGGCCGGGCCGTCGTCCGGCGCCCCGGCGAACAGGGCGAGGCCCGTCTCGCGCTGGCGTGTTCCGCGCGGGCCGTCGATCAGGTCGTGCAGTACGGCCTTGAGGTCGGACCGTTCACGGATCCACACCGCCACGCCGGCCTCGTCCAGGGCGGCGGCGTTGGTCAGGCCGTGGCCGGGTATGCAGCGGTAGCCGGCGACGGGCAGGCCCGCGGCGAACGCCTCCAGGGAGGTGAGCCCGCCGGCGTTCTGGACGAGGACGTCGGCGGCGTGCATCAGGCCGGGCATGTCGTCCACCCAGCCGTAGACGTGCTCGATGCCGTCCGCGCGCAGTTGGGCGGCCAGGGCCTGGTTTCGGCCGCAGACGACGACCGGTATGGCGGCGCCGCAGTCGCGCACCTCCAGCGCGACCTGCCGCACCGGCCCGACGCCCCAGGATCCCGCGACCAGCAGGGCGAGCGGGCTGTGCGGAGGCAGCCCGAACCGGGCCCTCGCCCGGTCGCGTTCTTCTCTGCCGCAGGGCCTGAACCGGGGGTCGGTGACCGGCCCGCACACCCGTACGTCCACCGCGCCGGCGGACCGTGCCTGGGCAGCGGGCACGGCGTGGGCCGCGAGGTGAACGTCCACGCCGTCCGCCACCCACAGCGGATGCACCGAGAAATCGGTCAGATAGGTGAGGACCGGGACGGTGAGCCGCCCGGACAGGCGCAGGCTGCCCAGTACCCGGCTGGCCCCGGGATAGGTGGACACGACCGCTCCGGTCCCCGGGGTCAGAGCGCGCAGCACCCGGTCCTCGGCGGAGCGCAGCAGCGCCCGTGCCACCGGGCCGCCGCCTCCGGCGCGCTCGGTGCTGGCATAGATCCGCTGGTAGGCCCACGGCGCACGGACAAGCATCCGGTGGTAGCCCTCCTGGACGGCCCGGCCGAGCTGCGCGGGCAGCAGGTCCAGCAGGTCGTACCGGTCGACGGTGAACCCGTCCGCTGCGACGCGGCGGGCGAGTTCGGCGGCGGCGCCGTCGTGCCCCGCGCCGACACTCGCGGAGAAGATCGCGATCCGGCGGGAGGGCAGCGTGGCCTCGCTCCGCGGGCGCGGTACGGCGCCCGCGCGTGCGGGCACGGGGAGAGTCTGTCCGGCGTGGGGCATGGGGCTGGATCCTCCGGCCGTCGGGTGAGAGCGGGCAGCTCTACAAGATGTAGTAGTTCGCGTTTCAAAGCCCGGAGCATACCTCCTACAACTAGTAGGAGGTGACGCGATAGCCTGTGCGGGGCCAAGATGAGGAAGGGCGGATGGTGAGCGACCCCGAGGATGAGGAGACTGTGGGCGGATCCGGCAGGCGGGCGCGCGGCGAACTCGAGAGCGACGTGCTGGCCGCGCTGTGGGCCGCCGACGCCCCGCTGACCGCCCGCCAGGTTCTGGAACGGCTGCCGGGCGACCTGGCGTACACCACCGTCCTGACGATCCTGTCCCGCCTCCACGACAAGGGCATGCTCGTCCGCCACAAAGAAGGCCGCGGATACGCCTACACGCCGGTCCGGGATGAGGCCTCGCACACGGCCCGGCGCATGCGGTCGCTGCTGGAGGAAGGCTCCGACCGGGAGGCCGTGCTGGTCAGCTTCGTGTCCGAACTCTCCGCTGAGGACGAGCAGTTGCTGCATCAGCTGTTGTCCGGCCACGAGCCGCGGGACGAGCGCTCCGACGGGAAGCGGTGAGCCAGTGCTGATCAGTGTCTACGTACCGTTCGCCGTCACGGCTGTCCTCACGCTGCTCGCGCCCCGTCTCGCAGGACGGCTCACTCCTCGCCCTGCCGCCTGGGCCCTGGCCTGCGCCGCGCTCGTCACGGCGAT
This sequence comes from Streptomyces sp. NPDC097129, assembly GCF_055668065.1. Lineage (NCBI taxonomy): Bacteria > Bacillati > Actinomycetota > Actinomycetes > Kitasatosporales > Streptomycetaceae > Streptomyces > Streptomyces sp. NPDC097129. Next base: position 368,688 of record NZ_JBVOQE010000005.1, on the reverse strand, counting down.
CGGCTGGACCGGTTCACTCATCCTGCTGGCCTTCACCGGCGTCGCACAGATCCCCCAGGTCGCGGCCGAGGGCCACTGGTCGGTGACCGCGCTGCGCGCCGAGGACCCGGTGTACGTCGTCGTCGCGGCCGTCAGCGCGATTGTTCTGGCCGCGAGTCTCGTCTCGCTGGGCGTGGCAACCCTCCGACAGGTCCGCCAAGTCGTGCGGGCCCGCCGGGAGTGCGCCGGGCTGCGCGGTGACACGGAGCTGGCCGTCGTCGACGATGACGCCCCGCTGGCCTTCGCCCTGCCCGGCAAGCCCGGACGGATCGTGGTCTCCCGCGGCATGCTGTGCTGTCTCGGCGACGCCGAGCGCGCGGCCCTGCTGGCGCACGAGCGGGCCCATCTACGCGGAAAGCACCATCTCTTCCTGAGCCTGTGGCGGCTCACGGCGGCCCTGAACCCGCTGCTGCGTCCCCTGGCCGACACCGGCGCCTTCGTCCTGGAGCGCTGGGCCGACGAGGAGGCCGCCGCGCAGGTCGCCGACCGGGCAGTCGTCGCCCGCGCGGTCGGCCTCGCCGCCCTCGCCTCCGCCGGCGCGCCCCGCCCCGCCCTTGCTGCAACCGGCGGAGAGGTTCCCCAGCGGGTACGGGCCCTGCTGGCGCCGCCTCCCGCCCGCCGAAGTCTGCCCTTCCTGGTCGGCGCCGTCCTGCTGACCGTGTGCTGCGCGAGCCTGGCCAACGCCGCGTCCGACAGCGACGGCATGGTCGACAGTGCGAAGCGAGCGCAGTGTGCGGCGCTCATGGGGACCGCGGGCGCAACGCCGAATGGCCCCCGGCGCGGCGGCCCCGGCTTCTGCGGCGGACCGCACCACCGCGGTGACCGGGGGGAACACCGCCCGTGAAGCTCCCGCGGTACGGCCTTACCCGCCGGCCGACGCGTCGGCCGTGATCGACGACACCATCCAGGACAAGGAGTAGGCGCCTTCCGCCACCGCCCCGCGACGTGCAGCGGACGGTGCCCGCCGGCCGCTGCCGGGCAGCCCTCGCGGCAGCGGCCGGGGCGTGTCCCTCCACCCGCCGACTACCCCCGCCGGCAGCCTCCACCTCCCCCGCGAGGCCCGACCCCGGTCCAGCCGGGGTCATGTCCTGCCGCTCGCTCACCCGGACGGAACAGACGCGGTCACGCTCACCGCCGGACGGTGATGTGTTAACTGCACCTTCTCTGACTTCTTGCGCGAGGACAAGATTTCCAAGGCGGCGGACGCCAAACGCCACAACGACTGAGCCACGCGGAGAGCGATCCGGCCTGCGGGTGCGGCCGGAATTTCACTTACTCGTCATCTCCCGGCTGCCATTGATGCCATGTCACGCTTCCTGAGGATCCAGTTCACTGGGGCGCGCCCTCCACCGGATCTGAAAGAGGGACGCATGTTGAGACGCACGCTGAAGCGCGGGCTTGTCACGCTCGTGGCCGTCGGTCTTGCCTCATCCGTGGGGTCGGTGGCCACGGCGTCGGCGGCCGGCGGTCCACTGACGCTCGCCGTCTTCGGCGACTCGCCGTACGGCAGGTCGGCGTACGCGCCTGCGGGCCAGACGGCCGACACCTCGCAGTTCCAGAGGACCCCGGCGTTCATCGGCACCATCAACAGTGACCCGGCCATCAGCGATGTCATCCACGCGGGCGACATCCACTCGGGCAAGGAGTTCTGCACCGAGGACTACGACGCCTCGATTGCGTCCGTGTGGCAGACCTTCACCAAGCCGCTCGTCTACACGCCGGGCGACAACGAGTGGGCCGACTGCCACAAGGCATCGAGCCTCGCCTCCCCTGGTCAGGGCGGCGGCTTCTACGACTCGGCCTCCGGTGACATCAACTACATCGGCACGAGCGGCCTGTCGACCAACACGCAGGATTGCGTCAGCTACCACTGCGGCAACCCGCTCGACAACCTCGCCGAAGTCCGGCAGGACTTCTTCGCGCAGCCCGGCCGCACCCTCGGCAGTGGGACACTGAACGTGGTGTCCCAGGCCACCGCCTACGACCCGAGCCACCCGGGCGACGCACAGTACGTCGAGAATGTGATGTGGGCGCAGAACGACATCGTCTTCGTGACCATCAACGTGCCGGGCGGCTCGAACAACGACGCCGACCCCTGGTACAAGTTGCCGATCGCGGCCCAGGCGCAGACCGACGAGCGGACCAACCGGACCGCGGCCGACGTCCGCTGGCTCGATGCTGCCTTCGCCGCCGCGCAGGCCAAGCACGCCAAGGCGGTGGTGATCACGGCACAGGCCGACATGTGGGACCTCGACGGCAAGACGAAGGACCACCTGACGAACTACGAGCCGATCATCAGCGAGGTCGCGGCAAAGACGACCGCGTTCGGCCGTCCGGTGCTGATGCTCAACGGTGACTCGCACCTCTACCGCTCGGACAACCCGCTGTCGCCGACGGCGACGTGCACCGGCGAGACGGACCCGGCCACCGGCGCCGGCGTGTGCGCCCACGACCCGGGTAACAACGCGTGGAACGAGCACCCGTACTACCACGTCTCGAACTTCCACCGGATCGTCGTGCACGGCAGCACCACCCCCCTTGAATGGCTGAAACTGACCGCAGACCCCAACGCCAACTACGCCGTCACGGGCACAACCTACGGACCCTTCAGCTGGCAACGGATGCCGCAGCCACAGCTGTAACCGGCCGAGCGCACACGACCGGCCACGGTGTCCCCTGCGGACTCCTGGCCGGTCGCGTCGAAGCGGACGCCTTGCCACGGGTGCCCCGGCGCGGCCGGCACCCGTGCTTCTCGCCGGCTCGCGCGCCGCGTCCTGGCGCAGCGGTGTACTGCGGCCGACGCAGCGCAGCGTGCTGGTGTCGTCGTAGCGGCCCAGCAGCGTCTGCGGGCGTTCCAGACGGCCTGTGATGGCGCCGGTGATCCCTTCCCCCTGGAACTACGCGAAAGCGGCGCCGACTACCGCAGGGGACGCATGCCCCTGCGCCACTTCATAGAGGTCGACCGCAACCTCTACACCGGACAGAACCCCGCCTCCTCCGAACTTCTCGCCAAGCGGCTCGTGGAGGACCTGGACACCTGAAGAGCGAGAGGTCAGCCTCTACGACGGGCGGCCTCGCCTTCGCCGATGACCGTCAGAGTAAGGGCCGGCCCTCATCGACGCCGGGAGCCCGGGCTGCTCCCCTTTTCAGAGTTGGCCGGGTCCGCCCACCGGGGAGGCTGTCAGTCGGTCAGGTGGCTGATGAGGAACTCGCACAGTTCCTCGACAATGCTGGTGTGCACGGTGTTGGAACTGCCGCACAGGAACGAGTCGAAGGAGCTTTCCTCGGGATTGAGCTGGCTGATCTCGGCGTACAGGCTGTCCTGTTCGGTGACATCGCGGATGTCGACCGCGCTGACGGCGGGTACGAAGCACACCGACGCATGCGTCAGCTCTGCCGTGCCGCCGGCCTCGCGGATCTGCTTGGCCACCAGGCCGTAAGAGGCCAGGGTGCCGCCCGGAGCACCGTCCAGTTCCGGCAGCCCGTTGGTGGTCACGACCTTCTCGACGAAGCCGCCGCCCCACTTGTGGCGGCGCAGCCGGGCGACCTGCGCGCCCTGGCCCTGGCCCTGGGTGTAGAAGGTGGTTCCGGGGAAGGGCCGGTCCCCGGTGCTCTGGACGGCGACCTGGCCGGACTTGAGGGTGGCCTGGCCGTCGGCGGCGCCGTTGGCCACCGCGATCCGGCGGAACGGTTGCCGGGGCCACGTGCCGACGGCGTGGAGATCGTCCAGGAATTGCTCACGCAGGGGGTCGGTGCCGACGCTGCCGTCCTGGTGGTTGTAGTAGTACGCCAGCATCTGCCGGGCCGCGGGACTGCTGAGGTAGCGGTAGAAGTCGCTGTTGGGGTCGGGGGCCTACCCGAGGGCGTTGGGCACGAACGCGGCGAACGCCTGCAGGGCGACGGGGATCACGGCGCCGCGGTGCGGGGTGTCGTAGGAGAAGTACACGGACGCGTCGTGGCTCTCGCCGTCGCTCTCCATCTTGGCCAGCGCGTAGCGGGCCAGGAGGCCGCCCATGCTGAAGCCGCCGACTGCCAGCGGGGCCTCGCCGTCGCGGTGGGTGAGGGTCTGGCGGACCGCTTCCCGCACGGCTTTCTCGTTCTCGGTCAGGGAGGCGCTGCGCTCCTGGAAGCCGATCAGCACCACGCTCCTGTCACACTCGCGCAGCCGGTCGAGGAAGTGGTAGCGCGGCCGGTCCGGGTTCTGCTCGTCGGGCAGGTTGTCGTTGAGGCCGTTGTAGAGGGTGGTGTGGTCGGAGGCACCCAGTTCGAACCCGTCGGCGATGAGCACCGGGTTGCCGAACCGGCCCGAGCTGTCCGGATGGGCCCACGCCGTACCACCCGGCAGAGGCCACTCGTGCAATGGCTCCGGCACCTGCACGGCGGACCTGCCGGCCTTGGTGGTGAGCGGGGTAGCGAACGTCAGTCTGCCGAACGACGCCTCGGACCGTACTTCTTCCTCAGCCATGAGCACTCCTGGGACACGACGCGAGCCCGACCGGGCGGTGCCCGGAGGGGTGGGACGACGTCAGCGTGGTCGCCCCCGGGAGCCGTGCCGAGGAAGAATCGTTTGCCCCTCACCCGTTTGAGGACCCTAAACATCCGAGGCCGGGCGTGTCCCCTTTGAGGCGATCTCGCGGTCCGGGTCGCGGTGCCACTGGATGAACGGTCGGGCGGCTGTGCGGCGGGCGTCGCAGGCAGGCGGACTTCCATCCGGACGCCGGTGACCAGCGGGCTGTGCAGCGCAGCAGGAGTTCGGTGCCGCATCGGGAGCAGGGCCGGGCCGGAGGCGTGGTCGGCCTCGTCGAAGGCGACCGGCGCGGTGTCCCCGTGGCTGTGTGCAGGGCTGACCGCAGACGTCTTCGCTCCCGCCGGCGACGGCATCCGCGACTACTTCATGGACAACTACCTCAACGTCCTGAAGAAGAACCTGGACTGAGACGCGCAAGGTTCCTTCGGCTTCGAAGCATGCTCAGGGGCCGGCCTGAGGGATGCGGAACCGTCCGTGCACGGTGTCGCCCGGCCGCGCGTACGCCGGCCGTTCGCCGGACGTCGGGCGCTGGAGCGGGTGGAGGCGGCTGGGTGTGCCGGCCTCCTCCTCGAACGGGATCGGGTCTTCGATCCCGGCCTCGTCCAGGACGAGGTTCTGCCGGGCGGTCGACTGCTGGTCGGTCGAGACGCGTGGTCAGCCGGCGGGGGCGTCCAGGGCAGGCTTGCGCTTGACCTGGGTCAGGTCGACGTCCTCGTTCTCGGGTGCGCCGAAGGCTTCGACCACGGCCGTGGACCGGGTGGCGGTGATCTCCAGGGCGAGATGACTGCCCATCGTGCGCAGGTCGAGGCGGGCGCGGGGGCTGCCGGACTGGTCGGGCATGCGGTGGATGCGTGCGGCCGGGTATCCCAGGGTCGTGAGCTTGCCGGTGAGCTGGGTGTAGTCGTTCGTGCCGGCGTCTCTGAACGCGTCGGTGATCCGCTTGGTGTGGGCCTGGCCGGTGCAGACCTCCAGGGCGTTCAGGGGCACCTCGTCCATCTGGGTGGCCTGAGTGGAGTCGGGGGTGGGCTGGGCGTGGTCGCCTGTGTCGATGGGGATGTTGCCTTGGGCGTCGGGTGTGCCGGGCGGGGTGGCGCCCGCCGGGTAGCGGGGGCTGGGAGTGCTGCCGCCTGGGACGTCTTCGGGACGGGGTACGTCGCTGCTGCCCGGCGAGGCGGTGCTGGGCGCGTCGGGGGTGCACTGCTGGGCGATACGCGTGTCAAGCTCCATGAACTTCAGTTCGGCGCCATCGTCGGTGGGGCCGGCCGATACGGCGCTTCCGGCGGGGGCGCTGTCAGCGGGTTTGGGGGCGCCGCAGGCGGTGAGAGTGAGGCAGGCCAGGGCCAGGGCGGTTGCGGATCGGGGCAGGGTGAAGGTGCGCATGGGGTGCAGTGTGCGGCATGCCGTCGGAGCGTACATGAGTACCTGTACCTAGATCGTCGGTAGCGCAACTCGCCTTTATATGTGGAGGAGTTGGCTCCATTTTCTACACCTTGTGTAAGAGGTTGGTAAATGCTTAGGGTCCGTTTGCCCGCCTGTCAGTTCGACCGGCGGGATCCACTGAAGGGACCCTTGTGCGCAGAACCGCGCTCCCTGTCATGGCTGCTCTGTCGATGGCGCTGTTGCTTCCGCAGCAGGCTCACGCCGAACAGCCGCCCACGCCCACCCTGGCCTCCGGGGCGATCACCCCTGTCGGACCTGGCATGTATGACGCCAACACCGGCAGCTTCCAGATCTCCGAGAACGACGTTCCGGCCGGCCTGATGGGCCGCTCGCACACCGTCGCCCACCAGTCGTCCGGCGCCGCCGAGGCGCAGGACGCACCGTCCACGCGCACCGACCTGGGCGTCTTCGGTCCCAGTTGGCAGACCGAGTTCGTCGGCGGGCAGCTCAACCGCAAGCTGGTGCAGGGCTCGGCCAAGGTGACGATCACCGACCTGGACTCGGCCGAGGCCACCGTCTACGGCCAGAGCGACACCATCTCCGGTACCAACGGCGGCTACACCACCACCTACAAGGCGGCCGACGGGTCGACGCTGGTCGACAACACGGTCTTCGATGACCTGTCCGGCAGCCTGAAGACGACCATCACCGAGACGCTGAACATCGACCTGACGAGCGCTCAGGCCGCGTCCGGTGATGACGCCCCCACCGATGCCACGGGGGCGGCGTACAGCAAGCAGGACCTGAAGCCGTCGTACACGTGGAAGCAGGTATCCGGCGGAGGGGACACCTGGCGCGTGACGGCCGTGGGCAACACGGCGTTCAAGGCGACCACCATCAGCTACGACAGCACGGGCCGCGTCTCCACGGTGAAGGACCCCGTCCGGGCCGACACCCCGGCGCAGACGCTGAAGGTGAACTACGCGACCACCACCACCGCCACCGGTACGGCGCTGGGTGATGTGGCCGGACAGGTGAAGAACATCACCGTCACCTCCGGCGCGGACGTGACCACCCAGGCCCACTACGCCTATGCCGCGTCCGGCCTGCTGAAGAAGGTCGACAACCCTGCCTCGGGGCAGGACCTGAACACGTACGCCTACGACAGCGCCGACCGCGTCACGCAGGTGACCACGGACGAGGGCGCCAAGTGGGACCTGGCCTTCTCCGGTGACGCGGCGCAGCCCGCCGCCAGTGAGACCACCGGCACTGTGGCCGCCCCCGGTTCGACCATGTCGGGTGCGCCGTCGATCTCTGAGCCGGACGGGGTGACTCCGGCCCGGTCGGACTTCCAGGACCCGGGCACGGCAACCGCCAGCGCCTACCCGTCGTACTGCTCCACCGGTCCGACGTGGATGTACTACCTCTACAGCGGGTGCGCGACGAAGGTGGCGCACTACGGCTGGCACAACCCGTACTGGTTCCAGACGCCGACGGGTGCGTGGGTCGTGGGTATCTACCACGACTACTGCACCAACGCGCTGGACCAGCCCGGCGGATGGAACTTCAAGCCGGCCTGCGCAAGCCACGACTACGGGTACGGCACCATCGGCAACAGCTGGAAGGGCTACAAGTACTACCTCGACCGGAACAAGGGCTTCAACGTGGATGCCACGTTCTACAGCGAGCTGTACTACTACACCTGCCCCGCGTACAGCCGCCGCGCGTCGTGCCGGACCACCGCCTACACCTACTACACGGCGGTCTTCTACTTCGGGCACCCGAAGAACGGCGCCAACGCCACCTGAGCAGACGGCTGAGCCAACGCAAGCTGACACAACCTGCCTGATCTGAAGGGGGGCTGTGCGGCGGAAACCTCTTCCCCGCACAGCCCCCCTTCTGCATGCCTGGAGATGATGGATGAAAACTACCCTGTGGCGCGTGGCGTGCGCCTCGGCGGCGGCCCTGGTGCTGACCGCGATACCCAGCGGGACGGACCCCTTTGGCCCGGCTGCCGCGCATGCTGCCGATGCCGGGCCGGTCGACCCGCCGCTGTTCGACGCCATCGCCGATGGCGGCACCGTACGCGTGAACGTGATCACCGACCAGCGCAGCAACATAACCGGTGCCGCGTCCGAGGGCACCACGCTGGTCTCCTACGACACGCTGCCGATGGTGACCCTGCGCGTGGACAGCGCCGGGCTGAACGACTTGCAGACCAAGCCCGGTGTGCTGTCGGTGACCGAAGACGTGCCGGTGAAGCCGGAACTGAATGAGTCGACCGTGAAGATCGGCGCGGACAAGACGACCGCGGCCGGCAAGACCGGCTCTGGTGTGATGGCCGCGGTACTGGACACCGGCGTGCAGACCAACCATGCGTTCCTCGGCGGCAGGGTGAAGAAGGAAGCCTGCTACTCCGTCAACGACGAGGACTACGGGGCCAGTTCACTGTGCGCCGACGGCACCCAGGCGCAGGAAGCCACCGGAGCCGCCAACAGCGGCAGCGGCCCGTGTGCCACGCTGGGCAGCGCCTGCGACCACGGCACCCACGTGGCCGGGATTGTCGCCGGTAACGGCACGGGTATCAGCGGGGCTCCCAAGCAGGGCGTGGCCCCCGGGGCGGACCTGGCAGCGGTGCAGGTGTTCTCGAAGTTCGACAACGACACCTACTGCGGTGCCGGGAACAGCCCGTGTGTACTGTCGTTCACCAGCTCTCAGGTGAAGGGCCTGGAGAAGGTGCTGGCCTGGAAGCAGGCCGGTGCGCCGATCGTGGCGGCGAACATGAGCCTGGGCGGCGGCAGATGGACGACCGCCTGCGGAGCGGACCCGCGTAAGCCGATCATCGACTCGCTGAAGATGGCGAACGTGGCCACCGTGGTGGCGGCCGGGAACAACGGATACACCGACGCCGTGTCCGCTCCCGGCTGCGTCGACTCGGCCGTGACGGTGGGTGCGACCACCGACGACGACCAGGTGGCGACGTTCTCCAACCGGGGCCCGCTGCTGGACCTGTTCGGGCCGGGCACGTCGATCGTGTCGTCGGTGCTGGGCGGCGGCTACGGGTCGAAGAACGGCACCAGCATGGCGGCGCCCCATGTGGCCGGGGCGCTGGCCGTGCTGAAGCAGGCGTACCCCACCGAGGGTATCGACAGCCTTGTCTCCCTGCTCGCCACCACCGGTACCCCGATCTCCTACACGGGTGGTCCGACGCCGCGTATCGACGTCGCCAAGGCCGCCACGGCGGTCGAGCCCAAGCCGGAAGAGACGGCCAAGCCGCGCGCGTTCCACGTCGACAACGACAAGGACTACGACATCCCCGACGGAGTCGGGTCCCCCGCTCCCGGGCCGGCGGTGAACTCTCCGATCACCGTGGCGAACTACCCGGGCAACGCGTCGAAGAAGACCGCCGCCTACGTGAGCATCACGCACACCTACCGGGGCGATCTGAAGATCGAGGCGGTCTCCCCCACCGGCAAGGCGTACCTGCTGAAGCCGTCGTCCGGGTCGGACAGTGCGGACGACGTACTTGCCACCTACACGTTCGACGCCTCGGACCAGCCTGCGAACGGTACCTGGAATCTGCGGGTGACCGACGTCGACGACAAGGACATCGGGAAGATCACCACCTGGTCACTGATCTTCCCCACGCCGTTCGAGTCGACGGCCACGCAGGCGATCCCCGACGCCGGCACTCTGGCCTCGACCATCACGGTGGACCGTGTGGGCGGTAAAGCGGCCGGGCCGTTGCAGGTGTGGGCGAACATCACCCACACCAACCTGGGACACCTGCGGCTCACGCTGTCCAGCCCGGACGGCAAGAGCTACGTGCTGAAGAACTTCGACGCCACCCCCGGCGGCACCCTGGCCACCACTTACGGGGTGGACGCCACCGACGCCACGGCGGACGGCACCTGGACGTTGAAGGTGACGGACTCCACCGGAGGGTCGACCGGCAATCTGAACGGGTGGAACCTGGGCTTCCCCGCGTATGAGAACCAGACGGTGAAGCCGATCCCGGATCTCAACTACGACGAGATCTGGACCAAGGTCGACGGGCTGTCCGGTGTGGCCGGCGCGAAGTTGCAGGTGTACGTGCATGTGGAACATCAGCGCCTGGCCGATCTGAAGCTGGACCTGGTCGCCCCCGACGGCAGCATTCACCTGCTGAAGGCCTCTGGCGCCCCGACCGGGGGCGGAACCCTGAAGAAGGTGTACACGGTGAACGTCGACGGGCTGCCGGCGAACGGCTGGTGGAAGCTCCGCGTGGACGACGTCACCAGCGGCAACACGGGCACGGTCAACAACTTCCTCGTCAGGTTCTGACCCCCTCTCGCCTGACGGCGCCCCCGCGCCCCCGCCGCACGGGCGGCGGGGGCGCGCGCCCTTACCAACGAGAGGCCTGTCGTCGGACGGCTCCAGCTCGATGAAGGGGCGGTCTGTCAGCCGTTCTTGGGGGAATCGGACACCGGCTCCCGGCGGCCCGCCGTGAGGTGCTCGACGAGGACGAACGTGACGCTGATCAGCAGGGACCAGGCGCCGAACTTGGCCAGGGGCACCGGCTGCCAGCCGTCATCGCCGCCGCGAGCGGCCAGCGCAGGTCGGGCATCCAGTGGTGGGTGAAGAAGTTGACGTAGACAGCCGCGGCCACCAGGGTCGTGGCCGCGGCACGGTAGCGGGTGTAGTGCAGCCGCATCAGGCGCCGGGCCCGGCACACGTAACTGGCCACCGCCACGTACATGAAGCCTCCGTACAGCGGGACTCCGGCGATCTTGGTGAAGGCATGTTCCGGGTAGGTCCACGAGCCCAGGCGCACCTTCACCAGTTCGAACAGCAGCCCCACCCCGTGGCACACGACGATCACGGCGGTGTCCCTTCGTGTCTCCCAGCCCACCCAGCGGGCGACGAGGGTGAGCAGCACGCCGTAGACCAGAACCAGGTCGTAGCGGGCCACGGGCAGCGGCGGCAGCAGCCGGGAGGCTCCTATCCCGGCCAGCAAAGCCACGGCGAACGCGCAGGCGCGGACCTGGACCACGCCGAATCGCAACAGTTGCCTGATCCCGTGCCGGAACCTTCTCGTGGCCGACCTCTCCTCGCGGCACATGGCCCCTCCTCCGTGCGACGGCGAGACCGTGATCATAGAGCCATATTTGAACGTGTTCAAATACCCGTGGAGCGCGGGGCCTGCAGGTCTCGCGTGGCTGCCAGTTGCCCTGTAGGGCTGGGGGCCGTCGGCAGCCATTGCGTAAACAGTCCCTGGCCAGGGATGATGCCACGCATTGTTCGTGCGGCAGGGGTGGAAGAACTGTGAACCAGGAAGCCCGCAATGGCCGAGCGGAATCGTCGGGAATGGTCGGCCGAGTCCGCTATCGGGCTTCGTGGCAGCAGTCCTTGCCACTGGGTCTGATCCTCGGTGCCGCCGTGCTGATGCAGTTGTCGAACCCCTCACTGTGGGCGCACCAGCGGCCCGGACTGCCCGGCATGCCCTTCGGGTTGCGGGTCCTGGCCATGGTGCTGCCGTTCTTTTTCACGCTCGAAGTGTGGGTGCTGAGCCGCTACGTCGGGGTAACCCTGACCCCTGAGGCCGTCGTCGTCCGCAACCTGCGCCGCCGGACCATCCCGTGGACCGACGTGGCCGAGGTCGCGGTCGAGTCGTTCACCGGCGGACAGCGGGTGGTCCTCTACGAGATGGACGGGCGCCGCACCCCGCTACGAATGCCCAGCTCCGGTCTCCTCTTCCGCGACCGCCGGTTCGACGACAAGGTCGCGACCATCCGAAGCTGGTGGCTTGCCAACGGCGGCGCGGCCCAAGTCGAGGACACAGTTGGTGAACTCGGCGGCTGGGGGCATACCAACGGCCGGCTGCCCGAACGACTGGGCATGCGACCTGCGCCGAGCCGGTCGGTGCCGACGGTCCTGCTGTGCGGCTGGCTTGCGGTTGATGCAGTGATGGCGGGGTTCGGCGAGGGCCCCGGCGCTGATCATCCGACGCTCCTTGGCCGCACGCTCGGTGCACTCGTCGCGATCGCGCTGCTGGTCGGCGCGGGCTTCCTGAGCTTCGGCAGAGGCGTCGTCCTCACTGCCGAGCACCTGGTCATACGAGGACTGCGGCACCGAACCGTCCCCTGGGGCGAGATTCAAGGGATCGCCGTGGAGCGCCACCGCGGCGGGCGCAGGCTGGTCGTCCTTGAAGCGAGCAGTCGCCGAACGCCATTGCCGGTACCTCGTGTCGGACGCGTGCTCTGGGACTCGGAGTTCGAAGCGAAGGTCCAAACGCTACGTCACTGGTGGGGCACCCACGCGGAGATTGGCACGACCCCGACCGGAGCAGCGCTCCAACCCTCGGACCAGCCACCGCTCCTCGCCTACCGCGGACCGCGTCTGTGGCAGAAGGGAGTGTTGGCCCTGGCCTGCATCGTCCTCGGTTACGAGATTCTCCTGTCGGTTCTGGTCGGAGCTCTGTTCCTCACCATCGGCCACTGAGAGATCTCGGCCGAGGCTGCGCCGATCTGGTGTGCTGCGTTGGTCCAGCCGAAGACGATGGCGCTGTCGTCACCGTAAAAGGTGACGCGCTCGCCGACTGACGGACGGGCGGGCGGGTGGGCGGGCGGGCGGGGCACCCGTGCAAGGTCCTGCAGGTTTTGACACTTCCTTGACGGGCCGGTGATCGCTCCTGGCGTAGTCTTGACAGCGGTGTGCCGGGAAGCCTGGTCGGCGAAGGTCCTTAAAACCGTTTCTTCGAGAGGTCCTCGCGTGGCTTCCACCCGCCAGACTGCCGGCCCCAGGGCGGCGTCCCTCATAGCGCGCAGCCGTTCGCCGCGGCGCTCGGTGCTGTTCTTCGCGTTCGCCTTCGCGGTGATCGCCGACCCGGTGTCCTCCGTCGCGTACGCCATCGAGGCGGCGCTGCGCGCTCTGCACGGGGACCTGGCACTGCTGCTGCCCACCATGGGCCTGGTCGTCGGGCTCGTCGTCGTGGTGACCGCCAACTACTGGCAGCTCGTGCGCCGCTTCCCCAAGGGCGGAGGCGCGGCTGCCGCAGCGGCGCGGGCGTTCGGTTCTCGCTGGACGTTTCTGCCGATCGGCGCCCTGGTGGTCGACTTCGTCCTGACCATCGGCATCTCCATCTCCGCCGCGGCCAGCGCCGTGATCGCGCTGTTCCCCGGCCTGGCGCCGGCCCGCATCCCGCTGGCGCTGCTGCTTCTGCTCGTCCTAGCCGCTCTGACCTGGTTCGGGCACGGTGGCCGGCTGCTGTTCGCCGTCATGACCGTGGCCTTCGTGGTGATCGCCGTGGCCGTGGTGGTGCTCGGCTTCACCGCCCCGCACACGATGGGGCACGCGGCGGCGCATGCGGACCCCGGCCACTCGGCCGTCCTCGCCGTCGTCCTGGCCTTCCCGGTCGCCATGGCGCTGGCCACCGGCGTCGAAGCCCCGTCGACCGCGATCGCGCAGCTCGGCCAGCTCGACGACACGCACCGGCGCCGCTTCGGCCGTGGGACCCTGGCCCTGCTCGTGATCATCGTCGGCGGCCTCACCCTGGCGCTGACCGCACTCGCCGTGCGTCTGGACATCGGCATCCCGGACGCCGACTCCACCCAGATCGCCGACATCGCCCACGCCGCGGCCGGGCCCGGCTGGCTCTACGGCGCGTTCCAGCTCACCAGCTCCCTGCTGCTGCTCGCCGCGGCCAGTTCCTCCTTCCAGGCGGGCCCCGGCCTGCTCAAGGCACTGGCGGGTTCCCCGGAGCGTCCCGGCGTGCTTCCTCTCGTGCTGGGACGCACCAACCGCCACCACACCCCGTACTGGTCCGTGGTCGTCTACCTGGCCGCCGCCGCAGTGATCATCGTGGCCGCGGCCGGTCAGGAGCAGGAGCTCGTCCTGTTCTACGCCGTCGCCGTCTTCGTCAGTTTCCTCGTGGGCCTGGTCGCCATGGCCCGCTTCGCCGGCCGCGAGCGCAAGGCGGCGCTGGCGTGGGTCAACGGCCTCGCCGCCGCGGCCGTCGCCTTCACTCTTCTGATCAATCTGCTGCGCGGCTGGCCGGTGCTGTCCATGGTGGCCACGCTGCTGATCGCCGGCGGCCTGTACCTCCGCTGGAACCGGGCCGGCCGCCCGACCGGGATCGAGGACGTCGAGGCCGGCGCCGAGACCGGCTGAGACGAGCGCTGCGCCGGCGAAATCAGCCAGTGCCCCACCATCAAAGAACCGCGCAGTACCAGATCGGGCCGGTGACGCTGCGAGGTACGCGGAGACCCGCCCCGGTGGATCCGCCCGTGCCACCGGGCGCGATTGCACCTGGAAGCCCCTCATGGAGAGATTCGTAGGCACTGGCCGACGGATCGTCTGACCGTCGCGACGTCGTGCGGTTTCGCCGAAGCAGCCTTCCTTCGGCCTGCCCTGCCCTGCCCAAGGAAATCGTCCTGCTGGCGACGCCGGACGGCTGGCGCAGTTCTCACCGCGAAAGGCGGGATGACATTCCGGCCAGTGTCAACAACCCGCATGGTCAATGCATTGAGCTTTCGGCCCGCGCCTTGAGCTGGGCGATGTCCGACCGTTGCCCCGGCACGGCTCCGCTGGTTCTGTCCACGGCACGCTTCTGGCATGCACCAGTCAAATCTGTCACGCTTTTGGCAGTCGGCGCCCCAGACCCAGGGGGTACCGCCGGCTGACCCGTACCGATCACGCAAGCACCGTCCGTGGCCGCCCCGGCGCACCCCAGCCGGCCGGGTGGTCTTCGAGCAGGCCGGGATCCCGGCCGCCGCAAAGGAGTAGCGTGTGAGATCGACCCCCCACAGGGCCCTCGGCGCCGGCGCGCTCGCCGTCACCGCGCTGGCCGCCCTCTCCCTCACCACCACCGCCCCCGCCGCGTCCGCCGCCCAGCCGACCGCGCGGCACAGTGCGGCAGCCACCTGCACCACGGCCCAAGTGGTCGCCAACAGCGGCTTCGAAAGCGGGACTTCACCGTGGAGCCAGTCCTCGTCCACGGTCATCACGAGCCGTTCCGGTCAGAGCGCCCACGGCGGCAGCACCTACGCCTGGCTGGACGGAGTCGGCAGCACCCACACCGACACCCTCAATCAGAGCGTCACCATCCCCGCTGGCTGCACCACCGCCACCCTCACCTTCTGGCTGCACATCGACACGGACGAGACGACCTCGTCCGTCGCCTACGACAAGCTCACCGCCAAGATCGGCGCCACCACGCTGGCCACGTACTCGAACCTCGAGGACACCACCGGCTATGTACAGAAGTCGCTCGACGTCTCCGCGTACGCCGGCCAGACCGTGCCCCTGTCCTTCACCGGCACCGAGGACTCCAGCCTCCAGACCAGCTTCGTCCTGGACGACATCGCCCTCGCCACCTCCGGCGACACCACCCCGCCCACGACCGACGCCACCCGCACCCCGGCGGCCCCCTCCTACACGGTGAACCTCACCAGCGACACGAGCGGCACCGTCTGGACCGGGCACGAAAGCGTCAGCTTCACCAACGCCTCCGCCACCGCACTCGGCGAGGTGTATCTGCGGCTCTGGGACAACTACCACGGCACCTGTGACGCGATGCCCATCCGGGTCAGCAAGGTCACCGGCGGCACCGCGGGCGCCCTCTCGGTGGACTGCACCTCCCTGAAGATCGACCTGCCGAGTCCGCTGAGCCAGGGCCAGAGCGCCACCATCGGCTTCGACCTCGGCATCACCGTGCCCAGCGGCGCCGACCGCTTCGGCCACGACGGCGCCTACAGCTTCATCGGCAACGCCCTGCCGGTCCTCGCGGTCCGCGACAGTGCCGGTTGGCACCTTGACCCGTACACGAACAACGGCGAGTCCTTCTACTCCCTGGCCGCCGACTTCAAGGTGACCCTGGACCACCCCAGCAGCCTGCTCGTCCCGGCCACCGGCACCTCCACCGACACCCCCGGCTCCAGCGGCCGTACGGTCACCACGGCGACCGCGGCAAAGGTCCGTGACTTCGCCTGGGCCGCCGGGCCCTTCACGAAGATCTCCGGCACCTCCGCGGCGGGCGTCCCCGTCACCGTCTACTCCGTCTCGGGCATCAGCTCCTCCAGTGCCCAGTCAATGCTCAGCACCGCCAAGTCGGCCGTGGACGCCCACGCGGCCCGGTTCGGCGCCTACCCTTACGGCGAGCTGGACGCGGTGATCGACAACAACTACTGGTTCGGCGGAATGGAGTACCCGGGCTTCGTCCTCGACCTGGTCAGCACCACCGCCCTCACCCACGAGATCGGCCACCAGTGGTGGTACGGCATCGTCGGCGACGACGAGTACAACAGCCCCTGGCTGGACGAGGCGTTCACCGATTACGCCACCGACCTCGCCCTCGGCAAGACGGGCAGCAACTGCTGGAGCAGCGTCTCCTGGGCCTCCAGCGCCGAGAAGATCACCAACTCCATGGCCTACTGGGACGCGCACTCCTCCCGCTACTCCACCGTGGTCTACGGCTACGGCAAGTGCGCCCTGCACGACCTGCGCCGCGTCCTCGGTGACACCGCCATGGCCAAGCTGCTGAAGGACTACGCGGCGGCACACTGGTACGGCGTGTCCACCACGGCCGAGTTCAAGGCCGCCGCCCAGGCCGCCACGAGCACGGACCTGACCTCCTTCTGGTCCCAGCACCGCATCGAGGGCTGACCCGGCACCCTCGCGGGCTGAGCCCGTACCGGCCCGGTCACGGCCGCCCACAACCCGTGGCCGGGCCACCCACATGGACCAACCCCGACCCGTCGCGGCATCGTTGGGCGGTATCCGGAATGCGGTACCGCCCGACTGCGGGTCAGATGGATTGCGTGCGATCTTCCATATCTCCCGGCCCCCGTGGCCCGCGCCTGGCCGTCACCGCTGCTCTGACCGGCCTGCTGCTGGCCCTGTCCACCCCCGCGGCACTGCCCTTGCCGGACCCTGTGACACCCGAGCGGGGCAGCGCCTTCATGGGCATGGGCGTCCCGGTGCACGACGGCAGCGAAGCCGTCGCCGATGACGCCCTCGCCGCCCGCGCCACCCAGACGCAGGGCGTGGACGTCTCCAGCCACCAGCGCGACGTCGACTGGCCGGCCCTTCGGGACGGTGGCGCCAGATGGGCGTACGCCAAGGCCACGGAGGGCACCTACTACACCAACCCCTACTTCACCCAGCAGTACGAGGGCTCCTACGACAACGGCATGATCCGCGGGGCCTACCACTTCGCGACCCCCGACTCCACCGGCGGCACCGCGCAGGCCGACTACTTCGTCGACCACGGCGGCGGCTGGGCCAAGGACGGCAAGACCCTGCCCGGCGCCCTCGACATCGAGTGGAACCCGTACGGCGACGCCTGCTACGGCAAATCGCCCAGCGCGATGGTCGGCTGGATCCGCGACTTCCTGACCCGCTACAAGGCACGCACCGGCCGGGACGCCGTCATCTACACGGCCACCAGCTGGTGGACGCAGTGCACCGGGGGTTACTCGGGCTTCGGCGCGAGCAACCCGCTGTGGATCGCCCGCTACGCCGCGACGCCCGGACCGCTCCCCGCGGGCTGGACGTCGTACACCATGTGGCAGTACACCTCCACCGGTACGACGGTGGGCGACCACGACCGCTTCAACGGCACACAGACCCAACTGGGCGACTTCGCGACCGGCTGACGGGCGGCCGGAGCCGGGACGTTGACCGAGGGGACGTGGACCATCAGCCACTCCTCCACTTCCTTGGCTCAATCACGCCCAAGAGCGCGGCCGCAGCAAGGCGGCCGCGGCTGGCCCGCAACGCGCACCGGGATCGCATCCGGCCGAAGACGCCCCGCATCAGCTACGCCCGTCACTGGCAGATCTGGGAGGGGGTCCGGCTGGAGGGTCCCGAGGGCGCTGCTCGGTATACCGTGGTCGGGGGATTCCCGGCACCATCACTGCTGGGAATCCCCTTCCCACGCTCACGCTGTTGCTCCGGGCACGCCTCTTGGGCGTTCCCCGTCAGAGCGTGAGCCGTTGGCGCGCAGCGATCAGACCATGTCGTCGCTGCGCTTGAGGTGGAGCACCTTGCCGTATGCCTCGTCCAGCCAGAGGCGGTGTGCGGGGTCGGTTCCCTTCATGCGGGGGTTGGCGAAGAAGTGGGGGATCTTCGCGCTGGGGTTGACGGTGACGTCCGCCCACTCCAAGCACCAGGCGGGTTCGGGGCCTGCCGGCTCGAAGCGGAGGTAGACCGGGTAGCGGTCCAGGTCGTCGGTGTCCAGCGGAGGGGTGGCGGGGTCGTTGTGCTCGGGATCGGCCACGTTGGCGTCCTGGCCCAGGACGTAGGTGTACTTCTCTCCCTGCTGGTTGGCCTGGCCCGAACCGGCCTGCGCCTTGCTGAGGCGGAACTCCCGTCCGGCGATGCCGAGGTAGACGCGGCCGTCGGCGCCGGCGTGGGCGGTGTCCGCGGTGTAGACGTACGCCTTGATCTGAGTGATGTCTGCCATCTTCGACTCGTCCTTTCTCTGCGACATGGGGACCAGTGCGGGGCCCGGCACGACGGCAGCGGGTATGCCGGGCTGAGCAGCGCGGACGGCGGTGAGAGTCAGCCGCGACCGCCGCCTCCGACGTTGTAGGGCTCCAGCCGCAGGGAGGAGTACCGGTTGTCGTACCAGCCGCTCTCCTTGCCGTAGTCGTCGTTGAAGTCCGCCGACTCGCCGGGCAGGAGAGTCAGAGGCACCCCGACGTAGCTGTAGTTGGGGTACAGGCGCACGATGCGGTCCGACGTGTTGTTGTAGACGCTGCTGGTGACGTCGTTGAACTCGGCGGGCCTGACCGTTCCGTCCTCCCAGTGGGCGGCCTTCGTGCCGAGGTTCTCGATGTCCTGGTCGGTTTCGAGCATCCGCCCGCCGTCCCTGTTGAACCGCGGTTCCGCGTAGAGGCAGACGTAGCCCCTGCTGCAGGCGCGCGTGCCACTGGCGGTGAGGACGTTCGTCGTGCCCCTGGGCGCGGCGGAGGCAGCAGTGCTCGCTGCCATGGCCAGCAGACCGGCGCTGACGCCGAGCAGAACGGTACGCTTCATGGAAAGTTTCCCCTCTCCGTGAATGCCGGACGAGTCTTTCCCTCCGGCATGACGAGCGATATGCGTTCACCGCCGGATTGGGGTGACGCTCATATCGCCTGCAGTACTGGTTCCGCTTCTCCGCTACGGAAAACGGCGGTGAAGACGGCGCAGAGTGGCATGATTTTCAGCGAGACTCGCGACCGTTTCCCCTGGGACCACCGGTGCACTGACGTGCGCTTATCTGACTTTTCCAACTCATCGTGGCTACGTGGGCGTCAGTTCGACGAGGCGTTCACCCGTACCGGAGTGGGCCCCGGCCCGGCAACCACGCACCCCGGGAACGGCAGCATCGTCGGCGGCGCCCTGCGAACACGTCAAAGGCCGCGCCGGGCGGGCTCGGGAACCGTCCGTGGAAGTAGGGCGACCACCCTGCGGCCCGGCGCCGGGGCGGCCCGTGCCGCGGACGAGTGGCCGGCACAGCCCACTTCCTGGCGTTCGATCTGCTGAGGCTGTCCGGTACCGGCACGACCAGCCAGCCGTGCCGGGGCGCAGGACCGCGCTCGAGTCCGTGTCCCCGCCCACCGTCTGCGTGGGAATGCAGGAAGCGGCAGGCGGCCACAGGTTCGCTGGAGCAACTCCACAGCGGCGAAAGCCGACTTGAACTGCTTGCAGTGCGGGTCCAGGCCTCCGCCCTCCGGGGCTGAGGGGCGTGGGCTCGAGCGCTCGCTCCTTGCCGCCGGTTTCGTAGGCGTGCCGTCGCCGGGTGTGGCTGTCCGTGCTGTCATAGAACACGTGACGGCAAGGTTCGTAGTCGCAGATGTGGACACAGGACCCTGCGCCGTCGGCCACTGCACAGGTGACGCCACTTGAAAACAGGGTCGCCGCCCACTTGCCGCGGTTGCACTCATGGCCCGGCCCGGCCTGCTCGCACGGATCATGCGCCGGCCGCATACCTCGGCGATGCATCGGGGCGTCGGCTCATGTGTACCGGGCCGAGCGAGTGGGCCAGGACGCGCGTGCCGCCTGGGATCTCTGAGAGGACAAGAAAATGAGTGAGATCAGGCCTCGCTTCCGGACGATCGACGGGCTGTCCATCCGGTATGCAGAGAGCGCCGTGCCCCGCGGCCGCGAGGCCCTGCTGCTCAGCCCATGGCCTGAAAGCCTCTATGCCTACGACGCGACCTGGTGGAAGCTGGCCCGGCACGCTCATCTGATCGCGGTGGACCTGCCTGGTTTCGGGCATTCCGAGCTTCGCGAGGACCTGCTGTTCCCTACCGCGATGGGTGACTTCATCGTGCGGATCGCCGACGAGTTCGGGCTGGCGAAGCCGCACGTCGTGGGCCCCGACATCGGCACTCCGGCGGCGCTGTTCGCCGCAGCCCGGTACCCGAACCGGTTCCAGAGCCTGGTCGTGGGCGCCGGAGGGGCGGCAGTCCCTTTGAAGCTGGGAAGCCCTCTGAAGGACTGGGTGCTCGACGAGGACCTGTCCTCTTATCGGGCCATGAGCCCCAAGGCCGCCGTGACGGCCGCGATCAACAACATCAACGGTTACGCACTGCCGGACGTCGTGCGGGAGGACTACCTCGCGGCCTACGCGGGCCGGCGGTTTGTCGCCCAGTTGCCCTACGTCCGCGCGTATCCCGCCGAGCTGCCCGTCCTCGGTGAGCTGCTGCCCACGCTTGAGACTCCGGTCCAGATCATTGCAGGACGCAACGACGCGGTCGTGCCCCCGGAGAACGCCGAGTATCTGCAGATGCACCTGCCCAACAGCAAGCTGGACATCATCGACGTCGGCCACTTCGCCTGGGAGGAAGGCGCCGACACCTACGCCGACATCGTCACCCACTGGTGGGAGGCCAACTGACCGCTCGGACGGGGTGCTGCGTCGTGCAGCACGACCTGGCAGGCGCGGGTGGGCCGGCTCAGCGCGTTGTTCGTGGAGGTTGCCCTGGTCCGGTGCGGTCTGTTCGGCAGGCTGCGGCTGAACGGTGTGCGGAGGCTCGGCCGGCCTGGTGCCGGTCATGATGCTTCGCCGGGTGTTGCAGCGGACCGCGCGATCAGTCGGTGCAGCCCCTTGCGGTCGTAGTAGAGGGTCATGAGGAACCCGAACAGCAGGGCGAGGGTAACGCCGATGGCGATCCTGACCCACCCGCGGGTCAGCCCAGCGTCAGCCCGGGCGTCGAAGTAGAGGATGGCCCGCACACCGTCACTCAGTTGCCGCATCGGTTCGAACAACGCCAGGAAACGGTAGAAGCCCGGAACGGCATGGAGGGGAATCGTCGCCCCCGAGGACGGCAGGGCCAACGCGATGAAAACGAACATGGACACCACCTGGCCGATCCCGCCGAAGGCCGCGTTGATGGCCTGCACTCCCAGGCCCACGGCCAAGCTCGCGCAGTAGGAGAAGATCCACAGCAGCGGCAGGTGTGTTGCGTCCATGCCCAGAATCCAGATGGCGGCGGTCATCAGCAGGCTGGTGGTGAGAACGGCGATTCCCGCGGTCATGAGCATCTTCAGCAGCAGTGTCTGGGTGCGGCTGATCGGCACCGTTGGCCGCCGGGTGTGCCAGGGCCCGATCTCGTTGTCGGTGTAACCCAGGCCCGCGTCGACGCCGCTGTTGATGATGTTTCCACCGACGAACCCGGTGAGCACCAGGAGCAGAGTGAAATAAAAGGCGGTCAGGCCGAGGCCGCTGTGTGTGCCGATGGGGTGGCCCACCCGTGTGGTGACAGTGATCGGGTCGCCCAGGAGCGTGCGGGTCGTGGCGTTGGCGCCCTCGGCGGCTGCCTGCCTCGTCAGCTGACGGCCGATCTCCAGGGATGCCTGATGCGCCGCGCGCTGCGTGATCTGGCCGGCCAAGGAGGAGCCGAGGCTGCCCAGCCCGGGGTTGGTCAGGACAGTGAGGGCGGGCCGTGCCGTGCCCCGGGGGGTCGTCAGCGCTGCCACCGAGCGGGTGAAGTCGGCTGGGATGACCAAGGCTCCGTACGCCTTGCCCGACGCCAGCTCATCCTGCATCTGGGCCTGGCTGAGCTGGTGCCACTGCACGGTGCCTGCCGGGGTCGCTGCGATGACCGACTGGCTCACCTGCGCGCCCAGCGTCTGTTGTTGTCCTGGCAGCGGCGGTCCCTGGTCCGTGTTGACCAGGGCAATCGGCAGACGGTGCAGGTTCCCTTGAGGGTTGAGGATGCCGCCCATGTAGAGCAGCGTCAGGAACAGCGCCACCAACGCGGACAGGACGGTCGGCACCAGCCACAGCTTCCCATTCCGCACCACAGCAAAGGAGCGCGCGAGCGCTTGCGGCTTTCCGGAACCCGCCGAGGTCATGGGAACTCCAATGAGGACACGGTCCTGCCTGTCCGATCTGCCTGCGGGGTCAGCCGTTGCGCAGGAGCCACACAGTGCACCTTCCAGGGAAGATAACCGTCTGCCATCAGAGCATCACTCAAAGACACGACCACGGCGGGCCCGCAACCACCCGCGTCGAGCGGTGCGAGCCTCGTACGCGGCCAGGAACCTGCTCGAGCGGAGTGCTGGGCGAAGGTGCATTCTGAAAAGGTGGAACATTCAGGTCGGTGAGCCTGCCCAGTAGGCCCTCACGAGCCAAGGCACCGCACCTCAGCAGGGCCGGGTTGCGAGCCGGCGTCGGCCGTAAGTCGTTCAAGGAACCGCTGCACACCACGTAGTCGCGCCGCTACTGAAAAGACGCCGTCAGGCGACAGGGCCGCCCCTCGTGGCCCCGGGCACCGGAGAAACGCATGAGCACCTATCGAGCTGCGCAGGTCAACACCGAACGGGTCCTTCCGGATCGTCGAGCGCGAAGTTCCGCGCCCGAGCCCCCGTCACGTACGGATTGCAGTCGAGGCCTGCGGAATCTGCCACAGCGACGCCCTCTTTGTGAGCGCCGCCATGCCCGGCGTGCGGTTCCCTCTGGTTCCGGGCCACGAGGTCGCCGGGCGCATCGAGGAACTCGGAGAAGGGGCTGAGGCCGGCGACTGGAACGTGGGGGGCCGGGTCACGGTGGGTTGGTTCGGGGGGAGTTGCGGTCACTGCACTCCCTGCCGTCAGGGCGACTTCATCGTCTGCGACAACCTCAAGATTCCTGGCTACGCCTACGACGGAGGCTTCGCCGAAGCCATGATCGCGCCGATCGACGCCCTGGCCCGGATTCCCGAAGCCCTGAAGGCGTCCGACGCGGGGCCCATGGCTTGCGCCGGCGTCACGACGTACAACGGTCTGCGGCGCAGCTCCGCCCGGCCCGGCGATCTCGTGGCCGTACTGGGCATCGGTGGTCTCGGCCACCTGGGGGTGCAGTATGCGGTGGCCATGGGTTTTGAGACCGTGGCCATCGCCCGAGGTGCGGAGAAGGCCGAGTTCGCCAACTGGGAGCGCACCACTACATCGACAGCACGGGGTCGACACCGGTCGCGGAAGCCCTGCTGTCCCTGGGCGGGGCCCGGTCCGTACTGGCCACGGCCGGAAGCTCCGACGCCATCGCGGCAACGGTCGACGGCATGACGCACCGAGGCGAACTCGTCGTCATCGGAGTGAGCCCCGACCCGCTGGGGGTCAGCCCGCTCCAGCTGCTTGTGCGCGGCAGGACCGTACGTGGGCACCCGTCCGGCACCGCGCAGGACGTGCAGGACACCATGGCGTTCAGCGCCCTGCACGGCATTCGCCCCGTGGTGGAGACCCTGCCGCTGACAGAGGCCGAGGGGGCCTACCGGAAGATGCTTTCGGGCACAGCACGCTTCCGGATGGTGCTCACCACCGGCTGACGCTGCCGGATTCCGGTGATCTCCCACCGGGTGCAGGCCCATCAGGGCCACGGTCAGTCGAAGTAGTCGCGATTCCGGCGGACGAAATCGGCGAAACCGACGGGTGCACGGCCCGTGAGGTCGGCCACGGTTGAAGTCACCGTCTCGGCACCGCCATTGCGGTAAGCGCGGGCAACCCCGATCAGGGCATCGACGTGGAACTCCGGCATGCCGCGACTCAGCATTGCCGCGCGCGCTTCGTCGTCCGGCAGGCCCACGTATCGCACCGGCTTGCCCAGGACGTCGGAGAACTCTTCGGCGGCCTCAGCGTAGGTCAGCGCCGTCGGCCCGGTGAGGTCGTAGACGCAGCCGTCGTGGCCATCGGTGGTGAGAACTCTCGCTGCGACATCGGCGATGTCGCCGACGTCGATGAAGCTTATGGGCGCAGTGATCAAGGGAAGGCTGAACTCCCCCACCGCGCGGATGGACGGCTGGCTCAGGAAGTTCTGCAGGTAGAAGTTCGGTCGCAAGATCGTCCAGGGCAAACCGGACGTAACCAGCGACTGTTCGACGGGCTGATGGAGCCGGGCGATCGGTGAAAGTCCTTCATCCGCCCTCCAGACCGACAGCTTGACCACCCGGACACCCGCTTCACGGGCGGCTTCCAGCATGTTGAGTTCGTGCGTCGTTTGGTCGGGGCTCGTTGCGCCGAGAAGGAATACGGCCTCGATGCCATCGAGGGCAGCACCGATCGTGTCCGGCATGGCCAGATCGAGCGTCACTGCCCGACCGCCCGCCTTGGTCACCCGAGCCGTGGTGTGCGGATCACGGTAAGCCGCCCGCGCGGCCACGCCATCGGCATGAAGACGAGCGAGGAGAGCCGTTCCGACTTTCCCGCTCGCGCCAGTCACCAGAATCATCGTCACATGATCCCAGGCGATTGCAGCGAATGTGCCAAGACGGACTGGACGCCTGTGCGGAAGATGCATCTGCTGGACGACGCGACAGCACGGCAGTTGTTGCCTCAAGCCGCCCGGGACGGCGGCCTTGCCCTCGGCCGTAGCCTGGGAGGGGTCAACGGCCTGCAGAAGACCTCCTGGTCAGGCTCAGTGCAGCCGGTCGGTGGGCTCCGTCGCCTGGGCGGGAGTGGCTGCCAGGCTGGCGAGGAGCTTGAGGCGCTCTTCGGAGGTGCTGCCCGGTTCGGCGGTGTAGAGGCTCAGGTCCTGCACGGCCCGTGGGGAGACGGGCAGGTCCACGGACTGGTAGGTCAGCTCCAGTTCGCCGACCTCGGGGTGGCGCAGCCGCTTGATGCCGTCGTGGCGGATGCGGACGTCGTGGGCGGCCCACAGGGTGCGGAAGTCCCCGCTGAGGGTGGACAGTTCGCCGATCAGCTCGCGCAGGGCCCGGTCTTGAGGCTCACGCCCGGCCTCGGCGCGCAGCAATGCGACGGTGACGGCGGCGCCGGCGTCCCAGTCGACGAAGCAGTCGTGCGAGCCGTCGTCGAGGAAGTGGTGGCGGGCGAAGTTGGGCCGGCCCTGCTTGCCCGTGGTGGGGCTGTCGAACATCGGCGCGTGCGCAGCCTGGCCGAGGGCGTTGTGGGCGATGACGTCCAAGCGGCCGTTGCGTACGAAAGCGGCGGACATCGTGACGGAGTCGAGCAGCCACTGGATGCGGGGTGCGACGGCGACGTCCCTGCGGCGCGACGGCGTGCGGCGAGCGGGCCGGGCGGCGCGGGCCAGGTCGAACAGGTAGGTGCGCTCGTCGTCTCCAGCTGTAGCGCCTGGGCGACCGCGGCGAGGACGTCCTCGGAGACTCCGCCGATGTGGCCTTTCTCCAGCCGGGTGTACCACTCGGTGCTCACCCCGGCGAGCACGGCGACCTCCTCACGCCGCAGTCCCGGGACCCGGCGCCGGCCGCTGGTGGGCAGCCCGGTCTGCTCCGGGGTGATCTTCGCGCGGCGGCCGGCGAGAAAGTCCCGGATCTCCGTGCGGTGATCGTGTTGTACCCCCTATAAACACGGCCTTCTCCGCCTGCGCCGAAGCCGGTCTCCTGGGACACGTGCCCCGATCACGACCCCACGGAGATGAACCTTGAGTACGCGAGGAGGAACCCTCCACGCCCCCGCCGAAGCACGGGCCGAGCAGCCTCAGCAGGCGGGGCCCGCACGGCTTCCGCTCGTCGTGTACGCGCTCTCGCTGGGCACGTTCCTGATGGGCACCACCGAGTTCGTCGTGGCCGGCCTGCTGCCCGAGATCGCGCAAGACGTACAGGTCGGCGTCGCCCAGACCGGCTTGATGATCACCGTCTTCGCGGTCGGGGGTGATCGTCGGCGCGCCGTTGATGGCGATGTCACGCTGCGGCTGCCCACGGCTGACCCTGATGCTCGCCCTGGGCGTCTTCGCCGCAGGTCACGTCGCCGTCGCCGTCGGCTCCAGCTTCACCCTGCTGCTCGCGGCGCGCTTCCTGACCGCGATCGCCACCGGTGCCTTCTGGGCCGTGGCCAACGTGGCGGCCACCCGCGCCGCGGGCACGGCCGCAAGCGCCCGTGCCCTCGGTCTCGTCGGCGCCGGGGCCATGCTCGCCAACGTCGTCGGCGTGCCGCTGGGCGCGTTCGCCGGACAGCTCGTGGGCTGGCGCGGCCCGTGCTGGGCCCTGGCAGTCCTGGCCACCGCGGCCGTCCCGCTGATCGCCCGCACCGTCCCGCACGACGGTCCGGCCCAGCACACGGGATCGGTCCGCTCCGAGCTGACCGCACTGCGCTCGACCCGCCTGTGACTTGTCCTGGCCGCCTGCGCCACCACCACGGGAGGCGTTCTGGCCGCGCACTCCTACATCGCACCGCTGCTGACCGACCGCTCCGGTCTGGCCGCGGGTCTGGTGCCGCTGGTCCTCGTAGGCTTCGGCGTCGGAGCGCTCGGGGGCTCGATCGTCGGCGGCCGTCTGGGTGACCGCCGCCCCCACACGGTGACCCTCGCCGCCGCCGCGGGCGCCACCCTCCTGCTGCTCGCGATCGTCCTGCTGGCCGGCTCCGCGCCTGCCACCATCGTCCTGGTCGCTCTGCTCGGCCTCTTCGGCCTCGGCGCCAACCCGGTCCTGATGGCCCTGGCCGTCCGGTACGCCGGTAAGGCGCCCACCCTGGCTTCCGCCCTGACCGTCTCGGCGTTCAACCTCGGCACCGCCCTCGGCTCATGGTTCGCCGGCCAGGCCCTCGACTCCGGCATGGGCTCCCCCGGCCCCGCCGTGGTCGGCACCACCATCGCCGCACTGACCCCACCGTCCTCGCCCTGAACGGCAACCGCCGCGCCACGGCGTCCGGCTCGGCTGACCTTCCGAGTGCGCCCGCCGACCGTGCCGAACAAGCTTGAGACCGGCCAGGGCGCGCACTCGCCCATGAACCACTGACCAGCACCCGCCCCGTTCGCGATCTCCGACAACACCTGCGAGTTCTGCCGTGAGCGCCTGCACACCTCCTGCGCCCACCCGCAGGCCAACTTCTGGGACGGCGAGGCGGAGGAGGGCGGCCAGGCCGAAGCGGCCCGCGTCCCGCTCGCCGACGGAACCCTGGTCAAGCTGCCCGTCGCGGCGGACTCCGCCCTCATCCCGTCCCTGATGACCCTCTCGGACGTCTTCGGCACCGGCTACCACGCCGCCGTCGCGGGCGGTGTCAACGAGCGCACCTGGGTCACCGTGATCGGTGACGGCGCCATCGGTCTGCTGGCAGTCCTCTCGGCCAAGCGGCTCGGCGCCGAGCAGGTCATCCTCATGGGCCGTCACCAGGCACGCACCGACCTCGGTCGCGAGTTCGGCGCCACCGACGTCGTCTCCGCCCGCGGTGAGGAAGGCGTCGAGGCTGTCCGTGCGCTGACCGGTGGGCACGGCACGCACGTGGTCCTGGAAGCGGTCGGCCACATGTCCGCCTACGAGCAGGCCCTCGGCGTCGTCCGTCCCGGCGGCGTGATCAGCCGCGTCGGCGTGCCCCGGTACGAGGAGGCGTCCATCGGCTTCGGCAGCCTGTTCCGCCACAACATCCGCCTGGCCGGCGGCCCCGCACCGATCCGCGCCTACATCGAGGAGCTGATGCCCGCCATCCTCGACGGCACCATCGAACCGGGGAAGGTCTTCGACGCCACCACCGACCTCGATGGGGTCCCGGCCGGCTACCAGGACATGGCCGACCGCAGGAGCCTGAAGGTCCTCGTCGAGCCCTGACCCAAGAACGCGAGGTGTGTGGGGTGCGGCCCAGTCCGCATCCCACAGCTGCTCATGGCCGACCATTGGCACAGTTACCGTGGGCAAGCAGACGGCGATTCGGGCGCGGGTGTCGAGAACGTGGTGGCGGCTCCGTCCCAGGGACATGGCGGCCACGAGTGGCCGAGCGACAGCAGAGGAAGATGATCATGGACCCCCAGCAGGTCGCACAAGAACTGGCCGACGCCCACGAGCTGTTGAGCCAGGCGTCAATGGCGCGGCTGGCATACAACGGACTCGACGGGCGGCCGCGGGTCATCCCGATCGGGATCTTCTGGACCGGCGACGAGATCGTCATGTCCACCGCGGCCACGGCGCCCAAGGTGAAGGCGCTGTCCGCCCGCCCCGAGGTCGCCCTGACCATCGACGCCGGTGACAGCCCCGGCTCGGCCAAGACGCTGTCGGTGCGCGGCGTCGTGCACCTGACCATCGTCGACGGGGTGGTTCCGGAGTACCTCGCGGCCGCGCGGAAGAACTTCGACGCCGAGTCCGCGGCCGAGTTCGAGCGGAACTGCCGGGCCATGTACGACCAGATGGCGCGTATCGCTGTCGAGCCGCAGTGGGCGCGGTTCTACGACTTCGGTGCGGGGCGAGTGCCGCAGTTCCTCGCCGAGCTCGCCAAGAAGTTGAGCTGACGGCGGCCGAGCAGGTCGGCCACGCCGCACGACCGCTTCCGTGCCGGCCTGGCCGGCGCCGACCTCGTGCCCCGGCCGGATCGGCTTCATGGCTCGACCGCCGAAGGCCGGCAGGGTCCGTCAGGGGAGTTCATCGCGCATGGCATGCGCGATGACCTCTCCAATGAGTACGGCTGTCGCCGCTGGGCCCCGCAGGGGGGCCGTGGGCAGGATCGAGGTGTCGGCGACGCGGAGAGCGTGAACGCCGTGGACTCTTCCGTACTGGTCGACCACCGCATCCGCGATGTCCGGGCCCATCGGGGCAGGCCCGCACGTGTGGTGAGCGGTGCCGAGGTTCCCGTTGATCCACCCGTCCAGCGCGTGATCGCAGTTGAGCACGTCCGGACCCGGCTGGAGCAGTCCACTCGCGCGGTTGGGGAAGGCCGACTCCCGAGCCGAGCTGATCCCCCAACCGGGTGTGATGACCTTCGCGAGACGGGCGCGGCCCCATGTGGTTGGCGAACATCTGGGCATGACGATTCAGAAGATCAACCCGGACACGATCGCGCCACCGCACGGCCACGCGCAGGTGATCGTCGCAACGCGACCGGCAGCAAGCACGTCTACATCTAGGGGCAGATCGCCATCGACGTCGACGAAAAGCTGCTCGGCGAAGGGGACTACGAGACGCAGGGCTACCACACGGTGAAGAACGCCTACGCGGCCATCGCTGCGTCGGGCGCCAGGCCGAAGGACGCGGTCCGGCTGATGGTGTACGTCGTCGACCCGACCCAGGAGAACCTCGAGAAGCTCTACGGCGGGCTGGCCAGGGCGACCGCCGAGGCCGGCGGCAGCACCACCGCCATGACCCTGATCGGCGTCGTAGGCCTGTCCACGCCCGGTGCCCTGGTCGAGGCGGACATGACCGCCATCACCGACTGACGAACCGCTCGCGTGCCTCCAAGCCCGTGTCCCCCACCCTCGAGCAACGCCGCGACGGCGACTCCCGTGCGCCGCGCATCCCCGATGCACAGTCATACGACACCGGGGGTGGACGCATGCCCCGTGAGGTATGCCGTCTGCGGGAGATGGCTCGTACGGGGCACGGGCGCGGGCACCGCGCACATCGAAGACATCGAGCAGGGCGCCCCCATCGAAACGGCCGAGCGGGCCGCGGAGTGGTCGTGGCCTTCGGGAGGCCGCCCCTCGATCGTGCGACAGCACAGCGTGCGGGGCGGAGCCGCTGTCGTTGTCCGCAAGCCGCGCCACGGCCGAGAACCGCAGCTTGCCGAGCCCGGCCGCCTCCGGGGTGTCATGCTCTGCGATACCGCAGGTCCACGGCCTGTGTGGGGTCGCCGTCGTGAACGCGGGCCCACCGGACCGGCTCGATTCCGGGAGCGTCGAACAGCCGCACTCCGGACCCGAGCATGACGGGCGCCAGATGCACGCGGAACTCGTCTACCAGCCCACGCTCCACACACTGCCGCGCGATGTCCTGGCTGTGGAGCTCCAAGTCCTTGTCCCCCGCCGCGGCCAGCCCGATCTCGACAGCCTCGGCGACGTCGCAGTCGAGGAACGTGACACCCGGATCCGGGATCGCGTCTTCGGGATGGTGCGTCAGGACGAATACGGGACCGCTCCACGCTCCGCCGTACGGCTGCTTGCTCGCGTGGCCGGGATACCGCTCGGCGAGCGCGTCGTACCCACGACGGCCACCCAGGACAGCGCCCAGACTGGCGATCGACTCCTCAGCGACGCCCGGGCCGGTCCGCACCCCGGACATCCAGTCCATCGAGTGGTCCGGGCCGGCCGCGAACCCGTCGAGCGACATCATCAGATGCCAGCGCACCTTACCCATCGGTCTCTCCGTCCGCGTTCGTCTCGTCCTGCCGGTATGACCATCCGGCGCGACGAAACTCATCGCCGAGCAGACCGATTCCGGTGCGCCACCCGGCCCGCGGCCGGGGCCCGTGCACGGGTTTCTTGGGCGACTACGCCGGGCGTTCAGTTCCGGCAGCTGCAGCCGCTTGTCGCCTTCGCCTCGGCGACCGTGGCGGAAGGGTCGGTCGCCTGTTCGGCTGGCGTGCAGCAGGCGTTGACGCCGCAGCACGCGTCGGCAGCGGTCGAGCCACCCCTCTGAGTCACGCTGGTGGGCTTGACCGCGCGGACGATGGCGGAGTGCATGCCGTCGGCGACCGCGTGGGTCGGCGTGATCTCGACGTCGGTGAACCCGGCGGCTTCAAGGCCCGCGCGGTACTCCGCGAACGACAGGGCGCCCGCGATGCAGCCGACGTAGTCGCCGCGCTCGGCCCGCTGTTCGGCGGTGAGGGTGTCGTCGGCGACGACATCGGAGACGCCGATCCGGCCGCCGGGCTTGAGGACCCGGAAGGTCTCGCCGAACACGGCCGGCTTGTCGGTGGACAGGTTGATCACGCAGTTGGAGATCACCACGTCGATCGTGTTCGCGGGCAGCGGGACGGCTTCGATGGTGCCCTTGAGGAACTCCACGTTCGTCGCGCCCGCCTTCGCCGCGTTGGCCAGGGCGAGGGCGAGCATCTCCTCGGTCATGTCGAGCCCGTAGGCCTTACCGTTCGGTCCGACGCGGCGGGCGGACAGCAGGACGTCGATGCCTCCCCCGGAGCCGAGGTCCAGCACGCTCTCGCCCTCGCGCAGTTCGGCGACAGCGGTGGGGTTGCCGCAGCCGAGGGAGGCGGCGACGGCCTCCGCGGGGAGCATGTCGCGGTCGTCAGCGGCGTACAGGGTGGAGCCGAAGTTTTCGTCGACCTCGACCGGCTCCGGCCCGCAACAGGCGGTGCCGCCCTCGGTGACCTTGACGGCCGCCGCCGCGTACCGCCGGCGGACGGTTTCACGCAGCTCGGAGGTTTGCTCGCTCATGTCTCACTCCTGGGTGATGGGCCGCGGCACGGGACCGGAACGGCCTGTATTGACGTTCATTGATGCAACCTTGCGCCTTGGATCGAAAAACGTCAACATAGAGGCATGTCGAAACAAGAGCTTGAGGTGATCGGCCAGGAAGCCGACTGCTGCCCGGGGCTGTCCGTTGCACCGCTGGACGAGGACCGGGCAGTCGACCTGGCGAAGGTCTTCAAGGCCCTGGGCGACCCGGTCCGGCTGCGCCTGATGTCGATGATCGCCTCGCGCGGGACGGGCGGCGAGGTGTGCGTGTGTGAGCTGACCCCGGCGTTCGACCTGTCCCAGCCGACCATCTCCCACCACCTCAAGCTGCTGCGGCAGGCCGGGCTCATCGACTGCGAGCGGCGCGGGACCTGGGTCTACTACTGGGTCCTGCCTGGCGTCCTGGACCGGCTCGCCGCGTTCCTGACCACCACGCAGCCCGCCGGAGCCGACGCGTGAACGCCTCCCTGGGCCGCCGCGTCGCGGCCGAGGCGATCGGGACCGGGCTGCTGGTGGCCGTGGTGGTCGGCTCCGGTATCCAGGCCACCGAGCTGTCCCGCGACGTCGGCGTGCAGCTGCTTGCCAACTCCCTGGCCACCGTCTTCGGACTGGGCGTCCTGATCGCTCTGCTCGGGCCGGTCTCCGGCGCGCACTTCAACCCGGTCGTCACCCTTGCCGCCTGGTTCACCGGCCGCCGTGACCGGGACGGCCTCGCTCCGGGAGACGTCGCCGCGTACGTGCTCGCCCAGATCGTGGGCGCCGTCGGCGGGGCGGTGCTGGCCGACGCCATGTTCGCCAAGCCGTTGGTCAGGTTCTCCACCCACGACCGGTCCGCCGGCCACCTGTGGCTGGGCGAGGTCGTCGCCACGACCGGACTGATCCTGCTGATCTTCGGTCTCAACCGGATCGGCCGCGCCGCGTTCGCTCCGGTCGCGGTGGCCTCCT
Source organism: Streptomyces sp. NPDC097129 (assembly GCF_055668065.1). Lineage (NCBI taxonomy): Bacteria > Bacillati > Actinomycetota > Actinomycetes > Kitasatosporales > Streptomycetaceae > Streptomyces > Streptomyces sp. NPDC097129. The sequence continues at coordinate 336,265 of NZ_JBVOQE010000005.1, read as the reverse complement.
ACATCGGGGCCGCCTACTGGTTCACCTCCTCCACGTCCTTCGCGAACCCGGCGGTGACCATCGGGCGGGCCTTCACCGACACCTTCGCCGGCATCGCCCCCGCCTCCGTCGCCCCGTTCACCGCGGCCCAGGTGCTCGGAGCCGCACTCGGGCTGGGGGCCGTCGCAGTGATCTACGGCCGCCCTGCTCCCGCCGGGGACGAGGTCGTCGTCCCGCACAACGAGCCGGCAACCGCCGCCTCCTGACCGATCGTTCTCCCGAGAAAGCCCCCGTTCATGAGCTCTCCCGTCCCGCGTCCGTCGGTGCTGTTCGTCTGCGTCCACAACGCCGGCCGCTCCCAGATGGCCGCTGCCTTCCTCTCCCACCTCGCCGGTGACCGCGTCGAAGTCCGCTCGGCCGGCTCTGCTCCCGCCGACACGGTCAACCCCGCCGTCGTGCAGGCGATGGACGAAATCGGCATCGACATCTCCGCCGAGACGCCGAAGATCCTCACCACCGCAGCTGTCCAGGCCTCGGACGTCGTCATCACCATGGGCTGCGGCGACACCTGCCCCGTCTTCCCCGGCAAGCGCTACCTCGACTGGAAACTCGACGACCCGGCGGGCCGTGGTGTCGACGCCGTCCGTCCGATCCGGGACCGGATCAGGACCCTGGTGGAGGGCCTGATCGCAGAGATCACGACTGCTTGAAAGGCGACGGGCCCGGGCAGATTCCGCAGCGTTGCTGCCGGCCATGGGTCGTGGTCATCGCGGGAGTTGGGAGGTCTCACGGTGGGCAGAGGCGACATGGTGGGGCCCCCGCAGCGGCTCGGTCGCCACGGTGCACAGTGCCGCTAGAGACCCGACGGATGGCTGGAAAACCAGTCGGCATGCCTATCGCGCGTCCGATCACGTTCCTCAGGCGTTGTGAGGAAGACGTCCGCGCCGCCGTCGTAGGGGTGGTGGACGCGACGCACCTGAGTGTCGATGACGAGGACTCCCGCCACTCCTGTCGTCAGCGATGTCACGGAGCAGCTCGTCGAGGCGGCCAGGTTCCCGAGGGCGGCGGGCGGCGAAGAGGCGGCAGTAGGTGCGGAACGCCGGGTCCGGGTCGTCCTCCACCAGCAGGCTCTGCCAGTAGCCAGCGTCATGCTGGAACGGTCGCCGTCTGCGTATCGCCCTCGGAACGTCGAACACCAGCAGGCAGCGCCCGAAGGTGTTCAGCCCTTACGCTGAAACTAGTATGAGACACGAACTAGTACCGATTCACACCTACCCACAGGGAGCGTCGTGTCCGGCAGCGAGAACCACGTGAACTTCAGGCACGGGCAGGAGTTCCTGGCCGCGATCTCGGAGCGCTGGAACTACCAGATCCTGCGCGAAGTGTTCTTCGGCGTCGGCCGATTCGGCGAGCTCAAACGGGCGCTGGGCATCTCGGCGACCATCCTGACCGCGCGACTCAACAACCTGATCGATCTGGGCCTGCTCACCAAGCGCGCCTACCGCGAGGACAAGCCGTGGTACGAGTATCAACTCACCGACAGCGCCCGGGAACTCGTCGTCCCCGCCATCGCAGCCGTCGCACGCTGGGCCGAGGTCCACGCGAGCGACGGCGACGGCACGCGCCACCGGTTCCTGCACACAGCGTGCGACAGTCCGACCAACCCCTACCTCGCATGCAGCAACTGCCACCAGCCGGTCGAGGCGTCGACCCTGCGCCCCCTGCCCGCCGAGCAGGACGACACCGGCACGGCGACCCGCTGACGGATGCGGAACAGACGTGACCCAGGACACAGGAGCACTAGTAGCGATTCAGGACTAGTCTGAATGCGCAACTAGGCGACGATCGAGTCGCGCCTCGTTCCGACTCCTGGGAGGACGATCATGTCGACCACCACGAACTGGCTCGAAGGCACCACCGAAAGGCTGATCCCCACGTCGCTGGGCCTGATCAACGTGCGCGTCGGCGGCCGCACCGATGGTCGGCCCATGGTGTTCTGGCCGAGCCTGATGATGGACGGCACCATGTGGGAGTACCAGTACGAGCACTTCTCCCCGACGCACCGCGTCGTGCTCATCGACAGCCCCGGACACGGCAAGTCCGACGCGCTCCGCAAGATCATCGACCTGGAGGACTGCTCCACCGCCCTCGTCGAGGTCCTCGACGCGCTCGACATCGACAAGTGCGTACTGGTCGGCAACAGCTGGGGCGGCATGCTCGCCGCCGTCTTCCCGGCCTACCACCCGGAGCGGACCGCAGCCGCGGTCGGCATCAACTGCACCGCCTCGCTGCCCACGACGTTCGAAAGCATCTGGGCCACCGCGCTGGCCGCCTTCCTCTCACTCAACTCGACGATGCCCGCGCTGGCCGCCAAGGCCGCGCGCGGCGCGTTCGCCGGGCCGAGCGCGGAGGCCTCGAACCCGGAGTTCGTCGAATTCACCAAGGTCGTGCTCCGTGACGACCCGAAGTCCGTGGCATGGGCGCTGCGCAGCATCCTGATCGGCCGCAAGGACGAACACCGCCGCCTGAACACCATCAGGGACGTGCCCGTCCTGATCATCGCCGGCGAGGAGGACAGCCAGTTCCCCGTGCACGTGGTGCGTAAGGTGGCCGACGCCATCCAGGGCAGCGCCTTCCGCGTCCTCAAGCACACCGCCCACCTCGCCGCCCGCGAGAACCCCGCCGGGGTCAACGCCGAGATCGACGCCTTTCTCGCCGCCCTGCCCACCGCGGCCTGACCTCGAGAAAGTGGGCTTCACCATGGCGAACACTGCACACCCGACGAACGTCCCCGCATGGATCCTGAAGTTCATGGACGCCATCGACAGCCTGTCGTTCGACGAGGGCTTCGCGCCGCTCACCGACGACACCGACCTGTACTTCGGCACCGCGCACATCCACGGCGTCGAGGCCATCAAGGCGTTCTTCGTCAAGATCGACGAGCCGTTGCACATCACCCACGAGGTACTGGAGTTCTGGACCGCGCCCAACGGCGTCCGGCTCCTACGCGGCGAGGCGACGATGGCCAAGAAGAGCGCGCCGGATCGCGTCGTCCGCGCCCCGTTCACCCACATCTTCTACCTGGCCGAGGAGGAACCGCCCCGCATCCGTGAACTGCGCATCACCGCAGGCCCGCTGGAGACCGACGCAGTCATGTGATCTCCTCCGGCACACCGCGCCTCACCCTCTGTCCATGAAGAGGGCGGCGCCCCAGCCAGGTAGCCAGCTAGCCGGCCGGCGGGCCAAGGCCTTGGCCGGCTACGGCGGTCAGCCTCCGGGCGGGCGGCGCACCCCTACTTGGTCGTGTGTGTGGGGTAGACCTCGACGTCGGTGTAGGCACCCTTGATGTCCCCGGCGCCCGCGGGCCACTTCAGGCTCACGGTGTGGGTCTCGTTCGGGGGCGTCACCAGGATGTCGGTCGGGGACGCGAGGCTCTTGCCGCTGCTGTCGATGTCGTAGGCAAGGTCGAAGACAGCGGCGTCGCCGGGCTTCAGGATGGTGACACGCGGCTGGGCGTGGCCGCGCTTGATGGGGCTCGAGGTGTGGTCGGCGTCCTTGATGTCGACGCCCGCGAAGCCCGTCGCCGAGCAGGTGGTCGAACCCCGGTTGATCATGGTGATGTCGATCCTGCCGGAGACCTTGTCGGGAGCGGCGTTGCTGGCATCGATGGCCAGGTTCTCCGTCTTGCAGAAGGTGACCTTGCCGCTGGTCTTCGCCGCACCGTCAGCGGCTGCCGCTGCTTCGGTGGCCTCACCGGCACCCGCCTTCGCCTTGCCGGCCTCCGAGCCGCCGGAGCCCGAGCCGTCCTGCGACTTCGAGCCATTGTCCGAAGGCGTCGCAGACGAGGACGTCGAGGACGAAGACGCGGAGGGCGAAGACGCCGAAGACGAAGGCGCGGAGCCCTTGGAGGAAGAGTCCTTCCCCGAACCATCACTGCTACAGGCGGTGAGCGAGAGGGTGGCGGCGACGCCGACGGCGGCAAGTGCGGCGATGCGGGTGTACTTCACGGTGTTCCCCCAGAAGGTGCGCGGTGCATGTGGTCGGAAGTATTTGTATCTCGCACCGAGTCACAGGCGGTCCTCTGCTACGTCTTCGTTGTGTCACAGGCGCATTCGTCGTATTGGCCTCTCGCCGCCTACGCCTCCGCCCTTGACGACGCAGCATGTGCCGCTGTGCACCAAGCACTCGGGGCTCTGCGGCATGACCCCAAGGAAACGCTCATGCGTCCCGTCGCTGCCGCCCATATCGTGGGGTTCGGCCTGCTGTGCGGTTGTCCGGGACGGTCAGTCGGCGAGGTCGGCGGCTTGCCGGCGCAGGGCGCGTGCCAGCGTCTGCATGGGTGCCCCGAGGGGGCCCGGCATGCGCACCAGGCTGACGCGTCGCACCTCCTCCGCGACACCCTCGACGGGCACGATGTGTACGCCGGGTGGGACGGCCGGCAGCAGCGTCGGCGTGACTGTGGTGATGCCGGCGCCGGCCGCGACCATGTGGAGCTTGGTCAGCCAGTCGCGGGCTGTGTGGCGGACCTTGGGCCGCCCGGGCAGACCGGGCCAGACTCCGAGCAGTGGTTCGTCCGCGGTGCCGGGACTGGCGATCCACGGTTCGCGCGCGATCTCCTCGACGGTGACGCTGCCCCGTTCCGCGAACGGGCCGCCTGCCGGCACCGCCACGGCCAGGTGGGTTTCCAGAAGCGGTTCGACACTCAGGGGCGGGTCGTCCGTGTCGGGCGAGCGGTGCGGTGGCCTGGAGGAGAGGATTGCGAGATCCAGGGTGCCGGCGCGCAGGGCGCGCACCAGCGAGGGCGTGGTCCCCTCACGCGTCGTCACCTGGAGGTGTGGGTGTTCCTGCCGCAGCATCGCCAGGGCAGGGGGCACGATCACCGCTCCGGCGGTGGGGAAGAAGCCGAGCCGGACGCGGCCCCTCTCGACCTCCTCCGCTCCGCGCAACTCCCTGTCGGCAGCCTCCAGGGCGTCCAGGGCGACGACGGCGTGCCGCAGTAGGGCACGGCCTGCGCCGGTCAGCCGGACTCCGCCGGCGTAGCGGTCGAAGAGCCGGGCGCCGGTCGCCTGTTCCAGCGCGGCCATCTGACGGGAGACGGCCGACTGCGTGTACCCGAGCGCGTCTGCCGCGGCCGTGAAGGTGCCCCGCTCCGCCACCTCGCGCAGCACCCGCAGCCCGACCAGCGTCATCTCCATGCGGTCTCCATGAGTAATCGGCATGCCCATTATGCCGAACATTCGCTGGCGGAATACCCCCCGCCTTCCTAGCGTGGAAGGCGTGAACGAGCACCCCACCAACGGAACTTCCGGACTGGGCGGCCGGTTGCCCCTCCTTCCTCCCGACGCCCTCGATGAAGCACAGCGCGCACTGCGTGACCGTCTGCAGGCCACGCGGGCGCGCAACGCGGAAGCGGCCGGCTACACGGCCGCCCTGCCCGACGGGCGGTTCATCGGCCCGTTCAACGCCCTGCTGCACACTCCGCACATCGCCCGGCCTCTGCTGGAGTGGGCCCAGGCCCTCACCCGGGCCGGAATTCCGGCGGATGTGCGAGAGGTGGTCATCCTCACCGTGGCCGCTCACTGGCGGGCCGAGTACGCGCTGTACGCCCACACCGCGGCTGCCGAGAAGGCCGGCCTGCCCGGCCCGGCCATCGCATCTCTCCTCCATGGCGAGGCTCCCCGCGGTCTGCGTCCCGACGCCGATCTCGCTCACCGTCTGGCCGCCGCGCTGGTCCGCGACCACCGCGTGCCGGACGACCTCTATGACGAGGCAGCGGCGGCGTTCGGCACGAACACACTCATCGCTCTCGCCAGCCTCGTCGGTCAGTACCTCAGCACCTCGGCCCTGCTGGCCTGCTTCCAGGTACCGGCTCCCTCCCCGGTCGGCACCGAGGCGCCCGCGACCTGATACGCCGACAGGCAGGCGTTCGCCGACGGCCCAACCCAGAAAAGACCGGCCCAGAAAAGAACCGGCCCAGAAAAGAACCGGCCCGGAGAAGAACCGGGAAAGAGAAGGAAGGCAATAGATCATGCCTCTGATCAACATCTACCTGCGCCAGGGGACCACCTCCGAGTACCGCCGGAATGTGTCCCTGGGCATCCATAAGGCGATGGTCGACGTGCTGAAGGTCCCCCAGGACGACCAGTTCCACGTCTTCCACGAGGTCTTGCCCGACAACTTCCAGATGCAGCCGGTCGTGTTCGGCCTGCGCCGCAGTGAGCGCGCCATGTTCATCCAGATGTCCTTGAACCACCGCACCGCCGAGCAGAAGGCCGAGCTGTTCCAGGCGATCGTCAACAACCTCTGGCTGTTCGCCGACGTCCCCGAAGAGGACATCCTGATGACGATCATCGAAACGGCCAGAGAGAACTGGTGGGCCGCCGGCCGCGTCGTCAACCCCACCACCGGCTACGACGAGCGCATGAACGACGTCCTCACCGGTGCCGAGACGACAAGCTGAGGCCGGCGCCGACCGACCGCTCACATGGACGGGTTCCGCGCTGGTCTCCCTCGATGCGGGGCGGGCGGTGTAGCGCGTTCACTGAGTTTTTGTTCGCCGATGGCGGCCCCGATCCCCACAACCGTGCCCACCCTGCACCGATCAGTGCTCCGGTCTCGGCTCCTCCGGATACGGCGATCGGCGCGAAGGGTCCTCCGAGGAGGCCCGGCCCTCCCCCATGGGCGTTCCCACCCCGGCTGCGGCGCTTGGGCCCTCGGCGACATCACCGAGGAAGTCGCCAGCTACGGACAGATCTCTTGGTGAGACCAGGATGATCTGCACAGCCTCGTGATTCCCGTGCGCGTCGGTCGTCCGGATGGCAGAGTGCGGTCCATGCTGCAGGTCTGCCTCAACGGAACACGTGGGACCGCCGAATGCCCTTGGGTGCCCGTCCACCCCGGAGAACTGGCGGCCGAGGCCCGCCGGGCGGTCGACGCCGGCGCCGAGGACATCCACCTGCATCCCAAAGACGCCGACGGCCGGGACACCCTGGACCCGGCGGCTGTAGAGGACGTCGTTGGGGCCGTCCGCGAGGCCGTAGGCCCGCATATCCGCATCGGTGTCACCACCGGGGCATGGACCGAACCGGACCCCCGTCGCCGCGCCGGCCTCGTCCGGTCATGGGCGACGCTGCCCGACCACGCGTCGGTGAACTGGCACGAGGACGGGGCCGAACTGGTCGCGCAGGCGCTGACGGAACGCGGCATCGGTATCGAAGCGGGCCTCTACTCCGGCACGACCGCCCTGCGCGCGTTCGTCTCCTCCCCGTTCGCGAAGGGGGTGCTGCGCGTTCTGGCGGAGGTCATCGACACCCCCGTAGGGCAGGCGGCGGACGTCGGCCGCCGCCTGGTCGAGGAGGTGTCGGCCCTGATCCCGGCCCCCGTCCTGCTGCACGGCGCCGACGGCACAGTCTGGCCGGTGCTCGAGACCGCCGCCGCGCTGGGCGTCGACACCCGGATCGGCCTGGAGGACACGCTGGCCCTTCCGGACGGAACGCCCGCGCGGGGCAACGCACCCCTCGTCCGGGCCGCCCAGGACATCCTGCGCCGCCACGGCGGCGGAACCGCCCGGCCAGGACAGGACCCTGCCACGCCGGCGCTTTAGCTCGTCGTTCATCCAACGGGCCACAGTACGGCAGGGCCTAACCGTGCAGTGCGCGGTATGCGGCGACGGCTCCTGGGTGCAGAGGGACTGCTCCCGTGGAGATCAGGCTGCGGGCGTCGAGGAACTGGGTGCCGAGGGCCGCGGCGGGGACAAGACGGGCTGCCCGTCGGACCAGTACCCAGGTGAGGGCGGCGGCGACGGACGCGGGCAGGTCGGGGCGGCACAGGAGGAGGTTCGCCACGCCCAGGGTGGCCACCTCGGGTGTTCCCCGATACGCGCCCGACGGCACCGTCACCACTTCCAGGGCGGAGCCCAACTGCCCGTGTGCGCGTAGCCGGGGCAGCAGGCCGGCCAGCGGGAGGAGGCGGACGCCCGGCCGGTCCAGAGCGGACAGCACCGGCAGCGGTACGCCGCCCGCCACCAGCAAAGCGTCGATGGCGCCCGCCTCCATTGCCCGAGCCGCCTGCGGCATCAGCAGGTGGCGGACGGTCACATCGGCGCCCGGCGTGAGGCCGGCGGCCCGCAGCAGCCGGTTGCCGAGCACGGCGCCGCCGGAGCCGGGCGCACCCAGCGAGACGGTACGCCCCGCCAGGTCGGCGACGGTGTGGATCGGTGCGTCGGCACGCACAGCCAGCTGGACGTAGTTCTCGTAAACCCGGCCGATCGCGCGCAGAGGGACTTGGTGGCCGAACGGTGCCGAGCCACCGTACGCGGCCCATGCGATGTCGGCCAGGGCGAGCGCCGCCTCGGCCCTGCGCGCCTGGAGCAGCCCGACGTTGGCCACGCTGCCGTCGCTGTTGATCACCTTGCAGGACAGCCGGGGGTTTGCCGCCTCCGTCCGCTCGGCGAGCAGTCGGCCGAAGGCCGCGTAGAACCCGTCGGGCTCGCCGGTCGCGATCCGCAGGACGCCCTGCGGGCCACGGTCGGCGTGGCGTGCGTCGGTTGTCACGGCGCCTGCCAAGAGGCCCGCGCACGCCGTGCCGGCTGCCGCGCGCAGGACCGTGCGGCGCGCGGTGCGAGGCGCGGGGCGAGGGGCGAGGCGAGGGGCGGGGCCGGGCAGGCCGTGCGGCGGCGCGCCGGTCATGTCGTGTCCCCCTTCGGCAGGATGATCCTGACCCGCAGGCCGTGCGGCTCGGCCGCCGCGAACTCGATGCGTCCGCCGCGCCCGGTCGCCAGCTGTTCGGCGATCGCCAGGCCGAGGCCGCTGCCGCGTACCCCGCGGTGGCGCTCGGAGCGCCAGAAGCGGGTGCTCAGGTGGGTGAGTTCGCCTGGGGTGAGGCCCGGCCCGTCGTCCCGGACCTCGAACACCGCGTCCGGGGCCTGCGTGAAACAGCGCGTCTCGATACGGGCGCCCTTCCCGGCGTACTTGATCGCATTGTCGAGGAGGATGTCGGCCATTTGGGCCAGTTCGCTCTCCGCGCAGGCGGTCAGGACGCTGGGGCCGGGGACGAAGGTCAGGTGGGCTCCGGCTTGTTCGGCCACGGGCTGCCACAGCTGGGACTGGGCGGCGGCGACCGCAGTGGCGTCGCAGCACGTTCCGCGCCCGTCCGTGACGGACAGCTCGCCGGCGCGGTATTCGGCGTTCGCCAGGGCCAACAGGTCGTCGAGGAGTGCCTCCATGCGTTCGAGTTCGGTGGTCACGCCGGTGTACGTGCGGGTGGCGGAGGCGGGCAGGCGGGACTGGAGCGAGTCGATGCGCAGGCGCAGTGCCGCGAGGGGGTTGCGCAGCTGGTGCGAGGTGTCGGCCACCAGGCGGCGCTGCTGTTCCAGGGCGGTGGTCACCGCGTCGGCCATGCGGTTGAACCCGGTGGCGAGCTGGCGCAGTTCGGGTGGCCCTCCGGCGCGGGCGTGTCCGGCCGGAAGCCCGGCCGCCAGCATGCCGACCGCGCGGTCGAGGCGGTGCAGGGGACGTACGACCCATCGGGTGGCCGTCCTCGCCAGGACCACGCAGGCCACGGCGAAGAGGGCCGCGCCCGCGAGGACCAGTACCCAGCGCAGGGCGATGTCGTCGGCGGCGGCCCGCACCGAGGCCCGCAGCACCACGGCGCCCGACACCGGGGTCCCGGTGCCCACCGGACGGGCGAGCAGTTCGGCGCGGCGGGACCAGGGGCGCAGGGTGCCTGCGGGGGTGACCCGCTGGTTGCGCAGCGCCGCGTCGATCAGGCGGGCGACCGCCGGGTCGGCCGCGCGCATGCCGCCCGTCTGCACCACCGGGGCGCGGCGCGCGTCGACCACCACGATCGCCTCGCCGTACAGCTCGGTGTAGCGGGTCACCTCGGCGGTCAGCGCATCGGTGTCGCCGCTCTCGGCGGCCTGCTCCGCGAGCCCCGCGAAGCGGTCGAGGTCACCGGTGCGGGCCGCGAGGAGCTGCTGGGTGCGCTGGGACGCGGTGACGCCCAGCAGGGGTACGGCGAAACCGGCCACCGCGAGCACGACGAAGGCCAGGACGACGGTCAGGACACGGGTACGCATACGGGTCGCGGCCGGCTCAGCCGAACCGGTAGCCGAAGCCGCGGATCGTGGTCAGCAGCTCGTGGCGGCCGAGTTTGGCCCGCAGTTGGGTGAGGTGGACGTCGAGCGAGCGGGACACCGCCAGATACGCGTCGCCCCACACTTCGTCCATCAGCTGCTGGCGGCTGACCGCCGTGCCCGCCCGGGCCGCCAGTGCCGCGAGGACGTCGAACTCCTTGGTGGTCAGCCGCACCTCGGTGCCGCCGACCAGCAGCCGACGGGCGTCGAGGTCGACCTCGACGTCTCCGGCGCGGACCGTGCGCGGCTGCTCGGGAGCGGCCGGTGTCCCGGCGCGACGGGTGACGGCCTCGATGCGGGCCAGCAGCTCGGCCAGCCGTACCGGCTTGACCAGGTAGTCGTCGGCGCCGAGCCGCAGGCCCCGCACGACCGACCGTTCGTCGCCCCGCGCGGTGAGGACCACCACCGGAAGGCCGCTCACCGCGCGCAGCTTGCGCAGCACCTCCAGGCCGTCGAGGTCGGGCAGGCCGAGGTCGAGCAGCAGCAGGTCGGCCTGGCGGTGCCGGGTGAGGACCTCCTCGCCGCGCCGCACCCGGGCCGGCAGATGACCGTGCTCGTACAGGGCCTCGGTGAGTGCTCCGGCCACCCCGTCGTCGTCCTCGGCCAGCAGTACGCGCACGGTCGCCTCCCTCATGTCAGTCCTGGGACTCCTTCTCCAGCGGCGATCCGTTCGACGTCTCGCGCATCCGAATGTAGACGAGCAGTGAGATCAGGACGCAGGCGGTGACGTAGTAGAAGTACCAGCTCTCGTGGCCGGCGTTCTTGAACCACAGGGCGATGTACTCCGCGGTCCCGCCGAACAGGGCCACGGTCAGTGCGTAGGGCAGGCCGACGCCCAGCGCCCGGATGGAGGTGGGGAACAGCTCGGCCTTCACGACCGCGCTGATCGACGTGTAGAGCGAGCTGACGGCCAGCGGCACGACCATGAGCAGGAACGCGTACGCCGGATTGCCGGTGTGGGAGAGGAGCGTGAGCGAGGGCACGGTGACTGCGGTTCCCAGGACCCCGAAGGCGATCAGCATCGGACGCCGGCCCACGCGGTCGGAGAGCAGGCCCATGACCGGCTGCAGAACCACGAACACGATCAGCGCGAAGAAGTTGATCCAGGCCGCTGTCGGCTTGGCGATGCCGCTGGTGTTGACCATGAACTTCTGCAGGTAGGTGGTGTACGTGTAGAAGAACAGCGTGCCGCCCATGGTCAGCCCGACGACGACCAGGCACTGCCGGGGGTAGTTCAGCAGCAGCCGCAGGCTGCCCCGCGCCGCGCCCTCGCCCGCTCCGGCCGCGGCACCGCGCTCGAAGCTCTCCGACTCGTCCATGCCACGGCGCAGCCACAGGACGACGAGCGCCCCTGCGGCGCCGACCGCGAAGGCGATCCGCCAGCCCCACGCCTCCATCTGCGCGGCGCTGAGCACCTGCTGCAGGATGATCTGCAGTCCGAGCGCGGTCAGTTGGCCGGCGATGAGGGTGACGTATTGGAAGCTGGAGTAGTAGCCGCGGCGGCCGGGCGAGGCCACTTCGGACATGTAGGTCGCCGACGTCGAGTACTCGCCGCCGACCGAGAGGCCCTGCAGCAGTCGCGCGGTCACCAGCAGCACCGGCGCCGCGACGCCGATCGAGCCGTACGACGGGGTCAGCGCCACGATCAGCGAACCGACCGCCATGAGCGTCACCGACAGTGTCAGTGCCGCGCGCCGGCCACGGCGATCAGCGTAGCGGCCGAGGACCCAGCCGCCGATCGGACGCATCAGAAACCCGACGGCGAAGACCGCGGCGGTGTTGAGCAGTTGGGCGGTCTGGTCGCCGGAGGGGAAGAACGTGGCGGCGAAGTAGACGCTGAACGCGGTGTAGGCGTACCAGTCGTACCACTCGATCAGGTTGCCGATCGATCCGCGCAGGATGTTGCTGACGACCCTGCGCTCGTCGCGGCGCGCAGTGCGCACGCGCCCTGTCGTGGACTGTGTGGTCACGGGAACTCCCTCGTCGGCGGCCCAGGAGCACACAGAGTCGACGGCTGGACGGGGCCACTCAATATCGGGAACAAAGTCTTAACAGTCCCTTAGGGCTCAGGGCGGTGGGACGTTTGAGGTCTTCAAGGAGACCAAGGAGGGGCCCGCAGACACTTCACCACATCGCAGCCACCCCCCATGGGAAGGCATAGCCACCGAACAGATCCGCTGGTCCCGGTCCTCCCCCAACCAGTCGGCACGCGGCATGGAGCGGAGGGGTGTCGGAAGCCTGTCGGTGGTGACCGTGATCTGTCGGCGGTATGTCGGTGGAGGTTGCGACCTTGGGCGCGTTGGTGCTTCCCCGTGAGCACGCTGCCGCGAGACCGAGGAGCCTGTCATCGTGTTTTCCGCATCCCAGAGCCAGCCGTGGGACGTTCACCGGCTGCCGTCCGCCGAGGGCCGGACCTTCCTGGTCACCGGGGGTAACGCCGGGATCGGCTACTTCGTCGCCGAGCAGCTCGCCGGCACCGGCGCCGTCGTCGTACTCGGCAGCCGCGACGCCGCGAAGGCCGACGCCGCCATGGCCTCGATCCGCTCACGCGTCTCCGGCGCGCACGTACGGCACCTTCAACTGGACCTCGCCGACCTGTCGTCCCTGAAGACCTCCGTGGACAGGCTGGACCTCGATCATCTCGACGCGGTGGTCCACAACGCAGGGGTCGCGCTCGACGACCCGCCGCGGAGAGAAACCGAGGACGGCCACGAGCTGATGTTCGGCACCAACCACCTCGGCCACTTCGCTCTCACCCAGTGGCTGGCCCCCCTGCTGTCCGCGGCGCCGGCAGGCCGCATCGTGACAGTGGGAAGCTTCGCGGCGCGGTCCGAGCGACTGGACCTGGACGATCTGCAGTCGGCCCAGGACTACCGGCCCCAGCGCACCTACGGCCGGTCGAAGCTGTCGCAGATGTGCTTCGGCTTCGAACTCGATCGCCGTCTGCGTGCCGTCGGCAGCACGGTGCTCAGTGTGGTGGCCCACCCCGGTGGTGCGCTGGACTCCCTCACCCCCTCCCGCCCGCCGGTACGCGTGACACGCCCCGGCGAGCGGCTGCGCGCGCTGCCCGCCGGGCTCTTGGTGCAGGGCAAGGACGCCGGAGCATGGCCCGTCGTGCGAGCCGTCCTCGATCCGGGGGTGCGGGGAGGAGACATGTGGGGGCCGAGGGTCTTCGGCCTGCGGGGCACACCACGGCGTGAGGCCGTCCCCTCTCACATGGCCGACCGGGCCGTCGCTGCTCGCCTGTGGGCCGCCAGCAGCGAACTGACCGGCACCGATCCGCACCTCGGCTTCCGGTAAGCGCAGAGAACGGGGAAGCAGTGCGGGCGGTCGGCACGGCCTGGCCTGGTCTGGTCTGGCCTGGTCCGGTCTGCGGTCAGGATGAGCGGCAATGGACATCACCCAGACCCTGTTGCTGCGTCGCGGAAGTTCCGCCGATGAGTTTCCGGCGGTTGGGTGGTCTACCTTTCGACGAAGGGAGCGCACCATGCGCCAGATCATCGTTTGCACGTTCCTTACGCTGGACGGCGTCATGCAGGCGCCGGGCGGTCCGGACGAGGACGCTGAGAGCGGCTTCGAGCACGGAGGCTGGCAGAAGCCGGTGTCCGACGACGAGGTCGGCGCGGCCATCGCCGGTTGGTACGAGTCCTCCGACGCGATGCTGCTCGGCCGCAAGACGTACGAGATCTTCGCGTCGTACTGGCCCAACGCCGATCCCGACAACCCGTTCACCCATCGGATGAACAGCATGCACAAGTACGTGGCGTCTCGGACCCTGACGTCCGTCGAGTGGCAGAACTCCACGCTGCTGGAGGGCGACGTCGTCGATGCCGTACGCAAGCTGAAAGCGTCCGACGGCGGCAACCTCAATGTCGTCGGCAGCGGCGACCTCGCCCAGACTCTCATGCAGCACGGCCTCGTCGACGAGTACCGGCTGACCATCCATCCCGTGATCATCGGCACCGGCAAGCGGCTGTTCGCCGACGGAGCGATCCCCACTGCGCTGGAGCCGGTCAGCGTCTCGACGACGAAGGGCGGCACCGTCGTCGGCGTCTACCGGCCGAACGGCAAGCCCAGCTACGACAGCTACTAGCCCTAGTGATCACGACCGTTTCAACGCTGGCCGCGCGATCGTGGCGAAGACCTCCGGTGTGGTGGAGCTGTCCAGAAACACGCCGCACGGAGGTCTTCGCGTCCCGCCGTGATGCCCGGCTGACCGTTCATGGCAGGCGGCTGCTGGTCGGGCGTGTCCTGTCCGGGCCGCCGGTAGCGCAGCCGCAGCCGAGAGGGCACTCACCGGCCCAGGGCCCACAAGAATGGCTGCGTCGCTGGTCGGCGGAGGGCGAGGCCGGCCTGCACGACCGTTCGGATCAGTGGTTCACATTGGCGATCATGCGGTGGAGCACCTTGAGTGCGATGACGTAGTCCCCGTCGGAGACGCCGCGGTGGATCCGGCGGCGGATGCCGGGAGCGGCTTCCGCGAGCCGGGCCCGGGCTCGGCGACCGGTGTCGGTCAGCGTGAAGCGCCCACTGTCGTCGCAGGTGATCCAGCCGCGGTCGAGCAAGTCGTCAAGGATCTCGGCATACGTGGAGACAGTGCCGACTTGGGGCGTCATGTACTCGCGCAGCGCCTCGGTCAGGCCTGTACGGGTCAATCCGCCCTCGATACGGGCGAGTCGGTTCAGCGTCATCCCGTGACGCTGGGTCACGCCGAGCAAGGCGTGTTCGGCGTCGACGAACGAGGTGAGGGCGGTGTGTGCCGCGCCTGTCCAGTAGGCGACGGGCTGGTGGACCAGTTGGTCGTCGCCGAGGTCCCCGGCGTCCCCCGATGCCGTTTTCTCGTGTTGCGGATCCTGCGTCCCGTGGTGGTCGGTCTGCGCGGGGCGGCGCTGTGACGGCGATGTCATCGATGACTCACCCACTCCGACCGCTGGACGACTTCCGCGATCGCGGCGACCACGATGCCGGGGTCCGTGGTGAGGATCTTCCGGTGGTCGCGCAGGCCGGTGGGCAGGAGGCTGAGGTGCGGGTTGGCGGCAACGGCCTTGGCGACGGCTGCGTGCGTCGCACCGGTGTGGTGTCCGGGCGTGGCCGGGGTGCCTTGGTCGCCGGCCACGTAGACGGTCGGGCAGCGCAGGGCGGCGAGGTCCGCCGACAACTCACCGTTGACGATGTCCATTTCGATGACGACCTCCGCGCGCTGCTCAGGAGTCATCCGTGCGCAGAGGCCGAGAGGTGTGAGGATGCGCTCGATCCGTCCCCGTCGCCGGAAACGGCTGCGCACCTCCTCCTGGTCTGCTTGGTCGAGCAGGGACACGGGATGGGCGCCATCGACGAGGACCAGCCCGCCGACCTGGCCGGGGTATTCGGCGGCGTGGCAGACGGCGAGCGTCGCACCGTAGGAGCAGCCGACCAGAATGGGGCGTCGGATCGCTGTCGCTTCGATGACGCGGTCTATGTCGTCGATGGCGGCTCGTATCGAGCAGTCCGACGAGCGGCCCGACTTGCCGCGTGCCCGCGCGTCGAAGGTGACGGTGCGGTATTTGCCGGCGAGCCGTTCGAGGACGTGGCTCCACTGCTGCCGCGTCGCGAAGGCGCCGTTGAGGAAGAGCAGTGGTGGTGCCTCGTCGCAGGTGTCGAGGCCGTACAGCCGGCTGTCATGGCCGTGCAGCCGGGTGTCGGCGGCGGCGACCGTGAAGGGTGAGGACATGAGGATCCCTTTCGCGGCTCTGCGGAGTGCGCCGCCGCCGTGGCCGTGGTGGCGAACTGGGGTGAAGCGCCCGTTGGTTCGGGTCGCGACCCGGGCGCTTGACGTGGTCTTCGGACCGGGTGACTGAGTGCCGGGTGGCGGCTGGTGTCTCGTCACCGACGGCGCCTCTCACCCTGGCCCCGGACAATGAACAGTCCCACGGGCAGAGATTCGACGGTCACCAGGGCAGAGGTTTTGACCGCCATCGTCACTACGGCCAACCACCTTGCCAGAGGCACCCGTTCAGCTGCGGTCGGCGCGAGGGGTGCCTGGGCGGAAACGACGAGGGACACGTGCTCCTCCGATCTCGAAGTGTTCAGCTTGCGGTGAGTGCGGTACGGGTTTCGGGATCGATCACCGTGGTGTTCTGGGCCAGGGCGATGCGCCAGCGCCCCTCGTCCTTGGCAAGGACGTACACGGCAACACCCGGCGCGGCATCCGGGTTCGCGGCCACCCACGACGCCCATCGGCGGGCTGACGTGCCCGGTCTGCCGCAACTGCCGCGCAAGGCGGGCCCGTCCGGGGCGCGCAGTACCTCCTCCAGACGCAGACCGCTGCGGGTGACCGGTCTGTGACGGATCTTGACGGCGACGGTGTCCGGGCGGAGGGCAAGGATGTCCTCGACCTGGTAGGTGACAGTGAGCGGTTGATGAAGGGTGCTGGGGAGGGCGCGTCGGATGAAGGCCCTGATCTCTTCCACACCGCACAGCGGATCCCTGTGCGGAACCGGCCAGAGGGCGTCCCGGCGAAACAGGCGCGCCAGCGCGTCCGGCAGCGCGTGGTGCTGGGCGTACTCGAATGCAGCGACCAGCCTGAGGATGGCGTCCACGTCCTCCTGCGGCATGGCCACGCCGGTGATGAACGGATTCACAGGTGTTTGTCTCCTTCGAGGTCCTGAGGCGGGGCTGCGGGCGGGGTCAGCCTGGCGAAAGTAGGGCTGGCCCACTGACTCGTCGCCCTCCCGGCTTCTTACGCGGGGCGGTGGCCGTGGCCGGCGCAGGCACTCGGCCCGCGTTTCGTCCAGGGAGAGGACTCGGACACACAGGGTCGCGAAGGGAGCGTGAGAGGGCTTCGACGGGCGGTGCTGATGGGGGAAGTCGTGCACGCCAAGACTGCAACGCTGCGTCGGCGTCAACAAGATGAGATAGTGCAGCGACCGTTTAACCAGGTTCAACCGAGGGGGATCGGTGCTGGAGCGGCTGGAACTGGAGGCGTTCTTGACGCTGGCCGAGGAACTGCACTTCGGCCGCACCGCCGAGCGCTTGCATCTGACGACCGGCCGGATCAGTCAGAGCATCAAGAAGTTGGAACGGCACATCGGGGCGCCGCTGTTCGAGCGCACCAGCCGCTATGTCCGACTGACTCCTGCGGGGCAGCATTTGCACGACGATCTCCTGCCCGCCTACGAACAGCTGCGGGCCGGGCTGCGGAAGGCAGTCGATGCTGCACACGGCATCCGGCACGTGCTGCGGGTGGGGTTCGTGGGCGCCGCCTCAGGACAGCTCATGGTCCAGGCGGCTGAGCTGTACGCCGAGCGCCATCCCGGATGCCGGGCGCAGCCCAGGGAACTGCAGATATCCGACGCCTACCCGAGGCTGCGCGAGGGGGATGTGGACCTGCTCATCGTGTCCCTGCCTCATGAAGAAGCCGGCATGGTCGTCGGCCCCGTGCTGTACTCCGAGCACCGGATGCTCGCCGTCTCCACCAGGCATCCGTTGGCCGCGAAGGAGACCGTCTCCCTCGAAGACCTCCCCGGTGTGAAGCTTCTGCAGGCCAAAGCGGTCCCCGCGCACTGGCGCGTCGAGCGCACCCCCCTGCGCACACCCGCAGGCCGGCCCATCGAACCCGGTCCCGCCTTCGAGACCTTCCAAGAGGCCCTGGCGCTCATCGGCGCAGGTCAGGGCGGGTTCGTCGTGGGCTCCCAGGCGACGCGTTACTACATGCGATGCGACGTCGCCTACATTCCGTTCAGCGATGCACCACGGCTCGAGTGGGCTCCCCTCTGGCTCGCTGCCCGAGCAACACCCTGCATACACGACTTCAATCGCGCCGCTCAGGACGCTGCCGGGCGCGACCACCTCGCAACGATCACCGCCGACTTCGGCATGTGACGGCACGCGCCGGCGGTGTCCATCCCCGTGCTGAATCTGACCGTCGCCTGCGGTGGGGGGAGACGACGGCAACGGGGGTGCCGTGATCGTCGATGTGCGGGATCACACGGCCGCGCCGGGCTGAGACGGGCATCGAGCTTCTGCTCCAGGTCGTCGAGAAAGCCGGGGCGGCGCGGGCGCGCGCAGGTGACCGGCGAAGGTCATCGGGCGGGGGCGGAGGCGGCGAGCAGTAGTGCGCGCAGTTCGTTCGGGTCGGTGACGACCGTGTCGGGCTCGGCCTGGACGACGTACGGCCGGTCGTAGGTGCCGCGGGCCTCCATCAGGATGGTCGCCCCGGCTCCGGCGCGCCGGCCGCACAGCACGTCGCGGTCGTAGTTGTCGCCGACGTACCAGCAGCCTGCCGGATCGGTGTCGAGGGCGCGCGCGGCGATGCGGATCATCTCGGGGTTGGGTTTGCGGACGCCGACCTCGTCGCTGTACACCTGCACCGCGACGCGTTTGTCCAGGCCGTGCTGGGCCATGTGGTCGCGGTGCACCGAGCCGGCCAGGGCGTTGGAGACGATGCCGACGGCGATGCCCAGCTCGTCGCACGCGTCGAGCAGTGCGGGCATGCCGTCGCGGGTGACGCGGTCGTGCTTGAGCTCGCCGAGCCGGTGGCACAGCGGTTCGGCGTGTGCGGTCACCCAGGCGAGCGCGGCCTGCGGCCAGTCCGCGGCGACGAAGTCGCTCCAGAAGCGGCGGTGCGTCATCTCCTTGGGGGCGGTCGGCCGGCTCATCGCGTTCTTCCAGTGCGAGTCGGCGGCGGATCCGGCCTTCAGGTCCGCCTCGATGTGCTCGACGGTCAGCTCGGCGCAGCCCGCGGCGGTCAGGGCGGCGTGCAGTTCGGTGGCGAGGTCGTGTGCCCAGGAGGGACGGTTGGTGGTCGCCACGACCACCCCGCCGAAGTCCAGCAGAAGTGCGGTGGGTCGGGTCAGCTGGCCCATGTCGCGGATTTCTCCTTGATCGGTGCGGCGTCAGCGTCGTCGTCGCACAGCCGGTTGCCCGAAGTGTCGTACAGATGCAGGTCGCGGGTGCGGACGGCGCAGCGCACGGCGGAGCCCGAGGTGGCACGCACGTTGGTGTACCACACCAGATACAGCTCGGTGTGTACGGCGCTCACCTGGACGGGCCCACAACACCCCGGTAACCAGGGTCGCCAACCAGTGCGGGTGGTCTTACACCAGCGCGTTCATCGACGTCTTCCGCCTCGCCTTCGGGCATACGCCGACGAGGTACTCCCGGCGATCGGTACTCCGCAGCGCCTCGGAGCAGCTGGGCACAGGCCGGCGACGACATCCCAGGAGGGAACCGGCATGCGGACGTCCGAGGCTGTGCGGGCGTCCGGCTTGCGGCCGCGGCCGGCAGCCCGCACGATCGCCAAGCCTTCAGACTGTGATCGCAAGCTTGCCCTGCACACCGCCGGCAGCCAGCACCTCGTGCGCCTGGGACAACTTCTCCAAGGGGAACACCTGCTGCAGGTGCACCCGAAGCCTCCCCGCCTCGACCAGTTCGGTCAGTGCCTCCAGGCCGGCCGGGTCCGGCTCCACGCCGACCGCTGCGAAGCGTACGCCGGACTGCTCCGCCAGCTCCGGCAGGGTGGTGCTGAGCCGCTCCACCGCCGACACCAGAACGCCGCCCGGCCGCAGCACGGTGAAGGAACGCTCGGCGTTCCCGCCGCCCAGGGTCTCCAGCACCACGTCCACCGGTGCGTTCCGGAGCACCTCGGTGTAGTCCTGGGTCCGGTAGTCGACCAACTGGTCCGCGCCCAACGCGCGGAGGAAGTCGTGCTTGGCCGCGCTCGCCGTGCCAACCACCTCCGCGCCGAGGTGCTTGGCCAACTGCACCGCGACATGCCCAAGTCCGCCGCCCGCACCGTGGATCAGTACGCGTTGCCCAGGCTGCAACTGGGCGATCTCCACCAGTGCGTGCCAGGCCGTCAGGCCCACCAGCGGCAGCGCCGCGGCCTCCTCATGGCTGATCCCGGCCGGCTTGCGAGCCAACTGCCGTGCTGGTGCGACCAGGTACTCGGCGTTCGCACCAGCCGCAGCAGGGAAGTACGGCATCCCGTAGACCTCGTCGCCGACCTGGAACCGGTGCACACCCGGGTCGACCTGCTCCACCACCCCGGAGACGTCCCAGCCCAAGACGAACGGCGGCTCGCCCAGGAGGGGGAAGGCGCCGGAACGGACGAACAGTTCCACCGGGTTGACACTCGTCGCCCTGACTCGGACGAGCACCTGCGTCGGCCCAGGCACCGGTGCGGGCACGTCATCGACGAGCTCCAGTACCTCAGGGCCACCAAAGGTCTTCTGGGTGATCGCACGCATCGTCATGTACTCCTGTCCGGAGAGCCGTTTGTGATGTCTCCATCCTCGGCATGGCGGTATCCGTTGAACAGAAGGCACTTCGAAGGTATATAGGTACCTCATGGGTACTACCGACAACCTGCGCTTCTACGGTGGCGCGGATGCCTATCTGGCCGCCTGTCCCTCGCGTCAGATCCTGGACGTGCTCGCCAACAAGTGGACCATGCTGGTCATGGGCGCACTGTCCGGCGGCCCGATGCGCTTCGGCGAACTGCGGCGCCGTCTGGACGGCATCACTCAGAAGATGCTCACCCAGACCCTGCGTACCCTGGAGCGGGACGGCCTGGTCACCCGCACGGTCTACCCGACCATTCCGCCGAGGGTCGAATACCAGGCCACAGAACTGGGCGAGAGCGTCACCGCGCTGATGCACGCGATCCGCGCCTGGTCCGAGGAGAACATCAATGCCGTCCTGGACGCCCGCGACGCCTACGACACACGGGCGGCACAGGAGGTGCAGCCGATCAAAGCGGGTCACTGACCGCCCGAGTCGCCCGGCTCGACCACTCGGAAACGTTCAGCGACGACAAGGGTGTCGTCATCGATGACCGGGGTGCGTCCCAGGTACTCACTCACGCCATCGCTCCGGAAGAACTCCTCGTGTGCTGCCCGCCACTCCCCCACATCGGAGTAACCGCGTCCCTCAGCTCGCGCGAAGTCGTCGTCGATCTCTTTCATGGGAACGACGCGCACGTCGACGAGCTGGATCGTGACGGCCGGGCGACCTTCGGAATCAAGTACCGAGAATCGCTGACCGGTCACGGGTACTGCCTCACCGGCGTGCTCGTAGATCTCCAGGAGACCCGTGAGCGCGGTCTTCCGACCGCTCAGGATCGCCGCCACACCACGGTCACGTTCCGGGCCGGGGAAGGCGAGTTCAAGGGTCGGAAGGTCGTCATGCGCCATCGAGCGAGCGTATGAGCCCAGACCGCGTTGATCAAGGGCCAGCGCTCAGCTCCCCCCAGCGGGCTCAAGGGTCCTGACTGACGAGCCCCCGGGACCGGGTTACTCCTTTCCGGTCATCTTCGCTCAGCATTTGGTGACACGCCGACCCGTAAGTCATTTAAGACTACTAATCGTACTTATCGTGGGTGATGGCCAGAAGAGTACGACGACGCACCTACCGGGCGCGGGTTGGGATACACCCATGGGCAAGCTGAGCCGCAGGAACGCAATGGGCATGGGACTCGGACTGGGAGCAGCGGCGATCGGGCTCAGCGGCTGCGGTTCCGGTTCGCCCCGAGAACTCAACTCAGAGGGCGGCGAAGGGCGTACCGCTGCGGCCGGCCCCAAACGCGCGCCCCACACCACGACACGGCTGATCGGCGACGGCTCCACCGCGTACACCGGCAGGCAGCCCAACCAGCCCGCGGCGCCGGAGCGGCTCGAACCGGGCCAGAAACCGCCGCAGTTCGTGGTCCTTTCCTGGGACGGCGCCGGCGAGGTCGGCAACGGCCTCTTCCCACGCTTCCTCAAGGCCGCTGCGGATCACGGCGCGCACATGACCTTCTTCCTCTCCGGGCTGTACCTGCTGCCCGAGTCCAAACGTCATCTGTACAGCCCGCCGAACAACCCAGTGGGAGCCTCCGAGATCGGCTATCTCACCGACGAGCACCTCAAGGAGACGCTGCGATACGTCCGGCAGGCATGGCTCGACGGACACGAGATCGGCACCCATTTCAACGGCCACTTCTGCTCGGGCCCCGGGTCCGTGGCCGCCTGGACGCCCGACCAGTGGCGCAGCGAGATCGAACAGGCCAGGACGTTCGTCACCTCATGGCGCACCCACACCGGCTGGCGGGACGAGGAGCCCCTGCCCTTCGACTACAGTCGCGAACTCATCGGCGGCCGAACCCCCTGTCTCCTCGGCCAGGACAATCTGCTGCCAGTGGCCCGCGAACTGGGGTGGCGTTACGACGCCTCCTCCCCCGGGGGCGTCCAACGCTGGCCCGGCAAGCGGCAAGGCATTTGGGACTTCCCGCTGCAGGCCATCCCCTTCCCCGGCCACAGCTTCGAGGTCCTGTCGATGGACTACAACATCCTCGCCAACCAGTCCATGAACTCCACGAAGGCCCCGTCGTACCACTACCCGGCCTGGCGCCGTCAGGCCACCGAGGCCTACCTCGCCGGCTTCCGCCGGGCCTACGAAACCAACCGCGCGCCGTTCTTCATCGGCAACCACTTCGAGGAGTGGAACGGCGGCATCTACATGACGGCCGTCGAGGAGGCCATGAAACAGATGTCGGAACCGAAGGACGTACGATTGGTGTCCTTCCGGCAGTTCGTGGACTGGCTCGACGCCCAGGATCCCGCCCTCCTCGCCCGGCTGCGCACACTGGAGGTCGGGCAGCAGCCTCCCGGGGGCTGGAAGACATGGTTCAACACCCCCTCCCGTAAGTCCTCGGCCTTGCCCTCCGCCATCAGCGGCTGAGCCCGTGGTGCGCCCGGCAGCGCCGGGCTGGGCGGCCGTGTTACCGGGGCTCGGCAGCGCACAGCAGCCGGGGCGGCAGGTAGGGGGAGTCGACACGGATCTCCATGCCTCTGCGGCGGGCATGGCAGGCGAGCGCCAGGACGCCCAGGTCGATCGCCGCATCGGCGTCGTTGCCGCGGTCCGCCACGGCGAAGTGGTCACGGTGGGCCTCCAGCGCGTCGACGAGGGCGAGGTTGAAACTCTCCTCGTCGCCGTCGACGAGCTGGGACAGCAGGACGGCCGGCGGGAGCGGGAAGCCCCACCGGGTCACCTTGTCCAGGTCGGCCAGCGCGCGGTCCATCGCGGGCTCGGGATCGTCGACGCGCAGGTAGGCGTGGAGCGCCTGGTAATAGGAGGCGTAGGCGGAACCGTCGGCGAGGATGCCGGGGTCGATGAGCACCAGAGGGGCCAGGTGTTCTCGCGTCCCGGTGATCAGAGCGAAGTAGGTCGCGGTGACCCACTGCCCTGCTTTGAGGGAGTGGGCGGCGGCGGCACCGAACCGGGACGCCAGGGCGACGTTCTCCAGCTGCGCGTCGCTCACGTCCGGACCGAGGCTGGCGGCGGACTTGAACAGCAGTTCCTGATCCCGCACGGCATCCAGCAGTTCGCTGGCGGCAACTGACGTGACGTCACCCCGAGCGAGGATCGCCTGCGTGTCCCTCTGGAAGAACGTCTCGCTGTCGGAGTCCATCGGGTGCGGGTTGTCCGGGCGCTCGACGACGACGGGGCCGGCGTTGAGTGCCGCCACTGCGTCCGGGCGCCGCTCACGGCCGTAGGCCTGCACGCGCGGCCCCGCGCCCACGAAACCGGTCACCAGGGCGTGGGGCAGGTAGCCGGAGTCGACCGGCGGTTGCCAGCCGTGCCGCCGATGGGCGAACGCTGCCAGGGCCAGCGGAATGAGCGGGAGCAGGGTGCGCGGCGCCGCGGCCGGGCCGGCCGTGGCGCGGTGAGCGGTCAGTAGTGCGGCGACCGCGCCGCGGAAGGACTCCTGGTCGCCGCTCTCCAGGGCGCGCAGGGCGTCCAGCGCCGTGGTCTCGAACCGTTCGCCCGAGCCGTCGGCGCCGGCCCGGACCCGGGTGAGCGCGGCGTCCAGCGCGGCGAGCTTCGCGGTGCTGGACGGCGGGAAGTCCTGCTCGTCGTCCCCGAGGTCGCCGAGCACGCTCGCCATCAGTCCGGTGATCAGCTCTCCGGCCGGATCTCCGGCGAGCCCGGTGTGGGCCTTCTGCCGGGCGAAGTGGAAGGCCTCCCCGTGCCATTCGGCCCGCCCGGCGAGGACCGCCAGGCAGAAGGCGTCGATCCACTTTCCGGGGGTGATGGTCTCCGCTCCGCCGCCGTCCGCTTCCTCGCGCTCGTACGTCATGCCGAAGTTGGGGTAGTGGAGGAAGACACTGAAGTGCGCCATCGGGTAGTAGGCGGCGAACGACACCTTGCCCACGGCCGCTTCGGCGGCGTCCAGCAGAACCGCCTTCGCCTCCGGGATGTTCAGGTCCGGGCACCGCACGGACAGTGCTCCGAGGTAGTCAAGAAAGGCCTCGGCGACCAACCACCAGTCGTACCCGGTGACGGGCCCGGCTTTCGACATGCCGTGCACCATCCGGCCGATCCGGTTGGTGAAGTCCTCGCTCGCTTCCGCCACTGTGGCGTCGCTGACCGAGTGCCGTTCAATTCGCACGCCGCGCTCCCCCGTTGTCGTTGATCAAGAATCATCCTAAGACGATGTCCGACGCGGTGAGACGGACGAGTCGCCTGTAGCAGCACAGGGCAGCGGCGCGTCCGAGGAGTGCCGAGCAGTTGCGGGGGTGTGTTCGTAGCGGGGCTGTGGGTGGCGGGGACGCGCTGGGCGACCGGGAGGCTGGCTTCCGGGCCGCGAAGGAGGAGTGCGGACTGGACGAGCACGCGGTCCGCCGATAAGTGTGTGTTGGCGCAGACCCTGAAGGTGCCGAAGGAGAAGTAGATGGCGAGGTCACCCGATGGGAGCCCGCACCCATGAGCCGTGGGGATTCCGCGCCGTGCCGTGTTCCTCGCCCGGCTCACGCTGATCGACGAAGATCTGTAAAGAAGGTGACATGACGTTACAGACACACCCTGAATCAGCCTCCCCGGCCAGTCTCAAGCCGCCCTGCCCGCTGGCCGGCCTGTGGGCCGTGCGGCATGGGCAGAGCACGGCCAACGTGGCCTTCGCCGCGGCGGAGCAGTCCGGTTCCACGGTGCCGGTGCCGGGCCGCGACCGGGACGTCGCCCTGTCCGAGCTGGGGGCCGCGCAGGCCGTGGCGTTGGGGAGCTGGCTGGCCGGACGAGCTCAAGGAGACGGGCCGGACCTGGTCGTGTGCTCGCCCTACCTGCGGGCACGGCAGACGTGGGACGGGATGGCGGAACGCGCCGCCGAACTCGGCGCGTACCGGCCGGAGTTGCTGATCGATGAGCGGCTGCGGGACCGGGAGATGGGTGTTTTCGAACTGCATCCCCCGGCCGCGTTGCGGGCCCGGGCGCCTGAGGAGGCGGCTCGCCGGGAGCTCCTGGGCGAGTGGTACTACCGGCCACCCGGCGGCGAGGCCATGACCGACGTCGCCGTACGCGTGGGGCAGTTCGTCGCCGACCTGGGCCGGGCGGCGCCCGGCCGACGCGTCCTGGTCGTCGCGCACGACGGGGTGCTGATCGCCCTCCGGCACGCCCTCGCCGGAATCGGTGCCGTCCCGCCCGAGCAGCTGCCGCCCGTACCGAACGCCTCGGTGTCCCAGTGGAGCGGTGACGGCCACCGGCTGCGTCTGTCTCTCTGGGGCGACACCGCTCACCTGACCTCACTGGACTCCACGGAAGAGATGACCCGCGTATGAACGACAACTCCCCCGACGACCCGATCCTCGCGCACGTCAAGCCGGTCCCCGGCGGCCTGTACGGCGACCAGCCCTACGAGGCGGCGCTCGCCGACCTGCGCTCGGCCGTCGCGGAGGTGTCCGCCGCGCTGCGCGACGCCGACGGCACGACCGCCGAGCAACTCTCCCGCTACCAGCAGGACCTCAACCGCGCACAGCTCCAGCTGCGCCCGGACGACACGGACGCACTGCAGCGCGCCCACGCCCTGGCCCGCACGGTGCGCCACTACCTGACCGGCGGGGCCGCGTGAGGGCAACCACCGAGGGACAGCTGCCCCCGGAGGAGAACCAGCGCATCTTCCGCGAGCAGATCGCACCCGTCTTCCTGGACGGCAGCACCCCCCAACGCGCCCCCGTCGCCGTGATCGTGGCCGGACAGACCGGGGCAGGCAAGACGGCCGTCACCCGCATGGTCAAGGACGCCCTGGAGCGCAACGGCCCGGCGGCCTGGATCAACATGGACTTCTACAACCCCCACCACCCCGACTACGCCCGCTGGCAGGCCGAGCGGCCGCAGGAGGCCGACGCCCTGGTCCGCCCGGACGGAGACGCCTGGTGGGAACAGGCTCAGCAGTACGCGCTGGAACGCGGCTTCAACATCCTGCTGGAGTCCGCCATGGTCAGCCCCGCCGAGTACGAGGACATCTGCCGTCGCATCCAGTCGGCGCCGCTGCCTCCGGGTGTCGCTCCCTATCGGATCGAGACCGCGTTCATCGCCGTACCCGGCCCTGTCAGCCGACTGGGCATCATGTCCCGCTACCTCGAGGAACTCCAGGAACGGGGCCACGGCCGCCTCGTCGACCCGGACATTCACGACGCGGCCCTGCGCGGGGTGCTTCGCGGCGCAACGGCCCTTGAGCGGGAGGGCCTGGGTGACTACGCGACCGTCCTGCGCCGCAACGGCTCCACCGTGCACTCCCAGTCCGTCGCCGCCGGGCAGGCCGCCCGGGAGGACCAGCTCCAACTGGTGGCCGCCATCAAGAGCGAGCACGCCCGCGTGCAATCGGCGGCCGAGGCAGGCCAGTTCGCCGCCCGACATGCCGCCGCAACGCTGATAGCCCCGGACTTCGCATTACCGGAGCTGGATCACATCGCACGGGCGGCCGCCCCGCTTCTGCCCCCGCCCAGCGCCCCGTGGCGCGAGGCCTCCGCACGGGCCACCCAACTCCGGGGCACGGCCCCCACCGTGCCCGACGCGACGTTGCTTCCCCGTACCGACGCCGAGGTCGTGCAGCTCCTCGCGCACACCCTGGCCGACCGCCACGCCTCCCTGGCGGGGAACACCCCCCACGCGGCCGTACGGCATGAAGCGGCCACTGACCGACTCCTCGGTGAACTCGCACGTCGGGCAGCGCTCTCCCCCGAACAGCGCACACAAGAACAGCAGCAACGCCAGATCCTGGGCACCGCCGCGCACCGCTCCGTCAGCGAACCGGGCTCCGCCCTGCCCGCCCGAGCCACCGCCGCGGCCGCCCGCAGCCGGTCGGCCACCGTCACCCGCCCCCCGAGCGGCAAGCCGGCCACGCCGGGTCCGGCCCTCTCACCGCGCCCAGCGGACGGCATCGAACAGCGCCGAGGCCGCAGCAGGTAGGACTCAGAGCCAGTGCGGCTGAGTGCGCGACAGTCTGCACCGCGGCCCGGGCATCGCGCCCCGGGCCCGAAGTCGCTGCGGTCCCTGCACCCCGCCGCCGACGCCGTCGCGGACCTGAAGCAGGAGTCGAAGAGCGGCGGCTGGGCCTGGTCGTCCTCCTCCGTGCCGTCGGTGTCCGGCCGGCCGTCGCCTTCGGCCGCCTCTGCCCGGGGTCAGTCCCCGTAGCGGGCGGCCAGGGTCCGGGCGGTCGCCGTTATGCGGTCGCGGAGTTCGGCGGGTGCCACGACCTCGATGTCCGTGCCCAGGCGCAGGAACTCCCCGTGGGCGTGGTCGATCGACTCGATGGGCACCCGGGCATCCGTCCACCCGTCGCTCGTGGGCGTCACGCCGAGACGGCGGGCGCCCTCCGGGGTGAGCCGCACAAGGGCCTCCCCGGTGTGCAGCCGGGCCCGGAAGTCGGCCAGATAGCCGCTCCAGTACGCGGCCAGGTCGAACCCGTCCGGAACGGCGAACTCCTCCAGCGGCCGAAGGCCGAGGATCTGGTCGACCCGGTAGGTGCGGATCCCGGACGGCCCGGCCGCGACCAGATACCAGCGGCCCGCCTTCAGAACGAGCCCGTACGGTTCCACCCGCCGCTCGATCTCCTCCGGCGCCCGCCAGCGCCGGTACCGCAGCACCGTCGCGCGCCGCTCCCACACCGCGGCGGCGACCTGGGCCAGGTAGGGCGTGCGGTCGGCGTCGCTGTACCAGCCGGGGGCGTCGACCAAGAAGCGTTCCCTTATACGCCCGGCGTGCTCGCGCAGCTCGGCAGGAAGGGCGGCTCGCAGCTTGAGCTGGGCGGTGGCGAGCGCCTCGCCGAGACCGAGGTCGGCGGCCGCGCCGGGGAGCGCTGCGAGGAACGCGGCCTGCGCCTCGTCCGCGGTCAGTCCGGTGAGCCGGGTCCGGTAGCCGTCGACCAGCCGGTAGCCGCCCGCGTGTCCGGCAGCGCCGTACAGCGGGATGCCGGCCGCGCCGAGCGCCTCGACGTCCCGGTAGACCGTACGGACGGAGACCTCAAGCTCCTCGGCCAGTTGCTGAGCGGTCATCCGGCCCCGGTTCTGGAGCAGGAGAAGCAGAGTGACCAGCCGGCTCGCACGCATGCCGCTCAGTATCCACATCCACTGACAGCAGATGTCAGGGGACCGTCCCTACCCTGCGACGCATGAACGACTTCGACTTCCTGCACGGCTCCTGGGACGTGGCCAACCGCCGTCTGACCGCACCGCTCGCACCGGGCTCCGGAGCCTGGGAGGAGTTCCCCGGCCATGCGGTCGTCCGGCCGCTGTTCGGGGGCGCCGGCAACATCGACGAGATCACCTTCCCCACCCTCGGCCGCCAGGGAGTGACCCTGCGCCTGCTCGACCGCGAGACGGGGCGCTGGTCGATCCACTGGTCCGACAGCCGGACGGGCCGGCTGGACCCGCCCGTGGTCGGTGGCTTCACCGGCGACCTCGGTCACTTCTACGGCGACGACACCTACGACGGGCGGCCGATCCGGGTGCACTTCACCTGGCACCGTCTCGGCCCGGACAACGCCCGCTGGGAGCAGGAGTTCTCCGCCGACGACGGCCGGACCTGGGAGCACAACTGGACCATGAACCTCACCCGCAGCGAGCGGGCCGGCGCATGAGCATCGTCGAACTCCGGCAGTACACCCTGCGTCCCGGAGCCCGGGAAACGCTGATCGAGCTGTTCGAGAGCAAGTTCGTGACCGCTCAGCAGACGGTCGGCATCACGGTCGGCGGCCGGTTCCGCGACCTGGACGACCCGAACCGCTTCGTCTGGCTGCGCGCGTTCCCCGACATGGCGCACCGCCGGCGCTCGCTGGAGGCGTTCTACTCCGGACCCGTCTGGCGGGAACACCGGGACGCGGCCAACGCCACCATGACCGACAGCGACGACGTCTTGCTGCTGCACGGCCCGGGCTTCACGCCTTCACCCGGTGACGGCGAGGTGCTCGCGACCGTCTGCCATCCGCCCGGGGCGTCCGCCTTCGACGCGTACGCCGCCCGGCACCTGGGCCCGGGCCACGCGCTGCACCGCACCGAGCACGCCGCGAACGACTACCCCGCCCTGCCGGTCCGCACCGGGGAGGACGTCCGGGTCTGGTTCGGCCCGGCGCAGCCTCCGCCCTGGCCCACCCGCTGGCTACGGCTGGAACCGGTGACACGTTAGTTTCTGTCGCCCTGCAGGTCGCTCCTGACGAACTGGCCTCCGGCTCCCAACACGTGCTTGGAGGCATCTTTCATCGTTGCCCGGAGGGGGCCACCGAGCGCTGCCAAGCCAAGATCCGCTGGACTGTCCCTTGGTTCCCTCAAGCTTGTCTCACGAGGACGCGTCGGGGGCCGCGGACCAGAAGGCCCGGGCGGTAGGGGAGCTCGTCCGGGTCCTCGGCGAGCTGGATGCCGGGGAGGGCGTCGAAGAGGATCGGGAGCGCGATGGTCGCCTCCAGTCGAGCCAGCCGCGCTCCCACGCAGAAGTGTGGTCCGTGCCCGAACGCCGCGTGGGGCGCGGCGCGCGTCCCATCGGCGGCGGTCGTGTAGCGGTCGGGCCGGAACGCGTCCGGGTCCGGGAAGAATTCCGGATCACGGTTCGCCGCGGCGAGGACGGCCAGGACAGAGGCCCCCGCCGGTATGGCCGCGCCCCCGCCGAGGTCCACCTCCTGCGTCGTACGCCGCCATGTCGTGGCCTCCAGCGGGCTGGCGTGCCGCAGTGCCTCTTCCACGACCGCTGACCAGCGCCCGGCGTCCCGGCGGGCGGCGGTCAGCTCGCGAGGGTGGGTCAGCAGCAGCAACGAAGCCGACGCCAGCAGGTTCATCGTCGTCTCGTAGCCCGCGAACAGCAGCAGGAACGCCATGGCGAGCAGCTCGCCGTCGTCGAGTCCGCCCTCGGTCACATCGTGCACGAGCGCACTGAACAAGTCCTCGCCCGGCTCCTTCCGCTTCATGGCGATCAGTTCCGTGAAGTAGGCGTGGAGCAGGGTCCACGCCTCATCGACCGCCCCCGCCGGAAGCGCGTCCGCGGGCGAACCGACCCGGTAGGTCCACTCTCGCAGAGCGTCCCGGTCTGCTTCGGGCACGCCCAGCACCTCGCCGATCACCAACACCGGCAGCGGAAACGCGAAGGAATCGACCAGGTCGACCGCCGCGCCGTTCCGCAGTCGGCTCGCCGTTTCGTCAATGAGTTCGGACGCGAGTTTCCCGATTCGTTGCCGCAGCGCATCCACCCGGCGCGGGGAGAACGCGCCGGACGCCAGCCGCCGCAGCCGGGTGTGGTGAGGGGCGTCGGAGTTGAGCATGTGGCGTGCGAGGCAGTCTCGGGCACGTTGCGCCGGCGAGTCGGGCCTCGGTCTGCCCGCGCCCTTGGCCGGCACGTTCGAGAAGCGAGAGTCCGCGAGTGCGGCGCGTACGTGCTCGTAGCCGGTGATGAGCCAGGCATCGGTGCCGTTGGCCAATGCGACGCGGACAGCTGGGCCCTGTTTCCGCACCTGCGCGTAGTACGGGTAGGGGTTGCGCGCGAAAGCGGGATCCGCCGGGTCGAGCACGTGCATCGGTCCTTTCGTGTGCATCGGGCCGCTCAGTCGGAGCCCGGCCCGGTACTTCTCGGGGTGAGGCATGGAGGACGTGCTTGGCGCCCCATGCCGCGCCGTCGAGCCGGCTGCCCGGTGCAAGCCCACCGCGCTCGGACGACGGTGTGGCATGGACGGCGCGAGAACCCTAGCTGTTCGCTGACCGCACCCGGTCGGGGGCCCTGATGGACATCCCGCGAGGGCAGGAACCCGGGGACCTGGCGTCGGGTGCTTCGCCTGCTCCGCTTCCTTGTGATCAGCCCGCCGGTGCTATCCCGCGCGATCACCGCCGCGGCCTGCGCGGTCAGCTCCTCCGCCAGGTCGGCTCGGGCTGTCACGGAGATGACCGAGGCGTCCGGACGGACCGCCGCCAGCCCGGCATGGATGGCTCTCGCCGGGGCCGGCAGGCCCGCGAGCAACTCGGCAGACCCACCCCGTCGCAACGGCGAAGCGCAGCGTCGCGCGGTCGGTAAAGGCTCCGTACCTCGTCACCCTCAAGGGTGGCCTTCACCGAGGCCAGGGCCTTAGCCTCAACATCGCTTGATCTTCAGCTTGTTGTTGAAAAAGGGAATATGCGAAGAATATCTGTGCTTCTGACGGCGGTCCTGGCCGCCGTCATAGGCGTGCTGGTCCTGGCCGCCCCGCGCGCGCTCGCCGCGTCTGTCCCGCCGTCGTCCACCGCCCAGCGCTGGGCCCTCAAGGTGAACGGCAAGTACGTCACCACCGAGGTCGACGACGCGGGTGACCAGCAGGGCAAGCTCCGGGCCGTCGCCACGTCCGTGACGACCCTGGAGACGTTCACGCTGCACACCGACTACATCGACAAAGTCGGCTACGGCACCACGATCTCCTTGCGCAGCGAGGCGAACGGCAAGTACGTCACCTCGGAGGACAACTACACCGGGGTGCAGCACGGCATGCTCCGCGCGCGGGGGACCGACACCGGTTCCTGGGAGCGCTTCACCGTCGAACCACAGGGCGGCGGGGAATACGCCCTGAAGTCCCTCACTTCGACTCTCTACCTGTCGGCCCGCTTCAACGCCACCGGCGATGACATGGGCATCCTGCGCCCCTATGCGAGCTCGGTCGGCAGCTGGGAACGCTTCACCTTCGAGAAGGTCGGGGGTACGGGTGCCACGGCCGACCCGCCGGCCTCGTCGGTGACGGCATCCGGCCGGCACGACATCGCCTCCTGGAACCTGTGCGCGAACAACAACCCCAGTCCCGAGTGCAAGCTCGCGTACGCCGACGACCAGACCGTCGCCACCGACGTCGCCACCGACGTGGCGGGTTCCCTGAACCACCGTCCCGAGGCCGTCTTCTTCCAGGAGATCTGCGAGACGGCCGTGAAGCCGCTTGAGCTGCAGCTCGAAAGCCGGCTGGGCGGTGGCTGGGACGTTCGCTTCGCCCCCACCTACTACAAGGTGATCGACACGAACAGCGCCACGGACCCGTATCTCATGGCGCAGAAGAACTGCATGGACAGCAACGGCACGAACCGGGGTGCGTTCGGCATCGCTCTCGCGGTCAAGGACACCAACACCTGGTACCGCGGCTACACGCTGCCCTCGCCCGACCTGAAGGAGCAGCGGCCCGCGCTGTGCGCCACGGTTCCCGACGACGGCACGGTCTTCTGCAACGCGCACTTCAGCAGCGGCTCCTACTTCGTCGACGGCAAGCAGCAGGGAGACGACCCCGACAACACGTTCCGTCCGCAACAGGCCGACATGCTCCGGAACATCGTCGACGGGCTGAAGGGCTCCGGGTACACCCCCTTCTACGGCGGTGACCTGAACACGACCACGGCCGACGTCGCCGTACTGTCGAGCCTCTACGCGTCCCGGCAGGAGTGCGGACAGACCACGCCGGACGCGCCGCACACCGGCGCACCGACCGACGGCAGCAACAAGATCGACTACATCTTCGGCCCGTCCGGCCCGAGTTACGGCTGCGAGGTGGTGGACCCCGCGCTCTCGGACCACCGTCTCATCCACGCCACCATCACCTTCTGACAGCTAAGGTCGGCGTGGTGGGCGCGCGCGATCTGGCGGGCCATGGCCAGGCCGGATGGACGGCACGGTCGGCCAGTGGTCGCGGGCAGCGTCGACGGCGTGGGTGACGTGACGACGGCCGTGAGGCGTACGTACTCGATCAGCGGATCCGGTACCTCTTCGCGGGCCAGCTCGATCAGATCGTTGACGAGGAGCGTGACCCCCCGCAGTTGGCGGCTGAGCGCGGGGGCCGCACGCTCTCGCTGAGCGTCGGTGAGCCGGGAGGACCGGGCGAGCAGCTCGGCGTTGGTGCGCAGCACGGTCAGCGGGGTGCGCAGTTCGTGCGAGGCGTCGGCGACCAGCCGGCGCTGGGCGCTGACGGATTTCTCCAGTTCGCCGAGCATGGTGTTGAAGGAGGCCGCGAGCCGGGTGATCTCGTCGTCGCGGCCGACGCGTTCGGGCGGGAGCTCGATGCGGTGGCGGCGGCCGGCGGGGACAGGGACGCGCGGCGGAGAGCCGGCTGCTCGTCTCAGGGTTGCGGGCGGAGGGTGCGGCGCAGTGCGTCGAGTACGGCCGGGTCCTCGACCGTCGCGGGCGTCGGGGTGTCACGGCCATCGGCGATGTCGCGCATGGTGGCCCGGAGGATCTTGCCCGAACGGGTCTTGGGCAGCGCGGGCACCACGGTGACCTCCTTCAGGGAGGCGACGGCGCCGACCTGGCCACGCACCTCCGCGACGATCTCGCGCTCCAGCTGGTCGGGCGCGGGGGCGGCACCGGCCTTGAGGACGACCAAGGCGCGCGGCGCCTGTCCCTTCAGTTCGTCGCGTACTGCGATCACCGCGCACTCCGCGACGTCCGGGTGGGCGGCCACCACCTCCTCCATGACGCCGGTGGACAGCCGGTGACCGGCGACGTTGATGACGTCGTCGGTGCGGCCGGTGACGAAGACGTAGCCGTCCTCGTCGACGTGCCCGCCGTCGCCGGTGAGGTAGGACCCGGGATACTGCGAAAGGTACGAGGCCACGTACCGGTCGTCGTCCTGCCACAGGGTCGGCAGGGTGCCCGGCGGCAGCGGCAGGCGCAGGGTCACCGCGCCGTCCTGTCCCGGGGCGCACTCGTCGCCGGCCGGGTCGAGGATGTGCAGGTCGTAGCCCGGCATCGGCACCCCGGGCGAGCCGGGCCGGATGGCGACGCCGTCGATGCCGCGGGGCGCCGCGGTGATCGGCCAGCCCGTCTCCGTCTGCCACCAGTTGTCGACGACGGGCACCCCGAGGGCGCGCGTCGCCCAGGTGTAGGTGTCGGTGTCGAGGCGCTCCCCGGCCAGGAAGAGGCTGCGCAGGCCGCTCACGTCGTAGCGGGCGAGCAGGGTGCCGTCCGGGTCCTCCTTCTTGATCGCGCGGATCGCGGTGGGCGCGGTGAACAGGGCCTTCACGTCGTGCTCGGCGATCACTCGCCAGAAGGCTCCGGCGTCCGGGGTGCCGACGGGTTTGCCCTCGTACACGACGGTCGTGGCGCCGGCGATCAAGGGGGCGTAGACGATGTAGGAGTGGCCGACGACCCAGCCGACGTCGGAGGCGGCCCACCACGCGTCGCCGGGTCCGATGCCGTAGATGTGGCGCATGCTCCAGGCCATGGCGACGGCGTGGCCGCCGTTGTCGCGGACGACGCCCTTGGGCCGGCCGGTGGTGCCCGACGTGTAGAGGATGTACAGCGGGTCGGTCGCCGCGACCGGCACGCAGTCGGCGGGTTCGGCGGCCGCCATCGCCTCGTCCCAGTCGAGGCCGAGGTCGCCGAGGTCGGCCGGGGACTGCGGCCGCTGGAGGATCACGCAGCGCTCCGGGGTGTGGCGGGCCAGCCGCAGCGCCTCGTCGAGCATCGGCTGGTACGGGACGACCCGGCCGGCCTCGATGCCGCAGGACGCGGAGACGACGGCCTTGGGCCGGGCGTCGTCGATGCGCACGGCGAGTTCCTTCGCGGCGAAGCCGCCGAAGACCACGGAGTGGACGGCTCCGATCCGCGCGCAGGCGAGCATCGCGATCACGGCCTGCGGCACCATCGGCATGGAGATGACCACCCGGTCGCCCTTGCCGACGCCGAGACCGCGCAGCACACCGGCGAAACGTGCGGTCAGGTCCAGGAGTTGGGCGTAGGTGAGGCTGCTCGTGGTGCCGGTGACCGGGCTGTCGTGGATGAGGGCGGTGCGGGCGCCGTGGCCGGCCTCGACATGGCGGTCGAGGGCGTTGCGGCAGGTGTTGATCTCGGCGTCCGGGTACCAGCGGTGGAACGGTGGCCGGTCCGAGTCGAGAATCCGCACCGGGTCCCGGTCCCAGGTCACGGCTTTGGCGGCCTCGGCCCAGAAGGCCTCGGGATCGGCGATGCTGCGTCGGTGGAGCTCGCGGTAGACGTCCATCTGCGGGGTCACTCCTTCGCGGTCCCGTCCGCGCGGCACGGCCCGTCCGCCCGCGCGTACGTCCGTCCCGGCGCCGGCGGCCGGGCCGGAAGGGCGTGGCGTGCACATCAGCCATCATTCGACCGTCACGCCCCGCCCACCACCTCCAGGGGAAGACCTGTCCCGGACCGGCCGGGGCGCTCGTGGCGGGCTGGGCCTGCCCCGCGCATGCGTGACACCGGCCGGCCGGCGTTCGTGGACCGGCTGTGGTGACTCACGACACCGGGCCGCTCACGCGTAGTGGCGGTACACGGCCTGGGCGACACAGGCCGGCTTGTCGCTGCCCTGGACCTCGACGGTGAACGTCAGCGGCATCTGCACACCGTTGCCCTTGACCTCCTCCACGGAGCCGACGGCGCCGTGCAGGCGGATCTTCGCGCCGACCGGGACGGGGCTGGGGAAACGGACCTTGTCCAGGCCGTAGTTGACGCTCATCTTGATGCCGGTGATGTCCAGCAGTTCCCCGAAGAGCGGGATGATGAGGGAGAGGGTGAGGTAGCCGTGGGCGATCGGGCCGCCGAAGGGGCCGTCCTTGGCCTTCTCCGGGTCCGTGTGGATCCACTGGTGGTCGTCCGTGGCGTCGGCGAAGGTGTTCACCCGGTCCTGGGTGATCTCACGCCACTCGGTGCGGCCGAGGTCGGCTCCGCTGAGGGACTTGAGGTCGTCGAGGCCGTGGGCGTGGGTGGTGGGCATGGAGGGTCCTTTCGGTGAGGCAGGCGGACAGGGACCGCGCGCAGTGGGGGCGCGACGCCTGGGCGCATGTCAGGGGTGGGAGGGAGCGGCGGGGTCGGTCGCGTAGATGTCGCGTACGACGGGCTTGATGATCTTCCCGGAGGCGGTACGAGGCAGGCTCTGAGTCACCACGAGGGACTTGGGGATCTTGTACTTGGCGAGCCTGCCCTGCAGGTGGCCGAGGATGTCGTCCTCGTCGGCGCGGCTGCCGGGGTCGAGGACGACGACGGCGCGGCCGACCTCCCCCCAGACCGGGTCGGGCACGCCGATGACCGCGCATTCGGCGACGGCGGGATGGGTGAGCAACGCGCCCTCCACCTCGGCCGGGTAGACGTTCTCCCCGCCCGAGACGAACATGTCCTTGACCCGGTCGACGATGTATACGTACCCGTCGGCGTCGGTGCGGGCCACGTCGCCGGTGCGCAGCCAGCCGCCGTCGGTGAAGGCGGCCTCGGTGTCCTCGGGCCGGCCCCAGTAGCCGGCCATGACGTTGGGGCCCTGGACGAGGATTTCGCCGCGCTCCCCGGGGCCGGCGTCGCGGCCGTCGGGCAGGACGACGCGGGTGTCGGTGAAGAAGTGCGGCACTCCGGCGGAGCCCGCCTTGCCGGAGGTCTGCTCCTTGTCCAGGTAGAGGACCCCGGGGGATGCCTCGGTCATGCCGTAGCCCTGGCTGAAGGCCAGGCCCCGGTCGAGGTAGGCGGCGATGGTGCGGGCCGGGACGGGTGCGCCGCCGCAGTTGAGGGTGCGCAGGCTGGACAGGTCCGCGCTCGCCCAGCGGGGTCGGGCCGCCATGGCGTCGTACATCGTGGGGACGCCGAACATGTACGTCACCCGCCGGGTCTCGATGAGTTCCAGTACGCGCTCGGCGTCGAAGGAGCCGAGCAGCACCACCCGGCCGCCCTTGAGCAGGGTGGGCAGGCAGGTCATGTTGAGTCCGGCGGTGTGGAACAGCGGGGCGACGACGAGGGTCACCTCGTCGCCCGCGAGGTCGGTGTCGACGAGGACGTTGACGCTGTTCCAGGTGATGTTGCCGTGGGAGAGGACGGCGCCCTTCGGGCGGCCGGTGGTGCCGGAGGTGTACATGATGATGCACGGGTCCTCCGGCATCACGGTCTCGTCCAGGTCGCCGGTCGGTGCACCGGCCAGCAGGTGCTCGTAGTAGAGAGCGCCCTCGTCCTCGGCGCCGGCGAGTGCGATCCGCTGCTCTACCCCCGCCTCGGCTGCGGCGGCGCGGGCCGCCTCGGCGTGTTCGGGGGCGTGGACGAGGACGGTGCTGCCCGAGTCGGACAGGTTGTAGGCCAGTTCGGGGGCGGCGAGCCGGGTGTTGAGCGGGACGAAGACCGCGCCGAGCACGCCGGCCGCGAACAGCGTCTCGAGGAAGGCCGGATGGTTGGGGCCCAGGTACGCCACGCGGTCGCCGCGTCGCGTGCCCAGGCCGCGCAGCGCGTGGGCGAGACGCAGGACGCGCTGGTGCAGTTCCCGGTAGGTGAAGGTGCGGTCCTCGTGGACGACGGCGATCCGGTCGGGCGTCTTACGGGCCCGGCGCGCCGGCCAGGAGCCGATGCCTTGGTTCAACACGAACGCCTCCTTCAGTCCGCGAGCAGGCCGAACAGACGGGCGGCGTTCTCCTTGAGGATCTTCGGCCGGACCTCGGGCTTGATGTCGAGCCCGGCAAAGTCGGCGAGCCACCGGTCGGGGGTGATGACGGGATAGTCGGACCCGAAGAGGACCTTGTCCTTGAGCAGGCTGTTGGCGTACCGCACGAGCTGCGGTGGGAAGTACTTCGGGGACCATCCGGACAGGTCGATGTAGACGTGGGGCTTGTGGGTGGCCACCGCGAGGGCCTCATCCTGCCAGGGGAAGGAAGGATGGGCGAGGATGATCCGCAGCTGCGGGAAGTCCACCGCGACGTCGTCGACCAGCATGGGGTTGGAGTACTTCAGGCGGATGCCGCCGCCGCCCGGGACGCCGGCGCCGATGCCGGTCTGGCCGGTGTGGAACAGGGCGGGCACCCCGAGCTCCTCGATGGCCTCGTAGAGGGGGTACGCGAGGGGGTCGTTCGGGGAGAACGCCTGGATGCTCGGGTGGAACTTGAACCCGCGGACCCCGTACTCCTCGACCAGCCGCCGCGCCTCCCGTACGCCCGCGCGGCCCTTGTGCGGGTCGATGGAGGCGAAGGGGATCAGGACGTCCGCGTGGGCGGCGCAGCTCTCGGCGATCTCCTCGTTGGAGATCCGGGGATGCCCGGTGGCGTGTTCGGCGTCGACGGTGAACACCACGGCGGCCATGTGGCGCTCGCGGTAGTGACCGGCCATCTCGTCGATGGTCGGCTGCCGGTGGCCGTGGGCCTTGAAGTACTCCTCGGAGGCGCCGAACAGTTCGGGGCTCAGTGCCCCGTGTCCGTCCTTGGACACCTCAGCGTGGGTGTGCACGTCGATGGCGGTGAGCCGGTCGAGGTCCAGTGCGAGGTCGCCCATCTCATGCCTCCGGGGCCTTGGGTGCCGGGATGCCGTAGGTCTCGGGCTCCGCGCCGACGCCGTCCGGCCACGCGGCGGCGATGGCCTCGGCGCTCCAGCCGCCGTCGGCGAAGGCGACGGCCTTCTCCTTGGGGTGGGCCCACAGGGCCAGGCGGTCGCCGCCGACGCCGATGGCCTGCCCGGTGACGTCCTTGGAGGCGTCGGAGGCCAGGAAGGTGACCAGGCCGGCGACGTCCTCGACCGTGCCGAGACCCTCGTCCTTGCGCAGCCAGTCCGGCAGCGGCTTGCCGGTGCGCTCGGACTCCTCGATGACCGGAGCGAACGCCGGGATGGTCTTGGTCATCTCGGTGGCGGCGACCGGGACCACGGCGTTGACCGTGACGCCGGCGCGGCCCAGCTCCATGGCCCAGGTCCGGGCCATGGCGACGATGCCGGCCTTGGCGGCGGCGTAGTTGGTCTGACCGAAGTTGCCGCGCTGTCCGGCCGGCGAGGAGATCAGGATCAGCCGGCCGCCGGTGCCCTGCTCCCGCATGCGGACGGCGGCGGCCCGGGCACAGGTGAAGGTGCCGCGCAGGTGGACGCGGACCACGGAGTCGAAGTCGTCGTCGGTCATCTTCCACAGCACGCGGTCGCGCAGGATGCCGGCGTTGGTGACCAGCACGTCGAGGCTCCCGAACTCCTCGACAGCGGCGTCGACCAGTCGCTGGGCCGCCTCCGTGTCGCCCACCGCCGCGACGACGCCGGTCGCCCTGCCGCCCTCGGACCTGATCGTGGCGACGGCGGAGTCGACGGCCGCCTGGTCGACGTCGTTGACGACGACGGCGGCGTCTGCCGCGGCCAGGGCCTGTGCGTAGGCCAGTCCGAGGCCGCGTCCGCTGCCGGTGACGACGGCGACCTTGCCTTGAAGATCCATGAGAGGAACCCCTCGTGAGTGGTGGAAGCGGAATGTCGACAGCGACGGCGCACGACCCGCATCGACAGGAATCCTGATGAACGCCAGTCTGGGCAACCAACAGGATTCCTGTCAATGCTCTAGTGTGGGATCGCCGCCGAGCCCGCGGCGCACAGCGAAAGGAACGCCATGAAGCAACCCGGGCGGACCGCCTCTTCGGGGTTTTCGGGAGGGCGGACGTGAGCACCTCGCTGCTCTACCTGATCAAGAGAACCGAGCTGGCGGTGCGCGCCCGCCTGGAGGAACTGCTCAAGCCGGCCGGGATCACGGCGTTGCAGTACACCGCCCTCACCGTGCTGCAGCGGCGCGACGGAATCTCCGCCGCACAGCTCGCGCGCGACTCCTTCGTCACCGCCCAGTCCATGGCCGACATGGTCCGCGCCCTGGAGCGCCGCGGCCTGATCCGCCGTGAGCCCAACCCCGGCAATCGCCGCGAACTCCTGATCCTGCTCGCCGACCCGGGGCGGCACCTGCTCGCCGAGTACGCGGAACCGGCCCGCGCACTGGAGGAGCGCATGGTCGCGAACCTGAGCGCCGAGGACGTCGGCGTGCTCCGTGAGGCGCTCGTCGAGGCATGGCGGGCCCTGTCCTAGCCGGCGGGACTGTCCTGGTCGGGGGCACGGCGACTCCCCCACGCCTCCCACGCCCCCACGCCCCCGCGGGCCTGCGCGCCGAACACGCGGGCCACGGCGGCGCCCGTCACCTGACCGCGTACATGCGGATGATCACGGCACTGTCGCCGTCCGGGCGGGCGAGGCCGACGAAGACCGTCTCCGCGAGCCAGCGGTGCGCGGCGGCGTCCGTGCGGAACACCGGCGAGGTCCGGTAGTAGTGGCCGGCCTCGCAGACCTGCAGATCCCCGTCGAACTGGTCCGGAGCGCCGGCCTTCGGACGGTAGTAGCCGCGGTTGACGATGTCGATCACGGCACCGTCGTCCGCCTGGAGCAGATAGCGGGCCTCCAGCTCGCACACCTCCCCCCGCGTGCTGCTCCAGTCGCCACCGCCGGGCAGGACCTTCCCTCGCAGCCGGGGGCCTTCCACCCTGCCCCCGGTGATGGGGGTGAAGTCGGTGACCTCTCCGTCACCGTTGCCGATGTGCAGCGTCTCGGCCACCTCGGCACGGATTTCGAACACGAAGTCGAGGGCGGGAGTGAAGGACATGGCGGTTCTCCGCTTCTGAGAAGGGGGCGTCTTGCGGGAAGGGGAGCGTCGCGCCCGTACGGCCCTGACCGCCGGCTGGTCACGTCGCGCTCTTGACGCGTTGGCTCACCAGGTGCAAGCGTGACATGCAACAGCGTTATATGACAGTCATTTACGACGGCTCGTCGATGTTTCTCCCCTCCCCCACGTGTCGAGCGTCCGTCTTCTGTCACTCCTCTCCCCTTCCTCTCTCACTCCTCTCGGCAAGGAGCATCAGCCATGGCTGCGAAGAAAACGGTGCTGACGGTGCTCACCGGCCTGGGGCTGCTGGCCGCCACGGCCTGCAGCGGCTCGTCGAACGAAGACGGCGGCGGCACCGCCCCCGAGCGCCTGACCACCACCACAGCTCCGGGTACTTCCGAGGTCGACCACGTGACCTGGGCGCTGCCCTACGGCGAGCCGACGACGCTGGACCCGGCGAAGGTGGGCGACTACTCGCCGCAGACGGTCGAGGCGAACCTCTGCGACACGCTGACGCGCGTGAACGCCGACTTCTCCCTGAGCCCCGGTCTCGCCGAGAAGGTGACCTGGAGCAACGACACCACCCTGGTGCTCGACCTCCGCCCCGGTGTGCGGTTCTGGGACGGCTCGCCCATGACGCCGGAGGACGTGGTGTACAGCCTGGAGCGTCAGGGCGATCCCGCGACACAGGCCCTGTACGGGAACTTCCTGGCCGCCGTCACCTCCATCAGAGCCACCGGCGCGCACCAGGTGACTCTGCGGACCAGGAGATACGACCAGACGCTCCCCAAAGCCCTGTCCACGTCGTTCGGCGCGATCGGCAAGAAGGCGTACGCCGAGAAGGCCGGCTCCGCCTACGGAACGGCCAAGGGCGGCCTGATGTGCACCGGACCCTTCAAGCTGGGCTCCTGGAAATCCGGCAGCGGCATCACCCTGGAGCGCAACGACTCGTACTGGGACACTCAGCTCGAGCCGAAGGCGAAGCAGGTCGAGTTCAAGTTCATCACCGACAACAACACCCTGACCAGCGCCCTGCTGTCCGGCGAGGTGGACGGCACCTACGAGCTGCCGCCCAGCAGCGCCACCGCCCTCGCCAGGGCCGACAACGGCGCCGTGCACCTCGGCCCTTCCACCCAGAACGTCCTGCTGATCCCCGCGAACGCCGACTCACCCGCGGCCGACCGCAAGCTGCTGGACGCGCTGTCCCTGGTCATCGACCGCGACGCGCTGATCAAAAACGTCTTCGGCGGTGACGGCACCCCGCTGAAGTCACTCGTCCCGCCGTTCACCTGGCACGGGGACAAGGCCGCCGCCCAGTTCGATGCCGCCTACAAGGCACTGCCCGCCGCGACACGGCCGGACCCGGAGAAGGCGAAGAAGCTGGTGGCGGAGGCCGGCCCCGTCGCGCATCCGCTGGTGACCGCCATCCCCGCCGGTGACCAGCGTTCGCTCCAGGCACTGACCTTCATCCAGGCCGCGGCCAAGAAGATCGGCGTCAGGATCGAGATCAAGCAGCTCCAGCCCACCGAGATGTCCTCGCTCTTCTACGACCCCTCGGTCCGCAAGGGGCTCGACCTGACGCTGACCTTCGGATACGTCTCCATGCCGGACCCCTCGTCCTACGTGGCCGAGATGGTCGACCCCCGCGGCATCTTCAACTGGGCGCACTACAGCAACCCCGAGGCCACCCGGCTGCTCGACCAGGCCCGCACCGCCTCCGACCCGGCGGCCTCGGCCAAGGCGTACAACGAGGCCCAGGCTCTGTTCACGCCCACCGTCCCGGCCGTCTACCTGGCCACCACCTATGAGCGGATGTACATGAACAAGCGCGTCAGCGGCGCGCCGACCTCCTTCGCCTACATGAGCATGCCGTGGGCCGCCCGTCTCGGCGGCACCGGCAAGTGACCGCCCTTTCCTCACCTCTGGAGACGACGATGACCGACACCGCGGGCGACAAGCCGCTGTGGGACCACTCGGCGGCCGAACTGGCCGCCGGAATCCGCGCGAAGGACTTCTCGCCGACCGAGGCCGCCCAGGCGTTCCTCACCCGCGTCGAGGAGACCAACCCGGCGCTCAACGCCTTGGTGGACGTCCGGCCCGAGGAGGTGCTCGCCCAGGCCGCCGACGCCGACGCGGCGGTCGCCGCCGGCGGCGACCTTCCCCCGCTGCTGGGTGTTCCGGTGTCCATCAAGATCAACACCGCGCAGCGCGGCTACGCCAGCTCGCACGGCGTGGCCGCCTGGGCCGGCGCCGTCGCCACGGGCGATGCCGTGTGCGTCGCCGCCCTGCGCAAGGCCGGCGCGACCCTGCTCGGCCGCAGCAACAGCCCGGCCTTCGCCGTGCGCTGGTTCACCTCCAACGACCTGCACGGCAGGACGCTCAACCCGTGGCACCCCGGCCACACCCCGGGCGGCTCCTCCGGAGGGGCCGCCGCGGCGGTCGCC
The DNA here is from genome assembly GCF_055668065.1 of Streptomyces sp. NPDC097129. Classification (NCBI taxonomy): domain Bacteria; kingdom Bacillati; phylum Actinomycetota; class Actinomycetes; order Kitasatosporales; family Streptomycetaceae; genus Streptomyces; species Streptomyces sp. NPDC097129. The sequence continues at coordinate 293,142 of NZ_JBVOQE010000005.1, read as the reverse complement.
GCCGGCATGACCCCGATCGCCCAGGGAAACGACATCGGCGGTTCCGTCCGCTTCCCCGCCTACTGCTGCGGTGCCGTCGGCCTGCGCCCCACCGTGGGGCTGATCTCCGGCGTGGAACCGCGCGGCTCGGTGGAGTTCGACAGCCCCCTGTCGTTCCAGACCATGGCGGTCCACGGCCCGCTCGGCTGGACCGTCGACGACGTCCGGCGCGGACTGCACGCCATGGTGACACCCGACCTCAACGACCCCGTCGGACTTCCGGTGCGCCCGCCCCTGGGCGAGCCCCACCGGGTCAAGGTCGCCGTCGTCCGCGACGCCGGCGTCGTCAAGCCGCACCCCGCCGTGAACGCGGCCGTGGACGACGCGGCCCGCTGGCTGGCCGAAGCCGGCCACGAGGTGGAGGAGGTGGAGATTCCCCCGCTCGGCGAGGCCGCGCGGCTGTGGTCGCTCCTGCTCTACCAGGAGCTGCGCACGATGACGGCCGAGATCGACCTGTTCGGTGACGACGCGGTCCGTGACTCGCTGGCGTCCTCCTTCCGGGCCGCCGCGGAGATCTGGGGCGAGCAGCCCACCCTCACCGACTACATCCGGGGCTACGCCCGCCGCGGCACCCTGATCGGCCGGCTCCAGCAGTTCCTGGGCCAGGACACGATCGTTCTGACGCCGGTGGCCGCCGAGCCGCCGTTCGAACAGGACGCCGACCTCGCCGGCGACGCCCGGATGGGCGAACTGCTGGCCGCGCAGTGGCCGATGCAGGCGGTCCCGGTACTCGGTTTCCCCGCCGTGTCCGTGCCCACCGGACTGCGCGAGGGCCTGCCCTGCGGCGTCCAGCTGATCGGCGGACGCTTCCAGGAAGACCTGCTGCTCCACGTGGCCACGGCCATCGAGGCCAGGGCGCCGCGCACCCGGCCGGCCCTCTCCTGGGCGCAGACCGGCTGACCATCCGCCGCACAGCCCACCGACGGCGTGCCCCGGCGTCTCACCGACCGCCGGGGCACGCCGTTTCCCTGTTCCCTTCACGCTCACCCTGGACACCGGGCCGCTCGCAGCCGGGGAGCTCTGGACCGGTCAGGCGGGAGGCCTCTGAGCGGCACGGAATGCCGACTCCTCGGACGATCTCAAAGCGAAAGGACGTCTGTCCGGCTGGTCGCCGGGACAGACGTCCTTCTCAGTGGGCCGTTCGTGGGCCGCGCCGAGCGTCAGACGGTGCCCTTGGCCGCCCTTCTCCGCGGCTTCCACCCCGGTTTCGGGATGGAAGCGATGAGACGCTGGGTGTAGGGGTGCCGAGGGTCGTCCAGGACGGTGGCGACGGGTCCGTGCTCCACCACTCTTCCCGCCTGCATCACGAGGACGTCGTCGCTGATGTGCCGGATGGCGCCGAGGTCGTGCGTGATGAACAGCAGCGCCGTTCCGGTCTCGGCACGGATGCGGCTGAGCAGGGTCAGGATCTGTGCCTGGATGGACACGTCCAGGGCGGCGATGGCCTCGTCGAGGATCAGGACGCGCGGTTCGGCGGCCAGAGCGCGGGCGATGGCGACGCGCTGGCGCTGCCCGCCGGAGAGCGCCTTCGGAAGGGAGCGTGCCTGGCGGTCGTCCAGGCCGACCATGTCGAGCAGTTCGGCCACCTGGGCGCGGAGTCTGTCCGAGGGAAGGCGATGGTGCAGCGCGACCGCTTCGGCGACGGCGTCACCGACGCGCTGGCGCCGGTCGAGGGACGAGTAGGGGTCCTGGAAGACCATCTGGATCTGCCGGCCCTGCGCGCGGCGCTCGCGTGACCGCGGCCGGCCCTGCCGGCGTTCCTCGCCCGCGACGACGATGTGCCCCCGGCTCGGCGTCTCGAGTCCGGCGATCATGCGGGCGGTGGTCGTCTTGCCCGACCCCGACTCGCCGACGATCGCCAGGGACCCTCGCTCCTGAAGCGAGAACGTCACCTCGTCCACCGCGACGAAATCATCGAACTCCTTGCGCAGACCGCGCACTTCAAGCATGACTGCCGGCCTCCTCGGGAGTGGACGTGTGCGGGAAGTGGCAGGCCGCTGTGCCGTCACCGGCGGAACCCGGGTCCGGGCGGTCGCTGCGACACAGGTCCTGGACGTGCGGACATCGGTCGCTGAAGGCGCATCCGCCCGGGACTTCGAATCCGGACAGTGGCCTGCCGGGGATCGAGCGGAGTTCCGCGCCGGTGTCCCGGATCGAGGGACGGGAGGCGAGCAGGGCGCGGGTGTAGGGGTGGGCGGCCCGCCCGCGCAAGTGGGCGGCGGGGAGTTCCTCCACGGTCGTGCCCGCGTACATCACCGCGACCCGGTCGCAGACGGCGGCGGCGAGTTCCAGGTCGTGGGTGATGAACAGCAGGGCGAGCCCACGGGCTTCGCGGGCCTCTCCGATGATGGCCATCACCTCCTCCTGCGTGGTCACGTCGAGGGCGGTGGACGGTTCGTCGGCGAGGAGCAGGCGTGGCTCGGCCGCCAGCGCGGCGGCGATCATGACGCGTTGGAGCAGGCCGCCCGACAACTCGTGGGGCCGTTGGCGCATGCGCCGTTCGGCGTCGGCGATACCGACCTCCCGCAGGATGCCCGTGACCTTCCTGACCGCCTCGGCGGCCGGGACACCGCGTGCGGTGGTGAGTCCTTCGATGAGGAAGTCGCCGATGCCGCGTGCGGGGTTGATGTGGGCGCGGGGGTCCTGAAACACCATGGCCACCTCGCTCGCGCGGAACGTGCGCAGGCGCGAGGGCTTCATCAGCGGGACGGACTCTCCCCCGAACCGGATGTCTCCCCGGATTCGGGCGCCTTGGGGCAGCAGGCCGAGAACGGAACGGGCCGTCAGGGACTTGCCGGACCCGGACTCCCCCACCAGGGCGACGGCCGCTGACTCGGGGATGCTGACGTCGGCGCGGTGGACGACGGTGCGCAGCTCCCCGTCGAGCGGCAGGTCGATGCCGAGCGCGCTGATCTGGAGCAGGGGCGTTGGGTTCATGCGTTCTCTCCGAGCAGACGTCGGGACAGTCCCGTCCCCAGCAGGTTGAACGCGACGACCACGATGAGGATGGCTATGCCCGCGTACAGGGACTGCTGTGGCTGGCCGGCGAGGATGGAGGGGGCTCCGTTGGACACCATCAGTCCCCATTCCGGATCCGGGGGGCGGCTGCCGAGTCCGAGGAAGGAGATGGCGGCGACGTCGAGGAGCGCGTAGCCGAAACCGATGGTGGCCTGGACGAGGACGAGAGGCAGAAGGTTCGGCAGCAGGTGCCGCAGCCAGATCCGAGCGGTGGGTGCGCCGAGGAGCTGCAGCGCGAAGACGTAGGGCAGGCTGCGTTCCTTGATCGCTGCGGAGCGTACGACGCGGGTGATCAGGGGCAGGTAGGCGATCGACAGGGCGACGATCGGTGCGGTGAGTCCGGCGCCGAAGACCGCGGCGACGAGGACGGCCATGATGAGCCCCGGGAAGCCGAAGACGATGTCGAGGGCGCCCGAGACCAGCCGGTCCGGCCAACCTCCGAACCACGCTGCCGTCAGGGCGAGGAGGGTGCCCAGCGTGGTGGACACGGCGATGACCACGGCGGGAGCGGCGAGGCTGGCGCGGGTTCCGGCGATCAGCCGGGAGAGAAGGTCGCGTCCGGTGTCGTCGGTTCCCAGGAGGTGGGCGGCGGACGGTCCGGCGTGGACGTGCATGGGGTCGACGGCGGTCGGGTCGTGCGGGGCGAGCAGCGGACCGAACACGGCCAGCAGGACGAAGAGGGCGACGACACATGCCGCACTGAGCGTCAGGTGGTCGCGTGGGCGTCCGCTCCGCTGCTTGGGCGCGGTGCGGGTGAACAGGGCGGTGGTCATCGAGCCCCCTTCTGTGTGGCCCGGGGGTCGAGGGCGGCGCTGATCAGGTCGACGGTGGTGTTGATGACCACGAACACGATCACGAAGATCAGCGACACGGCCTGTACGACGGCCATGTCCTGCTTGGAGGCAGCCTCGATCATGAGTGCTCCGAGCCCTCCGGTGCCGAATGCCTGTTCGGCGATGGCGGCGGTGGCGATGATGCCGGCGATGCCGACGCCGGAGACGGCGAAGACGGGACCGGAGGCGTTGTGCAGCACGTGCCGGCGGATCACCGTGCGCTCGGGTACGCCGCGGCTGCGGGCGGTCTCCACGTGCTCCGAGCGCATCTCCGCGCGCACGGCGGTACGGGTCACCTGGGCGACGTATCCGATCCAGGTCATCGCCAGTGCGACGGCCGGCAGCGTCAGGTGCGTCAGCGTGCCGGTGACCCCCTCGCCGGAGCCGTAGACGGGGAACCACGGGAGTTGGACGGCGAACAGCCAGATGAGCAGGACCGCCATGACGAAGGTCGGTACCGCCATCGCTCCGGCCGTCAGGGTGGTGGCGAGTGTTTCCGTGCGGCCGCCGCGCAGTGCGGCGACGGTGCCGATGACAGAGCCGACGGCGAGGACGAGGACGGAGGCGTAGGCGACGAGTGCGATGGTGTCTCCTGCGCGGGCGCCGATGAGGTCGGCGACGGAGTCGCGGTAGACGAGGGACTTCCCGAAGTCGCCCCGCAGGCAGTTGCTGAGCCAGTGCCAGTAGCCCTGGATGAAGGGGTCGTCCAGGTGGTACTCGCGGTGGATGTGCGCCAGCACGGCCGGGTCGGGGTTGCGGCTGCCTCCGACGAGCAGCGTGGCGGGATCCCCCGGGGTGAGGAACAACGCGCCGTAGATGGCCACGCTGGAGGCGAGCACGGTCACGACGAGCATGCACAGCCGGGTGGCGACGAAGCGCGGGTTCATCTCGGACCACGTCCTTCGCCGCGTCGTGCTTCGGCCGGGTGGTGGTGCGCTGCTGTGCCGATGTCCGGTGGTGTGCTGGGGAGTTGGCGCAGAGGGGGCATGAGCCCTCCAGGGGCAGGGGCTATTCGCCGCTCTCGGGCAGGACGGTCAGACACAGGCGGGAGGGGTGGGTGGCACCGGTCCGCAGCTTCTGCAGGCTCGCCTTGGGAGCGGTCGTCAGCCACGGGCTCTCCAGGGAGCCGGAGTTGGGCAGGTGGTTCGGGAAGTCGCTGCCGGCGATCATCAGCGCGAGACGGTGTCCCGGGCGCACCCGGTAGCCGGTGTGTCCGAGGGCGATCTCCATCTCTCCGGGTGCGTCGGCCTGGATGCAGCCCCGCACGATCAGGCGCGCCGCGCCGTCCGGTGCCAGGTCGAGGAGACGGACGAAGATGTCGAACGTGGGCGCGGTGCTCTCGACGTGCAGCACCGCGTGCACGGGCCCGGCGAGGTCGAGCGGACGGCTGGAGGCGGGAGCCGTGAACACCAGGACGTCGTCGCGGTCGAGGGTGGGGCGTTCGTCGGCGTGGTCACGCAGTTGCAGGAAGGTGTCCGCCGCGGCGGACGGCACGAGGTCGTCCGGGTCGTAACGCCACTGCCCCGATTCCGCTGCGTCGGCCGGGCGCGGGGCGAGGGTTCCGCCGGGGACCGTCCCGCCGGCGGCGCCCGGCTCCGCCAAGTACAGCCGGATCGCCGTGGCTTCCGGGAGCGGCCAGGTGGCGGCGGTCCGCCAGCCCACGTGACCCAGCTTCCAGCGCACCCGCGGCAGTGAGCCGGGCGGGGCGGCGTCCTTCAGGAAGACGTCGAAGAACTCGATCGCGGGGCCTGTGTAGGAGTCCAGCATGCGTTCGAGGGCGGCGTCGTCGGCCATGTGATCGGTGGCGGGGGTCGCCGGGGCGTCCTCCAGGAGGTAGTTCTCGTGGTCGATCGTGTCGGCGATCAGGTATTGCACGGCCGCCCAGCCGGGGCGCTCGGCCAGCTCCGTGTAGTCCCGCATGTGGGCGATGCCGAGGTTGTCGAACCAGCCCACACAGTGCAGTACCGGCACGGGACGCGCGTCGTAGGGGTGCGGCCCGTTGTAGGGGTCGAGGGGGATACCGCCGACGATGAGGCCGAAGCCCGGCGAGCGCTTTCCGATCGCGTCGAACGCCTCCTCGTAGGCGGCGACGACCGGGCGCCTGGTGAGATCGACGTCGAACTCGTAGATGTCGTTGTCCGTCCACACCTTCGCCTGGTACGTGGTTCCCTCCAGCCACACCGGCTGCCGCCCGGACCCGGCGTCATAGGCGGCGATGCCGGGGGCGTTCGTGGTGCACGTGACCCGCGGGACGATGGCGCGCAGGGCGGGGTGCTGACTGGAGACCGCGGACCATTGGGTGAACCCGTAGTAGGAGTCGCCGAACATCCCGACGATCCCGTCGGACCAAGGCTGGCGGGTGATCCACTCGAGGGTGTCGTAGCCGTCGTCGACTTCGCCGGTCCAACCCAGCGTCCGGCCCTCCGAACGGAACTTGCCGCGAACGTCCTGGACCACCACGACGTAGCCGCGCGTGGTGAACCGTGCCGCGATCTTCTCGAAGAAGGTGTACCGGCTGTTCTTGTCGTAGGGCAGGCGGGCCAGGACGGTCGGCGCCGGCTCCCGCCGGCCGGCGCCGTACACGTCGGTGGCCAGCCGCACTCCGTCTCGCATCCGCACCATGTGCTGCCGTGCGTGTCGGGGGACCGGTTCCGGGGTGACGCGGTGAACGGCAAGGCTCATGAGGCCCTCCACAGAGGCAAACCTTTGGAAAACAACGTGATATAACAGCGTTGCATCTAGGTGTGTTCAACGTCAACCCCCCTCTGAGCTAGGTTGCTGCCATGCCGATCGACGTCGACGAAGTCCAGCGCCGCAAGGCAATCGCCGAGGCGACCCTCGCTGTCGCCGCCCGGGACGGTGCGCGCGCCGTCACCATCCGCGCCGTCGCCAAGGAACTCGGCGGCTCCACGGCGATGGTCACGAACTACGTGCCCACCCGAACAGCCCTGATCACCAACGCCGTCCGCGCCGCCGAGTCCCGGTGGCGCACCGACCTGGAGGCGCACCTGGGCGACCTGCTCGGCACGGATCGGCTGCGCGCGCTGGTGGAATGGCACCTCAGCACGGAACCCGAGGACCTGCTGCTCCGCACGCTCTGGGTCGAGATGCTCTCGTCGGCCCACGTCGACCCGGGCGGCGTCGATCGCCAGGAACCACGGGAAGCGCGCCAGGAGTTCCTCGACGCGTCCGTCGCCGCGGGGGTCCCCGACGCCGGCCTCGCCGCCGACGTTCTGTCCCTGCTGACCCGCGGCTACTACGTCTCCACCATGGAGGAGCCGGACCACTGGACCCCGGAGCGGGCCGGCCGTGTCGCCAGAACGATTGTGGATGCCCTCATGGGCACCTGAACAAGCAACGCCCGTGGCGCAATTGAGGTGTTACGACACCGACGCCCCGCCCGGAAACACCGTTGGCCTCCACCACCCACAACCGGGGTGATGAAGGCCAACGTCACACGAAGGGCCCGGCATCAGCCAACAAAGTCTGATGCCGGGCCCTCGTTCCAGTAGCGGGGACAGGATTTGAACCTGCGACCTCTGGGTTATGAGCCCAGCGAGCTACCGAGCTGCTCCACCCCGCGTCGGTGACACCACTGTACACGGTGTCTCTCGCGGGGCGGAAACGCGTTCGTCTTCGTCAGCCGCGCACGATGTTCTCGGCCTGGGGGCCCTTCTGTCCCTGGGTGACGTCGAAGGTGACCGTCTCTCCCTCGACGAGCTCCCGGTAGCCGTTGCCGGTGATGTTGGAGTAGTGGGCGAAGACGTCCGGTCCGCCGCCGTCCTGGGCGATGAATCCGAAGCCCTTTTCGGCGTTGAACCACTTCACGGTGCCGCTGGCCATACTGCTTGTCCTTGTCCTTCGTTGTCGCCGGGAGGTCCCGGCTGCTCTGCGGATGGGGCCGTCCATGGCTGGAAGGCACCCGGCGTCCGTTCTACCCCGTGGACGCGCGGGTTATCCGACTTTTCCTCCGACCGCAGCGTGCCGTCGATCCATCGGCGGATACGGGTGGCTTCCGGGGGCGGACCGCTCAGTGGGTGGTGGCGGGGATCTGCTGCGTGATGCAGTGGACGCCGCCTCCGCCCCAGGCCAGCGTGGTCGCGGGGACACCCACCACCGTCTTGGCCGGGAACAGCGACTGGATCACCGCGAGCGCCGGATTGTCGCAGGACGGGATGTTCGCGGTGGGCACCACGACCCCGGTGGCCGTCGGATAGTAGTTCGTGTAACTGAAGGTGATCACCCGGTCGGCGCCCACCGTGAACTTCGGCAAGAAGGGCATCTCCGTCAGCTGGAACCGCCGCCCACGGGCGTCAGTGGCCGCTTGGAGGACCCGCTTGTTGCGCAGGAGCCGCGGGTAGTTGGCGTCGTTGGTGTCCGACGGCAGGTTGATCAGCAGTGAGGCCGGGCCGGCGTAGGCCGCGACGAGGTCGACGTGGCCGTCGGTGATGGTGTCGCCGTACATGCCGTACGGCAGCCAGATCATCTTGCGGGCGCCGTAGGCGTCGAGCAGGGCGGCCTCGATCTGCGCCTTGGTCAGGTTCGGGTTGCGGTTGGGGTTGAGCAGGCACTCCTCGGTGCCGATGATCGTGCCCTCGCCGTCCTGGAGCAGGGATCCGCCCTCGAAGACCAGGTCGACCGGGAGCCGGGGCACGCCGAGGTGGTCGCACACGCCGACCGGGAGCAGGTCGTCCTTGTCGTGCGGGAATTTGTTGCCCCAGCCGTTGAAGGCGAAGTCGAGGCCGAGCAGTTGGGAGCCGGTGGAATCGACGCCGAAGACCGGGCCGTTGTCGCGGGGCCAGCAGTCGTTGATCGGGTACTCGATGACGGTGATGCCGGGGCCGACCTTGGAACGGACGAAGTCGCCCGCCCCCGTGTTGGCCACCATGGTCACCGGTTCGAACCGGGCGACGGCGCGGGCGACGGCCGCGACCTCGTCCTGGACCGCCGGGAGCTTGTCCCCCCAGTTGTCGGTGGCATCCCACGGGAAGGCCATGAGGCATCCGGCGTGCGGCGCCCATTCGCCCGGGACCGTGTACGTCGTCCCGTTGTACGTCGCCGCCCCGGCGCGGCCGGCTCCGGCCGTGAGGCCGGCCCCCGCCGCGGCGGCTACGGCGGCGGAGCTGCTCAGGAAGCGGCGCCGGGACATTGCAGAAACGTTCATGAGGAACCTTTCCGGTGTGGTTGAGGGGGGTGGCGACTGTGGTGAGGGGTGTCAGGCGCGTCCGGCTACGGCGTCGGGGCGGACGGGGACGGTGACGGATCGGCCGGGAGCGGGGCGGCGGACGTGTCCTCCGTGCCCGCGATCCGGTCCTGTGGCCGGCGGACGAGCAGGTAGAGCACGCCGGAGCCGAGCACGACCGCGACGCCGAGCGGCGCGGCCCAGATCTGGTACCAGGGCGCCCCGGGCGGTGCGAGCAGGGCGCGGGGCCAGCAGACGTTGACCACCTCGAAGCCGGCCCAGAGCGCGGCGAGGACGTTGAGACCCGTCCCCCACCGGCCCAGCCGGATCGCCCCGGACGGCAGCCACGTCCCGCGCAGCCGGGCGACGAGCGCGGCGGCGGACACCAGGAAAAACGGCACGAAGGTGGCTGCCGTACCGAAGGAGATCAGCGATCCGATGGCCGTGGCATTCAGACCGAGCAGCAGCGCGGAGGCGGAGACCAGCGTGGAGGCGACCAGGCCCCCGATCGGCGCGGCTCGCCCGTTGACCTTGCGGACGTGTGCGGAGAAGGGGAACACGCCGTCCCGGGCCAGCGAGTACAGTCCCCGGGCGGCGCCGCCCTGCGAGGCCATCGCACAGGCCAGGAAGCTGACCAGCACGATCGCCACGAACGGCTTGTCCGACCAGGAGCCGAACGAGGTGACGACGGCCGTCGTCACCGGGTCGACGTCCTTGCCCGCCACGGCCGCCGCCGGGTTCGGGTAGGAGATGGCGACGGCCACGGCGTTGAGCACGACCACCGCGCCCACCGAGAGCAGCGCCCACCACATCGCCCGGGGCACCTGGCGGGCCGCGTCCTTGGTCTCCTCGGCCGTCGACACACAGGCGTCGAAGCCGATGAACGCCCAGCCGGCCACCGCGACGACCGCCATGAACGCCATGGGCAGCGAGCCGCCCGACAGCTGCTCGGCGCCGAAGGTGCTGGTGAACATCGAGAACGAGTGCTTGCGGAAGAACAGCAGCAAGGACAGGCCGACGAGGACGGAGGCGATCGCCTCACCCGCGATGCCGGCCGACACGAACCAGCGCAGTATGCCGATGCCATAGGCGTTGACCAGGGAAGAGACCAGCACGATCGCCATCGCCACCGCGACCAGGGCCCCCGGAGACGGTACGGCGCCGAAGAGGGCGAAGACCCACGGCGCGGCCAGGTAGGCGACGGTGGTGTTGCCGAACATCACGGCGAACTGCCACACCCAGCCGCCCAGCCAGCCGAACCGCGGGCCGATGAGCCGCCGGCCCCACTGGTACGGCCCGCCGGCCAGCGGCCACTGGGAGGTGAGTTCGGAGTAGACGTTGACGACCAGGCACTGTCCGGCGAGGACGACCGGGAGCGCCCAGACCCAGGCGGGCCCGGCGATCATCGTCGCGATCATCGAGACGGCGTAGAGGGCGACGACCGGGGACACCACCGCGAACCCCATCGAGATGTTGCCCAGGATGTCCAGGCTGCGGCGGAGTTCTTGCCGGTAGCCGAGCGCTTCCAGGCGCACGGCGTCGCTGTCGTCGGGGGGCAGGGGCTGGGGCATGGGCGTTCCTCGCCTTGTCGCACGAGCTAAAACTAACTTTGTTAGGCGGCGAACGTAGAGGCGCGACCGGCGTTTGGGAAGACCTTCCGGGTGAGTAACCTTGCGGAGTTGCCGAGATCGTGAGGGGGCGGGTCGTGGGCCGGCCACATCAGGCGGTTCTGAGCCGGACCGCCATCGCGCGCGCCGCGCTGGGTTTCATCGACGACCACGGCTATGAGGCGCTCACCATGCGCGCCCTCGCTGACCGGCTGGGTGTGCGCGGCGCCTCGCTCTACCACCATGTCCGGTCCAAGGACGACATCCTGGACGCGGTCGGGGAGCTGCTCGACGCCGAGATCGACGTCAGCCCGCTGCGGGACCGGCCCTGGCAGGAGGGCATCGCCGCCTATGCCCGGGGCTACCGCCGGGTCTTCCTGAGGCACCCCAACGCCATCTCGCTCGTCGCCCGCCGGGGGGTGCGCGGCACCGACGCGCTGCGCGAGTACGACACCCTGCTGAGCACTCTGGTCCGGGCCGGCTGTGAGCCGGCGCAGGCCCTCGAAGTCGGTGCGGCCATCGACTTCCTGGTGCTCGGATCGGCGCTGGAGACCTACACGGCGGGCTTCACCCGGCCGCCGGAGGAATACCGGCCCGGCTACCCGGCACTCGCCGACTCCCTCGAGGCCGCGACCCGGGCGGACCCGGACCCGTCGGCCCTCGACGACCGCGGCTTCGAACGGGGCCTCGCCCTGCTCCTGACCGGCCTGGCCCACGGCCTGTCGTCCGACTGAGGACGAACGCGATGTCCGGCAGCGCGGTCGGCTTCGCCCCATGGTCGGCTCGGGGTGTCCATCATGCCGCCGCGTTCCTGGCCGCCCGACCTGTCATCTCCGCGCCGGCGCCTCCTCTCCGGTCGCCCGGGCCGGCCTATCGCATGAGGACGTCGCGGATGGAGAGGCCGTAGTGGACGCGGAGCCGGTGCAGTTCCCACCAGCCGACGGCGGTGACCGACACGGGGGCGCCCAGCACCAGGAGGGCGCGCAACGGACCGGGCACACCCGCGTAGGCGCCCGTGAACAGGTCGATGAGCGTCATTTCCCACACCACGGCCATCGCCAGCACCGGCGGGACGGTTTCGTGGATGTCAGCCGTACGGAAGACGTGCACCAGGGCCAGCCCGATGCCCCAGACGATGAAGGGAAGGACCCAGACGAGGGTGAGCAGAATCCCGGCCCAAGTGAGCGCGGTCATCGCCGGGTTGGTCGCGAAGCGTCCCTCCACGAACCCGGTGAGGACGGACGCGGGGAACACCGCCACGGCCGCCACAATCGCGACGATTGCTCCGAGGCTCCTGGCGGCCCGGCGCAGCAGTTCGCCCCGGGCGGCCGGTGCGGCGACGGCGAGCAGGACGCCCACGACGACGGGGAAGGTGACCGACAGGACCAGCACACTGATCCAGGACTGGTTGAAGCGGTCACTGGCCACGTCTCCCACCGACTGGGCGAGTCTGTAGGACAGCGACACCCACACCACGGCTCCGAGACCGACCGCGGTGCGGATTCTCTGCATGCGGGCGACGGCGGCGTCTTCGACGATGCCCGGACGGGACGGCTTGAAGACTCTGCGCGCGGTGTGGATGGGACCGATCCGCCGCCGCAGCCGTTGGAACGGGCCGGGCCGGGGCGTGGGGACCGGAAAGCCGGGGTGGGGCGCATGGGGATGCGGGAAGTGCGGCGGATGACCGCCGTTGGCCGGGGGCGGCGGATACGGACCGGGCGGACAGGGAGAGCCTGATGGCGGCTGCCCGCCTGGGTTCCAGTTGCTCACGAGTGTCTCCCCCGAGGTGGGCAGGTACAGCGGAACGCGTTCAGCATAGGGGCCCCGGGAACTCGTGGTAGCCCCTCGGCTGCACGTCCACATGTACCGGCCTTGCGCGAGTGCGGCGCACGGAGCCTGGCCGGCGACGGGCGGTGGCGCACTCCGGGACGCGACTGCCGCTACGCCCACAGCTCACTGCTGTCGCACACCCGCGCGCCCATGTTCCGCTCCATCATGCGCAGCGCGGCGTCGGCGAGGTCGGTGTGGATGTGGGCCACCACGTCGCGGGGCACCACGACCTGGAAACCGCGGATGTGGGCGTCCAGTGCGGAGTAGAGGACGCATTGCTCCGTCACCTGTCCGCACAGCACCAGTTCCTCGAAGCCCTGTTCCCGCAGCAGGTACTCCAGCGGAGTCTCGAAGAAGGCGGAGTGGCGGGCCTTGACCACGAAAAGGGAGGAGTCGTCGGGACGCAGTGGCCGCACCAGGCCGGCGTGCGGGCCGGAGAGGGCTTCTTCGAGGAGTTCGCCGTGATGGGAGCGCCACTCGCCGAAGTTGTCGTTGACGTAGATCACGGTGATGCCGCGGCGCCGCGCCCGGTCCAGCAGGTCGGTCAGCACGGGCACCACCGACTCGACCGAGGGAATCAGCAGCTCGGCGTCGGCGTGGTCATAAGTGTTGATCATGTCGATGACGATCAGTGCGGTCTTGCCCATGGCGGCAAGGTTCCCATCGCTCGGCATTCGAGGCCCGCAACCGGGCCGCTGGTCCAGGAACAGCAGCTCTACGGGGGGCGCCCGCAGTGCCGGCGCCCCCACCTGGTTGGATGAGGGGCAGGACTGCGCCGTCCCGATCGGATGCTCGGCGCAAGGTCAGCCCACGTCGACCACGGGGCGCGTTGCACGACAGCACGGGACCGTTCCGCACCTGCCCGCACTCAGGGCCACCCAGGCCCAGGTCCCGAGAGACTCATGAGTACCGACACCACACCCCGCCCGGCTGCCCTGCGCATGCTCGCCGGACGCGCTCCCGCCCACGCTGGACACCGTCACGCCCTGCACGCCACGACGTCCGTCATCTCCGTGCTTCTGCTGCTGGCCGCCATAGGCGCTGTCCTGCACGAGCCGCTGCTCATCCCGCCCCTCGCAGCCAGCGCCGCCCTCGTGCACAGCACCCCTCAGCTGCCCCTGGCGCAGCCTCGCAGTGTGATCGGCGGCCACCTGCTGTCCGCGATCGGCGGCTATCTGGTACTGGCCGCCTTCGGGAGCTCGACGTGGGCTGCCGCACTGGCGGGCGGCCTCGCTCTGGGCACCATGATGATCACCAGGACGCCTCACTCCCCGGCGGCGGCCACCGCCGTCATCGTCGTCCTCCAGTCACCCGCCCCGCTCGGCTTCCTCGCCCTTCTGCTCGCCGCGACTCTGCTTCTGGTCAGTGGCGGGATCATCGCCGGGCTGCCCAAGCACGCACCTCGCTACCCCGTCTACTGGTGGTGACGAGCGGACGCGATCGGCGGAAGCCGGGTGAGAGGGGGGTGTTTCGCCGATACCCCCAGCCGGCCTTCTTCAGTGGACCGATGCGCCACGCCCCTGTCTCGTCCGTGCGATGTCCGGGCGAGACAGGGGCGTGGCGGGTGGGGTGGGGTGGGGGGAAGCGACGCGTCACGCGCCGGCGGTGGCGCCCTTGTCGGCGAGGGTCCGCAGTTCCGCGAGGTCCTCCCGGTCGATGTCGAGTGACGACGCCCGGGTGAGCAGCGCGTCGATCTCCTCGGCCCGGCCCCGCCCGGCGAGGAAGCGCGCATAGGGCACGAACGCCTCCTCGTCCTCGTACTCGATCGCGTCCCGGTAACGCCGGTCTGCCTGCCCCGGCTGACCCAGCTCCTCGTACAGCAGAGCCAGGTTCAAGCAGGCGTTGGTTTCCTCGTCCTCTTCGAGGGCGGCCACATAGTGGGGCACGGCCTCCTCGAGGGCGCCGGTGTCGGTCAGATGGATGGCGTAGGCGAAGTGCGCGCCGGGCAGGTCCTCCTCCAGTGCCTCCCGCAGGTGCCGGCCGGCCGCTTCCATGTCGTCCGTGTCGTTCTCGGCCTCGCCGAGCGCGACCAGGACGGAGCGGTGTCCGGCCTCCAGGGCCCGCCGCAGCCAGCCGACGGCCTCCTCGGGCTTGTCCTGGTCGAGCAGGAGCCGGCCGAGGTTGCCGGCCGCCATGGTGTCCCCCTGGTCGACGGCCCGGCGCAGCAGATCGGCGGCCTCGTCCAGCCGCTCCCCGCCGTCGCGCAGGAAGGCGCCGTAGTCGTTGAGGGCGTTCGGGTGGTTCTCGGCGAGCGCCCGTCGGTAGTACTCCTCGGCGCGCGGGCGGTCCTCGATCTCGTCCGCCAGAATCCCCGCGATCCACAGGGTCACGTCGCGGCCGTGGCGGTCCGCCTCCTGAAGGGCCGACACCGCTTCCTCGGGCCGGTCGAGCTGGATCAGCAGATCGGCCAGGGCCTCGTAGGCTCCGGCGTTGCCCGCGGCCGCGGCGGCGGACATCGACTCCAGCGCGGCGTCGGTGTCCCCCCAGTCCTCCACCAGATCCAGGATGGTGTCCGCGACCTCGTCGTCCGGGCCGGTCCACGCCTCCAGATAGAGGGACAGGGCGGCGGCGTGGTTGCCCGCCGACAGCTGTCGCTCCGCCTGGATCTCGATGTTGTCCTCCGGCATGAAGTTGTCCTCTCGTACTGCCGCATGGGCCCGTGTCCGCGCGTGGCACCGGGGCGTGCGCCAGCATGGCACACGCCCCGGGGACATGAACGGTCAGAGCCGTTCCGCGTCAGCTCTTGCGCTTGTTCGGGTTCTTGAACTTCTTACGTCCGCCGTGGCGATCGCCCCGGTCGTGCTTGTCGCTCGTGTTCTTGGACTTGCCCGTGCGGTGACCCTTCCGGTTCTCCTGCGTCTTGTGCGTCTCGTCCTTCTTGCGGTGCGCGAAGGCGACCCTCAGCTTGTGCACCGCCGCGCTCGTGCCGTACCAGAAGGCGTAACCCGCGAGGGCGACCACGAAGGCCACGCCCAGGATGATCAGCACCTCGCTCAGGCCGAGGCCCGCCGCCGCGACGACGAAGGCGCCGGCCATGCGGCCGTCCAGGTCGTAGCAGTTGACCGGGTCGCCGTAGCAGTAGTCGTAGGCGTTGGCGCTACCGCCGAAGACCGGGTCGACCGACAGGAAGCGGCCCGTGGCCGAGTCGTACACGCGGGCACCCATGAGGGTGAGGCCGGTGATCGTCTCGTCCGAGCGCTCCTTGCCGCCGAGCCAGCCGTAGCGGGTCTCGGGCTGCCCGGCGCGCGGGTTGCCGAACTCGTCGGAGTCCAGCACCGTCGGCGCCACCGACGTGTCGGCCGGCAGCTGCAGGGCGATGTCGCCGTGCAGATTGGCCAGCTGCAGGACCGTGCCGCCGGTCTTGCCGGTGGTGGCGGCGAGGCTCCCGTCGAGCCGCGGCTGCGCGCCGGTGGTCTCCAGCGTGACCTGGTCCTTGATCGTCGCGGTGCGGTCGGTGGGACGGCCGGTGTCGTAGCTCTTGACCGTGTGCTCCCGCGCCATGAGCTGGCTGCCCGCGGCGGCGAGGGTGGTGGACCCGCTGGTCAGATCGGCCGCGAGGGTGATCCGGTGCAGCGGGCCGTAGGAGTCCGGCTCCTGCGTTCCCGTGCTGTTGAACACGGCGGTCGTGGACAGCAGCTGGGCGCGCTCGGCGGAGGACAGCGCGTTGATGCCGCGGTCCGTGAGTTCGGTCTGCTGCGCGGTGCTCGCGCCGAGGGCGAGTTCACGGTTGGCGGCGGTCAGGGTACGGACGGTGTTGCCGAAGGTGTCGTACTCGGTGACCGTGACGTGCTTGCCGGGCGTGGCCTCGTTGACCTCGCGGGCGGAGGCGTCCAGGTAGTGGATGCCGGCCCGCGTGTAGTCGGTGGCGGCCAGAGCGGCGCCGTCGTTGCCGGCGGGCACCTGGTCGGCGGGGAACACAGCGGTCGCGTCGGTCGGCAGGTCGGTCTGGCCCCAGGAGGAGGTCGCCGTCGCACCCAGGGACATTAACGATCTTGCCCGGAGGGGGGAACGCACATAAGGGAAGCGCAGGATCTTTACGTGCTCAATACAAGGGTGGTTTTACCCAAGCTTGGAGCATCCCGGCAGGTCGCCCGCAGAAAAGCCGGTGCCGTCGGCTTGTTCGCGGTGTATGTCATGAGCTGCTGGGCGCTGATCGCGCCATTGCCCGCTCCCCGCGTAGGCACCAGTGGCTGCTGTGATTGTCTGTCAGTCCGAGCTCAGACCGAAGGAGTCATCCATGCCCAGCGTCCCTGTTCCCTTCCAGGTGTACGAGGCGGGAACCTACCTGCACGGTACGAAGGCGGACCTGGTTCCGGGGGACTTGCTGGTCCCTGGTTACGCGTCCAACTACGAAGAAGGGCGCACGGCCCGCCACGTCTACATGTCCGAGACCCTGGATGCCGCCGTGTGGGGCGCCGAGCTCGCAACCGGGGACGGACCGGGGCGCATCTACGTAGTGGAGCCGACCGGTGAACTGGAGGACGACCCCAACGTCACCGACAAGAGGTTCCCGGGCAACCCCACCCGCTCCTATCGCACCAGCGAGCCTGTGCGCGTGGTGTCGGAGCTCACGGACTGGGTCGGACACTCCCCCGAGCAGATCGAGGCCATGGTGGACGGGCTGGCCGAACTTCGTCGCCGTGGTATCGCCACGATCCTGGACTGACCTCGTACGGAGCGCCCCGCACCTCGCGGCCCGCTACCGCAGGGCCGGCCCCCGCGGCCTGTCAGAGATCAGCACTGAAGCGGATACGGATCTCGGCGACGGTACCGCGTCCCCGGATGTGGATGCCGCCGGGTCCGTCCTGGTACACCGCGTCCAGTCGTTCGAGGGCCACCTCACCCGACACCCCCGCAGAGAGCGCCAGTTGACCGCCGAGCGTCAGCACAAGCAGGGCTTCGCCGGACTGGGCGGTGAGTTCGCGGGGCGCCGAGACGCCGGTCACCGCCACGGACGCCTCGGCGCGTCCGCGCCGGGTCATCACGTTGAGGTCCCGGGTGGGCCCGTCGGGCAGGCGGCACGAAACCGTGCCGTGCCCGGAGAACTCGAAGGGGGCGAAGGGGGCGAGCCGGTGCTCCGTTCCGTCGACGGTGAGCACCATGGTGGGGCCCTCGATCAGCGTGATCACCCGATCGACACCGGGAAAAGGGGAGAACGGCCCTTCGGCGCAGACATCGGCGATACTGACCCGCCAGTCGAAGTCCGGCAGCCCCGAACCGGCGGGTGCGGCCGCCACCTCCCGTGTGCTGCCGAAGCCGTTCTTCCAGGGCATGCACGGGTAGTCAGCCCAGCGCAGTACGGACACGGACACGTCGGCATCTCTTTCTCATCGGGGCGGACCGGGCCTCGGCCGGGGTGGACGTGGGTCGCCAGGCTGCGGCTGTCCGATGTACGCAGCCTGGCGACCTGCTGGTGGGGCCGGAGGCGCTGAGCCGGTGCGCGCACCACGGGCTTCCTGATCCCGTGTCACACCCGGCTGTCCGTCGCGACCCTGGTGTCAGGACCCGGTGGGTCGTCCGGGTGCCAACTCGTGCGGTGCGGTCGTCAACATCGAGGTCCACGCCGAGTTCGGGCTCGCAGTCACGTTCATGGACCAATGAAGCATCAGGTCATGAGCCCGACGCCAGGTATGTCAGCCCGCTTGTGTCTGGGATTCCAGATCTGGCTCCTGTGATCACAAAGCGTCCGCGCTGCTCTGCGGGAGGGTCACCGCTGGGGGCCTTCTCCGGGCTCTTCCCACAGGGCGATGCGGGCGGTAATGCGCTTGCCGACCGGTTCGCGCTGCGCTTCGAAGCCGTGGGCGAGGGCCATCACGATCTCCAGGCCGTGCTGCCCCACCCGCCCCGCGTCCGTGGCCCGAGCCACCGGCAGCACCGGGTCGGAATCCCACACCGCCGTCTCGATCACGTCCCCGGCGATGCGCAGATTGAGCAGTACGGGACCGGGCGCGTACTTACGGGCGTTGGTGACCAGCTCGCTCACCACCAGCTGCGTCACCTCCATGGCACGCTGCGAGACGGGCACGCCGTGCTCGGCCTGCACCCGCACCAGGAAGCGGGCGGCCAGATCACGGGCGCGCGCAATCACCGAGCCGTCGCCGTCCAGGGCCACCGCCATCTGGAGGGTGTGCTCGTCAGGGGCGGTGCCGTCCTCGCCCGGTCCGCCCTCGCCCAATGAAGCTGGTTCCACCACAGCCGCCTTCACCACGTTCACGCCCACGCGCATACCCCCGCTCGAACCAGTCATGCTCAGTTTTCCCAAGGCACTGCCTGGACTGCAACAACATCACGTCAACCACGCGGCCCAGCACTTCGAAGGCTGGTCCGGTTGTGCCAGGATCACGGCATGGCTGACGGACGAAGGACGGATCCCGAACGCACCGGGCAACAGCCAGGTGCGCTGTCGGTCCTCACCACCGAGACCGACGGCGTCCACGTGCTGGCCCCGGCCGGAGAAATCGACCACCACACCATCGACACACTCCGCCAAGCCCTGGATGTCACCAGGGTTCCTGGGCCGCCGCGCACCGTGATCGACATGCGTCAGGTCACCTTCATGGACTCGACAGGCGTCAACCTCCTCATCGGCGTCCACCAGGCCGCCGCCCAAGCCGGGGGCTGGCTGCGCCTGGTCGCACCCACCCCGCCCGTACTGCGCATCCTCCAACTCGTCGGGGTCGACACCTTCATCGACTGCCGCCCAACCCTGGAGGACGCCCTCAGACCCTGACCGCTCCGCCTGCTGGACGACGGACGACGGAGGGCGGCAGTCTCAGGGGGACTGAGCCGCGGCTGGGCGGGTGCCGTCGTTGATATCGGCATAACACCTGGCATTTCCGGCGGTCAACCTATGGTGTCTGAGGTGGGCACCGACTCTCCGCATGCGCAGACTTCGATCACCAACCACGACGGCCTCTGGCCGTGAACGAGGGGACCGAATGATGCGTACGACGAAGAAGGCGGCGGCCGCGCTCTCCGCCGCGGCGCTGCTCTCCGGCCTGGTGACCCTGGCCGGCGCCTCGTCGGCCAGCGCCGCCGACGGCTGCAACAACGACAACGGCCGGACTGTGCGGACCGCGTTCGGCGGCAGGGGCCAGGGCATCGAGCTGCGGGTGAACGGCTCGGGGAACAGCACCTGCGCATGGGGCCGCATCGTCGGCGGCGCGCCGGGCATGCACGTCTGGGTGGACCGCAGCAGCGACGGCGGCCGAACCTGGGAGCCGCAGCTGGGCTGGACGGAGATCAGCAGCGGAGGCAGCGTCTGGACCGAGGCGTGGCGGGACAGCAACGGCAAGCTGATGCGCGCCTGCGGTGACTCCGGCTACAACACAGCGATCACCTGCACCAGCTGGTACTGAGCGGCTGACGGGCGGTTTCTGACTGCTCGACCGTGAGCGGCGTGACACCGGCTCGGTTCCGTTGGACGGTGAGCGCGTCAGCCGAGTCCGGTCTGCCGCGGGCCTGCGGGGCCGAGAACCGACCGCCGGCCAAGGCCACCGCCCCGCCCGTCGCCGATGCTGTCGGCGACGGGCGGGGGCCTCAAGCGCTGTAGGTGGCCGAGGCCCAGGCTCAGCGCACGGGGAAGCCGAAAGAGTAGCCCTGTTCCTTCAGCCGGGGCAGGATCCTGCGCAGGGCTTCGACGGTCTGCGAGCGGTTGCCGCCCGCGTCGTGGAAGAGGATCGTCGGCCCGTTGGGCAGCTCACGCTCCACCGTGGAGATGATCGCGTCCGTGCCGGGCCGTTCGAAGTCCTTGGAGTCCACGTTCCAGCCCAGCGGACGCATCCCCCGGGAGGCGGCCAGTGTGCGGCTGTAGGGGGTGAACGCCCCGCCGGGCGCCCGGTAGTACACCGGCTCCACTCCCCCGGACGCCTCGGTGATCATGCGTTCCGCGTCGAGGATCTGCTGCGACTGGTAGGCCTGGGATTTGGAGTCCATCGTGGTGTCGTGCGACACCGTGTGGTCACACAGGCGGTGCCCGGCGGCCACCACCTGCTTCACCAGATCCGGGTGAGCCTGGGCCTGCGTCCCCACCATGCAGAACGTGGCCTTCACTCCGAAGCGCGCGAGCACGTCGAGGACCTGAGGCGTCCACACGGGGTCGGGGCCGTCGTCGATGGTGATGTTGACGCCGCGTGCGCCCTTGTCCGAGGCGTGCGCGATGCTCCGCTCCACCGGCCGGAGCGTGCTTCCGGGCACGGCCGGAACAGTCGGAGGGGCCGGAGCTGCAGGAGCGGCCGCCGCCCGGGGCGCAGTTCCGCGCACGGGACCGGCCTGTGCGGTCCACACCGCGGCACCGGCAGCCAGCAGCGTCACGCCCAGCGCCGCCCCCACCGTCCTGCCGTACCAACCCCGCCCGCCACCATGACGCGACATGCTCGTCCCTGCTTCCGCTCAGTACCCCACCTGTCCCCGGGCCGCTGGGCGGCCACCAGGCAAGACAAGAAAAGGCGGCCGAAGGATGCGTCCATTACCGGTCAGGGACAGATCCCGGGAAAGATCTCACGACAACCCGGCATCCAACAACCCGCACGTAGCAGGGCGCATCCCGAATCCGTTTGCGCAGAAGGCGAGTTGGCGAGGCGCCGGCGAGAGACCGCACCCGTTGGGCCCTACGCGGCTGATCATGTGACTACTGGGCTGCGAGGTGGGAACAGGTGACGACGCGGCCGCGAGCTTCGGCACTGCGAGACTGCCGGGCAGCCTTGCCCGGCGAGAGGCAGCAGGCCGGTCCAGCCCGCGCGGCCGCGCGCGGCGCCGCGGGTCAGGCCGTGCGAGGCACAGGGCGGCGGACGGCCCAGACCGCCGCAGCGAGGGCGAATCCGTAGACGGACACCAGCCCGTGGCCGTTGTCCTGGGCGAGCCACATGGCGAGGCCGAGCACCGGGACGCCGACCGCCAGGGCGATCTCCTTCGGGTGGCGGGTGCGGGTCAGAAAGGCGAGGGCGAGGGTCGCGCCGAGGAAGTAGGTGGCTCCTGAACTTCCGGCGAAGTTGCGGGGGTCCGTGCTGGGTCCGTCGCCGAAGCCGAACAGCGTGTCCATGCGGCCCGGCAGCACGATGCCGGCGACAAAGAAGGCGAGGGTGAGCGAGCCACCCCAGTACCACTGGGCGAGCGCGGCGACGGCGGCGAGGGTGACGAGGTTCCACAGGCCGCCGAAGAGGCCACCGTTCTGCATGAACACCGAGGTGAACTCACGCCACCACCCGGACTTGGCGGGGTCCGCGTCCAGCGCGTCCATGGCGCCGGACCAGACCAGCTGGAGCACCACCCCGGCGACGGCGAGCGCGGTCAGCGCGATCGCCGCCCACGGGAGCGGCCGCCCGCGCAAGGTGTCGCGACCGACGACACCCACACCGCAGTTGAGCATCATGACCATCAGCGCGGCCGTGGTCACATTGAAGACGATCGCCCCCATGTCTGGCCCCTCCCCCTGATTACGGCATTTCCAACACCGTTCGAAACCTGATGGCGCGAACCTAGCACACTTTTCGAACGGTGTTGGAAAACCTTGTACGGTGGGACGCATGAAGCTCACCAAGGAGCGCATCGTCGATGCTGGCATGGCCGTCTTCGCCGAGGTCGGCTACCAGAACCTGTCCATGCGGCAGGTCGCCGACCGCTTGGACGCCCACGCGGGCAGCCTGTACTACCACGTGCGCGGCAAGGACGAGCTGCTCGCCCTGATGGCCGACCGGGTCTGCCGCCAGGCGTACGACGCCGGAACCAGCGCTCTCGCCGCCCTCCCGTCCGCCGCCGACTGGCCAGATCGCGTCGCAGCCCAGGCCACCGCCCTGCGGCTGAGCATCAAACAGCACCCCGGCGGTGCCCAACTCCTCGCCGAGAGCCCCGGCATGCTCAGCCCGGGCGCCCTGTCCTTGATGGAACGCCTGCTGCGAACCCTCCTCGACGCCGGGCTGCCCGCCGGCCATTGCGGCATCGCCGCCGACACCCTGCTCAGCCACGTCACCGGATTCGTGCTCCAGGAGCAGAACCAGCCCACGGCGCCACCGGACGTGTCTGGCGAGCTCTACGCCGACCTGTGCGCCCGGTTCCCGCTGGTGATGGGCCCGCTGATCCCACGCCTGGACCCGGACGAGAAGTTCGCGCGGAGCATCCGACTGCTCTGCACCGGCTTCACGGCGCTCTGCTGAACTTACGGTCCACGGCGCTTTCAGATCCGTACCTCGGGCGGGAAGCCCGTCCAACGCAGCTCGGCGGGCAGATGCCGCATGTCGTTGGAGACGAGGACGGAGGCGGGTCGGCCGGGGGCGTAACGGATGACGGTGAGTGCCGCGTTGCCGTGGTTGAGGCCGAGCCAACGCCACTTCGGCGCATACATGGCGTCCCGGACCAGCCAGGCGACCAGGAAGTTGTGGGTGACGACCAGTTCATGCCGATCCCGGTCACCGTCCACCGGTCCGGTGAACACGTCCATCGCCTGCCGGGCCAGCGCGGCTCCGTCCTTCTGCTCCTCTTCCGTGACGCCCTCGAGGAAACGGAGGCAGAAGTCCGCCGATTCGGCCGGCAGTTCTTCCCTGTCCGGCATGTAGGGCACGTAGTCACCGGCGACGTCGGAGACGTGCACCGGGACGTCCTTCAGCTGGTCGCCGATCAGGCGTGCAGTCTGTTCGGCCCTCGGCAGGGGGCCGTGGTGAACGGCAGCCAGGGGAACATCCCGCAGGCGTCGGCCGAGCAGTGCGGCCTGGCGTCGGCCCGCCTCTGTCAGTCCGCTCTCGTCCGGCGACGCCTCGCCGTGCCGGACAAGGTAGAGGTAACGGGCGGCCGCACCGGGCATCTCGAACTCCTTCATCACCCACTGACGATCTTGCGTATCAGTGGACGCCGCCCCCAGGGCGCTGGTTCCCCCAGCCGGCCGCTGCCGGGGGCGGATGGCCCCACCGGCCATCCGCTCACCGTTCGGGCGCTCACCGCAGTCTTCGTCGCTTGCGCTCGACCGAGGCACCTGGTCGGACGGGTTTCCGGTTTCCCGGCGGCCCTGAAGGGCAGGCGCATGGTGGGATCCAGGAAGGGGACCGACATGAGCGCCGGAGAGAGAGTCAAGGCCGAGGCCGAGCAGATTGTCGGGAAGGTCGTCCGGAAAGTGGCCCACGCGGCCGGCAACAGGACCACCGAAGCCAAGGGCGCTGCGCTGGAAGCCCGCGGCAAGGCCCGCTCCGCCAAGGAGAAGGCCAGGGGCACCTTCGGGCACTGACGATGTCCGCGCCGACCAGGCCGCGCAGGGCAGCCCTCCCGCTCCCCCACTGATCAGCACGCCCGGGTGCGTTCGACGTACACGCTCGACGTGTCCAGGAGTCACTCCCGGCCGTCGACACGGCCTCTCACGACAAGGGTGGCGCATGCGCGGTCCTCTCTGAGGCCGCGCATGCGCCACGTCCTCCGCCTCCCGGTCAGGGCCGACCGGGAGGCGGGGATCAGGCGAGGTCGAACCGGTCGAGGTTCATCACCTTGTTCCACGCGGCCACGAAGTCGCGTACGAACTTCTCCCCCGCGTCCTTGGACGCGTAGACCTCCGAGACGGCTCGGAGCTGGGCGTGGGCGCCGAAGACGAGGTCGACGGCGGTGGCGGTCCACTTCGCCTCGCCCGTGGCGCGATCCCGGCCTTCGAACACGTTCTCGTCCGTGGCCGACGCCTTCCACTCCGTGCCCATGTCGAGCAGGTTGGCGAAGAAGTCGTTGGTCAACACTCCCGGCCGGTGGGTGAAGACACCGTGAGGGGACCCCTTGAAGCCGGTGTTGAGGGCCCGCATGCCGCCGATCAGCACCGTCAGCTCCGGAGCGGTCAGCGTCAGCAGGTTGGCGCGGTCCAGCATGAGCGTTTCCGGCGACAGCTTCTCTCCCGCCGGAAGGTAGTTGCGGAACGCGTCCGCCTTGGGCTCCAGAACGGCGAACGAGTCCACGTCCGTCTGCTCCTGCGAGGCATCCGTACGCCCCGGTGCGAACGGGACCGCGATGTCGTACCCGGCGTCCCGCGCGGCCTGCTCGACGGCCGCGCACCCGCCGAGGACGATCAGGTCGGCGAGGGAAACCCGCGTTCCGCCGGTCTGGGAGTCGTTGAAGTCCTGCTGGATCCGCTCGAGGGTCCGCAGTACCTCGCTCACCTCGGGGACGTCGTTGAGCTCCCAGTCCTTCTGTGGCGCGAGCCGGATCCGTGCCCCGTTCGCCCCGCCGCGCTTGTCGGTGCCGCGGAAGCTTGCCGCCGACGCCCAGGCGGTGGTGACCAGCTGCGGGACGGACAGGCCCGATGCGAGAATCCTGCTCTTGAGGGCAGCGATGTCCTCGTCCCCGACCAGGTCGTGATCGACCGCGGGGACCGGGTCCTGCCACAGCTGCGGCTCGGGAATCCACGGGCCGAGGTAACGCGACAGGGGCCCCATGTCGCGGTGCAGCAGCTTGTACCACGCCTTGGCGAACGCCACCGCGAGCTCGTCCGGGTGCTCGTGGAACCGCTTCGTGATCGGCCCGTAGACCGGGTCCACCCTCAGTGCGATGTCCGTCGTCAGCATCATGGGGGCGTGCCGCTTCGACGGATCATGGGCGTCGGGCACGGTGCTGCGGGCCGCCGGGTCCGTGGGAGTCCACTGGTGGGCGCCGGCGGGGCTGCTCGTCAGCTCCCACTCGTACCCGTACAGATTGTCGAGGTACCCGTTGTCCCACCTGGTCGGCTCATGGGTCCACGCGCCCTCCAGACCACTGGTGAGCGCGTCGGGGCCCTTGCCGCTGCCGTATGTGTTCCGCCAGCCGAGGCCCTGCTGCTCGATCGGGGCGGCCTCGGGTTCCGGGCCGATATAACTGGGGTCGACCGCGCCATGGCACTTGCCGAAAGTGTGGCCGCCGATGATGAGTGCGGCCGTCTCCTCGTCATTCATCGCCATCCGCCGGAACGTCTCGCGGATGTCCCGGGCGGCAGCCATCGGGTCCGGGTTGCCGTTGGGCCCCTCCGGATTGACGTAGATCAGTCCCATCTGCACGGCGGCGAAAGGACCGGTGAGTTCCCTGTCACCGCTGTAACGCTCGTCCCCGAGCCAGGTGTCCTCGGGCCCCCAGAAGATCTCCTCGGGCTCCCAGATGTCCTGGCGTCCGAAACCGAACCCGAACGTCTCGAATCCCATGGATTCCATGGCGCAGTTTCCGGCGAAGACCAGAAGATCGGCCCAGGAGATTTTACGGCCGTATTTCTGCTTGACCGGCCAGAGCAGACGGCGCGCCTTGTCCAGGCTCGCGTTGTCCGGCCAGCTGTTGAGGGGTGCGAAGCGCTGTGCGCCGCTGCCGCCGCCACCACGGCCGTCCTCGATGCGGTACGTTCCCGCCGCATGCCAGCTCATGCGGATGAAGAGCGGCCCGTAGTGACCGTAGTCGGCAGGCCACCAGTCCTGGGAGGTCGTCATCACCTCGAAGACGTCACGCTTCAGCGCGTCGACGTCCAGGGTCGCGAACTCCTTCGCGTAGTCGAAGTCCTCGTCCATGGGATTGGAGCGGGGCGAATGCTGGTGGAGAACCTGGAGGTCCAGCTGATTCGGCCACCAGTCCCGGTTCGTCCTGGGCCGCCGAGTCGGCGTGGGCGTCGGGGAAGGGATTGCTGGGTTCTCGCTTTCGCTGCCGGACATGCCCGTCCTTCTTCCTGTCTCGGTGTTCCTTGGCCGGCTGCTGCTCTTGGTGTCGTTTCCGTTCACTGCCGCCGAGCATGTCGACCTGCACGCTCAACGCGCCATGGCGCCCGCCGGCTGGATTATGTGCTGTGCCGCGTCCGTATCGTCGCGCACCACGGACCACACCGCTATGGAACACGCAGAGCACCCCCCTGGCAAAGACGTGAGAGGAGGGCCAGGTCTTCCTCTTTGCGCGCCGGTGGCTCTTACTGCTTCCGCGCCGGTGGCTCTTACTGCTTCCGCGCCGGCTTTCGGGGCACAAGCCGAATCCATTCGACGGCCTCTGGACCCGCCCGAGGGACGATCTCGCCGGCGCCGGGATGCCCGGCGGCCACCGTGGGGCATTGGCCGAAACTCGTCGGCGTTGCAAGCTCTGGATCTAGAGTCGGGGCCGGATGGTCCGGTGATCTCGACATGGGGGTGCGGCAGCGGTGGCGGACGAGCGGGTGATCGTGGTGACCGGCGGTGGGACGGGCATCGGGGAGGCCACGGCCCGGCTGCTGCGCG
Source organism: Streptomyces sp. NPDC097129 (assembly GCF_055668065.1). NCBI lineage: Bacteria > Bacillati > Actinomycetota > Actinomycetes > Kitasatosporales > Streptomycetaceae > Streptomyces > Streptomyces sp. NPDC097129. Next base: position 266,459 of record NZ_JBVOQE010000005.1, on the reverse strand, counting down.
AAGAGGGACACCATGTGGTCGTCTGCGGACGCCGCCCCGAACCCCTGCACCGGCTCGCGCGGGAGACGGGGGCGCTGGCGTTCCCCTGCGACGTCGGGGAGCCCGAGGCGGCCGAGCAACTCGTGCAGGCGGCCGTCGCCGCGTACGGACGGCTCGACGGCGTCGTACTGAACGCGGGCATCGGGCGTGGCGGAAGCGTGGGAGACCTGACGCTGCGGGACTGGGAGGAGGTGATGCGCACCAACGTCACCGGGCCGCTCCTGCTGCTGCGCGCGGCGCTTCCGCGTCTGCTGGAGTCCCACGGGGCGGTGGTCGCCGTCGCCTCGGTCTCCGCGCTGCGCAACGGCACCAGCAACGCCCCCTACGCCACCTCCAAGGCGGCCCTGCTCCAGCTGTGCCGCTCGGTCGCCGTCGACTACGGCCGCCGCGGGGTGCGCGCCAACGTGGTGTGCCCGGGATGGGTGCGCACGGAGATGGCCGACCGGCGCATGGCGCGGTTCGCGCAGGAGGCCGGCCTGCCCGGCGGCATCGAGGACGGTTATCGGGAGGCGACCGGGTTCCTGCCGATGGGGCGGCCCGGTGAGCCACGCGAGGTCGCCCAGGCGATCGACTGGCTGCTTTCCCCGGCGGCCTCCTACGTCAACGGCGCGGTCCTCACCATCGACGGCGGGACGACGGCCCTCGACCCGGGGACGATGGGCTTCGACCACCACATCGGCCCCCGCACCAACGCCTCCGGCGACACCGCGCCCTGAGTCCTTCCGGGCAGTCGGGCGCACGGTGAGACAGAACGGCACTTCGCCGAGGTGCCGCCTCAGGCGCCCGTGCTCTGCCCAGAGCAGAGATCGGCCCGCCCGGGTTCGACGATCACTACGGTCCGATGACATGACGACGGTCACCACGCGTTCGGTCGCATACCCGGCCGACGGTCTGACGATGATCGGGCACCTCGCGCTCCCCGCCGGTGCCGATCGCCGGCCCGCGGTCCTGATCGGGCCCGAGGGGCCCGGGCTGAACGACTTCCAGCGCCGCCGTGCCGACGCCCTCGCCGAATTGGGGTACGTCGCGCTGGCCTTCGACCTTCATGGCGGGCGCTGGTTCAGCGACCCGCAGGAGATGCTGGCGCGCGTGATGCCGCTGCTCGCCGACCCCGTCCGGATGCGGGGTATCGGCCACGCGGCACTCGATGTGCTGCGTGCCGAACCGCGGACCGGCCCCGACCGGATCGCCGCGATCGGCTACGGCACCGGGGGCGCCATCGCGCTGGAACTCGGGCGCGACGGCGTCGGCCTGCGCGCGATCGGAACGGTCAACGCGCTGACCACGGGCCGACCGGGCGAGGCGGCGCGCATCCGTTGCCCGGTGTGGGCGGGGATCGGATCGGAGGACCCGATCATGCCGCCCGCGCAACGGGACGCGTTCGCCGCCGAGATGCAGGCCGCGGGCGTGGACTGGCGCCTCATGGTCTACGGCGGAGCCCTGCACGCCTTCCATCACCCGACGGCCGACACGGCCGTGGTCCCCGGCGTCGGCTACCACCCGCAGCACGCTCAGCGGGCCTGGCACGACATCGTCGGCCTGCTCGCCGAGTGCCTGCCCGTCACGGAGCGGGGGGCCGACCAGTCGTTGAGCGGAACGGGAGAAAAGTAACAGCACTTATATAAGCGCTGTTACGATGCGCCGCATGGCCGACCCGCACCCCCTCGACCCGACACAGCAGAGCCTCTGGCGGCCCCTGCGTCTGCTGCAGGCGTCGATGGACGCGGACATCGCCCGCGTCCACTCGGGGCAGCAGATCGAGGGGCTCAAGCCCAGCTTCGTCATGGAGCTGCTCCGGCTGCACTCCTGCGGGCCCATGACCATCGCGGAACTGGCCGAGTCGGTCCAGCGCACGCACTCGGCACTCAGCCAGAAGGTCGCCGCGATGCGCGCGGCCGGCTGGGTCCGGACCGTCGTGGGCGACGACGCACGCACCAGGAAGGTGACGCTCACCGCCAAGGCCCGCCGCGTCGTCGATCGCCTGGCCGCGGAGTGGCGGGCCACCGAGGCGGCCCTCGCCGACCTGGAAGCCGAGATCCCCTACCCGCTCTCCCGGGTCGTCACCGACATCGAGGGAGCTCTGCAACGCAAGAGCCTCCACGACCGGATCACCGAGAAGCTGGCCGAGGATCCCGCATGGGGCTGAAGCGCACGCTGATCGACGTGACTCCGTTACGGTCGTCACCACCGTTCAGGCGGTTGTGGATCGGCCAGACCCTGTCCGGTTTCGGCAGCCAGATGACGCTCGTCGCGGTCATGTTCCAGGTCTGGCAGGCCACGAAGAGCCCCGCGTGGACGGGCGCCGTCGGGCTGGCACAGGCGATTCCGCTCATCGCGCTCGGGCTGTTCGCCGGATCACTCGTCGACCGAGTGGACCGCCGGAAGTTCTCTCTGCTCACGACCAGCGGACAAGCCCTGTGTGCGCTCCTCCTCGCGCTCCAGGGCTTCCTCGGGTCCGTCCCCGCCGCCGGTGTCCTGGGACTCCTCGCCCTCCAGTCCTGTTTCGCCGCAGGCGGCGGCCCGGCCTCGCGCACGTTCGTTCCGCGCCTTCTGCCCAAGCACCAACTGGCCGCGGGGCTGGCGTTGCAACGCATCGCCTTCCAGGGCGCCATGCTGATCGGCCCCGCCCTCGGCGGTGTGATCGTGGGCGGGCTGGGAGTCGGCGCCTGCTACCTGATCGACGCCTTGACGTTCGTCGCCGCGCTCCACGGCGCCTTCGGCCTGCCGCCGATGAAGCCCGGAGACACGCCTGCCCGGCCCGGACTGCGTGGACTACGGGACGGCCTGGCCTTCCTGGGCCGCACCCCGGTCATCCGGGGGGCTCTGCTCACGGACCTGGCCACCACCGTGCTGTCGATGCCCATCAGCCTGTTCCCCTTGATCAACACCGAACGGTTCCACGGCAACCCGCGCACCCTCGGACTGTTCCTCACGGCCGTCGCCGCCGGTGGCGTTGCGGCGTCCCTGTTCTCCGGCGCCTTCACCCGTCTCACCCGCCCCGGCCTGGTCATGCTGGGCGGCTCCGCCGCCTGGGGCGCCGCCTTGACGCTGTTCGGGGTCTCGCCCGGCCCATGGACCGGTCTGGTCTTCCTCGTCCTGGCCGGGGCGGCCGACACCGTCTGCGTCGTCTCCCGCAGCACCGTGATCCAGATGCACACCCCGCAGGCGCTACTGGGCCGCGTCAGCGCGGCTGAACAGATCGTTGGGCAAGCCGGACCCGACATCGGCAACATGCGCGCCGGCCTCGTGGCAGATGCCACCTCGGGAGCAGCAGCCCTGGTCAGCGGTGGCCTGCTGTGCCTCGTCGCCGTGGCCATGGTGGGCGCCACGACGGCGGACCTGCGCAGGTCCGCCGCGCCCTCGTCGGTACGCACAGCTACGGCCGGCCCATGAGCCTGCCGTCCCGCCTGTGGCCGGTGTCCGGCCGGCCAGGGTTCGGTCGGACGGTGGGCACGGGCCGGTTCGGATGCGGGTGCAGGCGGTCGGTGAGGAAGGCGAGGATCTCGTCCCGGGCGTGGACCGTGGGGTGACCGGCCTCGTCGACGAAGTGGGCGGTGACGACGCTGTGCGGCGTGCCGACCAGGTCGGCGAAGAAGGGCGGCGGGGCCGGGTTGGCGGCGCGGTCCGGGAGGACGCGCCCGTCGAAGGCGTCGCCGAGCAGCGCGCGGTAGGCGGCGAAGCGCTGTCCCGTGCACCAGCGGTCGCCTTCGAAGCGGTAGGCGAGGACGGTGAGTCCGTCGCGGTCGAGCCGGTCGCGCACCGCGCGCGCGTCCGCCTCGTCGAGTTCCAGGCCGGCGGGATCGTCGAGGGGCAGCGACGGGTGGTTGACCACCGGGGCGATCACCGCCGGCTCCAGGGCCATGGTGAGGGCGAAGTTGCCGGTGAAGCACAGGCCGATCGCTCCCACCCCCGGCCCGCCGCATGCGGTGTGCGCCTGGCGCGCCAGGCCGCGCAACCAGACCGTCACCGGGCTCGTGCCGCCCCCGGCGAAGGCGCGGAACTCCGCACTGACGCAGGCGCGGCGGACGACCTCCCGGCCGCCCTCGACCGTGGGGAAGGCGCCGTCCGTCCCGAACAGGGACGGCACATGGACGGTGAAGCCCGCGTCCTGCACCCAGCGCGCGAGCCGCAGAACGTCCGGACTGATGCCCGGCATCTCGGGCATCACCACCACCGCGGGCCCGGCCCCGGCCACGTACACCGTCTTCTCCACCCCCTCCACGGCCACGCTCCGGCGGGTGAAATCGCTGATGGGGTCGTCGTTGCTCATGGAGCCAGCCTGTCCTGCGGCCGACCGCCGGGTGAGGGGCGGGATCGCCAGGGCCGGGGGTAATGTCGCCACACGCGAGGGAGACGAGCGGTACACGGGCGGCGACCGGGGCCGGGACACCAGGGGGTGGCGATGACGCTTGACGGTGCCCGTCCGGGCTCCGGAGCGGGTGCGCTGCGGGTCGGGGTCCTGGCCTACCCGGGCTGCTTCGCGTCCGAAGTGTTCGGTGTTCCCGACCTGTTGACGATGGCGGGGCACATCGCCGGACCGGACACGCCCGGCTACCAGGTCTCCGTCGTCTCGCCCCGCCGCCAGGTCACCGCCTCGGGCGGCGCGAGCCTGGAGGTACGGCCCCTGCGGGAGGTCGACGTCCTCGTGGTCCCCGGCTTCGAACTGCGCACGGACACCGACCTCGACGCGCGGCTCGCCCCGCTGGCCCCCGAGGTCGCGGAGATCCGCGCGCAGGCCGCCGCCGGGACCGCCGTCGTCTCCCTCTGCGTCGGCGCGTTCCTGCTCGCCGAGGCCGGGCTCCTCGACCGGCGCCGGGCCACCACCTCCTGGCTGCACGCCGGCGAACTGGCCAGGCGCTGCCCCGCCGCCGACGTACGGCCCGAGCACCTGGTCGTCACCGACACGGGCGTGACGACCACCGCCGCCTTCAGCGCCATGTACGACTTCGCACTCGACCTGATCCGCCGGCACGACGGCACCCGGGTGGCCCGCGCCACCGCGCGGCTCACGCTCGTCGACGACGCACGGACCTCCCAGACCCCGTACGTCGATCCTCGGCTCCTACCGCAGCCCGGCCGGGACTTCTCCCAGCGGGTCATGCGGTGGCTCGACCAGAACCTCGCCGAGCGGTACGACCTCACCGCGCTCGCGGCCGCCTTCCAGGTCAGCACCCGCACCCTGCTGCGCCGCTTCGCCGAGGAGACCGGGCACAGCCCGCTGAGCCATCTGCAGGCCTCCCGGGTCCGCCGCGCCCGCCATCTACTGGAGAACACCGACCGCACCGTCGCCGCCGTCGCCGCGGCCGTCGGATACCAGGACCCCGGCACCTTCGCCGCCCTCTTCGCCCGCCACACCGGTCACCGCCCGAGCGCCTACCGGACCGCGTTTCGCCGCACGGACCGGGAGTCGGGCCAGGACGGCGGCGTCTAGGTCCTTCGCGCGGCCCGCCGGGCGACGTCGCCCGGCTGCAAGCGGTGCCGTACGACGTGCTCGGGCTTGGTGGGGTGGACGGCGTGGGGCACCTGGGCGCGCAGTCCGGCGAACTCGGTGGAGTTGCTCAGGCCGTAGGTGGGGCCCCCGCACTAGGCGCGAGGGCTCACAGTCCGGCCGCTACCGTCAGCCCCTCCAGGACGGCCTCCTCCACCGTGCGCGGGGCGACGCAGTCCCCGGCGGTGAAGACACGGTCGGCCGGGACGCCGAGGGCGACCGGGTCGAGGTCGTCGACCGGCTCGTGCCCTTGGGCGAGGACGACGCCTGCGACCCCTTCCAGCAGCACCAGCTCCTCGGTGAGGGTGTGCTGGAGGTACACGGTGTCGCTGTCGGCGCCGTAGAGCCGGACGTTGGGCAGGACGTCGATGCGGGCCCGTGCCGCCTGGGCCAGCATGGCGGTCCGTACGTACTGTTGCAGGTGCTCGCCTGCCGCGAAGCCCGTGACGCACAGCGTGACTTTCCGCCCCTGGCCCGCGAGTTGGAGGGCGACGCCGAGGCCGATCCAGTCGCCGCGCCAGTCCGCCACCACGATCCGTCCGCGCGGCACTTCGCCGCCACGGATCACCGTCCATGCGTCGAGCACCACGGGCTCGTCGATCAGCTCAAGGCGCGGCCGGCGGGGCCGTGCTCCGGTCGCGAGCACCACGGCGTCCGGCGAGGCTGCGGCGACGGCCGGGCCGTCGATCCGTGAGCCCAGGACGATGCGGGCTCCGGCGCGGCGCGCCTCGCCCTCGAGATTGGTGATCGCTCCCCCGAACTCGGCGCGGCCCGGCAGCAGTTGCGCGAGGAGGACCTGACCGCCGAGGCGTCGTCCCGCCTCGTGCAGTTCCACCTCGTGACCGCGTTCCGCGGCCACGGCCGCGGTCTTCAGACCGGCGGGTCCACCGCCGACCACCAGCACCTTCTTGCGCCGCGTGATGGCCGGCAATACCCCGAAGCGGCGTTCGCGGCCGGTCTCGGGGTGCTGGATGCAGGAGATCGGGTAGCCGAGCTGGAAGTGGCCGATGCATGCCTGGTTGCAGCCGATGCAGGCGCGGATCTCCTCGGCGCGGCCGTCCGCGGCCTTGGCCGGCAGGTCGGGGTCGCAGATCAGGGCTCTGGTCATGGCGCAGGCGTCCGCCTGGCCGCTCGCGATGATCTGCTCTGCTTCCTGCGGCTGGTTGATCCGCCCGGCGACCATCACGGGGACACCGACGACGGCGCGCACCTTGGCGGCGAGCGGCGCGGTGTAGCCGGCGGGCTGGAACATGGGCGGGGCGATGTGCTGGGCCCCGGACAGGCTGGACGAGCTGCCCGCGCACACCGAGACGTAGTCGACGAGTCCGTCCGCGTCGAGCTCGGAGACGGACTGAAGGACCAGTTCGCTGCTGAGGCCGTCGTGGTTCAGTTCGTCGCCGGAGATCCTCAGGCCGACCACGAAGCCGTCTCCGGCCGCTGTCCGTGCGCTCAGCAGCGCCTCGCGCAGGAAGCGCAGCCGGCCCTGCCGGTCGCCGCCCCAGCCGTCGGTACGGACATTGACCTCGGGGTTGAGGAACTGCGCCGGCAGGTAGCCGTGGCTGGCGACGATCTCCACGCCGTCGAGCCCGGCCTCCCGCAGCCGGCGGGGCGCCTGGCCGTAGCCGTCGAGGACTTCGCGGATCTCCGCCTCGGTCATGGCGCGCGGCATGACATGGAAGCGTTCGCTCGGTGTCGCCGAGGGCGCCCAGGCGACCGGTGCGCTGCCGTCGCCGGACTCCAGGATCTCCCGGCCGGGATGGAAGAGCTGGCCGAAGACTTTCGCTCCGTGCCGCTGCACCGCCTGCGCGAGCCGGGCGTAGCCGGGGACGCACTCCTCGCCGGTGGCCATGAGCACATGGGTGGTGTAGCGGGCGGACTCGTGCACGCCCGAGACCTGGAGGACGACCAGCCCGACGCCGCCCTTCGCGCGGGCTTCGTGGTAGGCGATCAGCTCGTCGGTGACCTCTCCGTCCCTGACCAGGACCGTGTCGTGGCCCGAGGACAGGATCCGGTTGCGCACGGTCACCTTGCCTATCCGCAAGGGGCTGAACAGGTGCGGGAACCCTACTCCCATGGAATGCCCTCCCTGGACGTCTGGGCGCGCACGCCGAGCAGGGCGCGTGCGGTGCCGAGCATCAGCTCGGCGTAGCGTTCGGCGGTGAGTCCGGATCCGGACGCCACGGCCATTTCGCAGCCGTCGACCAGGGCCATCAGTGAACCGATGGCGAGATCGGCTTGGACGGTGGGCGTGAACTCCTGGCTCCGTACGCCCTGTTGGACGATGTCGTGGATCAGCGCCTGCCACTCGGCATGAACCCGGTGTACGCCGTCGCGCAGTTCCTCGCGGCGGGAGGCGCTCGCGCAGAACTCGGTCCAGGTGGCGCAGCGCCGGCTGAGGGTGGGATCGGTGGTGAGCGCGGTGACGAGCAGTTCGAAGCGGCGCCAGGCGCTGGTCGCGTCGGCGGCCGCCGTGCGCCAGCGTCCGATCAGATCGTCGATCGACCAGGAGAAGGCTTCGCGGAAGAGGGCGTCGCGGGTTTCGAAGTAGTGCTGAAGCGCCCCGATGGACACACCGGACGTCGTGGCGACATCGCGCAACCGGCCCGCGTCGAAGCCTCGTTCGGCCAGCACCTCGGCCGCAGCCCGCAGGATCCGTTCCCTCTGCTCGTCCATGACCACTCCCCTCCGCCCCATGTTCTCGTCACCCCTCTTGCCGTTCAATAATAACGCATTATTGTGACGCCCAACACAATGCCGTGTCCCCTCGAGAAGGGCGATCGACGTGCACCACGATCAGGGCTCCCCCGAACTGCGCAAGACCCTCACCTGGCGCGACGGCTTCGCCATCGCCCTGGTGATTCCCAACGGCCTGCTGCTGACGGTGGGTTATGGGATCGGTGCGGTCGGCGGCTGGACCGCCATCGCGCTGTGGGTCGGCGGCGCGGTCATCGGCCTGCTGCAGAACATGCTGTTCGCGGAGACCGCCGCGATGTTCCCCGACATGTCCGGCGGCGTCAGCCGCTACGCCACCGAAGGCTGGAAGCGCTACTGCGCCCCGCTCGGGGCCGTGGCCTCCTTCGGGTACTGGATCGGCTGGTCGTTCAGCATCGCGGTGAACGCGGCGGCGATCGGCGCGCTGGTGCGCACCCAGTGGTTCCCGCACTCCGGCCACATCGAGGTCCTGGGCCGCGGTCTCGGGCTGACCGAAGGGGTGGCCGTGGGGGCGATCGTCGCCGGATGGGCCTGCAACTACTTCGGCACCCGGCTCGCCGCCCGCACGACCAAGGTCATCGCCACGATCGTGCTCGCCGCGCTCGCCGTCGTCGCGGTCGCTCCCCTGATGCACCCGGGCAGCTGGCACGCCCAACGGCTGACCTGGTACCACGGTGGCGACTGGATGACGCCGGCGGTCTGGTTCTACGTCACCGCGTGGACCACGTACGGCACGGAGATCTGCGCCTCGTTCGCACCGGAGTACCGGGACACCGTCCGCGACACGGCGAGGGCGCTGCGCTGGACGTCGCTGGTGGCCCTCGCGCTCTTCGTCGTCGTACCGCTGTCGATGGTGGGCTCGATCGGCGAGGACGCCTTCCGCGCCGATCCCGTCGGCTCCTTCGCCGTCGCTCTCGAACGGGCGCTGGGCGGCTTCTCCACGCTCGGTGTCGCCGTACTGATCATCTCGATGTTCTTCGGCATGGTGTCCACCACCGCCGACGGCGGCCGGGCACTGTACGGCCTGGCCCAGGAGAAGATGACGCTGCGTCAACTCGACCATCTCAACCGCTGGGGTGTGCCCGGCCGGGCGCTCACCCTGGACGCCGTCCTCAACACCCTGGTCGTCCTGCTGCTCGGGGAACCGCTGGCGATCCTCGTGGCCAGCAACTTCGGCTATCTCGTCGCGATCACTCTCGCGGTTGCGGCCTTTCTCCTGCTGCGCCGGGACCGCCCGCACTGGCCCCGGCCGATCAGGCGCGGGCGGATATGGACCCCGGTCGCCTGGCTGCTGCTCGCCTTCAACCTGCTCATCGTCTTCGTCGGCGTCAGCCATCCCTCCCTCGCCGGTTATGGCGGCACGACGGAGACGCTGGTCGGCGTGGGCATCCTGCTGCTGTCCGTGGTCCTCTACGCCTACCGGCGACTCGTGCAGGACCGCGAGCGCATCGCCTGGCGCATCGAGACGCCGGCCGTACCGGAGGAGTCCTTGCCGCCCGCCGAGGTCCGGGCCGTCCGCACCGACACCTGAGGAAGCGTCGTCGGTGCCGGAAGCGCTGGTGTCAGCCGGGTTCAGGAGGAGCCCACTCGACGAACTGGACGATCACTGCGGCGCGCCTTCGCCGACGCCGTAGTGCCCAGGCCTTCGCCCTGCTGGAACCCGGCCTGTCCGACTACGCCCTCGCCTGACGGACGGCCTCCCGGTGGCACGGTGCAACGAGGGCGGGTCCGTGACGGGCCGTACACTCTGCATGCGCGGTCGGCGTACCTCTGGCAGCCTGGAAACGTGAGTGTCACCTGGGACGTGACCCGGACAGGGCCGGCGGAAAGCGCCCACCGCGCCCTGCTGATCCCCGGCGGCATGTGCACCACCGCGGCCTACACGGACCTCATGGTGGAGAAGGCGCTGGCTGCCGTTCATCTGGTGGCCGTGACCCAGCCCGGCTTCGGGCGCACGCGGCCCCCCGACGACGTCAGCATGGAGAACTACGCCCGTCTCTTCGCCGACATCGCGGCCCGTGAACGCTGCGACATCGTGGCGGGGCACAGCCTGGGCGCGAACGTGGCGCTGGAGATGGCGGCCGCCGGCCTGTTCACGGGCCCCTTGGTACTGCTCTCTCCGACCTTCTCGCGCGGCGACGAGGCAACGGCGCTGACCGTGCTGAACACGGTCGGACGGGTGCCGGGACTCGGCCGGCTCGCGTGGAGCGGCATGCTCAAGATCGTGCCCCGGGCCATGCGCGCCGGCCTGCCGCCCCGCCAAGCGGCGACCATGGAGCAGGCCATGGCCTACAACCACCCGGAGGTCTGCCGGCGGATGGTGCGGGAATACTACGCGTATCTGGACCGGTATCCCTCGCTGGTGCCCCGGCTGTGCGAGGCCGGCGTTCCGGCCTGGGTGGTCCGCGGTGAGCACGACGAGATCGGCCTCACCGAAGGGGAGCGGCGGGGCCTGGAAGCCTGCCCGCACGTGACGACCGTGACCGTGCCCGAGGCGGGGCACCTGCTCCCCCTGCAGCAGCCGGCGCGCGTCGCCGACATCCTCCTGGAGGCGATCGCGGCGAGCCGCTGAAGCGGGGCGCCGGGCCATCCGGAGACCACCTGTGGGGCTCTCGCCATCATTCGGCCTGCGGGGATCTGCTTGACCTTGACACGGTGACAAAGTCTTCACTGTGGCCCGGAGGTGGTCCGCATGGCCATGGTGCATCAGGACACGAACACGAGACGAGTCCTTGAGGGGCTGGAAAGCAGCAGCTCGTCGGTCCGGCTGCGGTCGGCGCTGGCGGTCGGGACCGCCCCGGACCCGGCCTTCGTGGGCAAGCTCGTCGAACGATGCGCCGTCGAGCCCGAGTTCTCCGTACGCGAGACACTGACGTGGGCGCTCACCCGTCATCCGGCGTCGATGACGGTGCCGATGCTGGTCGGCGAAGTCCGCTCGGAGCGTGCGCAGGCACGGAGCCAGGCATTGCACACGCTGTCCAAGATCGGGGACCGTCGGGCGTGGCCGGTGATCACGGCGTCGCTGCTGTCCGACGCCGACGACGAAGTGGCCCGGAGTGCCTGGCGGGCAGCGGTCGTGCTCGTGCCCGACGGGGAGGAGCACGAGGTGGCCGTAGTGTTGGCGACGCAGCTCGGGCGCGGTGAACGCGAGACGCAGCTGAGCCTCAGCCGGGCGCTCATCGCGCTCGGGGAGGCGATGGTGCCGGTCCTGGACGCAGCGACGACGGATCCCGACCCTCGGGTGCGCGCGCACGCGATCGCGACGGAGCGGCTGTGGCGCGACCCGGACGCCGGGTTCGCGTTCGCGGTCGAGGAGGCGAAGCGTGTCGTGGCACTCGGCGGGGCCGGTCAGGAGGGGCGGTAGGCAGTGCTGATCGGCGATGTCGCGCGACGGTCCGGAGTCAGCGCCCGCATGCTCAGGCATTACGAGTCGCTCGGCCTGGTGCGGCCGGCGGCTCGTAGCGGCTCCGGCTACCGGGAGTACTCCAGCGACGACATCCGCCGGATCTTCCACATCGAGAGCCTGCGGTCACTGGGGCTGTCGCTGCGCGACGTCGGGCGCGCGCTCGACGACCCGGACTTCGCACCCGCGGGCCTCGTCGATGACCTCATCCGCCGGACGCGGGACCGTATCGCGGCGGAGCGGGAGCTGCTCACGCGGCTTCGCCGGATCGGTGCCGCGGAACCCGCTGGCTGGGAGGACGTCCTCCAAACCGTCGCGCTTCTGCAGGCGTTGGGGTCGAAGAGCGCGGGGGCGCGGCAGCGCGCGGCTCTGTCCGCTGTCGCGGAAGCCCCCGTGCCTGTGGAGGCACTGGTCGAGGCAGTGCTGAACGAGTCGGATCCGAACGTGGCCGGAGCCCTGCGCTGGGCGCTGGAGCAGTCGGGCGGGGAAGCGCTGCACCTGCTGGCGCAGGGCCTCGGTTCACCCGCTGGTGAGGTGCGCGAGCGTGCCGTGCAGTCCATCGCCGAGATGTCCGACGGCGAGTCGACCGCGGTGCTGCGGGACGCTCTCGACCACCCCGACATCGTCGTACGCAGGCATGCGGCGCTGGCGCTCGGTGCGCGTGGGGTGGTCGACGCGGTCCCGACGCTCCTCGACATGATCGTCGAAGGGAAGAACGACACGGACGCGGCCGATGCGCTGAGCACGCTGGCGAATGATCCCGCGTCGGCGGATCACATCGCTGCCGGGCTGGTCGGCTGCCTCACCCGCGACAGCATCGGGGCGTCCGCACGCCGGCGCCTGACGCAGGCGCTGGCGGACATCCCCGGGAGCACCACGTCACGCGCGCTCGAGGAACTCTCACACGACGAGGACCGCGCCGTCGCCCTCACGGCGACCTACCTCCTCAAGCTGCGCGACGCGCGATAGCCGGCTGCGGCGCACGTCGTTCCCTCCATGCCTCGCGACTCCACGGTGGGCCGTCATCAGCGGTGCCCTCGGGACATCCCCACCCCGGATGCGCCGGCCGTCACCATGTTCCGCAATGGCGGTGCGTGACGACGCCCTCGTACGACGTCCGGGCGTTTCCGATCGGGCACCTGACCGGCCTGCCGCTTTCCTACACTCACCTGATGAACAACTACACGTGCACCCATTGCGGCACCGTCGGTCTGATGGAGGGTTTCATCGAGGACGCCGGCGAGCATTCACGCGGGTACGCGCGCTGGATCGAGGGCGCGTTGGAGCGAGGCATCTTCGGGGGCGCCAAGCGGATGGGGCGTCCCCGGTGGCAGATAGAGGCGTACCGCTGCCCCAAGTGCGGGCACCTTGAACTGTTCGCCACGGGGCAGGTCTAGCCGGCTGGTCGGCGACGCCCGCTGCCGAGCGGGACGGCAACCTGCCGACTCCTCACCCACGTCATCCGGCGAGGGCAGCCCCGCTCACCGGGTGCTCTTCTGGAACAGGGCGAGCTGGTCCTTGACCCAGGGGTCGAACACGGCGAGCCGCTTGGCGGCCGACGGGTAGAAGGCCGCCAGCTGGTCCTCGATCCACGGGTCCGTCGGCTGCCGCGCGGCATGGCGCCGGGCGGTGGGGTGCTCCGTGCCACCCGGCGCGCTCTGGACCAGGTGGTGGTCGGGCGTCTGGGCAGTGGTCGCCGTCGCGGGACCACTGCCGAGCGCCATGGCGCCCGCGGCCATCACCGTGGAAGCACCGACGATCGCGATCCGTCCAGTCATCTTCATGCTCTTCTCCTTCTTGCCGGGCCCGCGCCGCCTGTCCCTCTCGGCGGAACACCGCGTGGCGTGGGCTCCGGCTGTGGTGCGGACGCGGTCAGACGGCGCGCGTACCCGCTCCCGCACCCCCGCACACCCACCGGCATATTTCCGACATTCGTGCTTTTTCCGCCCCAATCGCCGCTTCCACGGGTCGAACTGATCCTCGCCGGTCCCGGGGTCACTCCGTCCTGTGGCGGGCCTGTCTCACCTCGCGGCTGACCGCCCAGGCGTCGGCGACCGGCCCGAGGTGGCCGAGCTTGTCGGGGTTGATCACCGAGCGGACGGTCTGGATCTGCCCGTCGAGCACGTCGAGGGCCAGGACGTGGAGCACCTTGCCGTCCCGGTCCCGGAAGACCGCTCCTGGCTGGCCGTTCACCTCGCGCAGGTCGAAGCTCACGTCGATCCGGAGCAGGAGCGGGAAGACGGCGGCGAGCAGACGGGCCACGTTCTCGGCGCCGGTGACGGCCCTGGCGAGCTGCGGTGCCTTGCCGCCTCCGTCCCCGACCATCGACACATCGGCCGCGAGGAGGTCCTTCAGGGCGGCGACATCACCTTCGCTGAGGGCGTCGAAGAACCGCGCCGCCAGTTCCTGCCGCTCCCGACGGTCGGCTGCGAAGCGTGGCCGTCCGGCCTGCATGTGCCGCCGCGCCCGCACCAGCAGCTGCCGGCACGCCGCCTCCGACCGCCCGACCGCCGCGGCGACCTCGTCGAAGCCGAAGCCGAACACCTCCCGCAGCACGAACACCGACCGCTCCAGCGGGCTGAGCCGCTCCAGAAGCAGCAGCGCCGCCATCGACACCGAGTCGGCCAGCTCCGCCGTACGCGCCGGATCCTGGTACGGATCGGCGAGCAGCGGCTCGGGAAACCACGGTCCGACGTACTCCTCCCGCCGCACGCGCGCGGAGCGCAGTACGTCGATCGAGATGCGGGTCACCGTGGCGGACAGGAACGCCTTGGTCGACGTGGGCCGGGTCGCCGAGCCGTCGAAGCGCAGCCAGGTCTCCTGCACCGCGTCCTCGGCCTCGGCCACGCTGCCCAGGATCCGGTAGGCGATCGAGAACAGCAGCGGCCGCAACTCCTCGAACTCCTCGACCTTGCTCACGCCGACTCCCCCCGTAGTCCTCCGGCCCGGCCGTACTCGTCGGCGCGGGCGCCTTTGTGGCCGTGATCATCCGGGCCGCCGGTGGCGCACGGCAAGGCCCGAGGGCCCGGGGGCGATCGGTGGTGGTCGTCCCCGGGCCCGCGACCGCTCAGTGGAACTGCCCGACCTCGTAGTCACCGGCCGGCTGCTGGGCGATGATGTTCAACCGGTTCACGGCGTTCATGAAGGACACCAGGAGCACGAGGGCGGTGAGCTGCTCCTCGTCGTAGTGCTCGGCGGCACGCGCCCAGAGTTCGTCGCTGACCCCGCCGGCCGCGTCCGCGACCCGGGTTCCCTGCTCCGCCAGCTCCAGCGCGACGCGCTCGGCCTCGGTGAAGACCGTGGCCTCCCGCCACGCCGCCACCAGGTGCAGGCGTACCGGGGACTCACCGGCAGCGGCGGCCTCCTTGGTGTGCATGTCGATGCAGACCGCGCACCCGTTGATCTGGCTCACGCGCAGCGCCACCAGTTCCTCCGTCACGGCGGGCAGTGGCGACTCCTTCACCGCCTTGCCCGCCGCCATGAGGTGCTTCAAGGCCTTCCCGGCGGTCGGGCCGGCGAAGTAGTTCAGGCGCGCGTCCATCGTGTGTCTCCTCCGTGCTCGTCAGTGGCTACACCCCTGAGACGAGGCAGCCCGCCGCCCTGTGACGCGGGCGCATGTGACCCGCGTCACCCTCAGTGCTGCGGCGCCGGTGACCCGGCGGGCGCACGGCGTGTGGCGCTGCGGTACGTGGAGATGCCCAGGGCGAGCATCCAGTAGCTGAACAGCGCGCCCATCAGGGCGGTCGTGCCCCAGCCGTTCGCCGCGTAGAAGTGCGCGGGGGTGTTGCCGAAGAACAGGGACGGCACGAAGGCCAGGTTGACCCCTGCCAGGACGAGGGCGGAGCGGCCGGTCCAGCGCGGCAGCAGCTTGGTGCGGGAGATGCCGTAGCCGACGGCGGTCAGGAACAGGGCGAGCATGAGGCGGTCGATCGACCCGTAGAGGATGTAGGTGCCGCTGACCGTGATGGTCGGGTCGATCGGGTGGTCGGCGGCGATGACCGCGCCGGCTTCCAGCCCGCTGGAGACCAGTGTGATCGTCGTGTAGACGAGTCCGGCGGCGAAGGCCAGAGTGCCGACCCAGGCGTACGCCGGATCCGCGCTTTTGACGAGTTCGCGAAAGACCGTCATGAACACGATCAGGAACGCCAGCGCGAGGATGCCGATCAGAAGCCTGGCCAGGACGTTGGAGTCCGGTGGCGGGCCGGAGTAGAGGAAGTACAGGGGTACTTCGACGATGAAGGCGGCTGCGGTGGCGATCCCGGCCAGGCCCGTCAGACGCCTGGCGATGGTTTCGTTCATGACTGTCCCCCTGGGGTTGGTGTGGTGGGTTCCTCGTCGGGTCGTTGACCACGGCATGAAGACTGCGTCTCTCGGCGCCCGTCGGCGTTGGACGTGAGCTGACAGCCGTCGGGTCCGGGATCACCCGAGGGCGTGCCAGAACGCGCAGTGGTGGCGTAGTTGTCCCGTGCCGGCGGGGACGATGTGGTCCGGTGCCAGGGACAGCACCGTCTGTCGGGACCAGTGCGGCCTCGACGGACTGTCGGGGTCGGCGCTGCGGGCGAAGCGGGTCCAGTAGCCGATCATGGTGTCGGCCAGCCGGTGCTGCGCCGCGGTCAGGTCGCGGGGGCGGCCGCCCAGGTCGAAGAGGTACGGCAGCTCGCTCGCGTGCGGGGCGCCGAGCGGGAAGGGCGGCGTGCCCGGGGTGAGCGGCGGTGCGTGTTCGTCGGCGAACTCGTAGCGCCAGACCGGCACTTGCCTGGCGAGAACGTCGCCGGTGCGTGCCGTCGGGCAGGCGAAGTTCGCGTCGCCGACGACCGCACCGAACACCGGGCCGCCGTCGGTGCGGTGCACCGGGTACTCGCGGACGATCGCCTTCGCTTGTCCCGGTGCGGGGAAGAAGGCGGCCACGACGTCGGGCCAGGTGTCCGCCGTGACGGGGTGGCCGGACTGGATGATCCCGGCGGCCCAGCCGTTGCCCTCGTCGTGGTTGTTGCCGATCAGCACGGGGACGTGGTGGAAGCGGTCGGCGGCGATCGCCGTTGCAGGATCGATCGGCAGCAACGGGGTTGCGTGGGCGGGCTGTTGGTCCGAGCTCTGGACCGCGAGAAGGCGGGAGACGGCCACGTGCCGCAGGCAGGCCGCGACGTCACGCGCGGAGCCGCAGCCGACCTTCGCGGCGAAGTCCGCGCCCGCGGCACGCGCCGTGGACAGGGGAACGGAGGACGGGGCGAACGGACGGTCGGGGCGGCCTGCGCACGGGCCGCTCTCGATGATCGCCCGGTCGAAGAGCCCCGCGGCGCCGGGTGAGGCCAGTTGGGCGCAGACGCTGTAGCCGCCCGCCGACTCGCCGGCGAGCGTCACATGGTGCGCGTCGCCCCCGAAGGCGCCGATCTCGTCGCGTACCCAGCGCAGGGCCGCCTGCTGGTCGGCCAGGCCGAAGGTGCCGGAGCCGGGCAGAGCGTCGTGCGCGAGGAAACCCAGCGCTCCCAGGCGGTAGTTGACCGTGACGACCACGACGTCACCGCGCGTGGCCATGCGATGGGCGTCGTACGAGCTGCCCGCTCCGGTGATGAAGCCGCCGCCGTGCAGCCACACGATGACCGGGCGCGGGTGTGCCCGTTCGGCGCCCTCGGGTGCCGTGACGTTCAGGTGGAGACAGTCCTCGTCGGTGCTGCCGCCGGGCACCTCACCGGCCGGCTGGGGGCAGGCGCTCGCGGGACGGGTCGCGTCCCGTGTCCCGGCCCAGGGGGCCGCGCGGCGGGGTGGCGCCCAGCGCAGCTCGCCCACCGGCGGCGCCGCGTACGGGATGCCCTCGAAGGTGCGGTAGCCGTCGTGGCCGCCGCCCCGCACCAGGCCGTCGTGGGTGCGTACCACCGTCGCGGCGGCACGGGCGGGCTGCGGCGGTGGCGCTGTGGTCCAGGCCGTCGCGAGTACGGCGGTCAGGGCGCAGCCCAGGGTGGTCAGGACGCGGTGCATGGTCATCGTCTCCCCGTTCGGTCAGCTGCCGCCCATGCCGCCCTGGGCGGCGATCATGGTGGTCGGCAGAGCGCGTACCGCTTTCTCCAGGCCGGGCGCGAGGGCGGCGAGAGATGCCGTGCAGGCGTCGATGCGGGCCCGGAAGGTCTTCTGGTCCTGCCGGGACACGACCGAGCGGACGCCGCCCGCCGCGGCCAGCGCCAGCAGAGCGGCGTCGGCGACGGGAATGTCCCGCGCGGAGCCGTCCCCGTGCAGCGCCGCGGACACGCGCGCGTGGAGTGCCGCGGGTACGGCGCGGTCCGTCACGCTCAGCCGCCGTGCGCCCAGGCGGGTGCGGGGCGCCTTCACGCTGAGGACTCCCGCCGCGGCGAGCCGGTCCTCCACGTCCGTCAGGGTCTGCTTGCGGTGGCGGCGTACGAGGTGCTTCCAGCCGTGTCCGTCGGCGGCGTCCCGCAGGACGCGGTCCAGGACGGGGTCGCCGGTCGGTTCCGTGCCGGACACGGTGACCATGCCGCCGTCCTCCACCAGCCGGCCGCGCGCCGCGAGGTCGATCAGGGCGGCGGCTCGGACCAGCAGAGCCGTCCGGGAACGGTCGTAGGGGCCCTCGGCCGCTTCGTCGTGGGCGAGCAGGTACAGGGTGCAGGTCAGGTCGTCGATCACACCTCGACGCTAGGGCCGACGGTCCGTGCGGCACATCGGCCGCAGGAGGGGAGCGGCACTGGGAACGCAGGAGGAGTGCGGCCCGTTCTCCTCCTTGAGGAGGAGGCGGCTGTCAGGGGCGGCGGGGCCGTACGAGGCCGTGGTCGTAGGCGGCGACGACGGCCTGGACGCGGTCGCGCAGGTTCAGTTTGCGCAGCACCGCGGTGACGTGGTTCTTGACGGTGGCCTCCGACAGGCGCAGCCGCTCGGCGATCTCCGCGTTCGACAGCGCCTGCCCGATCAGGGTGAGCACCTCCCGCTCGCGGGCGGAGAGGCCCGTGAGGGAAGGCGGTGGCGCCGGGTCGGGGGTGGTGCGCAGGAACCGGTCGAGGACGCGGCTCAGGACAGCCGGCGCCAGCAGCGCGTCGCCGCGTGCGGTGAGGCGGATCGCGTCGGCCAGTTCCCCGGGGCGGATGTCCTTCAGCAGGAAACCGCTCGCTCCGGCCCGCAGGGCGGCGACCACGTGCGCGTCCACGTCCCAGGTGGTCAGCACGAGCACCCGGGCCCGGCTGCCGCCCGCCGCGATCTGCCGGGTCGCCTCGATGCCGTCCACGACGGGCATGCGTACATCCATCAGCACCACGTCGGGCGCCAGTTCCCGCGTCAGCCGCACCGCCTCCCGGCCGTCGGCCGCCTCACCCACGACCTCCAGGTCGTCACGTGCGTCGATGATCATGCGGAATCCGGTACGGACCAGGGCCTGGTCGTCGGCCACCACCACGCGCAGGGTCATGACGCGCACTCCACCGGCAGCCGTGCCGTCACCTCGAAGCCGCCGCCGGGCAGCGGACCTGCGTGCAGGCTGCCGCCCAGCAGCCGGGCGCGCTCCGTCATCCCGGCCAGACCGCGCCCCGCTCCGGCCGTGGCCGAAAAGCCTTGTGCCGTACGCCCGTTGTCGGCCACCGTGATCTCCACGCACTCCCCTTCGGTCGTCACCCGCACGCTCACTTCGTCGGCGCCGGCCGCGTGACGCAGCGTGTTGGTGAGGGCCTCCTGGACAATCCGGTACGCCGCGAGGTCCACCGCGGCCGGCAAGCTGTCGGTGGCGGCATCGCTGTGCAGGTGCACGGTCATCCCGGTGGCACGCACGGTGTCGGCCAGTTCGTGCAGGCGCGCGAGCGAGGGCCCCGGCGTCCGCTGTCCGGCTGCTCCGTCCTCGCCCGCGTCGGGCCGGAACGCCCGCAGCGTCAGGCGTAGTTCGCCGAGTGCGGAGCGGGCGCCGGTCTCGATGGCCCGCAGCGCCTGACGGGCCTGTTCGGGCCGTTCGGTGAACACATCGTCGGCGGCTCCCGCCTGGATGACCACCACCGACAGCGTGTGCGCCACCACGTCGTGCACCTCGCGCGCGATCCGCGCCCGCTCCTCCGCCACGGCCCGGTGCATCTCCGCCCTCGTCCGCTCCTGCTGCGCCCTGCGCCACTGCCCCGCGGTCCATGCCAGGACCACCGTCAGCAGATAGACCGCCAGACCCGCCGGACCTCCCGCCCCGTACGCCGGCACCGCCGGCAGGCACATCGCCGCGAGCGCCCGCACCGACACCCGCCGCGGCCTGGTGGCCGACAGCACGCACAACGTCATCTGCGCCGCCAGCAGCGCCCCCGTCAGCGTCACCTCGGGCAGCAGCGCCCACACCGCGATTCCCGTCGCCGCGTTCGCCGCCAGTACGGTGATCGGGGCCCGCGCCTGCCACCTCAGGGCGCAGACCTGTACGAGGACCAGGGCGATGGCCACGAGCAGCCCGCGGCCGTGTCCGGCACTGGCGACGAGCACGGAGGTGCCGGGGACGGCGAGCACCAGGCCGGCCGACCCCCACCACAGCGCCCGGGCCGCCCGGGGCGACAGCTCACCCCGCGCTCCCCCGGCCGACGCGTCGTCCTGCTGACCGCTGCTGACGTCCACACTGCGACCCTATCCAGCGGCGCGCCGGAACCGGGCCATCCGGAAGACCATCACCCGCTCGCGGACTCCCGAGAGCGACCGGCTTGACCCTCACGTTGCGTGAGGCTGGACGGTGGGGTGCATGAGCGGCCACTACAACGCGTTCGAGATGAGTCCCGTGCCCGCTCCCGGCCCGGATGCCGTTCCGCCGGAGCCGTTCCGTGGCATCTACGGCATGCCCGCCTTCGTGACGATCCCCACGTGCGACGTGGCGGCGTCGGTGGACTTCTGGGTGCGTGGGCTCGGGTTCTTCGAACTGTTCAGCATCCCCGGCAGGCTTGTGCATCTGCGCCGGTGGGCGTTCCAGGACGTGCTCCTCGTCACGGCGCCGAGCGTTCCGGAGCAGGCACCGGCGATCAGCGTCAGCTTCGCGTGCGTGCTCGGCCAGGTCGATTCCCTTGCCGAGGCCTGTCGTGCGTTGCGCCCGAACTCGGTCGATGGCCCACGGGACACTCCCTGGAACACCCGCGAACTGTCGGTGATCACTCCCGAGAACGCACGGATAGTCCTCACTGCGGCGAAACCCTTCGATCCGGCCAGTCAGGAGGCGCGGAACCTTGAAGCCATCGGGATCACCCCACCGGGCGTCGATCACGGCGACCATGAGAAGCATGCATGATGCCACTGATGCCACCGATGCGACTGATGCCACTGGCGCGGATGGCCTGACCGTCGGTCAGGTCTCGGCGCGTCTGGGTGTGACCGTCCGCGCGCTGCACCACTGGGACGAGTTGGGTCTGGCGCGGCCGTCGCTGCGCACGGCTGCCGGGTACCGGCTCTACACCGCCGGTGATCTGGAACGTCTGCAGCGCATCGTCGTCTACCGTGAGATCGGTGTCGGCCTGGACCGGATCCAGGCCATCCTGGACGACTCGACCGCGGACGTCCCCGGCGCGTTGCGCGCGCAGCGCACCCAGGTCGCGGAGCGGATCGACCGCCTCCGGCAGCTCGGCGCGGGACTGGACCGGATGATCGAGGCCCACGAGCGTGGCCTGCTGCTGACCGTCGAGCAGCAGGCCACGATCTTCGGCCCCGAGTGGAACCCTGACTGGCCGGCCCAAGCCCGCCGGCGCTACGGAGACACGACGCAGTGGCAGCAGTACGCCGAACGCTCGGCCTCACGCGGGCCGGAGGAATGGCAGGCCATCGCCGACGACATGGCCGTCTTCGAGCGCGCGCTCGGGGAGGCGATGGACGGCGGCGTCACACCTGGTAGCCCGGAAGCGAATCAACTCGTCGAGCGGCACCGGGAAGTCTTCGCTTCGTACTTTCCCCTCACCAGGCAGATGCAGGTCTGTCTCGGCCGCATGTACGAGGCCGACCCTGGATTCGCCGCGCACTACGACGGCATCCGCGCCGGCCTTGCCTCGTGGTTCCGTCGGATCATCGACGCCTGTGCACGCGCCCACGGCATCGACCCCGACACCGCGACCTGGCAGTAGAGCGCGGAGGTCCGGGGCTTCCAACAGGGGGCGTGGGCCGGACCTGTTCAGGGACGCTGCCGTACGAAGCGGAGGTAGGCGTACCCCTCGCCCGCCTGTGGTGCTCGGGTCCAGGAGCGCGTGGTGAAGGTGGCGAGCCTGCCTCGGGTCAGCGCGAAACGGGGCAGCGAGAGTCCCAGTTCGCGGTGGAGGGCCGCCAGCGCCCGCTGCTCCCGGACCTGTTCGGTGCCTTCCCGGCGGAACAGGTGTGCCGGGTCCAGGGCCTCGGGTATCGCACCGGTGCGCTCGATGTCCGCGCCTCGTACGGTGAACGCGTAAAGCAGTTCGCCCCGTTCGGCCACCGACAGGTGGAACGCGGCCGGGTGGTCGTCCGGGAACGCGCTCTTCGGTTCGCGCCACACCACCACCGCGCGGCCGCCCGACGAGGACGCGGCCGCCGCCGGGGACAGGAACAACTTGTTCATGCGGTGGTGGGAGTGGCCGTCGAAGGCGAAGGCCCAGTTCCCGGCGCTGCGGCCCACGGCGACCACGGCCCGGTCCGCCCAGGGTTCCGCGTCCTCCGGCTCCAGGGGCCGGCCCACCCGCCGGAGCGCCGTGTGCAGGTTGACGGGAGCGCTCAGTTCGGCGCCGTCCTGACCGATCAGGGCGGGCAGCCGGGCGGGATCGACGCCCTCGACCCAGATGCAGCGGTATCCGTCGAGCCGCTGCCCGTGTACGGCGGGCTCCGTCAGCCAGAGGAGGCCCGGCGGGTCGAGGTCGGGCACCGGCGAGCGGGCCCCGTCTGCCCTGCTCGCGGCCAACGTCCGAGGAATTCGCGCCAGTTGAAAGAATCGCCGCTCATGACCCCGATGGTGGCATGAGGCACTGACAGCCGGTCCGTCACCAGCGGCTCATCGCCGGCCGCAGTCCTTGCCCAGGAATTCGTGGGCGCCGCGGAGCCTGGTCCGCAGTCGCTTCTGCGTCGCGCGGCTGTCCAGGCGTACGTCGAGAGGACCGGGCACGGAGGTGTCCGCGCGTCGCCCGGAGGGCAGTCGCGCGCCGTCGATCCCGTCCCTCCGGGCGATGAGCGCACCGAGGTCATGACGGCTCAGGGCGTCCGGCCCGGCGAGGTGGAACATCCCCGCCTCGTCGGACAGCGCGATCTCCCAGAGGGCGGCCGCCAGATCCTCGACATGCACCGGGCAGCGGATGTCGTCGGTGAACAACACCCCGTCGCGTGTTCCGGCCGCCAGGGCGTGCACCATGCGCTCGTGCGCGGACCGCCCGTGGCCGATGATCAGCGAGGTGCGGGCGACGGCTGCGGCCGGCACCAGCAGCCGCACGGCTGTCTCCGCGGCGGCCTTGGCGGCGCCGTACGGGCTGACCGGATCGGGCAGGCAGCTCTCGTCGTAGCGGTCCCGCGCGCCGGAGAAGACCGCGTCGCTGGAGACGTGCACCAGGCGGCATCCCTGCTCGGCGGCGGCCAGTGCCACCCGGACCGCGCCGTCGGCGGTGACCGACCAGTCGGACAGACCACTCGAGGCGTTGATGACGACCGAGGGGGCCACCTCGGCCATCACCCCGGTCACACGTGCCGGGTCCCGGACGTCGAGCGGATGCCAGGCGGCACCTGCCGCCGTGCCCGGCCGGGAAGTGAACGTCGCGGCCGTCTCGTACCCCGCGATGGTGGCCTGGCGGACCAGTTCGCCGCCCAGGAATCCGCTGCCGCCGATGATCAGGACTGTCATGGGCGACACGGTAGCGAACGGAGGATCACGCGGGCTTGTGCCGGAGAAGCAACGACCTCGGCGACTCGGTCGCCGCACACCGACGGCCGTTCGCCGCCTGCTCACCCGAGGCTCGCCGGTGAAGGATCGGCAGCCGCGCAGCATCCCCCGGGCCGGCGGGCAGCACTCTTCGCTCAGGCTGCGGCACTCTTGCTCAGGCTGCGGCACTCTCCTGAGGGCCGGACGCGAAGGCCAGGATGTGCGGAACTGCCTCGCGCAGACTGACGAAGTGGCGATGCACGCCCTCCACCGCGGTGGCGGCGTTCACCCCCCACACCGTCATACCGGCGTCCAGCCCGGACCGCACCCCGGACGGGGCGTCCTCGATGACCAGGCAGTCCTCCGGCTCGGCGCCCAGTTGCTCAGCGGCCAGCAGATACGGCACGGGAGAGGGCTTGCCCTCCTTCACCGCGGCCGCGTCCACGATCAGGCCCGGCACCGGCAAGCCGGTCCGCAGGAAACGGCCGCGTACCCGGTGTGCGTAGTTCGAGGTCACCAGCGCCCAGGACTGCGGTGGCAGGCCGTGCAGCAGCTCCGACGCGCCGTCGAAGGCCGTATAGACGCCGGACCGGACGTCGTCGTCCTCCAGTTCATGCAGCGCGGCCAGGCACTCGTGCGGATCCCGGTCCGCGGCGACCTGGGCGAACGTCTCCACCGGCCGCGTCCGCAGGGCCACCCGGTAGACCTCCTCCGCATCGAGCCCGTACCGCTCGGCCCAGGTTTCCCAGACCCGTCGCTGGTTGCTCACCGCGTCGATCAGCGTGCCGTCGACGTCGAACAGGACGTACTTCATGGGGGCCGGCTCCCTGGGTTCAGCGATCACCCGGCGATCATGTCAGGCAGCTCGGGCGCCGGCCGATGGCGGGGTTCACAGGGGCGGTCGAGGACGGCGGGGTCCGCGGAGTTGGTTCCGGCAGGGGTCCCGTGCTCGTTCAGTGGCCCGCGGTGAGTTCGCCGCTGAGTTTGCCGTGGAGGCGGGCGCTGGGGCTGTTCAGGCCGATGATCTCGACGGTCTTGCCGCGCTGGGCGTACTTGGTCTCCACGGCGTCGAGGGCGGCGACGGAGGAGGCGTCCCAGACGTGGGTGCCGGTGAGGTCGATGACGACCTTGTCGGGGTCGTTGGCGTAGTCGAACCGGGTGACGAGGTCGTTGCAGGAGGCGAAGAACAGCTGGCCGGTGACGGCGTAGACGACCTGACTGCCCTCGGGGTCGATGACCGAGGTGACGTGGGTCAGGTGGGCGACGCGGCGGGCGAAGACGACCATCGCGATCAGGGAGCCGACGACCACGCCGATGGACAGGTTGCCGGTCGCGACGACCACGATGACGGTGACGACCATGACGGTGGTCTCACCGATCGGCATGCGCCTGAGGGTGGCGGGTTTGATCGAGTGCCAGTCGAAGGTGCCGACGGAGACCAGGACCATGACGGCGACCAGCGCGGCCATGGGGATCCGCGAGACGACGGGGCCGAGGGCGATGCACAGGACCAGCAGGAAGAACCCGGCCAGGAACGTCGACAGGCGGGTGCGGGCACCGCTCTTGACGTTGATCATGGTCTGGCCGATCATGCCGCATCCGCCCATGCCGCCGAAGATGCCGGTCACGATGTTGGCGATGCCCTGACCGACCGCTTCACGGGTCTTGTCGGAGCGGGTGTCGGTGAGGTCGTCGACCAGCTTCGCGGTCATCATCGACTCCATGATCCCCACCAGGGCCACGGCGAAGGCGTACGGGGCGATGACGGTGAAGGTGTGCAGGGTGAAGGGCACGTCCGGCAGGCCCGGCAGCGGCAGGGAGGACGGCAGCGTGCCCTTGTCACCGACGGTCGGCACCGCGATCCCGGCGGCGACGGTGATCACGGTCAGGATCACGATCGCCACCAGCGGCGCGGGCACCGCCTTGGTCAGCTTCGGCAGCAGCAGCATCAGTGCCAGGCCACCGGCGACGAGCGGATAGACCGGCCAGGGCACATCACGGAGGTTGGGGATCTGGGCGGTGAACAGCAGGATGCCCAGGGCGTTGACGAAACCGACCATCACACTTCGGGGCACGAACCGCATCAGCTTGGCCACGCCCAGGGCGCCGAGGATGATCTGGAAGACACCGGCGAGGATGACCGTGGCGATCAGGTGGCCCAGGCCGTGCTGGCGGACCACGGGTGCGACGACCAGGGCGACAGCACCGGTGGCCGCGGAGATCATCGCGGGTCGGCCGCCCACGAAGGCGATCACCATGGCCATGGTGCAGGCGGCGAACAGTCCGACCTTCGGGTCGACGCCGGCGATCACGGAGAAGGAGATCGCCTCCGGAATCAGGGCGAGACCGACCACCAGACCTGCCAGGGCCTCGGTTCGGAACACGGTCGGTGACAGCCAGGCGGGCCGCCGGGGACCGCGCGGCAGCCCAGCGAGCGCGGGGCGGCGAGATGTCTCGGGGGAAGGCGTCGCGGGGGAAGGCAAGGATGCAAGTACCTGTCATGCTCGGGCGCACCCGGACTGCGGGCCTCGGGGCGCGGAAGGACACGGCGGGCCGGACGGCAGGCCGCGGTCAGCCCGCCGGTTGCGAGCCGGAAGTGCGAGCCGGAAGTCTGCGAGGAAGGGGGCGGCGGGGGCCACTGCCCACACGACCGTACGTCAACCCGTCGGCAACTCTACCCTAACGTTAGAGTAGAGATCGGTGGGTGTGGACAGGGGCGCCACAAGGACCGAGAAGGGCCGTGGCACGACGTGGGCAGCGAACACATGCAGATCGGTGAGGTCGCCGCACGGACCGAGTTGTCCCTGCGCACCATCCGGCACTACGAGGAGACGGGCCTCGTCGTCCCCTCGGCCCGTTCGCAGGGCGGCTTTCGCCTCTACACCGAGGCCGATGTCGCCCGCCTGATGGTCATCCGCCGCATGAAGCCCCTCGGCTTCACGCTGGATCAGATGCGCGACCTTCTGGAGGCCACGGACCGCCTCGACGGCGGCGAGGACCTTTCCACCGGCGAGCGGGAGGAGTACCTGGAGCGGGTGCGCGGCTTCGAGCGGGCCGCCGCCGAACGCGTGGCGGATCTGCGGACCCAGCTGGCACGGGCCGAGGAGTTCACGGCCGCGCTGCGCTCACGCCTCACCGGAACGCCCGCCCCCTGATCCGGCCCGCGCCTCCTCAGCCGGGCGGTGCCGTCGTCTCCGTCACTGCCCGGGTTTCCAACCCCAGACGGTGAGCATTCCGGCCGACAGCGCGGCGCATTCCTCGGTGTCCAGATACCGGACCGCTTCATCGACGGCCGCCTCGTCGACCAGTCCGGTGGCGAGCATCGCCGCTCTGCTCCGCTGCCATGTGTCCGCCCAGAACCGGCTGATGGGACTGCCCGGCACCAGCGGTGGCACCTGCATCTCGGCGGCGACGGGCCGCAGCCCCGCCTCACGCAGCAGGTGCGGGTAGGACGGCACCCAGGAGACATCCGTGCCGATGGTGTCCTTCAGCCCCTGCCACATGGCCCGCATCGCCACGGTGTACGGCGTGCTCGGCGTCCGCTCGCTCGTCAGGTCGACGGCGTCGCTGAGGACCAGCACACCGCCCGGTTCGACGAGTTCGGCGAGGGCCGTGACCAGGCGGCTGTGCTCGGGCAGGTGCATCAGTACGAAGCGCGCGTGGACGAGCCGGAACCGGCCGGAGACGAAACCCGGCGCGGTGACGTCGGCCTCGCGCACATCGAGCCCGGGCAGGGGCCGCTCGGTGAGAAAGCGTGTGTCGCGGTCCACGGCGACCACGCTCGTCACCTCGCACTCCTCCAGCAGCCGTCGCGACACCGTCCCGGTGCCGGCCCCCACGTCCAGGCAGCGCCATCCCGGGCCCACCCCGAGCGCCCTCAGCCGCGCCAAGGTGATGTCGTCGTAGGCGAGGGCGCCGAAGTCGATGCGCTCGCCCTCGCCCGCCTGCTCGGGACGGAAGACGGCCTCGCCGTAACGGGGCCCTGTCATCCCCGGACCTCGCCGTAACGGGAGCCTGTCATCCCCGGACCTCCATACGCGGTGAGCTGATACCGGACGAACCGTCACAAGGCCGCCCCTACCGATACTCCACCAGTGGCCGTCCCCACGACCGAGGCGCGCCGCACCGGAACAGAACGGCACCCGACCACCTCGACGACGCATCCGGTATCGGGGAGCCCTCACCCGCCTGACTTGCCGGGGATCCGCACCTGCACGCCCTTGGCCGGGCAGCATGGCCCTTGTCGTCAGGAAGAAACGGTGCCCGAGCGCAGAGGGCACCGGCTCGTCATCAACTCACGGAGGATTCATGTCTCTCGCCGCCAAGCACCGCGTCGCCTCCCTGGCACTGGCCGTCGCGGCCTTTTCACTGTTGCCCGTGGGGCAGGTGCACGCAGCCTCCTATCCGACGAGCACCTACGCGGTGCCGTACGGCCAGACCTACACCAAGGGGACTCTGACCTGGTACAACAGGTCGGTGCAGCTCACCGGCGAGCAGAAGTCGGTCAGCGCCACGAGTTGCCGCGAGACCTACATCGCGGCGTTCCGCTCCGACGGCGGGCCCCACTACACGCGGCTGAGTGAACGCACCACCAAGCCGGTCTGCGGGAAGTCGATCGGCATCTCCGTCAACGTGCCCGCAGACGTCGTCGGCGGAGCGGACTACGTCTTCATCTGCCTGGACGACACACGGAACCACTTGAACTGCCTGACTTTCGACAGGCCGTAACGGGACGAGCCGGCATGGCTTCCGTCGCCCGCAGGGCAGGCAGGCCGGCGGCCCGAACCGGGCGACGGTTCGGGCCGCCGGCCCCGGCCCCACCGGGTTAAGCGTTCCGCAGCAGGCTCTCGCCTTCGCCGGCGGCGGCACGCGCCAGTACGTCGGCGAGTTCGGTCGGCGCGGAGAGCATCGGGAAATGACCGGTGGTCATCTCGAAGAAGGTCACCCCGGGCTCGGCGAGCTTCGCGAACCGGGCGTCGCCGGTTTCATACAGGGCACGGACGACCTCCAGGCTCAGGCCACCCGCAAGGCAGAAGACGCCCGTGGTCGGCACCTTCAGCCACGCACCGGTCAGCTCGATCGGCTCGGTGACGGTACGCGCCGGGTGCGGTGTGGCCAGACGCCGGTACCGTTCCAGCTCGGCCTCCGGGACGCCGTGCACCGCGTCGATCCCCTCGGGCACCGGCAGGACCTCACCGGCGGCGATGTCCAGCAAGTGCGGCATGAGGGTGGACACCGACTCACCTGACTCGGGAGCACCGGTGTCCACGAACACCATGCGCTCCACCTTCTGGGGCAGCCGGTCGACCGCGCCGACCGCGGGGAAGGCGGCGTAACTGTGCGCGACCAGCACCACCTCGTGCTCCTGCTCCGCGAGCAGCTCGGTCACCGCGTCCACGTGGTCGGCGAGCCCGATGCCTGCGGCATCCTCGCCGGCCCGCTCCCCCAGGCCGGGAAACGTCACGGCAATCGCCCGGTGCCCCCGCGCGGACAGCTCCGCGGCCACGGCATCCCACGCCCAACCACCCATCCACAGACCTGGGACCAGCAGGAACGTCGTCATCATCGACTCCTTCGCTCGGCTGTACTACCGGCGTGGAAGGTACGTTCTCCCTCAAGGGGAGATTCAACTCCCGGTGCGCCGGAACGGGCAGGTGTCGCAGGCGCCCCGGGCCGGTCATGGAGGCTCGCCCGCGCTGCGGCGCAGTGGCGGATCGCGGTCGGGTGCCGTCCCTGCGGGTGATGTCGATGGTGTCGCCGGGCTTGATCCTGGCGGCGTTGCGCAGGACGGCGGGGCCGTCGGCGGTGTCGAATTGGCCGACGAGTACGGCGGGTCCCGCCCCGTGCGCGAAGAACCACGTCGGCATGTCACACATGCGATTCGTTTCCGCTTGGCATCTCCTGCTCATAGGTGCCTGGGCGGCTGGACCGGCGTCGGCTGGTTCATCGGCTCAGCCGCGCCGCGCTGGGCGTGGAAGGACTCGACGCCGCGCCACGGCGACGGACCACCAAGCGCCCGCGCAAGGCGTTCCTGGGAGCCATCGAGTGAACGCCGGGCTGCGTTGACGAATCGCAAGTGTCCCTCGTGCAAGGCAGTATGGAACGGCCGAAGCTCTTCGAGATCCGTTGGCTGGCGGCCATGGAAGAGGATGGTGAAGTCTTCGATGACATCGCAGAGTCGCTCAGCCTCTTCAGCGGCCTCACGACTGGCCACCAGGCTCAGCGACTGGACTGCTGCGTTGAACGGTCCCCACTCGGCCGCAGGCTGGCGCCGTTCGAGGAAGGCCTCGCGATGCTCCATCTCAATGGCGCCGAACGCCTGCAGAAATCGCTCGTAGGCGGCAGTCCGACTCTCTTGGAGCCACTTCCGGTTCTGGCCGCGTCTCCCGACGACGCCGCCTGCGACGACGCCCACGACGGTGGCGGTGACACCACCCGCGGTCGATATCAAGAGATCCCATGGGACAGCCACGTCACGCCTCCCTCACGATGAGCCGATCGGCATCGCCCAACTCCCCCTGCAGGGCAGCCTGTTGCGGGTACTCAGGTAAGCAAGTGTCGGCGGGAGCGTCGATGGAACCGTGCGTTCCCTGTCACGGAGATGCCACAGAGCTGCCTGCGTCCGCGTGACCTTCGGGGCCCTGGACCGCGCGGCGCAGAAGGCCGAGGAGCTGAGCCTGCTCCTCGGGGGTGAAGGGGGCCAGGATCTGCTCGCTCACCCCGACGACCGCCGGCGCGAGGCGGATGGCCAGCTCGCGACCGCTGCCGGTGAGGGAGACGAGCTTGCGCCTGCGGTCCTGGTCGTCCCTGGTGATGTCGATCAGGCCGCGTCGGCGGAGCCGGTCGAGGAGCGGTGCCGCGGTCGACTTGTCGAGGTTCGCGTGAGCGCCGAGCGTGCCCTGGTCCATGTCGCCGTGGAGGTGCAGCAGGCTCAGGACCGTGAACTGGGGCCCGGTCACCTCCTGGTCGACCTGCTCGTGCCACAAGCGGGTGTGCACCTGGTTCAGTTGGCGCGCCAGGGGGCCGAGGCCGCCGATCGCGGCGAGCAGCATCGAGCGGTCCGCGCTTTCCCGGGTCATCGTTCGCCGCCGGCCCTTCCACTTGATTAGGACGTACACGCACTATACCTTTCGAGCGAAAGGACGTGTACCTACTAACTGGGTGTGACGGCACTCGGAAGGGAGCCGTGCCGTGAAACTCGTCGTCGCGATGACCGGGGCCACCGGCGCACCGATAGGCGTCCGGCTGCTCGAGGCACTGCGGGAGCTGGGCGTCGAGACGCACCTGGTCATCAGCAGATGGGCCCGGGCGACTCTGGCGCAAGAGACCGGCCGCTCGATCCGCGAGGTGCGGGCGCTGGCGTCGGTGCACCACAGTCCGGACGATCAAGGCGCAGCGATCTCCAGCGGCTCCTTCCGTGTGGACGGAATGATCGTCGTGCCGTGCAGCATGAAGACCCTGGCCGCCATTCGCACCGGCCATGGGGACGGGCTCATCGGCCGTGCGGCCGACGTGATGCTCAAGGAACGGCGACGTCTCGTCCTGGTGGCCAGGGAGACCCCGCTGTCAGCCGTGCACCTGGAGAACATGCTGGAGCTGACGCGCATGGGCGCCATCGTCATGCCGCCGGTACCGGCCTTCTACAACCGGCCCGCCACGCTGGACGACGTCGTCGAGCACATCGTCGCCCGCGTCCTCGACCAGTTCGACCTTGACCTGCCCACGGCGCGCAGATGGCACGGCATGCGACATGCGTCTGCCGGCCCCGAGCCCGACGGGGAGATCCGCACCGTATCGCCGGGTCAGTCCATCGATCCTTCGACGGATCCCGCCGGACTGTCAGTGCACACCGACCGGGCCGTCTGACGCTGCGCACCGGGTTCGCGGCCACACAGCCACCGCCCCCACCCTGCCTGGCCCTCCCTCCCCCCGCACCCCTGGAAAGGTCTGCCATGACACAGCACGGCATCGCGCTCAACTTCCGTGACTTCGTGGATGAGTTGCTCCGCAACGGCGACGCCATCGACGTCCGCAACCGGGTGAGCCCCACCCTCGAGGCCGGCGCGATCACCCGCCGCGTCTACGAGACCAAGAGCCCTGCCCCCTTGTTCAGCAACCTCACCGAGGGCGACCCGGGCTTCCGGATCCTCGGTGCTCCGGCCGGCCTGAACAGTCCCGGGCCCGGCACCTACGGCCGGCTCGCCGCACACTTCGGCCTGCCGCGCGACACCACACCGCGGGAACTGCTGGAACACCTGATCTCGGCGATGCACGCCGACCCCGTCGCTCCCCGAGTCGTCGAAACGGGCCCCTGCAAGGAGAACGTGGCCGTCGGTGACGCCGTCGACCTGGAACGCTTCCCCGTTCCCCTGCTGCACGCGCAGGACGGCGGCCGGTACCTCGGCACATACGGCTTTCATGTGGTGCGCAGCCCGGACGGCGCGTGGACGAGCTGGTCGGTCGCCCGCACCATGCTGAACGGGCGTAACAGCCTGGTGGGACCGGCCATGCCGCAGCAGCACATCGGCATGATCCACCAGATGTGGCGGGAGAGGGGTGAACGCACGCCGTGGGCGATGGTGCTCGGCGCGCCCCCCGCCGCGCTGGCAGCGGCCGGCATGCCCCTGCCCGCCCACGTCAGTGAGGACGGCTATGTCGGCGCGCTCACCGGCAGCCCCGTGGAGGTCGTCCGCACCGAGACCAACGGGTTGTACGTGCCGGCCAACTCCGAGATAGTCCTGGAGGGTTGGATCAGCCCCGACGAGACGGCGCCCGAGGGCCCCATGGGTGAATACCACGGCTATGCCTTCGCCGAGAACAAGCAGCAGCCGGTCTTCCACGTCGAGGCGATGACATTCCGGGACGACCCCATCCTGCCGATCTGCGTCGCGGGCCTGCCCCCTGAGGAGAACCACACCATCTGGGGCTCGATGATCTCGGCCACCAGCCTCGACGTCCTGCGCGCCGCCGGACTGCCGGTCTCCATGGCCTGGTGCTCGTACGAGGCGGCGACCTGCTGGATCGTCGTGGCCGTCGACATCCGCCGGCTGGCGGCGACGGGCATGGGCGAACGGGAGCTGGCCGACGCCGTGGCCGGCGTCCTGTTCGGGTCGCACACCGGGTGGCTGGTACCCAAGGTGCTCCTGGTCGCGGACGACATCGACATCACCGATGTCCATCAGGTCGTCTGGGCCATGGCCACGCGTTATCACCCCGGCACCGGCGAATACGTGTACCCGCAGGCGCCGGGCATTCCGATGGTCCCCTACCTCACCGAGCAGGAGGTGCGCAACGGCAAGGGCGGCAAGTCGGTCATGAGCTGTCTGCTGCCGGAGCAGTTCGAGGGCGTGAACCGGGGCCTCACCGCTTCGTTCGACCACTCGTATCCGGACGACGTCACTGCCCGCGTCCTCGCCGCGTGGACCGACTACGGCTTCACGACGACGTGACGGCCACCGTGTTGCCGCCCGGCCGGAGGGCGCCGGTGTCGCCTCGTCGAGCCGTCGGTCACTGACGGGCCGCTGCCTTGACCACAGCCGGGCTTTCTCCCGTCAGCTCGCAGACGCGCTGCAGGGGAACCCCGGCGGCCAGCGCCCTGCTCAGCAACGTGTCGCGACCGTCGGCGCAGTCGC
Organism: Streptomyces sp. NPDC097129; assembly: GCF_055668065.1. NCBI lineage: Bacteria > Bacillati > Actinomycetota > Actinomycetes > Kitasatosporales > Streptomycetaceae > Streptomyces > Streptomyces sp. NPDC097129. The sequence goes on along the minus strand of NZ_JBVOQE010000005.1, from coordinate 233,385 downwards.
GGTAGGCGAGCAGTTCCTCCTCGAGTGCGGCGACGGCCTCGGGGGCCGTCCGGTGACGCAGCTGGAGCAGTTCCTCATCGCTGAGCGGAACGGGCAGCCGTTCCGCGTCGGCCGGGATCGCCGCCGTCTCCTCGGGCGGCACCACCCGCAGCCGGGGCGAAGTCGCGGTCACGTCGTGAGCGGCGAGCCAGGCACTGACCGCCGAGGTGTCCATGCACGACAGTTCACCCAGTGCGGAGGGCACCACGCCCAGGTGCGCTGATGTCTCGTCAACGAGAAACAGGTAGGCGTCATCGGTCATCTTTCACTCCTCTTGTCGGCTCGTTCGCCGCTCGGCGTCCCTCTACCCCGTCTCGGCTCGCGTAGCGCCGCGATCAGCGACCGAGGTGACCAGGACGTATGCGGTCGACCGTGAACGCGTTGAAGGGGCCGACCGCCGCGGCGGTCGGCCCCTTCAACGAGCGTGGGAGCGGTCAGGTCACCATCGATACCAGCGGCCGCGACCGCCGCCCGTGGTGGTGGACCGCATCACGAAACCGAGCAGCCACAGCACCAGCACCGCCAGGGCCACCCACCAAAGTATCTTGAGGGCAAAACCCGCGCCGAAAAGAATCACTGCCAGAAGAAGAACGAGAAGCAGGGGAACCATAGTTATCAACCTCCTGGGCCACCGTGTGCCCCGCCGATCGACCACCATTCCCCGCCGAACCATTTGTTTGCCGGGGGGTATCGGGGGCATCAGCGGCTGCACCGCGAGTGCGGACCCCGAGTCGACGAGGAGGCGTGTTCCATGAGTGCCGGTGAGAAGGCGAAGGCGAAGACCGAGCAGGCGCAGGGCAAGGCCAAGGAGGCGGCGGGCTCGGCGATCGGCGACGACCGCATGGCCGCCGAGGGACAAGCCCAGAAGAGCAAGGGTGACGCCCGCGAGGCCAAGGAAAAGGCGAAGGACGCCTTCAAACACTGACGTTCTGCACACACCGAGGGCCTTTCCGGGAAGAACGGGAAGGCCCTCGACAAGTCCCCCGACTTGCCGAGGCGGCCCATCACGCGGCTCGCGCAGGCAAAAATCGCCGGCCCGGCGCCATGAATGGTCCTGGTCAGCCGCCACACGGCAATAGGCAGGTGACACGCCCGAGGGTTTCCGCGGGCCCCGAACCGAAGGCTAAGCCTTCGAGCCCTGCTTCCAGTCCTGGACGAGAAGCCCGAGCAGCACCTCGTCCAGGAACTCGCCCAGCACCCAAGCCGAGGAGCGCAGCACGCCCTCGCGGACGAAGCCGTTGCGCTCGGCGGCGCGCAGCATCGCGGCGTTGTCCGCCAGCGTCTCGATCTGCATCCGGTGCAGGCCGCGCACGGCGAAGCCGTAGTAGCACAGCGCCGCGACGACGTCCGTGCCGTAGCCCTTGCCGCGGGCGGACGGCAGAAGCCCCAGTCCGATGTGCGCGGACCGGCTGTGGTTGTCGATGCCCCACAGCGTCGCCGTGCCGATCAGCGTGTCACTGTCCAACTCCACGACGGAGAACGGAACGTGACCCTGCTCCTGGTCGTCCACCACGAGCCGCGAGTCCTTCGAGCCGGGGGTGATCGGCCGCCACGGCCGGCCTTCGGCCCGCGCGGCGTTGACCACGTCGTCGTAGAGTTCAGTGCGCAGGATCGGTATGTCGTCCTCGTGCCGGGCCCGCAGCCCGATCTTGTTGCCTCGTAGCATGCGAGCTTCCTATCCGACCGGGCCGAGGGGCGGCAATCCAATAAGTCACAGCAACGGCCGTCCGAAGGGGTAGGCCCGAGCCGCGCCGGCCGGTCCACACAGCACCTCCACGGCCGGGCCTCGGGTGTGGCTGGCTTCCCGGCGTGCCCGCGTGTGACCATGGCGCCATGACTTCGGCCTGCCAGGAGAAACTACACGTCACCGTGCAGGAGCAGGTGTTCGTGATCACGGTGCGTGGGGAGGTGGACCACGACGACAGCGAGGAGTTCGCCGCAGCCTGGGCCGCGGCCGACGAGGCCGGCCTGCCCGCCACGGCGGTGGACCTCACGCGCGTCACCTTCGCCGACAGCATGCTTCTCAACGCGCTTCTCGACGGCCGGCGCCGCCACGTGGCCGACGGCCGGGACTTCGTTCTGCTCGGGCCGCTGCAACCGGCCGTCGACCGCCTCCTGACCGTCACGGGCATGCTCGAGCACTTCACCATCGCGGCCACCGGCCCCGGTTCGAGCAGCTAGCGGCGGCGGGTGCTCCAGGAGCACGACGCACACGGGCGAGGGATTCGCCGACCTCGACCTGGACGAGCCCTACGGCTGAGAGTCCCCGTCGCTCAGGCGCTCCGGCTGCCGGCGTCCTCGGCACTGTCGTTGATCCGCAGGGTTGCGGCGCCGCAGAATGCCTGCAGCCCTTCCAGCAGGGCCGCTCGCTTCGCCGCCGGCATCAGTGCCAGGCCTGCCTGCAGTTCCCGCTCCCTGCGGGCGCGCAGGTCGGCGAGGAAGGCCCGGCCGCGGCCGCTGAGGTAGAGGCGTACTTCGCGCCGGTCGACGGGACTGATCTCACGCTCGACGAACCCGACGGCCTGGAGGCGGTCGCAGAGCCGGCTCGTCGACGGGGGTGTGGAGGCCAGCGAGTCGGCGAGGGTGCGCAGGTTGATGCCCTCATGGTGTTCGAGGATGAAGAGCACCCGCAGCTGGGAGGCGGAGACCGGTGCCGTCGACGCCCGGCCCCAGAGGACTTCCAGCAGCTCCGCGGCCGTGGAGGTCACACGCGCGGCCTCGTCGGACGGTGGGCGGGCACGGAAGGCAGTCACGGTCACACTCTCGCAGGCACTGGGACGGCTGCCACCCTACTCGCGGAGGCGAGCTCCCTCCGAATTCGGCGTCCGGCGACGGGCCGGTGTCGAGGCCGGGCGGCAACGCCCGGTCACCGGGCTCGGCGCGTCCCGCCGCCGGCCTGAGCATCTGACACGGCAGACGGCCGACCTGGATGACCAGGGGCGGAAGTGCACCGTGCTGCCACGGAGTTGGAGCAGTTCGCCTACGTCACCTCGCGCACATGACGAGCCGTGCGCGTCCGGCGTCGGCGCCGCGCGCGCACTCCCTGCACTCTTGTCACGGATTGATCACCCACCGGGTGAAAAAGGCACATTCGGGTACCGCTTGCCTGTCGCCTCGTCGGGTACAGCGTGTGGATGGGGGGCGACATCCGAGCGCCTGGATCTTACGGAAAGTGATGTGCTGGTGACCCGTCTCGGCAGGGCCGGACGCGACCACGCGAGGGGGGCACGCGATGCCCCGGATGCCGTCGCGCTGGACATCGCCGATGCCGTGGACAGCCTCACGGATCTTTGGTCGATGGCAGCCCAGGAGGCGGTCCCCCGCTTGTCCGCGCATCAGCTGCGTGCCCTGCGCGCGCTGCACGCGGAACCCGACCGGAATCTCACGGGTCTTGCCGAGCAGCTGGGGATAGGGATGCCGACCGCCAGCCGGCTGTGCGATCGGCTGGAGGCCGCCGGCCTCGTTCAACGCTCGGCGCATCCACAGAGTCGGCGTGAGGTGCGGCTGCGGCTCACAGGTCAGGGCAGTCGCGTCCTGGACGACGTGGCCGCCCGCCGCGCGCAGGCCCTCGCGGCCGTGCTCGCTTCCATGGCGCCCGAGGAACGCGCGGCGTTGCGGCGCGGCATGCGGGCGTTCCTGGCGGCGCAGGAGGAAGCCGACGCCCGGTGAGGCCCGCGCGCACCCTCCGGGAAGCCGCGCTCATGGTGCTCACCCGGTCGAACGGGCGCCCGTGGACGCAAGGGCCCGTCCGGTCCAGTCGACGCACACCACCGCGGCGTCCGCCATGAGCTGGCTGCCGCCGTAGTGCTCCATCAATCCGGAGACGACGGCGCGGGCAGCCTCGTGAGCGGGTGTCGGCCGGGTCGCGCTGAGGACCTGGCGCAGTGCGTGCTCGCCGAAGAGATCACCGACCGCGGAGCGGGTGCTGTGCACCCCGGTGCTGACGACGACGAGCCGGTCGCCGCGCTCGATCCGGAAGGTCTGTTCGTGGTATTCGGTCTCCTCGAACATGCCGAGCGGCAGCTGCGCCTCCAGTTCGATCTGCTCGGTCGTCCCACCGCGCAGCAGGTAGAGGCTGGGGGACCCGGCGTCGACGGCGCGGACGAGCCCGGTGGCCAGGTCGAAGTCGAGCAGGAGCGTGGAGGCGTACCCCTTGCCGCCGTACTGTCCGTAGACGGCCTGGTCCGCCAGGCATGCCTGGTCGGCCAGGCCGACACCGGCGCGGCGGGCGTTGCGCAGGGCTCCCACGGTGAGGCTGGTGAGCAGGGCCGCCTCGATGCCGTGGCCCATGCCGTCGGTGACGGTCACGGTGAGGTTGTCGGCACCGGTGGACCAGTCGAAGTTGTCACCGCCGATGGAGTAGGCGGGCTCCAGGTGGGCGCCGATGACGTACTCCTCGCGGGCGCATCCGCGGCCCGGCAGCAGCTGCCACTGCATTTCCGCGGCCAGGGTCAGACGGCGGGTTCGCCGGGCCAGGAGATAGAGGTCGGTGTCCCGGCCCGCCGTCGTCACCTCGTGCCCCAGCGCGGTGGCGAAGTCGGCGAGGCGGAGCACGGTGACGGGGTCCACGGTCTGCGCGGGCAGCCGTACGGAGAGGACTCCCAGCCGGTCACCACGCACGGTGATCGGCAGGTGCACCATGTGTGTCGCAGGGTCGCTGATCACTTCCACGACCGGGCTCTGGGCCACGAAGGCGCTGCCGGCCGGTCCGTCGTAGGCGGAGACGGGCTCTCCCGTCTGCGGCAGGTTCGTGACCGGCTGCAGGGAGCGCAGGCTGTAGTCCGCGAGGAGGAGGGTGGTCTCCAGGGCCCCGACCTGCTCCTCGAGGAGCCGCTGCGCGGTGGCGACGAGGGCGTGGGGCGGTACGGAACGCAGCCGGCTCTCCACCGACTTCGCTGGTCCAGCAGCATGCACGCCGTCCACCTTCTCCCCTTGCCTCGCGCGCATCGTCGTGCGAGCGGTTCCCTTTGCGACTGCCTGTCCGACAAGGATCGCGTCGTCCTGCCGGTGATGCAGTACGGCGGCCGGGGCACTTCCGGCGCGGCCCGCGCCGTACGGCAGCGGCGGTGCGGCCCGGGACGACGCTGCCGCATCCACCTCGTGCCCCCGTTCGGCCGCACTAAGCCGTACTGAACAGACCGGGACGTTCCGCAGACGGGCCCGAGAGAGGGCTGCGTGCGTCGCACCTCCTAGCGCGAAGCTGGAGGGAAGCGCCGGTCACTGCCCCCGCCAGTCGAGGCAGAGCACGAGTGCGTCGTCCTCCGGGACGGACCGGCCACGATGGCCCGTCAGCTCGCGCAGGATGGCCCGGGGGACCTCGGCGGCGGGCAGCAGGCGGGTGGCCTGGATCGCGCGGACGAGCGCCGCGTCGCCGTAGGCCTCCCCCTTGGGTGAGGCGGCCGCGTAGACGCCGTCGCTGACGAAGATCAGGCGATCGCCGGGCTCGACCTGGAACGGCTGGGCGACGTAGTCGGTCTCTTCGAACATGCCGAGCGGCAGCTGGTCCTCGAAGTGGACGCGTTCCACGACGCCGCCGCGCAGCCGCAGCATCTGCGGAGAGCCGGCGTCCACCACCCAGGCGCGCCCCGTGGCCAGCTCGAAGTCGAACATCAGGACCGACAGGAAGCAGCTGCCCCGGTAGTGGGCGTAGACGGCCTGGTCGGCCAGGGCGGCCTGGTCGGCGATGGGGATGCCGGCCCGCCGGGCGTTGCGCAACGCGTTGATGGCCAGATTCGTCAGCAGCGAGGCCTCTATGCCCTCCCCCATGCCGTTGGTGACGTAGAGCATGAGCCGGTCCGCGGTCGTGGACCAGTCGAAGTTGTCACCGAAGATGGCGTAGGCGGGCTCCAGCTGGGCGCCCAGCTCGTACTCGGGACCTGCGCACGAACGGCCGGGAAGCAGCTGCCACTGCATCTCGGCGGCCAGGGTGAGCCGGTCCTTGCGGCGCGCCTGGAGGTACAGGTCCGTGTCCCGCTCGGCCACGATCACCTCGTGTCCGAGCACCTCGGCGATCTCGGCCAGTTCGGCGAGGCACTCCGCGGCGTGCCCGCCTCCCGGCAGCGTCACCGACAGCACGCCGAGCCGGTCGCCGCGCACGGTCACGGGCAGGTGCGCGACCTGCGACGAGCCGTCGCGGAGGGTTTCCACGAACGGCTGCTGCGCACCGAAGGCCCGGCCGGCAGGGCTGTTGTGCACCGACACCGGCTCCAGGGTGTGCGGCAGGACCGACACCGGCTGCAGCACGGTCAGACCGTAGTCGGCCATGAAGAGCTCGACGGACCGCGCCGCGTACTGCTCCACCAGTACCCGCCGGACGGCGTCGAGCAGCTCATGGGGAGCCGCCGTGCGTACAGCACGTTCAGCGACCGAAAATCTGTTCACGACGAGAAAAACACCCATCCTTCACCGGCCCAGTTGCCGGACGTCATTCGGAGAAGTCGTTCGATGCGCACGGCCGGTTGTCCCGGTCGTCTGTGAGGGGCCCGCGCCCCCTAGTACGCTGACAACCGTCCCAGTGCCTGCGAGAGTGTGACCGTGACTGCCTTCCGTGCCCGCCCACCGTCCGACGAGGCCGCGCGTGTGACCTCCACGGCCGCGGAGCTGCTGGAGGTGATCTGGGGCCGGGCGTCGACCGCACCGGTCTCCGCGTCACAACTGCGCGTTCTGCTCATCCTCGAACACCACGAGGGCATCAACCTGCGCACCCTCGCGGGCTCCCTGGCCTCCACGCCCCCCTCGACGAGCCGGCTCTGCGACCGCCTCCAGGCCGCCGGGTTCGTCGACCGTGAGATCAGCCCCGTCAACCGGCGCGAAGTGCGTCTCCATCTCAGCCGCCGCGGCCGCGCCTTTCTCGCCGGCCTGCGCGAGCGGAGGCAGGAGGAGCTGCAGGCGGTGCTGGACCTGATGCCCGCAGCGAAGCGCGCGGCGCTTCTGGAAGGCCTGGAGGCCTTCTGCAAGGCCGCCTCAGCGCAGATACACAACCCCTCCCACACGGCTGGCGCGGACGCCGACAGCCGGTCCGCCTGAGACGGGCAGCGCGACAGCGGGTTCGCCGGCGCCCCGCGATGCCGGCGATCGGCGCGCGACGAGGCGCCCGCCCAGCGGAACATCCCAGATCCTTCCCCACACACGTGCCACACGGTTACTTTGTTGCCTCACAACTACAATTGTCAAACGGCAACAGTCACGGAGACCCTCCCCGACGACTGCTTGCGGTGCGGATACCCGGTTCGTGACCGAACAGCGCAAGCGTGGTGCACATCTCTGCACATGCCGAGCCTTCGACGGCGATCCTTCGACGGCGATCACGGAAGCCGGTGCGGGTGTCGTGGTACGCACCCCTGGGATGTCCCATGAACGCGCTGACAGCGGGTAAGCGGATCTGGCACAGGACGACGAAAAGTAGTCACCAGCGATCACACCGCACAGGAAAACATCATGGTCATCCCGCTTAGGAAGCAGGCGACGGATGAACACCACCCCGCGCCCCACCTGCGCTACGGCGTCATGTGGGGGCCGGAGGGGATGTCCATCGCCGACGCACGCCACGCCGTGCGCACCCTGCTCGCCCGGACCGGACACCCGCCGCATCAGCAACCGAGCCAGGACGCGCAGGTCGTGGTCAGCGAACTCGTCACCAATGCCCTGCGCCACGCGCCCGGGCCAGGCAGTCTGCTGGTCGAAGTCATCGGCGATCCCGCCCGGCTGCGCATCACCGTGCGCGACACCTCAGCCCGAAGTCCTCAACCGTGCGCCCCGGACGCACACCGGGTCGGCGGACACGGCCTGCACCTCGTCAGCCTGCTGTGCGACCGGCTGGACACTGTTGCCCTGGACCGCGGCAAGCAGGTCGTCGCACACCTCACCCTGCGCCGGACGGCCCCCTCGGGAGGGTGACTGCGCAGGTCAGGGGGGCGTCTGTTTCGGCGAACCCGTCGCCCTTCGCGAGGGCGGGACGTCTCCCCGCGGTCCGGCGGCACGGTGAGACGGTCGTGCGGCGGAATCGTCATGCGTGTCCGGGTCGGGGGCAGGGCGGCCGGGACGCTCACGCGGCACGGGCGGGGCGCTCACGCAGCACAGCGGTGCCCTGCCGGATCAGCTGGAGCGTACGGGGGAAGTCGCGCAGCCGGCCGGCCAGGGCGTCCAGGCCGCTCACCAGGGAGCGGGAGGGCACCGCGCGCACCTCGAGCATGTCCGCCGTCCAGGTGAGGAACCCGGTGAAGGCCTCGGGATCGTCGAGGAAGAGGGCGGTAGCCAGGAAGTCGACGATCTGGGCGACGTCCTCGGCGGTGCGTTCGCGCTGGGCGCCGCTGTAGTCGCGCATCGCGGGGAAACGGTCCTCCAGGTCGGCCAGCGACTGCTTGACGAGCCGGGCGCGGGACTGCACGACCAACGTGTACTCCTGGTCGTCCAGGTGCGGCAGGTCTTCCACCGCCTGCCGGATCACCGCCGCCCGGGGACGGCCGAAGCCGGCTTCGAGCACGGCCGCCGCGCCACGGGCGTCCGCCGCCCACCCATCGGCCCCCAGCGCCTGCGCGTAGCGGCCGTCCACGCCGAACGCGCGGCCGCCGGCCAGCACGGGAACGCCGACGGCCTGACAGGCGGTGATCGCGGCGTGCGCGTCCGGCAGGCGGGTGGAGATCGCCCCGGACAGCAGGACCGCTTCGCAGTGGGTCTGGTGCAGGTGGGCCAGCAGGTGCTGGGTCGGCGTGGGGGCGCCCAGGTAGTCGACCCGCCAGCCCCGGAGCCGGAGCACCTCGGCGACGAGGCGGGCGGGGAAGGAGTGCCACTCCCCGTCGACGCAGCTCACCGTCACCCGTCCCCGATGGGGTGCGCCGTGTTCCCCGGGCGTGCCGGAGTGCGCCAGCCAGGTGACGATCCGCTCGTCGATGGCGGTGGCGGAGTGCTCCTGCGCCACGGTCATCCGGTCGGCGGCCCACTCGACGCCGACTTTCTCCTGTAGGGGGGCGATCACGTCCAGCAGCAGCGTCTCCACGCCCGTCCCGCCGGTCAGCGCCCCTTGCACAAGGGCGATCGCCCCGTGCTCGTCGCCGTCGGTCACGGCCCGCCACAGCAGCTGCGTCAGCCCGGCGGTCGTGGTGGCGCGTCTCACGTGTTCCTTCCGTATTCCGAGCCGCCGTTGGGCGCGGGGACGACCGTCGGCGGGCCGTTCCTGGGGGCGCTGATGGCGACGGCGGCCATGTCGTCGTGGCGGCCGTGGCCCAGCCACTGGTCGGCCAGCATCCGCACGCGCTCCACGACCGCCTCCGCCGGCATGCCCGCGCATTCGGCGAGTGCGCTCTTGAGGCGGTGTTCACCGAAGAAGGCGTCGCCCAGCGGGCCGCCGCGGGCCTCGATGATGCCGTCGGTGTAGAGCAGGCAGGTCTCGCCCGGTGCGAGCACCGTCCGAGCGGTGTGTGCGCGCACGGTCGGCAGGGCGCCGACCAGGGTGCCGTGGGTGGGTACCTCCTCGACCGTGCCGTTCGCGCGGACGATGAGCGGCGTCGGATGACCCGCGCTGGTCAGCCGCAGCTCGGCCCGGCCGCCGCGGCACCGCACGGAGGCCAGCACGAGTGTGGCGAAGCGGGCGTGATGGGAGCTCAGCAGGGCGCCGTTGAGGAGTTGCAGGATGCGTTCGTGGTCGCCGGCCAGGGGCAGCAGGGCGTGGAGCGTGTTGCGGATCTTGCCGGTCAGGACCGCAGCCTCCAGTCCCTTGCCCGCGACGTCGCCGAGGACGACGAGGGTTTCCTCGGCGGGTCCGGCGCCGGGGTGTACGTCGTAGAAGTCGCCGCCGACGCGTTCGTGGTCCTTGGCCGCGCGGTAGCCGCCCGCGTAGTCGACTCCGTGCACGTGTTGCAGCACCGGCGGCAGCAGTTCCCGCATCAGGGTCGCCGTGACCGCGGCCTGCTCGGCGTAGAGGCGGGCGGCGGACAGAGCGGCACCCGCCCGAGCGGCGAACAGACGGGCGAACGCCTCCTCGTCCTCGGTGAATGCCTGCACCGTGCTGGAGCGCAACAGCACGAGGGCCCCGGCGGACACGCCGTGCCCGGGAAGCGGGGCGACCATCACGGAGCCGACCGGGCCGGCGAACCCGTCCGGGATCACCCAGTCGGGAAGGGCGGCGGGGTCTATCCAGCGGGCGGGCACCGGCGGAAACCCCTGCAGCGCCTCGCGCAGTCCCGGGACGGCCTCGATGTCGAGCCAGCTGGTGGTCTGGGTGACGGGGCCGCCCTGACGCGCGTGTGTCAACGGGTAACGCCGCCCCTGGGGCGGGCCGACGAGGACGGCGGCTTCCGCGAGGTGTTCCGCGGCCATGGCTGCGGCCACCTCCATGCAGCGCGGCAGGTTCAGCGTGGACAGCAGCTCGCTGGAGGCCCCGGAGAGGATCTCCGAACGCGACCGCGCGTCGTGCAGCGCCGTCTCGGCCAGGCGCCGGTCCGTGCCGTCGACGAGCCACCACACCACATCGGCGTCGACGCCGGGAGTGGGATGCGCCTCGAAGAACCGGTCACCGATGCTTCCCGTGACGGGACCGCACGCGTCGCTGCGCAGTCCGTCGACGACGCTCCGGTGGGCGTCCGACAGCCAGGCGGGCACTCTCTCGTACAGACAGTCGCCGCTGTCGGCATCGGGCATGAGCGCACGGGCAGCGGCGTTGAGCTGCACCATGCCGCCGTGCCGGTCGACGACCAGCACCGGATGGGGGGCGTCAGTCCACGTCGCGCCGACCGTACGGGCGGCGTCGGGCAGACGTGCGGGGGAACCGCTGGAAGCAGACACAATCGGAGGCACGCATCGTGCGCACCTCACCACCTTCCTGCTGTCGGAAAAAGATGTCGCACGGCAACAGTCCCGCATGGACGTCCACGGTGGCAAGCCGTCCCGGAAAAGGCCACACGATTCGCCCCCGCCGCGCGCCGGCCCATCTCCCCGCCATCCGGCGAAAACCGCGTGGCCCGGCCCGGACGTCAGTAACCTGGTCCCCCGACCCAGCGAGTTCTCGCTGAGACGTTCGCCCACACCGGGCCCGCCGGCCGGTGCCACGGAGGTACGGGAGTGCTGCACGTCACCGAACGTTCCGGGGACCGGGTCACCGCGGTCCTGCCCGAGGCGGTGGATCTGTTCTCCGCGCCGGGACTGCGGGCGGTGGCAGGGCGCATCATCGACGAAGGCTGCCGCCATCTCACCCTGGACGCCTCCCGGACGAGGTCCATGGACTCGACCGGCGTCACGGCGCTCATCACGTGGTACAGGCGGCTCGACTCCGTAGGTGGCTCGCTGGCACTGACGCACCTCACCGATCACCTCCACGCACTGCTGACGCGCCTCGGCCTCCACACCGTCATCTCGATCGCCCCCGCCCGCGCCACCGACCCCCTCTGAGCACGGCGGTTCCCGCGGTGTCGACTTGGCCGAAACGGAAGGCGGTCCACCCGCGGGGTGCGGCGTGTCGGCGGTCCTCGGTCCGCGTGAGGGGCGCGTTCCCGGAAGGGGAGGGGCTCACGGAACGTTCGGGCCGGCCGGTGCGCCTCATGAGCGCCGCGACCGCGACGGCGGCCAGCACCGCTGCCACAGCGGCGCCGAGCAGGGCGAGGTGCATGCCGTCGATGAATGCGCCGCGGGCCCGCTCGGCGACGGGCCCCCCGATGGCGTGGGCGGCGGCCAGCGAGGAGCGGGCGGCCTCGGCCACGGGTTCCAGGGTGCCGGTGAGGTGGAGGTGGCTGCGGTAGGAGGCACTCAGCAGGCTGCCGAGGACGGCGATGCCCAGGGCGCCGCCGAGTTCGCGGGAGAGATCGTTCATCGCCGATCCCACGCTCTGCAAGGACCGCGGCAGCGCGTCGGTGATGGCGGTCGTCGCCGGGGTCATGGCCAGGCCCATTCCGGCGCCGAGGGACACCAGAGCGGCGGCGATCAGCCAGTAGGAGCTGTCCGCGCCGACCTCGCACAGCAGGCCCATGCCCACGGCGACGGCCAGCAGACCCACGGTCCAGGGTGCGCGGAAGCCGAACCGGGTCACCAGACGCGGCGTGAGGCGCGAGACCGGCACCATGGCCAGCGCCATCGGGATCATCGACGTCGCCGCCACGAGGGCGCTGTCGCCCCGCACCAGTTGCAGGTACTGCATCATCACGAAGATGAAGCCGAAGAACACGAAGAACTGGAGCGTGATCGACAGCGAGCCCGCGGCGAAGTGCCGGTTGCGGAACAGACGCGGGTCGAGCAAGGGGTGCTTGCGGCGCAGTTCGTAGAGCACGAAGCCGCTCAGTATCAGCAGGCCCAGACCGATGCCGCCGACGGTCGCCGGGTCGCCCCAGCCCCGTGTGGGGGCCTCGATGACCGAATAGACGAGCGCGACCAGGGCGACGACCGTCAGCACGGCGCCGACGACATCCAGCTTGGGCCGGTCGGCCTCGGCCGACTCCGGGACGAACAGCAGCGTGCCCACGAGTGCCGTGACGGCCAGGGACACGTTCAGCCAGAACACCGAGCGCCACGACCACTGTTCGAGCAGTGCCCCGGTGGCGAAGACGCCGAGCAGCGCGGACGCGCCGGCGACGGCGGCCCACACGCTCACCGCGCGTGCCCGCTGGGCGCGCGGGAAGGTGCTGGTGATGGTGGACAGGGTGGCCGGCATGACCAGCGCGGCGCCCAGACCGAGTACGCCGCGCAGCCCGATCAGTGCCGTGGGGCTGGTGGTCAGGACGGCCGCCGCTGATCCCGCGCCGAAGACGGCGAGCCCGGCCAGCAGCGCGTTGCGCCTGCCGAACCGGTCACCGAGCGCACCGGCGGGCAACAGCAGTGAGGCGAAGACGAGACTGTAGGCGTCGATGATCCAGGACAGCTGTGTCTGCGAGGCGTGGGTCTGCCGTGCGAGGTCGGGCAACGCCACGTTCAGGGACGCCATGGCCGCGACCACGGTCCCCAGAGCCAGGCAGGTGACGACGAGCACCGGGCGGTGACGAACCGGTGGGGGAGCAGCGGAGGCGGTGGGCGAGGACATGCCGTTCCTTCTTTCATCGGGGGCCGGGCCCTTCGGTCCGGGGCGCCACCACCAGGTTCACCGCGAGGCACCGGAACCGGCCACGCTGATGAAATCGCCTCTCCCGCTGTCGGCCTCCCGGACGTGTGCCGCACCGGCGGCGAGAACGCCTGTGACCTGCCGGAAACCGAAGATGATCCGGTTCCGCTCGCTCCTCTCCCCCGCCGCCCAGCCGTGAAGTGACCCCAGCGCCTCCTTGCTGATGAATTCCTGCCGCCCCCGGGTGTCCCACGATTCCCCCGTCAGTCCCGGATTAGCATCTCGGCCATGACCGACGAGGGGCCCAGGCGCGGGCGGAGGCCAGGACGACCGGAGACTCGCCAGAAGATCGTGGCCGTCGCCCGTCGGCGCTTCCTCGAGCACGGATACCGCTCGGTGACCATGCGGTCGATCGCCGCCGAGGCGGACGTCGATCTGGCCCTGCTCAGCTATTACTTCGGGTCCAAGAAGGGCCTGTTCGGAGCCTCCCTCGCGCTGTCGGCCAACCCGGCGGAGCTGGTGGCCCGCCTGGTGCGGGAGGGCGACCGGGACTCCTTCCCCGAACGGGTTCTGCGGCAGGTCACCGCGGTGTGGGAAGCGCCGCAGTCCGGGCCGGCCCTGATCACCATGTTCCGCAGCGCCGTCCAGGACGACGCCGTCGCGGCGCTGGTCAAAGAAGCGCTGGAGGGCGAGGTCGTGGAGCGGCTCGCCGAGCTGGCGGGCGGACCGCACGCGCGCAGGCGGGCGGCCGCGTTCTCCAGCGTGCTGGCGGGCCTGATCACCACCCGCTATCTGCTGCGGCTCGAACCGGTCGGTTCGATGAGCCGCGACGAGGTGGTCCGCCTGTTCGAGCCGCAGCTGCGTCTGGCCCTGGAGATGCCGCTGCGCCGCCCGCCGCGCCGGCGCTGACCGCGTCAGGCGGGCAGGACACCGGCCGACGAGCCGAAGGGCGCTTCCAGGGCAGTGTGGGACCGGTCCGGCAGGGGCACCGGAATGCTGCGGGCGTCCGCCGAGGCGGCGGATTCGCCCCTGAGGTTGTGGGAGCGCACATGGACGTGCTGACCCGGCTGGACCGATATCAGCGACGGCACCGGCGGGCGGGCATACCGCTCGCGGTGGCGTACAAGTTCTTCGATGACCAGGCCACGTATCTCGCCGCCCTGCTGGCGTACTACGGGTTCGTCTCCCTGTTCCCGCTGCTGCTTTTCCTGGTGGCCGTCCTCAGTGCCGCCCTGCACGGCAATCCGCAGGTGCAGCAGTCGGTGCTGCATTCGGCACTCGGCGAGTTCCCGGTGATCGGCGACCAGCTCGGCCAGAACATCCACTCCTTCCACGGCAGTGGCGCCGCCGTCGCGGTGGGCGTCGCGGGCAGCATCTACGGCGCTCTCGGGGTGGCCCAGGCGGTCCAGCACGCCCTGGACAAGATCTTCGCCGTACCGCGCCATGCCCGGCCCGACCCGTTGCGCTCACGGATGAAGAGTCTGTCCTTCCTGCTCCTGCTCGCCGTCGGCCTCGTGCTGACGACGGCACTGTCCACCGCGGAGTCCGCCACCGGCATCTTCGGAACCCGCCTGGCGCTGGGCCTGCGGTTCGCCGTCGGTGCGGTCGGCGTGGTCATCAACGCCGCGCTGCTCCTGGTCAGTTACCGCCTCATGACCCATCGCCACCTGCCCCGGCGGACGATGTACGGGCCGGCTCTGGGGGCCGCGTGCGCCTGGCAGGCGTTGCAGTGGGGCGGCTCGTACTACGTCGGGCACGTGCTGCGGGGCACCACGGCGACGTACGGCATGTTCGGCATCGTGCTCGGGCTGCTCGCCTGGATCTACCTCGCCGCCGTCGTGTACCTCACCGCGGCCGAGGTCATCGCCGTGCGCTGTCTGCGGCTGTGGCCGCGCAGCCTGCTCACACCGTTCACCGACCGCGTCCACCTCGCCGCCGGGGATCTGCGTGCCTACCGCTCCTACGCGACGACGGAGTCCTTCAAGGGGTTCGAGAAGATCTCCGTCCGGTTCGGCACTCCCCCGCCGCCGACCATGGGTGACGAGGGACCTCCGTGACGTCGTGGCCGGCGGCGGGCGGCCGGGGCGGGTGATGCCGGCGGGGCGGTGCAGTGGGTGTGCATCGCGCGGCCGGCAGTGTGCATACCGTGATGCGGCGGGGGCACACGAGTCACCGGATCAAGCGTGTTCTCCCCGGTGCCGTACTCCCGGCGGGGTGCGCTCACATGTCGCGAGGCCCGGTAACGGCCCGCCTGCGCAGAGAGGTTGTCGCTGTGTTGCTGCCTGCGGAGAAGGAACTGCGTGCGGTGCTGGCCCGTTTCGCCGATGCCCGCTTCCGTCATGACCTGCAGCCCACCGGCCGCTCCAGCCGGGAACTCGAGGACGCCGGCTACACGCTGTGCGTCATGACCGGCACCCGGTCGGTGGACCAGGCTCTCGCCGCCGCCGACGCCCTGCTGCAGCGGCTGCGGGCGAGCCGTGCCGGGGCCACCGGCACCACTCAGGTCCTGGCCGCCTGACCTCACCGCGACCCCCGCGAACGTCGCGGACCCCGCGAGCCCCGCAAACCCTGTCCGGCCCGTCGCCCTCTCGTCGGCGACGGGCCGGACGCTGGTTGTGCGGCCCGGCGATCAGCCGTGCTCGTGGCCGCGGAGGACCACCATGGAGCGGGCCTCGACCTCGACGTCGCTGCCGCCCTTGATGAGCGGCCGGTACTCGACGTAGGGAATGGCGGTGTCCACCTCCACCGCCCACCAGGGACCGAGGTCTTCCGGCAGGGTGAAGGTGAGGACCTGGCTGTGCGCGTTGAACAGCAGGAGGAAGCAGTCGTCCTCCACCCGCAGGCCGCGCAGATCCGGTTCGGTGATGGCCTTGCCGTTGAGGTGGACCATCAAGGACCTGGCGAAACCGGTGTCCCAGTCG
Organism: Streptomyces sp. NPDC097129; assembly: GCF_055668065.1. Lineage (NCBI taxonomy): Bacteria > Bacillati > Actinomycetota > Actinomycetes > Kitasatosporales > Streptomycetaceae > Streptomyces > Streptomyces sp. NPDC097129. The sequence continues at coordinate 217,407 of NZ_JBVOQE010000005.1, read as the reverse complement.
CCGTCGGTCATCTCCTGCCCGCCGGGGGTGAACCAGGCGATGTCCTTGTCCTCCGTGCGCGTTCCCTGCGGGACCCGTCCCTTGAAGAACCGCCGCCGGCGGAAGACGGGGTGTTCCCGGCGCAGGGTGATCAGTTTGCGGGTGAAGTCGAGGAGTTCGCCTCCCTCGGTGGCCTTCTCCCAGTCGACCCAGGTCAGTTCGTTGTCCTGGCAGTAGGCGTTGTTGTTGCCCTGCTGGGTGCGGCCGAGTTCGTCGCCGTGCAGCAGCATGGGCACGCCCTGGGACAGCAGCAGGGTGGCGAGGAGGTTGCGCTGCTGGCGGGCGCGCAGCGCGAGGACGTCGCGGTCGCGGGTGGGGCCCTCGGCGCCGCAGTTCCAGGAGCGGTTGTGGCTCTCCCCGTCGCGGTTGCCCTCACCGTTGGCCTCGTTGTGTTTGCCGTTGTACGAGACCAGGTCGCGCAGGGTGAAGCCGTCGTGGGCGGTGACGAAGTTGACCGACGCGTAGGGGCGGCGGCCGTCGCTCTGGTACAGGTCGGAGGAGCCCGTCAGACGGGAGGCGAACTCCCCCAGGGTGCCGCCCTCGCCGCGCCAGAAGTCACGCACCGTGTCGCGGTACTTGCCGTTCCATTCGGTCCACAGCGGGGGGAAGTTGCCGACCTGGTAGCCGCCGTCTCCCACGTCCCACGGCTCGGCGATGAGTTTCACCTGGGAGATGACCGGGTCCTGCTGGACGAGGTCGAAGAACGACGACAGCCGGTCGACCTCGTGGAACTGGCGGGCGAGGGTGGCCGCGAGATCGAAGCGGAAGCCGTCGACATGCATCTCGGTGACCCAGTACCGCAGCGAGTCCATGATCAGCTGCAGGGTGTGCGGGTGGTTCATCCGCAGGCTGTTGCCGGTGCCCGTGGTGTCCCAGTAGAAGCGCGGGTCCTGTTCGGAGAGGCGGTAGTACGCCGCGTTGTCCAGGCCCCGCAGCGACAGCACCGGTCCGAGGTGGTTTCCCTCGGCGGTGTGGTTGTAGACGACGTCGAGGATGACTTCGATGCCGGCCTCGTGCAGCGTCTTGACCATCGCGCGGAACTCCTGCACCTGCTCGCCCCGCTGTCCGGACGAACAGTAGGCGTTGTGGGGGGCGAAGAAGCCGAGGGTGTTGTACCCCCAGTAGTTCGACAGGCCCTTCTCGACCAGTGCGTGGTCCTGCACGTACTGGTGGACCGGCATCAGTTCCACCGCGGTGACGCCCAGCTTGACGAAGTAGTCGATCATGGCCGGGTGCGCCAGCGCGGCGTACGTGCCGCGCATCGCGTCCGGTATCGCCGGGTGGGTCCGGGTCATGCCCTTGACGTGGGCTTCGTAGACGACCGTCTCGTGGTACGGCGTCCGCGGCGGGTGGTCGCTGCCCCAGTCGAAGTAGGGATTCACCACCACCGACTTCGGGACGTACGGCGCGGAGTCCAGGTCGTTGCGCCGGTCCGGGTCGCCGAAGTGGTACGGGAACAGTGCCTCGTGCCACTCGACCTCGCCCTCGATCGCCTTGGCGTACGGGTCGAGCAGCAGCTTGGCCGGGTTGCAGCGCTCACCGCGCTCCGGCCGGTACGGCCCGTGCGCCCGGAACCCGTAGCGCCGGCCCGGGGCGATGTCCGGCAGGTAGATGTGGTGGACGAAGCCGTCCACCTCCTTCAGCGCGACACGCTCCTCGGTGCCGTCCTCGTCGAAGAGGCACAGCTCCACCCGCTCGGCCACTTCCGAGAACACGGCGAAGTTCGTGCCCGCCCCGTCGAAGGTCGCGCCCAGCGGTGACATGTGACCCGGTCGCGGGCCCACCTCGGTGCTCTCCTGCCATATACGCACGACTCGCCCCTCCCCGACGCGGCCGGTCGGCAGCCGCGCACCCGTTCGTTCCCGTTTGCCCCTGACGTCGGTGAACATTCGCGTCGAGGTGCATCGGAGCAGGCTGGGGGTCCGCAGACGTTACGGGCCCTGCGGCAAGGGCCTCATACCGCGGACAGGCCTCCGGCTCCCTCGGCGTCGCCGAACGGTTCCGGGGCGAGACCGAGGGCGTCGGCGGCGGCGGTGAGGGCTGTGAGCGCCGGGACGAGGAGGGCGCGTTCTCGTCCCGGGAGTCGCTCGACCAGCGCCCGGATCGCGGTGCGCCGGTGGTGCAGGACCCGGTCGGTCAGCTCCTGCGCCTTCGGTGTCAGCCGGAGCAGGGTCTCGCGGCGGTTGCCCGGATTGGCTCGCCGGTCGATGAGGTCCTGGGCCTCGAGACGCTCGACCATCCGCAGGGCCGTGGAGGGATTCACTCCCAGGTCGGCGGCCATCGTCGTCAGCTTGACCGGGCCACGCGTGCGCAGCGTCACCAGGGAGCGCAGCTGGGGCAGGGTGAGCGGCACGTCCACCGAGGCGAGGGCTCGGGCCGACAGCGCGACGATGAGCCGCGACGCGGCCATCAGCGCCTGCGTGACGTCCTCCGCCTCCCGGTCCGGGCCGCCTCCGCCTGCCTCGGACGTCGAGCAGACCTCCGCGTCCGCCGGAGGCCGGTCCTCGGGCATCGCCTCTCACACCTCCTTCGGCACGGGCCGGCACAGCCGTGGTGCTCCGCCGGCCCCGTCCCCCGTGACCGCGCCGGTCGTCACCGGCCGCGGCGGCTCAGCACGGCCTTCGCGGTGACCGCGGCACCGACGGCGAGCGCGGAGGCGAGCGCGGCGGGGTGGCGGGCCAGCGCGGATTCGAAGGAGCGGCCGTGCGACTCGTCGTCGAACATGCCGTGCGCACCGTGGTCGGTACCGGCGGCGTCGTCGGCCGGTTCGAAGAGATTGCTGACGCCGGTCGGCGGGCGCGCGTCCGTCTGCTGGGAGTCGAAGCCGGTACGGGCCAGGTAGCGGTCCAGCAGGGCCGGGACGAAGCGGTTGGCCCAGATGGTGGCCACGGTGGTGGCGCCGACGTAGTACTGCTTGCGGCGCGGATGGTCGGCGGCGTACGCGACACCGCGCGCGGCGACCTCGGGCTGGTAGATCGGCGGGACGGGCTGGGGGTGCTTGGAGAGCCGGCTGGTCACCCAGGAGAACTGCGGGGTGTTGACGGCCGGCATCTGCGCGATGGTGACGTGCACATGGCTACCACGGTGCAGCAGTTCGGTGCGCAGCGAGGACGTGAAGCCGTTGATGGCGTGCTTGGCCCCGCAGTACACCGACTGCAGGGGAACCGACCGCTCCCCCAGCGCGGAGCCGACCTGCACGATCGTGCCGCGGTCCCGGGGCAGCATCCGCTTCAGCGCGGACCGGGTGCCGTTGACGAAGCCGAAGTAGGTCACCTCGGTGGCCCGTCGGTACTCCTCGGCGGTGATCTCGTCGAAGGGCGCGAAGACGGTGCTGAAGGCGCAGTTGATCCACACGTCGATGGGGCCGAACCGTTCTTCCGCGGCCGTGGCGGCGGACTCCACCTGGTCCGGGTCGGCCACGTCGGTCTCCTGCACCAGTGCGCGGCCGCCCAGGTCCTCGACTTCCTTGGCGGCCGCGTCCAGTCCGGCGCGGCCGCGGGCCACGAGGACGACGTCGGCGCCACGGCCGGCGTAGAGGCGTGCGGTGGCCCGGCCGATGCCGGCGCTGGCGCCGGTGATGACGACGGTCTGTGTCATGGGTCAGTTCCCTCCTCGCAGGGATGCGGGGTCGTGGGCGAGACGGGCGGCGGTCTCCAGCAGCAGGGCGTGGACGAACGCCTGTGGGATGTTGCCGCGCAACTGGCGCTGGGCGATGTCGAACTCCTCCGCGTAGAGCCCGGACGCTCCGCAGGCGCCACGGTTGCGTTCGAACCAGCGGTGCGCCTCGACGTCGTTGCCCTGCTCGTGCTCGGCCAGCGCCATGAGGAAGCCGCACAGCACGAAGGCGCCCTCGGCTTCCTGCAGCGGTCTGTCGTCGTGACGGAACCGGTAGATGAAATGGTCCTGGGTGAGCTGTTCGCGGCAGGCGGCCAGGGTGGCGCGGGTGCGCGGGTCGTCGGCGGGGAGGGCGCCGCGCAGGGCGGGCAGCAGCAGGGCCGCGTCGACGGCGGGGTCGTCGGGGGTGCGCTGCCAGTGCCCGTCGGGGTGCACGCTGCTCGCCGCGGTGCCGGCGAACAGCGTGTCGGCGAGGTCGGTGCAGGTGCGGGCGAGGGACTGGTGGGGCGCCGCTTCGGCCAGGGCGCGCAGCCCGGCGACGCAGGTGAGGCGGGAGTGCGTCCACGGCCGGTCGTCCAGTTCCCAGATGCCCGCGTCGGGTTCGCGCCATCTCTCGGCGATGGCCCGTACCGCGGTCTCGGCGGCCTTCCAGCCGTCGCCGTCGAGCCGGTCGTGCCGTTCGGCGGCGGCGAACAGCAGGAGCGCCTCACCGAAGCAGTCGAGCTGGAACTGCTTCTCGACGCGGTTGCCGATCCGGCTGGAGCCGCCCGGATAGCCCGGCAGGTCGAGTTCGCACTGATCGGGTACGGGCCCGCCGTGCACGGTGTAGGCGGGCGTCAGGCGCGGGCCGTCGGCGAGCAGGCGGGCGCCCACGAACCGGACGGCGGGGTCGAGGAGGTCGGTGGCGCCGACGGCCGCCGCCGCCTGCCCGGCGTAGCTCTGGTCGCGGATCCACACGTACCGGTAGTCGTAGTTGCGGCCGGCCTCGGCGCGTTCGGGCAGGCTGGTGGTGGCGGCGGCGACCATGCCGCCGCCGCGTGCGGTCAGGCCGCGCAGGACGGCGTAGGAGCGGCGTGCGTCGCCGGGAGCGGCGGTGTCTTCGAGCGCGGGCACGCTCCGCCGCCAGGCCCGTTCCGTGTCGGCCCAGGCCTGGCCGGCCACGGGCGGGTCGTGCGGCAGCGGCGCGTCGGAACACTCCAGGACCAGGTCGTGGGTCTGGCCGGGCTCCAGCACCAGGTCGGCGGTCAGGCCATCGGGGCCGACGACCGCCGAGCCGGCGCCCTGCCAGCGCAGCCGGTGACGGCCGGTGGACAGATGCCACAGCCCGTCGGCGGAGCGGTGCCTCGAGGTCACCGGGGCGCGGCCGTAGTCGGCGCGTGGATCCAGTACGACGCCGACGCGGGCGGTGCCGTGCACGGCACGCAGTTGTCGCAGCAGGACCAGCCGGTGGGGGTCCCCGGGGAAGACGAGGGCCTCGCGGCACTCGACGACCCCGTCGGTGGTGACCCAGCGGCTGCGCCAGATCAGCGTGCCTTCCTCGTAGTAGCCGCCGGGCACCCAGCGGCTGCGCGGGGTCACGGCGTAGACTCCCGCGCCGCCGATGAGGGAGGCGAAGACCGCGTCGTCGTGCCAGGTCGGCGCGCACAGCCAGTTCACGGCGCCGTCGGGTCCGATCAGCGCGCCGCGCTCCCCGTCGGCCAGCAGCGCGTAGTCGTGCAGCGCGTGTGGCGGGAAGGGTGTGATGCTCATCGCTTGCCGTCTCCTGCTGTCACGCGGTCCGGTGCGCGGGTGACGCCGAGGCTGTGTGCGCCGCCGGACACGACGGTGCCAAGGCGCGACACGGCATCGGCGTCGCTCACTTGTTTCCTTCCGTGCCGGGCCGGTCCTCGCGGTGCCGGCCGCCGGGCAGGAACTCCTGGACCTTGGCCTTGAAGCCCTGGCGGACCATGCCCGCACGGTCGCTGTCGCCCTTGAGGATCGACGTCGCGGCCGCCTCGATCTGGTCGAGGGTGGCGTGCGGCGGGATCGGCGGGACGGCCGGGTCGGTGACGAAGTCCAGGACGCACGGCTTGTCGGCGGCCAGCGCGGTCTCCCAGGCGCCCCGGACGTCCTCGGGCTTGTCGACGCGGATGCCGTGCAGGCCGATCATGCGGGCGAAGTCGGCGTAGGGGATGTCGGGGATCGACTGGGAGGGCAGGAACTGGGGGGCGCCGGCCATGGCGCGCATCTCCCAGGTGACCTGGTTGAGGTCCTGGTTGTTGAGGACGGCCACGATCAGGCGCGGGTCGTCCCATTCGCGCCAGTACTTGGCGACGGTGATCAGTTCGGCCATGCCGTTCATCTGCATCGCGCCGTCCCCCACCAGCGCGATCGCCGGGCGGTCGCCGTGCGCGAACTTGGCGCCGATGACGTACGGCACGCCCGGTCCCATGGTGGCGAGGGTGCCGGACAGCGAGCCGCGCATGGCGCCGCGCAGCCTGAGGTGGCGGGCGTACCAGTTGGCGGCGGAGCCGGAGTCGGAGGCGAGGATGACGTTGTCGGGCAGCAGGTCGTTGAGGGCGTGCGCCACGTACTCGGGGTTGACCGGGTCGGCGTCGACCTCGGCCCGTCGCTGCATGACCTCCCACCAGCGGGCGGTGTCCTTCTCGATCTTCTTGCGCCAGCTCTTGTTCTTGCCGGCCTTGAGCAGGGGCAGCAGCCGGGTCAGGGCGGCCTGGGCGTCGCCGACGAGGTTCACCTCGAAGGGGTAGCGCATGCCGACCATGTGCGGGTCGATGTCGATCTGCACGGCCCGCGCCTGCCCGAACTCCGGCAGGAACTGCGTGTAGGGGAAGGAGGAGCCGATGACGAGCAGCGTGTCGCACTCCGTCATCAGCTCATACGACGGCCGGGTGCCGAGCAGTCCGATGGAGCCGGTGACATAGGGCAGGTCGTCGTCCAGGGCGTCCTTGCCGAGCAGCGCCTTGGCGACACCGGCGCCCAGACGCTCGGCGACCGCCATCACCTCCTGACGGGCGCCGCGGGCGCCCTGGCCCACCAGGATGGCGACCTTCTCGCCGGCGTTGAGCACCTCGGCCGCACGCGTGACGTCCTCGTCGCTGGGGACCGGCGCGTAGTGGGGCATGCCGAGGCTGGACGGGACCATCTTGAAGGCGTGCTCGGGCGGCGAGTAGTCCAGTTCCTGCACGTCGGCGGGGATGATGACGGCTGTGACGGACCGCCGTGCCATGGCGGTGCGCATCGCGCGGTCGAGCACGTTGGGCAGCTGCTCGGGGACGGTGACCATCTCGCAGAAGTCGGAGGCGACGTCCTTGTACAGGCTCACCAGGTCGATCTCCTGCTGGTAGGAGCCGCCCATGGCGCTGCGGTTGGTCTGGCCGACGATCGCGACGACCGGGACGTGGTCGAGCTTGGCGTCGTACAGGCCGTTGAGCAGGTGGACCGCGCCGGGCCCGGACGTGGCCGCGCAGACGCCGACCTTGCCGGAGAACTTGGCGTAGCCGACGGCCTCGAAGGCAGCCATCTCCTCATGGCGGGCCTGGATGAAACGGGGGTTGTCGTCGGCGCGGCCCCAGGCCGCCAGCAGGCCGTTGATGCCGTCGCCGGGGTAGGCGAAGACGTGCTCCACTCCCCAGTCGCGCAGACGCTCGAGGACGTGGTCGGAGACCTTCATCGACATGTTCGAGGACCTTTCCGAAGATGGTTGGCGCAGCGTGCGGGCCGTACGGGCCCTTGCCGGGGCGGCCCGGTCAGCGGCTGCGCAGATGCTTGTAGGCGGTGCGGGCGGCCACCGTGGCGGCCGACGCGACGAGGGCCGAGGCGCCCGCGGTGGCCGCCCAGCGGGCGGCGCGTGAGGGCGGCGCGGGCCGCGCCGCCAGCCGTTCGGGCTGCCGGCTCGGCAGGTTCCCGTCGAGGCCGAGGGCGAGCGCCTCGGCCAGGTGCAGGGCCCGGCGGCCGGTGCCGCCCTCCTCGATCTGGGTACGGCAGCTGAACCCGTCGGCGAGCACCAGGCTGCCGGGGGCCGCGGCCCGCACACCCGGCAGGACACCCTGCTCGGCGATGGCCATGGAGACCTCGTGGTGGCCGCGTTCGAAGCCGAAGTTGCCGGCCAGTCCGCAGCAGCCCTCGTCCAGGACGTCGGCGTCGAGACCCGCGCGGCGCATCAGTTCCCGGTCGGCGTCGAACTTCATGACGGCGTGCTGGTGGCAGTGCGTCTGCACGGTCGCCTGCCGGGTCAGCCGGGGCGGCCGCCATCCGTCCGGTGCGTGGTGCACCAGCTGCTCGGCGAAGGTGCGGACCTGCCCGGCGAGCCGTTTGACGTCCTGGTCGGCCGGCATCAGCTCGACCGCGTCGGCCCGGAACACAGCCGTGCAGGAGGGTTCGAGGCCGATGACCGGGGTGCCGGCCTCGAGGTAGGGCCGCAGCACGGCCAGGGTGCGGCGCAGCGTCTTCTGGGCGACGTCGAGCTGCCCGGTGGAGATCCAGGTCAGGCCGCAGCAGACGGGCTCGGTGGGCACGGCGACCCGGAAACCGGCGTCCTCCAGGACCCGCACGGCCGAGATGGCGATGGAGGGGTGGAAGTAGGTGCTGAAGGTGTCGGGCCACAGCACCACCGTGCGCGGGTCGGCCGGGTCTGGCTCGTCCGTCCCGCGCTCCTGCCACCACTGCAGGAAGGACTGGCGCGCGAACATCGGCGGGGTGCGCTCCTCGGCCACGCCGGCGAGCCGCTTGCCCAGCGTGGACAGCACGGGCGCCTGCAGCAGGGTGTTGAGCAGGCGGGGGGCCAGCCGCGACAGCCGGGCCCACACGGGCAGCCAGCCCAGGGAGTAGTGCGCGGCGGGCCGCAGGCGCCCCTCGTAGTGGTGGGAGAGGAACTCGGCCTTGTAGGTGGCCATGTCGACGTTCACCGGGCAGTCCGACTTGCAGCCCTTGCAGGCCAGGCACAGGTCGAGGGCGTCCTTCACCTCGGTGGAGCGCCAGCCCTCGGTGATCAGCGAGTCGTCGTGACCGCCGAGCATCTCGAACAGCAGCCGGGCACGCCCCCGGGTGGAGTGTTCCTCCTCCCGCGTGGCCCGGTAGGACGGGCACATCACGCCACCGGACTGGCTGCGGCAGTTGCCGATGCCGACGCAGCGCATCACCGCGCGGGTGAAGGAGTGCTCGTCCTCGGGATACTGGAAGTGCGTCTCGGGGTTGGCCGGCCGCCAGGTGGGGCCGAGGCGCAGCTGCCCGTCGACCGGGTTGGGGTCGACGACCTTGCCGGGGTTCATCCGGTTGCCCGGGTCGAACACCCTCTTGACCTCGCCGAAGGCGGTCACCAGCCGTTCGCCGAACATACGGGTCAGCAGTTCGCCGCGGGACTGGCCGTCGCCGTGCTCGCCCGACAGGGACCCCCCGTAGGAGGCGACGAGGTCGGCGGCCCGCTCGACGAAACGGCGGTAGCGGGCGACGCCGTCGGCGGTCTTCAGCCCGAAGGGGATACGGGTGTGCACGCACCCCTGCCCGAAGTGGCCGTACAGGGACGGGTGGTCGTAGTCGAACTCGTCGAACAGCGCCTTCAGGTCCCGCAGATAGTCCCCCAGCCGCTCCGGCGGTACGGCGGAGTCCTCCCAGCCCTCCCACGTCTCCCGTCCGTCCGGCGGCCGTGCGGTGACACCGAGCCCGGCCTCGCGGGCTTTGAGCATCTTCTCCTCGCGCCCCGGGTCGTCGGAGAGCGCCACCCGCGGGTCCTTCTCGTCGCGGCCGACGGCGCCCAGCAGCGCGTGCGCCTGCCCGTCGACGTCCTCCTGGCTGTCCCCGCTGAACTGCACCATCAGCCAGCTGTCGCCGTCGGGAAGGATGTTGAGGGAGTCGAGGTAGGCGCCCTCCTCCCGCATCAGCTGCGCCATCCGGCCGTCCAGCGCCTCCAGTTGGCTGGGCGAGCAGTGTTCCAGCAGATGGGACACGTCATCGGCGGCCGCGCAGATGTCGTCGTAGCCGAGGACCAGCAGCGACTTGTACGGCGGCACGGGCACGAGGTCGAGTTCCGCGCGCAGGACGGTGACCAGGGTGCCCTCGCTGCCGACGAGCGCCTTGGCGAGGTCGAAGCCGTTCTCGGGCAGCAGGGAGTCGAGGTTGTAGCCGGACACGCGGCGCGGGATCTTCGGGAAGCCGCGCCGGATGTCGGCCAGGTACTCGGTGGCGACACGGTCCAGGCCGGCGTAGATCTCGGCCTTGCGACCGCCCTCGGCGGCGATCCTCGCCCGCTCGGCCTCGGATGTGGGCCCCACCCACATGCGCAGTCCGTCGTAGGTGAGGATCTCCAGCCGGCGGACGTTGTCCACCGTCTTGCCGTAGGCCTGCGCGGACGCGCCGCACGAGTTGTTGCCGATCATGCCGCCCAGCGCGCAGTGGCTGTGCGTGGAGGGCTTGGGACCGAACTGGAGGCGGTGATCCGCGAGCAGCCGGTTGAGTTCGTCCAGGACGATGCCCGGTTCGACGACACAGGTGCGGGCGTCTGGGTCCACGGAGATCAGGCCGTGGCAGTACTTCGTCCAGTCGATGACCACCGCCGTGTTGGTGGACTGCCCGGCCAGGCTGGTGCCGCCGCCCCGGGAGAGCACCGGCGCGCCGAAACGCGCGCACACCTCGACCGCCTGCGCGCCCGCCTCCACGGTGCGGGGGACGACGACGCCGATCGGCACCTGGCGGTAGTTGGAACCGTCGGTGACATAGGCGCCTCTGCTCCCGGCGTCGAACCGCACCTCGGCGTCCACGGCCTCCCGCAGCGCCGCCTCGAGTCCGGTCACGTCCAGGGCGGAGGCATCGAGGGGAGTGGTGTCGGTCATCGGGAGTGTCCGCCTTCCTGCAACGTCTGACACGGGACAGAGGGCCTCGCGGACCGCCGTCCGCTGCCGCTGCCTGCGCGGGTACCCGCTCTTGCAGTCTGCAAAGGTCCCGGCCGAAGCGCGCGCCGGGGCGGGCCGCCCGTGTGCGCGCCGGGAACGGCTCTCGGGGCCCGGGCCGCGGCTCACCGTCAGTCGGCGAGGTGGCGCTGCAGCCAGTCGGCGGCGGCGCGGCGGAACAGGCGGCGGCTGTCGGCGCGCAGGAAGTCGTGGCCCTCGTTGCGCAAGGTGAGCAGCTCGGCCGTCCGGCCGCGTTCCCGTGCCGCCCTCACGAACTGCTCCGATTCACGCGGCGGGACGTTGGTGTCGTGCTCCCCGTGGACGGCGAGCACGGGCACGCGCAGTGCGTCGATCCGGGTCATGGGAGACAGGGCCCGCAGCAGCTCCCTGTCGCGTTCCGGATGCCCGTACTTGTGCGCCGCGGACTGCGCGATCCACGGTTCGGTGCCCTCGAAGAACGTCGCGAAGTCGGACATGCCGCAGACCGCGACCCCGGTGCGGAACAGGTCGGGGTGCCAAACGAGGGAGGCGAACGTGAGGTAGCCGCCGTACGAGCGGCCCATCACCGCGAGCCGTGCCGGGTCGGCGGGGCCCGCCAGTACGGCGTGGGCGGCGCAGTCGGCCACGTCGTCCAGGGCGGCGAACCGGCCCCGGCCGAGGTCGGCGTCCACGAACGACCGGCCGTGCCCGGAGGAGCCGCGCACGTCGGGTGCGAAGACGTCGAGCCCCCGCCCGAGGATCTCGTGGTAGAGCGGGTTGAAGACGGGGCGTTCCTGTTCCTCGGGGCCGCCGTGCAGGTGGATCACGCAGGGAGCGGGCTCGCCGGGGCCGCGCCCCGGTGCGCGGTAGTACCAGCCGTGCAGGGCCAGCCCGTCCCGCGCGGTCACCGCCACCGGCACCGGCCGCACGGGCGGGCGGCCCGGAGGCACCGCGTCCTCGTCCTTGGACGACCAGGGCGTGCGCACCAGCTCCACGCCGGCGGACAGCCACCACACGCCGGGGCGGCGCTGTGAGCCGGACAGCGCCAGCACCAGCCGTCCCCGGCCCGCGCCCACGATGCGGGTGACCACTTCGTGCGGCAGCGGCAGCGGCACGGGCCGGGGCACGCCGGTGGCGCCCGGGGCCGTACCGGTGGCGGGCAGGTCGACGATCTCGGTCTCGCTCGCGCCCCGGACGTTCCAGGCCAGTGCCGCGGTGTGACCGTCGGCGGCGAAGGCCAGCAGCTCCAGTTCGCTGCCCGCGCGCTCCGCCGCGACGGACCAGTGGCGGGGGCGGCCCTCCGCGTCGAGTCGGGCGGCGATCAGGGCCGCGAACTCACGCTCGGCGTCGCTGCGCAGCCAGAGGGTGTCCGCCTGGGGCGAGAAGCGGCCGATCCACGGATCGCCGTCGGCCACGGGTACGACACACGTCGTGGCGAGATCGCTGGTGCGGACCACGACCGCCTCGCGCCGTCCGCGCGGGCCGCGCCGCAGCAGCGCGAGGGCACCGTCGGGGCTGAGGTCGCACACGCGCAGCGTCGCCGCGTCCTGCTCGGTGGCCAGCAGGACGGGGGCGGCCACGCCGTCGGGGTCGATCAGGTAGGCCGACAGCCCGTCGCCGAATCCGGCCGTCGCAGGGAACCGGCCGTGCCGTGGATCGTCGTGGGCCGGCGTCACCCGGCCGTGCGGCGCGGAGGTGAACAGGGCGGCGAAGCGACTGGCCCGCGGCCCAGGGGGCGCCGGGGCCCCGCCCTGCGCCGTCGGCCTCGGCTCGGTCGCCGTGAGCGGCGCGGGTCCGAGGAGTACGGCGTCGCCGCCGCGGCCGGACCAGCCGGCGGGCCGGCCGCTGCCGCCGTGTTCGGCCTGAGGGGCCGTGTCCGGCGGCAGGCCGGTGGGGACGGCCACGGTGACCGCGACGGCCGATCCGTCGTGCGCCCAGCAGCCCAGGTAGGCCGTGGTACCGGGTTCCGCTCCGGCCAGGATGCGGCGGTCGGTGCCGTCGGGGCGTACGCACAGCACCCGCAGGTGCTCCCCGCCGCCGGGGGCGGTGGTGTAGGCGATCCAGCGGCCGTCGGGTGACCAGGACACCTCGCGGACGGGGTGGGGTCCGGCGTCCAGGAGCCGCACCTCACCGCCGTCGACGGGGCCCGCCCACAACTGGGGTACGCCTCCGCGGTCGCAGATGAAGGCCACCTGCGCTCCGGCGGGGTCGGCCGACGGGTACCAGCAGCCGTGTGCCGTGAGCCGGGTGGCGCCTTCGCGGGGGCCCGAGGCGTCGGTGAGGGGGATGTGCGCCGGGGCGGCGTGGGTGAGGCCGTGCCCGTCCGGGTCCGGGGCGGCCTGCGGGAGGATGCGCCCGTCGGGGCCGGGGGCGGCGCGCGGGAGAACCAGCCCGTGCGGGTCGTGGGCGGCCTGCGGGAAGCCGTGCACGTCCGCGTCCGGGGCGGCCTGCCCGAAGCCGCGCGCGTCCGGGCCTTGGGCGGCCTGCCCGAAGCCGCGCCCGTCCGGGTCCGCCGCAGCTCCCCTCGCACCGCGCGCCGGATGGAGGTCCGCGGACCGCCCGGCCGCCGCACTCGTGGGCCGCCTGGCCGCCGCGTTCATGGGCGACCCGGCCGCCGCGTCGGGGCCGTCCGCGCCGGAGGTGATGCGTTCGCCGGTCATATTCCGTGCGTCTGAAGCCATGTCTCCAGCAGAGCCACCTGCCACAGGGCGTTCGCCCCGCGCTTGGTCCGGTGTTCTTCGGGCGCCGCCAGCAGTTCGGCGACGTAGGCGTCCTGGAAGAGCCCGCGCTGCCGTGCCTGCGGAGCGCTCAGTGTCTCGCGGACCCGCTCCAGGACGGGCCCGGCCATGTGGGTGATCGCCGGGACGGGGAAGTAGCCCTTGGGCCGGTCGATGACCTCGTGGGGCAGCAGTTTGCGGCCCGCTTCCTTCAGCACGCCCTTGCCGCCGTCGGCCAGCTTCAGCTCCGGCGGGCAGGCGGCCGCCAGTTCCACGAGTTCATGGTCCAGGAACGGCACGCGGGCCTCCAGGCCCCAGTCCATGGTCATGTTGTCGACCCGTTTCACCGGGTCGTCGACGAGCATGACGTGCGTGTCCAGCCGCAGGGAGGCGTCGAGCGCCGTCTCGGCCCCCGGCGCCGCCATGTGCTCCCTGACGAAACGGCCGGAGACGTCGTCCGGCGGGAGCATGTCCGGCTGCAGGATCCGGGAGAGGTCGGCGTGGGGCCGGTCGAAGTAGGTGTCCGCGTACCTGTCGGCCGCCCCGGCCCGGTCGGCCGCGGCCAGCTGCGGATACCAGTGGTAGCCGGCGAAGACCTCGTCCGCTCCCTGCCCGCTCTGGACGACCTTCACCTCCTTGGCCACCTGCTCGGACAGCAGATGGAACGCGACCACGTCGTGGCTGATCATCGGCTCGCTCATCGCCGCGATCGCTGCGTCGAGGGCCGTCGACACACGCTCGGAGGGCACGCGCAGCCGGTGGTGGTCGGTGGCGAACTCCCGGGCGATGAGATCCGAGTAGGGGAACTCGTCCCCGTCGGTGCCGCCCTCCGACTCGAAGCCCACGCTGAACGTCGCCAGGTCCCGCTGTCCCTCGTCGGCGAGCAGCGCGACGATCAGGCTGGAGTCCAAGCCGCCGGAGAGCAGGACGCCGACCGGCACGTCGGCGACCATCCGCCGGCGCACCGCGGTGCGCAGTGCGTCGAGCACCGCGTCCCGCCACTCGTCCGGGCCCATGTCCGCGTGCTCGGGCCGGCGGGTGTACGACGGCTGCCAGTAGCGGTGGTCCCGGTGGGTGCCGTCCGGCTCGACCACCCGCACGGTGGCCGGCGGCAGCTTGCGCACGCCGTTCAGCACGGTGTGGGGTGCCGCCACGGTCGCGTGCCAGCTGAGGTACTGGTGCACGGCCACGGGGTCCAGGGAGGTGTCGACGTCGCCGGCCGCCAGGAGGGCCGGGAGCGACGAGGCGAACCGCAGCCGCCCGGGCGTCTGGGCCAGATAGAGCGGCTTGATGCCCAGCCGGTCCCGTCCGAGGATCAGCCGGCCCGTCCGGTGCTCGGCGAGCACGAAGGCGAACATGCCGTGGAAGTGGTCGACGCAGTCGGTCCCCCACTGCCGGTACGCCTTCAGGATGACCTCGGTGTCGGAGGTCGACTCGAATCGGTGCCCGAGGCCGAGCAGCTCTTCGCGCAGCGCACGGTAGTTGTAGATGCATCCGTTGAAGACGGCGGTGACCTGCTGCTCCGTGTCGGTCATCGGCTGCGCGCCGAGGTCCGACAGGTCGATGATCTTCAGTCGCCGATGGGCGAGCGCCACGGGGCCCCTGGACCACACCCCCTCGCCGTCGGGGCCGCGGGCGGCGAGCCGGTCACTCATGCGCCGGACGGCCGCGACATCCGGCCGTCCGCCGTCGAAGCGTATTTCGCCGCTCAGGCCGCACATCACGCACCACCTCCCCGGCGCGCGATACGTACCTGGGCCTGGGTGGTCGACATGTACTGCTTCACCTCACGAAACGCAACGCTACGAACCACCCAACCCAGGGTTCCCAGGTGACCGGCGAATACGCATCCGCCGCTCTCGCGCCATCGACGACCCGGCAGTGAGCGGGCGGACCGGGGGCGTCTCCTCTGGGCCGCCGCCGGCGCGGTGACCCACGCTGCGGAGTCGGCGAACGCCCGTCGCGGCATGTCCGCTCCGTCACCCCCGGTCACCGCTGACCACCCGATGTGCAGGCCGGCCGTAGGCCGACCACTCGGGCTGGACCTCCACGAGGGGGGTCCAGCCGGTCGTGCGGGCGCTTCACGCGTCCGCGGGCGGCTCCTGACCGAACGACGCATGCATCCGCCGGGTGTGGTCCACGTGCCGTTCCGGGCCGGTCAAGCGCACCGTCGCCGTCAACCGGGTGTCGGCGCTGGAGGCCGCCAGCCGGAGCTCCAGCTCACCGGGTTCCACGACGCGCCGTCCGTCGCGGCCGGTGAAGGAGGCGAGGTCGGCCGGGACGGTGACGCGCAGGCGGCGGGACTCGGCCGGGGGGAGCGGGACGCGGGCGTAGCCGATGAGCCGCTGCACCGGCTGGACGACGGAGGCGACCGGGTCGTGCAGATACACCTGGACGACCTCGGTGCCGTGCCGCTGCCCGGTGTTGCGCACGGTGAAGGCGAGGGAGAACTCCCCTCCGGTGTCCGCCTCGGTCTGATCCACCGTCAGATCGCCCCAAGCGAAGGACGTGTACGACAGGCCGTGCCCGAAGGCGAAGGCCGCGGTGGGGTCGACGTCGGACACGTCGCTGGCGTGGGCGAGCCGGGCGCCGAGATAGGTGGCGGGCTGAGTGCCGGTGCCGCGCGGCACGCTCACGGGCAGCCGCCCGGAGGGATCGGTCCGGCCGCTCAGCACCCCGGCGAGGGCGGTGGTTCCCTCCGCGCCGGGGAAGAACGACTGCACGATCGCGGCGGCCTCACCGGCCGCGCGGCCCAGGGCGTAGGGCCGGCCGGCGAGCAGGACCGCCACCACCGGGGTGCCGGTGTCGAGCAGCGCGTCGAGCAGGCGCTGCTGCGCTCCGGGCAGGGCCAGCGACTCGGCGTCGCAGCCTTCGCCGCTGGTACCGCGGCCGAAGAGTCCGGCACGGTCGCCGAGCGCCGCGATCACGACGTCGGCCTCCCCCGCGGCGCGCACGGCCTCGGCGATGCCGCAGACGTCGCCGTCGTCGACGCCGGTGCCGCGTACGAGGGTGATGCCGGCCTCGGGGAACTCACGGCGCACGGCGTCGTGCAGGGTGGGCAGGTCGATGCCGGGCGGCGTGTCCGGGTGGTGGACGCCGACGTGCTGGGGGAAGGAGTAGCAGCCCAGCACGGCCGAGGGTGCGTCGGCGTTGGGGCCGATGAGGGCGATGCGGCGCGGTGTCGCCAGGGGCAGAGTGCCGTCGTTGGTGAGCAGGACGACCGCTTCCTCGGCCACCGTGCGGGCCAGTGCGCGGTTCGCGGGTGAGTCCAGGTCGACGGTGCCGCGCAGTGCGTCGGGGTCGTCGAGGTCCACTCCGTCGAGGGCGGCCGGGACCGGGCTCCAGCCGGCGTCGAGCAGTCCGAGCCGTGCCTTCTGCAGCAGCACCCGGCGCAGCGCGCGGTCGATGAGCGGCTCCGGTACCCGGCCCGCCGTGACGGCCTCAATGAGCGGTGCGCCGAAGGTCTTCACGGTGGGCAGTTCGACGTCGACGCCGGCGCACAGGGCCGCGCCGGCCGCCTCGGACCAGTCGTCCGCGACGCCGTGCAGGGTCTTGAGGAAGGCGATGCCGAAGTAGTCGGCGACGACCGTGCCGTCGAAGCCCCAGGCCTCGCGCAGCAGCCCGGTCAGGAGGTCCTCGTCGGCGGCCGACGGCAGCCCGTCGGTGTCGGTGTAGGCGTGCATGACGGAGCCTGCCGCGCCCTCGACCAGGGCCATCTCGAAGGGGGGCAGGACGACGTCGGCGCGTTCGCGCGGGCCCATGCCCACCGGTGCGAGGTTGCGTCCGGCGCGCGAGGCCGAGTATCCGGCGAAGTGCTTGAGGGTGGCGACGATCCCGGCGGACTGCAGGCCCTGGACGTAGGCCGTGCCGATGCTGCCGACCAGGTAGGGGTCCTCGCCGATGGTCTCCTCGACGCGGCCCCAGCGGGCGTCGCGCACCACGTCCAGCACGGGTGCGAGGCCCTGGTGGACGCCGACGGACCGCATGTCCCGGCCGATCGCGGCGGCCATGCGGCGGATCAGGGCGGGGTCGAAGGTGGCGCCCCAGGACAGCGGGACGGGATAGGCGGTGGCGCCCCAGGTGGCGAAGCCGGCCAGGCACTCCTCGTGGGCCAGGGCGGGGATCTTGAAGCGGTTGCCCGCCGTGATCCGGGCCTGGGTGCGCAGCAGGGACAGCGCGCCGAGGGCGGGGTCGACGGGGGCGGTGCCGAAGGGGCGGGTGAGCTGTCCCAGGCCGGCCGGCAGGAGGGCGTCGAGGTCGACGGCTTCCTCCATGTCGTGCTGGTGGGGCGCCACTTCGCCGCCCTCGTCGGAGGCGCCGACCCAGACGCCGTACAGCTGGGCGATCTTCTCCTTCAGGGTCATGGCCTCGATCAGGGCGGACACGCGGGTGCCGAGGTCCTGGGCCGGGTCGTTCCAGAGGGGGACTTCGGGGGTGGTCTCTACGGCCACGTTGGCGGTCACTTTCCTCCCACGCCCATCAGGCCCTGCACGAGGGCCCGGCGGGCGAACAGGTAGACGAGCAGGACGGGCACCATGGACAGCGTCACCGCGCCGAGCAGGCCGGGGATGTCGACGCCGTGTTCGGTCTGGAAGTTGTACAGACCCAGGGTGATCACCTTGGTGGAGTCGGACTGGGTCAGGACGAGCGGGAACAGGAAGCCGTTCCACGCCTGGAGCGCGGAGAACACGACGATGGTGGACAGGCCGCCCCGGCAGAGCGGGACGACGAGCTGGAAGAACATCCGGCGCGGGCTCGCACCGTCCACCGTCATGGCCTCGAACAGCTCCGGGGAGATGTCGCGCATGGCTCCGCTGAGGATGAGCGCCGACATCGGCAGGCAGAACGCAGCGGTGGGCAGGATGACCCCGAGCAGGTTGTCGTACAGGCCGGCCTCGCTGATCAGGTAGAACATCGGGACGATGACGGCCTGGGCGGGGATGGCGAGGCCCAGCAGGAAGAGCCGGAAGATGTGCGAGGTGACGCGGCTGCGGCTGCGCACGATCGCGTAGGCCAGCGGCGGGACGAGCAGCAGGACGACGGCGACCACGCAGACGGTCACGACGAGGGTGTTGAGGAAGTAGCGGCCGAAGCCCGAGTCGAACGCCCCGGTGTAGTTGTCCAGGGTGAAGTCGCCGGGGAAGGAGACCGGTCCGTTCGTCGCGTAGTCCTGCCGGGTGCGCAGCGTGGCCGACAGCATCACGTACAGCGGCAGGCCGACCAGGACCAGCCAGAGGACCGAGCCCGCGCCGGCGAGGTAGTGGGGGCGCCGCCTCATGACACCCCCTCCATGGTGCTGCGCATCTTGTCGTAGCCGGAGACGCGGACGACGATCAGCGAGACGATCGTGGCCGCGACGACCAGGCACAGGGCGACGGCCGAGCCGGCGCCGAAGTCGAAGCCCTTGAAGGCCTTTTGGTACATGTAGTAGGCGCTGATCGTGGTGTCGGTGCCCGGTCCGCCCTGGGTGAGGATGAGGACCGTCTCGAAGGTGGTGAGACCTCCGACGATCATCAGGATCATCGAGGTGATGACCGAGGTGCGCAGTTGCGGCAGGGTGATGTGGAAGAACTGGCGGTAGCGTCCCGCACCGTCGATCGCCGCCGCCTGGTACAGCACCTGCGGGACGGCACGGGCGGCGCCCTGGTAGATCAGGGTGTGGAACGGGGTGAACTGCCAGGTGGAGACGAACGCCAGCACCCCGATGGCCGAGGCCTGCTCGCCGAACAGGTTGCCGTCGCCGAAGAGCCAGGTCATGTGTGCGGGGATGCCGAAGTTGGGGTCGAGCAGCGCCCGCCAGAGCACGGAGACGGCGGTCGAGGACAGCAGCAGCGGGACGAAGTAGATCGCCGACAGCACGGCGCGGTTGCGCTGGTGTCCGGCGGCCCACACGCCGAGCACGATGCTCAGCGGTGTCTGGAGGGCCACGCCCAGGGCGGTGAGCAGCAGGGTGAGCCAGATGCTCTTCATCATCACCGGGTCGTCGAGGATGCGGGACCAGTTGTCCGTGCCGACGAACCGCGGTGAGCCGAGGCCGTTCCAGCTCATGAAGGACAGCACCGCGACCATGATCAGCGGCGCGATGGCGAACAGGGCGAAGAACACGGTGGCGGGCAGGGCCCACAGGAAGCCCGGGCGTGTGCCGTGGGCGGCGTACGAGGCCTGCGGCCTCCGCCGGGCCCTGGCCGGTGCGTCGGCGACGGAGGGAGCGCTCGTGGTCTGTGTGGTCATGAGCGCGGTCACTCGGTGGGGAGGGCCTGCATGGCCTTGATGAATCCGTCGGTGCCGAGCTGCCCGTCGAAGAACTGCTGGACCGCCTGGTGGATGGGCGTCATCGCGGACGGCGGGTAGGCCTGGTCCCAGGACAGCTGGAAGGACGTGGCCTTGGCGACGAGGCCGTACTGGAAGCGGGAGTACGCGGGGCTGGCCGAAGTGCCGAGGAACTGCGGGGTGTTGGTGGTGGTGGGCAGGTTGCCGATGGCGAGCTGTGCCTTGACGAACTCGTCGGAGTACATGAGTTTCAGGAAGGCGGCGACGGCCTCGGGGTGCTTGGTCTTCTTCAGCACCGAGTAGAAGTTGTTGGTGTTGCCGACGACGTTGCCCGCATCGCCCTTGCCGCCGGGGACGGCCGGGAACGCGGTGTAGCTCAGGCCCTTGGCGGCGAAGTCCTTGGCGTCCTGCTGCTGTTGGGCGTAGTACCAGGAGCCCATCAGCTCGAAGCCGGCCTTCCCGGACGCCACGAGCGCCGGGGAGGCGCCGTTGGTGTACTTCACCGAGTCGTAGTTGGTGCCGAAGGCGCCGGCGTCCACGAGCTGGCGGAGCATGCCGAGCGCCTTCTTGCTGTCCGGGCTCGCCCAGGCTTCCTTGTCTCCGTCGAGGGCCTTGCGGAACAGCCCCGGGCCGGCGACACGGTCGTAGACGTACTCGAACCACATCAGGGTCGGCCACTGGTCCCCGCCGCCGAGCGCGATCGGCGTGACGCCCTCGCTCTTGAGCTTGCCTACGGCGTCGAGGAGTTCGTCCCAGGTCTTGGGCGGCTGCACGCCCGCCTTGTCGAGCACCTCCTTGTTGTTGAACAGCAGCACCGGCTGGGTGCCGCGCATCGGTATGCCGTAGGCCTTGCCGTCGACGACGGCGCTGTTGAACACCGAGGGCAGGAACTTGCTCTTCAGGCCGGGGTCCTGCTTGATGAAGTCGTCCAGCGGCATCAGCAGGCCGGCCTTGACGAACGGCTGGATGGAACCGCCGCCCCAGTTGAAGAAGACGTCCGGCGCCTGCGGGGTGTTGATGATCGTCTGGAGCTTCTGCTGGTAGTCGGCGCCGGGGATGGTGTCGAGGACGGCTTTGACGTCCGACGTCTTGTTGAAGGTGTCGACGATCTGCCTCTCGACCTTGTTGCTGGCGTCCCCGTAGACCAGCACGTGGATCCTGCCGTCGTTCGCCGAGCCCCCGCCGCTGCCGTTTCCGCAGGCCGCGACGGTCCCCACCAGGGCGAGCGACGCGGCGCAGGCGAGCGTCCGGGCCATCCGTGTACGCATGATCCTCTGCCTTCCGAATGTTTCGACCACAGTGCCGAAAGTCATGCGGCTGGACAGTAGAGGCAGAAGGAAGACGCGGTCAACGGTCGTGCACGCGCGCGGCCGAACCGTTACCGCCGACGATGACTTACGCTGCCGGACGTGGGCGAAGACGGCGAGGTGAGGGATAGGGTCACCCTGGCGACCGTGGCGAGCGAGGCGGGCGTCCCCGTTCCGACAGTTTCGAAAGTGCTCGACGGTCGTTCGGATGCTGTCGCGGCCGCCGGACCCCCGCGAGGGCGCCCTGCGCCTCGCACTCGCCACGCATCTGGTGCAACGACAGAGCACCGCCCCCCGCGAGGAACTGAGGGACGAAGGCGTGCCGCCTGCTCGGCCCCCTCACCCAGCCGGGGCCCGGTCACGCCGGGCGTAGAGACGGGCGATCGGCTCGGCGCTCAGCCCGTGGAGGACGATGCTGCCGAGGACGGTCATCACCATCCCCCGGGCGATGAAGTCCGCCTGCCGCGCGGGGAGTTCGACGACCGCGAGCGCCCCGAACACGATCGAGGTCACCCCTCGCGGCCCCATCCACCCCAGGAACAGCCTGTCGGCAGGCCTGATCTCCGTCCTCGTGAGGCAGAGCAGCACAGGGACCAGGCGCACCAGCACCACGGCCACGAGTCCGTAGAGCACCACGGCGATGGGAACGTCGCCGCCGAACACCTCGTTGACGATCTGTCCGAAGATGAACCACAGCGCGAGAGCCAGCAGGGTGACCAGGTCGTCGGTCATCTCGACCGCGGTCTCGGGCAGGTGCCGTATCGCCGGGGCGAAGCAGACGCCGGCCACGAACGAGGCCACGAACCCGTTGCCGCCCAGAGCACCGGACAGGGTGTACGCGGCGACGGGCACGGCGAACACGCCCAGCCGTACCGCCGTCGGCCGGGTCCATCCGTGCGCCCACGACCTGCCCAGCAGCCATCCGCTCGTCCAGCCCACCACAACACCGGTGGCGACCGCCCACGCGGACGCGACGACCGCCGTCAGCAGCGCGTCGACGTAATCGGAGTGCGCCCCGTGCGACTCGACGCCGAGGGTGACGCACAGCAGGAAGATCGGGGAGACGATGCCGTCGTTGAGCCCTCCCTCCACGTTCAGCAGCTCCCGCAGCCGGCCGGGAATCCGGCGATCACGGACGACGGACGCGGTGGGCGCGAGGTCCAGGGGGACGACGACGGTCGCGAGGACGGCGAGCAGCCACAGGGGCTGACCGGGGAAGAAGAGGTAGCCGACCGAGAAGGCCGCGCCGAGGGTGAGCGGGAGGGCGATGCCCAGCAGCCGCACGAACAGGGCTTTCTCCCGTGTGATGACCGACAGGGGAACCTCGACGGCGTCGACGAAGAGCAGCAGCGCGAGAACGACCTCGACGGCGTGTTCGAAGGCCTTCGTGTCGAAGTCGAAGTGCAGTGGCGGATCCGACCCCGCGGTCAGCGCCACACCGGTCCCGATCATGGCGATGGGCGCGGTGATGCTCCACCGGGACAGTCGGTGCGCCAGCAGCGACCAGACGAACAGGATTCCCGCGATGACCGCTACGGCGAGCACGGCGCCCCGCCTTCCCAGACTGCACGCTCTTCCCAGACTGCACGCTCCGACACCGCGCAGAGCCTAGGTCACCTGATCCACGCCATGGCTCCGCCACTTCCCGGCGCGCAGCGAAATCCGCCCGGGCAGTCGCTCAGCGGCGCCGTGAACGGCACAAGCGGCTCATGTGGTCGTGCCAGGGCCCGGGTGGGCGACCGAGTCGAGCCGCTGGACCAGGTCGCGCAGAACCGGCCCGTACTCGGGGTGGGCCAGGGCGTGGGCCATTTGCGCGACGAGGTAGTCGGCGGGATTGCCGGTGTCGTACCAGGTGCCCTGGATGACCTGCCCGTAGACCGCGCGGCCGGCGGCGTACGCGTTGACCGCGTCCGTCAGGTAGACCTCGCCGACCGGCCGGCCGTTGTCGCGGTCCTCGTACCAGCGTCTGGTCTGCTCGCGCAGCTCGCTCACGATGCCCTGGGTGATGACATAGCCGCCGATGGCCGCGAACGCCGAGGGGGCGTCGGCCGGCTGGGGCTTCTCCACCAGGCCGGTGATGCGCAGCCGGCCCTCGCCCAGGTCCTCCTTGACGATGGGCACGCCGTAGCGCTGGGAGTCGGCGGGCTGCATGGGCATGAGCGCCAGAACGGGGCAGCCGGTCTGCTCGTAGGCGCGGATCAGCTGCTGGGCGCGCGGCACCTCCGCGACGAACACGTCGTCCGGCCACAGGACGAGCACCGGCTCGTCACCGAAGGCACGGGCGGCGTTCAGGACAGGGGTCCCGTTGCCGTACGGCCCGTGCTGGTCGAGGTAGGTGATGTGGCCCGTGCGGGCCAGCTCGGCGACCTCTTCGACCGCGTCCGCGTACGCCGTCTTGCCGTCGGCGCGCAGCTGTCGCACCAGGGCGGGGTTGGGCCGGAAGTGGTCCTGGATCAGGGACTTCCCGCCGGAGACGACGATGGTGATGTCGGTGATACCGGAGTCCACCAGCTCCCGCACCGTGTGCTCGATGACCGGTTTGTCGCCGACCGGGAGCATCTCCTTGGGGATGGCCTTGGTCAGCGGCAGAAGGCGGGAGCCGAGTCCGGCGGCGGGGATCACGGCCCTGCGGATCGTCGGGGACATCAGGTCTCTCTCGGTCGACCGGCGCGCCGTGCCGGCCGGCACGGTACGCCCCGACGCTACGCCGGTACCGCCCCCGTTTCACGGACTCGGCCCCGTGGCTCCACGCTCACGTCGCCTTCTCCGTCAGTGACCACTCCCCTGCAACGGGAATGCCACAAGATCCCGCGATCCCTTGTTCCCGCCCCGGGAGGAAGGGCGACAGTGTCTTCGCGGACCATGTGTGCGGGCGGTGCGCGCTCACCGACCGGCAGGACGGACAGGGGGAGTTCGGGTGACGGCGACCTGCGTCATTCTCGACATCGGCGGCGTACTGGAGATCACGCCGGACACGGGGTGGGTGCAGCGGTGGGAAGAGCGGCTGGCACTGCCGCGCGGCACCGTGGGTGAGCGGATGCACGACGTGTGGCGGGCCCGCAGTGCGGGGAGCGTTCCGCGCGGCAGAGCACGGCAGAGGGCGTCGACGAGGGCGGCCGCGTCGGGGCGGTGGGGCCGGATGCGGCCGGCGCGCACGAGTGTGCTCGGGGTGGTGCCGCCCAGGTGGACCGACCCCAAGTCGTTCATGTCCAGGGAGAGCGGGGCCTCGGTCCGTCGGGACGCAATCGGCCTTGCCGTCCGGATGGTCAGCAGACTCTCGACGCGGCGCCGATCCTCATCCCCGGCCGGTCCCCGCTCAGTGCGCCCACTCGCGCAGCAGCCGCTCGCGTTCCGCGCGTCCGGGCGAGCCGCCTTCCCATGCGCGTCCCCACTGCGACATCGCCGCCAGCGTCGTGGCCATCGTGGCGGCGCCCTGCGTGAGGCGGGACAGCAGGGCACGGGAGAGGTCGGCCTCTGCCGGGGTGTAGCCGACGGCTGCGGCCGTGTAGGCCGCCAGCTCGTGGTCGCCGTCGTGCGATCCCACGTGCAGGGTCATCATCGGCGGCGTCTCGTCCATCAGCGTCGGGCCGATGGGCAGGGCCAGGTTCGCCACCGTGTCCACGGCGAACTTCCGGACCGCGCCGATCTGCCGCTTCAAGGTCTTCACCGGTACGTCCGCCACCGTCAGGGTCCGCACGTCCTCCCACAGGAAGACGCCGGACTGCCTCTCGCCGAGGGCGACCACACCTTCCGGCGTCAGGCGGACCCCGGGGGCCAGGCCGGACGGCTTGGCGCCCACGTACACGTCGCCCTCGGCGATCCAGAACAGGCCCACCATGGCCATGGATTGCTCACTTCCCCCCGCCGACGCCGTCGTCCTCGTCGTATCGCGCATCAAATGATCAGGTCGTCCACCGCAACGCCCGAAGGAGCCGGGAAGTTCCCCCGTTCACAAGCCGCGCGGGAAGTGGAGCCCCGGAGGGCGCCGGTCGGCTCACACCGGTTCGGGTTGCGGTTCCCTTTGCTGCGGCGCGGGCAAAAGCGCCGGTTCCCAGAGCCGGGTGGTGCGGACGTAGCCGTAGACGACCGAGGCCATCGCCAGGAGGAGAAGCGGCCCGAACAGCCCCGGATGCCCGGCCATCTCCAGCGGCAGAAAGCGGTACGCCAGCAGCAGCGCCGTGAATACCGCGGTGCCGTGCACCACCAGCCCGATCGCTGACCGGTCCCAGCCGCGGTCGAAAGCGCGCAGCCCTGCCTCGATGGTGAGCGCGAACACCACACCGGCGACGAGGTCCACGCCGTAGTGATAGCCGAAGCCGAGCGTGGCGCTGAGCGTGGCGATCAGCCAGAACGCGCCCGCGTAGCGCAGGAGCCGCGGGCCTTTGCGGGAATGGATGAAGATGGCGGTCGCCCACGCCGTGTGCAGACTGGGCATGCAGTTGCGGGGGGTGAGGTCGTCGTACGTCACCGGGTGCAATGCGGTGACGGGTGGCGGTGTGTTCGGCCAGAGGTTGGCCACCGCCCAGTGCACGCCGCCGGTGCCGGAGGCGCCCGGGCCGTAGGCGAAGACCGGTCCGACCACCGGGAAGACCATGTAGATGGCGGGGCCGAGCAGGCCGATCACCAGGAAAGTGCGCACCAGGTGGTGGCGCGGGAAGCGCCGCTCGGCCGCCACGTTCCGCAGCTGGTAGAGCGCTACGACGATCGCGGCCACCGCCAGCTGCGCGTAGACCACGGCGAGAAGATGGGTGCCGATCGGGTCGGTGGCCTGCAGGATCCGGCCTGCCAGCCACGACGGGTTGCCCAGCGCGTGATCGGCGGCCGCCACGTACGGGTCGAGCACCGTCGGGTGGGCCTTGGCGGTGATCACCAGCCAGGTGTCGCCCGTCTTGCGGCCGGCCACCAGGAGCAGGCCCAGTCCGACGCCCTTCAGCAGCAGCACGCGTTCCGGGCCCGTGCGGCGCGTGACGGCGATGACCGCGCAGCCCAGCATCACCCACAGTGCACCGTTGCCGAAGGTGTGCCCGTCCGTCATCTTGACGCCGGCCGCCCACCGTACGAGGACGAAGACGACGTCTATGCCGATAGCGACGCCGGCCGCCACGAAACGCTGCCGCCAGGTGAGCACCACCATCATCAGCGCCAGACCGCCGTACAGCGGCCCCGGTTTCGGGGCGAATATCACGCCGTTCAGCTGGTCGGTGATCGGCCCGGGTTCGCCGTAGTGGCGCGCGGCGATCTCCAGCGCGACAAGGAGCGCGAGAGCCGCCGCACCCGCCGCGCCCCACAGCATCACTCGTCGTTGACGCCACGCGATCGACGGACTGCTGTCCTTTATGCCTGGAGATTTCCGCAACGCTCTGGATATCAATCTATTCGGCCAATTTGTTCGTTATGGGTTCACTGAATGGAAGCGATGAGATCATTCACCGCAAGTCCGAACATGCTAGGGGAGCGGTGCGGGCGGCTTTTCGCCGGGCGATGAGAAAGGCGGGAAATTGTCCGGTTCCGGCTGCGGAATTCGGCCTCGGGGAGATCATCGGCGACATGTCGGCCGCCGCTCCCGGGTCGCTCCCCCGGGCCGGACGTCATGGCACAGTGGCCGTATGTGCGGCCGATTCGTCTCCACCCGCAGTCCGCAGGACCTCAGCCATCTCTTCGACGTCGCCGAATGGCGCCCCGACGAGACCCTGGCGCCCAGCTGGAACGTCGCCCCCACCGACGACGTCTACGGCGTCCTGGAGCGCGCCCCGCGCACGGAAGGCTCCGGCGCACCCCCGCGCAGGGAGCTGCGGCCGCTGCGCTGGGGGCTGGTGCCGTCCTGGGCCAAGGACCCGTCCGTCGGCTCCCGCATGATCAACGCGCGCGTGGAGACGGTGCACGAGAAGCCCGCCTACCGCCGCGCCTTCGCCCGGCACCGCTGTCTGCTCCCGGCCGACGGCTTCTACGAGTGGACCGAGGTCGAGGACGCCGCCGGCGGCAAGAAGCGCAAGCAGCCGTACTTCATCCAACCCGCCGACGGACAGATCATGGCGCTCGCCGGCCTGTACGCGTACTGGCGCAACCCCGGGGTCGACAACGACGACGACCCCGCCGCCTGGCTGACGACCTGCACCATCATCACCACCGAGGCCACCGACGCGGCCGGCCGGGTGCACCCCCGCATGCCGCTCGCCCTCACCCCGGACCACTACGCCGCCTGGCTCGACCCCCGTCACGACGACGCCGACGAGCTGCGCGCCCTGCTCGAACAGCCCGCCGGCGGCCGCCTCGACGCCCGCCCGGTCTCCCCTGCCGTGAACAACACCCGCAACAACGGTCCGCAACTCCTGGACGAGGCCACGCCGTAGCCCGCGAGGACCGACAACCCGGCGTGCACCGGGCCGCGGGGACCGCCCGTCCCGGGTGCTGCATCGAATCTGCGCCGCGGTCGTGCACGCTCCGGGACTGGACGCGGCGGCCTTCTGGCGACTCGACGTGCCGCCCGTTGACCGTCACCGAGCTCAGCGGCCGGTCGGGGCGCCGGCATCTACGGCCCGGGATTCGGAAGGCGCTCGGCCAACACACCGAAAAGCACGCCGAATCCGGCCCACTGAGCAGGAACTGGTGGGCCGGACGATCACGACGGCGAACGCGGTCATCGCGACCACGGTCGCCCACCAGGTAGGTGCCCATCGGGACAGCGGCAGCGCGGCGATGCCGCCGAAAGCGACCGCTTGGACCAGGACGCCGGCGGCGAGACCGGCGAGCCTGCCCCGCACGAGGAGGTTTCCCACCGTTGCGGAGCTCATGGGTGCGCGGCGTCAGTGGCAGGGGAAGCCGAGCAGGTGGCGGGCGTCGTGCACGTGCTCGTGGACGCCCGTGCCGTTGCACACCTGGGCGGCATGTTGCGCCATGGCAGGTGCTCCTCGGGGAGGGAGGGGACGGTGCGGGCTAGGGTGGGGATGACGGCTAGCGAAGCGGGTGGGTGGATGGACTGGCGGGAGTACGCCGAGCGGATGGCTCAGCTGGCCAGGGACCTGCTGGCCCAGGATTCGGTGCAGGCGACGCTGGACCTGATCGCGACATCGGCGGTACGACTCGTGGAGGGCTGCGACGCGGCCGGCGTCCTGGCGATGCGCAAGGGCCGGGCGGTGACACTGGCCGCGTGCGGCGACATGGTCGAGCAGTCCGACCGGTTGCAGGCCGACCTGGGTGAGGGGCCCTGCTTCGACCTCGCCCGCCAGGGCGAACGTGACCGGGTTTTCCGGATCGCGGACATGCACAGTCCGTCGCCGTCGTGGCCGCGTTTCTCCGAGGCGGCCCAGAAGCTCGGCATCGGCAGCATGACCGGCGTCCTCCTGTACGCCGACCGCGAGGACTTCGGCGCGCTGAACTTGTACTCCCGCACCCCCGGCACCTTCACCGAGGAGTTCGAGACGGCCGGCTGGCTGCTGGCCTCCCACGCGGCCGTGGCCCTGTCCAGCACCCGCACCATCGACCAGCTGGAGCGGGCGGTGGAGACCCGGCACGCCATCGGCGAGGCCATGGGCATCCTCATGGAACGCCACGGCCTCAGCGAGGAGGACGCCTTCGGCGTGCTGCGCCGCCTGTCGCAGCACCACAACGTCAAGCTGCGCGACATCGCCCAGCAGGTCCGCTCCGCCGCCCCCCGATCGGACTGAGCCCGTCGCCCCGATCGGACCGAGCCCACCGCCCCGGGCCGGGCGGCGGGGCGTCAGCCGGGCAGTTCGGTGTGGAGGCGGATCGTGGTGCCCGCGTCCGGGGTGGAGCGGATCTCGACCAGGTCGCACAGTTGGTGCACGAGCCACAGGCCCCGGCCGCCGGCCTGCAGATGGTCGGGGCGGGAGCGTCCCACCAGCGGGTCCGCGATGTAGCCGGCGTCGCGGAACTCGCACACCAGCCGGTGGTCCTCGCTCCAGGTGCGCAGCCGGCCCTGGCCTCCGCCGTGCCGGATGCTGTTCGCGGCCACCTCGGTGGCGGCCAGATGCAGCTCGCGCAGCTTCCGGCCGCCGAGCCCGTGCTGTTCGGCGCAGGCCGCGATCTTCTCGCGCAGCGCCGGCAGGTCACCGCGGGCGTAGACGAACTCGTCGTACGGGTCGCAGGGACCGGTCAGCGCGGCGAAGTCGAACGGGGCGTCGGGGTCGTAGTCCGTGGACGGTGTGCTGCTGCCCTCCGCGCGGATCTCGGGGTGGCAGCGGGCCATCTGCGCCAGCGCCGCGCGCTCGCCCGCGGTGTCGTAGGGGCACAGCAGCCACCAGGCCGGGCTGTCGGCGAAGGCCTTGTTGAGCAGCCACTCGTGATAGCGCAGCTCCTCGGCCTCGGCCCGGCTGCCGACCTCCCCCCACGGGGATTCGCCGATCCCGCGCACGGGACGGCCCTCGGAGACGTACTCCCGGATCCACTCCTGCCAGGCTGCGATGAGCCGGCCGGGACGGTGTGCCACGGCGGTGGTGTCGACGTAGCGCACCGACGGATCGTCGGGGAGTGCGGACCGCAGCAGCACCACCTTGTCGTGCGGGACGGCCACCACGACGGCCTCGTCGCCGTCGAGGGCCTCCCGGATGAAGCCGAGGGCGCCCGCGACGAACTCCTCCCGGCCGCGATAGGGGTACAGCTCGTGCCGGTACCCGGGCGCGGCGGGGGTGACGAGGCGGGAAGGGGAATCGCTCACGGCTCGATCACCACCGCAATCGCCGGGGCGCCGAAGCCGGACAGCTCCCAGGCCAGCCGTACCGTCTCGTTCGTCCCCTCCAGCACGACCTTGCGGTCCGGCAGCCGCCGGGAAGCGTCGGCCAGCGCGCTCATCCCGGCGGCGTCGACGAAGTCCAGGTCGTGGCAGATCAGGCGCACTGTCGCCGTCTGCGCCAGCAGGCCCCGCAGGATGGCGCCGAAAGCGGGGGCGCCCTCCGCGTCGATGACCCCGTTCACCGTCCAGCCGTCCTTTCCCGCCCGGTACACCTGGAAAGCGGGTGATGCCGGGCGGCTGCCCAGGTGGTGAGGGTGTACGCACCTGACGTGTTCCAGTGTAGAAGCGTCCCAGTCGCCGCTGCTGTACGCGCAGACCACCAGGGCGCCGCTGTCGGCGGCGAACTCCTCCAGGTCCAGTTCGCTGCGCAGCAGCTCCTCCGGGCCCTGGGGGCGGTCGGCGGGCGTCACGTGGTGGAGGACGCGCAGTGAGCGGAACCCCTCACGCCCGGCGCTCACCGCCTCACGGCGCACCGCGGCGAGGAGGGAGCCGTCCAGCCGGGACGGGTCGAGCACCAGCGGGTCGAACTCGCCGGCCGACCGCGGGGCCGGGCCGACGATCACGACCTTGTCGCCGTAGAGGGCACCGTCGGCGACGAAGGCGCGGCTGCGGTCCATGACGTCGTCCGACGGCCCCAGCAGCTGGCAGACGTGGTCACCGGTGGTGACCTCGTCAAGTGTCACCAGTGTGCGCGCCGCTCTCACCGGTCCTCCCCTCCATCGGGTGCCACCCTACTGAACGCCGGCGGCCGCGGGCCAAGCACACCCGAGGGGATCCGTCCGCCGAACTGCCCGGCGGGACAGGGCTACGACGTCTGCGCAGTGCCCTGACTCCGCGGCCGGCGGCGTTCGGGACCGGTCAGGCGGCCTTCTGGGAGGCTGCCGCGTCGGGGCGCAGGTCGTCGAGGGTGAGCAGGTGGGCGGGAGGGTCCGGCAGGGCGACGGTGTGGGTGGTGTGCAGGTCGGGACCGACGTGCAGCAGTTCGCCGGGTTCCATGAGGCGCCAGTGGGGGTTGTCGTCCATGCGCTCGCTGGCGACGACGACGGCGGGGTGGTCGGCGAGGGGCGCCGACTGGACGCGCATGCGGCCGTCGCTGCCGCTGTGGTCGAGGTGCCTGCTGCCGTGCTGGCCGCCCGCGGGGCGCTGCAGAACGTACAGGTCGTGGGTGTCGGGGTAGCGCAGCGCCCACAGTTCCCGCGGGGTGATCAGGACCAGGTTGATGGCGTAGACGGGCAGATGCGCGGCGACCCAGCGGGCGGCCTGCCGGATGCCCGTGGTGACGTCGCCGTCGTGTCGCCGGGTCTCCCGGGTGATCAGGGCGAAGAACCGCTCGGAGTCGGTGTCGCCGCGGACCAGTGAGCGGTCCTGGCCCAGGTGCTCGTCGAGGGTGTCGAGGCCTTCGATGACCCCGTTGTGAGCGAACAGCCGCCCCTCCTGCTCGAAGGGGTGGGTGTTACGGAAGTCCAGGCTGCCGGTGGAGGCGAAGCGCACATGGGCGACGAAGGTCGCCGACTCCTCCTGCCGGGCCTCTCGTGCGAAGGCGCGGTCGCGGTAGGCCGCGATGGGCGCTTTGTCGACGCGGGGGGTGCCGTCGGCGGCGAAGTGGCCGAGGCCGGTGCCGTCGGGGTCGTGGTGACTCTGCCGGCTGAGGCTGTCGGGGGCGTCCAGGAGCCAGAAGGTGGCGTGCGTACGCCGGGGGGCGCTGCTGAGGCCGAACAGGCGGCACACGGGGAACCTCCTCCATCGGGGCCTTCGCGGCTGGTGCGGACGGGTGGGGGCCCTGCGCCGAGTGCCCCCACCCGTCCTCGGTACGCGTCAGGCCCAGGGAGTGGTCACGGCCCAGCTGGTGTCGTCGGCCCAGAGTGCGGCGTCGTCCCAGGCGTGGGACCCTCCGTGACCGGCGATGTAGACGGCGTGGTCGTAGTGGCGCACGAAGTCGCCGGGATAGTTGGCGGACCGGAGCGAGACGCCCTGACCGTTGTGGCCGGCCTGCGGGCAGAACGTGGCGTCCAGCCGGGACAGCGCGCCGCTGTCGATGGTGTCGAGGCGCAGCCGGAAGTCGTAGTGGCGCAGGTACTGGCCGGGTTTGTCGGCGGACTCGAAGGAGACGCAGGAGGCGTCGCCGAGGCCCGCGCGCACGATCCAGGTGGCGGCGGCCTTGTCGGCGGAGGAACTGGAGGAGGACACCGCCGAGATGGCCGCGTCGCTGTCCGCGCTGTCGTGCCGCAGGTACTCGCCGGTGCAGCAGGACGTGGTGGCCCGCAGCGAGACCCTGGAGCCCGCGGTGAGGCCGCCGGCCGGGGCGGGCGCCGTGTAGCCGACGGAGTTGATGTTGGCCTGTACGGCGTTCTCGGTCGCGTCCGACGGGTAGCCGGAGGTCATCACCCCCTCGTAGAAGGTGCCGGCGGAGCCGTTGCTGTTGTCACCGCCGATGCCGAGGATGATGGCGCCCTCCTTCTTCATCGGGTTGTAGCCCGAGGCGTTGGGGCGCGGTCCGCTGTAGTAGGTGGACAGGCCGCCGGACTGGGCGTTGCCGGCGCGGATGGCCCACTTGTTCGCGCCGCCCTTGACGATCGCGGTCAGGAACCGGTGGCTGACGCTGGGGTCGTTCGCGTTGTAGCCCGGGTTGACGCCGGAGAACAGGCCGTTCTCCAGGTCGGCCATCACCCAGGGGCCGTTGCCCGTTCCGTAGCCCCACACCTTGATGTTGCCGAAGTAGATGGCCTCCATCGTGCCGTTGCCGTTGTCCCGGCTGTTGGTCTCGGCGTTGCCGTAGTCGAAGCAGCAACCGCCGTTGTAGTGGCTGCCGTCGAGGATCGCGTACATGCCTTCCGGCTGGTCTCCGGTCGCGATGCCGTTGGTGTGGTTGTTGCGGTATCCGGTGCCGGGGGCGATGAAGACGCCGTAGGCCTTGTGGCCGCCGACGGTGACCGGTACCGCGGACGCCTCGGCGAGGTTGTCGTATCCGCCGGCCGCGGGGCCGGAGAACCCTCCGGGCGGTGCCTGGGTGAGGTGGTTGCCGCGGCCGGACTGGTCGTAGATGACGGTGATGAGGCAGCTCGTCCCCGCGCAGAAGGAGTCCTGTGCGGCGGCGTCGGCGTAGCCGCCCGCGCCGAGCGCGCCGATGTCCCGGGTGGCGCCGTCCGAGGCGCGCCGGACCTGGTAGAGGCGGCCGTTGTACGCGGAGTACAGCGCGCGGGTCGTGCTGTGCGCGGCCGCGCAGGGGGTGCCGCCCGCGGCGTACAGGTCGCAGGGGAGCGAGCCTGCGGCCGCGGCCCGGGGATCGGCGGAGGCCGCCCGGCCGCCGAGCAGGGCGGTGACCATGGCCAGGGCGATGGCGAGCAGAGCGAGCGGGGCGTGCCTCGAGCGGGTGGGGGAGAAAGACATGCACGGTCTCCTGGGGTGAGTGGGGGGCGGGGTCGACCGCCGGGGCGTGCGAAAGCCAGTCATGCACCTGTCAGAGAAATGGCCGAGATTTCGAACACTGGTCGTGTTTGCGGACAAGGTGATGATAGGAAGCCACCGAGGGCTGTCAACATGCTGCGCACAGGACGTCGGTGCCGGGTCGGGCCGGCCTGGCGTCCTGCGGGAGGCGAGCGACCCCGATCGGCGCTCTTGCGGCGCTCGGTGGCGCCTCGTCAGCGCTTCGTCGGGCAAGGGATCGATCGCCGGTTCGCCCGCGCCTTGCCGCATCGGCGGTCTACTGTACGGACACGGCGCGGTTGCCCCCGAGGTCACACGAGGAGGAGGTCCTGTGGCGTCACCCTGTGACCCCATGCACGCTCCCGCAGGCGATGTGAGTGCGGCGCTCATGATGGTCGACTCCCGGCTCAAGGCCGTCCACGACCGCAGGACCAGGACGGACCCCGAACAGCAGGCACTCGTCGACCAGTTCGCCGCCTCCCTGGGACCCGACGGCGTCGACGACCTGCTGGACGGGGCGTGCACCCTCATCTACATGTTCGTTCAGTGGCTGCGGATGGCGTACGAGGACCACGACAAGGACGTCATCGAGTGCGTGGTGCCCAACCTCGTCGCCTCGATGCGCATGATGCCCAAGAGCGTCCACCCCGAGGCCATCCCCACCATGGCCGGCCTGGTCGTCGCCGCGGGCACCGGTCTGAGCCCCAGCCTGTGGCGCAAGCAGTACGGCTACTGGACCGAGACGGAACTGACGCCTCTGGAGGCCACCGCCTTCCTGCTCGCGGAGCACATCAACCGCATCACCGACGACCCGGACTTCGCCACCCGCATGATCACGGAAGCGCTGTCCCAGGCGGACGAGGACTGAGACACCGGCCGCCGGCGGCAGGGGCAGGCGACACGGAGGGCGAGGCGGCTCGGCGCGCCGGGCGCCGAGCCGGCCGGCGTCACCCGGCGGTGTGCGCGAGGACGGCGGTGGCCAGTTCCTCGTGCGTCTCCGGCGGCAGCGTGTGTCCCATGCCCGCCACGATCAGCAGCCGCGCCCCGGGGATCTGCTCGGCGATGAGCGCGCCGTGGCCCGGCTTGGCCGGCTCGTGGCTGCCCTCGACCACCAGGGTGGGCGCCTTCACCTGGTCCAGGACGCCCACCGGTTCGAAGTCCGGCTTCGCCATCGCGGCCAGCCGGTGATGGGCCGCCGCCGCCAGGTCACGGGCCCGGTCGTACACCCGTTCCTGCAGCCGGCGCGCCGCGTCCTCGTCGAACGGCAGCCCGGCGCCGTGCAGCACGCGCTGCTCGGCGATCATGCCGTCGATGCGGGCGCGGCGGCCCTGTGCCGGTGGCGCGGCGATCAGCGCGCGGTAGAAGTCCACGAACTCCGGCGTCGGTTCGGGCAGGCTCCCCTCCGGCTGCGGCTGCCCCGTCAGAGCCCGCATGATCACCTGGCCCTCGCCGCCGCCGAGCGGCGAGGAGCCGATGACGGTCAGCGAGCGCACCCGCTCCGGCCGCTCCACGGCCACGAACTGACCGAGCAGCCCACCCGCCGAGTGGCAGACCAGGTGCGCGCTGTCCAGACCGTGGGCGTCCAGGACGCGGTACACGTCGTTCTTGATGTCGTCCCATGTGTACGGCTGTGCCGCGAAGTCGACCGTGTCCGACCTGCCGGTGTCCCGGTGGTCGTAGCGGATCACCCGTCGGCCTCCGGCGACGAGGCGGCCGACGAACTCGTCGGGCCACAGGACGCCCTGTGACATCGACCCCATGATCAACAGGATCGGCGCGTCGGTGGCGGCGCCGAACTCTTCACTCCAGATGGTCACTTCATGCATGCCTCAGATCATGTCGGCTTCCGCCACGGGCGCCTTCAGTAGAACTACCAGTCGCGCCAGTTCCGTACGGGAGCCGATGCCGAGTTTCGGGTAGATCTTGTACAGGTGGTACTCGACGGTGCGCGGGCTCAGGAAGAGCCGCGCGGCGATCTGCTTGCTCGACAGGCCGTCGCCGACCAGGCCCGCGATGCGCAGTTCCTGCGGGGTCAGCGCGTCGAGCGCGGACGGGGGCGCGGCCTGCCCGCTCTCCCCCGCCGCCCGCAGCTCACCCCGGGCTCGTCCGGCCCAGGGCCGCGCGCCCGCCCGTTCGAACGTCTCCCAGGCCCGGCGCAGATGCGCCCGCGCCTCGCCCGGGCGCTGCGCCCGGCGCAGCCGCTCACCCAGCAGCAGCGCCGTGCGGGCCGCCTCGAACGGATTGGTGTGCAGGCGCAGCGCCTCCGTGAAACCGTCCTCGGACGACTCGGCCAGGCCCCGGCAGCGGGCCAGCAGGGCGCGCGACTCGGGCGTCGCGGCGTGCGCCGACCACCGTTCGTACGCCGCCAGCACCGCCCGTGCGCCCGCCTCGTCGCCCGCGCCCACGGCAGCCTCCACGCGGTCCGGCGCCGTCCGCCACGCCACGACGGGGTGCCCGGCGCCCGGGCCCGCCGCGGCGAGGGCCGTGAACCGGTCGTGCGCCGCCGAGTGACGCCCGAGGCCGAGGTCGAGCAGTGCGGTCGCGTACGCGGCGACGCCTGCCCGCAGACCCACCCGGTGGGGTACGGCGATGGCCAGGGCGTCACGGGCCAGCCGAGCACAGGTCTCCTCCTCGCCGCGCAGCGCCGCCACCACCGCCAGGTTGGCCAGGTGCGCGGCCACGGTGTTGGTGTAGCCGGCCTCGCGGGCCAGTTCCAGGCCCTCCTCGGACACGGCCCGGCTGCGGTCGAGCCGCCCGGCGATACGCTCGGCCGTCGCCACGAACTCCAGTACGACCGGCAGCTGTCCGGCCATCCCCGACACCCTGGCCACCCGTCCGGCCCGCTCGACCATCTCGTTCGCCAGGTCCGACTCGCCCAGTTGGCCGGCCGCTGCCGCCGCCCACAGGTGCTCCGCCGCGTCCCGCAGCCCGCCGGCCCGCTCCAGCGCCCTCCGCAGCAGTCCCGGCCCGGCGGCGTCGCCGTCCAGGGTCAGGGCGATCCCGGCGACCGTGTCCCGCAGGAACCCCTCGGGGTGCGCCGCCGCTCTGCGTCCCAGCTCGACCACGGCCGCGGTGTCACCGACGTACGAGGCGGCCTCCACGGCGTCGGCCAGCATCTCCAGGCTGTCGCCCGCCGCCAGGATCCGTACGGCTTCGGCCGCGTTGCCCGCGTTCAGCTCGAACCGGCCCCGCAGCCGGGCGATCTCCAGGGCGAGGCCCGTGTCCGCACCGGCCCGCTCGCGCGCCTCGGCCAGCAGCGACTCCGCCTGTCCCGGGCGGCCGCCGAGCCAGGCCGCGACGGCGGCGTCCTTCAGGCGCACGGCACGGGCGTGCGGCTCGGGGGTCAGTTCGGCGGCCCGGGCCAGGGCGTCGGCGGCGCCGGCATACCCTCCCCGGTCACGCGCCCGCTCCGCGGCGGCCGCCAGCTCGGCGGCGATCCGCTCGTCCGGGCCCACGGCGGCTGCGGCGAGGTGCCAGGCGCGGCGCTCGCCCTCGGTCAGTTCGGCCAGGACCGCGTGCACCCGGCGGACGTCGGCGGGGGCGGCCGCCTCGTGCACCGCCGACCGGACGAGCGGATGACGGAAGTGCACCCGCGGGCCCGCCAGTTCGGCCAGCCCGGACTCCTCCAGCTCCGCCAGCGCTCTCCGCCCGTACTCACCGGGCAGTGCCATCTGCTCGGTGCACAGGTGGTCGGTGGCGCGCAGGACCACGTCGAGGCCGGCTTCCACGGCGGCGACCAGCGCGAGCTGCCGGGCAGCGGGCGACAATGCCGCCACCCGGTCGCCGAAGAGCCGGGCGCCCCCGGGAAGCGGGTCGGGCAGCGGGTCGCGTCCGGCGAGCTGCGCGGGGGTGAGGCGGGCGGCGATCTCGCTCAGGGCGAGCGGGTTCGCGCGGGTCAGCGTCACGAGGCCCCGTGCCACGGCGGGGGCCACGTGATGGCGGGACCGGAGCAGCTCGGCCGCCGCGTCGGCGGGCAGACCGGGTACGTCCACCGTCGTCGGCACGCCCCGGACCGGGGCGTCCCCGCGCACCGCGAACACCATCGCGATCCGCTCGGTCCCGAGCCGCCTGGCGGCGAACAGCAGCGCGTCGGCGGAGGCCCGGTCCAGCCACTGGACATCGTCGACGACGCAGAGCAGCCCGTGCGGCGCGGCGGTTTCGGCGAGCAGCGAGAGGACGCCCGCGCCGAGCAGATACCGGTCGCCGGCGCTGCCCGCGGCGAGCCCCAGGGCCGCGCGCACGGCGTCGCGCTGCGGCTCGGGCAGCGCGTCGAGCGAGCCGGTCACGGGCCACAGCATCTGGTGCAGCGCGGCGAACGCGAGGTCGGCCTCGGCCTCTACCCCGGTGGCCCGCAGCACGCGCATCGCACCGCCCCGCGCGGCCGCCGCGTCGAGCAGGGCGGTCTTGCCCGCGCCCGCCTCGCCGCGCAGCACCACGGCGCGGCCGGCGCCGTCGCGGGCCTGCGCGATCACTTCGTCGAGTGCGCCGAGTTGCGCGGATCTGCCGTAGAGCACGAGCACCCACTGTAGGAGACGGCCCTGTCGCACCGTCAGGTGCGCTCGCCGTGCCAGGCACTGGACGCGCGGCTGACGCCCGTACCCGCCGGTCAACCGCACAAGCACCCCGAAACCGGATTGTCATGCTCAGGGGGACCCCGCGTCCGTGGCCGCGGGGTCATGGTGCAGGATCACCGACGTGAAGAACACCAGCAGACGCACCGTCCTCGCTTCCGTCGCCGCCGTCGCCGCCGCCGTGCCCACGCTCAACGCCGTGGTGGGCAACGGCGCCACGCCGGCCGCGGCCGCCGATCAGTACGCCTCCAACACGGAGCTGTACACCCTCACCGCGGACAAGGAGGGCACCGACTGGATGCGCCGGTTCCGCATCGGCGCACCGGCTCAGATCAGCGACAACGCCCGCACCACGAGCAACCCCGTCAACAGCACCGCGGTGATCGCGCCGCACGGCGGCGGGATCGAGTCGGGCACCAGCGAACTGTGCATGGCCATCGCGGGGTACACGCCCTTCGACTACAACACCGACCCGGCGACCGCGGCGGTGCCGGGTGAGACGCAGCGCGACTTCTGGATGTTCGAGGCCCTGGCCAACTCCTCCTCGCAGCACGTGACGTCCACCCACTGCGACGACCCGGCCGCTCTCGCCGTCACCACCGGCAACCTGTACGCCGTGTCCCTGCACGGCTTCGACGACACCACCGTGAAGAAGATCAACATCGGTGGCCGGGACGAGCGGCTCAAGCGGAACCTCAAGGCGGCCTTCACGAAGTACGGCCTGACCACCAACACGGGCAACGCCGACTGGGACGTGACCGTCGTCTTCGCCGGCTCCACCGACCCGATCAACGGCGACGACCCGACCAACATCGTCAACCGCACCCGCACCGGCGCCGGCGCCCAGATGGAGATGTCCACCGCCCTGCGCAAGGCGATGTTCGGCGACTTCTCCGGCGCGGCCAAGCGCAGAACGACGGCCGGCGTGCCGAGCACGGACAGCCCCTACGCCGACCGCTTCTGGAACGGTTTCGTGGGCGCCGTCCGTGAGGCGATCAAGAACCACGAGCTCGGTCTCGACTCGCCCCAGGCGTGACCACCCGCTCCGGCGCCTTGAACGAGGCGCCGGGCGAGCGCGGCCCCGGGCCGGATCAGATGCCGAACGGGGCCGCGTGGTGGACGGTTCCGCCGGGCAGCGGATGCCCGGCGTCCAGGGCGAGCGCCATGAAGGCCTCGTCCGGGACCTCGATCCAGGACGAGCCGGCGCGCAGGGCGTCGACGAGATCGGCCTCCAGCCCGGTCTCTAAGGCGGCCAAGTCGATGTCCCGGATGGCGGAGACGTCGGCGCTCGTCTCGGCGCGCGTGGTCCAGTTGCCGGGCATGGTGAAGGAAATCCCGTTCCCTGTGGTGTTCGAATGGGCGCCTCGCGGGCTCACGCTCCCGGCGAGGGCGGACAGAGCGAGGGCGGACAGAGCGAGGGCGGACAGGGCGAGGTCAGGCCCCGTCGGCGGCGCTGTCACGCAGCGCGATGCGGGCGGCGACCCGTTTGCCGGCCGGGTACCGTTGCACTTCGAACGCCTGGGCGACGGCCATCACGATCTCCAGGCCGTGCTGCCCCACCCTGTCCGCGTCCGAGGTGCGGGCCTCGGGCAGCGCCGGGTCGGAGTCGCGGACGGCGACCTCGACCAGGTCGTCGACGATCCTCAGGTCCATCGTGACGGGGCCCGGCGCGTACTTGTGCGCGTTGGTGACCAGCTCGCTCACCACCAACTGGGTCACGTCCAGCGCCCGCTGCGAGACCGGCACGCCGTGGTCCGTCCGCATGCGCGCGAGAAAGGCCGCAGCCCGGTGCCGGGCCTCGGCGATACGCCCGCTGCTCCCGCCGAGAGCCACCGTGGTCCGCATGGTCTGCCCACCCACTATCACGCCGCCGTCACCCCACGCGACCGAATCCACCCTGACCGCCTTCGCTCCGTGCTTCACATCCCCCGCGTACCCACGCACGCCCGAACGGCGCCTCACACCCCTCTCTCGGCCCATACGCCCGTGCACCACGGCCCCGGCGCCGGACCAGGCGTTTCCGCCGGGGGGCAGGTATGCCAGTATCGCCCGCATGGCAGAGGAAAGACGTGCGTACCCCGGAGACGACGGCGAACTCAGCGCGCCCGCCGCACAGCGTCGCAGCGGCCTGTCGATCGAGTCGTCGACCGCTGCGGACATCCATGTGCTGACCGTGGCGGGCGAGATCGACCACGACACGGGAAGGCAGCTGAGGGACGCGCTGGACGCGGCTCGCGCCGTTCAGTCCAGGGTCGTCGTGGATCTGGCGCAGGTGACCTTCATGGACTCCACGGGCATCAACATCCTTCTCACCGCCCACAACGCGCTCACGGACGCCGGAGGCTGGCTGCGCCTGGCAGCGCCGACGGGGCCCGTCCTGCGCACCCTGCAACTCGTCGCCATCGACACGGTCATCGACTGCCGCCCCACGGTGAGCGAGGCACTCGGCTGACAGGACGGAGCGGAGGGGCGCAACCGGGGGCTCGTCGCTCCCGGGACGACGCCCGCAGATCCTCGCAGTGCCGGTACCGGTGCCTGCGGCGGGGCCCGGCGGCGTACGGACGCCGGGCCCCGGCCGCGTCAGATGCGGCCGCCCGTCAGGCGGGTGAGCGGGCCCTGCGGGCGTCGTGACGAGCGGCGGCCCAGGGCGTAGGACGCCGCGCTCAGCGCCGTGGCTCCGGCGCCGACACCCATCGCGACGAGCTTGCGGCGGGCGACGACCGTCCACGCGGTCCGGGCCGCCGCGCCGACGTGCCCGGAGGCGCTGATCACCGCCTGCCGGCCCGCGTCGAGGCCCTTCGTCGCCGCGGTCACGGCACCGGTTGCCTCGTCCGCGGCCCGTCCCGCTCCGGTCCTGACGGTCGACACCCCGTCACCGGCCTTCTCCTGCGCCTTCCTGACGCTGCGGGAGGCCGCCGGCACGGCCCCCTCGCCGGTGGTGCCGCGCGCCCGCGCGCCGGTCGCCGGCTCCGTGGTGCCGGACTTCTGATCCGTTCCCTTGTTCGGTTGACTCATGCAATCCCGGCTTGCCCGGGACCACGCCCACAAACCCGCTCAGCGCTACGGACCCGGGCCCGGCCTTCCCCCGGCGCCGTCCCGGCCTCCACGGGCGGCCCTTGGGCGCCCCACCGAGCGGGTGCCCCTCACGGCGTTGCAGTCCGCTCCCCGCCCCGATCGTGCATACGGTGCTGTGCAGGTGACGGTCTCGCGGTGGACGAAAGAGGCGTGCGGGGTGGTGGCGGAATCGGGCCGCGGGGCGGCCAGAGAGGGGCGCGGGAGCCGCGTGGGCGGCCGTGCGGGCGGCCGCGCGACGCTGGGCAGCCGTCCGGCGCACTCCGTACGGCTCCCTGTGCGCCGCCCGGGCGGTGCGACGGCGCCGGCCGATCACACCGGTCCCTGGCTGCGTGCCGCCGCCGCGCACGCCTGGCGGCTGATCCTCGTCGGCATCGTCGTCTACGGCGTCTTCACGCTTCTGGGCCAGTTCCAGGTGATCGCCGTGGCGCTGTTCCTGGCCCTGGTCATCACGTCGGTCCTGCGCCCGGCCACGGACCTGCTCGCCCGCTTGCTGCCGCGCCCACTCGCCGTCGCCCTCGCGCTCGTCGGCAGCATTGTGCTGCTGCTCGGACTGTTCGCCCTGGTGGGCAACGCGGTCGCGAACGAGACGTCGACACTGGCCGACGAGTTCCGCAACGGCGTGCACCGCATCGAAGTGTGGCTGCACCGCCCCCCGTTCCGGCTGAGCCAGAGCAATCTGTCCGACCTGCAGGACCAGGTCGTCCACTATCTCTCCGCGCACCGGGCGGGGCTCCTCAGCAGCGCGCTCAGCGGCATCAGCCGCGCCGTGGAAGTCGTCACCGGGGGCGCGCTCGCGCTCTTCGCCTCGGTGTTCTTCCTCCATTCCGGTGAACGGATGTGGACCTGGTCGCGCGACGAGGTGGTGCCCGGGCGCGCACGGTCGGCGTGGGACCGGGCGGGCCGGGCTGCGTGGAGTGCGTTCGCCGGGTACACGCGGGGCATCATCATCGTGGCCGCCACCAACGCCGTACTCGTCGGGATCGCCCTGCTGGCCCTGGAAGTGCCCTTGGCGTTGCCGCTCGCGCTGCTGGAGTTCTTCGCCGCCTTCGTGCCGCTGGTCGGTTCGCCGTTCGCGCTCGGTGTGGCCACGGTGGTGGCGCTGGCCGGGCGGGGCCCGGTCATCGCGCTCGTCGTACTGGCGCTCATCGTGATCGTCGGCCAGTTGGAGGGCCACGTCCTGCATCCCCTGGTGATGAGCTGGGCGGTCCGCCTCCACCCGCTCGTGGTGGCCGTGTCCGTCCTCGCGGGCGGCACCGTGGCGGGCGTGATCGGCGCCGTCGTGGCCGTCCCGTTCATCTCGGTCGCCTGGGCGGTGTTCCGGGCGCTGCGGCCGCGGCCTCCGGCACGCTGACAGGGGCCCGGCCGCTCCCTCGCCCGTGCTGCTCGCCGGCCTCGCTGAGGGCGTCCGCCCTCGCCCCGGTGGCGACGGCCTGATCGGCCGGAAGGACCGAAGG
Organism: Streptomyces sp. NPDC097129; assembly: GCF_055668065.1. NCBI lineage: Bacteria > Bacillati > Actinomycetota > Actinomycetes > Kitasatosporales > Streptomycetaceae > Streptomyces > Streptomyces sp. NPDC097129. Next base: position 175,324 of record NZ_JBVOQE010000005.1, on the reverse strand, counting down.
CGGCCGGTTTCCGTACCCTGGCGGCATGCGCATGCGCCCGACACTGAGCTGGACCCCGCCCCAGGACCTCCCCCCAGGCACCACCGACCTCCAGCCGGTCGCCGACGCGCTGGGCGCCGGCGGCGTGCTGGTGCTCAGCGGGGCGGGCATCTCCACCGAGTCGGGCATCCCCGACTACCGGGGCGAAGGCGGGAGCCTGAGCCGGCACACGCCGATGACCTACCAGGACTTCACCGCCAGTGCCCAGGCCCGGCGCCGCTACTGGGCGCGCAGCCATCTCGGCCGGCGCACCTTCCGCCGGGCCCGCCCGAACGCCGGGCACCGGGCCGTCGCCGCGTTCGGACGGCACGGCCTGCTCTCCGGCGTGATCACCCAGAACGTCGACGGGCTGCACCAGGCCGCGGGCAGCGAGGACGCCGTGGAACTCCACGGCAGCCTCGACCGGGTCGTCTGCCTGTCCTGCGGCGCCTTCAGCCCCCGCCGTGAACTGGCCCGGCGCCTGGAGGAGGCCAATCCCGGCTTCGATCCGGTGGCCGCCGCCATCAACCCCGACGGCGACGCCGACCTCACCGACGCACAGGTCGGCGACTTCCAGGTGGTGCCCTGCACGGTCTGCGGCGGCATCCTCAAGCCCGACGTGGTCTTCTTCGGCGAGAACGTCCCGCCCCGGCGGGTCGAGCACTGCCGCACGCTGGTGCACGAGGCGGCGTCGCTGCTGGTGCTGGGCTCGTCGCTCACCGTGATGTCCGGACTGCGCTTCGTCCGCCAGGCCGCCCAGGCGGGGAAGCCGGTGCTGATCATCAACCGGGACGCCACCCGCGGCGACCCGCACGCCCTCACCCGCGTCGCACTCCCCCTGGGAGCAGCCCTGACCGCGGTCGCGGACCGCCTGGGCGTCCCTGTCGCCCCCGAAGCCGAAGCCGGGGTGGCGTCACCTCTCCCGTGACGCGCCGGGCCGCTCGGGACGCGGCACGACGTTTGGGACGGGGAGGGCAAGGCACTCTTCAGCCACGGCCCCACGCAGTCGGTACGCACCAGGCACGATCAGCCGGGGCCCGGGACATCGCACCGCTGCGAGGCGGTGCCTGGCGGTTGGGGTACGACTGATGACAACCGTCGGTGTGGAAGAGGAGTACTTCCTGGTCGACGCGGCCACGGGACGGCTGAGCGCGTACGGCGAGAAAGTGCGGGCCGCGGCCGGTCTCGGGCAGTTCGTGGCCGCCGGGGAGATCCAGCTCGAACTTCTGCAGGCGCAGGTGGAGGTCGCCACCCCCGTCTGCACCACCCTGGAGGAGGTCGGCGGACACCTGCTGCGACTGCGGCACGCCGTGGTGGAGGCGGCCGAGCGGTTCGGCTGCCGGATCATCGCCAGCGGCACCGCTCCGATGGTGCCCGACGCTCCCGTGCAGGTGACGGACCAGGCCCGCTACAAGGCCATGCTGCGGCAGGCGCCGCAACTGGTGGCCGAGCAGATGGTCAACGGCATGCACGTGCATGTGGCCGTGCCGAGCCGGCGCATGGGCGTGGAGGTGCTGAACCGTATGCGGCCGTGGCTGCCGACACTGACCGCCATGGGCGCGAACTCGCCGTTGTGGGACGGTGACGACACCGGGTTCGCCAGTTGGCGCACCATCGTCTTCGACCGGTGGCCGGTGAGCGGCATCCCACCGCACTTCGCCGACGACGAGGACTACGACCAGCGGATAGAGCGCCTGCTCGCCACCGGCGTGATCGCGGACCGCGGCCAGCTGTACTGGCAGGTCCGGCTGTGCGAGCGCTACCCCACGGTCGAGATCCGCTGCGTGGACGTCCAGCCCCGCACGGACGACGCCGTGCTCTTCGCCGGTCTGGTGCGCGGACTCGCCCGGACGGCCATGCGCGAGGCCGCGGACGGCCGTACGACGCCGGACGCCGAGCTGCTGAAGGCGGCCATGTGGCAGGCCGCGCGGCACGGTCTGAGCCAGGAGCTGATCGATCCCCAGGGCAGGCGCTGTCGGGCCGGCGACGTGGTGTACCAGCTCCTGGAGCACGTCGAGCCGGCCCTGGCGGAAGCCGGTGACGCCCGCCAGGTCACCGCACTGGTCCACCGTCTGCTGCAGCAGGGGACGGGAGCGGACCGGCAGCGCATGGCCTGGGGGCGCGGCGGACTGCCCGCGGTGATGGACATGCTCGCCGAGGCGACCGTACTGCCGTGACGTCGCCGCGGACGGGCGCCGGTGATCGGACACAGGATCGGAGCGGATCATGGACCAGGTCGGCGACAAGCCCGAGGACATGCGCAAGCACCTCGAACAGGAGCAGGAGCAGGAACAGGCCGAAGCCGGGGCCGAGAAGAAGCAACCCGTCGAGGACGCCGAGCGCAAGAAGACGGACGCGAAGGACTCGACGGACGAGCGCGGGCAGTGAGCCGCCGGTGAAGGGACTGTCCGGCGCCGCGCCCTGTACGGTTCAACGGTCGTCGTTTCAACCGTACGGTGCGACACAGGAGGTCCGTCGCGGTGGTCGAACTGTCTCTGGGACCGGTGCTGCGGTATGCCGACAGCTCGTGCGCGACGGTGTGGGTGGAGACGAGCCGCCCGTGCGTCGCGGAGGTGCGCTGCTCGAACGGCGCGGGCGGCACGGCGCCGACCTTCCAGGTATGCGGGCATCACTACGCGCTCGTCACGGTGACCGGTCTCCAGCCGGGCACCGCACCGTCGTACGAGGTGTTCCTGGACGGCACCGCGGTGTGGCCCCTGCCCGACTCCCGTTTCCCGCCCTCCGTCATCTCCGTACGTGCCCCGGATGACGCCGTCCGGATCACCTTCGGGTCCTGCCGCTGGGCCGCTCCCCCGGCGGACGGCAAGGACCCCGTGGGCGCCGACGCCCTGGACTCCCTGGCCGAGCGGCTGTTGGCCGACCCCGACGCCCAACGCCCCGACGTCCTGCTGCTGCTCGGGGACCAGGTGTACGCCGACGAGACCAGCGAGGCGACGCGGAACTGGCTGGCCACCCGCCGGGATCTCCAGCAAGCGCCGGGCAGTCAGGTCACGGACTACGAGGAGTACTGCCGCCTCTACCACGAATCCTGGCTCGACCCCGAGGTGCGCTGGCTGCTGTCCACCGTACCCAGCTTCATGATCTTCGACGACCACGACGTCGTCGACGACTGGAACACCTCCGCCGCCTGGCTCGCCGACATGCGCACGACGCACTGGTGGCAGAAGCGGCTGCTGAGCGGCCTGATGTCCTACTGGGTGCACCAGCACCTGGGCAACCTCTCCCCCGCCGAACTGGCCGAGGACCCCACCTATGCCGCCGTGCGCGCCACGCCGGACGGCACGGACGCGGTGCGCGCCCTCGCCGAACAGGCCGACACCGAACCGGCCTCGGTGCGCTTCAGCTACCGGCGCGACGTCGGCCGGGTCCGGGTGGCGATGGTGGACTCCCGGGCGGCGCGGGTGCTCCAGGAGGACCGCCGCGCCATGCTCGACCCCGGTACGGCCGACTGGCTGCGCGAGCAGGTGCTGGCCGACGTGGGAGCGTACGACCACCTTCTGATCGGCACCTCACTGCCCTGGCTGCTGCCGCATCTCGTGCACGACATCGAGGCCTGGGACGCGGCGCTGTGCGCCGGGGAGCGGGGGCGGCGCTGGGCCCGGTTCGGTGAATGGCTGCGCAGGGCCGCCGACTTGGAGCACTGGGCCGCCTTTCCGCGTTCGTTCGCCGACCTCGCCGGCCTGATCGCCGAGGTCGGCTCACAGCCCGGCGCGCCCGCCACGGTCTGCGTGCTGTCGGGGGACGTGCACCACGGTTACCTCGCGCAGGCCTCCTGGCCCGGCGGCGGGCCCGGCCTTCCCGTCGTCCAGCTCACCTGCTCCCCGGTGCACAACTCCGTACCCCTGTCGATGCGGGTCGGCTTCCGCTTCGGCTGGAGCGCGCCGGCGCGTCTGCTGGGCCGCGTCCTCGCGCGCCACGGCCGGTGCGCCCGGCCGCCGGTGAGGTGGCGCAAGAAGGGCGGGCCGTGGTTCGGCAACCAGCTCATGACCCTGACGATGCGCGGGCGTTCGGCCCGGCTGCGGCTGGAGCGCACCGGGGCCGACACGTCGCTGCACACGGTGCACGAGCGCTCCCTCGCCTCCGGCTGAGGCCCCGGCGGCCTTCGGCAAGCAGGCTGCTTACCCTGCGCGGCATCGGGATACCCGCTGTTCATGAACGCGCTACGAACCGTGCAGCGAGTCGATGGGGAGTTGACGCGGCGGGCGGCCCGGCGCGTTCCGCCACCGCTGGGCAAGGTGCTGTCCGGGGTGGAGGAGATCGCGGAGAGCTCCAAGTTGTGGTGCGGTGCCGGCGTGGTGATGGCCTCGGTCGGCGGGTGGCGTGGCCGGAAGGCGGCCATTGCCGGGCTCGGGGCTGTCGCGGTGGCGCAACTCGTGTCGAACGGACTGTGCAAGCAACTGGCCGATCGCCGTCGGCCGCCGCGGGACTGGTTTCCTCATGACGAGGTCGACGACCGCCCCGACTCCTCGTCCTTCCCTTCCGGGCACACCGCGGCCGCGGTCGCCTTCTGCGCCGCCGTGGCTCCCGTCTGGCCCCTCGCGGGCCTGGTGTGCGCGGTACCGGCCGCAGCGGTGTCGCTCGAACGCGTGCAGTCCGGTGCGCACTATCCCGGCGACGTCGCGGCCGGCTCGCTGATCGGCGTGGCCGGCGCGTGGCTCGCCCGGCGCGCTCCCCGTCTGCTCGCGCAACGGCTGCTGTGAGGACGACGGCCCCGCGGTGACCGGCGGGAGGGCCGGCTGCACGTGCAGCCGGCCCTTCGGCGCGTGAGTCAGCCCGGTGTGCGGGCGTTCACAGGCGCGACGACCGCTCTCATCCCTTGCGGCGGCACAGCAGCCAGATCCCGGTCGCCGCGGCGGCCGCGAGCAGCAGGCCGCGGTTGTCCCGCACGAGCTGCCCGCCCCGGGCCGTCCCGGTGCGCACCGGCTCGGGCGCCCTGTCCTGCCACAGCCGACCGGCCCGGGCCGCGGTGCCGCGAGCCTGGCCGGCGGCCTGGGCCGCCTTGTCCTTGAGCGGGTCGGGCAGCTTGTCCTGCATGCGGGCGGCTGCGTCAGCGGCCTTGGCCTTCACCTCGCCGGCCTTGAGCGCCGCCTGCTGCTTCAGCTCGCCGGCCTTCGCCGTCGTCTGCTCCATCACCTCGGCGGCCTTCGCCGCGGTCTGCTCCCTGACCTCGGCGGCCTTCTCCTGGGCGCGGGCCTTGACGTCCGTCTTCGCCGCCAGCGCCTGCACGGTCTCCCCCAGCTCGTGGCGGGTCTGCTCGACCTGTTCGCGCAGCTCCTCGGGGCTGGCGGCGGTCGGCTCGTCGTGAGGGGGCTGAGTCATCGGTGGGCACTCTCCTTGATCTCGGCCACGTCGGCCTTGACGTTCTCGATGGTCTGCTGCGGCGCCGGGGGTGCGGCCCGGTCGACCTGCTTCTTCCCGGTGAGCGCCATCACCGCGGCGATCACCCCGAGGCACGCGGTGACGATGAGGGCGGCGGCCCACACCGGGAGCGGCACCGCGAGGGCGGCGATCGCGGTGGCCACCAGGGCCTGGAGCATCAGGAAGCCGACGAGCCCCGCGCCGCCGAACAGGCCCCCGCCCTTGCCGTACCGCTTTCCCTTCTCCTTCATCTCCGCCTGCGCCAGGCGCAGCTCGCCGCGTACCAGCTCGGTCAGCTGCTGCGAGGCCCGCTGCACCAGCTCGGCCACGGGCTCACCACCTGATGTGTGCTGCCCCGGTCCGGTGGGGGATTGCGTACTCGCCACGACCATCACCTCCCGTCTCTCGCTTCGTATGCCACCGGACGGTGCCGTGGCACTGTCCGGTGCGCGCGCGAGTACCCGCAACGGGCCGGTTCAGGGCAGGCCGGTGGAGCCTTCGGGAAAACGCCCACCCATCCGGGTGATCACCGGTCCGGTCCATGCGCCGACGCCGAGGCGGGCGGCGGCCTCGAAAACCGTGTCGGGGGCCGCCAACCGGCTCATTCGCCGAGGACGGCCATCGCGGCGTTGTGGCCGGGGATGCCGCTCACGCCGCCGCCGCGCACGGCTCCGGCGCCGCACAGCAGCACGTTGGCGTGAGGGGTCTCCACGCCCCACCGTCCCGTCTCCTCGGTCGCGTACGGGAAGGCCAGCGAGCGGTGGAAGATGTTGCCGCCGGGCAGCCGCAGCTCACGCTCCAGGTCGAGCGGGGTCTTGGCCTCGACGCAGGGGCGGCCGTCCGCGTCGAGTGCGAGGCAGTCGGCGATGGGCTCGTCGAGCACCGAGTCCAGCTCGGCCAGGGCCGCCTTGGTCAGAGCCTCGCGGGCGCCCTCGTTGTCCTCGGCGAACAGCCGGGCCGGGGCGTGCAGTCCGAACAGGGTCAGGGTGTGGTGCCCCTGCGCGGCCGGCTCGGGTCCGAGGATGGTCGGGTCGGTCAGCGAGTGGCAGTAGATCTCCGACGGCGGGGCGGAGGGGAGCCGGCCGGCGTCGGCCTCGCGGTAGGCGCGCGCCAGTTGGTCGTAGCTCTCGGAGATGTGGAAGGTGCCGGCGAACGCCTCCTTCGGGTCCACGGCGGTGTCCCGCAGCCTCGGCAGGCGGCGCAGCAGCATGTTGACCTTGAGCTGGGCGCCCTCGGCGGGCTCGGCGACGGTCTCGCCGAGCATCCCGGCAAGCGCCTCGGGCGAGGCGTTGACCAGGACTTTGCGGGCGCCGACGGTGGCCTCGCCGGACCCGTCGTCGTACGTGACCGAGGCCAGGCGCTCGTCGGGCTCGATACGGACGACCTCGTGGCCGGTGACGAGTTCGGCGCCGGCTTCCCGGGCCACGCGGGCCAGCTCGCCGGTGAAGGCGCCCATGCCGCCGACCGGCACGTCCCAGTCGCCCGTCCCGCCGCCGATGACGTGGTAGAGGAAGCAGACGTTCTGGGCCAGCCCGGGGTCGTGCGCGTCGGCGAAGGTGCCGATGAGCCCGTCGGTGAGGACGACACCGCGCACCACGTCGTCCCGGAAGCGGTCCTCGATGGCCGCACCGAGAGGCTCCTCGAACAGCGCCCGCCAGGCCGCGTCGTCGCCGATACGGACCCGCAGTTCCTCCCGGGTGGGCAGCGGCTCGGTGAGCGTGGGGAACACACGCTGTGCCACCCGCGCGGTCATGCCGTAGAAGTCCCGCCAGGCGGTGTACTCGGCATCGGAGCCGGTGAAGTCCCGGAAGGCCGCCCGGGTCCGCTCCTCGCCGCCGCCGACCAGCAGGCCCGTGGCCCGCCCGTCCCGGACGGCCGGGGTGTACGACGAGATGGAGCGCTTGCGCAGCTGGAAGCGCAGCCCGAGGTCGCTGACGATCTTCGCGGGGAGCAGGGACACCAGGTAGGAGTAGCGCGACAGCCGCGCGTCCACCCCGGCGAAGGCCCGGGTCGACACCGCCGCGCCGCCCGTGGTGCCGAGCCGCTCCAGCAGGAGCACGGAGCGCCCGGCCCGGGCCAGATAGGAGGCGGCGACCAGGCCGTTGTGGCCACCGCCGACGATGACGACGTCGTAGACGTCCTGGGAGATCCGGGGGTTGCGAGGCATGTCTCTTGCTAACACGCGGGGGGTGTGGCCACAAGGGTGGGGGCGAGATCGATCGGCTTATGTTGATTGGCCAGTCAAGAGTTTGCGGACGGCCTATCGACCGCGAGAGACCACAACTCCGCAGTTCAGAGCGCAATGAGTGGTGAACGGCGCATCCCGTCGACTTGCCCACCGGCAGCATCTTTCCGCCTTCTGGCTGACTGGTCCGTCAATCAGCGGCAGGCGGCGCATCCCGCAGCCGGGGTGAGCGATAGGGTGACCGGCGTGGTGCGGAAGAACGTGGTGCTCAGGCGCGAGGAGATCCTCGACGCGACGGTGGAGCAGATCAAGCAGCGCGGCATCGCGGCGACCCGGGTCACCGACGTCGCCGCCGCCCTCGGCGTGAGCAGCGGCTTGGTCTACTACCACTTCGAGACCAAGGAGCAGCTGATCGAGGCGACGTTCGCGCATGCCGCGCGCAACGAGCTCGACGCCGCCCGGGCCGTGCTCGGCCGCCCCGCGCCGGTCGTCACGCGTCTCAAGGCGCTGCTGCGGCTGTACAGTCCGACGGCCAAGGCGGTGCCGTCCTGGCGGCTGTGGATCGACGGCTACTCCGCGGGCCTGCGCGACGGGGGGCTGAGCGATGTCATGCGGGAGATGGACCAGGAGTGGAAGAAGGTCTTCACCTCGCTGATCGAGGAGGGCATGGCGACCAGCGACTTCCACTGCTCCGACGCTCGGGCCGCGGCGTGGCGCATCACGCTGTTCCTGGACGGGCTGGCCGTCCAGCTGGTCGCCCGGCGCGGTGCGCTGAAGCGGGACGAGGCCATGGCGTGGATGCGTGAGCGCACCGCCATGGAACTCGGCATCGACCCGGGCCTGCTCGGCTCGGGCCGCTGACGCGACCCGCGCAGTGTGCTCACCATGGCCGCGCGGAAGGGTGCGTAGTCCTCGGCGTGCAGCGTGATCCGCATGAGGGTCGCCTTCACGATCCGGCGGTCGGCGAACGCGGCGTCGAGGTCCTCGGGCACGAACTCCCGCAGGCGGTTCCACAGCGCCAGGTACGGCGACGCCGGTGCCTGCGCCTGCAGCGCGCAGATGCGGCGGACCGCCTCGACGACGTCGAGGTGGCGGCGTTCGAGCAGGAACTGGCGGTCCAGGGTCGCCAGGACGAGTTGCCGCGAGGTGAGTCTCACCCTCGGATTGTGCCCCGTCGGCCGGGTGACCGCTGCCCTGACCGCCGTGGCGGCGTGGGCTTCGGACCGGGCGTTGTCAGTGGCGGCGTATAGCGTGCGCGACCAACTGGTGTCGGGTGATGGGGAGTACGGCAGATGCGGTTCCGGATCGAACGCGACGCTCTCATGGAGGCCGTGACCTGGGCGGCCAAGTCGCTGCCGGCCCGGTCGCCGGTGCCGGTGCTGGGCGGGTTGATGCTGGAGGCGGGGCAGGGGCGGCTGTGCCTCTCGGGGTTCGACTTCGAGGCGTCCGCGAAGATCGAGGTGGCGGCGCAGACGGCGTCCGCCGGTCAGGTGCTGGTGCTGGGGCGCAGACTGTTGGACATCTGCCGGGTGCTGCCGGACGCGGTGGTGGCGTGCGCGCTGGAGGGCACGCGTTTCACCGTCGAGGCCGGCGGTACGCGCTTCGGTCTGTCGACCCTGCCCGGGGAGGAGTATCCGGCTCTTCCCGGGCTTCCCCCGTCGCGCGGAACGGTGGATGCGGCGCGGTTCGCCGCGGCGGTCGCGCAGGTGGGGATCGCCGCGGGGCGTGACGAGTCGCTCCCGGTGCTCACCGGCGTCCAGCTGCGGCTGGACGGCGAGTCCATGACGCTGGCCGCGACGGACCGCTACCGGTACGCGGTGCGTACGCTGCCGTGGAAGCCGGAGGCGGCGGACCCGGCCGTGGTGGAGATGGTGGTGCCCGGGCGCAGGCTGGCCGAGATCTCCCGCTCGCTGGCCAAGGCGGGGCTGATCCGTATCGGGCTGAACGGCCCCGGCGGCTCGGGGACCGCTCTGATCGCCTTCGAGGGCGACGGCATGCACACGACGGTGCGGCTGCTCGACGGACGGCTGCCGCGCTACGACAAGCTGTTCGCCCTGGACGCTCCGGCGGTCGCCGTCACCGAGCGCGCCGCGCTCGCCGAAGCCGTCCGCCGGGTGTCGGTCGTGGCGGAGCCGAACAGCCCCGTCCGGCTGGACTTCTCCGCCCAGGGGAGCGTCCTGCTGCAGGCCGGCTACGCGGACGATGTGGCCTCACAGCGGGTCACCGCCACGCTCAGCGGTGCCGATGACCTGAGTGTGGCCTTCAACCCCGCGTACCTGCTGGAGGCTCTGCAGTCCTTCGACGCCCCCCACGTGCGGTTCGAACTCCTCGGGCCCGGCCAGCGAGCGCTGCTCAGTGCCGTACCGCAGCAGGGCGGGTCCGCCGGCGAGGACCACCGTCACCTGCTGATGTCGGTGCGGCAGCTGAGCTGAGCGACGCGCACAGCCGCTCCTCGGCGGTGGTCACCGCGCACCGCCTGCGGCCGTGGGCGCGGTGGCGTGGGCCAGGGCGAGCAGGACGAAGACGTCCGCCAGCACGGGGACGTCGAACAGCAGGGGCCGGGGGCCCGCCTGGTCGGGGCGGCTGCGGTAGCCGCCGTCGGGCTGTTGCCGGGCGACGAGGTGGGCGAGCGCCCGGTCCCGTGCGCTGCGGTGACCGGGCAGGCTGCTGAGGGCGATGACGGCGTACGCGGTGGTGATCGGGTCGCTGCTGTCGGCGCGGGTGTGGCCCCAGCCGCCGTCGGGATGCTGTGTGGCGGCCAGGTGGCGCAGGGCCCGCTCGGCCGCCTCCGTGTAGGCCGGCGCCCCGGGGTCGTCGGGGTCCGTGCAGCGCAGGGCGAGCACCGCGCGGAAGATGGCGTTCGTGGCGCTGCGGCTCCAGCTGCGTTCGAACGTGCCGTCGGGCTGCTGGTGCCGTGCGACGTGCCGGACGGCCGCGCGGACGGCGTTCCGGTGGCGGGGGTCGGGGGCCAGCGCGGTCGCCGCGGCCGCCGTCATGGCGATCTCGGAACTCGTGCCGCGGGCGAAGGTGGGGAAGCCGCCGTCGGGGTTGCGGACGCCGAGCAGGTAGGTCTCCGCCCCGCCGATGGTCTCCCGGTGCCGCTCGGGCGCGGCCCGGCGCAGGAACTCCAGTGCGTAGCAGGTGTCGTCGACGTCGCTCTGCCGTACGCCGGGGTGGAAGCCGAACCCGCCGTCCTCGTTGCGGCGCACGGCCAGGGCGTCGGCCATCGCCGGCACTTCGGCGGCGGCCGGATCGAGGAGGCACAGGGCGAGGCCGGCGATCGCGGTGGCGAAGAGGTCCAGTCCGTCGACGAAGGGCACACCGCCGTCGGGACGCAGCCGGCCGGCGACGTGCTTGAGTGCGTCGGCGAGGGCGGGACGGTGACGCGGGAAGTGACGCAGCGCCAGCAGGGCGAGCAGTTGTGCGAAGTTGTTCCGTTCCCAGGCGGGACCGGGTTCGAGGGCCGGCAGGAGTGCGTGCCGGTCCGCGTCGTCCAGCATGGCGGTGCGGTGGGTGCCGTGGGCGGTGAGCACCTTCAGCGCCGCCATCTCCATGCGCAGCCAGCTCTGCTGGCCCGTGGCGTCGTACGCCTCCCAGGGGGCGGCGGGGTACTCGGTGGCGCCGAGCGCGGCCAGGAGCGTCTGGAACATCAGCCGTTTGCGGCCGGCGGTGAAGTGGTCGAAGGCGCCGAGTCCGTCGCGCAGCGCTGCGTGCGCGTCGCAGTCCAGGCCGAGGGCCGCGTGTGCGACAGCGCGCTGCAGGACGTCCGGCGGGTCACGGTGCAGGGCCGTACGCAGGAAGGCGGTGAGGCGGCGGGCCGCTTCCGGTTCGGCCTGTTCGGCGTTCAGCAGGGCGAGCGCGAGCGCGGATTCCAGGACCCTGCTCGCACAGGGCGCGGCCAGCAGGCCGTCCGGGCCTACGGCGGCGACGACCCGCTGGGCCAGCCGGTTGCGGCAGCGGGCGACGGCGGCGTGGAGGTGCGGGGGCGTCGCGCCCATGGGCGTCGGAGATGCAGTCACGATGTCTTTCTCGCGTCGGGCGGGTGGGGGGCCGGGCAGGGGTGGGGGCCGGTGCGTGCGCCGTCGCTCGGGGTCAGGCGAACAGGCGGGTCAGGACGCGGTGCCCTTCGGGGACGAAGGGGCTCGGCATCCGTGCCAGCAGCCGGTGCGGCGGGACGAAGAAGTGCTCGGCGATCTCCCGCGGGTCCACGCGCAGCCGGGTCGGGATCTCGGCCAGGTGCACGGCGAGCCAGCAGTCGCCGACCGGAGAGGCGCACCGGGTGTGCAGCACCTGGCGCGGTGCGGCTCGGACGCCCAACTCCTCGTGCAGTTCCCGCACGGCCGCCTCCCGGTAGCTCTCACCGGCGTGAAGGCAGCCGCCGACCAGGATGTCGTGGTGGGCCGGGTAGACCGCGGCTCTGGCGGATCTGCGGTAGACCAGGACGCGTCCCGCGCGGTCCACGCACACGGTCGCGGCGACGCGGTAGGCGAGGCCGTGCGCTGCGGCGCCACCACGGGGGCCGCACGCCACGGGGTGGTCGTCCGCGTCGACGTAGTCCACGGTTTCCAGTGCGGTCACCCTGTCGTCCTCAGCTGCTGTCGGCGGTCCTGCCTGCGGATACTACTGCAGGTGATCATCCGTATCCGCAGGGTAGGATCCCGGCCTGTCGCCGCGGTGCCGTGTTCGGGCGCCGCCGGGCCGTCCCGCTTCAGGAGCACCATGCCCCTCCACGAACCCGAGAGCACGCCCGTCCAGCCGCCGGACGGCATCATCGATCTGCTGCGCAAGGCCGCCGAGGACGGCCCGCTCACCGGTGTCCGCGTCGGTGACCAGCCCTGCCTGCTGGTCACGGGCCCCGACCAGACGCAGGAGGTCCTGGCCAGGCGTCCGGACGTCTACGTCAAGCGCGGGCACCGCGCCCGGCGGCTGCTCGGCGACGGTCTGATCTCCGCCTCGGGTGAAGCGTGGAAGCGGCAACGCAGGCTGCTGCAGGCACAGTTCACCGTCGCCGGGACGAAGCGCTGGGAGCAGCACATCGCCGCGGCCGCCGAGCGCGTCGCCGACCGCTGGGAGGCCGCCGTCTGCGCCGACGCACCCGTCGACGTCGGGCGGGACATGCGGCTCTTCGCCCTCGACACCATCTGGCGCTCCCTGACCGGCGCCGCCCTGGACGAGGTGACACGGCGTGAACTCGCCGCCGTCGACACGGTGGTCGCCTCACTGCCCACCACCGCGGGCGGCGCTCCCGGCCTCCCGCCGGCCGTCGAGGCCGCGCTCCGGCAGATCGACGCCACCGCGCACCGGGTCGTGGCCGAGGCCCGGGCCCGCCGCACGCGGGCGGTGCCGGGCCCCTCCCCCACGCTGCTCGGCCTGCTCCTCGACGCGTCCGAGACCGACCCGCGCTACACGGACCGGCTCATCCGCGACGAACTCGTGACGCTGCTCGTCGCCGGGCACGAGACGACGGCCCAGACGCTGTGCTGGCTCTTCGTCCTGCTCGACCGGCACCCCGACGTCCATGAGCAGTTCCTCGCCGCCTGCGCCACCGCCGCCGGCACCGCACGGCGCGATGCCCTGCTGACCGCCCTGGTGCAGGAGACGCTCCGGCTGTATCCGGCGGTCTGGCTCATTCCGCGGCACGCCGCGCGGGAGGACGTACTGGACGGGCATCGGGTCCGCGCGGGGACGTCCGTCCTGGTGTGCCCGTATCTCACCCACCGTGTCCCGGGCCTGTGGGCGGACCCCGAGCGTTTCGACCCGTCCCGTTTCCTGCCGGGGGGCGAGCGGCCGAGCCATCCGGCGGCCTTCCAGCCGTTCGGCGTCGGGGCCCGCGCCTGCCTCGGACAGCACTTCGCGCTCCAGGAGATGGTCACGCTGCTGCGGCTGCTGCTCCCCGCGTACCGGCCGAGCCTCGCGGCCGCGCCCCGCACGGCCGTCTTCGGTGCGAACCTGCGCCCGCGGGGCTCTCTGCGGGCGACCCTCACCAGGGTGTCCTGCTGACGAGGGCCCCCCGCGCCCGGCTGGGGCCTAGGAGAGCGCGTGGAACTGGGGGCCGTAGGTGCCCCGGGTGCCGGGGATCTCGGTCTCCATCAGCCTGACGGCGGACTCCTCCAGGCCGCGCATGGCGTGGATGGCCGCTCCCAGGGCGCGGGGCCCGCCGTCGGACCATGCCGCGTCGAGGGCGTCCAGCACGGTGGTGTAGAGGGCGTCGAACCTGTGCAGGAGCTGCTGTACGGGCGCCGACGGCCGGGGCCAGCCGCCGGCCGGGACCCGGGCCATGGGACGCGCGTCGGGGAAGGGGACGGGCGGGCCGGTGAACGTCCAGCCCTTGTCGGTCTCCCGCAGCTGACGGCCGTGGTAGATCTCGCTGAAGGCGTAGTAGTGGGCCGGGTGGTCGTCGGCGAAGGAGTCGGCCGGGGACCGGCTCGTGCCCTCGCCCTGCTCCCTGATGATGTCGAGGGAGCGCTCGACGTCGAGGAGGGTTTCGACCGGCCTCAGTTCGTCGGAGCCGATGCGCGCGTTCAGCTGCCCACGCGCCGACAGCTGCGGGGCCACGGTCCAAAAGCCCTTCAGCATGTCGCCGTAGAAGGTGCCGACGGTGGGCGAGGTGCTGCCGCTGCGGGCGAGGGATTCCTCGGGGGCCTCGATGGCCATCATCACGTCGTGCACGAAGGACCTGGTCAGGCCCGACAGGTACAGGGTCACGCCGGTGCGTACGCCGCCGGGCAGCGGGCCGGGATAGGTGGGCGCCGCCGCCTTGATCCGGGGCTGTCCGCCCACGGCCACGAGCAGGTTGCACACCACGCCCAGGTGGTACATCTCGTCGTCGATGATGCGCCGGATCAGGCGCGCGGCCTGCGAGCCGCGGTCCCTGACGGACCACCAGCCGCAGAGGTACGGCGGGATCGCGGACAGCTCCAGCTCCACGGCGACCTGGAGGGCCGATCTGAGCCAGTCGATGCCGCGTCCGGCTTCGGGCACCGCCAGCAGGCGCGCCACGGAACCGAGGGACGGCTCGGGTGGTTCGGTGTGGGGTCCTGCGGCGGCCGACGCCGGATCGGCTGCCGCGGTGGCCGACGCACCGGCCGCCACGGCGGCGGTGGCCAGGAAACTCCTGCGCTTGAACGGAGCCGCAGCGGGCCTCTCCGCGTCTTGACTCACACCAGTCACCCTCGCCTCGCAGTGGTGGCCCCGCCTCGGCTGGAGGCATCCGGGGCCCTCGGAACAGCTCGCGAAGCTAGCAGGCATCACCGCAGATGAGAGGCTTGACGGGCCTGAGCGGCGCCTCCACCACCCTGTCGGTCCAACCGGGAGGTGGCCCGCTCCCCCGTCAGTCGCCCTGGCGGGACGACGGCGAGAAGCAGGCGACGACGCTCTTGCCGTGCGGGCAGGGCTTGGCCGCCCAGTGGTCCGCGAGCGCGTCCATGAGGAGCATGCCCCGGCCGCCGGGCTGGAGCGTGTCGGGCCGGCGGGGGGTCGGCAGGACGGGTGAGGAGTCGTGCACGGCGACGTGCAGGCACTGGCCGTCCCAGGACATCACCAGCTGGGCGGAGCTGTGCCCGTGCACGTGCGCGTTGGTCACGAGTTCCGACACGACCAGCAGGACGTCGTCCGCCGTGTCGGGGGCGTTGCTGGTCCAGCCGAGTTCGTCCAGATGGGCCCGGGCCCAGTCGCGTGCCGTCTTGACCTGACTGCTGAGTGGCAATGAGCGTGCCCAGCCCACCGCTCGAAGCGAACGTCCGTCCACGTCATCCCTGCCTGTGCCGATTTCACGGGGTCGACAGTGCGGCTACCCGCACGAGGCGCGGGTAGCCATTCCACTTCGAGCGGTCAGGGGATCGCTTGTTCGGGCGAGGGTTCCGCGCGGCGGGCCACCACCACGCCGATGACGCCGACGACGAGCAGGACGACGACGGTGCCGAGGGTGAACGTCTCGAAGGCAGTGCGGGAGACGCCCCAGGCGTCGCGGAAGACGTAGTCGATGCCGAAGAGCTGTTCCAGGACGCCGGGGAAGAGCGCCGACCACGACCCGATCAGGATCCACGCGTAGACGAGCGCCGCGCAGAACAGGAAGCCGCGGGTGCCGAAGGGGACGCGGTAGGGCCGTGGGACGTCCGGCCGGCGGAGGCGGAGCAGCACCAGCGCGGGGATGACGACGAGGTAGGACAGCAGCAGGGTGGTGACCGCGACGGTGAGGACCACGGCGAACATGTCGGCGGCGTCGCCGTTCGCGAACCGCATCGCGGCGAGCATGAACAGCGTGGCCACGGCCCCGGACAGCAGGTTGGTGCGCACCGGCGTGCCGAGCCGCGGGTGGAAGGCGCCGAGGGCGCGGGTGAAGAAGCCCCCGTCGGCCGCGGCCATGGCCTGCATACGGTCGCTGACGATCATCCAGGCGCTGCCCTGGGTGAGCAGCGCGAAGACGAACATCACGGCGGTGGTCTTCAGCAGGGGGCCGGCCGCGCCGCCGTACACGGTGAAGACGAGGCGGGCGCCTTCCATGAAGCCGCCGATGCCGGTGACCTGGTGGGCGGGTACGACGGCCAGCAGGGCGAGGACGGGCAGCAGGTAGCAGCAGGCGGCGACGGCGGCGGAGCGGCCGAGTGCGGCGGGCACGTCGTGCTGGGGGTCGTGCATCTCCTCACCGGCGGCGTTCGGCGCCTCGAAGCCGACGTAGGCGAACAGCAGGATCGGCACGAGGGCGAGGAAGCCGGCGGTGCTCGGCGCGAAGCTGGTGCCGGTCAGGCCGTGGAAGCCGTGCCGCACGCCGTAGAGCAGGGCGGTGAGGGTGAACAGGGCGAGGGCGAGGACCTTGATCGCCGCGCCGGCCGTGGTGATCCATTTGCCGCGGCGCAGGGAGACGACGGCCGTGAGGATGGCGGCCCACACGAACAGCAGCTTGAAGGTGTAGTCGGCCACCGTGCCCGAGCCCAGGTGGAAGACGAAGCCGTTCCAGGTCTGGGCGGCGAGGAACACCAGGGAGCCGCCCAGCCAGATGGGGTTGGTGACCCAGTACATCAGGGTGGTGAGCGCGGCCGCCGGTCGGCCGAGGGCGAGCTTGACCCAGACGTAGGGGCCGCCTTCCTGGGGGAACGCGGCGCCGGTCTCGGCGAACAGCAGGGCGTAGGGGACGAGGAAGAGCAGGGCGATCGCCGCGGTCCAGGTGGCGGCCTCGCCGCCGCCGGTGGCGATCTGTCCGACGGTGTCGAAGGAGATGACCGCGGCGACGGCCATCGCGGTGATGTCGAAGCGCTTGAGGCTGCGTTGCAGGGTGCCGTCCGCGGGCCGGGACGCGCTGGGCACGGACGGGGAGAGCTTGGAGGACACGGGCAGTTCCTAGGAGGGGAGGGAAGAGACTGCGGGGGGCGCGTGCGGAGCGCCGCTACGGTGTGGGGTCCGTGTCGGGTGGTGCGGGGAGGGGCGGCCCGGCCGTCGCGGCCGGGCCGTCGGGCGCGGCGGGTGTCAGGCGGCGCGGATCTCGCCGGTCGGGTCGGTGCGCTCCAGGACGCTGCGCAGCGCCGCGGCCGCTTCCTTCGCCTCGGCCTCGGTCATGATCAGCGGCGGGGACAGCACCAGGCTGTGCGCGGAGTCGCGGACGATCACGCCGGTCTCGCGGCGGATGACGTCGTGCGGCATCCGGTCGGGGCGCAGGGGCAGGGGTGCGCGGGTGGCGCGGTCGGCGACCAGTTCGACGGCGAGCATCATGCCGACCGAGCGGATCTCACCGACGATCGGCAACTCGCCCAGCTGAGCCTGGAGTTCGCCGTGCAGGACGGCGCCGAGGCTTCTCGCGCGGGCGAGGAGGCCCTCCTTCTCGATGAGGTCCAGGTTGGCGGTGGCCACCGCGGTGGCGACGGGGTGGCCGTTGTAGGTGTAGCCCATGGGGAAGCCGTGGTCGCGCAGCAGGACCTCGGCGACGTGGTCGCCGACCAGCAGCGCGCCGAGCGGGACGTAACCGGAGGTGATGCCCTTGGCGGTGACGATGATGTCCGGGGTGACGCCGAAGTGCTGGGCGGCGAACCACTCGCCGACGCGGCCGTACGCGGTGACGACCTCGTCGAAGATCAGCAGGATGCCGTGCCGGTCGAGGACCTCGCGCACCCGGGGCCAGTAGTCGGCCGGCGGGACCAGCATGCCGCCGACGCCCATGATGGGCTCGCCGATCATCGCGGCGATGTTGTGCGGGCCGATCTCCGCGATGCGCTCCTCCAGTTCACGGACGAGGAAGTCGGTGACCTGCTCGGGGCTCAGCGGCCGGCCGCCGTACAGCTCCGAGCGGTACGGCCACGGGGGCGTGAGGTGGGAGACGTGCGGCATCATCGGGGCGAAGCCCTCGTGGTAGAGCGGGAAGCCGGTGGCCGAGCCGCCGCCGTAGCCGATGCCGTGGTAGGCCTTGCTGCGCGCGAGGATCCACGTCCGGCTGCTCTCGCCGCGCCGGTGGTGGTAGTAGCGGGCCATCTTGATGGCCGCCTCGTTGCCCTCGGAGCCGCCGGAGGTGAAGTACACGTGGTTCAGCGGGTCGGGGGCGATGGCGGCGAGGCGCGTGGCGAGTTCGATCGCCCGCTCGTTGGAGAACTCCCAGAAGCTGGTGAAGTACTCCAGCCTCTTCATCTGCTGGTGGGCCACGTCGGCGAGTTCGGTGCGGCCGTGGCCGACCTGGGCGAGCCAGAGGCCTCCGGTGGCGTCGAGGTAGCTGCGGCCCTCGGTGTCGGTGAGGCGGCAGCCGGAGCCGGAGGTCATGACGACGCGTTCGGTGGCACTGCCCGGCAGGTAGGGGTGGATGATGTGCGCGCGGTCCAGCCGGACGAGGTCTGCGGCGTCGAGCGTCATGGGTGGGTACGTCCTTTGCTGCGGTGGTGGGTGGTGGACGGCCGGTGGGGGGAAGGCCGTGGGATCGGCGGGGTCAGCTGTACGCGATCCAGGTCGTCTTGCGGCCCGTGTACTTGTCGAAGGAGTGCAGGGAGAGGTCGCGGCCGTGGCCGGACTGCTTGAAGCCGCCGAAGGGAGTGGACGGGCTGAGCGCGTCGACGGTGTTGACGGACACGGTGCCCGCCTGGAGGGCGTCGGCGACGCGGTGGGCGCGGCCGAGGTCCCCCGTCCACACGGACGCGGCCAGTCCGTAGGCGGAGTCGTTGGCGAGGCGGACCGCCTCGGCCTCGTCGTGGAAGGGCAGCACGGTCAGCACCGGGGCGAACAGTTCGTCCCGCCAGAGCGGGGCGGCCGGACCCAGGCCGGTGACGACGGTGGGGTCGAGGTAGGCGCCGTCGCGGTCGGGGCGGGTGCCGCCGCACACGAGCGTGCCGTCCGATGACGCGAGGGCGGCCAGGACGCGTTCCACCTGGGCCTCGTCGACGAGCGGTCCGAGTCGGGTGGCCGGGTCGAGCGGGTCGCCCGGCTGCCACGAGCGGGCGTGTGCGGCGACCCGTGCGGTGAACTCCTCGGCCACGGACGCCTCGACGAGCAGGCGGGTGTTGGCGGAGCACACCTGACCGGCGTTGTAGACGAAGCCCCAGGCGGCGCGTTCCGCGGCGGTTTCGAGGTCGGCGTCGGCGAAGACCAGGTTGGGGCTCTTGCCGCCGGCCTCGGGCCAGACCTGCTTCATGTTCGACTCGGCGGCGTAGGCGAGGAAGCGCTTGGCCACGGCGGTGGAGCCGGTGAAGACCAGGGTGTCGACGTCCGGGTGGAGGCCGAGCGCCCGCCCGGTCGTCTCCCCCGGGCCGGGCACGACGTTGAGCACGCCGTCCGGCAGGCCGGCCCGTGCGGCGAGTTCGGCCAGCAGCAGCGCCGACAGCGGGGACTGCTCGGCCGGCTTCAGTACGACGCTGTTGCCGGCGGCCAGGGCGGGCGCCAGCTTCCAGCTCGCGATGTCCAGCGGGAAGTTCCACGGCACCACCGCGCCGACGACGCCCAGCGGGGCACGGCGTACGAGGGCCAGGTTGCCGGGCGGGGCCGGGGCGATCTCGTCGTACAGCTTGTCGACGGCCTCCGCGTACCAGGCGAAGACGCCGGCCGCGCCGGGCACGTCGGTGCCGTGGGACTCCGTGATGGGCTTGCCCATGTCGAGGGTGTCGCACAGGGCGAGTTCCTCGCTGTGCTCCTCGATGAGGCGGGCGAGGGCGAGCAGGACCCGCTTGCGCTCCGCCGGTGCGGTGCGTGACCAGCGGCCGTCCTCGAAGGAGGTGCGGGCGGCGGCCACGGCCCGGTCGACGTCGGCGGCGGAGCCGGCCGCCACCTGGGCGGTGACCTTGCCGGTAGCCGGGTTGACGGTCGGGATCCAGTGGTCGTCGGCGGGGTCGGCCCACGCTCCGTCGATGAACAGGCGCGTGCGGGGCGCGAGGTCGGCGGCGCGCTGCCGCCAGTGGGCGTACGTCTGCATGCTGTGGCCTTCGATTGCGTCGTCGGGCGTGGCGTCTCGGGGGCCGCCTCGAAACGGCGGGCGCGGTAAAGACGGGGGCCGTGATCGGCACTCACACCGTTCTTTGAGTTGAGATTCAAACAATAGGGGAACCACTCGTCAATGGCGTGTGCAGAAACTTCTCGCCGGACTTGATACGCGCGACAAAGAACCGGCCCACCCTGCGGAAGGCAGGGCGGGCCGGCTGGCCGGACGGCGGTGATCTCCGGCGATCAGGCCTCGGTGGGCCGGGCGGCGGCGATCCCTCGCGCTCAGGCCTCGGTGGGCCGGGCGGCGGCGATCCCTCGCAGCAGGTCCATCACCGCTCGGGCGCGGGCGGTCTGGGTCATGCCGTCCACCGAGGCGATCTTGACCTCGAGCGGCGGGCCTCCGTCGCGCAGCGGTAGCTCGGCGACCTTGCCGCCGCCGTAGGTCTCACTGGTCGCGGGCCGCTGGTTGAGCACGCTGTAGCCGAGTCCCTGGGCCACCAGGGAGCGCACCGTTTCGTAGCTGCGGGTGCGGTAGCGGACGTCCGGTGCGGTGCCGGTGGCGGCCACCAGCGAGCGGAAGTAGTCACGGCTGTGGGCGAGGTCCAGCAGGACGAGCGGTTCCGCGGACAGTTCGGCCAGCTCCACGCTGCCCCGACCGGCCAGCGGGTGATCGGCCGCGACGATGACGTACGCCGGGGCGCGGGCGATGGTCTCGCTGCGCAGGTCGGGGTGGGCGGACAGGCCGAGGTCGTAGGCGAGGGCGAAGTCGATGCGTCCCGCCGCCAGGGCGTCGACGAGCTGGTCCGTCTCCCCCTCCACCACGTCGATCTCGATGCCCGGGTAGCGCCGGGTGCACGCGCTGAACAGGGGTGGCAGATAGTAGGGGGCCAGGGTCACGAAGCATCCGACGGTCACCGGCCCGGAGATGGTCTCGCCGTCTCCCCGTGCCTCCCGTGAGACCTCGCGGGCGCGGGCCAGCAGGTCCCGCGCCTGCTGCCGGAGCCGCTCGCCGGCGGGGGTGAGGGTCAGGCCCCGGCCCCGCCGGCGGATGAACAGCTGCACCCGCAGGTCCCGCTCCAGGTTGTAGATGGCCGCGGACACGGCGGACTGCGCGATGTGCAGCTCCGCGGAAGCCTCCGTCATCGAACCCCGCTCGGCCGCGACGAGGAAGTAGCGCAGCTGAACGAGCGTGAAACCCACTGGTGACGTCATACGTGACCCTCGTACCCGGTGACCGTGTCCGGGACGACCTTATGCGGCGCCCGCACCGGCCGGCGGGGCTCCGGGGGCGGCCGGTGTCCCGGAGACGCCTTCGGAAGCCTGCGCCGGGGGCGCCTTGCCGTCGGGGGCCGCCGCGGCGCCCACGTCCTCGGGGCGCAGCAGGGCCGTGCCCGCGGTCTCCCGCAGGGACAGCGCCGCGACGAGCCCGCCGACGGCGAACACCATCAGGTACGGGCCGGGCACCAGGGTGCTGCCGGTCGCGTCGATGAGCACGGTCATCAGGTACGGCACGGTGCCGGCGAACAGGGCGGCGGTGAGGTTGTACGCGACGGACAGACCGCTCTGCCGGGTACGGGTGGGGAAGGTCTCCGCCGACCACACCGCGTACGTGCCGAGGATCGCCGCCAGGATCACCCCGAGCAGCAGCCCGGCGGCCCAGGTCCCGGCGAGTCCGGTGCGCATCAGGAGGAAGGCAGGCGTGGAGAGGACCAGCAGGGCCGCCGTCGCGCCGACGAACACCGGCTTGCGCCCCACCCGGTCGGACAGCAGACCGAACACCGGCACCAGGACCAGCCCGAGCAGCGAGATCACCGTGGACAGCAGGGCGGCGCTGTCGGCGGAGTGGCCGAGGTGGTCCGTCTCGTAGGTGACGAGGTAGGTGAGCACCGCGTAGAACGGCACGTGCATGGCCGCCATCAGGCCCGCCGCCTGGAGCAGTTGCCGCTTGTGCGAGCGCAGCAGCTCACGCGCGGGGCTGCGCGGGATCGAGCCGCCGGCTTCGAGCATCCGGTACTCGGGCGTGTCCTCGATCTTGTTGCGGATGATGTAGCCGATGACGCCGAGGGGCGCGGAGACGAGGAACGGGATGCGCCAGCCCCAGGACGTCAGCTGGTCGTCGTCGAGCCCGGTGGACAGCAGCAGGAAGACGAACGAGCCGGCGAGGAAGCCCAGCAGGGAGCCGACCTCCAGCCAGCTGACGCCGAACCCGCGACGGCGCCGGGGCGCGCTCTCGGCGAGGAAGCTCGCCGCACTGCCGAACTCACCGCCCGCTGCGAAGCCCTGGATCAGGCGCAGGACCACCAGGAGCACCGGCGCGGCGGTCCCGATCGTGGCGTAGCCGGGCAGCAGTCCGATCGTCAGGGTGGCGCCGGACATCATGAAGATGACCAGCGACAGAGTGCGCTTGCGGCCGATCCGGTCGCCGAGCGGGCCGAACACCAGGGCGCCGATCGGCCGGATGCCGAACGACACGGCGAACACGCCGAACACGGCGAGCAGACCGGTGGTGCCGTTCTCGGCCGGGAAGAACACGGTGGCGACCGTGCCGGCGAGATAGGCGTAGGCGGCCCAGTCGAACCAGTGCACGAACACGCCGACGGCTCCCGCGGCGACGTTCCTGCGCAGGGCGACCGCGTCGGTGGCCGTGGTGGCCTCGGTCGGCGTGGCGCCGGTGTTGCTGGTGCGCATGCGCACCTCCTTGAGGATGGGGTGGGGAAGCCCGGGCTGAGCGGGGGTCGCCGGCGCGGTGCCCTCAGTGCGCGGGCAGGCCGGTCAGGGAGGCGGGGCTGGTGAGGTCGCGCAGTTGCGCCTCGGTGAGCAGCGCGCGTTCGCGGACGAGGTCGAGCGCGGGCCGGCCGGTGTGGTGCGCCTCCAGCGCGAGCGCGCAGGCCGTCTCGTAGCCGAGGGCGGGGCTGAGCGCGGTGACCACGCCGGTGGAGGCGGCGACGGTCCGGGCGAGCCGGTCCCGGTTGGCGGTGATACCGCGGACGCACCTCTCGGTGAGGACGCCGATCCCCGCGGTGAGGTGGTCGAGGCCGGCGCTCAACGACCGGTAGATGACCGGCTCGAAGGCGTTGAGCTGGAGCTGGCCGCCCTCGGCGGCGAGGGTGACCGTCACGTCGTTGCCGATGACCTCGAACGCGATCTGGTTGACTGCCTCGGGGATCACCGGGTTGACCTTGCCCGGCATGATGGACGATCCGGCCTGGCGTGCGGGCAGGTTGATCTCGCCGAGACCGGCCTGCGGCCCCGAGGACAGCAGGCGCAGGTCGTTGCAGATCTTGGACAGCTTCACGGCGATCCGCTTGAGCACGCCGGAGAGCTGGACGAAGACGCCGACGTCCTGCGTGGCCTCGATGAGGTCGGGCGAGGACACGAGGGTCGGTATGCCCGTCAGCCGGCGCAGGTGCTCCAGCGCGCGTTCGCGGTATCCGGGGCGGGCGTTGAGTCCGGTGCCGATCGCCGTGCCGCCGAGGTTCAGCTCGTGCAGCAGCAGCCGGGCCTCCGACAGCCGCTGCTCGTCCTCGGCGAGGGTCGCGGCGAACGCCCCGAACTCCTGGCCCAGCGTCATGGGCACGGCGTCCTGCAGCTGGGTGCGGCCCATCTTCAGCACGTCCGCGAACTCGGCGCCCTTGGCGGCGAACGCCTCGCGCAGGCCGGCCAGGGCGACCAGCAGTTCGGCGATGTGCGCGTCCAGCGCCAGTTTCACCGCGGTCGGATAGACGTCGTTGGTGCTCTGGCCGAGGTTGACGTGGTCGAGGGGATGCAGGACCGCGTACTCCCCGCGGCGGCGCCCCAGCAGCTCCAGGGCACGGTTGGCGACGACCTCGTTGGCGTTCATGTTGGTCGACGTGCCCGCGCCGCCCTGGATCAGGTCGACGACGAACTGCTCCCGCAGCGCGCCCCCGCGGATCTCGGCGCAGGCGTCCTCGATCGCCGTGGCCAGTGTGCCGTCCAGTGCGCCGACGTCCGCGTTGGCGCGGGCCGCGGCGTCCTTCACTGCCGCCAGGGCGCCGATCAGGTGCGGCCGGGCGGCGAGCGTCTCCCCGGTGAGGGGGAAGTTGGCCACCGCCCGGGCGGTGTGCGCGCCGTAGTAGGCGTCCGCCGGCACGTCCACGTCGCCGAGCATGTCGTGCTCGGTACGGCGGTCGTGGCCGGCCGCACAGATGTGCTGCGGGCCGGTGTGCTGGGGGCCGGACGTCAGGGACATCGGTGTCCTCCCGGTCGTGGCGGGTCGGCAGTCACGGCAGCGGTTACGAGACGGCCGGTCGACGCGGCGGCCACGGAGGCTGCTGTGCCCGTCACGCCGCCCCTCCCCCGCCCACCGTGCCGCGGTCCACGCCGGTCCAGGCCAGCGCGATCGCCCCGTCGAGCAGCGCGCGCTGGGCCGTGCCGCCGACGCAGTACGCGGCGAACTCGTGCTGGTGGTTGGTGGCGGGCAGGGAACCGATGCCGATGTAGGGATGGATGGCCGGCACCACCTGGGAGACGTTGCCCATGTCGGTGGAGGCGCGGTTCATCCGGGCGGCCTGGCCGGGCGGCGCGAACTGGCGACCCAGCGCGAGGGCGTTGGCGCGGTAGTGCCCGAGGGCGCCTTCGTCCGTGCGGAACTCCGCGTACGGCTTGCTCTCCGGTTCGATCTCCAGCGCGCAGCCGGTGGCGAGGGCGCCGGCCTCGAAGGCCCGCATGACCCGGGGCTCCAGCTCGGCGAGTTCGGCGAGCGTCCGGGCTCGCACGTACCAGCGGCCCGTGGACCGCTCGGGGATGGCGTTCGGGGCGTCCCCGGCGTGGGTCACCACACCGTGCACCCGGGCCGAGCCCGGCAGTTGCTGGCGCAGCAGGCCGATCGCGACCTGGGCCACGGTGAAGGCGTCCGCGGCGTTGACCCCGGCCTCCGGATAGGCCGCGGCGTGCGCGGACTTGCCGGTGTAGGAGATTCTGGAGTGGCTGACCGCGAACGGGCGGGCCTCGGCGACGTCGACCGGTGCCGGATGCACCATCATCGCGAGGTCCGCTCCGGTGAACGCGCCCCGGTCCAGCATCTCGATCTTGCCGCCGCCACCCTCCTCGGCGGGGGTGCCGTAGACCTCGACGGTGAGACCGGCGTCGTCGGCGACGGCGGCCAGGCCGAGGGCGGCCCCGACCGAGGACGCCGCGATGAGGTTGTGCCCGCACGCGTGGCCGAGGCCCGGCAGCGCGTCGTACTCCGCGCACAGCGCGATCCGCACGGGCCCGCTGCCGAACCGGGCGTGGAACGCGGTGTCCAGGCCCAGGTAGGAGGAGGTGACGTCGAAGCCGGCGCGGTCGAGCAGCTCCGGTACGGCGGCGGCGGCCCGGTGTTCCTCCCAGGCGGTCTCCGGGTCGGCGTGCAGCCTCTCGGACAGGCCGATCAGCTCCTCGGCGTGACGGTCGACCGCCTGCCGGGCCGCCCGCTTCAGCGCGGCGCCCCTCACAGGTCGCCCGGGACGCCGTACGAGGGAGCGGTGGCCGGGTCGAGGCCGCGCCGCACGTAGTCGTCGCGCTGCGGGAGCCAGACGTCGACGAGTTCGCCGAGCCGGGCCACGGGGTCGTCGGCCCAGTCCACCCGCAGATCGGTGACCCGCCAGTCCACGTCCGCGACGACCGCCAGGCCGGCCGAATGCAGCGGGCCCTCCTCGCCTCCGGCCGCCACGGCGGCCCTCAGCGCGGTGAGCAGCCGCTCCTCCAGCTCACCGGTGGCCGCGGTGTAGGCGTCGAGGAGTACGCCGGGGATGTGCGCGCCGGACAGCATGTTGCCGGCCGCCACCGCGCCGTCCGCGGTGACCGAGGCGTGCGTGCCGAGTGTCCGGGCGCCGCTGTGGGCGAACCCGGGGCCGGTGCGGCCCAGCACGGTGAGCTGCCGGTACTCGATGGTCTTCGCGGTGTCCGCCGCGCCGGTGACGTCGGCCAGGGCGCGCGCGGGGTCGCCGTGGTCGGCCAGCCCGTCGAGCAGGCGCGTGCCGAGCGTGGGGTCGGTGACGTTCTGCGAGGCGGCCGCCCCGACCCCGGGCCGCAGATGGGCGACCCGGGCGGCGACCGCCGGGCTGGACGAGCTGACCACGATGCCGAACCGGGCACCGTCGCGTACCACCAGGGAGAGGGTCATGCCCGGTCCTCCTTGGGGATCACGGCGACGGCGTCGATCTCGCACAGCCACTCCGGGCGGGCGAGGGCGGAGACGACCAGGCCGGTGGAGATGGGGTGCACGCCCTTGGTCCAGCGGCCCACGGTGCGGTACACCGCCTCGCGGTAGCGCGGGTCGATCAGGTAGATCGTCAGCTTGACCAGGTGTTCCATCCGGCTGCCCGCTTCTTCGAGCAGCATCTGGATGTTGGCCATGGCCCGCTCGGCCTGCGCCTCGGCGTCGCCGATGCCCACGGACTCGCTGGTGTCGAGGTCCTGGCCGATCTGCCCGCGGACGTACACCGTGTCGCCGGCCACGACGGCCTGGCAGAGGTCGTTGTCGAGGTGCTGCTCGGGATAGGTGTCGCGGGTGTTGAACGGACGGATACGTGTGTGCCCGCCGGTGACGATCGGGGCCTTCACCTGGTGGCCCTCGCTCGTGGACGTCATCGTCTGCTCCTCAGCTGTTCGCGGTCGCCGGCGTGGCGCCGGACCGTTCGGTGGTGCCGTACGCGAGGTAGCCCCGCTGGATGGTGATGTGGTCGGCGATGTAGCGGGCGTCGTGCCACACGCCCCAGAGGAAGCTCGAACCGCGGCGGGACAGCCAGGGCAGGCCCAGGAAGTAGACGCCCGGCTCGCGGGACACGCCCCGGCGGTGGTCCGGCCGGCCCCGGTCGTCGAACGCGTCGACCTGCAGCCAGCCGTAGTCGGTGGCGAAACCCGTCGCCCAGACGATCGAGGTGACGCCGGCCTCGGCCAGGTCGAGCTCCAGCCGGGGACCGGTCACGCAGTCCGGGTCGGGGCCGAGCACGTGGGCCTCGGGCTCCTCGGGGAAGTCGAGCCCGTTGCGCTCGATGTACGCGTCGGCCGCCTTCAGGAACGCGAGGTACTTGGCGTCGCCGTCCGCGATGTTCGTGGCGAGATCCGGCGCGAAACGCAGGACGCCGTCGTCGTACGACGCGGTCAGGCCGACGAGTTCGACACCGGCGGCGGCCAGGGCGCGGAAGTCCACGGTGTGGCCGCCGCGGGCGCCGCTGACCGCGATGGTGACGTGCTCGGCCCCCTGGGGAGGCGTCTGCGCGTCCCAGATCCCGAGCACGCCGAGCCACCAGCAGAAGTCCCGTCCGCGGTAGCGGCGCGGAGGACGGTCGTGGGGTCCCACGGAGAGCAGGACCCGGCGCCCGGAGCGGCGCAGTTCGTCGGCGATCTGCACCCCCGACGATCCGGCGCCGACGACGAGGACCGTGCCGTCGGGCAGCTGCCCGGGGTTGCGGTACCCGCTGGAGTGCAGCTGCACGGGGACGGCGCCGTCGGGGACGATGGGCGGGATGACGGGGCGCTGGAACGGTCCGGTCGCTGCCACGACGAACCGCGCGTCGATGGAGCCCTCGGAGGTCTCGACGCGGAAGCCGGGCCGGCCGGTGTGCCGGCGCACCGAGGTCACCTCGACGCCGCAGCGGACCGGGGCGCCGACCTTCTCGGCGTAGGCGGCGAGGTAGTCCGCGACCTGCTCCTTGGAGGCGAACCCGTCGGGGCCGACGTCGGAGAACTCCAGGCCCGGGAAGCGGTCGTGCCACGCCGGCCCGTTGGCGACCAGGGAGTCCCACCGCTCCGAACGCCACCGCTCGGCGATGCGGTGCCGTTCCAGGACCAGGTGCGGTATGCCCTGGGCTCCCAGGTGCTCGCTCATCGCCACGCCGGCCTGGCCCGCTCCGACGACGACTACTTCGGTTGCTTCACTCGGCATTCCAGCCTCCACTCAGGCGGTAGTCCATCCCGGCGTCGCGTCGACCGTGCTACCGCACCGAACATCCTGTGGGGAGCCGGGAAAGCTGTCCAACAGATGTTTCCGAGGAAGGTGATCTGATTTGGCGATGCGGAATCCGGTGAGGAAATCACTGGGAAAAATCCCGGCGGGGATGTCGAGAACCCGCGTCCGGCCCCGTCCCCGGGGTGAACGCGACCACAATGGGCCGCACCTGGACGAGGAGACAGACCATGGCCAAGTACCTGCTGCTCAAGCACTACCGCGGCGCCCCGGAGCCGGTGAACTGCGCACCGATGGACCAGTGGGCCCCGGAGGAGGTCACGGCGCACATCCAGTACATGCACGACTTCGCGGCCCGGCTGGAGAAGACGGGCGAGTTCGTCGACGCTCAGGCGCTCGCACCCGAGGGGATGTGGGTCCGCTACGACGGTGAGGGGCGCCCGCCGGTCACCGACGGCCCGTTCGCCGAGACCAAGGACCTGATCGCCGGCTGGATGGTGATCGACGTCGACAGCGAAGAGCGCGCCCTCGAACTGGCCGGGGAGCTGTCCGCCGCGCCCGGCGCCGGGGGCAAGCCCATCCACGAGTGGCTCGAGGTGCGCCCTTTCCTGGCCGCGCCGCCCACCATCACGGAGTGACCGCACCCATGGACGAGGCACTGCTGCGCAGCCTCACCCCGAGCGTGCTCGCCGTCCTCGTCCGCCGCGGAGCCGATTTCGCGGCGGCCGAGGACGCCGTCCAGGACGCGCTCGTCGAGGCGGTCCGCGTCTGGCCGGCCGGCCCTCCGCGGGACGCGAAGGGGTGGCTGGTCACCGTGGCCTGGCGCAAGTTCCTGGACGCGGCCCGCTCGGACGCCGCCCGCCGCCGGCGTGAGGACGTCGTCGACGGCGAGCCGGCGCCCGGGGCCGCGCCGGCGGTGGACGACACGCTCCAGCTCTACTTCCTGTGCGCCCACCCGTCGCTGACTCCCGCGTCCGCCGTCGCGCTGACGCTGCGCGCCGTGGGCGGGCTGACCACCCGTCAGATCGCGCAGGCCTATCTGGTTCCGGAGGCGACCATGGCGCAGCGGATCAGCCGCGCCAAGCGGACCGTGTCCGGGGTGCGGTTCGACCAGCCCGGCGACGTGGCCACCGTGCTGCGCGTCCTCTATCTGGTGTTCAACGAGGGCTACTCCGGTGATGTCGACCTGGCCGCCGAGGCGATCCGGCTCACCCGGCAGCTCGCGGCGCACGTCGGCCATCCCGAGGTGGCGGGCCTGCTCGCCCTCATGCTGCTGCACCACGCCCGGCGCGCCGCGCGGATCGCGCCCGACGGCAGCCTGGTGCCGCTCGCCGAGCAGGACCGGGCCCGCTGGGACACCGCGTCGATCGCCGAGGGCGTGGCGATCCTGCAGGCGGCGCTCGCGCGCGACCGGCTGGGCGAGTTCCAGGCCCAGGCCGCCATCGCCGCCCTGCACGCCGACGCCCCCACCGCCGAGGAGACCGACTGGGTGCAGATCGTCGAGTGGTACGACGAACTCGCGCGGCTGGCGGACAGCCCACTGGTCCGCCTCAACCGCGCCGTCGCCGTCGGCGAGGCCGACGGACCGCGCGCCGGCCTGGCGGCGCTCGCGGAACTCGACCCCGCGCTGCCCCGCCATGCCGCGGTGGCGGCCCACCTGCACGAACGTGACGGCGACCTCGCGACAGCGGCGCGCCTGTACGCCGAGGCGGCCCGCAAGGCACCCAACCTCGCCGAACGCGACCACCTCACCCGCCAGGCCGCCCGGCTCAACTCCGGCCTGCGCGGCTGACGGCGGTCACTTCCCCTTCGCCGGCTTCAGCGCAGGGACGCTCCGCCCTGCCTCCGATCACGCATCACATCATGCATCACACGAGCTCCTTGTGCGAGGTGACGACGACCCCGTAGAGGTCGGCGATCGTGGCGAGGGCGGCGCGGTGCACCTGGTCGGCGTCCAGGTCGGCGCCGGCGACCGGCAGTGAGCGGGTCGCGGTGGCGTCGGCGACGACCGTCGGGCGATTGCCGCGCAGGAACGCTCCCTGGGCGGTGAACGCCACGCACATGTGGGTCATCCAGCCCGCCAGCACGACGTCCTGCCCGTCCGGGACGTGCGCGCCGAGATCGGTGCCGTGGAACGCGTCCGGGACCTGCTTGACGACGACGCTCTCACCCTCGACGGGCGCCACGCGGGGGTGGATCTCCCCGACCCGGGCCCGGATGTCGTACGGCGTGCCCTCGCCGCCGTCGTTGATGACGTGCACGACCTTCGTGCCGGCGGCGCGGGCGCGGGCCAGGAGCTGCCCGGCGGCGTCGAGGGACGCCTCCCAGCCGTCCAGCTCCATCACGCCCTCGGTGTAGGTGTTCTGGAAGTCGATCAGGATGAGCGTGGAGTCGGCGAGCTTCGCGGGCGTCTCGTCGAAGCCGTTGAGCTGACGCAGCGTCGTCCTGGACATGGTGTGCCCCCTGTGGTGTCGGTGGGATGCGCGGCCCGAGCGGTGCGCCGGGCTGCGTCCACCACGCTAGGCAGCCGTATCCATGTCGGCAATGACGTCTAACATGCAGATACGGACATGCCGTTCACGTGGGGGATCAGTGCCGGGAAGCATCGGACGCCTTGTCGTCATCGTCGTCTTCGAAGGCGTCGACCTGCTCGACGTCACCGGCCCGCCGGAGGTGTTCTCGCTGGCCCGGCGCGAGACGCAGGAGGCGGCCGGCTACGAAGTGGTCCTGGCGGCCGAGACGCTGGACCCCGTCGTCACGGGCGCGGGCGTGCGGGTGCTCCCGGACGCCACGTTCGAACAGGTCGCGGCGCGCCGCATCGACACCCTCGTCGTGCCCGGGTCGGTCGAGGTGGACGACGAGCGCCACGTGCACCCGCTGGTCGACGCGGGCCTGGTCCGCTGGGTGAGGCGGCTCGCCGCCTCCACCCGGCGGGTGACGTCGGTGTGCGTGGGCGCGCACATCCTCGCCGCCGCGGGCCTGCTGGACGGCAGGCGAGCCACCACGCACTGGTCCACCGCGCGGCGCCTCGCCGCCGACCATCCGCAGGTGCAGGTCGACGCCGACCCCATCTTCATCCGGGACGGCGACGTCTGGACCGGGGCGGGGATCAGCGCCTGCCTCGACCTGTCGCTCGCCCTCATCGCCGAGGACCTCGGCGAGGCCGTCGCGTTGCGGGTGGCCCGGCAACTGGTGATGTACCTCAAACGGCCGGGCGGGCAGAGCCAGTTCAGCGTTCCGCTGGAGCAGGTCTCCACCACTCGCCGCATCGAGGACCTGCGGCACCACATCCTGAGCAACATCGGCCGTCCGCTGACCATCGCGGACATCGCCGCCTACGCGCATGTCAGCGAGCGGCATCTGACCAGGCTCTTCAAGACCGAGCTGGGCATGACGCCGCACGCCTACGTCGAGTCCGTCCGCGTCGAGAAGGCGCGCGGCGAACTGGAGTCCACCGACGCCACATTGGACCGTATCGCGTCGCTCACCGGGTTCGGCACGACGGACACCCTGGTCCGGGCGTTCCGCCGCCGTCTGAACACCACGCCGACGGAGTACCGGCGCAGGTTCAGGACGCCGCGGACGGTGTGAGGCCCCCCGGGGGGCGGCCGGGGGCACGACCGGGGTGGGGCCGCCGAGGGGTGCCCAGGGGCCCCGTCGCGCGGATCAGGCGACCGTCAGGACGATCTTGCCGGTGGTGCGGCCCTGCTCGCCGATCTCGTGTGCCTTCGCGGCCAGCTCGAGCGGCAGGACCGTCTCGACCACCGGCTTCAGCGCGCCCCGCTCGACGAGGGCGGCGATCTCGCGCAGCCCCAGGTGGTCGGGCTCGACCAGCATCCAGGCCGCACGCACCCCGTCGTGGGCGGCCGGGACGTCGTCCGGGCCGGGCAGGGTGATCAGCCGGCCGCCGTCCCGGAGCACCGCCAGGGAGCGCTCGGCCGTCTCCCCGCCCAGCCCGTCCAGGACGACGTCGACGTCGCTGACGACGTCCTCGAAGCGCACCGCGCGGTAGTCGACCATCTCGTCCGCGCCCAGCCGCCGCACCAGGTCGTGCTTGGCGGCGCCGGCGGTGCCGATGACGTGGGCGCCGCGCGCCTTGGCGATCTGCACCGCGAAGTGGCCCACCCCGCCGCCGGCCGCGTGCACCAGCACCCGCTCGCCGGGACGCACGTCGGCCGTGTCCACCAGGGCCTGCCAGGCGGTCAGCGCGGCCAGCGGCAGCGCCGCCGCCTCGACATGGGTCAGGTTCGCGGGCTTCGGGGCGAGGTGCCGGGCCGGCGCCACCACGTACTCGGCGTAGGCGCCGGCCTGGCGGGGGAACAGCGGCATGCCGAAGACCTCGTCGCCGGGGCGGAAGATCCCCACGCCGGGCCCGGCCGCCTCGACGGTGCCGGACACGTCCCAGCCGACCGCCGGCACGGCGCCCCACTCGATGAGGCCGCCACTGGCCCGGGTCTTCCAGTCCACCGGGTTCACTCCGGCCGCGTGCACCCGCACCAGGACCTCGCCCAGTCCCGGCTCCGGGCGCTCCACCTCACGCTCGACGAGGGCCTCGGGACCGCCCCACTGCTCCACGACCACTGCACGCATGCTGTCCGTCTCTCTTTCCGTACTCGTTCCCGGCTCCGGGAGGTCCCCGGTGCGACGAGGACAACGATGCGGCACGGGGACCGGCCACGGGATTGGCCGTCCGGCCACTATGTGACAGGATCTGGCCATGAGCGCATCGCAGGGGACGACGACCGAGACCGAGCCGGGCCGGTCGCGGAGGGCGTCACGGCCGCACCGGATCGCCGTGCTGGCCCTGCCCGGGGTACCGCCCTTCGAGCTCGGCATCCCCTCCCGGGTCTTCGGCAGCGCGGCGGACGCCGGCGGCCGCCCGCTCTACGACGTCACCGTCTGCACCGCCGACGGCGCCCCCGTGCCCAGCGACGCCGGTTTCACCGTGCAGCCCGCGGCCGGACCGGAGGCCCTGGCCGCCGCGGACACCGTGATCGTCCCGCCCACTCACGCCATGCCGGAACTGGGCCGCGGCGGCCCGCTGCCCGCGGAGGTCACCGCGGCCATCGCCGGCATCCGGCCCGGCACCCGGCTCGTGTCCATCTGCACCGGCTCCTACGTCCTCGCGGCGGCCGGTCTGCTCGACGGCCGCCCGGCCACCACTCACTGGAACCTGGCGCCGGAGTTCCGCCGGGCCTACCCCAAGGTCAAGGTGGACGAGGACGTCCTGTTCGTCGACGACGGCGACGTGCTGACCTCCGCGGGCGTGGCGGCGGGCGTCGACCTGTGCCTGCACCTGATCCGCCGGGACCACGGCGCGGCCGCCGCCAACCGGGCCGCGCGCCTCTGCGTCGTACCGCCGTGGCGCGACGGCGGGCAGGCCCAGTACATCGACCGCCCGGTCCCCGAACCCACTCTCGCCAGCACCACGGCGACGCGCGCCTGGGCGCTGGAGCACCTCGGCGAGCCGCTCTCCCTCGCCCAGCTCGCCGAGCACGCCCGTATGAGCCTGCGGTCCTTCACCCGGCGCTTTCGCGACGAGGTCGGCATGACCCCGGTGCAGTGGCTGACCGCCCAGCGCCTGGAACTGGCCAAGCAACTGCTGGAGACGACGGACCTGACGATCGGCCTCGTCGCACACCGGGCCGGTTTCGGCTCGGCGAACTCCCTGCGCGCGCACATGCGGGCGGCCTTCGGCATCTCACCCGCCTCCTACCGGCGGGCGTTCAGCCCCCACGACGGGAGCGCGCCGCGCGACTGACCGGCGGCGGGGAGCCGAGGACGAAAAGGTGGGGTGGGCCGGCCCCCCTCGGGCCGGCCCACCCCACCGGCGCCGCCACCAGGGTGGCGCCGTCTGCGTACCGCTCGGTCAGCGCTACCGGTCACCACCGGTACCAGCGGCCCCGGCGGCCGCCACCGGCCGCCGGACGGACCACGAAACCGAGCAGCCACACCGCGAGCACGATCACCGCGACCCACCACAGGGCCTTGAGCGCGAAGCCCGCACCGAACAGGACCAGAGCCAGCAGAAGAACCAGAAGCAGGGGAACCATCGTCATCAACCTCCTGGCCGTCGTGTGCTCTCATCGCGCCCCGGCAAACACCCGATCGCCGCGTTACTTTCACGCGAGCCAGGGAAGACGGGGCCCCATCCGTGTGGCATCAACTGCCTTGTGCGATCCATCGGTTCACCTCACCGAGCGCCCCCCGGACGGGCGGATGGCCGGGTGGAGCGCCGCGTGCAGCGAGGGGGCGAGGGCCTGGCGGATCTCGGCGGGCGTGAGCGCGGCGGTCGTGGGGAGGGGGTTGAGGTAGCGGGTGTAGATCAGTCCGCCCAGGACGGTGACGGCGGCCGTGGCCCGTGCGGTGGCGGCCCGGCCCCCGAGAAATTCAACGAGCCGGGCCAGGAGTTCGGTTTCCAGATAGTCACGGACCGCTGCGGCGACCTCCTCCCCCTGACTGGTGAGCCGGCGGAAGCCGGGGTCCTCCCACAGCCCGGTCACCGCGTCGATGAGGCGGTCCGGCAGGGTGGCCGGGTCACCGGCCAGGACGCGGTCGACGGTGAGCGCGTTGGCGCAGTGGACCTGCATGACGTCGGCGAACAGGGCTTTCTTCGAACCGAAGTGGTACGCGATCGCGGCGGGGTCCACTCCGGCCGCCAGGGCCACCGCGCGCAGTGTGGTGGCCCGGTAGCCGTGCTCGACGAAGAGGGGACGGGCGGCGGAGACGATCGACGCGCGGGTGGGCGGGTTGCCGCGGGGGCGCCCTCGCCCGCGGGCGGGGGCAGGCGCGGCAGCTGACGGAATATTCATCGGCGTTGAGCCTGCGCGGCGGGAGCGGCAGGGTCAAGGGCGTTGTGCCGCCTCCATACCTCGGGAAGGACCCGCCCTCATGCGTATCACCGTCTTCGGAGCCAGTGGACCCACCGGTCGCCGACTGCTCGACCAGGCGCTCGCCGGGGGTCACGAGGTCGTCGCCGTGACGCGGCGGCCCGGGTCGATCGCCGAGCGTCCGGGGCTTGCGACGGCGATCGCCGACGCCACCGATCCGGCAGGCGCCGACGCCGCGATCGGCGGTACGGACGCCGTGCTGTCGGTGCTGGGCACGCCGTTCAGCAAGGAGGAGATCACCACGTACTCCAAGAGCGCCCGGGCGATCACCGACGCGATGGGCCGGCACGGGGTCAAGCGTCTGCTCGTGGTCAGTTCGAGCATCGTGGACCCGCGGTGGCGCCCCACCGGCGCGCACTTCTTCAACCATGTGTTCGACCCGCTGGTGAACCGGCGTTTCGGCCGCACCCTGCACGAGGACATGCGCCGCATGGAGGCCGTGATCCACCGGACGGACCTCGACTGGACTCTCGTACGGCCCTCGGGCCTCTTCGACCACCCCGTGGTGACGGACTATCACACGGCCGAGTCCAGCGCGGACGGGGTGTTCACCTCCCGCACCGATCTGGCCGCCGCCATGCTCCGCGAGGTCGACGAACGCCGGTTCGTACGGTCGGCGATGGGAGTGATCACCACGGCTGTGAAGCCGAGCATCGCCAAGCTGATCTGGAAGGGCGTGAAGAAGGAGTGAGTCCGCCGGCCCAGGTTCGGGAAAGAGCTCAACAAGCCAAAGTCGTGGTCAGCGGGCCCGGTTGGAGGGGAAGATGGTCGCCATGACGCATGAAGGCTCCTCCATCGACTCCACCAAGCCCAGCATCGCCCGTGTGTACGACTACCTGCTCGGCGGCAAGGACAACTACGCCGTGGACCGGGAGATCGGTGACGTCTTCAAACGTGACCTTCCCGGTTCCGTGGCGATCGCGTTCGCCAACCGCTCCGCCCTGACCCGGGCAGTGCGGGAGATCGCGACGACCACCGACGTACGGCAGTTCATCGACCTGGGCAGTGGTCTGCCGACCGCCGACAACGTGCACCAGGTGGCGCAGCGGCACGCGCCCGAGTCGCGGGTCGTGTATGTCGACATCGACCCGCAGGTGCTGGTCCACGGGCGGGCGCTGCTGGAGGAGAACGAGCACACCCGGGTCGTCCCGGCCGATGTGCGCGACCCCGAGGCGATCCGCAACCACCCGGACACCGTGGAGCTGATCGACTTCACCCGCCCGGTCGCCGTCATATTCAGTGCCATCCTCCACCACGTCAACGACGAGGAGGACCCCGCCGCGATCGTCCGCTACTGGCGTGAACAGGTGCCCGCCGGGAGCTACTTCTTCGTCAGCCACTTCCGTTCGGGCAACAACGCCGAGACGGAGGAGGCGGAGAAGGTCCTCCAGCAGACGTTCGGGCGCGGCCGGTGGCGCAGCGACGAGGAGATCGAGGCGCTGCTGGGCGACCTGGACATCCTCGAGCCCGGGATCGTCCCCGCCGGACTGTGGCGTCCCGACGTGGTCGACAGCCGCTGGAACCAGGGCGGCGGGCGGGAACTCACCGTCTGGGAGCACCTCATCTCCGCCGGGCTGGCCAGGAAGTCCTAGCCGGCCGGCCGTTCCCGCGGGGTGAAGGCAGGACCGAGGTGTCGGCGCCGGGTCGGACAGGCCCGCGCCGAGCTTCGGCGGTGACGCGTCGGTTCAGGGGTCGGGCCGGTCGCCGCCCGGCTCGCTCGCCGCGGTGAGCAGATCGTCCCGGCCGGCCAGCGCTTCGAGGGAGAGCGTGCGGTAGCCGACTTCTTCGAAGAGGACGGTGATGCGGTCCCCGTCCTCGCTCAGCACGGTGCCCGGGCCCCACTGTCCGTGCCGCACGGCCGTACCGACCGGATAGGCCCCGGCGTCCGGGTGCGCCGCCCGCGGATCGCCGGGCGGGCCGTCGCCGCCCTCGGCGTCCACGGCGTCGCACACGTCGCAGTTCCCGCACGGCGCCTCGTACTCCTCGCCGAAGTACCCCAGCAGGAAGCGCCGCCGGCAACCGGTCGTCTCGGCGTAGGCCCGGGCCATGTCGACCCGGGAGCGGTCCATGCGCCGGTGGGCCTCGGCGCTCTCCTCCGCCCGCCGCACGGCCCGGGACGGGGCCGTGTCCGGGTCCGGCCGGACGGCGCCCGAGGCGTCCGTGGCCACGGCCCCGGCCTCCTCCAGCAGGTTCACCGCGGTGGTGACCCGGCTGCGGGACAGACCGGTGTCGTGGCGCAGTTCGTCGAGCGCCACCGGCTCGTCCGCGTGGTCGTGGACGGCCCGCACGACCGCGCCCACGGTGTCCGCGCCGGGTGCGCGGCCGCTGAAGTAGACCTGCATCCCGGTGTCCTCGGGACGGAAGTGCAGTACGGCGAGGGCGGGCCGGCCGTCCCGGCCGCAGCGGCCGATCTCCTGGTAGTAGGCGTCCAGGGAGCCCGGCAGCGCGGCGTGCAGCACGAACCGCACGTCCTCCTTGTCGATGCCCATCCCGAAAGCCGTGGTCGCCACCACCACGTCCGCCTCGCCCGCCAGGAACGCCTCGTGGATCCGCCGTCGTTCGGCGGCGCGCAGGCCCGCGTGATAGGCCTCGGCGGCAAGGCCGAGGGAGGCCAGCTCCGCCGCGTAGTACTCGGTGTCCTTGCGGGTCGCGGCGTAGACGATGCCGGGCTTGGCCTCGGCCGCCGCCCGCTCGACGACCAGGCGCCGCCGTTCGTCGTCGTCCAGGTGCCGGTGGACCTCGAGCCGGATCTCGGGGCGGTCGAACCCGGTGACCAGGTGGCGGGGCCGGTCCATGCCGAGCCGCTCGACGATGTCCTGGCGGACCGGCGGCGCGGCGGTCGCGGTGAGCGCGAGGACGGGGGGCCGGCCCAGGCGCCGTACGGCCTGGGCGAGGCGGAGGTAGTCGGGCCGGAAGTCATGGCCCCAGGAGGACACGCACTGGGCCTCGTCGACGACGAACAGCGCCGGTCGCGCCTCGGCCAGCCGCTGGACCACCTCGTCCTTGGCCAGTTGCTCCGGGGACAGATAGACGTAGCTGACCCCGCCGTCGCGCACCGCCTCCCAGGCCGCCTCCGCCTCGGCCGCGGAGAGGTCGGAGTTCACGGCGACGGCTCCCGGTCCGCTCTCGCCGCCGGGCAGCCCGGCGATCTGGTCCCGCTGCAGGGCCAGCAGCGGCGAGACGACCACCACAGGACCCGGCAGCAGCAGGGCCGGGACCTGGTACACGGCGGACTTGCCCGCTCCGGTCGGCATGACGACGAGGGTGTCCCGTCCCTGCAGCACCCACTCCATCGCGGTGAGCTGCTCGGGCCGCAGCTCGTCCCAGCCGAACACCTCGGCGGCGGTCTCCCGCAGACGCCGGGCCCGCCCCGCGCCGCCACGGGGTGTGTCGCCGGTCATGACCACTCCTTCGCTCCGGCCGCCGGGAGCGGCGTGGTTCCCGGTCCCGCACGGCTGTGCTGGGTACCCCGGGGTGACGCCGCCACGCACCGGGCCGGTGACCTGCCCGGGCGCTGCCGGCCGTTTCCGTGCGGCGCGCCGGGGAACCCGCGGCGGATCGCAAGAGAGACGAGCTGACGCGGTGGCGGCGTGCGGGAGGGCGCTTCCGCGGTCCCGGCGAAGGGCGGGCGAGCATGCCCCGGATCACGGACGACGCCCCCGACGACGCGCTCGACGTCCACTTCATCGGCAACGCCACGGTCCTGCTGCGGTACGGGCCGCTCACGCTCCTGACCGACCCGAACTTCCTGCACCGCGGGGAGTACGCCTACCTCGGCTACGGGCTGCTGAGCCGGCGCCTGACCGAGCCGGCCCTCGACGTGCACGAACTGCCCCGCCTCGACGGGATCGTGCTCTCCCATCTGCACGGGGACCACTGGGACCGGCGGGCGCGCCGCGGCCTGGACCGCTCCGTTCCGGTGCTGACCACCCCGCACGCGGCACGCCGCCTGAGGGTCGTGCACGGCTTTCCCCGTACGGCGGGGCTGCGCGCCTGGCGGCACTTCACCCTGCGGCGCGGTGACGCGCAGGTCAGGGTGACGGCGCTGCCGGGCCGGCACGCCGGTCACCCGGTGCTGCGCGGGCTGCTGCCGCCGGTGATGGGGAGCATGCTGGAGTTCGGCCCGCCGGGGCGGCCCGCGCGACTGCGCCTGTACGTCTCGGGCGACACCCTGCCGTTCGAGGGCCTGGCCGAGATCGCCACTCGTTTCCCGGCCGCCGATCTGGCCGTCCTGCACCTGGGCGGCACGCGCCTTCCGGGCGGGTTCGTGGTGACGATGGACGGTGCGCAGGGCGCCGAGCTCGCCGGGCAGCTCGCTCCGCGGCGCATCCTGCCGGTCCATTACGGCGACTACACGGTGATGCGCTCACCGCTGTCCGCGTTCCTCGCCGAGGCCGGCCGGGCGGGGCTCGGCGACCGCGTCGTCGCCTGCGGGCACGGCGGACGGGTGCGGATCGCTCCCGGGACGGCTCCGGCCCTGCTGTGAGCGGCCCCCCTGGCGGCCTCTCCGCTGTCGAGGGGCCCAGCCGGACAGCAGCCGGCCCCGCACACGGGTCCCCGAGAGGCCCCGGACCACGCCCGGCGAGTGTGACACTGGGAGACAGAAGCCGCCTGTTCAGGACGCGCGGGAGGAGTTCGAAATGAGCCAGGTCGGAAGCCGTCCGTCGGGTCTTCTCCAGCCGCTGGGGGCCGTCGCCTCGGGGCTCCGGCGCCTGCCGGGGGCCGAGCAGGTGGGCCGGTTCGCCGACGGTGCGCTGGACCGGATCGGAGCGATCTCCCCGCGCGGCCGCCGGCTGGCCGTCTACACCGGAGCCGGAGTGCTGGGCGTCGCCGGAATCGTGGAGTGGCCGGTGGCGGCCGCGGGCGCCGCCGTCGCCTGGCTGACCCAGCCGCGTCCCGTACGCGGTACGCAGGAAGGCGCGGGTCACGCAGTAGCGGGCGCCGAGGGTGACGGGACACAGGCCGCCGGGGCCGAGGGTCCGGGGCCGGTGCGCGTGGACAGCGGTGACACCTTCACCGAGGAGCGGGGGGCGGGTGACCGGCTGGCCCCGTCCCACTTCCGCCACGACGAGCCCGAAGAGCATGTGCACGAGCAACCCGCCAAGGTCGGCGACCCGCTCACGGCGTCGGCGCTCAAGAAGGTCGCGGAGGCCTCGTCGCACCACCACACCCCGGACCACAGGCCCCACTGACGGCCGCACCGGTCCGCAGCCGCCGGTCGGGCACGGCGTTTTGCCCGTCTGTGGAAGGGAACGCAGGGTTGGTGGTCGCGTATGGAGCGGAGCAGCGGGTGCGGCT
This sequence comes from Streptomyces sp. NPDC097129, assembly GCF_055668065.1. Classification (NCBI taxonomy): domain Bacteria; kingdom Bacillati; phylum Actinomycetota; class Actinomycetes; order Kitasatosporales; family Streptomycetaceae; genus Streptomyces; species Streptomyces sp. NPDC097129. The sequence continues at coordinate 135,261 of NZ_JBVOQE010000005.1, read as the reverse complement.
CCCCGCGCTGCGGACGGGCTGGCTGCGGCAGACGTTCGTCCACTGGCCGTTTCCCCGGCGGGCGGTGCAGGCGCTGCTGCCCCCGGAACTCGTCGTCGACGTGTACGAGGACACGGCGTGGGTGAGTCTGACCCCGTTCGTCATGGCCCGCGTCCGCCCGCCCGGCGTGCCCTCCGCGCTGCCGGGGCTGCCGACGTTCGCGGAGACCAATCTGCGGACCTACGTCCGGCACCGGGGCTCGCGGCGGGACGGGCTGTGGTTCCTGGCCATCGAGGTGGCGTTCCCGCTGATGCTCGCGGCGCGGGCCGTGGGCGTGCCGTACCACCAGGGCACCCTGCGCGTCTCCACGGACGGGGACCTCGTGTCGTACACAGGGTCCCGGTGGGGCGGTGACGTCGCCTACCGGATCGTCGTCCGCCCGGGCGATCCGATCAGGCCGGCGGAACGGGACGTGTGGCTGACCTCGCGGTGGCGGGCGTATTCACGCCGGTACGGGATGCTGTGGCAGACGCCGGTCGAGCACGAGCCGTGGCCGCTGCGGGCCGCCGTGGTCGAGACGGCCGAGGAGACCCTGACCCGCGCGGCCGGTCTCCCGGCGCCCGCCGGTGAGCCCGTGGTGCACTTCTCGGAAGGGGTCAGGCATGTGCGGCTCGGGCCGTCCCGTCCGTGTCGCTGAGGGGGCCCCGTCCCCTCACGGCGGCCATGGGGCGGGCGGATGAGCCGTGGGGACGGCTGCTGTGCGGACCGGCGGGCGCGGTTGCGTTTCGACGGCTGGATCGCGGGCGTGGGGACGGCTTCGGGGACCCGGGTGGTCGTGGGCCACTGGCACCGCTCGCCGTTCGGCCCGTTCAGCGACGTGATGATCGAGCGGGAACGGGGCGAACGGCTGCTGCTGGCGCCGACGCGGCGCGTCGCCGATTTCCTCAGCGGCACGTACCTCTTCGACACGGTGCGCGTCGTACCCGTCGACGTGACGGCGTCGGGCGGCAGTTGTGCGGTGCGCGCGGGGCCGCTGGAGCTGCGCTTCACGGTCGGCCGGCCGGGACCGCTGGGGCTCCTGCTCGCGGCGGTGCCCCGCCCGCTCGCCCGCAGTGCGTCGTGGACGGTGGTGACGGACCCCGTCGCCCGGCTGCTGCTGCGCGGCGTGCGGACCCGCGGCAGCGCGGTGCCCGGACGCCGAGAGTGGTACGGCGCCGGCGGGCTGTGGCCCGTCACCGGTCTGTCGGCTGTCTTCGCGGGTGAGGATCTCGGCGTACTGGCGCCCATCGAGCCACCGGTGCGCTTCGGGTTCGCTTCCGTGCCGCGCCGGCCGGCCCTGACGCGCGTCACCACGACCGTCGCGCCGTAGCGGTGATCCGGTGCTCTGCCGGGCCGGAGGTCAGACGAGGGGGCGCGTGGCGGCGCGGGCGGCGCGGCGCGCGGTGCCGACGGCTCCCTCCCGGGTGGCTCCGCGCAGTCCTAGCACCACCCGGGTGCTGAGTCCGTCGAGGAGGGCGAGGAGTGCGTCGGCGGCCGCCGGGACCTCGTCCTGCGGCAGGCCGAAGCGTCCCTGGCGCACTCCCCGCAGCAGCAGCCGTTCCAGGTCCTCCTGCCAGGCCTGGTCGAACTCCTCCTGGGCGGTGGTCAGTTCGCGGTTGCCGGCGGCGCGCGCCCACAGTTCGATCCACAGCATCCAGCGGGAGTCGCGCGGCCCCTCGGGCAGATAGAGCTCGACGAAGGCGTCCAGGCGGCGGGCGATGGTGGTGCGCCGCGACAGCAGGGCCCGCCGCTCCTCGGTGAGCCGGTCCTCGCTCCAGCGCAGCGCTTCCAGGAGCAGCCGGTCCTTGCTGCCGAAGTAGTACAGGATGTGGCCGCCGGACGTGCCGAGGCGTTCGGCGAGTCCGGACATGGTGAGTTCGGCCAGACCGTGCTCCGCGATGGCCCGCATCGCCTCTTCGAGCATGCGCTCGCGCGCGATCACCCCGCCTCGTCTGCGTCGTGCCACTGGTGCCGTCACGGCGGACAGTCTAGCGGCGCCCCCATCGGAGCTTGAACGCCGTTCAATCTTTGGGACGCCCAGCCGGACCTATTGACAGAGCGGAGCCTTCTTCAACATCTTGTATGACGTTCAAACTTCCTTGAACCGCATTCAAGGAAGTTCCGCTCTCCGCGCTCGCCCTTCGCTCCTCCGCCCCTCCGCCCCTTCGCCCCTCCGCCCGCGGCCAGCCGCCCGAACCCGGGGACACCTCCATGACGCACACGCCCGCCGACACACCGCCCGGCGACTCGCCGCCGACGCGGACGCCGTCGCCGATGTCCACGCCCGAGCCCACCCCGGCCGCCGCCGGCGGCGCGGCGCCCGTCGCCCTCGCGCGGGTCCTCGGTCCCGTGGGCGCCGTCCTGCTCACGCTGTCCTGCATCACGCCCGCCTCGTCGCTGTTCATCCTGGTCCCCGAGCTGTTCGCCGGTCAGGGCACGGGCGCTCCGCTGACCATCGCGGTGGGCATCGTCATCTCGATCGCGGTGGGCGCCTGTTACGCCGAACTGGGCACGCTGACCCCGAGTTCCGGCGGCGAGTACGCCATGGTCGACGCGCTGCTCGGGCGGTTCCTGGGCTGGGTGACCTTCGCGATGACCATCGCGATGCTCGTGGTCATCCCGCCGGTGATCGCTCTGGGCACGGCCGACTACCTCGCCGACCTGGTGCGGGTGGACCCGCAGGTCGCCGGCTGCGCCGTCATGCTGGTGGCGATCGCGACGGCCGTCCTCGACGTCAAGTCGAACGCCCTGGTGACCGGCGCCTTCCTGGTCCTGGAGGTGGTGGCCGCCGGAGTGGTGGCCGTCCTGGGCCTCGCCCACACCCAGCGCTCCCCGTCGGTGCTCGTCCACCCGGAGGTGTCCCAGGCGGCCGCCGGACAACCGGCGTTCACCCTGGGGCTCCTCGTCTCCGGGCTGGCCGCCGCGATGTTCGTGGTCAACGGGTTCGGCACCGCCTCCTATCTCGCGGAGGAGATCCACCGGCCCCGCCGCAACGTGGCGCGTGCCGTCTTCTGGTCGCTGTTCATCGGCGCCGCCGTCATCCTCGTACCCGCCGTCGCGGCGGTGCTCGGCACCGCGTCCACCGACACGCTGTCCACGGCCACCTTCTCCGACCTGGTGCGCGGCTGGGCGGGCGACACCACGGCCACGGTCATCGACCTGTGCGTCGCGCTGGCCATCCTCAACGCGGTCCTGGTGATGGTGCTGCAGAACGCCCGGGTCGTCTACGCCTCGGGACGCGACCGGGCCTGGCCCGAACCCGTCAACCGCGCGCTGACCCGGCTGCACCCCCGTTTCGGCTCGCCGTGGGTCGCCACCCTCGTCATCAGTCTGCCCGGGGCGGCGCTGGCCTGCTTCGCCGACCTGACGACGCTGTACGAGGCGACCGGCGCCATCCTCGCCGTCGTCTACGTCCTGCTCGCCCTGGCCGCGCTCGCCGCGCGCCGCGCACCGCTGCGCGGCCGTCCCGCCTGGCGGATGCCGCTGTGGCCGCTGGCACCGGTCGTCGTGCTCGCCTCGGTCGGCTACGTGCTGTACCAGCAGGCCGGACGGGACCTCGCCATCACCGGCGGCGTCGTCGCGGCGGCCGCTCTCTACTACGTCCTGTACCTGCGCCGGCATCCGCACGACCGCTGGCAGGTCGCCGCTCCCGACGCCGACGACTGACACCGGCCCCACGGCCGTCGCCCCACCACCGCACGCACACTGGAGAACAGATCGTGACCCTCCCCTCCCCCGCCCACCTGGTCCTGCGCAACGCCCGCATCCACACCGTCGACCCGGGCCTGCCCTCGGCCGAGGCGCTCGCGGTGCGCGACGGCCGCATCGTGTGGCTGGGCTCCGACGCGGACGCCTCGGCGTGGACGGGCCCGGCCACCGAAGTCGTCGACGCGGGCGGGCGGCGGGTCCTGCCGGGCTTCGTGGACGCGCACAACCACGTCCGGCTGGGCTCGGACGAGGAGTGCGTGCAACTGGCCGGGGCCCGCTCGCCGAGCGAGGTCGCCGCGCGGATCGCCGACTGGCGCGAGCGGCATCCGGACGCCGGGTGGATCGAGGCGGAGGGCTTTGACTACTCGGTCCTGCCCGGCGGCCGGATGCCCCGCGCCCGGGATCTCGACGAGCTGACCGGAGACACCCCCGCCTTCGTGCTCAGCTACGACGTCCACACCATGTGGCTCAACAGCGCCGCGATGGCCCGGCTCGGTGTGACACGCGGCTGCGGCGAACTGCCGTTCGGTGTACCCGAGACGGACGCCGTCACCGGTGAACCCACCGGGTTCGTGAAGGACTTCGCCGTGCGCGGTCTGTCCCGCGAGGGACATCGGGCGCTGCGCGAGCTCGGCGTGCCGTGGGCCTCCCCCGAGCGCCAGTACGGGCGGCTGCTGCGCAGCCTGGACGACGCCGTCCGCTTCGGCATCACGACCATCGTGGAGCCGCAGAACTCGCTGGACGATCTGGAGCTGTTCGTCCGCGCCCGCAAGGAAGGGCGCCTGCGTTCCCGGCTGGTGGCCGCGCTGTTCCACCCGCGCGGCACCACCGAGTCCGATCTGGACGAATTCGCCGGGGCCGCGCGGCGGTTCGACGACGAGTGGATGCGGGTGGGACCGCTCAAGCTCTACATCGACGACGTCGTCGAGCCGCGCACGGCTGCCCTGCTGGAGCCGTACACGGGCTGCCGGCACCGCGGTGACACCTTCTACCCGCCGGAGGAGTTCACCGAGTTGCTGACCCGGCTGGACGCGCGCGGCTTCCAGTGTTTCGTGCACGCGACCGGGGACCGGGGTATCCGCACCGTGCTGGACGCGGTCGCCCGTGCCCGTTCGCAGAACGGTCCCCGGGACGCCCGCCACCAGGTCGTCCACGTCGAGTGCTGCGACCCGGCGGACGTGCCGCGCTTCGCGGACCTGGGGGTCGTGGCCTGTATGCAGCCGCGTCACTGCGCCCCCGAGATCGCGGGGCCTGGTCAGGACTGGGCGCGCAATGTCGGCCCGGAGCGCTGGCACAAGGCGTGGCCCATGCGCAGTCTGCACCGGGCCGGGGCGACGCTGGCGTTCTCCAGTGACTGGAACGTCGCCGAGATGGACCCCATGGTGGGCCTGTACACGGCGGTGACGCGCCGGCCGCTGGGCGGGGGTGAGGCGTGGATGCCACAGGAGACGGTGGACATCGAGACCGCGGTGCACGGCTACACGATGGGGTCGGCGTACGCCAACTTCCTGGAGGACGAGCGTGGTTCGCTGTCCGTCGGCAAGGTCGCCGACCTGGTCGTCCTCTCCCGCGACGTCCTCGCCATCGAGCCCGAGGCCATCCCGGGGACCGTGTGCGACCTGGTCATGGTCGGCGGGGAGGTCGTTCACCGCGGGTGAGGGAGCGGGCGTCTCCTATGCTTGCGCCGTCCGCGTACCTCGGTGAAAGGGCCCCGCATCGTGACCACCGTGCAGGATCTCTCATGAGCGTGAGTGCGTCCGCGTCAGGGCGGCGCGTGCTGGTCAGTGGTGCGTCACGGGGGCTCGGGCGTGCCGTGGCGCAGGCGTTCGCCGAGGGCGGGGACCGGGTCGCCGTGCACTTCGGGTCGCGTGAGGACGAAGCCCGGGTGACGCTCGACTCGTTGGCCGGTTCCGGGCACACCCTGGTCGGGGGCGACCTGTCCGACCCGGCGGGCGCGACGGCCGTCGTGGACGCGGCCGCCGAAGCGCTCGGCGGGGTCGACGTGCTGGTGAACAACGCGGCGGTGAACATCCGCCATCCCCTGCCGGAGACGCCGTACGAGGAGTGGGTGGCGGTGTGGCAGCGGCATGTCGCCGTGAACCTGCTCGCCACCGCGAACCTCAGCCATCTCGTGGCCCGGCGCATGATCGACCAGGGTACGGGGGGACGCATCGTCAACGTCGGTTCCCGCGGCGCTTTCCGCGGCGAACCGGACCACCCGGCGTACGGGGCCACGAAGGCCGCGGTGCACGCCCTGGGCCAGTCGCTCGCGGTGTCGCTGGCCCCGTACGGCATCGCCGTGGCCTCGGTGGCCCCCGGTTTCTTCGACACGGAGCGAGTCGCGGCACGGCTGGAGGGCGCGGAGGGCGCCGCCATCCGCGCGCAGAGTCCTTTCGGCCGGGTGGCCTGCGCGCAGGAGATCGCGGCGGCGGTCCTCTGGCTCGCCTCCCCGGCCGCCGAATGGGCCTCGGGCACGATCCTCGACCTCAACGGGGCCTCGCATCTGCGGACCTGACCGTCGCGGCCGCGGGTTCCTCGGTCTCGTGGGGGTGGGCGTCACGGCGAACGTGGCGCCCCCTCACACGTGAGCGGCGCCCCGGGGCTCACCCCTGGCGCCGCTCAGGCAGTGTGCCTCAGACCAGCTCCGGCTGGGGCCGGGGCTGGTGCACCGGCGCGACCTTCGTCTCCCGCAACCCCGTGGTCCGCGCATAGCCGTAGACGACGGAGGCCATCGCCAGAAGGAGCAGCGGACCGCTCACCCAGGGGTGCCGGGCCATCTCCATCGGCAGATAGCGGTACGACACCAGCAGCGCCGCGAAGACCGTCGTCCCGTAGGCGACCAGATGGATTCCCGCCCGGTCCCAGCCCCGGTCGAACGAACGCAGCGCCGCCTCGATGGTGAATGCGAACACCACACCGGCCACGAGGTCCACGCCGTAGTGGTAGCCGAATCCCAGCGTCGCGGTGAGGGTGGCGATCAGCCAGAACGCGCCCGCGTACCGGAGCATTCTCGGGCCCGTGCGGGAATGGAGGAATATCGCCGTGGCCCACGCCGTGTGCAGGCTGGGCATGCAGTTGCGCGGGGTGATCTCGTCGTAGGGCATCCAGTGCGGGACACTGAGCGCCGGCACCGTGTGCGGCCACAGGTCGGCCACCGCCCAGTGCGGTCCGCCGGTGCCGAACGCGCCGGTGCCGTAGGCGAAGACGGGCCCTACCGTCGGGAAGATCATGTAGATGCCCGGCCCGACCAGACCGATCACCAGGAAGGTGCGCACGAGGTGGTGCGCCGGGAAGCGGCGGTCGCGGGCCACGTGGCGCAGCTGGTACAGCGCGACGAAGACCGCCGCCACCGCGAGCTGGACGTAGACGTAGTCGAGGACGTGCGCGCCGATCGGGCCGGTGGCCCGGACCATGCGGCCCACCAGCCACGACGGGCTGCCCAGCGCGCGGTCGGCCACGGCCACGTACTGGTCGAGCACCGTGGGGCGGGTCTTGGACGTGATCAGCAGCCAGGCGTCGCCCGTCTTGCGGCCGGCCACCAGCAGCAGGCCCAGCCCGACGCCTTTCAGCAGCAGCACCCGCTCCGGGCCGGTGCGACGCGTGAGGGCGATGACGCCGCAGCCCAGCACCACCCACAGCGCGCCGTTGCCGAAGGGGTGGCCGTCGGTCAGCTCGGCCCCGGACGCCCAACGCGCCAGGAAGAAGAGGATGTCGAGACCGATCGCCACGCAGGCCGCGACGAACCGTTGCCGCCAGGTCAGCACCACCATCGTCAGCGCCATACCGGCGTACAGCAACGGCCCCGATTTGGGCGCGCATATCAGTTCGCGCGCCTGGTCGGTGATCGGCCCTGTTTCCCCGTAGTGACGTGCGGCGATCTCCAGGGTGACGAGGAATGCGAGGGTCACCACGGCCATCGCGGTCCACAGCGTCGCCCGTGACGGACGCCACGCGCCGGACATCATTCCGTTGGGTATTCGCGAAGGCATCCGCGATGGTCTGGTTGTCAATTTTTCAGCCGATTTGTCGAATATAAAAGCGATCGTTTTTTAGTTCGATCATGTTAGCCGAATGGGCGCCTTTCGCGGCACGCCACAGGGACCTCGGACGCCGACCGCGGCCAAGCGGCATTGGCCTCATCTATAGGTCGCATCGAAGCTGCGTCTTGGCTCCTATAGACCGACGTCACGCATGGTGGAAACACGTCGGCCCGACGGGTCGGCGTTACCCCTGAAGGGAGTGATCCCATGCGTGACCTCACGGCGGCCGTCCGGCGTTTCCAGCGTGACGTCCACCCCGGCAAGGCGGAGCTCTTCGCCCGGCTGGCGGTGAACCACACGCCGCACACGCTGTTCATCGGCTGCTCCGACGCCCGTGTCGTCCCCGAACTCATCACCGGCAGCGAGCCCGGCGAGCTGTTCGTGATCCGTACCGCGGGCAACCTCGTGCCGGCCCACGGCCCGGGGGCCGACGGCGTGGGCGCGAGCATCGAGTACGCGGTCGCGGTCCTGGGCGTGTCGGACATCGTGGTGTGCGGTCATTCGGCCTGCGGCGCGATGACGGCGCTGGCCGAACAGCACGACCTGAGCGCGGTTCCCGCGGTCGGCGCATGGCTGCGCCACGCCGACGCGTCCCGTGCCCGTGTCACCGGGAGCGAGGACGTCCCCGGCCTGGTGCGCGCGAACGTGCTGGCTCAGCTGACGAATCTGACGACGCACCCCTCGGTCGCCCGTGCCCTGGCCGGGAAGACCGTCGCCGTGCACGGCTGGGTCTTCGACATCGCCACCGGATGCGTCGACGTGCTCGACGCGACGAACCTCCCGGGCGCGTACGCGGCCTGACCGCCCTGCCCTCCCCGAACGTCGCCCACCCTCCTCCCCTCCCCTCCCCTCCCCTCCCCTCCCCTCCCCTCCCCTCCTCCGCCGTCCCGTCCCGTCGCGGTGGCGGGGGCCCCTTCCCTCCCCGATCCTGAAGGAGAACTCTCATGACGCACGCCCAGTTCGACCCCGCCGCCCGCCAGGCCGTCGCCGCCGCCGCGGTGGACGCCAAGACGCGCAAGAACCTCAGCTGGCAGCAGATCGCCGACGCCTCCGGCCTGTCCGCGGCGTTCACCACCGCGGCCGTCCTCGGTCAGCACGCCCTGCCGCAGGCGGCCGCTCGAGCGGTCGGTGACCTGCTGGGACTGGACGACGACGCGGTCCTGCTGCTGCAGACGATCCCGACGCGCGGCTCCCTCCCCGGTGGCGTCCCGACCGACCCGACCATCTACCGCTTCCACGAGATGCTCCAGGTCTACGGCACCACGCTGAAGGCCCTGGTGCACGAGCAGTTCGGCGACGGCATCATCTCCGCGATCAACTTCAAGCTCGACGTGCGCAAGGTCGCCGACCCCGAGGGCGGGGAACGGGCCGTCATCACGCTCGACGGCAAGTACCTGCCCACCAAGCCCTTCTGACCGGCCTCACACTCCGAGGAGAGCCCCATGGACTTCGTCCAACGCACCATCGACCTCGCGCACCGCAATGTCACCGAGGGCGGTCGCCCCTTCGCGACCGTCATCGTCAAGGACGGCGAGATCCTCGCCGAGAGCGCGAACAAGGTGGCGCAGACCAACGACCCGACCGCGCACGCCGAGATCCTCGCCATCCGCGAGGCCTGCACGAAGCTCGGAACCGAGCACCTGGTCGGCGCCACGGTGTACGTCCTGGCCCAGCCCTGCCCCATGTGCCTGGGTTCCCTGTACTACTGCTCGCCCGACGAGGTGGTCTTCCTCACCACACGCGAGGCCTACGAGCCGCACTACGTGGACGACCGTAAGTACTTCGAGCTCGACACGTTCTACGCCGAGTTCGCCAAGAACTGGGACGAACGGCGGCTGCCGATGCGCCACGAGCCCCGGGACTCGGCCGTCGAGGTCTACCGGCTCTGGCAGGAACGCAACGGCGGTGAGCGTCGCGTCGCGGGTGCCCCGACCACCGGGTGAGCCACAGGCACCGATGACGCCGGGAAGGGCGGCGCGAACCCTGCTCCGTATGAGGCCCCTGGGAGGCCTCCCGGAGGGGCCCGCGCCCGCCCGCCGCCGTGCCGCCCGGCGCCGGCGGGCCGGACCTATAGTGTCGAGGTGTCCGTGGAACTGCGTCATCTGCGCTATCTCCTCGCCGTCGCCGACCAGGGCAGCTTCACTCGGGCCGCGGAGGAGTTGTACATCTCTCAGCCGACCCTGTCGCAGCAGGTCAGACAGTTGGAGCGGGCCCTGGGGGTGCAGTTGCTGGACCGTACGGGGCGCAGCGTGCGGCTCACCGACGCCGGAGAGGCCTACGCCCGGCACGCCCGGCGGGCGCTGCGCGACCTGGCCGCCGCAGAACGCGCGCTGCAGGACGTCCAGGACCTCTCGCGCGGCCACCTGCGGCTGGCGGTCACCCCCTCCTTCACCGCCTACCTCGTCGGACCTCTCGCGGCCGAGCTCCACCAACGGCATCCGGGGATCACCCTCACTATCCGGGAGACCACCCAGGACGGCATCGAGGCCGCGCTGCTCGCCGACGACGTCGACCTCGGGATCGCCTTCGCCGCCACGCACCAGCAGGGCGTCGAAGCCACCGACCTGTACACGGAGACGCTGAGCCTCGTCGTGCGCGGCGACGGGCATGCGTCCGTGCGCGACGAGTCCGTGTCGCTCGAGGAGCTGACGGGCACCGAACTGGTCCTGCTGAGCGGTGACTTCGCGACGCGGGCGCACATCGACGGGTATTTCGCCGAGCACCGGGTCACCCCGCGCATCACGATGGAGGCCAATTCCATCCAGGCTCTGATCGAGATCGTCCAGCGCACGCCGCTCGCCACGGTCCTCCCCGACGCCGTCACCCACGACCACCCGCGTCTGCGTCCGGTGTCGCTGCGCCCCGCTCTGCCCTCCCGGCGAGTCGCCCTCCTCAGACGTTCCCAGGCCTACCGGAGCGCGGCCGTACGCGCGTTCACCGGGCTCGTCGACGACGTGGTGGGTGCCCGCGGGTATCGCACGCCGCTCGGCGACGCGACGTGAGAGAGGCGGCCGGGCGACCCCGGCGGGCCGCCTGAAAGGTCACAGCGCGGCTGCCCGGTAGCGCACGAAGAGGATGCCGTGCACGTCCCCGTGCGGGGCGCTGTACACGTGCGGCATGTCGGCCGGCCAGGACACCGACATGCCCGGTCCTGCCGTGCTCGGCGCGTCCAGGGCTCCGACGACGGCCGTGCCGCTGAGGATCATCAGGGTCTCGCTCGTGCCCGCGACATGCGCGGCCGACTCCTGCGTGGCGCCGGCGGCGATGGTGACGCGGAAGATGTCGGTGACCGCGTCGGCGTCCTCGTGCCGCTCGATCAGGGCCGCGGTGACCGCGCTGCCGGAGACGGCGCCCTCGTGCTCCTCGGCTCGCACGGGCGGGGCGTCGCTGAGGACCGCGCTGAGCGGCCGGTTCAATGCCGTGGTCAGGGCGTAGAGGGTCTCCAGGGTGGGGTTGCGGGTGCCGCCCTCCAGCTCCGAGAGGGTGCCCTTGCCCACGCCGGAACGCCGCGCCAGCTCCGAGAGCGACAGGCCGCGCTGTGCGCGCAGTTCCCGGAGCCTGCGCCCCACCTCGTCGTTCAGCCCCATCTCCGGATCGTGCTCCCGCTCTCGTTCGCCGTGGTTGACGGCCGTCGGCCCTCCTCCCTAGTGTTCCACATACAGAACGTTCCGTTTACAGAACGCACCTTACGGGACGTTCGGCTTACCCCAACGCTCCCTCCTCCTCGAGAAGTCGCCCATGTCCTCCTTCACCACCCGCCTCCGCGCGGCCGCGCCGCCGTCGGCCGTGGCCGCGGGGCTGATCGCCGTCACCGTGGGCGTCACCAGTTCCGCCGCGCTCGTGTTCACCGCGGCCCGGGCAGCGAGCGCGGGCCCCCGGGAGATCGGCTCCTGGATGCTCGCGCTCGGCGTCGGGCTCGCCGTCACCTGCGTCGGTCTCTCCCTGCGGTACCGCGCCCCCGTCGTCACCGCCTGGTCGACACCCGGCGCGGCCCTGCTCTCGACCAGTCTCGCCGGGGTGCCGATGGGGCAGGCCGTCGGCGCGTTCGTGTTCTCGGCCCTGCTCGTCCTCGTCACCGGCGTGACCGGCTGGTTCGCCCGTGCCATGGAGCGCATCCCGGTGCCGCTCGCCGCGGCCCTCCTCGCGGGAGTGCTGCTGCGGTTCGGCACCGGCCTGTTCAGCACCATGCACCGCCATGTCGCGGTCGCCCTCCCGGTGTTCGTCCTCTACCTCCTGGCGCGCCGCTTCGCAGCCCGCTACGCCGTACTCCTCGCCCTCGCCGGCGGCGTTCTCGCCTCGGTCGTCGCCGGCGGCTGGCACGTGGACAAGCTACGGGTCTCGCTCGCCGCGCCGGTCCTGGTCGCACCCGACTTCGACTGGAAGGTCCTGGTCAGCGTCGGGGTACCGCTGTTCGTCGTCACGATGGCCTCGCAGAACCTGCCCGGAGTCGCCGTGCTGCGCGGCTCGGGTTACGACGTTCCGGTGTCGCCCCTGATGAGCTGGACCGGAGCGGTCAACGTCCTGCTGGCCCCGTTCGGCGCGTTCGGGCTGAACCTCGCCGCCATCACCGCCGCGATCTGCACCGGACCGCAGGCGCACCCGGACCGCGCCAAGCGGTACGTCGCGGGCGTGTGGGCCGGGATCTTCTACCTCTGTGTCGGCGTCTTCGGCGCCACGGTCGCCTCGCTGCTCACCGCGATGCCGCAGGAGCTCGTGCTCGCCACGGCGGGCGTCGGCCTGCTGGCCACGATCGAGAACTCGCTGGCCACGGCCCTGTCCGACAAGGCGTCACGGGAGGCCGCGGTCGTCACCTTCCTCGCCACCGCGTCCGGCGTCAGCCTCCTCGGCATCGGCTCCGCCTTCTGGGGCCTGCTCGCCGGCGCCCTCACCACCGTCATCGCCCGCGCCGGGCGACGCGGCAGCCCCAGGCAGGAGGGAACCGCGCACGACCGCACGGCGGACGCCGCGGGGCCGCGGCGGTGCGAGGATGTCGAAGCTTGATCACTTCGACCACTCCACGGAAGGAAACCCCGGCATGGCCGTCATCCACCGCACCGTCGTGAAGCCGACCAAACTGGAACTGCTCACCTCCTGGCTGCCCTCCCGTCCCTGGTACCGCGGCGGCGCGGCCGAGCCGGAGCCGGTCAAGGCCGGCGGCTTCCGGCTGGACGACCCGGACGGCGCGGTCGGGATCGAGTTCATGGTGGTCACCGACGTCTCCGGCTCCGCACCGGCCACCTATCTGGTGCCGCTCACCTACCGCGGCGCGCCGCTCGACGGGGCCGAGCACGCCCTCGTCGGCACCATGGAGCACGGTGTGCTCGGCCGGCGCTGGGCCTACGACGGCTGTCACGACCCGGTGCTCGTCGCGCAGTTGCTGGCCCTGGTCCAGGGCACGGCGCAGGCCCAGGACCAGAACGCCAGCGACACTCCCGACCCGGAGGTCACCTCCTCCTACAGCGGCGGGGGCCCGCTCACCACGGACCTCACCCAGGCGCCCGCGGACGGCCAGGACGGCACCGAAATCCCCCTGGCGCGGGCTGCGACGCTCCGCCTGCACCGCGTCCTGGAGCCCGCTCCGGACGGTGCGCCCCAGCCCCCGCACGGAGCGATCGGCCACGTCGCCGCGCCCTGGAACCTGCCGGACGGCACCCGCACCCGGGGGCTGTTCGCCGTCCTTCACACCGGTCTTCGGGCCCAGGGGTGACACCTCACGGGTCGTACGCGCTGTAACTCATGGGGGACGCCGGTCCCTTGAGGGGTCTGAGCGGTGACGCGACGAACGAGATGGTTTTTGGCAATCGTTACGTTTGTCAGTCTTTAAAGTCGCTGTAAACCTCTGTGATCGGTACCTGGCACGGGAGTACGGTTCCGGCGCTCGGCAGTAAGAGATTTCGCGGCCGTAGGGGCGGCCGCCCCTTGCTCCGAAGAAGCCGGAGACAAATCCATGGGTGTGTTTTCCGCACGGCGCAGACCGCGCCGCGCCGCGGAGGGCGGCGGCAGAGCGGCGATCGCCGTCGCCGCCGCCGCACTTCTGATGGCGGGCGCGATACCCGTCACCGCATACGGGGCGGACGCGGACGCGGGATCCGGCCGCCACGACGTGGCGGGCGAGGAGTCCCACGAACTGATGGAGTCCCTCGACGCGTTCAACGAGCCGAGGCTCTCCCCGGACGGACGCATCGCACCGGGCGCGTATGCCGACGCGTGGGCGCACATCAGGAACATGCCGGTCCGGGCGGGCAGCTGGAGCGAGGTCACCACCTCGCCGTACAACGAGGACGCGCTGCACTACCGCGACCGGTCCGCCTCCAACTCCGGTGGTGGCGCGGGGCATTCGGCGGGCCGGATCGCCGCCCTGGCCACCGACCCGACGCACCGGGGCGTGGTCTACGCGGGCGCCGCGGGCGGCGGTGTGTTCCGCTCCACCGACGACGGGCGGACCTGGACGCCGATCGCCGACCGGCTGCCCGCCCTGTCCGTGGGCGCCCTCGCCGTCGCGCCCGACGGCTCGCTGTGGCTGGCCACGGGCGAGGCCACCACCGCCTCCGACAACTACCTGGGCAGCGGCGTCTACCGGCTCGCGGACCCGGTCACCGGCGTCTTCGGCGAGAGCGACAAGGTGGGCGGCACCGAGCTGGACAGCAGCTCCCTGCACACCCTCGCCTTCGACAAGGCCGCCGGCTACGTCTTCGCCGCCTCCTCGCACGGCGTCTTCCGGCGCCCGTTGTCGGCGGGACAGTCCACCGCGTGGACGAAGGTCCTGGCCCCGTGCGCGGGCGTCGGCGCCGGCGGCGTGAGCTGCGGGGTGGACAGCCACTACGCGGACATCGCCAACGACATCGCCGTGCGGCCCGGAAGTGACGGCACCAGGCTGCTGGCCAACGTGGCGTGGCGCGGCGGCGCCGGCTACAACGGCTTCTACTACTCCGACGACGCCGGCACCACCTGGAAGCGTGCCAACCCGACCGGCGCGATCAACCCCGCCGAGATCGGCAACGCCGCCTTCGCGTACTCGGCCGACGGCAGCAGGCTGTATGTGTCAATGGAGTCCCCGAAGCTCCTGAACAAGGCCAGTGGATCCGGCGTGTACTCGGTGCTGGCCGGTGTGTACGTCAGCGCGAGCGGTGACGCGGGCGGCCCGTTCAAGCAGCTCGCGACCTCCTCGTCGTTGTCGGCGACCGGTTCCGCGATGAAGGTCCACGAGATCGGCAGCGGCTACCAGCCCGGCTCCCAGGCCTGGTACGACCAGGTCATCGCCGTCGATCCGAGCGATCCGAACCACGTCTACCTGGGCCTCGAGGAGATGTTCGAGTCCCGGGACGGCGGCGCGACGTGGAAGGCGGTCGGCCGCTACTGGGACTTCGGCATGCCGTGCTTCTCGTACGACCCGGCCGAGAACTCCTGCGACGGCGACGTGATGCACTCCGACCAGCACGCCCTCGCCTTCTCGCAGTGGCAGGGCGGCACACCGGAGGTGTTCGTCGGCAACGACGGCGGCGCCTACGCCCGTCCGGCCACGCAGACGACGGCCGGCTGGCGCAACCTCAACGAGTCCGGCACCCTGCGCACCCTCCAGTACTACTCGGTGCGCGCGGGCCGGATGACCGACGGCAGCGGAGACGCCGTCTGGGGTGGCCTGCAGGACAACGGCGTCTCCCTGCTCGCCCCCAGGGGCGCCACCTACCAGGGGCAGCCGCTGAACCCGGACGGCGAGATGGTCTCGCCGTACGGCGGTGACGGCGGCGACCAGCTGGTCAACCCCGCCAACGGCTGCCAGACGGTCGGGGAGTACGTCGACCTCGCGCTGCAGATCACGGACAACTGCGGCTACACCGCGAGCGACGACGGCTCCGAGGACGTCATCACCGACATCGCGCCCGGCGACCCGGGGGCCCGCTTCACGGCCCCGTTCGGCGCGGACGAGACCGACCCGAACGGCCTGTGGGTCGCGGGCGGCCAGTACGTCTGGGGCAACACCAAGACCTGGCAGAGCACCTCGGGCGCCGACTGGACCCGGCTGTTCGACCTGGGCGCCGGGCACTCCGCCTCGGCGGTCACGAGCCGGGGCCACGTCACGTGGGCGGCCTGGTGCGGCGCCTGCTCCGCGGTCGACGGCACCTTCGGACGGGGCGTCGCGACCAACTACGGCGGCACCTGGCACCAGGTGAACCTGCCCGCCGCCTTCCCCAACCGCTACATCTCCAACCTGACCGTCGACCCCTCCGACGCCTCCGGCAAGACGGTCTACGCGGTCGTCAACGGCTTCTCACGGCACTGGAACGAGGGCCCCGGCGCCGGCTACGGCCACGTCTGGAAGACCTCCGACGGCGGCACGACCTGGACGGACGTCAGCGGCGACCCGGCGGCCACCGACTCCTTCCCGGACGCCCCGGCCAACGCGGCGCTCGTCACCCGGGACGGCACCCTCGTGGTGGCCACCGACCTGGGCGTGTTCACCAGCACCTCGGCGGGCCACTGGACGCGCCTGGGCACGAACCTGCCCACCGCCCCGGCGGTGTACCTCTCCCCGAGCCCCGACGGCAGCCAGGTGTACGTGGCCACGCACGGCCGTGGCATCTGGAAGACGCCGACACCGTGACGGCCCGGCCGGGTGGGCGGGACCGCGATCCGGCGTGATCGTGGCCGTCCGTTCACCCGGCCCCCTTCACCCGGCCCCCGGTCGCCCCGTGACGCCGCGCCCAGCGCGTCGCGGGCGTCGGGGGCCGCCCTCGTCGACATGGTGGCCCGCCTACGCCCTCCCCGCCGCCCCCACCGGCACACACCGCCACGCGAGCACCGCGGCGGTCAGGTAGGCGAGCGCTCCGAGGGCCATGCTGTGCCGAATCCCGCTCGCGTAGCCGGCGGTGGCGAGCAGGCTGCCGCCGAGCGCGACGCCGGTGGCGCTGCCGACCTGCCGGGTGGTGTTGAACAGGGCGGAGGCGGCGCCCGCGTAGTCCGGGGGTGCGGCGGCCATCACGGTGGTGGTCGAGCCGGTGAGGGCGAAGGACGTACCGAATCCGGCGGCCATCATGGGAACGACCAGCAGCGCGTAGGCGGGATCGTCACCCGCCGACGCCCAGCCCGCCAGTCCCAGGGCGGCCAGCAGCATGCCGCTGACCACCAGCGGACGGTCGCCGGTACGGCGGGTCAGCCGCCCGGACAGGACGGAGGCGAACATGGTCATCGCCACCGCCGGGAACAGCGCCAGCCCGGTGCCGAGGGCGCTGTAGCCGCGGCGGTGCTGGAAGTCCAGGCTGGCGGTGAACACCATGCCGTAGAAGCCGAAGTTGAAGAGCAGGCCGATGACGGCGGCGCCGCTCATCGGACGGGAGCGCAGCAGGCTCAGCGGCAGGGCGGGCGAGCGGGCCAGCCGCTCACGCACCACGAACGCCACGGCTGCCGCCACGGCCAGGACGAGCCCGGCGAGAACGGCCGGGTCGGACCAGCCCCGCCGGCCGGCCTCGTTGAGGGCCGCGGTCAGCAGGGCCACCGTCGACACGACCGCGCACTGCGCGGGCCAGTCCAGGGAGCGGGTGGCGCGCCGGGGCGAGGGCGCGACGTACCGCAGCGTCAGCAGGAGGCAGACCGCTCCCACGGGCAGGTTGATGAGGAAGACCCAGCGCCAGCCGGCCGTGGAGACGAGCAGCCCGCCCAGCAGGGGCCCGGCGGAGGCGGCGACGCCCGCCATCGAGCCCCACAGGCCGAAGGCGCGCGAGCGGGCG
Source organism: Streptomyces sp. NPDC097129 (assembly GCF_055668065.1). NCBI lineage: Bacteria > Bacillati > Actinomycetota > Actinomycetes > Kitasatosporales > Streptomycetaceae > Streptomyces > Streptomyces sp. NPDC097129. Next base: position 117,770 of record NZ_JBVOQE010000005.1, on the reverse strand, counting down.
GCCGGCGAGGGGTAGGCCTGCTGCAGCAGGGCCAGGGAGCCCGGCACGATCAGCGCCGACCCGAGTCCCTCCACCAGCCGGGCGGTCACCAGGGCCGGGGTGCCGGGCGCGAGCGCGCACGCGGCCGAGGACGCGGTGAACACCGCCACGCCCGCGCAGAAGACGCGGCGGTTGCCGAGCCGGTCGCCGAGCGCGCCGGCGGTGAGCAGGAACCCGGCGAAGACCAGGGTGTATCCGTCGGTGACCCACTGGATGCCGGTGAGGGAGGCCGACAGGTCCCGGCCGATCACCGGCACGGCGACGTTGATGATCGTCACGTCGAGGATGACCATGAAGTACCCGGCGCACACCGCGAGCAGCGGTGCCCAGGACCGGCGCCCGGGCTCGCGGGACGGCTTGCTGCCACCGCCGTCGGCCTCCGCGAACGCCACCGCCTTCACCTCTTCCGTTCACGGACGTACGGCATCGAAGGTCACGGTAAGGGACGTAGGTGCAGGTACTGGGCATCGGCGCCGCAGCGGTGCGCTCATCCCTGCCGCGGCTCACCGGACCCTCGCTCACCGAGGGTGTCCCGCAGCAGTCGCAGACGGTCGGCGGGCCGTCCCAGGCCGTTGAGCTCCAGCCGGGCGGCCTCGGTGCGGGCGTCGGGGTGGATGGTGAACGCCACGTTGAGGGCTTGGTGCACCATCCACTGGTGGTAGGCCAGCAGCCGGCCGGCGTCGTCCCGCGCGTCCACCAGGTCGGGCTCGCTGATCGGCAGTTCCTCCAGGCGCGCGCGCAGCCGGTGGAAGCCGCGGGCGGCCCTGCCGCAGCCCTGGGCGGCCTGCCACGTCGCACCGTCCGGCGCCCCGCACGCGGCGACCGCGAGATCGGCGGACGCCAGCGCGGCGACGGCGTCGTCCAGCACGGCGGTCAGCATGCGGATCTGGGACGCGCGGGGCACCCGGCGGGGTGGCACCGGCCGACGGCCCCGCAGGCGGCGGAGGGCGCGACGCCAGGGGCGGGCGGACTCGGGCGGGGTGGGCGAGCCGGGGTCGGGCATGGCACCTCCGCGGTCGGTCCGGGCCACCGCCTCCCGCACGGGACCGGCACACCTCTGCGAAACGTACGGGCGGATGTACTCCAGTGTGCGCGCCGGGCACACGGTCCGGCCGCGTCCGCCACAGACCCTAGGAAGCCGCGGGCTGCTTCCACACGGTCAGCAGACCCGTGTACCCGGGCGGGTCGAAGGAGGTCTGGCCCGTGAGGGCGACGCCGGTGAGCCGCAGCATCGCGAGGTTCCCCTCGGAGGTGACGGTGCACAGCACGTCGCCCTTCTTGAGGGCCCGGCCCTGGTTCAGGGCGTCGTTGGACAGCTCGGAGGGCAGCGGCGCGCTGTCGACGGACTGCCGGCAGGTCTCGGGCGTGGTTCCGGGGCTCTTGGCCGTGGCGGTGCGGAAGGTCAGGTACTGGTAGATGTACTGAAGTTCCGCGGCGTGGTCGCCGATCTCACCGCTGGGATTCACCTTGGGTGTGTCGAAGTCGGCGGTGATCAGCACACCGGTGCCGGGCGGGCTGATCGTCAACGGGCGGTCCTTGAAGAGCAGTTCGTACGTCTTGCCGGGGTGCTTCTTCGAGGCCGACGGCGAGGGCTTCTGGCTTTTGGACGGGTGGTGCGCGTCGGGGCCTGCGGTCGGTGTGGTCCGGTCGCCGGCCGCGCCGTCCTCGCCGTAGCCGGTGTCGCCGTACAGCGACCAGGCCGTGCCGACCGCGACGGCGAGGGCGGCGGCGGCGAGGGCCAGGTACAGGCGGCGGGGGCTGCGGGGGCCACCGGCCCGGACATGGCCGGTCCGCGACGGGGCGGCCGGCCGGGGCGGTGCGGTCCGGGTGGGCGCCTGGTGCAGCGAGTCGCCGGTCTGCGTGGGCACGTATGTGGCGGCGGGGCGCTGCGGGGCGGAGGCGGGGGCGGTGCGGTCGAGGAGGCGGCGTACGGCGCGGCGCCGCTCGTCGACGGCGGCCGCCGTCGGCGCGGGCAGCCAGCCGTTCCAGTCGCGGGAGGAGCGGCCGGAGGCTCGTTCGCACAGGCCGGCGAGTTCCGCGGGCGTGGGACGGGCGTCGGGCGCCGCCGCGAGACAGCGCTCCAGGAGGGGGCGCAGGAGGTCGGGGTAGCCGGAGAGGTCCGGGGGGCGGTGGGCCGTGTTGGCGATCCGGGTGGCGACGGTGAGCGCGGCTCCGGAGCCGTAGGGATGACGGCCGGTGGCGGCGACCGCGGCGATGAGTCCGAGGGAGAACACGTCGCTCGCCGGCGTCACTTCGCCGCCCGTGCCCTGCTCGGGAGACATGAACTGCGGGGTGCCGACGAAGCCGCCGCTGCGAGTGAGGCGGGTGGACTCGGCGGCCCGCGCGATACCGAAGTCGATGACCCACGGGCCGTCGGCCCCGAGGAGGATGTTGCCCGGTTTGAGGTCGCGGTGCACCACGCCCGCCGCGTGCACCGCGTCGAGACCGCGGGCGACACAGGCCACGAGCTGGAGGGCGGCGGCCAGGGGCAGCGGGCCGTGCGCGTCGATGGCGTCGTCCAGGGGCAGCCCGGGCACGTAGGCGCAGGCCAGCCACGGCTGGTCGCCGTCCGTGTCGTGGTCGAGCACCGGCACCAGGTGGTAGCCGCGGACCTGCTGTGCGGCCCGGACCTCCTGCTGGAACCGGCGCCGGAACTCGGCGTCGCCCGCGTACTCACGGCGGATCACCTTCAGCGCGACCGGCTGGTTGCCCCGGGTGCGGGACAGGTAGACGGACCCCATGCCGCCCTCGCCGATCCGGGCGAGGAGCTGGTATCCGGCCAGCTCCCGTGGTTCCTGTGCGGTCAGTGGACGGAAGACACCTTCGGTTCCCTGGATGGGACCCACCCCCGTATGCAGCGCGCGTCGTGCCGCACCTTTCTCTTGATGCGGCCATGCTCAAGATCGACATGGTAGCGGCGATCACCGGGCGAGCGTTCGGAGTCCGAGGCGCACCTCCTCGCTAGAGGTGTCCGGCCAGCCCCTCCGCCAGCAGGGTGAAGGCTTGCTCGGCGTCGGCCACCGCCTGCGGGTAGCGCTCGTCGGCGGACTGGCCGCCGTCAAGGGCGCGGAAGTTGTCCATCGACAGCAGCCACTGGGTGCTCACCACGTGCGTGGCGGTCAGCCGCGCGGTCAGGGCCGGAACGCCGGCGGTGTCCTGGAGCGCCTCCGTCAGCGCTCGTTCGGACCCCTCCTGGAAGCCGATGGCTCGCGTCCGCAGCGCCGGCGTCTCGCGCACCATGCGGGTGAACGCGAGGATCTGCGGGATGTCGTTGAGGCCGGTGACCGGGTCGCGGTCGCGCAGCGCCGTCAGGAAGTGGTCGCGCAGGGCTGCCAGCGGACCGACGCCGGCCGGGCGGGCGCGCACCACCCGGCCGGCCTCGTCCTCGTGGTCGGCGAAGCGGTGGACGACGAGGTCCTCCTTGGCCGGGAAGTAGGCGAACACGGTCCGCTTCGACACCTCGGCTGCCTCCGCCACCTGCGCCACCGACACCTGGTCGAACCCGTGCTCCAGGAAAAGCGCGATGGCCGCCTCCGAGATTGCGGCGTGAGTCCGTGCTCTCTTGCGTTCCCGAAGCCCAGTCATGGCGCCCATCGTAGCCGAAAGCTGCACTTGGATGCTTTCTGCACTCGGTATACTTTTGCTCCCAGTGAAGCGACTGGAGGAGCAATGACCGATGTGATCGTGGTGGGCGCCGGGCCCACCGGACTGATGCTGGCCTGCGAGCTGGCCCTCGCCGGAGCGGACACCGTGCTGGTGGAACGCCTGCCGCACCGGGTCCGGCAGACGAAGGGCGGTGTGATCCAGCCGCGCACGCAGGAGTTGCTGGAACTGCGCGGCCTGCATGAGCCGATGAGGGCCAGGGCGATGTCACGGGAGCCGGTGGGCGGGCACTTCGCGATGCTGCCGGTGCCCCTGGACTGCACGGTGTGGGACACTGCCCATCCCTACGTGCTCCCGGTCCCGCAGTGGGAGATCGAGGAGGTGCTGGAGGAACACGCCAGGACGCTGGGGGTGAAAGTGCTGCGCGACACCCCGGTCACGGCGGTGGAGCAGTCCGACGACGGCGTGACGGTGACGGCCGGCGGCCGACGCATCGCGGCCCGCTGCCTCGTGGCCTGCGACGGCGCGCACAGCACCGTCCGCAAGCTGCTCGGCGTGCCGTTCCCCGGCCGGCCGGGCACGTTCACGGCCGTCCTGGCCGATGTGCGGCTGGCGTCGGTGTCCGAACTCGTGCCCACGGCACAGGGGCACATCAGCACCCTCACCCGTGAGACCGAGGACGGCTGGGGGATGCTCGTCCCGCTGGGCGGCGACCGCTACCGGTTCACCGGCGGAGTGCTGGACGGGGACGAGCCGGCCAAGGACAGGCCGGTGACGCCGGCGGAGATCGCCGGGCTGCTGCGCCGCGTGTACGGCGAGCAGACGGTGCCGGCCGAGGTGGAGAACGCCTCGCGGTTCGGCGACGCCACCCGGCAGATCGACAGTTACCGCACGGGCCGTGTCTTCTTCGCCGGCGACGCCGCGCACATCCACCCGCCGTTCGGCGGGCAGGGTCTGAACCTGGGTATGCAGGACGCCTTCAACCTGGGCTGGAAGATGGCGGCCGTACTGCGCGGGAGCGCCTCGGCGGACCTCCTCGACAGCTATCACACCGAGCGCCACCCCGCCGGAGCCTGGGTCCTGCACATCACCCAGGCACAGCGCGTCTTCGCCGCCCCGAGGCCGAGCGCGGACGTCGTCGCGCTGCGCGAGGTCTTCACCGGCCTGATGCGCCTGCCCGAGACCAACCGTCACCTGGCGGGGCTCATGTCGGGCCTGGGCCACGCGTACGACGTGCCGGGCGGCCACCCGCTGACCGGTCACCGGGTCCCGGGCGTCGACCCGGCGCTGTTCCGGTCGGGCAGGCCCGTCCTGCTCGACCTCGCCGGGATCCTGCCGCCCGGCCTCGGGGCCGTCCGGGCGAAGCCGGTGCACGGGCTGCCCGGCGCCGTCCTGGTCCGCCCCGACGGCTACGCGGCCTGGGCGGCGGACTCGGACCCCGACCTGCACGCCCTCGCCGGCGACCCGTGCCGGCCCCTCCTGCGGACGGCGGACTGAAGGGGCCCGCGCCTTTCAGCCCGCCGTGCACGGTGCCCCTCGCCCCCGCCGGAGGCCCCGGCCTCAGGACGCCCATGCCCTCAAAGGACCGTGGTCAGCCCGGCGGTGGGTGGGAGTGTGGACGGATGCCCGAGGGCCGCGTGCAGGAGCCGGGCGGCGCCGCGGACGGCCGCGGTGTGCGGGGCCGGGACCACGCGCAGCGGTGCGTGCAGCCGGGCGGTGAGGTGGTAGGTGACGTCGGGACGCAGGGCGCCGCCGCCGGCGAGGAGGGTGCCGCGGCGCAGGGCGTCGAGGGTGAGGGAGGTGCGGTCCTGGCGCAGCATCGCGGTCACCGTCCGGGCGGCCGCCTCGGCGAGTTGCTCGGCCGATGTCTCCTCGTCCAGGTCGCCGGTGCCGAGGGCGGTGCGGCGGGCGTCGGTGACGGCGCCGTCGCACAGCAGTACCGCCTCGGTGAGATGGGCGCCGATGTCCAGCACCAGCAGCGGGCCGGGCAGATCCGTTCCCGCGGCCAGCGCGATGCCGCGCGCGGCCGGCACGGTCAGCACGGTGTGCGGGTGGAGTGCCTCGACCGCGGTACGGGCCTCGGCGCGGTAGGCGATGCCGTCCAGGACGGGAGTGGTGACGAGGACCGTCGGCCGGACGGAGCGGGGCAGGTGGTCGCCCAGCAGGCGCTGCAGCATCCGCGCGCAGCCCGGGGTGTCGATGATGGCGCCGCGCTGGATGGGGTGGACTGCTCCGGCTCCTGGATGGGTGACGGTCGGCACGTCGACGACGACACCGCGTCCGGCGAGCCACGCACGGGTGCGGGCGCTCCCCATGTCGAGCGCGATGCCGTGACGCCGCCGGCGCATCGGCCAGGGCAGCTGACGGGCCGCACCGGGCCGCGCGGCCGGGTGGTGGGCGCCGGTCATCGTGCCGCCTCCTTCACCTGCTGGCACCGGGCGCAGTAGCGGGCCTGCGGCACGATCGTCAGCCGTTCCCGGTCGATGGGCCGCCGGCACAGGTGGCAGGTGCCGTAGGTGCCCGCGTCCATGCGCTCCAGGGCGGCTTCGACGTCGGCGAGGACCATGTGGGCGGACGCGGCGAGCTGCACGCAGACCTCCAGCCGCGCGGCGGTCCCGTCCCGCAGCCGGTCCTCGGCACGGGAGCCGTCGGGGCCGGCGAGGCGGCGCAGCTGCTCCCTGCGGAACAGGCGCTGCTCGTGCAGGTTCTCGCGCAGCGCGGCGAGGTCCACGGCCGACAGGTGCGTCGCACTGTCGCCGAGGGTCTGGTGGTTCACCACGTCACCTCTTTCCGAGGGCAGGGCGCGTCTTCCGGTCGTTCCGAGGGCAGGGCGCGTCTTCCGGGCAGGGCGCATCTTTCGCGGGGCGGGGCGCAGGCGGTGGTCAGGCGGTGCGGCGCCGGCAGGCGACACAGTGGCGGGTGTAGGGGAGGATCTCCAGCCGCTCCGCGGGAATGGGCTTGGCGCACCCCAGACAGGTTCCGTAGGTGCCGTGCTGGAGGCGGGCGAAGGCCTCCTCGATCTCCTTCAGGACGCCCTCCATCGCCGTGCGCTGCGCGGACAGCAGGGGGTCGTCCCGGCTCTGCCCGGTCTCGTCGAGGGCGTGCAGCTGGGCCAGTCGGGAGGCACGGGCGCGTGCCAGGCGCTGACGGGCCTCGTGCAGGTGGGGTTCGGCCCGGGTGGCGTCGAGCGTCATGGTCCATCCCTTCCCATCCAACGGCGTACGACCTCGGCGGGCGTACGCCGTGCTTTGTGCGGAGCGTCGCCTCCCACCTTCGCCGGGCCGGCGGCCGGTGCCTATCGGGCCTGGACCCCATATGGGCCGGGGCACGGGGTGTAACCGGCGCCCCCGTGAGCAGTGCGTGCCCGGGAAATGGGGGTCGGGCCCCATCGACGGGTGCGTGGGCAGGCGGCAGGCTGACCGCGGGCTCGTGCGAGCACCCACCGGCCGTCGGCGTCCGCTACGCGGCGGCCGCGGCGCAACCCATCGCGCTCGAGCCGTGGATATCACCGGACGTCACAGAGGAGAGGCGCGGTCCCGTGTCCTTGTTCTGGCGGATCTTCGCCCTCAACGCCGTGGTGCTCGGTACGGCCACCGCCCTGCTGCTGTGGGCTCCGGTGACCGTGTCGGTGCCGGTCGTCCTCACCGAGGCGATCATCCTGGTCGGAGGCCTGGCCGTCATGCTGGTCGCGAACGCCGCACTGCTGCGGCTGGGCCTGGCGCCGCTGGAACGGCTCACGAAGCTGATGACCACCGTGGATCTGCTACGCCCCGGCCAGCGCCTGCCTGCCCGGGGCGGCGGCGAGGTCGCCGAGCTGATCCGCACGTTCAACGCCATGCTGGAGCGGCTGGAACAGGAACGGGCCGCCAGCAGCGCCCGGGTGCTGCTGGCGCAGGAGGCCGAACGCCGCCGTATCGCTCAGGAGTTGCACGACGAGGTCGGCCAGAGCATGACCGCGATCCTGCTGGGACTCAAGCGCGCCGCGGACGACGCGCCGCCACCGCTGCGGGCCGACCTGCACGAGGTGCAGGAGATCACCCGGGACAGCCTGGACGAGGTACGCCGTCTGGTGCGGCGGCTGCGGCCCGGAGTGCTGGACGACCTCGGTCTGGTCAGCGCGCTGACCTCGCTCACCGAGGAGATCGCCACCCACACCGGGCTGAGGATCACCCGCCGTTTCGACGCCGAGCTGCCCGCGCTGGGGCCGGAGACGGAACTGGTGCTCTACCGCGTCGTCCAGGAGTCACTGACCAACGCCGCCCGCCACGCGGACGCGGAACGGGTCACGGTCACCCTGCGGCACACCGGCGGCCGGATCGTGCTGGCGGTCACCGACGACGGCTGCGGCATCAGCGCTCCCTGCGAGGGCGCGGGCATCCGCGGCATGCGCGAGCGGGCCCTGCTCATCGGCGCCGGCCTCGTGATCTCCCCGGCGGGTGATACGGGCGTGGGCTCCGGTACCGGCGGCGTGGCCACCACCTCGTCCCGCACCGGCACCCAGGTCCAGCTCACCGCCCCCCTGAACGGAAAGCAGGCGTGAGCCATGACCGACACCAGCGCCTCCCCCATGATCCAGTCGCGCACGAGCGTCTCCCCCATGACGCAATCACGCACGAGCGTCTCCCCCTTGACGCAGTCGCACACGAGTGTCTCCTCCATGACACTGTCGCGCACGATCCGCATCCTGCTCGCCGACGACCACGCGCTGGTGCGCCGCGGTGTGCGCCTCATCCTCGACCAGGAGCCGGACCTGGAGGTGGTCGCCGAGGCCGGGGACGGCGCAGAGGCCATCGATCTGGCCCGCAGCCATGACATCGACCTGGCCGTCCTCGACATCGCCATGCCCCGCCTGACCGGGCTGCAGTCCGCCCGTGAACTGGCCGCCCTGCGGCCGGACCTGCGGATCCTGATGCTGACCATGCACGACAACGAGCAGTACTTCTTCCAGGCCCTCAAAGCCGGGGCCAGCGGGTACGTGCTGAAGTCCGTGGCCGACCAGGACCTCGTCGCCGCCTGCCGCGCCGCGATGCGCAACGAGCCGTTTCTGTACCCGGGCGCGATCACCGCGCTGATCCGCAACTATCTCGAGCGGGTCGGGCACGGCGAGGAGGCCCCGGAGCAGATCCTCACGCCGCGCGAGGAAGAGGTCCTCAAGCTGGTCGCGGAGGGACACTCGTCCAAGCAGATCGCCGTCCTGCTGTTCATCAGCGTCAAGACCGTGCAGCGGCACCGCGCCAACCTGCTGCACAAGCTGGGCCTGCGCGACCGTCTGGAACTCACCCGGTACGCCATCCGCGCCGGCCTGATCGAACCCTGAGCGAAGGGTCGGCCGCCATGGGCAGCACACCACCCTGATCGCGGCGGCCCTGCTGTTCCTCCTCGCCTCAGGGCCCGGGGGGTCCCCGCCTCACCGGCATCGCGACCACGGGCGCGCCGGCCGCGACCGCCTCGGGCGCGGCGGGACAGGGGTCACTGTTTCCGGGACCCGTAGACGCGGTAGTGCTCGGCGTCGGGCCACTTGACGTCCAGGCCGAGGCCGGGGCGGGAGAGGTCGGGGCGCAGGGCGCCGCCGTCGGGTGACAACGTGCCGTCGAACAGCAGGCGTTCGACGCGGACGTGGTCGTGGAAGTACTCCAGGTGCCGCAGCCGGCGTACGGCGCAGAACGCGTGCGCCGAGAGCGCCGGCGCGCAGTGCGCCGACAGGTCGAGGTGGTGGGCGGCCGCCAGTCCGGCCGTTTCGAGCACGCCGGTGATGCCACCGCAGCGGGTGACGTCGGCCTGGAGGCAGTCCACGGCGGGGCCCTCGACGAGGTTGGTGAAGTCCTGGGTGGTGTAGGCGTACTCGCCGGCCGCGATCTCCAGCCGTCCGGGGCCCTGCTCGCGCAGCATGCGCAGGCCGTCCAGGTCGGCGGAGGACACGGGCTCCTCGAACCACCGCACGTCCCACTCGTCGTGGAAGCGGCGGGCCCAGTACAGGGCGTCCTTGCGGCTCAGCGCCCCGTTGGCGTCGGTGAAGATCTCCGATGTGTCGCCGACCGCTCTGCGTACGGCCGTCAGCCGCTGCGGGTCGCGCTCCGGCTCCCGCGAGGTCTTGAGCTTGACCCGGGGGATGCCCTGGCCGGTCCACGCCCCGAGCTGTTCGGCGAGCCGGTCCAGGGGGTAGTTGGTGAAGCCGCCGCTGCCGTACACCGGGACGCGGTCGTGGAAGGCGGGGAGGACGTGGACGAGCGGCAGGCCCAGCAACCGTGCCTTGAGGTCCCACAGGGCGACGTCGACGGCGGAGACGGCCATGGCGCCGACGCCGGGGCGGCCGGCGTTGCGGATCTGCCGCTGCATGCGGTGCCACAGCGCCGGTGGCGAGGTGACCTGCTGTTCCTTCAGGAGGGGCACGAGCTTGGACTCGGCGAACGCGGCGACCGACACGTCTCCGTAGGTGTAGCCGAGGCCGCACGTGCCGCCGGCGTGCACCCGGACCAGCACCATCGTCGTGGAGTCCCACTCCAGGGTGCCGTCCTGCTCCTTGCCGTCGGGGCCGTCGGTGGGCACCTCGAAGGCGTGTACGTCTACGGCGTCGACGCGGCACTCGTCGAGCCCTGCCGGTTCCACCCCTGCGGCCGTGCTGCCCTCCACGACGGACTCCCTCCACACGTCTGTGTTCTGAAGGGGTGACCCGTCGCAGCGGCGGGTAAACGGCCGCGGCGGCGCATCACCCCGGCCGAACCGCCACCACCGCGGAAACCGCGGCCGGATCGTGGCCGCCCTCTGCACTGGCGTGCGGAGGGCGGGCAGCCGGTCATGCGGTGTGCCTCAGGCACTCCTCCGCGAACGCCAAGGCCCTGAGGTGGTACGTCCGCGCCGCCCAGCCGAGGCTGATGTTGTGCCCCGCGCCGGGCATCCGGTCCACGCTCACCCGGGGCGCGGCGGTCAGCCGGCCGACCATGTCGGCGACGTCCTCCTCGCCGTGCCGCCACCACGCCTCGTGCTCGGCGAAGGTCAGCCGGACGGGCACCCGGACCCGCGGCAGCACCTTCGCGGACAGCCGCTCCCAGTCGCCGGCCGACTCCGCCTCGCGCGGCGGCATCGGGGCGACGACCGTGGCGGCGGCCTGGAAGGTGGCGGGCGGATACAGGCTCAGCGGTCCCCAGTTGAGCCGTCGTACGTTCCGGTCCTGCCGCACCTGGTCGTAGGGGACGGCGAGTCGGGTGCCGCAGCCCGAGACGTCCACGCCCAGCAGCCCGTCCGGGGCGTGCTCCGCGGCGAGCAGGAAGGCGACCTTGCCGGCGAAGGAGTGCGCGAGCAGCAGCACACCGCCGCCGACGGTGTCGTCACAGGCCAGGTGTTGTACCGCGGCCGCGATGTCGGCCGCCTGCTCCACGAGCGTCCGCCCGTCGGGCAGGTCGGCCGCGGACGCGCCGTAGCCGGGGCGGTCGAGGGCGACCACCCGGTAGCCGAGGTGCGCGCCGAGGGTCAGCAGGGACAGGTCGGGGTGCGCCTGCCCGTCGAAGTACCCCGCGCTCATGCCGCCGCCGTGCAGGGCGACGACGAGGGCGCGGGGCGGCCGGTGCGACGGCTCGCTCCGCAGCCCGGAGAGGGCGACGGGCCCGGCCGGCACGGTGATGCGGTGCACGCCCCGGGAGACGGGAGCCGCCGGTGCCGCACCGAGGGTGGTGCCGGAGGGCACGGTGGCCTCCGAGAGGTCTGCCATGGGTCGGTCCTTTTGCTGTCGCGGATGCGGCGCCGGGGGCGGGCTTCTCCAGAATCGGCCGGGGTTCTCCAGAATCGGCGGGGAGGGGTGGCCGTTCAAGCACCGCGGGGGCCGCGTTCACGGGGAGAAGCCGATGGTCAGGTGAACGGCCGGGTCCCGCCGATCCGGGGTGTCCCGCGCTCGGCCGGAACGGCGATTGCTTCCGGCACCTGCCGCGCGGCCCGGCCGCGCCGCCGTCGTCGGCGACCGCCGTCGTCGGCGACCGCCGGGCCATGATCGCCATCACCCGGGCGGCCGGTGCTCCCGCAGTGCCTGGGTGTACACCCGTGCCGTCGCCGCCGCGGCCGTGTCCCAGCCGAAGGCGCGGGCGTGACGGGCCGCGGCCGTGCCCATGCGCGGGGAGAGGGACGGGTCGTCGGCGAAGCGGCTCAGGGCGCGGGCGTAGTCCGCGGGGTCGTGTCCCGGTATCAGGACGCCGCTCACGCCGTCGCGCACGGCCACCGGCAGGCCGCCGACGTGGGCGGCGATCACCGGGGTGCCGCAGGCCTGCGCTTCGAGGGCCACCAGGCCGAAGGACTCGCTGTGGGAGGGCATGACCAGGACGGACGCCGCCCGGTACCAGTCGGCGAGGCGGTCCTGGCCGACCGGTGGCCGGAACAGCACGATGTCACCAATGCCGAGCGAGGCCGCCAGTTTGTGCAGGCCCTCCGGCCGGGCCAGGCCGGTGCCGCTCGGCCCGCCCACGACCGGGACCACGATCCGCTCGCGCAGCCGCGGCCGCTCCCGCAGCAGCCGGGCCACCGCGCGCAGCAGGACGTCCGGTGCCTTCAACGGCTGGACGCGCCCCGCGAACAGCGGGATCAGCGCGTCCTGCGGCAGCCCCAGGCGCGCCCGGGCCTCGGCCCGGCCGGCGGTCGCACCCGACGCGCCGGGCCGGAAGCGGTCCAGGTCGACGCCGGGGTGGACGACGGCGACCCGGCCGGTGTCGGCGCCGTAGTGGCGCACCAGTTCGTCCGCCTCCTGCTCGGTGTTGGCCGTCAGCCGGTCGGCGGCCCGTACGATCTGGCTCTCGCCGTCCACGCGGATCGCGGGCTCGGGGGTGTCGCCGTCGGCGAGGCCGGCGTTCTTGACCTTGGCCATGGTGTGCATGGAGTGCACCAGCGGCACGCCCCAGCGCGCGGCGGCGAGGCGGCCGACGTGGCCGGAGAGCCAGTAGTGGGAGTGGAGCAGGTCGTAGTGGCCGGGGCGGTGGTCCGCCCACGCCCGGGTCACTCCGTGGGCGAAGGCGCACAGCTGGGCCGGCAGGTCCTCCTTGGCGAGGCCCTCGTACGGGCCGGCCGTCACGTGCCGTACCAGGACGCCCGGCGCGAGCGCGACGACGTCCGGGAGGCCTGCGGCGGTGGCCCGGGTGAAGATCTCCACCTCGACGCCCCGGCCGGCGAGGCGCTTGGCGAGCTCGACGATGTAGACGTTCATGCCGCCGGCGTCCCCGGTGCCCGGCTGGTGCAGCGGCGAGGTGTGCACGCTGAGCATCGCGACGCGGCGGGGGCGGTGGCGGCGGCGGCGGCGCCCGGGAGAACCTCTCACGCCTGTGCCTCGGTTCCTCAGCACTCGATGACGTTGACGGCGAGGCCGCCGCGGGCGGTCTCCTTGTACTTGACCTTCATGTCGGCGCCGGTCTCCTTCATCGTCTTGATGACCTTGTCGAGGGAGACGTGGTGGCGGCCGTCGCCGCGCAGGGCCATGCGGGCGGCGGTGACCGCCTTGACCGCGGCCATGCCGTTGCGTTCGATGCACGGGATCTGCACCAGGCCGCCGACCGGATCGCAGGTCAGTCCGAGGTTGTGCTCCATGCCGATCTCGGCGGCGTTCTCCACCTGCGCGGGCGTGCCGCCGAGCACTTCGGCGAGACCGCCGGCGGCCATGGAGCAGGCGGAGCCGACCTCGCCCTGGCAGCCGACCTCGGCGCCGGAGATGGAGGCGTTCTCCTTGAAGAGCAGGCCGATGGCGCCGGCCGCGAGCAGGAAGCGGACGATGCCGTCCTCGTCGGCGCCAGGCACGAAGGTCAGGTAGTAGTGCAGGACCGCCGGGATGATGCCGGCCGCGCCGTTGGTCGGGGCGGTGACGACCCGGCCGCCGGCGGCGTTCTCCTCGTTCACCGCCATCGCGTACAGGGTCACCCACTCCATGGCGCGGGCCGCCGGGTCGCCTTCGCTGCGCAGCGCCCGGGCCGCCGCCGCGGCCCGCCGGCGCACCTTCAGCCCGCCGGGCAGGATGCCCTCGCGGGACAGGCCGCGGGCGACACAGCCCTCCATCACCCGCCAGATCTCCAGCAGCCCGGCCCGGATCTCCGCCTCGGTGCGCCAGGCCCTCTCGTTGTCCAGCATCAGCGCGGAGATCGACAGCCCGGTCTCCTTCGTCAGGCTCAGCAGTTCGTCGCCGGTGTGGAAGGGGTGGGCGAGCCGTGTGCCGTCGGGTTTGATGCGGTCGGCGCCCACGGCGTCCTCGTCGACGACGAAGCCGCCGCCGACGGAGTAGTACGTCTTCTCCAGCAGCGGCACGCCGTCGGCGTCGTACGCGAAGAGCGTCATGCCGTTGGCGTGGTACGGCAGGGAGCGGCGGCGGTGCAGGACGAGCTGGGTCGCGGGGTCGAAGGCGATCTCGTGGGCGGGGCCGATCTCCGCGCCGAGGAGGCGGATGCGGCCGGTGGCGCGGATGCGCTCGACGTCCAGGTCGGCCCGGGCGACGTCGACGGTGTCCGGCCGGTTGCCCTCCAGGCCGAGCAGGACGGCCTTGGGGGTGCCGTGGCCGTGGCCGGTCGCGCCGAGGGAGCCGAACAACTCCGCGCGTACGGCGGCGGTCTGGGCGAGCAGACCGTCGGTCTTCAGCCGCTCGGCGAACGTCGCGGCGGCGCGCATCGGGCCGACGGTGTGCGAGCTGGACGGGCCGATGCCGATGGAGAACAGGTCGAAGACGCTGATTGCCACGCCATACTCCGGGGGACGGGCGGGGCGTGTCACGGGGCACGCCCCTGCGGGGAGGGTTGTCGCTCGCGGATCCGGTGGGGCCCACCCGGGAGGTTCGGGGCGGGCCCCGGTCTCGCACGGGGCGGGCCCGGGCCGGCCGTTGGCTCACACGGTGGCGGGTGCGGCGGCGGGGACGAGGGTGCGGCGCAGGCGGTTGAACAGCTTCGTCTGGTTCAGGGAGAGCACCGCGACCGGGGTGTCCTCGCGCCGGTAGACGGCGGTGAAGCAGCGGCTGTCGGTGTCGCCGTCGACGATCTCGGGTTCGGCACCGGGCGCGACGTGGCCCGCGAGTTGGATGCGCACCCGGTACTGGTCGGACCAGAAGTAGGGAGCGGGGCGCGGGGCAGGTGTCGGCACCCCGGTCAGGAGGGTGCGGGCGGCGGTCGTCGCCTGCTCGGTGGCGTTGCTCCAGTGCTCGATGCGGGCGTGCCGGCCGGTGAACGGGTGCGGGCAGCGGGCGACGTCACCGACGGCGACGACACCAGGGACGCCGGTCGCGCAGCCGGCGTCGCAGACCACGCCGTCGTCCACCAGGACGCCGGAGCCGGCGAGCCAGTCGGTGGCGGGCCGCACGCCCACGCCGACCACGACGATGTCCGCGGGCAGTTCACGCCCGTCCGTCAGGCGCACTCCGGTGACCCGGCCGTCGCCGGTGAGTCCGGCCACGCCGGTCCCGGCGAGCAGGCGGACCCCGTGGTCGGTGTGCAGCGAGGAGCACACCCGGCCCATGGCGCGGCCCAGCTGGCGTTCCAGCGGCACGTCGAGCGCCTCGACGACGGTCACTTGGAGGCCGAGCCCGCGGGCGGTGGAGGCCACCTCGGCGCCGACGAAACCGGCGCCGATCACCACCAGCCGTCCGCCGAGGGCCAGTTCGTCCCGCAGGGCGCGGGCGTCGTCCAGGGTGCGCAGCGTGTGCACGCCGGCCAGGCCGCCCGTGCCGGGCAGCGTGCGGGGGCTCGCGCCGGTCGCGACGACGACGCCGTCGGTGCGCAGCCTGCGCCCGGAGGCGAGGGTCACCGAACGGTCCGCGGGATCGAGGCGCACCGCGCGCTCGCCGAGCAGCCACCGCACGTCCAGGTCGTCGTACTCGGCGGGATCGGCGAGCGCGAGCGCGTCCGCGTCGAGGGCGCCCTTGAGGAAGTCCTTGGACAACGGCGGCCGGTCGTACGGGAGGTGGCGCTCCTCCCCCACGACGTCGATCCCTCCGTCGTACCCCTGCGCGCGCAGGGCGCGGACGGTGCTCAGCCCGGCCAGGGAAGCTCCGACGACGGTGATGCTCATGAGGACCTCCGGGGCGCCGGTCAGGCAGACGGTTTTGGACAGCTGTTTCGGATAGCACAACGACAATCGTGATGCGCAACATGCTTTCGGCGTGCGGCGGGGTTGTCAAGAGACGGAGCCAGATCAGTTCCGCATCACGCAGGGTGTTGCGCGTGACGCATCGCGCGCGGTCACAGTTCCGCGTCGTCCCACTGCTCCAGCAGGGCGTCGGCCAGGACACCGTCCGCTCCGGCCTCGGGGGCGTCCACGGCCTGTTCGCTCCAGATGACCTTGCCGCGGGCGGTGTAGCGCACACCCCAGCGCCGGGCGAGGTGGGCGACGAGGAACAGTCCGCGCCCGCCCTCGTCGGTCACGGCCGCACGCCGCAGGTGCGGAGAGGTGCTGCTGCCGTCGGCGACCTCGCAGATCAGGCTGTCGCGGTCGTACAGCAGACGCAGCCGCACGGGCGGAGCGCCGTAACGGATGGCGTTGGTGACCAGCTCGCTGAGGATCAGCTCGGTGGTGAAGGCGATCGCGTCCAGGCCCCAGGACTCCAGCCGGCGCATGCAGGCGGCGCGCAGCGGGCCGAGGGCGGCGGGGTCGTCCTGCACGTCCCAGTCGGCCACCCGGCCGGGGTCCAGCAGCCGTGTGCGGGCCACCAGAAGGGCGATGTCGTCGCGGGGACGGTCGGGCGGCAGGGCGTCGAGCACCGCACGGCATGCCTGCTCCGGATCCCGGCCCGGGTGCGCCAGGGCGCCCGCGAGGACGGCGAGGCCGGTGTCGAAGTCCCGGTCACGGTCCTCGACCAGCCCGTCGGTGTACAGGGCGAGCATCGAACCCTCGGCGAGCCGCAGTTCGGCCGTCTCGACCGGCAGGCCGGCGCCGAGGCCGAGCGGCGGCGAGACCGGCACGTCGGGGAAGGTGACGGTGCCGTCGGGGTGGACCAGGGCGGGCCCCGGGTGGCCGGCGCGGGCCACGCAGCACTGCCCGGAGACCGGGTCGTAGATCGCGAACAGGCAGGTGGCGCCCGTGATGCCGACGCCGTCGCCGTCACCGTGGACCTGCGTGTGCTCGGTCTCGTCGATGTGGGCGACGAGCTCGTCCAGGTGGCTCAGCAGCTCGTCCGGGGACAGGTCGAGCGCGCAGAAGTTGTGCACCACCGTGCGCAGCCGGCCCATGGTCGCGGCGGCGTGCAGGCCGTGCCCGACGACGTCCCCGACCACGAGGGCGACCCGGGCGCCGGGCAGTGCGATGACGTCGAACCAGTCGCCGCTCACCCCGCCGCCCTGCGCGGGCAGATAGCGGTGGGCCACGTCCAGGGCCGACTGCTCGGGCAGCGAGCGCGGCAGCAGGCTGCGCTGCAGGGTGACCGCCATGGTGTGCTCGCGCGTGTAGCGGCGGGCGTTGTCGATCGCGACGGCCGCACGGGCCGCCAGTTCCTCGGAGAAGGCCAGGTCATCCTCCGTGAACGCGTCCTTGTCCGAGCGCCAGAACTCGACCGTGCCCAAGGCCGTGCCGCGGGCCCGCAACGGCGCGGTGAGCAGCGAGTGGATGCCGAAGTCCAGCACTCGCCGTGCCCGTTCGGGATTCCGCTCCCGCCAGCCGGTGGCGGTCCGCAGATCGCGCTCCAGCACGGCGTGACCGCGCTCCAGCCCCTGTGCCTGCGGCATGTCGGGCGTGAGGGCGATCTCGGTGTGCACCGGGTCCAGTGGGTGGCCCTCGCGCACGCCGCAGACGGCGGTGCGGTGCATCACCGGGTTGCCGCCGTCCGGTTCCTCGCCGCGGCGCACCGCGTCGAGCAGCTCCACCGTGGCGAAGTCTGCGAACCGGGGCACCGCGATCTCGGCCAGCTCCTGCGACGTGCGCACCACGTCGAGGGTGGTGCCGATGCGCAGGCCCGCGTCGTACAGCAGCTGGAGGCGTTCGCGTGCGCGCCGTGCCCGGCCCGCCAGGGCACGCAGTTCGGTGGTGTCCCGCAGCGTCGCCACGCTGCCGGCCGGGCCGCCGTGCGCGCCGGTGGGCCGCACATTGACCGAGAGCAGCCGCTCGCCCTCCAGGAGCACCTCGTCGGTGGCCGCCTCACCCGATGCCAGCAGCGCGGCGGTGCGCGGGGCGAGCCCGATCTCGCCGACCGGCCGGCCGTCGGCGTCCGCGGGCAGGTTCAGCAGCCGGCGCGCCTCGTCGTTGGCGAGCAGCAGCCGGCCCTCGCCGCTGACGACGAGCACGCCCTCGCGCACCGAGTGCAGCACCGCGTCGTGATGCTCGTACATCCGGGTCATCTCGGCCGGCTCCAGGCCGTGCGTCTGGCGCCGCAGCCGCCGGCTCACGAGCACCGAACCGGCCGTCACGAGGGCCAGTCCGGCGGCCGCGGAGCCGAACAGCAGGGGCAGCTGGTCCGTCACCTTGCGCTCGACGCGTTTGACGGTGATGCCGACGGACACCAGCCCGACGACCTTCCCGTCGGCGTCCGTGACGGGGACCATCGTGTCCACGGCGCGGCCGACGCCGGGCGTGTCGTACGTCGACTGGTGCACGTGACCGGCGAGCGCGTCGGCGTAGGAGCCCACGACGTGCTTGCCGATCAGACGGGGGTCGGGGTGGGTCCAGCGGACGCCCGACGGGCTGAAGGCGATGATGTAGTTGACCCGCGCCAGCCTGCGGGCCTCCTCCGCGCGCGGCTGCAGCAGCGCGCTGGGATCGGGCGACTGCATGGCCTGCAGCGTGCCGGGGGCGTGGGCGAAGGTCTCGGCGCCGACGAGCGAGCGCTCCTTGGCCTCCTGCAGACTGGCACCGCGGGCCTGCAGTACCAGGGCGGCCACGGCGGCGACGACGAGCAACAGGACGACCCCCACCTGCAGGACGAGGACCTGACCGGCGACGCTGTGGACGTTCAGCACGGACGGCAGCCGGGCCGGCGGTCGCTGTGAGGCGTCGGGGCCGTCCTCGGGCCCGTCCTCGGACCCGACGCGCCCGGAGCGGCCGGACGGACGGGGCAAACCCCGTTGCATGGCCATGCCTCCAGTATGGGCGGCAGGGCACGGCAGGGATCCGCGGCGCGCAGCCCGAGGGCCCGTCCACCTGCCGGAGGGGCCGGTACGGCAGGCGGACGGGCGGTACAGGGGGCCGGGCCCGCCGGGATGGGCAGGCGAGCGGGGACGGGCGGGGCTCAGTGGACGGGGTGGACGTCGAGCCGTTCCCGCAGCCAGGTGTGGAAGGCACCGATGTGGTGCTCGCTCGGCACCAGGACGCCGCCCTTGGCGTAGGCACGCGAGCCCATCCCCGGCTGGGTGCGCTCACAGGCGTCGAAGTCCTGCTGGTTCACCCGGTGGAACAGCTCCACCGAGCGGTCCACGTCCTTGCCGCCGTCCACGACGTGCGGCAGGTACAGCCAGTCGCACTCGACCACCGTGCGGTCGTGCGCCAGCGGGTACATCCGGTGGAAGACCACGTGGTCGGGCACCAGGTTGATGAACACCTGGGGCTTGACCGTGATCGCGTAGTAGCGGCGGTCCTGATCGTCGGCGACCCCGGGGATGCGGTCCAGGCCCTCGGAGCCGTCGACGGTGAAGCCCTTGACCTCGTCTCCGAACTCGGCGCCGTGTCCGACGTAGTACTGCGCGGCGTAGCCGTCGGCGAACTCCGGCAGGACCTCGGTCAGTTCGGGGTGGATGGTGGCGCAGTGGTAGCACTCCATGAAGTTCTCGATGATGAGCTTCCAGTTGGCCTTCACGTCGTACGTGATCCGCCGGCCGACCGACAGGTCCTCGATCCCGTAGTTGTCGATCGACTCGGTGTCGCCCAGCCGCTCGATCACCGCGCCGACGACGTCCTGCTCGAAGGAGGGCGGGGTGTCGGCGAGGCACACCCACACATAGCCGAGCCATTCGCGCACATGGACGTCGATGAGGCCGTACGCGGTGCGGTCGAGGTCCGGCATCGACGTCAGGTTCGGTGCGGCGACCAGCTTGCCGTCCAGGCCGTAGGTCCAGGCGTGGTAGGGGCACTGGAAGGCGCGCTTGACCTCGCCGGACTCCTCGGTGCACAGCTGGGCGCCGCGATGCCGGCACACGTTCAGGAACGCCTTGACCGAGCCGTCCCGGGAGCGGGAGACGAGGACGCTCTCGCGGCCCACCTGGACGGTGCGGAACCGGCCGGGTCTGTCCAGCTCACTGGCGCGGGCCACGCAGAACCACATGGTCTCGAGGACGCGTTCCTGCTCCAGGGCGAAGACCTCGGGATCGGTGTAGTACTCCCCCGGCAGGGTGGCGATCAGGCTGGACGGAAGGCCGGTGGTCGTCATGTGGTCACCTCGGAGGGTCAGACCCGCACACGGCGCGGGTCGAAGAGGGCGATGGGGTGTTCGGTGGTGCCGGTGGTGGCCAGGTCCGCGATGATCTCGCCGATCACGGGGACGAATTTGAACCCGTGCCCGGAGAAGCCGCAGGCCACGGTCACCTGAGGGTGGTCCGGGTGCTGGGCGAGGACGAAGTTCTCGTCCGGGGTGGTGCTGTACATGCAGGCCGCGCCCTTGAGGAAGCGGCCGGGCAGGGAGGGGATGCGCGGGCGCAGATGGGCGGCCATGGCCGCGATCTCCTCCGCGTGGATCTCCCGGTCGAGGGTGTCGGGGTCGGCGGTGGTGCCCTTGCGGAAGAAGGCGACCTTGGCGCCCCCGTCGGGGCCGTCGAGCGCGGGGAAGCCGTAGATCTGGGTGCCGTCGGGGTCCTCCCAGATGTAGACCGGGTGCCGGTCGGCGGTGAACGGGCCGGGTCCGCCCTCGGGCTGGAACCAGTACATGACCTGACGCTCCACCCTCACCGGCACGCCCAGGCCGGCCAGCAGCTTGGGCGCCCAGGCGCCGGGCGCGAACACGAGCCGGTCGGCGGTGTAGGCGCCGCGGTCGGTGACCACCCAGGCCTTGCCGCCCGGGCCGTCGGCCTCCCAGCCGAGGACGAGTTCGACGAAGTGCAGATCGGCGCCGTGGGCGCGCGCCAGATCCAGGTGGGCGGTGACGGTGGCCTCCGGGCGGGCCACGCCGGCGCCGCGTTCGAAGAAGGCGACGTCCTCGGGCGCCGGGGTGAACGTCGGGAAGCGGCGCCGGATGCCGGCGGCGTCGAGGACCTCGTGGTCCAGGCCCCACTCCTGCGCGCTGCGCAGGGTGCCGGCGAAGGCGGCGCTGTCCTCCCGGCCGATCATCAGGCCGCCGGTCTCGGTGAAGACCTCGCGGCCGGAGTCGGCGGCCAGCTTCTCCCACAGGTCACGGGCGCGCAGCAGCAGCGGCACGTACGCCGGGTCCTCGAAGTAGGCCTGCCGGTAGATCCGGGAGCCGCCGTGGCTGGAGCCGAGGTTGTGGGCCGGGCCGAAGCGTTCCAGGCCGAGCACCCGCTGCCCGCGGGCGGCGAGGTGGCAGGCGGCCGCGCTGCCCATCCCGCCCAGACCAACGACGATCACATCGTAGGAAGTGGCCATCCGTCCCTCTCCTCACGTCGTGCCGATCTCTTCACCGGCGTCCCCACTGTTGCGTACTGCGAAATGCGCTTCGCCATAAGAGACAGCCACACTGTCTGCCCTGCGGACGAGCACTGTCAAGAGATGCGGGGCTCCTGGAACGCATACGGCCGGCCACCCCGGCAGGAGGGTGGCCGGCCGTGGACCGGGCGGGGTCAGGAGCGCTCGAAATCGTGCCGCCGGTCGGACGTCGCGGCACGCCGGGCACGGCCGGGCAGCGCGCTGGTCTCGGCCAGGGTGCGGCCGCGCGTCTCCTCGGCCCACGCCAGGGACACCAGCCAGCCCACGGCGGTGATGCCGGCACCGATCAGCATGGTCGTGCCGATGCCCAGCCGGTCCAGGGAGAGCGGCAGCAGATAGGTGCCGGCCGCGGCGCCGATACGGCTGATCGAGGTGGCCACGCCTCCCGCGGTGGCCCGGATCGCCGTCGGGAACAGCTCGTTGGGATACGTCCACTCCAGCACCGTCGGGCCGCCCGAGAAGAGGGCGTAGGCGCAGAAGCAGACGACGACCACGCCGATGGGCAGGGCCGAGCCGCCGCCGAGCACCGCGAGCGGGACCACCATCAGCGCGAACGACCACACGATGACGGGGCGGCGCCCGACCCGGTCCACCAGACGCAGCGCCGGGACGCAGCCCAGTACGAAGACGACGCTGATCAGTGCCGAGCCCAGATTGCCGCTGTTGCCGTGCCCGAGCCCGAAGGAGGCCAGGATGGCGGGCCCGAAGGTGTACAGGGCGAACATGGGCGTGATCTGGCACATGTAGAACAGACCGCAGAACAGCGTCCGCCGCAGACGGACACCCTGGAACAGATCCCGGAAGCGGCCGTGCGGCGCCGACTGTTCGGCGGCCGCGGCCTCGACCAGTTGCGCGACCGGCACGGTGCGGCCGAGGGCCTTGTGGATCGCGCGCTGCGCGTCGGCGGTGCGGCCCTTGTTCACCAGCCACAGCGGCGATTCCGGTGTCCCGATCCGCAGCAGCAGGATGACGGCGCTCAGTACGGCCCCCGAGGCGAGCATCCAGCGCCAGGCGCCCGCACCGCCGATCTCGGCGATCGCGTAGCCGACCACATAGGCGGCCGCGGCACCGAGGTACCAGGCGAGGATGAGGACGCCGAGGAGCCGGCCCCGGTGCCGGTTCGGCACCCACTCGGCGAGCAGGGAGGTCGCGATCGGGTAGTCGGCGCCGATGGCCATGCCGAGGACGAAACGCACCACCACGAACTGCCAGGTCTCGGTGGCGAACACCGACAGCACCGATCCGCCGACGAGCACCGCCAGGTCGAGGGTGTACATCGCCTCGCGGCCGAGCTTGTCGGTGACGGCACCGAAGAACAGGCCGCCGATGAAGATGCCGACCAGGGCGGCGGCACCGATGAGGCTCTCGTCCCCCGTGGTCAGGCCGAGTTCGCCGCTCATGCCGACGAGGGCGACGCCGATGATGCTGAGCAGATAGCCGTCGAGGAAGGGACCGCCCGCGCAGGCCCAGGTGAGTTTGCGATGGAACCTGCTCAGCGGCGCCTCGTCGATGGCACGGATCGACATCGAACCTCCTGTGTGCGGGAAACCGGGAAACGGGGACAGAGTTGCGCTGCACAAAACACGTCTCTCGTCACGCAACCGAACCCGGACAGCGTTTCGGCGTCAAGACACCGAGCGCAAGCTCCTGCAACTTCCGCGGCGGGCCGCGATTGTTGCGCATTACGCATCGCAGGACACTCAGCGGAACATACCCCTTGACCGCCCCCGGTCACCACGGGACGATGTTGCGTATCACTCTCATCGTTGCGTATTGCGCACCAACGGAGGATGCCATGTCCCCTCGCCCGCAGCCCGGCCGCGAGTTCGTCCTCACCCTGTCGTGCCCCGACCGGGCCGGTCTCGTCCATGCCGTCACCAGCTTCCTGGTACGACACTCCGGCAACATCCTGGAGAGCCAGCAGTTCGACGACCGCCTGCAGGACCGCTTCTTCATGCGGGTGCACTTCGACATCTCGCATCCGGCCGTCTCCCTGGAACAGCTGCGCACCGGCTTCGGCCCGGTCGCCGAGGCATACCGGATCACCTGGCAGCTGCACGACGCCGCGACCCCGACGCGGACGCTGATCATGGTGTCGAGGTTCGGCCACTGCCTGAACGACCTGCTCTTCCGCCAGTCCACGGGCGCGCTCAACATCGAGATCCCGGCGATCGTCTCCAACCACCGCGACTTCGAGCCGCTGGCCCGCAACTACGGCATCCCCTTCCACCACATCCCGGTCACCAAGGACACCAAGGCGGAGGCGGAGGCCGCACTGCTGCGGCTGGTCGACGAACTCGGCATCGACCTGGTGGTGCTCGCCCGCTACATGCAGATCCTCTCCGACGACCTGTGCAAGCAGCTCGACGGGCGGGCCATCAACATCCACCACTCCTTCCTGCCCAGCTTCAAGGGCGCCCGGCCCTACGTCCAGGCGCACCACCGGGGCGTCAAGCTCGTGGGTGCGACGGCGCACTACGTCACCCCGGACCTCGACGAGGGCCCGATCATCGAGCAGGACGTGGTCCGCGTCGACCACTCCCAGGCCCCGGACGACCTGGTCACCATGGGCCGCGACGTCGAGGCCCGCGTCCTCGCGCGCGCGGTGCAGTGGCACAGCGAAAGCCGCGTCCTGGTGAACGGCCGCACCACCGTCGTCTTCCGCTGAAGCCGGCTGTGACGGACGGTCCCCACAGGGCCGGGGACCGTCGTATTCTCCCTGTGCGAACCGGCTTCACCGCGCCCCGCCCTGCGTATAGTTGCGCCATGAGCAACTACACCGCAGACGGCGAAACAGCGGCTCCCGCGGTGAACGGGGTGCAGTCCGTCGACCGTGCCGTCAGCGTCCTGGAGATCCTCGCCCGGCGCGGGGAGGCCGGCGTCAGCGAGGTGGCCGCCGAGATAGACGTCCACAAGTCGACCGCGTTCCGCCTGCTCGGCGCCCTGGAGGGGCGCGGCCTCGTCGAGCAGTCGGGCGAGCGCGGCAAGTACCGGCTCGGCTTCGGCATCGTCCGCCTGGCCGGCGCGGTCACCGGCCGCCTCGACATCACCCAGCAGGGCCGGGAGGTGTGCGAACGGCTCAGCGAGGAGATCGGCGAGACCGTCAACATAGCCGTCCTGCAGGAGCACTACGCCGTCAACCTGTACCAGGTACGCGGACCGGGAGCCGTCGGCACCCACAACTGGGTCGGGCAACTCACCCCGGTGCACGCGACGTCCAGCGGCAAGATCCTGCTCGCCCACCTTCCGGCGGCGCGGCGCGACGAGGTGCTCGAGGCGTCCGGGCTGCCGGAGCACACCCCGCGTACGCTGACCGCCCGGGCGGACCTGGAGAAGGATCTCGCCGAGGCGCGCGAGCGCGGATACGCGGTCACGCTGGAGGAGCTGGAGATCGGCCTGCACGCCATGGCGGCCCCGATCCGCGCCCACCACGGCGAGGTCATCGCCGCGCTCAGCGCCTCCGGCCCCGCCTACCGCTTCACCGAGGACCGGATGCGCGAACTGGCACCCCTGCTGGCCCAGGGCGCGCAGGAGATCAGCCACCGGATGGGATACGTCGGCTGAGTCCCGCCCATCCTCGCGGCGCGGGTGGCCGTGGCACGGCGCCGGAGATCGCCCCGTGCGGTGACCGCCTCGGGTCGGGAGACCCACGGGCGTCTCAGGCCGTGGCGGTGACCGCTGTGAGCAGCCGGCGGATCGCCTCGTCGACCGTGGCGCGGGGGCAGCCCAGGTTCACCCGCATGTAGCCGTGGCCCTCGATGCCGAACTTCTGCCCCTTGTCCAGCCACAGCCGGGCCCGGGTGAGCATGAACCGGTCCAGGGACGCGGCGTCCATCCCCAGACCCCGGCAGTCCATCCACGCCAGGTACAGCGAGTCGGCCGGCAGGACCCTGACCTTCGAGGTGGCGCCGTTCACCGCCTGCGCGAAGTGGGCGTGGTTGGCGCGCAGATAGGTCAGCAGCTCCTCCAGCCATGGTTCACCGTGCGCGTAGGCCGCCTCGGCGGCGACCATGCCGAGCACGTTGACCAGCGGGAACAGGTTGCGTTCGTACTGGCGGGCCAGTTCCTCGCGCAGTCTCGCGTCGGGCACGAAGACGTTGGCGCACTGCAGGCCCGGGAGGTTGAACGTCTTGCTGGGGGCGGTGCAGGTGATGCTGTTGCGTGCGAACCGGGGGCCGAGCGAGGCGAACGGGACGTGCTTCTTGTCCGGGTTGATGACGAGGTCCTGGTGGACCTCGTCGGAGACGACGAGGACGCCGTGCCGGGCACAGATCTCGCCCATGGCCGTCAGTTCGTCCTCGGTCCAGACGTTGCCGGTGGGGTTGTGCGGGTGGCTCAGGACGAACAGTTTGGTGTCGGGCCGCATCGCGGCCTCGAAGGTCCGGGCGTCGAACCGGTAGCCGTCGTCGGTCCGCTCCAGCGGGGCGTACGCCAGATGCCGGCCGTTGAGGCGTACGTCGTCGTGGAAGTGCGCGTACACCGGCGGCTGGATCAGAATCGAGTCGCCCGGCGCGGAGAACGCCTGCACGGCCGTCTTGAGCGTGGTGATGATGCCCGCGGTCTGCAGGACCCACTCGCGCGGCACCTCCCAGCCGAACCGTCGGGCCTGCCAGCCGGTCACGGCGTCGAGGTAGCTGTCGCTCGCGCCGCCGGGATACCCGAACACGCCGTGGTCCACGGCGTCGTGGAGCGCGTCGAGCACGGCCTGGGGAGCTTTGAAGTCCATGTCGGCGACCCACATCGGAAGCGGGTCCGCCGCGGCCTCGCCGGCGTCGAGGAACTGGCCGGCGCGGGCCCACTTCATGGAGTTGGAGTTCCTGCGGTCCACGACCGTGTCGAAGACCGACCCCGCCGGGCCTTCGGAGAGGTCCGGCCGGTTCGGGTCGGAGGGGCTCGGGCTCGGTTCCGTTGCCATGAGTGGATGCTAGTGCGGCACCCGGCCCACCCACCGGCAACGGGCGGGCACGCCGTCGGCACACCTCACGGGGTGCGGAAGCCTCGGAAGGTCACCCGCCTGCGGGTGGTGAAGCCGAGCCGCTCGTCCAGGGCGATCGCGCCGGTGTCGGCCTCGGCGACGTGCAGGAAGGACGCTCGTCGCGCGCGACGACACGGGCTGCCGGCGCGCCCACCGGACGGGCGGCGTGGCCCCGCCCCCGCGCCTCCGGATCAGTGCAGACCGCGCTGATCTCCGTCCACCCCGAAGGGCGCAGCCGCTCCCCCGCCATCGCCACCAGCCTGCCGTTCTCGCGGATGCCGGGGTAGGTGCCCCGGTTCGAAGACCGGCTCCCGGTCCGGCGGCGGGGCCGCCTCGCCGCTGACCATTCGGCGAGCTGCCCCCGGCCGGGCAGCCGGGCGAGGTCGGCCCACTCCGCCTCGTGCGGGTCGGCGGACAGCGCGGAGAAGGTCGCGACGTCCGGCAGGCAGCTGACCGCCGCGCCGACCCTGCGGGCCTGAGGCGCGTGGTGACCGCGGAGCGACGCGCCCACCGGATCGTCGAGTACGAGGGCGTCGCGGCCCACCTTCGTGCTGGTCCCTCTCCTGCCGTCGTGCTGTCGGCCGGCCGGCGTCTCTCAGGTGATCGTGCGGGTCACGTCCGACGCCCTGCCTGCTCCGGCAGTGGAAAGGGGCCGTTGGTGGGCCACCCCTGCGGTGCGGGCTCCGGCCGGCCCTCGGCGCCCCATCGGGCCGTCACGCGTACCGCGTCGAGCGTGGACGCCACGTCGTGCACGCGCAGGCACCAGACGCCCTGCGCGGCGGCGAGGACGGACACCGCGGCGGTCGCCGCGTCCCGCAACGGCGCCGGGCGCGGACGCCCCGTCGCCGGATCGGCCAGCACCTGGCCCAGGAAGGACTTGCGGGACGCGCCCACGAGGACGGGCAGGCCCAGCGCCCGGATCTCGTCGAGACGGCCCAGCAGCTCCCAGTTGTGCCCGGCGCTCTTGGCGAAGCCCAGCCCGGGGTCGACGACCAGCCGGTCGGCCCGGACCCCGGCGTCCAGCGCGGCGCCGACCCGCAGGCGCAGTTCGTCGGCGACCTCGGTCACGGCGTCGCCGTACCGGGCGCCCGCCTGCATGCCGGCGGAGTGCCCGCGCCAGTGCATGACGACGTACGGCACATCGGCCCGGGCCATCAGCGCCGGCATCGCCGGATCGGCGAGGCCGCCCGAGACGTCGTTGACGAGGCGCGCACCCGCGTCGAGGGCGCGGGCGGCGACCTCGGCCCGCATGGTGTCGACGCTGACGGTCGCCCCGGCAGCGGCCAGCTCCCGCACGACCGGCAGGACCCGCCGCAGCTCCTCCTCCACCGGCGGGCGGCCCGCGCCGGGCCGGGTGGACTCCCCGCCGACGTCGACGATGTCCGCGCCCTGCTCCAGCAGGGCGAGCCCGTGTGCGACGGCCGCATGCGGGGCGTAGGAGAGTCCGCCGTCGGAGAACGAGTCCGGGGTGACGTTGACGATGCCCATCACCAGCGTCCGCCCGGGCCGCGGCAGCCCGGACGGGTACAGCTGCGGCGTGCCCGGGCTGGACGCGGTGACGGCGGGGGCCGTGGCGGTCACGGGCACCCGGCCGGGGCCGCCACGGTCACCTCGGCGTTCACCGGTACTCCACGGCGGCGTCGAGCAGCCAGTCCGTCAGATAGCCGGCGAAGGAGGACCGCACCAGGACCCAGAATCCGGCCCTGGGCTCGTCACGGGCCACCAGGACGACCTGGGTGCGGGCCAGGGTCGTCTGGGCGCAGCGCCCGGGGCCGAAGGCACGCGGGTGCAGGTCCAGCGAGCAGCCGTGGGCCAGCAGGTCGCGGGCGCGCGGTCCGCCGACCAGGAGCGTGGTGCGCTGGGCGGAGACGTCGGTGACGGAGACGTGCTCCTCGCCGGCCGCCGCCCGGATCCGGCTCTCCAGCTCCCGCTGGGTGCCGGGCCGGCCCACCACGAGCCATTCGTCGGGGCCGAGCCACACCACGGTGACCTCCCCGGCGTGCACCACGGTGTTGGGTTCCAGGGGCAGTTGGAGGCCCAGGGCGAGCCCGACGGCGTCCGCGGCCGGGCCCTTGGCGTCGAGGCGGACGTTCACCTGGGCCAGCAGGGGCAGTTCGGCCAGGCGGATCGCGCCCCGGGAGGCGCGGGTCGCGGCGGCCAGGCGGGCGTCGGCGTGCGCCAGGGGGCTGCGCTGCCGTGCGGTCAGGGCGGTGTCAGCCATCGCGGCGGGCTCCCTCGGGGTCGTAGAGGACGGGACTGGCGACGGTCACCGGGACCAGGCGGTCGCCGACGGGGGCGTAGAGGCGCTCACCGATGCGCTCCCGGCCGCCCTTGATCAGGGCGAGCGCGAAGGTCCGGCCGAGCGCGGCGCTGCGGTAGCTGGAGGTGACGTGGCCGAGCATCGGCACCGGCGGGGCGGGCAGTTCGCTGCCGGCGACCAGGTGGGTGCCCTCGGGGAGGAAGTCGGCCGGGTTCTCGGGCAGCAGGCCGACGAGGTGCTTGCGGTCGGGGCGGGCGGCGTCGGCGCGGGCGTGGGAACGCTTGCCGATGAAGTCGGGCTTCTTCTTCGACACCGCCCAGCTCATGCCGAGGTCCTGCGGGGTGACCGTGCCGTCGGTGTCCTGGCCGATGATCGGGTAGCCCTTCTCGGCGCGCAGGACGTGCATGGTCTCGGTGCCGTACGGGGTGATGCCGTAGGGGGCGCCGGCCTCGTGCAGGGCCTCCCACAGGGCGAGGGCGTCCCACGGCGAGACGTTGATCTCGTAGGCGAGTTCACCGGAGAAGGAGATCCGGCAGACCCGTGCCTCGATGCCCGCCACGGTCGTCTCCCGCCACGCCATGAACGGGAAGTCGTCGTTGGAGACGGCCAGTCGGGGCGCGAGCGAGCCGAGGACCTCGCGGGACGTCGGGCCGACGAGCGCGACGGTGGCCCACTGCTCGGTGACGGAGGTGCAGTGCACCTTCAGATCGGGCCACTCGGTCTGCAGCCACTCCTCCATCCAGTCCAGTACGGCGGCCGCGTTGCCGGTCGTGGTGGTGACCAGGAAGCGGTCCCTCTCCAGCCGGATGACCGTGCCGTCGTCGAAGACCATGCCGTCCGGGCGGCACATCACGCCGTAGCGGATCATGCCGGTCTTCAGGGTGCTCATCATGTTGGTGTAGAGCCGGTCGAGGAGGACCGCGGCGTCCGGGCCCTGGACGTCGATCTTGCCGAGGGTGGAGGCGTCCATGAAGGCGACACCCTCGCGGGCCGCGCGGCACTCGCGCTCCACCGCGGCCTCCATGTCCTCGCCGGGCCGCGGGTAGTACCAGGGCCGCTTCCACTGGCCGACGTTCTCGAACCGGGCGCCGTGCTCGACATGCCAGGCGTGCAGCGCGGTGGTGCGGACCGGGTCGCTCAGCGCGCCGCGGTCGCGGCCGGCGAGGGCGGCGAACGACACCGGGGTGTACGGCGGCCGGAAGGTGGGCAGGCCGAGCGCCGAGACGTCCACGCCGAGGAGTTCGGCGACGACCCCGCTCGCCAGCACGCCGGCCGTGCGGCCCTGGTCGCCGCCGGTGCCGGCGGTGGTGTAGCGCTTGGTGTGCTCCACCGAGCGCAGCCCCGCCCCGGTGGCCCGTGCCAGGTCGTCCACGGTGACGTCGCGCTGGAGGTCGACGAACCGGGGCGCGCCGGTGGGGGTGGGGATGGTGAAGACCTGCCGGGGCGGGGTGTACGGCTGCGCCGCCACGGCCGGCAGGCCGGGCGTGGTGGCGGTGTAGCCCTCCGCCTCGATGGCGCGGGCGCCGGCCGCCGCGCCCTCGGCGAGGGCCGTGGCGAGGTCGAAGGCCCCGTTGGCGCTGCCCGCGGCCTCGACCGCCTGGCGGCCGCTGTCGGGCACGAACGTGCCGAGCTCGTCGTCGTGACGGAGCTTGCCGCCGGACTGGCTGAACAGGTGCGCGACCGGGTTCCAGCCGCCGGAGACCAGCAGCAGGTCGACGGCGAACTCCCGCTGCCCGGCGCTCTGCCCGTCCGGGGCGACGGTCACGGCGGTGAGCCGGGCGGCGCCCTCCGTGCCGGTCACCGCGTGACCGGCGAGCACCTCGATCCCGGCGTTCCGGGCACGCTGCGCCCACGCTCCCGGCTCGGGCCGGGCGTCGACGATCGCCGCGATGTGCACGCCGGCCGCGGCCAGGTCGAGCGCGGCGGCGTAGGCGCTGTCGTTGGTGGTGAACACGACGGCGTGCCGGCCGGGGACGACACCGTAGCGGTGCAGATACGTCCGGGCGGAGGCCGCCAGCATCACGCCGGGGCGGTCGTTGTCGCCGAACGCCAGCGACCGCTCGTGGGCGCCGGTCGCCAGGACCACGCGGCGGGCGCGGATGCGCCAGACCCGCTCGCGGGAGACGTCCTGGGGGGCGTCGGCGCCCAGGTGGTTGGTGCGGCGCTCGACGGCGAGGAGGTGGTTGTCGTCGTAGTACCCGAAGACGGTGGTGCGGCGCAGCACGCGCACCTCGGGCGCGAGGTCGAGCCGGGCCCGGGTCTCGGCGACCCAGTCGAGGTGCTCGCCGGTGCCGAGCAGGCTGCCGCCGAGCTCGGGCTGGTCGTCGGCGAGGATGACCCGGGCGCCGCTGTCGGCTGCCGCCGCGGCGGCCGCGAGGCCGGCCGGGCCGGCGCCGACGACGAGCAGGTCGCAGTGGGCGTGCAGGGCGTCGTAGCGGGCGGGGTCGGGGTCCGCGGCGAGTCGGCCCCGGCCCGGCAGGCTGCTCGCGACGAGGCCGTCGTACAGCTCGACGGCGGGGGCGGGCAGCATCGGCTCGGGGAAGGGGGCCTCGATCTGGACGACCGCGTTGGGTTCCTCGACGCCGGCGGAGAAGATGCCGCGGGGGCGGCCGAGTCGGATGCTGGTGCCGGCCTGGAGGACGCCGTTGGCGAGGAGGGCGGAGGCGAGGGTGTCGCCTCGGTAGCCCCGGTACCGCGTGCCGTCGAAGGTGAAGGTGAGGGGTTCTTCGCGCCTGATGCGGCCGCCGGCGGGGGTGCGGAACGGCTGAGTCTCGCCCCCGCCGCCCCCGCTCGTCTCATCCCTCAGGGGCTGCGCCCCCTGGACCCCCGCCGGCCCTGAACGGGCGGCGTGCTCTCCCAGAGGGGGGACCCCCGGACGGGCTGGTGGTGCCGGAGCCGGCTGAGAAGTGGCCGCGCTCGGCTGCGACGTGACCGGGCGCGACTCCAGCCTCTGCGGGCGCGGCTCGTCCGGCTTGTAGATCGCGAGGATCTCGTTCGTCGCCGTGTTCCGCACCGCGTTGAACCACTTGCGGCAGCCCGCCGCGTGGCTCCAGCGTTCGGCGAAGGGTCCCTTGGGGTTGGCGCGGAAGAACAGGTACCGCGCCCACTCCTCGTCGGTGAGGGCGGCGGGGTCCTGCGGGTAGGGCACGTGGGCCTGGCCGCCGTAGTGGAACTCGGCCTCGTCGCGGGGCCCGCACCACGGGCAGGAGATCAGCAGCATGGGTCGGCTCCTAGTGGGCCACCGCGGCCGCGCCGTGCTCGTCGACGAGCGCGCCGGTGGTGAAACGGTCGAGCGAGAACGGGGCGTTCAGGGCGTGGGGCGTGTCGTGGGCGATGGTGTGGGCGTAGACCCAGCCGACGCCCGGGGTGGCCTTGAAACCGCCGGTGCCCCAGCCGCAGTTGAGGTAGAGGTTGCCGACCGGGGAGAGGCCGACGATGGGCGAGGCGTCGGGGCTGACGTCGACGATGCCGCCCCAGGTGCGCAGCACGTGGGCGCGGGCGAACACCGGGAAGAGTTCCAGGGCGGCCGCCATCTGCTCCTCGATGATGTGGAACGCCCCGCGCTGGGTGTAGGAGTTGTACGCGTCGATGCCGGCGCCCATCACCAGCTCGCCCTTGTGGGCCTGGCTGACGTACACATGGACGGCGTTGGACATGACGACCGTCGGGTGCACCGGTTCCAGCAGTTCGGAGACGAGAGCCTGCAACGGGTGGCTCTGGAGCGGGAGTTCGACGCCGGCCATGGCGGCGAGGACCGAGGTGTGGCCGGCCGAGCACAGGGCGACCTTGCCGGCCGCGATGGGGCCGCGGGTGGTTTGTACGCCGACGACCCGGCCGCCGGCCACGTCGAGGCCGGTGACTTCGCAGTTCTGGATGATGTCGATGCCGGCGGCGTCCGCGGAGCGGGCGAAGCCCCAGGCGACGTAGTCGTGCTTGGCGATGCCGGCGCGCGGCTGGTAGGTGCCGCCGAGGACCGGGTAGCGCACGTCGGGTGAGGTGTTGACGATCGGGCAGACCTCTTTGACCTGGTCCGCGTCGAGCCATTCGGCGTCGACGCCGTTGAGGCGGTTGGCCTCGACCCGGCGGACGCTGTCGCGGACGTCCTGGAGGCTGTGGGCGAGGTTCAGCACGCCGCGCTGGGAGAAGAGGATCGGGTAGTCCAGCTCCTCCTCCAGCCCCTCCCACAGTTTCAGGGCGTGCTCGTAGATGCCGGCGCTCTCGTCCCACAGATAGTTGGAGCGGATGATCGTGGTGTTGCGGGCCATGTTGCCGCCCGCGAGCCAGCCCTTCTCCAGCACGGCGACGTTGGTGATGCCGTGGTTCTTCGCCAGGTAGTGGGCGGTGGCCAGGCCGTGTCCGCCGCCGCCCACGACGATCACGTCGTAGGAGGGCTTGGGGTCGGGGTTGCGCCACAGGAAGTCGGGGTGGTCGGGCAGGTCGGCGCCGGGGGTGCGGGGGCTCATCGGGCGTCTCCGTCGTGCGAGAGGTGCGGGTAGAGCGGGTGCTTGGCCGCGAGGGCCTCCGTGCGGGCGCGCAGGGCGGTGATGTCCGGTTCGGGCTGGAGGGCGAGCGCGATGACGTCGGCGACCTCGGCGAAGTCGGTCTCGCTGAAACCGCGGGTGGCCAGGGCCGGGGTGCCGATGCGCAGCCCGGAGGTGACCATGGGCGGGCGCGGGTCGAAGGGGACGGCGTTGCGGTTGACGGTGATGCCGATGCGGTGCAGGAGGTCTTCGGCCTGTTTGCCGTCCAGCGGCGAGTCGCGCAGGTCGACGAGGACGAGGTGGACGTCCGTGCCGCCGGTGAGGACCTTCACTCCGGCCGCGGCGGCGTCGGGCCGGCCGAGCCGTTCGGCGAGGAGGTGTGCGCCGGCCAGGGTGCGCGCCTGGCGTTCGGCGAACTCGGGTGTGGCCGCGACCTTGAAGGCGACCGCCTTGGCGGCGATGACGTGTTCCAGTGGTCCGCCCTGCATGCCGGGGAACACCGCGGAGTTGATCTTCTTGGCGAGGTCGGCGTCGTCGGTGAGGATGACGCCGCCGCGCGGGCCGCCGAGTGTCTTGTGCGTGGTGGTGGTGACCACGTGCGCGTGCGGGACGGGGCTCGGGTGCAGTCCGGCGGCGACCAGGCCGGCGAAGTGGGCCATGTCGACCATGAGGAGGGCGCCGACCTCGTCGGCGATGCGGCGGAAGGCGGCGAAGTCCAGCTGCCGGGGGTACGCCGACCAGCCCGCGATGATCATCTTGGGGCGGTGTTCCTTGGCGAGCCGCTCCACCTCGTCCATGTCGACGAGGTGGTCCCCCTCGGAGACGTGGTAGGGCACGACGTTGAGCATCTTGCCGCTGTAGTTGAGGCGCATGCCGTGCGTGAGGTGGCCGCCGTGCGCGAGGTCGAGGCCGAGGACGGTGTCGCCGGGCTGGAGCAGGGCGAAGAAGACGGCGGTGTTGGCCTGGGCGCCGGAGTGCGGCTGGACGTTGGCGTAGGCGGCGCCGAAGAGGGACTTGACGCGTTCGACGGCGAGCCGCTCGGTGACGTCGACGTGTTCGCAGCCGCCGTAGTAGCGGCGGCCGGGGTAGCCCTCGGCGTACTTGTTGGTCGCGACCGAGCCCTGGGCCTCCATCACCGCGCTGGGCGCGAAGTTCTCGGAGGCGATCATCTCCAGGGTGGACTGCTGGCGGTGCAGCTCGGCGCGGAGGGCTTCGTGGACCTCGGGGTCCAGCTCCGCCAGGGGCGTGTTCAGCGCGTTCATACGGTGTTCGCGTTCCTCTCGGCGGCCTCGACGACGTTGGCGAGCAGCATCGCCCGGGTCATGGGTCCCACTCCCCCGGGCATCGGGGCGAGCCATCCGGCGACCTCGGCGGCGTCCGGGTGGATGTCACCGACGAGACCCTGCTCGGTGCGGGTGATGCCGACGTCCAGGACGGCGGCGCCGGGGCGCAGCATGTCCTTGGTGATCAGTGCGGGTGAGCCGGCCGCGGCGACGACGATGTCCGCCTCGCGGGTGTGCCGGGCCAGGTCCTTGGTTCCCGTGTGGCACAGGGTGACGGTGGCGTTCTCGGAGCGGCGGGTCAGCAGCAGTCCGATGGGCCGGCCGACGGTGATGCCGCGGCCGATGACGCACACCCGCGCTCCGGCGAGCGGGACGTCGTACCGGCGCAGCAGTTCGACGATGCCGCGCGGGGTGCACGGCAGCGGGGCGTCGGTACCGAGGACGAGCCGGCCGAGGTTGACGGGGTGCAGTCCGTCGGCGTCCTTGGCCGGGTCCATGCGTTCCAGTACGGCGTTCGCGTCGAGGTGGCGCGGGAGCGGCAGCTGGACGATGTAGCCGGTGCAGGCGGGGTCGGCGTTGAGTTCGTCGATGACGTCCTCGACCTGCTGCTGGGTGGCGTCGGCGGGCAGTTCGCGGCGCAGGGAGGCGATGCCGGCCTGGGCGCAATCGCGGTGCTTGCCGGCGACGTAGGCGTGGCTGCCGGGGTCGTCGCCGACGAGGACGGTGCCCAGTCCGGGCGGACGCCCTTGGATGGTTGTCACCTTGGCCACTCTGTCGGCAAGTTCGCGGCGGACGGCGGCCGCGGTCGCCTTGCCGTCGAGAAGTTGTGCGGTCACCGGCGGTGCTCCTTCCGGCTGGACGGATGTCGTAGATCTGCGGGTGCGTCGTGGCTGGTCGCGCCCACGCGGCGGAAGCCGCATGTCAGACACAGCCCCGGGCCCCTTCGGGGCGCGGCCCTCACCCCCGCAGGCGGGACATGGCCGGGTCGAACAGCGGCTCCTCGGCGACGACCGCCTCGATCCGCCGGCCGAAGTAGCCGATGTGCACGGTGGTGCCGGGGGTGGTGAGCTCGGCCGGGAGCCAGGCGTAGGCGATGCCCTTGCCGATGGTGTAGCCGTAGGCGGCGCTGGTGACGTAACCGACGGCGCGCTCACCGGCGTACACCGGCTCCTTGCCGAGGACCACGGCCTGCGGGTCGTCGACGGTGAGGCAGGTGAGCCTGCGCCGCACGTCGGCCTTGCGCGGTTCCAGCGCGGCCTTGCCGATGAAGTCGCCCTTGTCGGGCTTGACGGCGAAGCCGACGCCGGCCTCGTAGGGGTCGTGTTCGTAGGTCATGTCGGTGCCGAAGGAGCGGTAGCCCTTCTCCAGGCGCAGGCTGTTGAAGGCGCCCCGGCCGGCGATGACGCCGCCGAGCGGCTCGGCCGCGGCCCACAGGGTGTCCCACAGCTTCAGGCCCTGGTCGGCGGTGGTGTACAGCTCCCAGCCGAGTTCGCCGACGTACGACAGTCGCATGGCCGTCACCGGGACGGAGCCGATGTAGGCGTGCTTGGCGCGGAAGTACTTCAGGCCCTCGTTCGAGAAGTCCTCCTCTGTGAGGGGCTGCAGGACTGTGCGGGCGAGCGGTCCCCACAGGCCGACGCAGCAGGTGCCGGCGGTGATGTCGCGGACCTGGACGGTGCCGTCGGCGGGCAGGTGCCGGGTGAACCAGTCGAGGTCGAGGTTGCCGTTGGCGCCGACCTGGAAGCGGTCGCGGGCGAGGCGGGCGACGGTGACGTCGCTGCGGATGCCGCCGTCGTGGTCGAGGAGCAGGGTGTACGTCACCGAGCCCACCGACTTGTCGATCTTGCCGGTGCACAGCCGCTCCAGGAAGGCCGCGGCACCCGGGCCGGTGACCTCCAGGCGCTTGAGGGCCGTCATGTCGTACAGGGCGACGGTCTCGCGGGTGGCCTGGGCCTCGGCGCCGACGATCGGGGACCAGTAGCGCGCCGCCCAGTCGTTGGGGGTGGGGATCTCGCGGCCCTCGACGAGGCGGGCGTTGGCCTCGTACCACTGGGGGCGCTCCCAGCCGTTCGCCTCGAGGAAGAAGGCTCCGTGCTCCTGCTGGCGGGCGTAGAAGGGGCTGGTGCGGATCGGGCGGGGCTCGCCGGAGGGCTGCAGGGGGTGGAGGATGTCGTAGACCTCCTCGAAGTTCCGGCAGTCTCGGGCCAGGACGTACTCCGGGGAGAGCTGGTGGGGTTCAAAGCGGTTGACGTCGCACTCGTGCAGGTCGAAGGAGGAGCAGTAGCCGTCGACCAGCCATTCGGCGACGGCCCGGCCGACGCCCGCGGAGTGGGTGACCCACACGGCCTCCGCGACCCAGAAGCCCTTGACGTCCGGGGACTCGCCGAGCAGGGGGTAGCCGTCGGTGGTGAAGGAGAACAGGCCGTTGATGCCCTCCTCGACCTTCGCCTCCTGTGTCGCCGGGAGCAGGGACTGCGTCTCGGTCCAGGCCGGCTCGAAGTCCTCCTCGGTGAACTTCAGCACCGAGGGCATCTCCTCGGCCTCGTCCACGGAGAGGATGTCGTCAGCGGAGACCGGCATGGGGCGGTGGCCGTAGTAGCCGATGCCGAGGCCGTCGTAGCGGTCGCGGTAGTAGAGGTCGGCGTCCTGGTGGCGCAGGATCGGGCGGACGGCCTCCTCGGTCTGGCCGGCGAGGGCGGGGACCGGGCCGGTCCAGGCGAGCTGGTGGGCGAGCGGGGTCAGCGGCAGGTTCATGCCGACCATGCGGGCGATCCTCGGGCCCCAGATGCCTGCGCAGCACACGACGATGTCGGCGTCGATCTCGCCGTGGTCGGTGACGACGCCGGTGACGCGGCCCTCGCTCTGCTTGATGTCGAGGACTTCGTGGCGGGCGAGGAAGCGCACACCGCGCTCGCCGGCCCGGCGGATCTGCGCCTCGACGGCGAGGACGGCCTTGGCGAGGCCGTCGGTGGGGATCAGCAGGCCGCCGAGGATCCTGTCCCGGTCGAGGAGCGGGTGCTGCTGCACGCACTCGTCGGGGGTGAGCAGGCGCCCCTCGATGCCCCAGGAGGTGATCCAGCCGTGCCGGCGGCGCAGCTCGGCGAGGCGCTCGGGGCTGGTCGCCACTTCGAGGCCGCCGACCTGGAGGAAGCAGGGCTTGCCGTCGACGTCGAGGGAGCTGAGCTTGTCGACGGTGTAGCGGGCCAGCTCCGTCATGGTCTTCGAGGCGTTCGTCTGGAAGACCAGGCCGGGGGCGTGCGAGGAGGAGCCCCCGGTGGCCGGGAGGGGGCCCTGGTCGACCACGGTCACTTCGGTCCAGCCGCGTGCGGAGATCTCATCCGCGAGGGCCGCTCCCACGACGCCCGCTCCGATGATGACCACTCGGGGTCCCGCCATCGCCCAACCTCCGAACTCGAAACCGCTCAGTTGCCTTCTGCGCAACTCGATTCAGGTTGCGCAACTCAATCTGCCTGTCGCCGTGATGGGTGTCAAGGGGTGCGTGACGTCGGGGAACAGCGCGGAAACCGGCCCGGACGCGGCGATGCCCGGCGGGCGGCACGCAGGTGCGCGTGCCGCCCGCCGGGCGTCCTCAACAGCTGTGCGGTTAGGGCCCGTTACTTCAACCAGGCCTCCACCTTGTCCCGGTTCGCCTCCACCCACTTCCTGGCCGCCGCGTCGTCGGACATCTTGTCCACCGCGATGTACTTGGCGACGACGTTCTGGTCCTCGTTGGTCCAGTGGAAGTTCTTCACCAGCTTGTACGCCGGGCTGCCCGACGCGGCGAACCGCGTACTGACGATCTTGTCCAGGCCGTACACGGGATAGTCACAGGCGATCTTGGCCGCGTCGGCGTCACAGCCGGTTCTGTACGCCGGCAGGCCGACCTTGACCAGCGGCACCTCGGTCATGAACCACTGCGGTTCGTAGAAGTAGCCGATCAGCCACTGCTTGTTCTTCTCCGCGTTGCGGTACGCCTGGATGAGCGCGGTCTCGCTGCCCGCGTACACCACCTTGAAGTTCAGCTTCAGATTGGTCACCAGCGCCGCGTCGTTGGTGACGTAGGACGGGTCGCCGTCGAGGAGCTGGCCCTTGCCGCCGGACTCGGAGGTCCGGAACTGCGCCGCGTACTTGTTGAGGTTGCGCCAGTCCTTGATGTCCGGGTGGGCCTTGGCCAGCCACGGCGGCACCCACCAGCCGATGACGCCCTTGTTGCCGGTCTGCCCGGCGGAGACGGCGGTCTTCTGCCCGCTGATGTACTTCTTCTTCAGGTCGTCGTGGCCCCAGTTCTCCAGGACGGCGTCGACCTCGCCGGTCCCGAATCCCTGCCAGGCGATCTCCTCCTTCAGGTCCTTCTTGTTGACCTTGCAGCCGAGATCGTGCTGGGCCACGTACGCGACGACCGCCGCGTCCGCCTGATAGCCCACCCACGGGTTGACGGCCAGGTTGAAGGTGCCGCAGGTGCCGTCCGCGTTCTTCGCGGCGGACGTGTCCTCGCCGACCTTCGCTCCCACGCACCCGGTGAGCGTCAGGCCGAGGACGGTCAGGCCGGCCGCGCCGGTTCTCCAGTGTCGTGCCATGGTGTGGTGCTCCTTATGCCCGGGTGCGTCGCGCCGCGGCCTGAGTGATCCGGTCGAACATGACTCCCAGCAGGACGATGGCGAGCCCCGCCGCCAGGCCCTTGCCGTACAGCTGTCCCTGCGAGAATCCGGCCACGACGTCGTAGCCGAGGGCGCCGGCCCCCACCAGGCCGCCCACCACGACCATCGACAGCACGTAGATCAGCCCCTGGTTGGTGGCGAGCGTCAGGGCGCTGCGGGCCACGGGCAGCTGGACCTTGGTGATGATCTGCCAGGTGTTGCAGCCGGCCGCGGTGGCCGCCTCCACGGTGGCCTCGGGCACGCCGCGCACCCCGTCCGCGATGATCTTGATCGCGACCGGCGCCGCGTAGACGACGGCCGCGACGATCGCGGTGAACCGGGTCGCCCCGAACAGGGCGAGGAACGGCACGAGATAGACGAACGGCGGCATGACCTGGGCCGCGTCCAGGGTGGGCCGCACCAGCCGGTCCACCAGCGCGCTGCGCCCCATCCACACGCCGAAGACGGCGCCGAACAGCATCACCAGCACCGTGGCCACCGCCGTGGACGCCAGCGTCGTCATGCCGTCCGACCACAGGCCCGTGCCGACGAGCAGCCCGACGCACGCGGCGGCCGTGGCCGCCGCGCGCCAGCCGCCGAGGACCGCGCCGAGCGCGACCAGGGTGAGGCCGACGAGCCACCACGGGGAGTCGGTGAGCAGCGTCTGGAAGGGGTTGAGCAGGCCGTTGGTGATGATGTCGCGCAGGGCGTTGGTCAGTCCCGACAGGTGGTCCTGCAGCCAGGTGGTCGTGGCGTCGGCGGCGCGGGCGATGTGCGTGCCGACGGTGCCGTCACCGGGGAACGCGGCCGCGTAGACGTAGGTGTGGGAGACGTAGAGCAGGAAGGCGGTGCCGACGCCGCCCGCCGCGAGCAGCGGCCGGCGCCACCACGCCGCTCGTCCGCTCGTGCGCCGGGCGGTCTCGGCGCGGCCGGCGGCCGCCGTGGTGACGCGGTCGAGCACGATGGCCATGACGACGATGGCGAGACCGGCGTTGAACGCGGTGCCCACGTCGAGCGACTGCAGGGCCTGGACGACGGTCTTGCCGAGGCCGGGCGCGTCGATCAGGGCGGCGATCGTCACCATGGCGAGCGCGGCCATGATGGTCTGGTTGACGCCCATGACGACCGTGCGCTTCGACATCGGCAGCAGCACCTTCAGCAGCAGCTGCCGGCGGGTCGTGCCGAGGGAGTCCGCGGCCTCGACGGTGGTCTCGGGCACGGAGCGGATGGCGTGCGCGGTGATGCGGATGGCGGGCGGCGCGGCGTAGATCACCGTGGTGATCACGGCGGAGGCGCCGCCGATGAGGAACACCAGGGTCAGCGGGGCCAGGTAGACGAAGGTCGGCATCGTCTGCATGAAGTCCAGGAACGGCGTCATGACCTTGTTGAACCGGTCGGACAGACCGGCCCAGACGCCGAGCGGGATGCCGATGACCAGTGCCACGACGACCGCCGCGAGGGTCAGCGCCAGCGTGTCCATGCTCTCCTGCCACAGGCCCTGCAGCCCGAAGAAGGTGAAGCCGGCCACGGCCAGCAGCGCTACCCGCCAGTTGCCCACGGCCCAGGAGAGGTAGCCGGCGAGGCCGACGACTCCGAGCCAGCCGATCTGCGGGACCGGGCGTCCGGCGGTGGGCTGGGAGATCAGGGACTGGACGAAGGTGACCAGGTTGTCGATGCCCAGCCGGATCTCGTTGAAGAAGTACAGGAAGAGCGGGTTGGAGTTGCGGTTGGCGCCGATGGTGTCGTTGACGTCGTTCAGCCAGCGGTGCAGTGCGGTGAGGTCGGCCGCGGCGAGGGTGAGGGTCTGCCGGCCGCGCAGCACGGCGAAGAGCACCAGCCAGGCCACGAAGATCGCCGCCACCACCATGGGGCGGCTGATCTTCTCGCGCAGCGGCGCGAGGGGCGCGGTCGCGTCGGCGACGGCGGCCATCAGGCACCGCCCTCCTGCCCGGCGACGACGGCGAGGATCTCCTCGTCGCCGACGATGCCGAGCAGCTTGCCGTTCTCGACGACCTTGACCGGCTTCTCCGCCGCGAGCACGGCGCGGGTGGCCTCGCGCACCACGACGTCCGGGCCCAGTTCGGGGCCGTCGAGGGCGTCGTCGGGCTGGGCGGGGCGCATGATCCAGCGCAGGGTGAGGACGTCGCCGCGCGCCACGTCCTGGACGAAGTCGCGTACGTAGTCGTCGGCGGGGGCGCCGACCAGTTCGTCACCGGTGCCGCACTGGACCATCTTGCCGTCGCGCATGATGAGGATGCGGTCGCCGAGCTTGAGGGCCTCGGAGAGGTCGTGGGTGATGAACACCATCGTCTTGCCGACCTCGTGGTGCAGGCGGATGACCTCGTTCTGCATGTCGCGGCGGATCAGCGGGTCGAGCGCGGAGAACGGCTCGTCGAAGAGGAGGACCTCGGGGTCGCCGGCCAGGGCGCGGGCGAGGCCGACGCGCTGCTGCATGCCGCCGGAGAGCTGGTCGGGGTAGGAGTTCTCGTATCCGGCGAGGCCGACGAGGTCGACCACCTCGCGGGCGCGGCGGACGCGTTCGGAGCGGCCCATGCCGCGGATCTCCAGGCCGAAGGCCACGTTCTCGACGACCTTGCGGTGCGGCAGCAGGCCGAAGTGCTGGAAGACCATGGAGAACTTGCGGCGGCGCAGTTCGCGCAGCCGCTTGGCGTCGGCGTCGCGGATGTCCTCGCCCTCGAAGACGACCTCGCCGGAGGTGGGTTCGATCAGCCGGGTCAGACATCGCACCAGGGTGGACTTGCCGGAGCCGGACAGGCCCATGACGACGAAGACCTCGCCGGGCGAGACGTCGAAGCTGACGTCACGCACGGCGGCGGTGCATCCGGTGCGGTCCATGAGTGCGCGGCGGGTGAGCCCGCACAGCTCCTCGGACTGCGGCACCTGGTCGGCCTTGGGCCCGAACACCTTCCACAGCCGGCGCACGGAGATGACCGGGGTGCGGTCCTCGGGGTTCTGGGACGTGCGGCGCCGCTGCGGCACCTCGGTCTGTGCTGTGGTCACGTTCGACCTCTTTTCGGCGTTCAGCCGCTGAACCAGTGCTGCGGCCGGGGTTGGATGTTCTGCCAGACGTGCTTGGGCTCTCGGTACTCGGCGAGGCCGGTCGGCCCCAGTTCGCGGCCCACGCCGGAGTGTCCGAAGCCGCCCCATTCGGCTTGCGGTACGTAGGGGTGGTAGTCGTTGATCCAGACGGTGCCGTGGCGCAGCCGGCGCGCGACCCGCTGGGCCTTGCCGGCGTCCTGCGTCCAGACGGCCCCGGCGAGTCCGTACTCGGTGTCATTGGCGATGCGGACGGCGTCGTCCTCGTCGTGAAAGCGCTCGACGGTGAGGACGGGGCCGAAGGACTCCTCGTGCACCACGCGCATGTCCTGGCGGCATGCGTCGAGGACCGTGGGCAGGTAGTAGAAGCCCCCCGAGAGCGCGGGGTCGTCGGGGCGCGCCCCGCCGCAGCGCAGTACGGCGCCCTCGGCGAGGCCTGCGGCGACGTACGCCTCGACCTTGTCCCGGTGCTGTGCGGAGATCAGCGCACCGGTCTCGGCCTCCGGGTCGAAGGGCCCGCCGAGGCGGATCCTGCGGGCCCGGCGGACGACCTCGTCGACGAAGGCGTCGTGGATCGTGTCCTCGACGACGAGACGGGCGCCGGCCGAGCAGACCTGCCCGGAGTGCAGGAAGACGGCGGTGAGCGCGAAGTCCACGGCCGCCTCGAAGTCGGCGTCGGCGAAGACCACGTTGGGGTTCTTGCCGCCGAGCTCGAGAGCGACCTTCTTCACCGTCGCCGCTGCGGTGGCCATGATGTGCCGGCCCGTGTCCAGGCCGCCGGTGAAGGAGACCATGTCGACGGCGGCGTGCTCGGCCAGCGGGGCGCCCGCCTCGGCGCCGGCGCCCAGGATGAGGTTGCCCGCACCGGCCGGCAGCCCCGCCTCTTCGAGCGCCTTCATCAGCAGGACGGAGGTGGAGGGGGTGAGCTCGCTGGGCTTCAGCACGATCGTGTTGCCGGCAAGCAGGGCCGGGGCGACCTTCCACGAGGCCTGGAGCAGCGGGTAGTTCCAGGGGGTGATCAGTGCGCAGACGCCGACCGGTTCGTAGGTGACGCGGCTGACGGCGTCGTCGCGGCCGGTGTCGACCACCCGGCCGGCGTCGCTGCCGGCGATGCCGCCGTAGTAGCGGAAGCAGGAGACGACGTCGGCGATGTCGTACTCGCTCTCCACCAGGCGCTTGCCGGTGTCGAGGGACTCGGCGCGGGCGAACTCCTTCGCGTCGCGCTCCAGGATGCCGGCGGTGCGCAACAGCAGGGCGCCGCGCTCGCGTTCGGGGGTGTGGGGCCAGGGGCCGGTGTCGAAGGCGCGCCGTGCCGCGGCGATCGCCGCCTCGGTGTCGGGGCGTGTCGCCTCCGAGACCGTCGCGACGAGGGTGCCGTCCGCCGGGCAGCGGATCTCCCGGCTGCCACCGGCGACGGGGGCGCGCCATTCGCCGTCCACATACAGATCTGCCATGCGCCGACCCTTCAGGTTTCGTTGCGCATTGTGCATCGCATTGCTTGTGGTGGAACACCCTGACCGACTCGGCGACCACCGTCAAGAGGTCTGCGGACCCCTGTTCACACCAGTGCCGGAAGGCCGACGGGCGGCGGGACCGGCTCAGCCGAGGCGTTCGAGCAGCGCACGGCGCCAGCGTTCGGTCTCCGCGATCTGG
Organism: Streptomyces sp. NPDC097129; assembly: GCF_055668065.1. NCBI lineage: Bacteria > Bacillati > Actinomycetota > Actinomycetes > Kitasatosporales > Streptomycetaceae > Streptomyces > Streptomyces sp. NPDC097129. Next base: position 74,265 of record NZ_JBVOQE010000005.1, on the reverse strand, counting down.
TTGAACGTGAACAGGTGCAGGCCCCGCACCCCGGCCGACGGCGCGGTGAGCGCCTCGGCGCCGCGCCGCAGGAGCCTGTCCGGCGCGTATCCCCCGGGCGTGGCGAACCGCGCGAACCACGAGGCGTGCCTGGTCAGGAAGCGCGTCGACTCCCCCACGCCGATCTTCGTCGCCATGGCCAGCAGCTTGGTCCGCTGCACGGGCCCGGCGACACCGACGTACACGGGCAGCGTCACGCCCCGGTGCCGGACGCGGTTGATCCAGTGGCCGAGCACACGCGGGTCGAAGCAGAGGTTGCTGACGATGTACGTGGCGTGCGCCCGCTTGTCCCACATGGCCTGGACGGTGATGTCGTCGCTGAGCAGCGGATGACTCTCCGGATAGCCGGTGATGCCCCGGTGCGCGAAGGGCCCGCCCAGCTCGTCCAGCCCGCGCAGCACGGGCAGGGCTCCCTCGTAGGGTCCGGCCGGCGGGTCGGCGTCGCCCGCCGGCACGAAGACGTCGTCGACGCCCGCCGCGCGCAGCCGCTCGGCCACGTCCTTGAGGTGCGTGTCGTCGCGCAGCAGCCGCGCGGGCACATGCGGGACGACCCGGTACCCGTGCGCCGCGAGCCGCTCGGTGAGGGCGAGCGTCGGCTCCAGTCCCTTGACCGGCGACGCCGTGACCGTGACCACGACGTCGCGCGGGACATGGGCGAGGACCTTGTCCTCGGTGGCCTTCGCGGGCAGCACCTCGTAGCGGACGCGGCCGAGCAGAAAGCGCAGGGTCTCGGCGGCGGACATCCGCTACCAGACCTGCTGCTGGGCGTCGCGGTGCCGGTAGTACGCGGCCTTGGACGGCGCCGCCGGCTGCTTGCCGAGGATGAGGTCGGCCGCCTTCTCGGCGACCATCATCACGGGCGCGTAGATGTTGCCGTTGGTGACGTACGGCATCACCGACGCGTCCACCACGCGCAGTCCCTCCATGCCGTGCACCTTCATGCTGAGCGGGTCGACGACCGACATGTCGTCGGTGCCCATCTTGCACGTGCACGAGGGGTGCAGTGCGGTCTCGCCCTCCTTCGCCACCCAGGCGAGGATCTCCTCGTCGGTCTCGACGGAGGGTCCGGGCGAGATCTCACCGCCGTTGTAAGGGGAGAGCGCCGGTTGACCGAGGATCCGGCGGGCGACCCGGATGGCCTCGACCCACTCCCGGCGGTCCTGCTCGGTGGAGAGGTAGTTGAAGCGCAGCGCCGGGTGCACCCGCGGGTCCCGGCTCTTGATCTTCACCGATCCGATGGCGTCGGAGTACATGGGACCCACGTGCACCTGGTAGCCGTGGCCGCCGGCCGGCGAGGAGCCGTCGTAGCGGACCGCGACCGGCAGGAAGTGGAACATCAGGTTGGGATACTCGACGTCCTCGTTGCTGCGCGCGAAGCCGCCGGCCTCGAAGTGGTTGGTGGCGGCCGGCCCCTTGCGCATCAGCCACTGCAGCCCGATGAAGGGGGCGCGCCACTTCGCCATGTACGGCTGCATGGAGACGGGCTGCTTGCACGCGTACTGGACGTAGACCTCCAGGTGGTCCTGGAGGTTCTCGCCGACGCCCGGCAGGTCGTGGACGACGTCGACGCCGAGGGCCGACAGCTCGGCGGCGTTGCCGACGCCGGACAACTGGAGCAGCTGGGGGGAGTTGATCGCGCCACCGCACAGGATGACCTCGCCGGCCCTGACCTGCTGCGGGGCGCCGCGCCCGCGCCGGTACTCGACACCGACGGCGCGCTTGCCCTCGAACAGGACGCGGGTGACGAGGGCGCGGGTGGTCACGGTGAGGTTCGGCCGCTTCCGCACGGGCTTGAGGTACGCCTTGGACGCCGACAGCCGGCGCCCGCGGTGGACGTTGCGGTCGAACTTGGCGAAGCCCTCCTGCCGGTAGCCGTTGACGTCGTCCGTGGGGGCGTAGCCGGCTTCGCGGGTGGCCTCGAGGAACGCGCCGAACAGCGGGTTGCTCGCCGGGCCGCGCTCCAGGACCAGGGGCCCGTCATGGCCGCGGAACTCGTCGTCCGGGTCGGCGGCGAGACAGTTCTCCATGCGCTTGAAGTACGGCAGGCAGTGGGCGTAGTCCCAGGTCTCCATGCCGGGGTCGGCGGCCCAGCGCTCGTAGTCCATGGGGTTGCCGCGCTGGAAGATCATGCCGTTGATGCTGCTGGAGCCGCCGAGCACCTTGCCGCGGGCGTGGTAGATGCGCCGGCCGCCCATGTGGGGTTCGGGCTCGGACTCGTACTTCCAGTCGTAGAAGCGGCTGCCGATGGGGTAGGTCAGGGCCGCGGGCATCTGGATGAAGACGTCCCAGGGGTAGTCGGAGCGGCCCGCCTCCAGGACGAGCACCCGGTTGCCGGGGTCGGCCGAGAGCCGGTTCGCCAGTGCGCTGCCGGCCGATCCACCGCCGACGATGACGAAGTCGTAGTGCAGGACAGCCATGGTGCCTCGTCTCACTCGGTCGCGCCGTCGAATACGCGACGGATGCTAGTACGGGTAGCGCTATACGCACCAGGTTGCGGACGGCGCAACTTACGAGATTCTCCGTTCACGCTGCGTCACTTGCCATCGCGTTGTTTACCGCGCGTATAGTTCCGCTATGAGCAACTACAGTCCGGATACCGAAACGCACGGCTCGCCGTCCGGTGGCGTGCAGTCCGTCGACCGCGCCATCAGCGTGCTCGAGATCCTGGCCCAGCGCGGCGAGGCGGGCGTCAGCGAGGTGGCCGCCGAACTGGACGTGCACAAGTCCACCGCGTTCCGCCTGCTGGGCGCCTTGGAGGCGCGGGGCCTGGTGGAGCAGTCGGGCGAGCGCGGCAAGTACGGGCTCGGCTTCGGCATCGTGCGCCTGGCCGGCGCCGTCACGGGGCGTATCGACATCACCCAGCAGGGCCGGCCGGTGTGCGAGCGCCTCGCCGAGGAGATCGGCGAGACGGTCAACATCGCCGTGATGCAGGAGCAGTACGCGATCAACCTCTACCAGGTGCGCGGCACGGCCGCAGTGACCGCCCACAACTGGGTCGGCCAGCTCACTCCGCTGCACGCCACCTCCAGCGGCAAGATCATGCTGGCGCATCTGCCGGCCAAGGAGCGCGCCGCGCTGGTGACCGAGTCGGGTCTGAAGAAGGTCACGCCCCGCACGATCTCCTCCAAGGCCAGGCTGGAGAAGGATCTCGCCCAGGCCCGGGAGCGCGGGTACGCCTGGACGCTGGAGGAGCTGGAGATCGGGCTGCACGCGATGGCGGCGCCGATCCGGGACCGGGAGGGCCAGGTGATCGCGTCGATCAGCGCCTCCGGCCCCGCCTACCGGTTCACCGAGGAGCGCATGCACGAGCTGGCCCCGGTGCTGGTCAAGGGTGCCGACGAGATCAGCCACCGCATGGGATACCTGGGCTGAGCGTCCGGCGCTACCTGGGCTGAACGTCCGCAGCGACCGCCGCACACGCTCCCGGACCACTGCGGGAGCACTACCGCCGCACACGGTTCCCGGAGCACCACCGTCGCACGGCCCGCGTACGCCCCCCGCGCGGGCCCCGGGCGTCCTGCCCCGCCTCATTCCGGCTGCCGCGTGCCCAGCCGCTCGTTCACCCAGTCGTGGAAGGCGCCGATGTGGTGCTCGCTGGGCACCAGCACCCCGCCCTTGGCGTACAGCCGCGAGCTCATGCCGGGCTGGGTGCGCTCGCAGGCGTCGAAGTCCTGGCGGTTGACCCGGTCGAACAGCTCCACGGACCGGCTGACGTCCTTGCCGCTCTCCACGACACCGGGCAGATAGAGCCAGTCGCACTCGACGACCGTGCGGTCGACGGCGACCGGGTACATGCGGTGGAAGATCACATGGTCGGGCACGAGGTTGATGAAGACCTGCGGCTTGACGGTGATCGCGTAGTAGCGCCGGTCCTGTTCCTCGGCCACGCCCGGGATGCGGTCCAGGCCCTCGGAGCCGTCGACGGTGAAGCCCTTGACCTCCTCGCCGAACTCCGCGCCGTGTCCGACGTAGTACTGCGCGGCGTAGCCGTCGGCGAACTCCGGGAGCACCTCGGTGAGTTCGGGGTGGATCGTGGCGCAGTGGTAGCACTCCATGAAGTTCTCGATGATGAGCTTCCAGTTCGCCTGCACGTCGTAGACGATCCGCTTGCCCACCGCGAGGTTCTCGATGCCGTAGCGTTCGATCGCCGCCACGTCGCCGAGGCGCTCGACGACCGCGCCGATCACGTCGTCCTCGAAGGAGGGCGGGTTCTCCGCCAGGCACACCCAGACATAGCCGAGCCATTCCCGCACGGCCACGCTCACCAGGCCGTACTCGGTGCGGCCGACGTCGGGCATCTTGGTGAGGTTGGGCGCCGCGACGAGCTTGCCGTTCAGGTCGTAGGTCCAGGCGTGGTACGGGCACTGGAAGGCGCGCTTGACCTCGCCGGTCTCCTCCGTGCAGAGCTTGGCCCCGCGGTGCCGGCACACGTTGAAGTACGCGCGGATCGAGGAGTCACGGGCGCGGGTGACGAGGAGGGACTCGCGGCCCACGTCGACGGTGCGGAAGGCGCCGGGCTTCGGCAGGTCACCGGCGCGCGCGACGCAGAACCACATCGCCTCGAAGATGCGCTCCTGTTCCTGGGCGAAGACGCCCGGGTCGGTGTAGGAGGAGCCGGGGAGGGTGGCGATCAGGCTGTCGGGCAGGCTGGTCGAGGTCACGGATGCACTCCTCGGGAGAACGTCGTGGGTCGGTGGGTCACGCGCCGGGAAGAGCGGCTTCGGACGGCGTTGTGAGAAGCGTGATGCGATCGCTTTGTTGCTCATGACGCAACGTCGCGTGCGATGTGCAACGCAGCATCGGCGGCCGCGAGAGAGGTGTCAAGAGGTCGCGGCGAGCTGCTTGCGCCAGCGGGTGAACAGTCGCGGCTGGTTCATCCCGAGCGCGGCGACAGGCGTGCCGGCCCGCCGGTACACGGCGAGGAAACTGCGCTCGTCGGTGCGGCCCGCCTCGACCGTCACGCTGTCGGCGCCGGCGGCGTGCCCGGTGAACTGGATTTTCACGCCGTACTGGTCGGACCAGAAGTACGGCGGCCGGGGCGTCCCCGGTTCGCGCGCTCCGTGTGCGAGCAGGGTGGCCACGGCGGCGTCGGGCCGTTCGAGCGCGCCCGTCCAGTGCTCGACACGGCGATGCGTGCCGGTGTGCGGGTCGTACCAGTTGGCGCAGTCGCCGACGGCGACCACGCCGGCGAGGCTGGTGCGGCCGTCGGAGCCGCAGGTGACGCCGTTGTCGAGGGCGATACCGCAGCCGTGCAGCCAGTCGACGCAGGGGCGCGCCCCGACGCCGACGACCACGATGTCCGCGGGGACGGTGCGTCCGTCCTCCAGCAGGACGGCGTCGACGCGCCGCTCGCCGCTCAGCCCCTTCACGCCGGCCCCGCACAGCAGCCGTACGCCGTGGTCGGCGTGGAGGGCGGAGACGACCGCGCCCATGTCCGGGCCGAGCGGTCCGGCCAGCGGAGTCGGGGCCGCCTCGATCACGGTGACGTCGAGGCCGAGGGTGTACGCCGTGGAGGCGACCTCGGCGCCGACGAAGCCGCCGCCGATCACCACCAGCCGTCCGCCGAGGGCCAGTTCGTCGCGCAGGGCGCGGGCGTCGTCCAGGGTGCGCAGGGTGTGGACGCCGGCCAGGCCGTCCGTGCCGGGCAGGGTGCGGGCGGCGGCGCCGGTGGCGAGGACCACGCCGTCGGCGCGGATCTCCCGTCCGTCGGCGAGCCCGATCGCCCGCCGGGTGCGGTCCAGCGCGGTGGCGCGGGTGCCGAGCACCCACTCGGCCCCGAGTTCCTCGCCGTCGCGCTCCAGGGCGAGGTCCGCCTCGCCGAGCGTTCCGGCCAGGAACTCCTTGGACAACGGCGGCCGGTCGTAGGGGCGGTGGGGCTCGTCGCCGATGACGACCAGCCGGCCGTCGTAGCCCCGTTGCCGCAGCGAGCGCGCGGCCGACAGGCCGGCCAGTGAGGCGCCCACGACGGCGACGGTCCTCACGCGGGGCCTCCGGCCAGGCGGGCGGCGATGCACGGGGGCAGGTTGGGCGCCTCGGTGGACAGCCGGACGTGGATCATGCCGTCCTCGACGACGACCTCGTGGGTGCGGACCGGGAGCTTGGCCGGCGGGGCGTCCACCGCCCCGGTCCTGAGGTCGAACTTCGAGGCGTGCAGCGGGCATTCGACCTCGCAGCCCTCCAGCCACCCGTCGGCGAGCGAGGCGTCCTGGTGGGTGCAGGTGTCGTCGATGGCGTAGAGCTCGCCGTCGTCGGTGTGGAACACCGAGACCGGCGGGTCGATGTCGAGCCGGTGGGCCTCGCCTCGCGGCAGATCCGCGAGACGGCACGCGGGAATCATCATGACACCTCGGTGCGTATAGCGAAACGGATTGCGGTTAGCGCAACGCCAGTCTGCGGGCCGCCGAGAAGCGTTGTCAAGGCGTTCACCGGGCTGGTTGCGCGGGGTCGTGCGACGTTCTCCGGGCAGGCCGGAGAGCCTGCGAAAGCGCAGGTGAGGCAGGGGTTCGGCGCGCCGCCGGGGCCGGGTGAGGCAGGAGTTCGGTGCGCCGCCGGGGCCGGGTGAGGCAGGGGCGGGCGCGCCGCCGGGAGCACAGGCGAGAGAGGTGGGCGCGCCATCGGGAGCACAGGTGAGCCAGAGCGGGCGCGCCCTGGGGGACGGCTCGCAGGGTGCGGCGACGGCCCTGCCGCCGGTGCCGGGGCAGGGCCGCCATCACGCCGGGCGGCGGGTCAGAAACCGCGGTCGATCCATTCCTGGAGGTGCGGCGCCTCGCCGCCGACGGTGGTGGTGTCGCCGTGCCCGGTGTGCACGACGGTGTCGTGCGGCAGACAGAGCAGACGCTCCCTGATGGAGTCGATGATGGTCGGGAAGTCGCTGTACGAGCGTCCCGTGGCTCCCGGCCCGCCGGCGAACAGCGTGTCGCCGCTGAACAGCGCGGACAGCGCGGGCGCGTGCAGACAGACGGCTCCGGGCGCGTGGCCCGGGGTTTGCAGCACGGTCAGCTCCGTGCCCGCGACCGTGAGGCGCTGTCCGTCGGCCAGCTCGCCGTCGGGTTTGCGGTCCGGGTGGGTCTGCTGCCACAGCGGCAGATCCTCGGGGTGCAGCAGGATCGGGGCGCCGGTGCGGTCGGCGAGGGCGGGCGCGGCGTCGATGTGGTCGTTGTGCGCGTGGGTGCACACGATGGCGCGCAGCGCGCGTCCACCCAGGGCCCGTTCGATGGAGTCGGCGTCGTGCGCGGCGTCGATCACCACGGCCTCGTCGTCGTCCCCGACGATCCACACGTTGTTGTCGACGTCCCAGGTGCCGCCGTCCAGGGAGAACGTCCCCGAGGTGACGAGGCGTTCGATGCGCGCGCCGGCCGTCACAGGACCACCACCGAGCGCAGGACGTCGCCGTGGTGCATCCGCTCGAAGGCCTTCTCGACGTCGTCGAGCGCGATGGTCTCGGTGACGAAGGCGTCCAGGTCGAGACGGCCCTGGAGGTAGAGGTCGACGAGCATCGGGAAGTCGCGGGAGGGCAGGCAGTCGCCGTACCAGGACGACTTCAGCGCCCCGCCCCGCCCGAAGACGTCCAGCAGCGGCAGCTCCAGCTTCATCTCCGGTGTGGGCACCCCGACCAGCACGACGGTGCCGGCGAGGTCACGGGCGTAGAAGGCCTGGGTGTACGTCTCCGGGCGGCCGACGGCCTCGATGACGACGTCGGCGCCGAACCCGCCGGTCAGCTCGCGCACCGCCTCCACCGCGTCGGTCTCCTTGGAGTTGACCGTGTGGGTGGCGCCCAGCTTCTCTGCGGTGGCGAGTTTGCGGTCGTCGAGGTCGACGGCGATGACCTTCGCGGCGCCGGCCAGCCTGGACCCGACGATGGCCGCGTCGCCGACGCCGCCGCAGCCGATCACGGCGACGGTGTCGCCGCGGCCGACGTTGCCGGTGTTGATCGCCGCGCCGATGCCCGCCATGACGCCGCAGCCGAGCAGGCCGACCGCGGCCGCGGAGGCGGCCGGGTTCACCTTGGTGCACTGCCCGGCGGCGACCAGGGTCTTCTCGGCGAACGCGCCGATGCCGAGGGCCGGCGAGAGTTCCGTGCCGTCGGTCAGGGTCATCTTCTGCTTGGCGTTGTGCGTGCTGAAGCAGTACCAGGGCCTGCCGCGCAGACACGCGCGGCACTGTCCGCACACCGCGCGCCAGTTCAGGACGACGAAGTCACCGGGCGCCACGTCGGTGACGCCCTCGCCCACCGCCTCCACGACACCGGCGGCCTCGTGCCCCAGCAGGAAGGGGAAGTCGTCGCTGATGCCGCCCTCGCGGTAGTGCAGATCGGTGTGGCAGACCCCGCAGGACTCGATCTTGACGAGCGCCTCGCCCGGACCGGGATCGGGCACGATGATCGTTTCCAGACTGACGGGTGCACCCTTGCTGCGTGCGACGACAGCGCGGACCTGCTGAGCCATGGCCACTCCTCGGCTGACAGGGGATCGAGATGTTGCCTATTGCGATACGCATCTCGCATTTCGCAACACAGCATCGCGGAGAGGGGAGCGGCGGTCAAGGAATCCGGCACAACAGCGGTGACCCGGAATTCCCCCGGGACTCGCCGCGCCCGGCACCGCGGCCTCCAGGTCGCCGGCGCCGCCCGACATGATGGTGCACGCATGCCGGGTTTGGCGTCCCGGACGCCGGTGACCTGCGCCGACAACACCGCGCGCGCCTTGCGGATTCACGTCATCCGGCCGTCTACTGTCCTTCACGTCCTCGTTGCTCGTACAACGGGACCTCTGACGCATCCTGTCTCTCCCCCCTTCCCCCCGGGCCACCGGTGGCCGGGAGGGCCCCCACACCAGAAAGACCGAAGGTCCGTGCCCGTTGCCGTCGTTCTCAGCGGTCGCCTGACGCGGCTGGAGCCCCTCGCGACGCACCATGTCGAGGGTCTGGCTCAAGCCGCGGCCGAGGACCGCAGCTCCTATGCGTTCACCCCCGTCCCGTACGGCACCGACGGGGCCGCCCACTATGTCGACCGCGCGCTCGCCGAACAGGCGGCGGGACGGGCGCTTCCCTTCGCCGTGGTCCGCGCCGGCGACGGACGTGTCGTCGGATCGACCCGCTTCCTCGAACTCGACTACTGGCAGGGCCCCCTGGTGTGGCCCGCCGTGCCCGGCCATCCGCACGGCGACCCGGCCACCGCCGTCCCGGACGCCGCCGAGATCGGCAACACCTGGCTGTCCGCGCGGGCCCAGGGCACCGGTGTCAACGCCGAGGCCAAACTGCTCATGCTGCGCCACGCCTTCGAGACGTGGCGGCTGCGCCGGGTGTGCTTCCGCGCCGACGCCCGCAACCTGCGCTCGCGCGCCGCGATCGAGCGCATCGGCGCCACCTGCGAGGGCGTCCGCCGGGCCCACTCGCGCGGGCTGGACGGAGTGGTGCGCGACACCGCGTTCTACTCGATCCTGGACGAGGAGTGGCCCGCCGTCCGCGCCCTCATCGAGCTGCGGCTGACGGCGGCGCGCACCCGGCCCGCCCTCGCCGCCGCACACGGCACCGGGCCCCGGCCGGGCGGCCTCGACGACCGGCTCGTGCCCGCCTGAGCGCCTCCCCGGTGGCACCTCGCGGCACCCGACGGCATGTGGTGGCGCGGCGGCGTAGGTGAGATCATGGCGTGTGCCCCTGCAGGAGTTGCGGCGGACGCGATCCGGGCGGGCGTTGGTCCTCATCCCGATCGGGCTGGTCGTCGCGGTGTACCTGGTGGACGTCCTGGCACCCGAGGACGTCCACCTGGGTCCGCTGCTGGTGGCGGCGCCCGCGCTCACCGCCGCGTTCGCCGGCCCCCGGCTCACCGCGCTGATCGGCCTGCTGGCCGTCGCCGCGCAGGTCCTGATCGGAGTGTCGCGGGGTGTCCTCGGCACCGAGAACCTCGCCGCGCAGGTGGGGGCCCTGGTCCTGGTGTCCGGCCTCATCGTGGTGTTCTGCCTGGTCCGGGAGAGACGTGAGCGGCAGCTCACCCAGAGCCGCACGGTCGCCCAGGCCGTCCAGGAGGTGCTCTTCCCCGCGCTGCCCCGGCGCAGCGGCCCCCTGGACCTGGCCTGTCTCTATCTCGCCGCGCAGGACGAGGCGACCATGGGCGGGGACCTGTACGCCGCCGTCCGCACCCTGGACGGCACCCGGCTGCTGGTGGCGGACGTGCGGGGCAAGGGCCTGCCGGCGATCACCCATGCCGCGCTGCTGCTCGGCGCCTTCCGCGCGGCGGCGCACCGCCGGCCCACCCTGCCCCGGCTCGCCACACATCTCGACGGCAGCATGCGCTGGGAATCCCACCAGTGGAATCCGCCGGGAACCCCCGACACCGAGGAGGCGTTCGCCACCGCCCTGGTGCTGGACCTCCCCGACGGGGAGCCCGTCGTGCACCTGGTGGCGTGCGGGCACCCCGCTCCCCTGCTGCTGAGGGGCGGGCACGCCGAGCCGCTGCCCGTCCAGCGGATCGCGCCCCCGCTCGGTCTCGGCGGGCTGTCCGGCGACAACGTCTACACCGTGGAGTCGTTCCCGTTCCGCCCCGGTGACGTGCTGCTGCTGTACACCGACGGCATCCTGGAGGCCCGCGACGAGCGGGGCGTCTTCTTCCCGCTGTCCGACCGCGTCGAGGTCTGGGCCGCCGAACGTCCCGACGACCTGCTGCGCCGCCTGCGCGACGAGCTCATGGCCCACGCCCACGGCCGCCTCGGCGACGACGCCGCGGCCGTGACGATCACCCGCCGGGAGGGGTGAGAAGGCACCCGGCCCGTCTCCGGGACGGCGGAGTCCGTCACTGGGATGCCGGGGCCCATCACGGGGAGGCCGGGGCCCGCCACGGGGGCGCCGGAGCCCGCCACGGGGACGCGGAAGCCCGTCATTGCCCGTCCTTGGGAGGCTGGCCCCGGCCCGGCCGGCGGAATCGATCATTTCGTTTTCTGGACCGGCACCGCGGCAGGTCTTCGTTTACGGCGTTCCAGGAGGCGCACAGCGCGGGCAGGAGCACGGTGACCAGCAGACAGTCGCCTCAGGAAGCAGCACCGCCATGTCCCAGCACGAGGACCAGAACCGCACGATCCTCGCCCTCCAGGAGGAGATCGAGCAGCTGAAGCAGGCGGTCGTCTCCCACGCGGTCGTCGATCAGGCCATCGGGGTCCTGATCGCCCGGGGCAGACTGCCGCCGGAGTCGGCCTGGAGCGTCCTGAAGGAGGTCTCCCAGCACACGAACACCAAACTGCGGGAGGTGGCGGCACACCTCGTGCAGTGGCCGCACTGCGGATGGCTGCCGCCGGAGACCGGCCGGGCCCTGCGCACCGCGCTGGAGCGGCGGACGCACCCCTCCGGGCCCGGGGACGGCCAGTGAGGGCCGCCGGGCCGGCGCGTCTGAAGGCTCAGCCGCGCAGGGTGCTGGACGGGCTGGTGCCGAAGGCCTCGCGGTAGAGGGCGGCGAACCGGCCGGGGTGGGCGAACCCCCAGCGTGCGGCGATGTCCCCGACGGTCGTGGCACCGGGGTCGGCGGCCCGCAGCTCCTGGTGGACATGGGCCAGACGCACGCGGCGCAGGTAGCCGAGCGGGGTGGTGTCCAGGTGCCGGCGGAAGGCGTACTGCAGGGCCCGGACGGTGACATGGGCGGCGGCGGCTATGTCGGCGACGGTGAGGGGCTGGTGGGCGTGGTCCTCTATATGGGCGACGGCCCGCCGCAGGGTGGTGGAGTGGGCGTCGGTCCGGTCCTGCGCGGTGGGATCGGTGTGCGCGGTGTTCGGGAAGGCGGCGAGGACGCTCGCCGCGAGCAGCTGGCCGCTGGTGGAGGCGATCAGCGGCTGCGCGGCGACGGCCGGGTCGGCGAGGACGTGGTCGCGCAGATAGACGATCGTGCTCTTGAGCTGGCGGGCCGCGGCCGGGGAGTGCGGCCGGTGACCGGTCAGCCGGACGGGCTCCGTGAGCGGGGCGGGGCCGGTCGCGGCGACCTGGTCCAGCAGGGCGCTCTCCAGCATCGTGATGTTGTAGCGGGCGGTGCAGATCCGTCCGGCGTAGGGCAGGTCCGGGGGTGCGAAGAGCACCATGTCGCCGGGGCCGAAGTCGTCCCGTACGCCCTGGAAGACGTGGTCGCGGATGGTGCCCTCGTGCACCATGCACAGGCAGATCTTCCCGAGCGGGGTCACCGCGTAGCTCATCTCGAAGCCGAGGTCGAGCTCGTCGACGCTGACCGAGGGCATGGTGTCGCGGCGGATGTGCGCCGTGCTGTCCTTCGGTGTGCTGCTGCCGATCGTCATGCGGGCATAGGCCCGGCACAGGAAGTCCTCCGTCTCGGCCAGGTCCTGACTGTCGAACACCAGCGAGTCCACCGCGTCACCGCCCCGGCTAGATGAGAAGTTCCTGGTCACCCCGGCTGCGGGACGCGCGTCGGCAGCCAGTGCATGCCCTGTGACGCTACCCCGTCGGCGGGCGACGATGCGGCCTGGGAAGTGCGGAGTGGTTCGTTTTCCGGACAGCCCGGCACCCGGCGGTTCGCTCCCCGGGTCTTGCGTCCGGCCCGCGCAGGGAACATCTACGCGGCAGCGTTGCTGCTCCGGGACCGCGTCGCGCCACGGGCAACCGGGGTGGGAGACGACAGAAGGAGCCACCGTGAACACCGAGGTGCGCATCCAGGTGACGGAAGAGCCCGGCCCGGCGAGCCGGTCCAGCAGCGCCGGCGGGGAGATGAGGACCAGGCGCACCACCAGCGCGCTCTCGCGCAGCGTGAGCGGCGTACGCCGGCGCCGAAGAGGCGCGCACGACGGATCTCGCCGCCTGATCACTCGGTCACGCCACCTCGATGACTGCGGACGGGGCACGGCTGCCTCGACGGCTGCGGAGACCGGGGCACGGCCGGCACGCAAGAGGCGCTGCGGGCGCTGCGCGCCCATGCCGAGCGCATCGAGCAGGCCCCGTCCGTGATCAGGGGCGGCGCCGTACGGCAGGGCTTCGTCACCGACGCCTCCGTCTGGCTGGACGCCACACAGCTGTGGGGCCAGCCCCTGGTGGACATGCTCGACGCGCCGCCCGTGGGCGCCATGATGCGGTACGCCGCCCCCGCCGCCGTACGCCTGAGCGGGCGGCCCAAGCCACCGCTCCGCCCCGGCGGCGTGCCATACGGGGGAGGAATCGGGGTCGGCGCGCAGGGTGGTGGACGAGGTGGTTATGCATCACTCGTCCACGCCCCCGTCGGAGGTCGCAGTGAACCGCAGCAAGGCCCTGGCCTTCCTGGTCGCAGCCGTGTGCGTCGCGGTGCCAGGCACCGCCGGATGCGAGCGCCCGGCCGGGCGGGCGTCCGCGCACGCCGCGTCGCCGGCCGGCGGGCCGACGGCCCGGTCCGCTCCCCCGCGCACGGTCTTCCGGCCCCTGCCCGGCGTCGGACCGGCCATGCGGGCCCGTGTCCCGGCGGCCTCGCGGCAGGTGCTGGTGGTCAGCGGCGCGACCGCCGACACGAACGAGGCCAGTGTGGTGCTCTACGAGCAGACGCCCGGCCTGGGCTGGCACGCCGTCGCCGGTCCCTGGCCCGCCCGCAACGGACTGCGCGGCTGGACCGACGACCACGACCTGAACGACCTGCGCACCCCGATCGGCGTCTTCCGTCTCAGCAACGCCGGCGGGCTGCTGCCCGACCCGGGGGCCCGGCTGCCGTACGACCAGGACGAGGGCTTCACCGCCTCCGGCACCGGCCACCTCGGGGAACCGCTGGACGGCGCCTTCGACTATGTGATCGCCATCGACTACAACCGGCTCCCGGGCAGCAGCCCGCTGGACGAGACGCGGCCCCTGGGCGAGGACAAGGGCGGCGGGGTGTGGCTCCACGTGGACCACGGCGGCCCCACCAACGCGTGCGTGGCGATGGACAGGTCCTACATGCTCGCGCTGCTGCGCGTCCTGGACGCGGCCAAGCAGCCGGTGGTGGTGATGGGGCCGCGGGCCGCGTTGATGAGCTAGAGGGTGGTGGCGAAGTCCTGGGTCCACCAGGGGCCGCCGTCGCCGTCGTGGACGCCGACGCCCAGGTTGCGGAAGGAGCAGTTGAGGATGTTGGCCCGGTGGCCGGGGCTGTTCATCCAGGACGTCATCACCGCGTCGGGCGTCTGCTGCCCCTTGGCTATGTTCTCCCCGTACGTCGACCAGCGGTACCCGGCGGCCGTGATCCGCTGACCGGGGTCGGTCCCGTCGGGCGAGTCGTGCTCGAAGTAGTTCCGGGCGGCCATGTCGTCGGAGTGGGCCTGGGCGGCGTCGGTCAGCCGGCTGTCCTGGGTGACGGGGGCGCAGCCCGCCGCCCGGCGTTCCCTGTTGACCAGAGCGATCACCTGCGAGGCCGGGTCGGAGCCCGCGGGCCGGGCGGCCGCGCCGCGGGCCGGGGCGGGGTTCGACGGCGTCGGCCGCGCCGCGCGGCGCGTCGGCGCCGCCGTGCTGGGGCCGCGCGTGGGGCTCGCGCTCGGCGAATCCGACGCGGACGGGGCCGGGGCAGGGCCGGCGCTGAGGCCGGGGCTCGCGGAAGGGGGCGGTGAGGTGCGTGCGTCAGGGGCGGCCGTGGCCAGCTCCGGCAGGATCGCCGGTTCCACGCTGCGGGCGGCGACGGCCCCCTCGTCCCTGCCGCTGCCGCTGCCGCTGCCGGGCAGGACGGTCAGGTGGATCAGGCCGCCGCCGGCCAGACAGGCCGCGACGACCGCACCGCCGGCCGCCCGCCGACGCAGCCGCCGCCTGCGACGCGCCGCACCTCGGGACAGCGGCCGGGTCCCGCCGTGCCTGCCCGGTCGTACGGACACCGCGTCGGCAGCCCCGGTCAGGGCGAGAGTGCCGCCGGCGGAGCGGATCCGGTCCAGGAGCCAGGGGGCGGCCGGGACCAGCGCCAGGCCCGCCAGCAGGCCCTCGGCGGGCATCAGGCCGCTCCACAGACCCGAGCAGCGGGCACAGCCGCGGGCGTGCCGGGCGACGCGCTTGCGCCACAGCGCCGAGGGCCGGCCGTCCCAGCCGGTGAGGCCGGCGTGCAGCTGTGGACAGCGCGGCCGCGCGTCCAGTGCCCGCACCACCACCCGTGCCGCCTCCAGCTGGGCCTTCATCCGCTGCACCCGCACCGCCGCGTGCTGCGGCGTCAGCTCGAGCGCCGCGGCGACCTCGGCCCGGGTCAGTTCGCCGGCGTTCTCCAGCCACCACAGCGACAGCAGTCCCCGGTCGTCGGGCTCCAGCCAGCGGGTGGCGCGCGCGGTCTCCTGCCGCTGGCCGGACAGCTGGAGCTTCACGATCGTCAGGTCGACGAAGTCGGCGCCCGGGTCGGCGACGTCCCACGCCTCCTCCACCGGCCCCTGGGCGGGCTGCTGCTTGTGCCAGTGGGCCCGCACCTGGTTCATGGCGATGGCGACCAGCCAGGAGCGGAAGCTCGCGGGGTCGCGCAGAGCGTCCAGGGAGCCGAGCGCCCGGAGCATGGTGTCCTGCACGACGTCGTCCACGTCCACCGAACCGTTCAGCGCCCGGCCCACGATGTTGTAGACCAGCGGCAGGAACGCGCCGACCAGCGCGTCCTGGGCCGCCTGGTCGCCGTCCCGGGCGGCGGTCACCAGTGCCGCCGGATCCATCGTGTGCCCCGTGTTCATGCGCAGCTCCCCTGTCGTCGACGTCGAACGTCGTGGTCCGTCAGATGGGAGATCCCGGAGGGAACGCCGGATAACGGTTTTTCGCCCAGACGTGCGAGGAGAGGTCACCGCATCGGACGTCGGGCGCGCAAGGAAGCAGGTCACACAGGGCTGCGCCGCCCGGTGGAGGGCGGGCCCGTCCGGCGCGTCCGTTCGAGTGGAGGCCGCCGCCGCGGCGATGCGGGACGGCCGCGACCGGCGTTGAGCAGGTCCGTCACCTCCCTCAGCCCGCACAGGAAATGCCCCTCACTAGGAACACCCCTCACACGGAAGGAAACCCGTCCATGCGACGTACCGCACTGCTCGCCGTCTGCGCCCTGATCTCCGCCGCGGCCACCGGCTTCTTCACCACCGCCGCCATCCACAGCCGGTGATCACGAAGCCGGCGTCTCGGGTTGCGGGCACCCGTGTGTGCCCGTACTCCGGTGGGGGAACCTGATTCGTCTCCACAGGTGCCTCGGGTGGAAGGAGCCCTTGTGACAGCGCAGGTGTCAGCGGTGAACGACCGGGACCCGTACGCCGGGTACCGGCCGGATCCGCACCGCTGGCGGGCCCTGTGGGTCACTCTGGTGGCCGGATTCATGAGTCTGCTGGACGTGACGATCGTGGCGGTCGCGCTGCCCACGATCCAGCGCGACCTGCACGCCTCTCCGGCGCAGGTGCAATGGGTGGTGTCGGGGTACGCGCTCACCTTCGCCCTCGCCCTCGTGACCGCCGGCCGGCTCGGCGACGCCCTGGACCGGCGGCGGATCTTCCTGCTGGCCCTGAGCGGCTTCGTCCTGTTCAGCGCGGCCTGCGGGGCCGCCCCCGACATCACGCTGCTGGTGGCGGCCCGCCTCGCCCAGGGCCTGGCGGCCGGCTTCATGGCGCCGCAGAACTCCGCGCTGATCCAGCAGATGTTCCGCGGCGCGGAACGCGGCCGCGCCTTCGGCTTCTTCGGCGCGACCGTCGGTGTCTCCGCCGCCGCCGGCCCGATCACCGGCGGCGCGATCCTGGCCCTGGCGTCCGGCGCGCAGGGCTGGCGGTGGATCTTCTACGTCAACGTGCCCATCGGCATCCTCGCGGTGCTGCTCGGCCGCCGTCTGCTGCCGCGCACCCGCCGCTCGGGCCGGGGGCAGGTGGACTGGCCCGGCGTGGTGCTGCTCGGGCTCGGCGTACTGGCGCTGATGTATCCGCTGGTGCAGGCGGACTCCGGGGGCATCGGCCGGGTGTGGTGGCTGTTCCCGGCCGGAGCCGCGGTCCTCGCCGCCTTCACCTGGTGGCAGCACCGGCTCGTCGCGCGGGGCGCCCAGCCGCTGCTCGATCCCCGGCTGTTCACCACCGTGCGCGGGTATGCCGCCGGGGCCGCGGTGGGCACGCTGTACTTCGTCGGCTTCAGCGGTGTCTTCCTGGTCTTCGCCCTCTTCTACCAGCGCGGACTGGGCTTCACGCCACTGCACTCCGGGCTGGCCGTGACCCCGTTCGCCTTCGGCTCGGCGTGCGCGGCGGTGGGCTCGGGCCGGCTGGTGGACCGCTTCGGCCGGCTGCTGACCGTGTGCGGCCTCGCCGGCGTGACCGTCGGCCTGGGCGGCACCGCGCTGCTGCTGCTCTTCGCGCCCCTGGACGTCGCTCCCTGGCTGGCCGCCCCGCTGCTGCTCGTCGGCGGTGTCGGCAGCGGCCTGGTCGTCTCCCCGAACATCACCCTGACGCTGCGCGACGTGCCGGTGCGGATGGCCGGCGCGGCGGGCGGCGCCCTGCAGACGGGGCAGCGGCTCGGCGCGGCCGTGGGCACCGCCGCCCTGCCGGGTCTGTTCTATCTGGTGCTGGGCCGGAGCGACGACTACCGCCGTGCCGTCGTCACCGCGCTGGCCGCGGCCCTGGCGGGCATGCTGGCGTCGCTGGCGCTGGCCACGTTCGACTGGCGGCGCGACCGGAGCACGCGTGAGGCGCACGGGCAGTGCCCGGACGAGGTCGCCCACGACCCGGTGCACGCCCGGCACCCCTGACCGGACCACCCTCCTACGGACGGGGCCCCCGGCCGGCGTGCTGCCGGCCGGGGGCCTGTCGTCCAGCGCGGGCCGTGGGCCGCGTCAGCCGTCGGACTCCGCCGACGGGATGGCGGCGCCGGGCACGTCCTGCGGGGCGTAGATCTTGCTCTCGCCCGGGTAGGGCTTCTTCCACTCGTGCGTCTGGTACCACGTGAAGTGGTTCAGCTGCGCGGGGTTGGCGAAGTCCGGCACCGCGTGCGGCCCGGTGAGGCGCTGCTTGGCCTTCCAGGCGTCCCACTGGGCGGCGAGCTGCCGCTTGTCCGCCGGGACCTTCGCCGACGGCACGGCCGCCGCCTGCGGGTTCTGCGGTGCCGGGGTGTCCGTGCCGCAGGCCGGAGGGGTCTTCAGACCGTCGGTCAGCGACGCCCGGTTGGGCAGCGCCTTGAACGGCGTGAGGTTCGCGCGCGGGGTGAAGGCGCCGCGCATCGGGGTGGCCGCGCTGTCCTTCTGGTTCATCGGGTGGATCCCGAGGATCTGCTCGATGGTCCGGATCATGGTGATCTGCGTGTAGTAGTGGCTGTCGACGACACCGTGCCGGGCCCAGGGGCTGATGATCTGGATCGGGGCGCGGTGACCGTCGACGTGGTCGAGACCGGCCTGGGAGTCGTCCTCGACGACGAAGATCGCCGAGTCCTTCCAGTACTTGCTGTGGGAGATCTCGTCGACCACCCGGCCGACCGCGAGGTCGTTGTCGGCCACCTGCGCGCTCGCGCTCGCCGGGCCGCCGGTGTGGTCGTTGGAGAACCAGAACATGTTCAGGTTCGCCGGACCGTTCTTCTCGAAGTCCTGCTTCCAGATCTCGTACTTGTAGACGTCGGGGACGTCGAGGTCGAACATCGGGAAGCCGGGCGCCGACACGGCGTTCAGCGAGGGGATCGTCGAGCCGGTCTGGATGGGGTACGCGGTCGGCTTGCCGGTCGCGGCCATGTCCTTGGCGTCGCAGTACAGGTTCTGCCAGGTCGCGCCGGCCGGCTTGCTCTCGACCGACTGGAACTCGCCGAAGTCCCGCACGGACTTCCCGGCCGCCTGCGCGCCCGTCCAGAGGAAGCCGGACTTCTGGTGGCCGAGGGCGTCGTTCTCGGTGTCGTAGCTGCGCTGGTACTCACCGGCCGAGGACTCGGTGTACTCCGGGTCGTCGGCCTGCATCAGCCAGTTGTGACCCTCGGCGGAGTTCGTGCCGATGTCGTAGGTGTTGTCGTACAGGCCGAACTGCCGGGCCAGGGCGTGCTGGTTCGGCGTCACGTTCTCGCCGAACTGCGTCACCGACGGGTCGCCGTTGCCCTGCGGCATGTCGCCGAAGAGCTGGTCGTAGGTCCGGTTCTCCTTGACGATGAGGAAGACGTGCTTGATCGTCGAGGGGTCGCCGAGGCGGTTGGGCACCGCGACCGGCCGGGCCTTGCCGCGGGCCTGGCTGAACGCGACCCGGCCGCCGTTCCAGCCGTTCTGCTGGAAGACCTTGGCCGTCTGCGCGCGGGTGACGCTGTCGTCGGGCAGCGTGAACCGCTGCACGCTCGACGTCGTGTCGTGGGTGGCGTGGCCGCCCTTGGTGGTGGGGCGGCGGGCGTCGATGCCGCGGGTGTTGGAGACGTACACCTGGTTGCCGGCGGTGGCGATCTCGGAGGGGAAGTAGTCCGTCGGAAGCAGACCGACGTAACTGACCGGCTCCTGCGGGCTGGTGTAGCGGTAGACGGCGACCGCGTTGGCGCGGCCGAGCGCCACCAGCAGGTGACCGTCGTCGGTGAGGGTGACGGCGTCCGGCTCGTAGCCCACGGACGCCTCGGGCCACGGCTGGGTGGCGATCGTCTGGACGACCTTGTCACGGGCGGTGTCGATGACCGACACGTCGTTGGTGGCCGTGTTGGTGACGAACAGCGCGCCCTTCTTGGCGTACAGGGCGGTCGGGTGCAGGCCGACGTCGATGCTGCCGGGCGCGGCGGCGGGGTGGGCCAGGTCGATGACGCTGACCGTGCCGGTGGTGGTGGCCCCCGTCCTGGGGTTGGCGGGCACCTGGGTGCCGTAGGAGTTCATGGTGGTCTCGCCGGGCTTCGCCGGGCGTCCGCCCTCGTTGCTGACGTAGAGCTTGCCGCCGGCCAGGACCATGTCGCGCGGCGCGTTGCCCACGGCCCAGCTCTGCCGGACGGCACCGGTCGCCGCGTCCAGGGCGACCACCCGGTTCTGGCCGTTGACCGCGGCGTACACCGTGGAGCCGTCGGGCGAGAAGACCGGCTCGCCGACGAGCGCGTGCTGGGCGCCGTCCGCCGGGATGGTGATGGACGTCGGCGCTGTGACGGTGCCGTCCGGGTTCACCGTGAAGCGGGTGTAGCCGTCGGTCTGGCCCAGCCACAGCTGCTTGCCGTCGGGCGAGTAGGTGGGGCCTTCCTGGCCCACGCTGTTGCTCTTCAGGCGGGGGTTCGAGGCGGCGGCGGTGCCAACGACCTGCTGCACCTTGTAGGTCTTCAGGTCGACGAGGGCCAGCGCGCTGCCGCCGTCGGTGACGGCCGCGGCGAGGTGGGTGCCGTCCGGGCTGAGGGACGACGACATGATCTTGCCGTCGTTGATGACGAGGCGGTCGCCGTAGGGGGCGATGTACTGGTCGCTGGAGATGACCTGGCCCTGATCGGTGTTCTGGCCGACCTGGTCGGTGCCGAACTGGTGGGTCTGGGCGTAGGCGACGCCCGCGGCCACGACGGCGAGAGCGGTGGTGCCTGCCGTGACCAGGGGTATCCGGCGGCCGAGGCGTCTGACGAGAAGGCCGGGGGCGTCCTTCTCGACACGCCGGCGACGGCGTGTTACCTGCATGGAGTCATCCCTTCGAGGTGGCGGGGAGAAGCTCGACGTTGCCGTCGAACTGCCAGAGGGGGTTCGGCGCGTCACCGGTCTCGGTGCTCACCAGGAAGTAGCCGTTGACTTCCTTCGGTCCGTCGCCGTCGGCCATGAAGCGGCCGTCCGCGGTGACGTCCAGCTGATAGACCGCCGTGCCCGCGGCCTGGATGCCGGGCAGGTGCCAGGTGACGACGCAGCGCCAGTCGTTGCCGGGCCCTTCGGCGGCCACCTTGAGGCTGCCCTTGGTGCAGGCCGCCGTGGCCTTCAACGCGGCCTCGGTGACGTCGGGCCGGTTGAGCTGCTCGGTCTGCATCCGGTACAGATGGGCGAACTCGGTGGCCAGGGAGCGCTGCAGCTTGTCCTGGTCGATCCCGGAGCCGGCGGCGCCGGTGGCCGCGGCGACGACGGCCGCGCCCGCGGCGACCAGCGCGACGAGCGGCAGGACGCCGGCGGTGACGGCGCGGCGGGCCGATCCGTCGTAGGCCGGGTTGGTGAAGTCCCGCCGCACGAACAGGACATACGCCAGCGCGGTCGCGGTCGCCGCCCACACCAGGCTGACGGCGACGCCGATGAGCAGCGGCGCCGGCTGGGTGGGGCTCGTGAACAGGCCGCTGAAGGAGATGAACGCGTAGCCGGGCAGGGCGAGGCGTACCGCCACGGGCAGCGGGAGCATCTGGGCGAGCTGCATCGCGAGGGCGACCAGCGCGGGCAGCAGCAGTCCCATCGGGGACCGGCCGAGCAGGACGGAACCGAGCAGGCCGATCGCCGCGAGGGCCAGGGTCGGGGCGAGGGCGCAGGCCCAGGCGAGCAGGACCTTGACGGCGGCGTCGCCCGGGGTCAGCAGATGGCCGTCGAGGCCGACCAGCGGCTGGTTGCCGACCGCCAGCAGTCCGCCGACGACGCTGGAGGCGACCAGTCCGGCCACCGTCAGCAGGATGACGGTGAGCCCGGCCAGTGCCTTGGCGGCGAAGATCCGCCGGGGCGAGCGCACTGCCACCAGCAGATGGCGCCAGGTGCCGAGCCGGTCCTCGACGGCGAACACGTCACCGGCGACGACCGAGGTCAGCAGCGGAAGCGCCCAGGTGCCGGCGAAGCCGAGCAGCACCAGGGGCCCGGCCCAGCCGGTGGCGTGCATCCAGCGGCCGAAGAGGGTGTCGACGGGGAGGGTGCTCTGCCCGCTCACCGCGGCGACGAACAGCCCCGGCGCCAGCCAGCAGGCGAGGACGAGCAGCCGGATCCGCCACTGCGAGAGGAGTTTGACCAGTTCGAAGCGGTAGCCGCGCGGCACGGACACACGGGGGGTGATGGCAACGCTGTCACGGGCGACGGTCGCGGTCATCGGCCGGCCTCCTGCTGCTGCTCGGTCAGGGCGAGGAAGGCGGCTTCCAACGGTGAGACGACGGGCGCGAGTTCGCGCACCGCGACACCGGCGTGCACGAGCGCCGACACCAGCGCGTCCAAGGCGGCCACGGCGGCGCGCACGACGATCGCCTCGCCGTCGGGCCGTATCACGGGGTCGTCGGCGATGTGCACCCCGTCGGTGCCGGCGGCCAGCCGGCGAGCGGTGCGCGGGTCGGAGGTGAGCAGCCGGTAGTCGAGGGCGCGGTTGTCGGCGGCGAGTTTGCCGAGCGGGCCGGAGAAGACGACGCGGCCGGTGGCGAGGATGGTGACCTCGGAGCACAGGGCTTCCAGGTCGTCCATGCGGTGGCTGGAGAGGACGACGGCGGTCCCCTCGGCCGCGAGAGCGGTGAGCACGCCGTGCACCTGACGGGCGCCCGCCGGATCGAGGCCGTTGGCGGGTTCGTCGAGCACGAGGAGGCGGGGCCGGGTGAGCAGGGCGGCGGCGAGGCCGAGCCGTTGCCGCATGCCGAGGGAGAAGCCGCGGACCCGGTCGTCGGCGACGTCGGTCAGCCCGACCCGGTCCAGTACGTCGGCGATGCCGGCCGTGCGGGCGTCGCGGCCGCGCAGGGCGGCCAGCGCGGCGAGGTTCTGCCGGGCGGTGAGCGACGGGTAGAGCCCGGGTCCGTCGACGAAGCCGGCGACGCCGTCGGGTGCGGCGAGCGCCCGGCCGACGGGTGTGCCGAGGACGGTCAGGCTGCCGCTGTCGGCGGCGGCCAGGCCCAGCAGCAGGCCGAGCAGGGTCGTCTTGCCGGCGCCGTTCGGTCCCACCAGGCCGTGGATCTGACCTCGTGTCACATCGAGGTCGACGCCGTCGAGGGCGACGACTTCGCCGAAGCATTTGGTGATCCCGCGAGCCCGGACCACGAGGTGTGTGCCCATGAGTCCCTTCTTCCGCAACGCTCAGGGACGTTAGGGAGGGCACACAGCTCGGGCGACGACAGCCGGTTGAACCCCGGTCGAACAGATCGTCAAGGCCTCGCAAGGACTCGGGCGCGAAGAGGCCGATATCCGGCCTTAATTGGCCAATAGGTCACGATGTCGGCACGCCTGCAAGGCGCCCGAGTTGCTGGGCAGCTCGCCCCGCCCCGTTCAGCGTGCCTTGCCGCGGGCCGTCTCGAACGCGGCGACGGGGTCGCCGTCGACGCGCCAGGGCCAGCTGGTCACCCTCCCTCCGATGGCGTCGAACACCGGCGCGCTCCGGCGCGGTCCGCCGGCCGCCGTCAGGGCGTAGGCGAGCAGGTTGAGGTCGGCGACGGCCGCCGCGTGGGAGAAGAACGCCGGGCTGGGCCAGGTCACCAGCGCGCGGTCCAGGAACTGCGCCGCCCGCTCGCTGTTCCAGTGGTTGCGCGCCAGCAGTGCCTCCGTTCCGCCGCGCGCCAGAGCGGAGTGGTACTGCATGAGGTGCGCCGCGAGTTCGACGGACGCGCACGGGGCGTTCGCCGGCATCCGGGTGCGCAGCGAACCGACGAATTCGAGGACCTGGCCGAGGGAGCCGGCCTCCTGCGGGCTGAGATAGCCCAGCATGCTCAGATACGCCTCGCGGTTCCAGCGGTCCCGGGCCACGATCTCGTTCCAGACGGCGAAGACCTCGCGCTCGGCATAGCGCTCCAGACGGGCGATGCCGAGCATCACCACCCAGGGCGAGGGATCCTCCGGTTCGAGTTCGGCGGCCAGCAGGCACGCCTTCCAGCTCGCCGCGGCATCGGTCATGCGGCCGGCGCCGCGGCCCTGTACGAGTTCCCTCCAGGCTTTGAGCAGCAGTGCGCGGGCGTTGCGCGGCTCCCGTTTCGCCCAGGCGCCGGGGAGATGGGACTCCGAGAGGAACTCGGCGAGGACGGACAGACGGTGCGCCCTGCGGTCGGTGTTCTGGGAGTCCTGCTCCAGAACCTGGGCCAGCTGGGCCACGCAGATCTCCGTCCCCCCGGCCATGTTCAGCCTGGAAGCCGAGAGCAGACGCTTCAGCAGCTTGCCGAGGTCGGCGTCGTCGAGTTCCGGGGCGAGACGCGGGGTGCGGCCGCGAGGCGAGAAGAAGAGCATGATCGGATGCTAGAAGCGGTGCAACCTGGCACAAGGTGCGCACAGGGATCGTTACCGGATGCTTGTCTCAGGTGCCCAACACCGTCTCGGCCGCGGGGCGGCCGGTGTCCGCGGTGTCGTCCGTGCTCAGTTCGGGCGTGGGACGGCTGAACCCCCGGGTCAGCCACAGGAGATAGGCACATCCGGCGGCCAGCCAGCACCCGCCGATGGTGAGCGCGGCCGGGCTGAGCCGCGTGATGAGCCAGACGGTGACACAGGCGCCGAGGGCGGGCAGGACGGCGTAACCGAGCAAGGTGACGCCGCGGGTGCCGCGGTGGCGGGCCCAGTAGGTGATGACGCACACGTTGACCACGGTGAAGCCCAGGAACGCGCCGAAGTTGATGAACGACGTGGCGGTGGCGAGGGTGATGTGGAGGCCGAGCACACACATCGCTCCGGTGAGCAGGATGCAGTACACCGGCGTCATGGTCCGTGGGTTCAGCGCGCCGAAGACCCGCTTGGGCAGCACTCCGTCGCGGCCCATGATGTACATCAGGCGGCTGGAGCTGAGCTGCACGGCGAGACCGGAGGCGAATCCGCCGACGATGCCGGCCAGGTTGGTCCAGTCGGCGAAGGTCTGGCCGCCGACCTCGACGGACATCGTGTAGGCGACGATCTCCGGGTTGCCGAACACGCCGCCCGGGTGGACCAGTTGCATGAGGTAGGCCACCACGGCGAACAGCAGGCCGCCGATCGCGATGACGAGGACGACGGCACGCGGGATGGTGCGTTCGGCGTCCCGGGTCTCCTCCGACAGCGTGGTCACCGCGTCGAAGCCGAGGTAGGAGTAGGCGGCGACGGCAGCCGCCGCCGACAGGCCGCCGAGGCTGGTCGCGGGGTTCCACACGGGCGCCGTGTACGACGAGGGCGCGTGGTGGGCGAGGTGGACCAGGCAGTAGGCGACGAACAGCAGCACCAGCAGGACGGAGAGGGCGGTCAGCAGCTTGTTGACGCGGTCGGTCAGGGTGAGGCCGATGATGTTGACGAGCGTCGTGAGACCGGCGTTGATCAGCATCCACGCCCACACCGGGACTGCCGGGAACTGCGCGTTCAGGTACAGCGACTGGACGAGCCAGGCCACCATGGGCAGGAAGAGATAGTCGAGCAGGACGGCCCAGCCGACGAGGAAGCCGACCGGGGCGCCGATGAGCTTGCGGGCGTAGAAGTACGCGGAACCGGAGACGGGGTAGTGCCGGGCCATCTTGGCGTAGCTGAGAGCGGTGAGGAACATCGCGCCGGTGGCCACGAGGAACGCGGTCGGCGCGGTGCCGGCGCTGGCGCTCGAGATCACCCCGAAGATCACCATGACCAGGCTGGGCGCCATGTAGGCCAGGCCGAACGTGACGACCGACGCCAGCGACAGCCGGCCGGACAGCTTCACCTGTTCGCTCATCGGGCCTCGCTCCCCTCGGCGGGGCGCAGCGCGGCGGGGGTCTCGCGGGAGATCGCCGGGCGCCAGGTCGCGGGGTCGATGCGGCCCCCGTACAGCGGCAGCTCCAGAGGGCTGTCACCGGGCCGGAAGTGGTCCCAGGGCCAGGAGTCGCCGCTCGTGCCGTACTTGCGGGCGGCGGGAACGCGGTCGAAGTCGACGACGCTGAGCAGTGTGATGTCCTCCGCGCCGGTGGAGGAGACCTGGATGTGGCCCTCGGGGTCGATGAGGAGACTGCGGCCGTGGGCGGTGGGCGCGGCCCCGTTCACGCTCGCCACCCACACCTGGTTGACGATGGCGTTGGCCTGGTTGACGGGGATCTCCTGGGCGCGTCCCGCGGTCGGTGTCTGGACGACGTTGACGACCAGTTCGGCGCCCATCCAGGCCAGGTGCCGGGTCAGCTCGGGATACCAGCTGTCGTAACAGACGGACAGGCCGACCCGGCCGTGGCCGGGCATGTCGAAGACGACGAACTCGCGCCCGGGGCACACCGGTTCGTACGGCCGCCAGGTGAAGATCTTCCGGTAGTGCGCGACCAGGTCGCCGTCGGGGCCGTAGACGACGGCGGTGTTGTACACCCGGCCGTCCCGCGCCCGCTCCAGCACCGTGCCCGGGATCAGCCAGACGCCCAGCTCACGGGCCAGGTCGCCGAGGGCCTTGCCCCGGGGGCCGCCCAGCGGCTCCGCGTGCGCCGCGTACATCTCCTCCTCGGTCAGTGTCTCCGTGCCCTGTGAGTACAGATGGGCCTCGGGATAGACGACGAGGTCGGCGCGGTTGGGCGACGTCATGCGCCGCCGCAGACCCTCGGCGAACTGCTCGAAGGACTCGGCGGGGGCCTGGACGAGGGCCAGGCGCAGGTGTCGGCTCATCGGGTTCCTGACTGGGGAGCGGCGGGACGGTACCGCGGGGCGGCCGGTGCGGATCGGCCGGTGGCCGGGGTGCGGCGTCCGGTGGCCGATGCGCGTTCGGCGGGCAGCCGGGGCTCGGCGCCCGGTGGCCGTTGCGGTGCGACCAAGGAACCCGACTCCAACGCTGTTGTCAACGGTGTTGGCAGTTTCCGTGCGTACCCATTGGTAAGGTCGCTTCGCGGCAGGCCGGCGTTCCGGGCGCCCGGTGGCCCGGTCCGCCGTCGCAGCCATGAGCGAGGAGATCCATGCCGAAGAAGACGGCGAGCGCCGCACACCCGAAGCAGCCCGACGGCACGGGGCGCACGGGGCGGCGCGAACACAGGAGCGTGCGGCAGGAGGCCGTCGTGAACGCCGCCTTCGCGCTCGCCGAGCGCGAGGGCGTCGGCGGCCTGACGATGCGCCGGCTCAGTCAGGAGCTGGAGGTCGACGTCACCATCCTGTACCGGCTGTTCCGCGACAAGGACGAGCTGCTGCTCGCCCTGAGCGAGCGCACCATGGAGATGATCCTCGACGCGATCGGCGAGACGCCCGCCGGCGAGTCCTGGCAGGACACCCTGCGCCGGATCGCGGAGGCCACCTGGCAGGTCCAGACCCGGCTCCCGGCGATCACCACGCTGACGTTCGCCCGCACCACCGGCGGCCCGGCCGAGCGCCGGCTGGTGGAACTGCAGCTCGCCACCCTGGCACGGGCCGGGCTGCCGCCCGCCCGGACCGTGCTCTTCTACCGGACCTTCGTCGACACCTCGCTGGGCCTGTGCGCCCACTCGGCCGCGCTCAGCTCGCTCGACCCGGAGGTCCGGGAGAAGGACAGCACGACCTGGACCCGCGTCTACGCCCGGCTCCCCGAGGGCGACTACCCCGTCACCCGGGCCCACATCGACGAGTTGAGCGCCGTGGACCCGAAGGCGCTGTACGACACGGCCGTGGAGGCCGTCCTGGCGGCGGTGGAACGGGCCGCGGCGTAAGGGCCCTCCCCTGGCCGTGACGGCGCCGGGACGCGTGCGCTCACCTCGTCGTCTACACCGGCGCGCTGCCGCGCCCGTGCCGCCCGCCACCGAGCTCGGCGTCGCAGGTCTCCTGCGCCACGCGCGGGGACGGTCCTACAAGGGCGGGATGCCTCCGGCCTACTTCTCGGCGGCGCCCCGGGGCGTGACCACGTAGCAGGAGGCGTGGCCCCGGTCGTGGTTCCACTCGTCCTCGGTGGACCACATGAACCAGAAGCGGCCGGGCTCGTCCGACTCGGAGGTCCAGGTGCCAAAGGAGTGGCTGTAGGCGTTGCTGCAGGCCTCACCGGACTCCCGCCGAGCCGCCTCGGCGCCCGGGTAGGGTCGCGCGCCGAACTTCTCCTGGGCGAAGACCCGGCCGTCGTGCGGACCCGTGCACGGCACGACCACGACGGTGGCCATGTAGCGCTGGCCCGTGCTGAAGTCGATGCAGCCGCCGCGCTCGACCGCCTCGACGCCGCGCACCGCCTCCCCTGCCGGGCGCACGGGCCTGTCGGCCTTCATGCCGGGCTGCGAGGTGCCGTGTCCGGCGAGACGGAGATCGATCGTCAGGGAGGTCATGTCCTTGAAGGCGCTGCCCTTCTTCCCCAGCGTCGCCGAGAAGTCGGTCCGCACGTGCGTGACGCGTCCCTGGCCGTCGACGGAGACGGTCGCCGGGAGCGGGTCGCTGGTCCGGTAGGACATGACGCGATCGAACCCGGCGGACAGGTGGCGCCTGAGGTCGTCGGGGAACACGTCCCACACCGTGGAACCGGGCATCTCCGCCTGGTAGACCCGCCCGGGGCCGTCGGTGCGCTGCGACGTCGCCACCGTCGCTCCGAGCCCTTCGAGGAGCGTTCCGCCGATCGGCGCCTCCGCTCCGCGCAGGGCGTCGATGGTGTCGTCCGCGTACGGTTCGGCGTCACCGGTGCGGTACTCCAGCCAGTACGCCGCCGACCCGGCCCGGTAGCGAATGGTCCGCCGGTCGACGAGCAGGCTCCCGGAGGCGTCGGCGTTGCCCTTGCCCGGGGTCAGGCCGAGGACGGTGTCCCGTACGTCCTTCGAGAGCCCTTTGGACAGCTCCCACCTCGTCGTCGCCGCGCCCGCTCCCTTGGCGAAGTCCATCCGTCCGCTGATCGCTGCACCGCGCGGCCCTTCTTCGACGTGAAGGTGATCGTCTGGGTGAAGGCGGCGTTGCCCGCCTGCTGCGTCCGGCGCAGGGCCAGGAAGATCTGCCGGTCCAGTTTCTGGCCGAAGACGGGGTGCGCGGCGGGAGCGGCGGCCGGGGCGTTCTCCGTGCCGGAGCAGGCGGTCAGCGGCAGGGACACGGCAGCGAGCAGCGCAGCGGTACGGGCAAGGCGTCGGATCATGACCAGGTGACCTCGACGGACCCCGGGAGGTTGCCCCCCGCGCAGGTCACGTCTTGATCACCCTCGCCGGAACCCGGACGGGCCCGGGCCTCGCGTGAGACACGGGCCCGGCACCGCCTGCCGCGCGCGTGCTAGCGCTCCTCGCGGAACAGGACGTGCTGCCCGGCCACCGGGTCGTACTTGCGCAAGGCCAGCCGGTCGGGGTCGTTCTGCCGGTTCTTGCGGGTCACGTAGGTGACACCGGTCCCGGCCGTCGACTTCAGCCGGACGACGGGACGCACGGTGCTGCGTGCCATGGGGCTCTCCTTTCCCGGACCGACACCACCATGATCTTGGTCGGTGCATGCCAGCCACGAGAGCTGTAACGGGGGTGGCCGGCCTGGCATTCCCTGCGGGACGGCGGACACCGGCTTTCAGAACGACCACCGCGTGTGGGAGTACACCCCGCCGTCGCGCCCGAAGCCGTACGCCGTGGCCGGGGCGACCGCGAACGCCGTCACGTCGCCCTTGCGCAAGGCGTCGCCCAGGCCGTGGAAGGTGCCCTCGGGCGAGGTGATGTGCGAGCCGTACTTCTCCTCGTACGCCGCGATCACCTCCTCCAGCAGCGCGGGGTCGGTGACCGGCTCCGCGCTTCCCTCGACGACGAGGTCGAGGCCCGACGTGAGGGAGTTGCCGCCGGTGGTGAGCGCGCAGTGCGCGTGATGGGCGAGGTTGCGGGCCTTCTGCTCCGCCGGGCCGGTGGCGAAGTACAGCGCTCCGTCGTGCCAGGCGGCGATCACGGGCGTGACGTGCGGCCGGCCGTCGGGGCGCACCGTGGTCAGCCAGAAGATCTCCGCGGCCTCCAGGTGCCACTCGGCTTCCGCCCACTCGGTGGCGGTGACGTCCCCGGCGCCCGGGCGGGGGTTGAGCGCGGAGCTGTAGCGGGCATCGAGTTCGGTGACGGGCTGCTGGGCGGTCCTGTGTTCCGGCATGACGGATCTCCTTCTCTTCTTCCAGACGAAGGGATGACCGGCCGGCCGCCGCGAAATCATCGCCGTGAGGCCGTACGGGTCGGGCGGACGCCCGTGGGCGGCGGCTCGGCGCGCACCTCGAGCCGGGCTCATGACGCCTCCCGCAGGATGACGGGCGTGATCGCTCCGCTGTCGTACCGCTTCCGCGCCCTGCGCACCCGCAACTTCCGTCTCTTCGCGGCCGGGCAGATCGTGTCCGCGGCCGGCACCTGGATGATGGTCGTCGCGCAGGACTGGCTCGTGCTCGGTCTGACCGGTGACTCCGCCGTGGCACTGGGGACGGTGACGGCCCTGCAGTTCACACCCATGCTGTTCACGCTGTACGGCGGCCGGCTGGCCGACAGCCGCGACAAGCGGACGCTGCTGACCGTGGCCAACCTGGCGTCGGCGGTGCTCGCGCTGCTGCTGTCGCTCATGGTGTTCGCGGACGCGGTGGCCCTGTGGCACATCCACCTGTTCGCGCTCGGCCTCGGCCTGGTGAACGCCGTGGAGGTGCCGGCCCGCCTCGCGTTCATCAGCGAACTCGTCGCCCCGAGCGTGGTGCCGAACGCCTCCGCGATGAGCGCCGCGTACTTCAACGTCGCCCGGGTGCTCGGGCCGGCGCTCGCCGGGCTGCTCCTCACCGCGTTCGGCACGGGCTGGGTGATGCTGGTCAACGCCCTCAGCTATCTGGCGACCGTGGCCGGGCTGCGGCTGATGCGGCCGGCCGAACTGCTCCGGGCGCCCCGCGGGGGAAGCCGCGCCCGGGTGGTCGACGGGCTGCGCCACACGCTGGGGCGGCCCGACCTGGCCGTCCCGATGGCGCTCGTCGCCGTGATCGGCCTGGTCGGACTGAACTTCCAGCTCACCCTGCCGCTGCTGGCGAAGACGGTGTTCCACACCGGCGCCTCCTCCTTCGGCCTGCTCACCACGGTCTTCGCGGCCGGCTCGCTGCTGGGCGCGTTCGCCGGCAGCGGGCGCAGCAGTCGGCCGTCGGCGCGGCTCGTGACGGGCGCCGCGATCGGGTTCGGGCTGCTGGAGGCGGGGGTCGGCTGGGCTCCCGGCCCTGCCGCCGCCGTGGTGCTGCTCTTCCTCACGGGCTTCGCCACGATCTACTTCGCGCAGGCCGCCAATCACCGTATCCAGCTGGGCAGCGACCCGCGCTACCGCGGCCGGGTGCTGGCGCTGTACACCCTGGTGATGCAGGGCTCGACCCCGCTCGGCGCCCTGTGCGTCGGCTGGCTGAGCGAGCGCTGGGGCGCGCGCACCGGGTTCGTCGTCGGCGGTGTGCTGTCGCTGGCCGCGGGCCTGGCCGCCCTCGCCGCGGACCGGGAGGTCCGCCGTCCGGTACGTCCTCCCGGTCCGGCGGACGCCACGCCGGACCGGGAGGACGTACGGCCGTGACGGGCCGCCCGCCTCGACGGTGACCGTTCCGCCGCCGTGAGCGCGGCGGGGCGACCGGCTCACCCGTACGGACGGGCGGGACGCGCGCATGGCCCGCGGCCGCTTCCAGACCGTCACCGGCATCCGGCCGCACGACTCCGGCGGCCCAGGAGCGGAACGTGTGCGCGTCCGCCCGCGCAACTGCTCCCCCACCGGTTCGCCGCGCTCTATTGACTCGCCCCGCAGCCCCTTCCATACTGGCGGCCAAATCGATTTGGCCAAATCGATTTGGCCGCCGTCCGGGCCCATCGTGAAGGCCGAACCACCGAGCGAGTTGACCCCGAAACGGAGTCCCCCGTGTCGCTACGCACCGCTCCACGCCCCGCCCCGGACCCCGACACCGACGCGCACGCCGACGACCGGCGCCGCCATCCCGTCGACGACTACCGCCCCGTGCACCGGATGCTGCTGTTCGGCATCCAGCACGTGCTGGTCATGGCCGCCACGCCCATCTCCAGCGTCTTCCTGGTCAGCGCGACGCTGCACCTCTCCCCCGCCCTGACCGCCAACCTGCTGGCCGCCGCCTTCGTGCTCTCCGGCATCGGCTCCCTGCTCCAGTCCCTCGGACCGTGGGGCATCGGGGCGCGGCTGCCGTTCGTCATGCTGCCGGGCGGCGCCCCGCTCGTGCTGTTCCTCTCCATCGCCGACCAGCACGGGCTGCGGACGGCGACCGGAGCGGTCATCATCACGGCCGTCTTCTACTTCGTCGTGCTGCCGGTTTTCTCACGGCTGCTGAAGTTCTTCCCCACCCTGGTCATCGGCACGATGATCACCATCGTCGGCGTGAACCTGGTCAAGGTCGGCGCACTGCTGGTCACCGGACGCCCCGGCACCAGCGGCTTCGGCGAGCCGCGCGCCCTGCTGCTGGGCCTGGCCACCGTGGGCTTCACCGTCGTCGCCTACGCACTGCTGCGCGGCACCCTGCGCCAACTCTCCGTCATGCTGGGCCTGCTGGCCGGCACCGCGCTCGCCGCCCTGCTCGGCCGGGTGCACCTGGCGGGCGGCGGCGGACTGCTGCACGCGCCCGAGCTGATGCCGTTCGGCACCCCGCAGTTCAACCTCGTCGCCGCACTCCCCCTCCTCGTGTACAGCCTGGCCTCGATGGCCGAGGCGACGGGGCAGACCGTGGTCAACAGTGAGGCCGTCGGCCTGGTACCCGACGCCCGCCGGGACGCGCCCCGCACCATCCGCGGCGACGCGCTCGTCTCGCTGGCGGGCGGCTTCTTCGGCCTGCCGCTGATGGTCACCAGCGGCGAGAACATCGGCATCGTCAAACTCACCGGCGTACGCAGTCGCTTCGTCACGGTGGCCGCCGGAATCGTACTGATCGTCATCGGCTTCCTCGCCCCCGTGGCCCGGCTCGTCAACGCGATCCCCGCCCCCGTGGTGGGCGGCACCGCCCTGGTCGTCTTCGGAGTCATCACCGTCCTCGGCATCCAACTCCTCGGCCGCGCCGGCCTGGACGACCACACCGACTCCTTCATCGTCGCCGTGGCCCTGGCCGCCGGCTTCCTGCCGATCCTCGTGCCCGGCGTGTACGACCAGCTCCCGCCCACCCCGCGCATCCTCCTGGAGAGCGGCGTCGCCGTCGGGGCGTTCACCGCGGCCCTGCTGCACGCGCTCTTCCACCGGGCGCCGTGGATCTCCCGCTCCCTCAAGGCGGCCCCCGCCGAGCCCGTCCCCGTGGCAGGCCCGGCCGTTGACGCCCCCTCGGACCAGCACCGCCCCTGAGCCCCCCATGAACATCGACGACAAGGACACCATGCACCCCCTGCCCAGCCCCGGCCCCGGGCCACTGCTGCGCGACGACGCGCCGCTGCTGCTGGTCCCCGACACCGTTCTGCTGCCCGACGGACCCGCCGAGGACCACGCCGTCGTGGTGACCGGCACCGCCTTCACCGACGTCGGCCCCGTCGCCCGCGTGACTCGCGACCATCCCACGCTCAGCCCCGTGCGGCTGCCCGGCCGCGCCCTGCTGCCCGGCTTCGTCGACGCCCACCACCACCTCACCCAGAGCTTCGGCGCGGCGCTGGCCTTCGGTGAACCCTCGGAGATCTTCCGCCGGGTGTGGGTGCCGCTGGAAGGCGCGCTCGACGAGGAGTCGGCGTACGTGGCTGCCAAGCTCGCCGCGTGGGAGGCGCTGCGCGGCGGTTTCACGACCGTCGCCGACGCCGGCACCCGCGCGCCGGTCGACGTGGAGGCCGTGGCGAGCGCCGCACGGGACGCGGGCCTGCGCTGCGTGCTGGGCGCGATCTGCAACGACGCCGACGAGACCGGCGCGGACGACGTCCTCGCCCGCGCCGGCAAGCACCTCTCCCGCTACGCGGGCGACCCGCTGGTGCACCCCTCCCTCGCCGTCTCCATCCCGGAGGCCGCCACGGAGGCCACCCTCGTGAGCCTGGCCCGCCTCGCCGCCGAGGCGGGCGCGGTCCTGCAGATCCACGTCAACGAACATCTGGCCGCCGTCGAGCGCTCTCTCGTACGGCACGGACTGCGCCCGCTGGAGCATCTGCACCGCCTGGGCGTGCTCGGGCCGCACCTGCTCGCCGCCCACGCCACCTTGCTGACGCCCCGTGAGATCGCCCTGCTGCGCGACACCGGCACCGCCGTGAGCTACAACCCCGTGGCCAGTGCCTGGAAGGGCAACGCCGTGGCGCCCGCGCTGCTCATGGCCGAGGAGGGCATCCGCTTCGGCCTCGGCACCGACGGCACACGCGGCGACGCCTTCCGGCTGCTCGACGCCGCCGAGACCGCCCAGCGCCTCACCCACGGGCTGGCCACCGGCGACTCCTCGTGCGGCGGCGGCTGGACCTGGATCGACCACGGCACCCGGCTGGGCGCCGACGCGGTCGGCCTGGGGTCGAAGGCCGGGGTCGCGGGCGTGAGCGCCGGTGTGGTGGCCGCGGGAGCGGCCGCCGACTTCCTGCTCGTCGACCTCACCGTCCCGGAACTGGCCGCCTCGCACGATCTGCCCTGGGAGTTGCTGCGCCGCGGCAACCGCGACCAGATCACGGCGGTGTTCACCGGCGGACGGCTGCGGCTGTGGCACGGCTCGCCCGTGGCCTGGGACGGCCCGTCCCTCGTGGCACGGGCCCGGGAACTCGCCGCGGAGGTGGTGCGGCGCGCCCCGATCGTCCGGGTGCACCGCCCGTCCACGGAGGCCGTCCGCGCCGGCATCACCCCGGAGGTGCGCGCATGAGCGGCGACGCCCTGGCCATCCTCGCCGTGACCGTGGCCGTCGCCGCCTTCGTGCAGGGCGCCAGCGGCCTCGGCTACGCCCTCATCGTCGCGCCGGTGGCCGGCCTCGCGGACCCGGCACTGCTGCCCGTCTTCCTGCTCGCGTCGATGATCCCGCTGAACCTGTACGTGGCCTGGCGGGAGCGGTCCAGCATCGATCTGCGGGGCGCCGGCTGGATCACCGGCGCCCGCCTCGCGGCCACCCCGGCCGGACTGGTGCTGCTCGCCGCCGTGCCCGAGCACGATCTCGGTCTCCTGGTGGGAGTCGCCACCGTGCTCGCGGCGCTGGTGAGCCTCGCCGCGCCGGCGTTCGCGCCGGGCCGTGTCGCGTATGTCGGCGCCGGTCTGGTCACCGGGATCACCGAGACGGCCACCGGCGTGGGCGGGCCGCCGCTCGCGCTGGTCTACCAGCACCGGCCGCCGCCGGAACTGCGCGCCACGGTCGCCGTATGCTTCCTGCTCGGCGAGGCCGCTTCCCTGGTCCTGCTGTTCTGCACGGGACGCGCGCACCTGGACCACCTGAGCACCGCGCTGTGGATGCTGCCCGCGCTGGCCGTCGGCGCGGCCCTGAGCCGGCTGGTGCACCACCGGCTCAACGCGCGGCGCCTGCGGCTGGGCGTGCTGGTGTTCGCCCTGGTGTCGGGGCTGGTGCTGATGCTGGGGATCTGAACCCCGGGTGCCCGGCGTCTCGTGCGCCGGGCACGGCGTGCCAGGTGGCCACGGCGTCCAGACCCCGGGACGCCGGGGTGATCCAAACGACAGACCCTAGGAGGTGCCGTCCGTTACCCGCACGGAGGACGCGCGGGGCACCAGGCGCGGGCTCGGTGCGGACGGGGCGGGAACCGTGTCGTCCGCACCGCCGCGCAGCCGCCGCAGCAGGAGGTCGAGCGCCTGCGCGGCGGCCTGTTCCAGGTGCAGGTCCACCGCCGTCAGGGGGGGCATGCAGGTCCGCGCGCGGACACCGTCGTAGCGGGTGACGACCAGGACGTCGTCCGGCACCGCGCGCCCGCTGTCGTGCAGTGCGCGCACCGCGCCCACCGCGAATGCGTCGACCATGACGCACAGCGCGTCGATGCCGGGGTGTTCGCGCAGCAGGGCGGCGCACGCCTCGTATCCCGCCTGCTCGCCGCCGGACTCCTCGGCGACCGCCGTCACCGGCGGCCAGCCGTGCCGTTCGGCGGCGCGGGCGTAGGCGGTGCGGGCGTCGACGGCCGAGGACCGGGTGCCCGGCGCGGTGAGCAGCGCGGGACGACGGGCGCCCTCGCGGGCCAGGTGGTCCAGCAGCAGTTCGGTGACCGCCTCGCCGTTGAGGTCGACGTACGGCGCCTGCGCGGCGTCCGGCACCGGCCTGCCGATCGCCACCCAGGGCAGGCCGCGTTCGCGCAGCCCGGCGACGACGGGATCGTCCTCCCGGGGCTCCACGACGATGGCTCCGTCGACGTCGACCGTGCGCAGTCCCGCGCCCGACTCGCCCGGCGGCAGCAGCACCAGCGCGAACCCGTGCGCGAGAGCGTGTTCGGCGGCGGCGGCCGCGACCTCCATGTAGAAGCCCAGCCGGGAGGGTCCCCCGGCCACGGCGAGCGGCATCGACGACAGCAGGGCGATCGCCCTGGCCTCGCCGCGCCGCAGCCGCTGGGCGCGCAGGTTGGGGCGGTAGCCCAGTTCCCCGGCGACCTTTTTGACGCGTTCACGGGTGCGCGGGTCGACCTTGCCCAGCCCGTTGAGCGCGTGCG
Organism: Streptomyces sp. NPDC097129; assembly: GCF_055668065.1. NCBI lineage: Bacteria > Bacillati > Actinomycetota > Actinomycetes > Kitasatosporales > Streptomycetaceae > Streptomyces > Streptomyces sp. NPDC097129. Next base: position 38,163 of record NZ_JBVOQE010000005.1, on the reverse strand, counting down.
AGACGGTCGTCCGCGACACACCGGCGGCGCGTGCCACGTCGGCGATCGTCGGCTGACGGGACGCGGAGGCCGGGCGGGGTTCGGTCATCGGCGGCTGTTCTCCTCCTGCGCGGTGTGCCGCCCAGTCTTCCCGATGCCCCGGCGGTCCGGTACGCCGCCTCCCCGAAGCCGCGGCAGGGGGTGGGGCCGGCGGTGCGCCCGCCGGCCCCTGGGGTCACTGCTCCTGGGGGCCGGGTGCGGTGAGCCGGAAACGGGCCACGCCGTCCTCGGTGGCGTACCGGCGAAAGCCCGCCTTCTCCAGGACGCGCAGGGAGACGTGGTTGGAGAGCTCCGCGCCCGCCGTCACGGCGTGCACCCCGGGTGCGGTGAGGGCCGAGGCGGCCGGCGCCCGGGTGGCCTCGGTGGCGTAGCCCCGGCCCCGGCGGGAGGCCATGACGCCGTAGCCGGTCTCGACGGTGGCGTCGGTGGGCGGCCGGAACAGGCCGTTGGAGCCGACCGCCTGGCCGTTGTCGCGTTCGACGATCAGCCGGTGGCCGTGGACGCCGAGCCGGGCCGGGTTCTGCTCGAGGAGGCCGGCGATGACGTGGTCGCCCTCGGCGGGGAAGTCCCGCGCCCGGTGGGACGGGTGGGCGCCCGCGAGGACCGCGGTCACCTCGGCCGTCGTCCAGGGCCGCAGGAGGAGACGGCCGGTGACGGCCATGTTCAGCGGCCTCCCTCATCCCGTGGACGCGCGTGTCCCGCGCCGGCGCCACCCTGGCAAGTGGGGGCCGGGGGAACGGAGTTGCCCGCGTGTCCGCGACATCGCCCATGACCTCGATCTGCGGCCGGGATGCGGAAGAACGGAGGAGTCGGCTCACGCCGGCGCGGTGCCCGTACGGCCGGCCACGCGGTCCAGGAAGAGCTGCCGCCCGGCCGGGTCCGTGGCCAGGTCGACGGCGACGTGGGCGAGGGCGATCGCGCCGTCCAGGACGGCCCGGTCGGCGCCGGGGCTCGTGCCGTAGCGGGCGAACGGCTCGGTGTGCTGGAGCGCGCCCTGCGTGTCGTAGCCGATCGTGGGGTGCAGCGACGGCACGGCGTGTGACACGTTGCCCATGTCGGTGGACGCCATCCGCTCCCCGTGCCGGTCCACGGGCTCGCGGCCCAGGGCCCGTGCGGCGCGCACATAGGCGGCGGTGAGGTAGGCGTCCTGGCGCAGGTCGGCGAAATCGTGACCGTGGGCGGCGAGGTCGAGCACGGCTCCCGTGGCCAGGGCGCCCGCCTCCAGACAGGCCCGCACCCGCTGCCGGGCGTGCGCGAGGCCGTCGCTGGTGTGCGCCCGCAACTCGTAGCGCCCGCGCGCCAGTTCGGGAATGACGTTCACGGCCTGGCCGGCTTCCAGGACGATGTCGTGGACGAGTGTCCCCGGCGGCAGTTGCTGGCGCAACAGGCCCACGGCCGTGTGCGCGAGCGTCATCGCGTCGAGTGCGTTGACGCCTTCCCAGGGGGCCAGCGCGGCGTGCGCGGGGCGTCCCCGGTAGGTGACGTCCCACGCTCCCACGGCGAGGGAGGAGGCGCCGACCGAGTCCTCGGGCGCGGCGTGCACCATCATCGCCGCGGCGACGTCGTCGAAGACGCCCGCCCGCAGCAGCAGCACCTTGCCGCCGATGTCCTCCTCGGCGGGGGTGCCCACGAGCTTGACGGTGATGCCGAGTTCGTCCGCCACGGCGGCGAGGCCGAGCGCTGCGCCGACGGCGGCGGCCCCGTTGACGTTGTGGCCGCAGGCGTGGCCGATGCCGGGCAGCGCGTCGTACTCGGCGCACAGGGCCACCACCAGATCGCCGGTGCCGTATGTGGCCACCAGAGCGGTCGGTACGCCGCCCGCCCGCTCGGTCACCTCGAAGCCGGCGCCGTCGAGCACGGCGGCGATCTTCGCGGCGGACCTGAACTCCTGCAGGGCGGTCTCGGGTTCCGCGTGCAGGCTGTGGCTGAGCCCGACGAGGAGGTCGCGCCGGGAGCGGACGGCGTCCGCGGACGCGGTCATGGCCCGGTCGGTGGAGGAGGCGAGTTCCTGAGAGGTCATGCGGGTTCCCCACTGGTCGTCATGAGGGTGGGCGTCGAAGCGGTGGCGGGTGATCCGCTGCCCTTGAAGAGCAGGCCCACGGCCGCTCCGGCGAGGGCGACGGCCGCGCAGACGGCCCACGCCCACAGGTAGCCCGCCGGGGCGATGCCGCCGCCCGGCGCCGGGTGGGCCGCGAACAGCGCGCCGATCACGGCGGCGCCGATGGCCGCGCCCAGGGACAGGGCGAGTTCGTTGATGCCGACGGACAGCGCGGTCTCGGCGTCCTCGACGACCTCCACCGACAGGGTGCGGGTGACGGCTTCGAACATGCCGGTCGCGACGCCGACGACGAGAGCGCCGGCCAGGTACTGCGGCAGGGAGGCGTGGAAGAGCGCCAGCGACGCGAAGCCCGCGGCGCCCACGCCGCCGCCCGCGGTGAGGGTCGCCCGGTCCCCGATCAGCCGGGCCACCCGGGGCGTGGCGGTGGATCCGGCGCAGCCCGCGACGACCATCGCGAGCGAGATCAGCGCGATGTCCTGCGAGCCGAGTCCCGCGCCGTAGCCGTCCCCGTCGGGCCGGGCCCCGAGGAAGATCGCGTTCGCCCCGAGGAAGCCGATGGTGCCGAAGGCGGCGCAGAAGGTGTGCGCGCTGACCACGGCGAGCCTGGCGTTGCGCAGCAGCCGCACGTCCACCAGGGGGTGGGTGGCGCGCTGCTCGACGCGCACCCACAGCGCGAGGGCCACGACGGCGACGGCGGCGGTCGCCAGGGACGGCGCCGAGGCCCAGCCCCAGGTGCCGCCCTGGGCGAGGACCAGGACGAGCGCGCCGAGTCCGAGGGTGAGCAGCGTCGCCGCGGGCGCGTTGAAGCGGCCGGCGCGCTGTGTGGTGCTGTCGGGCAGCGCCAGTGCCGCGGCCAGGGCGAGCAGGGCGAACGGGACGGCCGTCCACAGTCCGGCCGACGCGTGCTCGTCGCTGAGGGACCCTGCGACCAGGCCGCCGACGCCGATGGACAGCAGCAGCGCGCCGACGAGGACGGACATGCCGGTGCGGCCGCGTTCCGGCGCCCGGGAGCGCAGGATGCCGGCCAGCAGCGGGAAGAAGCCGACGACGGCGCCCTGCAGGACCATGCCCACGGCGAGGGTCGCGGTGGTCGGGCGCACGGCGATCAGCAGCGAGCCGGCCGCCACCAGGCCGACGGCGATGCGCAGCAGCCTGCGGTGGCCGTGGATGTCGCCCCAGCGTGACAGCAGCGGCGTGAGCACCGCGAACGCGAGCTGGGAGAGCAGATAGAGGTTGTTCTGGCCGACGCCCGAGAGGCCGATGTGCTGCCCCACGACGGGCAGCAGCGGGGTCAGGTAGCCCTGGACGACGCCGCTGCACACCACGATCAGGGTCATGGTCGCGAGCAGTCCGCGGCCGCGGCTGATGGAACGGGTCACTGTCTCACCGTCTTCCCTTGGCTGGAATCCGAGGTGATGGCTAGAGTGCGACCCTCGGCCGAAGGGGCCGGGAACATCGTGGAAATCATGCACGGAGGCCGCGGCGGGTGAAGGAATCGGACGCCGTGAGCGAGCTGGATCTCGCTCTCGTGCACGCGCTGCAGGTCCGCCCGCGTGCGGCGTGGTCCGATCTCGCCCCGCTGCTCGGGGTCACGGCGGTGACGCTGGCCCGGCGCTGGGAGCGGCTGACGCGGGAGGGGCTGGCCTGGCTGTCCGTGGTGCCGGGGCCGGCCTTCACGCAGACCCGCTGCACGGCGTTCGTGCTGGTCGGCTGCGCGCCGGCGGAGCGCGAGCGGCTGGCGGCGCGGGTCGCTGAGCTGACCGAGGCGGTGACCGTCGAACTGACGGCTCCGGGCTCCGCCGATCTCCTGCTGGACGTGCTGGCGCCGACGCCCGCCGCGCTGCACCGGTTCGTCACCGAGGATCTCGCACCGCTGCCCGGGGTGAGGGACGTGGAGTGCCTGTTCGCCACCTCGCTCTATGCCGACGGCACCCGCTGGCGGCTGGGTTCCCTGGACGCCGCCCAGCTCAGCGCCCTGGACCCGGCCGGGGCACGGGAACGGGACGGCGGGGCCGTACCCGCGCTCGATCCGCTCGACCGGGCCCTGCTCGACCTGCTCGCCCACGACGGCCGGCTGGGCCTGGCGGAGCTGGCCCAGCACACCGGGACCAGCGCCGCCACCGTGCGGCGCCGGCTGCACCGGCTCACCGCCTCCGACATGATCCGCTTCCGCTGCGACATCTCCCCCGCGCTGAGCGCGCTGCCGGTCGCGGTGACGTTCCGGGGCCGGGCCCCGGCCCGGGACGTGAACGGCCTGCACCGCACACTGGGCACGCTGCCGGAGTGCCGGCTGGTGGCCGCCGTCACCGGGACCGCGAACGTCCTCGCCACCTACTGGATGCGTGACCTCGGCGCGGTGCAGCACCGGGAGACCACGATCGGCGCCCGGCTGCCGTCGCTGGAGATCACCGACCGCATCGTCGGAATGCGCACCGTCAAGCGGATGGGTCACCTGCTGGATGCCGGCGGACGCCGGACCGGGACGCGCCCGATCCGGCCGTGGTGACACCTCTTCCGCGTCCCAAGTGACCCGGGGCGTCTCAGGGTGGCCTGCGGCGTCTCACGCTGAAACCGCGGCGTCCCTAGGTCAGGCGGGCGCGCAGCGCGCGGGCGGCCTTGCCGGTGACGCTGAAGGCGTAGGCGGTGACCGCCGACGGGGCGGGCCGCAGCTGCAGGACGAGCTGATCGTCGTCGGGCCGGACCCGGGCGGTGTGGACGCGTTTGCCCTGCCCGGGAAGGGTCAGCGCGTGCGGGCCGCGGCGGCCCACGCCGTTGCCGAGGGCCCCGCCGAGAGGGCCGCGCGCGCTCACGCCGTGCGCGGTGCACCGCAGGGACAGCTGCCAGTCACCGGAAGGCAGGGCACGCCCGTCGTCGACGCTCGCGAGGTCGACCCGGACCCGGAAACAGGCCCGCCCGTAGTCGTACGTCTCCTTGCCGCGGGCGACGGTCAGGTGCGGCGAGGGCACCTGCTCGCACGGGACGGCGATCTCCTTGCCGCTGCGGGTGTGGCGCAGGACGAGTGCGGTGACCAGGTCGTCGGTGTCGACCTGGTCGAGGTAGCCGTAGCCGCCCAGTTCGAGGACGCTGCCCTGCCAGACCAGGTGGTCGAGCCGGCGCCGCGGGCTCACCTTGAGCATGTCGGAGGTGATCTCGCAGAGATCCTCGTACGCGGGGGAACCGGCGGCGGGGCACGGGGGCGCGGCGTACAGTCTGCCGTTCCGCACGAGGGCCTTGCCGGGGCGGCCGGCCAGTTCCCACTCGAGGACCGCGGCGAGTTCGTCCGCGAGCCCCTCGCGCAGGCAGTGAGCGATGAGCCGCTCGTGGAGGCCGAACTCGGCGAGGACCGGCGGTGTGATCCATTTCCGCGCGTACGGGCGGGCCAGCCCGACGAGTTCCCTGCGGGTGGCGGCGTCGGCGTCGAGATAGGCGGGGTCGAAGCGGCGCACCAGCTCCACCCTGGCGTGCCGGGTGATCAGGTGGTCGCGCAGCCGGCCCGGTGCGGTCATGCCGGTCACCAACTGCACCATCTCGTCGGCCTGTTGCAGGACGGTGCGCAGTTCCAGGCCGTTCGCGGTGATGTTGCCCTCGTCGCCCCGCTTGACGACGTAGTAGCAGTCGTAGTCGCCGACGATCGAGATGACCTTGCTGTGCAGATAGGCGCGGGCGACGAAGTGCTGGTCCTCGCTGATGCGCATGTGCTCCGGGAAGCGGATGCCGTGCGCGTCGAGCATGCTGCGCCGGAACAGCTTGAACGGCATCAGCGTGTAGTAGACGTCGCCCTTCGACAGGTCGGCCTTGTCGACGTTCATGGCGAACACCCGCCGCGGCACGCGCCGGCCGACGCCGACGAGTTTGGCGAGGACCACGTCGGAGGTGTTCTTCTCCGCCATGGCGACCAGCCGCTGAAGCGCCTCGGGGCCGAGGCAGTCGTCGCCGTCGAGGAAGAACACATAGGTGCCGGTGGCGTGGTCGAGTCCGACGTTGCGCGGCCGGCTCGGGCCGCCCGACGCCTTTTGGTGGATCACCTTCATCCGCCAGGACTTGTCCTTCGCCCAGGCGTCCAGCCGCTCGCCGCTGCCGTCGGTGCTGCCGTCGTCCACGGCGATGACTTCCAGCGCGTCCATGCCAATCGATTGCTGAGCGACGGAGGCGAGCGCCTGCTCCAGATAGGGCAGCGCGTTGTAGACCGGCATCACGACGGACACCACTGGCACATACGACCCGTTCACGGGACACCCCCGCCATGCAGCTCATCCGAAAACCGCTGAGGCCCGCCGTGGCTGCGGTCGATGTCTGCCCTGGTCAGACCCCGACAGGCTGATTCACCGGCCGAGCATAAGGGGCGGATACCGCGGATAAACGCCAAGACCACCCATATGCGGGCGGCGCGTGGGAGTGCCAAGGGGGCGCGTGGGCGTGGGCCGCGCCCCCATGAGACAAAGAGGGGGTGCCATCGGCACAAAAAAGAAAAGGAAAGGAGACCACTCGCTCCTTTCCACTCTCAACCTATAGCGCACCGGGGGGCTTGCCGCAAGGCCCCCGTCATGGCGCAGAATCGACGGCCGAAGCCAGAACCGGCCGAAACAGGGGGATTCACGCAGTGCGTGTGGTGTTGTCCATGTATGGGTCCCGAAGGGACATCGAACGGCCGGCGCGGCTCGCGGTCGGGCCGCGGGAGCACAGCGCACAGGTGCGGGTGTGCGCCCGGCCGGACGAGGACTTCGCGCGGCGGCCGGCGGAGCCCGGCGAGCCACCGGTCCCGGCCGGCCCGTCGGCGCGCGCGCTAGCGAAGCCGGCGCCACCGGTGTCCTCCCTGTCCCCGCGCGCCGCATGTGAACGGAGCTGTCCATGAATCCCCTGACCGTCCGCGCCTTCGACCTTCCCGAGCGGCTGGCCGCGAAGGCCGATCCGGTGCTGATCGCCGACGACGAGCGGCACTTCGCAGCCCTGGCCGCGTGCCTGGAGCAGTCGATCGCCGAGTTGTCCGAGCGGCTCGCGGTCACGCGCAGGGCGCCCGGCGGCATGGGCCGGGAGGCGATGGACCGGGACGCCGAGATCCACCGGCTGACCGCCCGGCTGCGCACCCTGCGCCGCTTCGGCCTGGACCTGTGCCTGGGCCGCATGGTCGGCGCGGACGGCGGCGAGCCGGTGTACGTCGGACGGCTGGGGCTGACCGACAGCACCGGCCGCCGGCTGCTGCTCGACTGGCGCTCCCCGGCGGCCGAGCCGTTCTTCGGCGCCACCCACGCCGATCCGATGGGGCTGGCCGCCCGGCGCCGCTACCGCTGGACCGGCGGCCGGATCAGCGACTACTGGGACGAGGTGTTCACCGCCGACGGACTGGAAGGGCACGCGGCGCTGGACGACCAGTCCGCCTTCGTCGCCGCTCTCGGCGTCAGCCGGTCGTCGCGGATGCGGGACGTGCTCGCCACCCTCCAGGCCGACCAGGACGCCATCATCCGCGCCGGATCCCGCGGCGCCCTCGTCGTCGACGGCGGGCCGGGCACCGGCAAGACCGTCGTCGCCCTGCACCGCTCCGCCTACCTCCTCCACTCCGATCCGCGGCTCGGTCACCGCCGGGGCGGCGTGCTGTTCGTCGGCCCGCACCGGCCCTATCTGGCGTACGTCTCCGACGTCCTGCCCAGTCTCGGCGAGGAGGGCGTGCAGACCTGCGTCCTGCGGGACCTCGTCGCCGAGGGGGCGGCAGCGGGCGTCGAGGCCGATCCGGAGGTGGCCCGGCTGAAGTCGTCCGCGGCCATGGTGGGCGCGATCGAGAAGGCCGTACGGTTCTACGAGGAGCCGCCGGCCGAGGCCATGACCATCACCACGCCCTGGTCCGACGTCCGGATCACCGCCGCCGACTGGGCGGCCGCGTTCGACGCGGCGGAACCGGGCACGCCGCACAACGAGGCGCGCGCGCAGGTGCATCAGGAGCTGCTCACCCTCCTGGTGGACCAGCACGACGGCGACGCCTCCCCCGACGAGCTGCGCACATGGCTGCGCCGCAACCGCGAGCTGCTGGCTGCCTTCCACCGCGCGTGGCCGCTGCTGGAGGCCGCCGACCTGGTCGGCGACCTGTGGTCGGTGCCCGCCTACCTGCGGATGTGCGCGCCGTGGCTCAGCCGCGACGAGGTGCGCGCGCTGCAGCGCGCCGATCCGCAGGCCTGGACGGTGTCCGACCTGCCGCTGCTGGACGCGGCCCGGCAGCGCCTGGGCGACCCGGAGGTGGCGCGGCGCGGGCAGCGGCGCGAGGCCGTCCTCGCCGCGCAGCGCGAGCGCATGGGGCTGGTCGTGGACAGCCTGATCGCGGCCGTGGCCGACTCGGGCGCCGACGGTGACGACGGCGAGGGGCTGGTGATGATGCTGCACGGGCAGGACGCCCGGGTCAGCCTGGTCGACGAGTCCGAGGTGGCGACGCCCGACCCGGATCTGCTCGCCGGTCCGTTCGCGCACGTCGTCGTGGACGAGGCGCAGGAACTGACCGACGCGGAGTGGCAGATGCTGCTTCTGCGGTGCCCGTCGCGCAGCTTCACCGTCGTCGGGGACCGCGCCCAGGCCCGGCACGGCTTCACCGAGTCGTGGCGGGAGCGGCTGGAGCGGGTCGGGCTCGGCCGGATCACGCTGGCCTCCCTCACCATCAACTACCGTACGCCGCAGGAGATCATGGCGGAGGCGGAGCCGGTCATCCGGGCCGCGCTGCCGGACGCCAATGTGCCGGTCTCGGTGCGCAGCAACGGCCTGCCGGTCGTGCACGGCCCCGCGTCGGAGCTGGAGGCGATCCTGGACGACTGGCTCGCCGCCCATGCCGAGGGGGTCGCCTGTGTGATCGGCGCGCCCTCGTTCCGGGAGCGGCCGCGGGTGCGGTCGCTGACGCCGGAGCTGGCGAAGGGGCTCGAGTTCGACCTGGTCGTCCTCGTCGATCCCGACGCGTTCGGCACGGGCGTCGAAGGGGCTGTCGACCGCTATGTGGCGATGACCCGGGCCACCGGGCAGCTCGTCGTGCTCACCGGTGCCCGGCCGGTCACCAGCGCACGGCCGTGAAGTCGACGGGCCGGGGCCGCAGCGGGCGGGTGCGCCGGGCCAGCGCGTGCAGCCGGCGGGACATCTCGTCGGCTGCCAGGCGCTGCCGGCTCCCGTGGCCGGGCAGCAGCCACTCGAAGCGCAGCCGGCCGGCCGCCCCGGCCAGCGAGTCGGCCAGCTCCTCGATGGAGTACCAGGTGACGCTGTGCGCGACCTCCAGGTCACCGGTGGTGCGCGACCAGTAGAAGCTGTCACCGCTGAAGCAGTACCGGTCGTCCGCCAGGTAGAGCACGCTGCCCCGGGTGTGCCCGGGCAGGGGATGGACGGTGACCCCCGGTGCGATCGGCCGCGGGTCGCGTCCGCGGATCACCTGGTCGGCGTCGGGTGCGGCGTCCAGGTCTCCCTCGTGGATCCACAGCCGGGCGCCGAAGTGGTCGGCGTAGCGGCGGCCGTGCGCGGCGTGGTCGCGATGGGTGAGGAGTACGTCGGTGACGGCACCGAAGTCCGCGTAGCGGCGCGCGAGTTCACGGCTCCAGCGCGGAGTGTCGACCATCATGACCGTGCCGGAGGGGCGCAGGAGCAGGTAGGAGTTGGCTCCCGCGGTGCGGGGCGAGTTGTGGCCGCAGATCAGTACGCCGTCGTCGAGGCGCATCGGGAACGGGTCGAGCGCCGGGTCCACGCGCCCGGACGGTGTGCGGACCGAGCGGGTGGGGCAGGCGAAGGCGGCGGCGTGCAAGCGCCGCGTCTCCGTCTCGTCGCCCGGCGGGCGCAGGATCCGGGACTTCCCCTCGACCTCGCCGATCAGGCCGGGCGCGAACTGCCGGGCCGCATCGCAGTTGGTGCAGCGGTCGTCCACGTACCAGCCGTCCATGGCGGGACTCCTCTCCTGGGCAACGGCGCCCGGGTGGGGCGCCGTTACAGGGATATCCCGCGCGCGGACGGAAACGGTAGGCCGGTCCGGTCTTGTGTTCCGGCCCGCGTGGCGCTCTGCCACCAGAACCGGGAACTGACCGGCCGATCAGTCGGTGGGCTCGCCGAACCACGTCCGCAGCGGGCCGAGGAGGGCCTGTCGGTCGTCACCCGCCCACGCGACGTGGCCGTCCGGCCGCAGCAGGACCGCGGGCACGTCCAGCTCCTCGCCGACGTCGACGACGTGGTCGACGCGGTCCGCCCAGCCGGCCACCGACAGGGTGCCCGTCGCGTCGAGCAGCAGCCCGCGGCCGCGGTGCATCAGCTCGTACAGGCGGCCCCCCTTCAACCGCACGTCCGGCAGCCGCCGGCCGACCAGTTCGTGATCCTGGCCGAGGTCGTAGCGGACGCCGACCGCGAACGCCGTCTCGGTCATGTACCGGTTCACGTCGTTGAAGTCCATCAGCTTCGACAGCAGTTCGCGCAGTGCCACGGCCCCGGGTTCGGTTCCCAGCAGCGTCATCTGGGCGCGGGTGTTGGCCAGTACGGCGGCGCCCACCGGGTGCCGCTCGGCGTGGTAGCTGTCCAGCAGTCCCCGCGGCGCCCAGCCGCGCACCGCGGCGGCCAGCTTCCAGCCGAGGTTGAACGCGTCCTGGATGCCGACGTTGAGGCCCTGGCCGCCGGTCGGCGGGTGGATGTGGGCGGCGTCGCCGGCCAGCAGCACCCGGCCGACCCGGTAGCGCTCGGCCTGCCGGGTGGCGTCGCCGAACCGGGACAGCCAGCGCGGCGAGTGCACGCCGAAGTCGGTGCCCGCGACGGCCTGCAGCCGCGCCCTGAACTCCTGCAGAGTCGGTGTGCCCGCATCCTCCTCGGACACCTTCCCCGCGGGCACGCCGAGGCGGAAGGTCCCGTCCCCGTTGGGGATGACACCGAACCGCAGCACGGTCTTGCGGACTTCGGTGACGACGGCGGTCACCGTGTCCGGGTCCGCGGTCATCTCCATGTCGCCCAGCAGCGTCTCGACCTTCGCGGGCTCGCCGGGGAACCCGACGCCGAGCCGCCTGCGTACGGTGCTGCGGCCGCCGTCGCAGCCGACCAGATAGCGCGAGCGCAGCCGGGTGCCGTCCGCCAGTTCGGCGGTCACCCCGTCCGCGTCCTGGCTCACCCCGACCACCTCGCAGCCGAACCGCAGCTCGGCGCCGAGTTCGAGCGCCCGCTCCCGCAGCAGCCGCTCGGTGACCGGCTGCAGGGTGGAGAGGCCGTACGGGTGGGCCGTGTCCATGCCCTGCGGCCACGGCTTGTGGATGCCCCCGAAGAAGCCGCCGACCTGGAACTTCTCACCGACCGCGAGGAACCGGTCGAGCAGGCCGCGCTGGTCCATCATCTCCACGCTGCGCACGTGCAGGCCACGCCCGCGGGACTCCATGGTCGGCTCGGTCAGCTTCTCCAGCACGACCACGTGCACCTCGTGCAGCCGCAGCTCGGCGGCGAGCATCAGGCCGGTCGGGCCGCCGCCGGCAATGAGCACATCGATCATCAAAAGTCCCCGTTTCCGCTGGTTGTGGCTTCGCCGGGCGATTCTGCGGCATGAGGGGGGCCTTGCCGCAAGCCCCCCTGTGCGCTATACGTTGAGAGTGGCAAGGAGTGGTTGTTCCCTCCTTGCCTTTGTCTTTTCGGTGTTCCGGGGCGCCACCGCGCCCGCCGGACCCGGGCCCACCGCGGGAAAAGTCGAACTGACGGGTGGGGCGGGGCGGTTCGGACGTAGGTTGTGCGGTGAATGATCCACGCCACGGCTGAAAGACGGTTAGGACTCATGACCGACCCCACGACGACGCACCAGAAGATCGACACGTCGGTGCCGCACTCCGCCCGCATCTGGAACTACTGGCTCGGCGGCAAGGACAACTACCCCGTCGACGAGGAGGCCGGCGACGCCTACACCGCCGTCTTCCCCGGCATCGTCACCATCGCCCGCAGCAGCCGAGCGTTCCTGCGCCGCACCATCACGTATCTGGTCACCGAGGTGGGCATCCGGCAGTTCCTGGACGTCGGCACGGGTCTGCCCACCGCCGAGAACACGCATGAGGTGGCCCAGCGGCTCGCCCCCGAGGCGCGCATCGTCTACGTCGACAACGACCCGATGGTCCTGGCCCACGCCCGCGCCCTGCTGTACTCCTCCCGCGAGGGCGCGACCTCCTACATCGACGCGGACGTCACCGACCCCGAGCGCATTCTCGCGACCGCCGAGAAGACGCTGGACCTCGGCCGGCCCACCGCGCTGATCCTCAGCAACATCCTGGGTCACGTGGGCGACCACGACCAGGCCCGCTCCATCGTCACACGGCTGATGTCCGCCCTGCCGCCGGGCAGCTACCTCGCCGTCAACGACGGTTCGCGCGGCATCGACCCCGTCTTCGAGACGGCCCAGGACGCGTACAACTCCAGCGGCGCCGTGCCGTACAACCTGCGTACGGTCGACGAGATCGCCGCGTACTTCGACGGTCTTGAGCTGGTCGAGCCCGGCGTGGTGCCGGTCACGCAGTGGCGCCCGGAGCCGGGTACGGCCGCGGAGATCGTCGCCGAGCACGGCGGACTCGCCCGCAAGCCGTAGCCGCGCCGGCCGTGGGAATCGCCGGCCGCGCGAGCCGTCCCCTCCGCGCACCCTGACGGAGGGGACCTCGGCCCCGCGTCGATGTCCTCCCGGATCAGCGCGGCCGCCGGTATGCTATGCGCATGCATCGTTTCGCGTGTCTGAGCTGGTGGCGCTCCTCCTAGGAGCGGCCCCCTCACACGCATGACCCGGGCCGTTCGGACGAACGGCCCCTTTTCGTGTCCCCTGGAACAGGGCTGGTGTCGTCCGGCGGCGTCATCCCTCACCAGGAGATCCCATGGACACCGCCCTTTCCTCCACGGCCGCCGACGCCACCGCCGCGGCTCCCTCCCCCGACGCCCTCGGGCTGTCCGCCGCCCGGGCGCGCAGCGCGGTGCTGGAGGAACTGATCCGCAAGGAGCCCGGACAGTTCCGGGTCCTGACCGGCGACCGCCCCACCGGCCGGCTGCACCTGGGGCACTACTTCGGCACGCTGCACAACCGGGTCCGCCTCCAGGACCTCGGCGTGGAACTGTTCGTGCTGGTCGCGGACTACCAGGTGCTGACCGACCGCGACGTCGCCGACAACCTGACCGGGCACGTCGAGGACCTGGTCCTGGACCACCTCGCCATCGGCGTCGACCCGGCCCGCAGCACGATCTTCACGCACAGCGCGGTGCCCGCCCTCAACCAGCTGATGCTGCCCTTTCTCAGCCTGGTCTCCGTCGCCGAACTGGGCCGCAACCCCACCGTCAAGGACGAGATCGCGCACTCGCGCCAGTCCGCGGTCAGCGGCCTGATGTTCACCTATCCCGTCCACCAGGCGGCCGACATCCTCTTCTGCAAGGCCAACCTGGTCCCCGTCGGCCAGGACCAGCTCCCCCACCTGGAGATCACCCGTACGATCGCCCGTCGTTTCAACGACCGCTACGGCGACGGCACCGCCGTGTTCCCGCAGCCGGAGGCGCTGCTGTCGAGCGCGCCGCTGCTGCTCGGCACGGACGGCACCAAGATGAGCAAGAGCCGCCGCAACGCCATCGCCCTGGCCGCCGACGCCGACGAGACCGCCCGACTGATCAAGGGCGCCAAGACGGACTCCGAGCGCCACATCACCTACGACCCGCTCACGCGCCCCGAGGTGTCCTCGCTGCTGCTGCTGGCGGCGCTCTGCCAGCAGCGCACCCCCGAGGAGGTCGCCGACGACATCGGTGCGGCGGGCGCCGCCGCGCTGAAGAAGACGGTGACCGAGGCGGTCAACGAGTACCTCGCCCCGATCAGGGCGCGGCGAGCCGCCTACGCCCAGGACCGCGCCCACGTCCGCGAGATCCTGCGCGAGGGCAACGAACGCGCCCGGGCCGTGGCCGACGCCACGCTCACCGAGGTACGCGCGGCCATGAACAGCCGGTACTGAGCGGCCGACCGGGGGCGGTGCGGGGAGGGGCCGGGTGCCGGGTCGGGCGGGGCGGCGCAGGGCGCACGGGGGCCGGGTCGGGCGGGGCCACTCGGGGCGCAGGGGTGCCGGGTCCGGCGGTGTGGCTCGGGGCGGGTGCCGGGTCCGGCGGTGTGGGTGATGCTGAAGGGGTGCGGGGTGTCGTAGCCCGGTGGTGGAGCCCGGCGGCCTACGCCGCCTCGGGCCGCCGAGCCGTGCGGGTGTCGCTGGTCGCGGCGACCGGCTTCTACGTCTTCCGCTACGGCCTGGACCGCCCCGTGGCGGCCACCTACGCGCTGTTCGCCGCCATCGCGCTGGGCGGGCTGTCGCGGATCCCCGGCACCGGGCGGCAGCGCGCGGCCGTGCTGCTGCGCGTGCTCCCGCTGTGCTGGCTGCTGGTGGTGGTCGGCACCTACCTGTCGGTGCGCACGTGGAGCGCCGCCGTCGGCATGCTGCTGGTCGGCTTCGCGCTGGCCTTCTCCGCCGTGGGCGGGCCGCGTGCGGCGGGGACGGCGCCGGGCCTGCACCTGCTGTACATCCTGCCGTCGTTCCCGCCCTACGACCCCGCCTCGCTCGGCGACCGCCTGATCGGGACGAGCGCGGGCGTGGCCCTGCTCGTCACCGCGGAGGCGCTGCTCCTGACCGAGCCCGCGCCGCCCGCGTACGAGGAACGGGCCGCCGTGGCCGCCCGGACCGCCGCCCGGTGCGCGCGGCGCCTCGCCACCCCGCCGTACGCCCTGACCGGCGAGGACCGGGCGGCGGCGCAGGAGGCCGGGCAGACGCTGCGGCCCCTGCACGTGCCGGAGGCGGAACGCCCGGCGGGGCCGGGCCGGCGAGAGCGTGCCCTCGCGCACACCGGCCTCGCCACCCGCACCCTGCTGAGCCGTCTGGCGGGACTCGGCACCGGCCGCGGCGAGTCGGACCCCGAGGTCACGTCCGTGCTGAGCGCGGTGGCGGATCTGGCCTCGGCGACCGCGGGCTGTCTGCGGTCCGGGCCGTCGCCGGTGGTGCCGTACGAGGCGCTGGCCGCGGCGCGTGCCCGCCTGTCGGCCGTGTCCGCGGGACCGTGCGGCGGCGCCGGTGTCCCCGGCTTCGCGCCGGCCGTGCTGCGCGGGCACGCGGCCGTGCTGGAGGTCGCCGACGCGGGGCTGGCCGTGGGCGTCGCCGCGGACCTGGCCGCGCGGGGCCGGCGTGCCGCGGTGCCGGTGCCGCCGGGACGTTTCTGGTACGCCACGATGTGGGCGCCGCTGCTGTGGTGGCACCGGCTGCGCGGGCACGCCGGGCGCCGGTCGGTGTTCTTCCAGAACGCGGTGCGCATCGCCCTGGCGCTGACGGCCGCGCGGCTCGTGGCCGGCGTGGACACGCTGCCGCACGGCTTCTGGGCCATGCTGGCCACGCTCACGCTCACCCGGACGACCATGGACGAGACCTGGCACACCATCCGCCTGGCGCTGGTGGGCACCCTGGCCGGCGCGCTGGTGACCGCCGGGGTGCTGACCCTGGCCGGTACGGACACCCGGTTCTACGCGGTGCTGCTGCCGGTGTGGATGCTGATCGTCTTCACGCTGGGGCCGGTCCGCGGCGTCGGCTGGGCGCAGGGCCTGTTCACCGTGCTTGTGGCGCTGGTCTTCGCGCAGCTCGCGCCGCCGACGTGGCACCTGGCGGAGGTGCGGCTGCTGGACGTGCTGGTGGGCAGTGTGATCGGCGCGGTCTTCGGGGTGCTGGCGTGGCCGCGCGGCGCCCATGACGAGCTGCGCCTCGTGTCCGCGGACCTGCTGCGCAGGGCGGCGGAGATCGTCGTGGCGACCAGCGCCTCGGCCGCGCAGGGCACGGCGGTGGCCCCGCCGTCGGGCGTGCCGCCCGGACACCGGTCGCTGCATCGCTCGGTCATCCTCGCGGAGTCCGCGTACGCGCAGTACCAGAGCGAGCCGGGCCGCTTCGGCGGCCGGGGCCGCCCGGCGGCGCCGCTCGCGGTGGACTGGCAGGCGACGCTGATGGCCGGCCACCACACCCTGTGGGGAGCCCAGCGGCTGCTGCAGCCGCCGCGCGCCACGCTGGGCCCGGTCGCGGCCGAGGCGCTCGCCGGGGTCGGGGAGCGCGTGGCCGGGCGGATGCTGCTGGTGTCGGCGGCGCTGGACCCCGGCGGGGACACGCCGAACGCGGCAGTGCCGTCGATCGATGTGACCTTCGCGGAGTTCGCCGCCGAACCGCCGGACGCGCCGCGCCTGTACTACGCGGCGGTGTCGTGGCTGGAGTCTCTGACGACGGACCTGGCCCGGATCGCCTCCGGGCCCCGGGCGGGGTGACGGTGTGCCAGGGTGTACCAGGACGGTGCCGCGGGGCTGTTGGGTCAGGACCGGCTTCCGGCCGGGGTGTGTCCGGACTGTGCCAGGACGCGGCGCAGCCAGCGCGTGCGGGTGTCGCGGGCGTCCTGGCTGAGCGCGGCGTGCGGTGCGAGGGTGTCGAAGCCGTGGCAGGCTCCGGGCCAGACGTGCAGTTCCGCCTGGCCGCCGGCCCGCCAGAGGGCGTCGGCGTACGCGACGTCCTCGTCACGGAAGGTCTCCGCGGAGCCGACCTCGATGTAGGCAGGGGGCAGTCCCGACAGATCGGCGGCGCGGGCCGGCGCGGCGTAGGGCGGCAGGTCGGCGGCGCCCTGCCGGTCGCCCAACGCCGCTTGCCACGCGGTGGTGTTGGAGGTCCGGTCCCAGGTGTCGACGCCGGCCATCTGGTGGCTGGAGAAGGTGACGCCTCGGTCGTCGAGCATCGGGCACAGCAGCAGTTGCCCGATCGGCGAGGGGCCGCCGCGGTCCCGGGCGAGCAGGGCGAGGGCCGCGGCGAGTCCGCCGCCGGCGCTCTTGCCGCCGACGACGACCCGCCCCGGGTCGATGCCCAAATCGGCGGCTTGCCTGGTCACTTGGACCAGTCCGGCGTAGCACTGCTCCACGGGTACGGGGTAGCGGACCGCCGGTGCCAGGCCGTACTCGACGGAGACGACGGCCAGTTCGAGCGGCCCGGCCCATGCGCGCAGCAGCTGGGGCAGGACGGACCACGCGTTGCCCATGATCATGCCGCCGCCGTGCAGGTAGTACAGCAGCGGCAGGGGCCTGGTGATCCCGGCGGGCCGCGCGCTGACGAGCGTCACGTCGGGTCCGCCGCAGGGGCCCGGCACCCGTAACTCCCGTACCGCGAACCGTCCGTCGGCCTCGAGGTCCCGCGCGGAGGGCCGGGGGCGGCCCGTCGCGTCACGGCGCTGCCGTTCGGCGAGGTTCTCCGGGGTGACCGGATCCCTGGCCGCGTCCCCCCACTTCGCCAGTGCCGCCCGCACCTCGGGGTCGAGCGGGGGCACCGGCTGTGCCGCCGGGGCGGGACCGTGCTCCGGTGTCTGCGCGACGTCCATGCCGGGTAGTCAATCACCGGCCGGCGCCCCGCCGCTGAGGCCGGGCGCGGTGGTGCATACGGAAGCGGGCGGTACGCCCGTCATGCGAGGCTGTGACCACTGCGACCGCGCCCGCCACGACCCCAGGAGTGACCATGACCGGCTCTTCCGCCCCGGCCGTCGCCCCCGCGCCGCGCTCCCTCGCCGAGCGGCGGCGCGACACCGAGCACCGGCTGGCGCACGACGTCGACCTGTGGGTGGCCTCGGCCTCGGCGGACGGCCTGCCGTACCTGGTGCCGCTCTCCTTCGACTGGGACGGTGGGACGGTGCTGGTGGCGACGCCCGCGGACAGCCCGACCGGCCGGAACCTGGCCGGTGGCCGGACCGTTCGGCTGGGACTCGGCCCCACCCGCGACGTCGTCATGATCGACGGCGAGGTGGAGGTGCTGGAGATCGACGAGCTGCCGCGTGAGCAGGGGGACCGGTTCGCCGGGCGCACCGGCTTCGATCCGCGCGAACCGGCCACGCCGTACCGCTGGTTCCGCATCACCCCGCGCCGCGTCCAGGCATGGCGGGAGGCGGACGAACTGTCCGGCCGCACACTGATGCGCGACGGCCGCTGGCTGGTGTGACCCTGGGGCGGACGGCCCGGGTGAAGCGCCCCGGTGAGCGGTCCGGGCGGTCGGTCCGGGTGAGCGGCCCGGGCAGGCGGCCCGGGTGAGCGGTCAGGACGCGCGCCCCGGGCGAGCGGCCCGGGCGGACACCCCGGGTGAGCGGCCCAGGCGGGCGGCCCGGGCGGGCGGCCCGGGTGAGCGGCCCAGGCGGGCTCCCCGGGCGGACGGTCAGGACGTGCGGCCCGGGCAGACGCCCCAGGCGGCCGGCTCGGGTGAATGGTCAGGACGCGTTGCGGAAGATCGCCGCGGGTCCGATGACGCCGGGGCCGAAGCGGTCGCGGATGCGGTCGATCGCGTCCTCGGCCACCAGCCGTGCCTCACGGCCTGTCTCCATGCTGAGCTGCCGCGCGACCCGGTCGGCGTCGACGAGGTCGTCGCCCCTGAGCGTGATCCGCGTGAGCCGGCCGCGTTGCAGGCCGGCGGCGTCCATCAGCTGGTAGGCGAGGACGCGCAGGTCGTCGTCGTGCGCGGAGGGTTCGACCAGCCGGCGGGTCTTCTCCCAGCCGCCGCCTGCGGCGAAGGTCAGCTGGAGGGTCAGGGCGCGGGCGGCCTGGCCCCGGTGCCGCAGCAGCATGCCGAGCCGTACGACCAGTTCCAGGAGGGCGGAGCGGACGTCCGCGCCGTCCAGCGCCTCGCGCGGGAAGGTGTGCCGCACGGTCGCCGAGGCGGGCAGGGCGCGCGGGACGACGGGGCGGGGGTCGACACCGCGGGCGCGGTCCGCCGCCAGCCGGCCGGCGCGGCCGCCGAGCAGTCGCTGCACGGTGGCGGGCGGTGCGGCGGCGAGCAGGCCGACGCAGTGGATGCCGTAGTCGCGCAACACCTGCGCCTGGCGGGGGCCGATGCCGTGCAGGGCCTCGACGGGGAGCGGGCCGAGCCAGCCGGTGACCTGGTCCGGGCCGACGGCGAGGACACCGCCGGGTGGGGCGATCTGTCCGGAGGCGGTGGCGGCGACGGTGATGGACGGTCCGATGCCGACGCGGACGTCGACGCCGAGGCGGGAGATGGTCCGTACGCGCAGCATCTCGCCGAGCCGGCGCGCGTCGGCGCCGTGGTAGCGCAGCGCGCCCCTGAGTTCGACCAGGGCTGCGGACGGCGGCAGGGCCTGCACGACCGGCGACAGCTCCGTGAGCTGCTCCAGGATCTGCCGGTAGGTCTCCTCCGAAGGCCGGTCAGGGCCGCGCACATGCATGACCGTCGCCGCCTGGCGTGCGGGAACGTCCGAGTTCATGGTTCTCACCTCCCACCCTCACGATATCGAACGAAAAATCGAACACGCGAGTGCGTCAGGGGTGGATCTTGGGCCTAGAATCAAAACTGTGTTCGATGACCTGCCGCCCGACCTCGACCGCCTGCACACCCTGCGGGTGTGGCACGCCATGTGGCTCGAGCGCATCGACCGCAAGATCGCGGCGATCCAGCGGCGCCAGGCCGAGCAGGAACGCGGCCGGCGCAACCGGCCCGTCCGGCCGGAGTGGGTCGTCCAGCTCGGCATCGGCGCCGGGCGTCCGCCCCTCCAGGTGCACACCGGCGACTGCCGCATGGCCGGCTCGCGCCGGCGTCCGGTCGGCCGCGACGAGGCCCGCCGCCTGCTCTCCGGCGGGCTGGCCGCCTGCGTCCACTGCCGTCCCGACGCGCAGTTGCAGATCATCGACTTAGACACGGCCGCCGCGGCGTGACGCGCGCACGCGCCGCGCTCGGCGCGCGCCGCGGACCCGGCGGTGTCAGCACGGACGTGAGCAGTTCGCAGGTCTTCGACCGCGTCGGCCCTGTGACCGCCCGGTATGCCCTGGCCGCCTGAAGACTCGCGCATCGCATCGCATCGCATCACAGAGCGGCGAGTGGCTGGGAGACCTTCACGTGCTGCCGGGCGAACGCTCATGGCCGGTGTGTGGCGCGTTGGTCGTTGGTGGGTTCGTTGTCCGGTTGGTGGTTCTCGTCGAGTGTGGCGGCCCAGCTGGATAGCAATTTGAGGCCGTCAGCCGATGGGGTGCCGGGTTCGGCGCTCATGGCGGTGAGTGTCAGACCGGGGTCGGTCGGTACGGGCAGGGCTTCGAAGGCGAGGGTGAGGTCACCGACGGCGGGGTGGCGGAAGCGTTTGAGGCCGGTGTGGTGGAGGCGCACGTTGTGTGCGGCCCACAACGAACGGAAGTCCTCGCTGAGGGTGGAGAGTTCGCCGATCAGGTCGCTGAGGTCGCGGTTGTACGGGTCTTGTCCGGCCTCGGTGCGCAGGAGGGCTGCGGCTGCGGCCCTTTGGTGGTCCAGTTCGGTCATGTACTGCTCGGCGCCGGGGTTGAGGAACTGGTAGCGGGCCATGTTGACCGGCCGGGCGGGGTCCTGGAACAGCGGCCAGTACAGGGCCTTGCCGAGGCGGTTGGTGGCGAGGATGTCGAGGCGGCCGTTGCGGATGAAGGCGGGCGCGTCGGTCATCGCGTCGAGGAGCTGTTGCAGGGCGGGCCGGATGTGCTGTGCCGCGCGGCGGCGTGCGGGCCGGCGGGTGGTGCTGGCGGTCCGGGCCAGGTCCATGAGGTGGGCACGCTCGGATTCGTCGAGCTGCAGCGCACGGGCCAGGGAGTCCAGGACGGCTTCGGAGGTGCCCGAGAGGTTTCCGCGTTCCATACGGGCGTAGTACTCGGCGCTGACCCCGGCGAGCATCGCGACCTCTTCGCGGCGCAGCCCCTTGACCCGCCGGTGTCCGGCGGCGGGCAGGCCCGCCTGCTGCGGGGTGATGTTCGCGCGGCGGCTGGTGAGGAACTCGCGGACCTCGCTTCGGTTGTCCATGTCCTCGAGGCTACGGCGATCGCGGCAGGTGAGGGGTGCCCTGCCAGTACATGTAACAGCGGGTCCTTCCGTACGCGCGTGACCTGCCGTTTCATCGATGTCAGGCCAGCAGACGGCCGCCCCCGCCAGGTGGCGCACACCGCACGGGGAGGGCGGAATGAAAGGCGATGCCCTTCCCCGCGAGTACGGGAACGCGCTGGGCCTCCGCACGGAAAGGAGTCAGTGATGGCGGAAGACAAGCAGTCCGAAGGGGCGCGCCAGCAGTTCGGGGATCTTGCCCCGGCCCCTGGCCTTGCCCGATTCGCCCTACCTCCCTCTACCCCTCACGCGTGCGCCGCCGAGCCGCGACAGAACGTATGCAAGGAGAACGATCAAATCATCGAGGCCCGCCCCGGAGATGTGATGTTCACGCCGGCCGGCGAGGAGCACTGGCACGGCGCTGCCCCGGACCGGTTCATGGCGCACATCGCGCTGTGGGAGGGCGACGAGGTCGACTGGCTGGAGCACGTCACGGACGACGAGTACTCGGGCCCCCGCCGCCCCGCCCGCACCTCCTGACCTTCTCCGGACGCCCGGAACCATCCAGCGCCCCGCACTCCTCATTTCACGATTACGGAAAGAATCATGCGCGCAACTGTGCTTCACGCCCCCCGCGACGTACGGGTCGAAGACCGGCCCAAGGCCGCCCTCCAGCAGCCCACCGACGCGGTGATCCGCACCGTCGCCACCTGTGTGTGCGGCTCGGACCTGTGGGACTACCGCGGCGTCAACGAGGTCGCCGAGCCCACGCCCGGCGGCCACGAATACGTCGGCATCGTCGAAGAGGTCGGCAGCGAGGTGACGAGCATCAAGCCCGGCCAACTCGTGGTCGGCTCGTTCTTCGCCTCGGACAACACCTGCCCCAACTGCGAGAACGGCTACCAGACCAACTGCCTGCACCGCGAGTTCGTCGGCGGCTGCCAGGCCGAGTACGTCCGCGTCCCGCTCGCCGACGGCACCCTCGTCCACGTCCCCGGCGATGTGGCCGAGGAGCACATCCCCAGCCTGCTGGCCTGCTCCGACGTGATGGGCACCGGCTGGTACGCGGCCGTCGCCGCCCAGGTCAAGCCCGGTGACACCGTCGCGGTGGTCGGGGACGGCGCGGTCGGCCTGTGCGCGGTCATCGCCGCCAAGGAACTCGGGGCGACGCGGATCATCGCCATGTCCCGCCACGCGCCGCGCCAGCAGCTGGCCCGCGAGTTCGGCGCCACCGACGTCGTCGCCGAGCGCGGCGACGAGGGCGCTGCCCGGGTCAAGGAGCTGACCGGCGGCATCGGCGCGGACGCCGTCCTGGAGTGCGTAGGCAACCCCGAGTCCATGCAGCAGGCCCTGCGCTCCACCCGCCCCGGCGGCAATGTCGGCTTCGTCGGCGTCCCGCACGGCGTGCAGATCGACGGCGAGGAGCTGTTCTTCTCCCACGTGGCCCTGCGCGGCGGCCCCGCCCCGGTCCGCGCCTTCCTGCCCGACCTCATCGAGCGCGTCCTCACCGGCCGGATCAACCCGGGCAAGGTCTTCGACCTCGAACTTCCCCTGGACCAGGCCGCCGAGGGCTATCGGGCCATGGACGAGCGCCGCGCCATCAAGACCCTCCTGCGCCCCTGACCCACTATCGGGCGCATCCGCCGCGGCGAGAACGCGGCTGACACGAACCCCCTGCACGAGGCGGCGCCCCGAACGCCGGGCCCGCCCCACAGATTGGACCCCTGAGCATGAACCCGCAGTACAACTTCGAAGGCCAGGTTGCCCTGGTCACCGGCGCGGCCTCCGGCATGGGACTGGCCGCCGCCCGCGCCTTCGCCCAGGCCGGTGCGGCCGTCGTGCTGGCCGACGTGAACAAGGCCGCCGTCGAGAACGCGGCGAAGGAACTCACCGACGCCGGGCACCAGGCCATCGGTGTGGTGTGCGACGTCACCGACGAGGACCAGGCCGCCGCCATGGTCCAGAGCGCGGTGGACACCTACGGCCGCCTGGACATGGCCTTCAACAACGCCGGTATCCAGGTGCCGCCCTCGGACGCCGCCGACGAGACGGCCGAGAACTTCGACCGCGTCAACGCCGTCAACCTGCGCGGCGTGTGGGCGGCCCAGAAGCACGAGCTGCGCCAGATGCGCACTCAGGGCTCCGGCGCGATCGTCAACTGCTCTTCCCTCGGTGGGCTGGTCGGCCTGCCCGAGCGCGCCGCCTACCACGCCTCCAAGCACGGTGTGATCGGCCTGACCAAGAGCGCCGCGGTCGAGTACGCGCCCAAGGGCATCC
The DNA here is from genome assembly GCF_055668065.1 of Streptomyces sp. NPDC097129. Taxonomy (NCBI): domain Bacteria; kingdom Bacillati; phylum Actinomycetota; class Actinomycetes; order Kitasatosporales; family Streptomycetaceae; genus Streptomyces; species Streptomyces sp. NPDC097129. Next base: position 14,994 of record NZ_JBVOQE010000005.1, on the reverse strand, counting down.
GCATCAACGCCGTCTGCCCCGGCGTGATCGAGACCCCGATGGTCGCCGACATGCTCGAGGGGCAGGCCGAGGCCATGGCCGCGATCATGAGTGAGCAGCCCATCGGGCGCCTCGGTCAGGCCGAGGAAGTCGCCGCCGCCGCCCTGTGGCTGTGCAGCCCCGGCGCCAGCTTCGTGATCGGCGTCGCCCTGCCCGTCGACGGCGGATACACCACTCACTGAACGCGCCCCGAACCGGGGCACCCGGCCGGGGTGCGGCACGCGCCCACCACCGCACCCCGGCGCCGTCTTGCGCGCGGTTTCGTGATCGCCTGTCGCGCCGCCGGCCCACAGGTGTCAGCCGCCTGAAACGGCCGCCCGGCTCACCCCGTCCGCAGCTCGCCCAGCAGTGACCGTCCCGCCGCTCGGTGTTCCGCGGCCGCTGCCGGGTCGCTCCCGTCGAGCAGGGCGGCGATGCCGTCGTGGGCCAGCGCCTCCTCGTAGCGGCTGCCGAGTCCGGGGGCCAGCTCCAGTGCCTGCCGGTGCAGCCGCAGGGCCTCCTCGGGCAGGCCCGCGAGCCGGCAGGTCTCGGCGTAGCCGTTGAGGAAGTGGATCTTCCAGTGTTCCTCGAACAACTCGTCGAGCAGCGCGAACGCCTCCCGGTGGCTCGTCAGCGCCTCCTCGTAGCGGCCCATGCGCCGCAGCGCGACACCCCGGCAGTTCAGACACCAGGCCTGGTTGTGCAGATGCCCGTCGGCGCGGGCCACCGCGAGGGCCTGCTCCAGGTGTGCGGCCGCCTCGTCGGGTGCGTCCTGGGCGATGGCCACGCCGAGGGTGATGCGGGCGGTCAGGGCGGGCGGCCAGGCCGGGTCGGTGTGCGGGACGGCGAGCACGTCGCGGGCGCGCTGCGCGGCCTCCTCGTGGTGTCCCAGCTGGAGCATCGCCCAGGCCTCCGCCGCGGCGGCGTCGGCGGCGCCGGTCGGGAAACCGGCCTGCTCGTACAACGTCCCTGCCAGCCGGAAGAGTTGGAGCGGCTGGTCCAGCCCTCCCGCCTCCCAGCTCAAGTAGCCTCGCCGCAGGGCCAGTTCGGCCTCGGTGCGGGGATCGCCGGCCCGGGACACCAGGGCGCGGGCGGTTTCGTAGGCGTCGGCGGCCTCCGGCAGACGGCCGGCGTTGTAGCGCGCGAAGCCCAGGTCGCTGTGCGCCTCGGCGAGTCGCAGCGGGTCGCCGAGGCGCTCGGCGGCGGCCAGTGACCGCTCGAAGAGGAAGTTGAGGTGCATGGTGCCGCAGCGGCGCGCGAAGTAGGCGCGCAGGAAGCGCGGCAGCTCGCACACGTGGACGTCGGCGCCGACGGCGGCGGCCGTTTCGAAGGCGGCGATCAGGTTGGCGTACTCCGTCACCAGCCAGGCGAAGGCGGCGTTCTTGTCCGCGAACCGGGGCAGTACGGCCGGGGGCGGGCCCGCGGTGGCCGCCCGGCCGGGCGACAGGAACGGCATCGCGGCGTCGGCGGCGGCCGCCGCGTGCACGTAGTAGCCGAGGACGCGGCCGAGGGCCCGTTCCCGTTCGGCCGCCGGGTCCTGTTCGGCGGCGGCGCGGCGCGCGTGCTGGTGCACCAGGTCGTGCAGCCGGTAACGGCCGGCCGTCGGCTGCTGGACCAGGTGGGCGTCGAGCAGGTCCTCCAGCATCGCCTGGGCGGTGCGCAGCGGCACGTCGGCGAGCGCGGCCGCCACATACTCGTCGAAGGACTCGCCGGGCAGCAGGCCCAGCATGCGGAACAGGCGGGCCTGCGCGCGGTCGAGCTGCCGTACGGACATGGCGAACGCGGTGTCGAACTCGCTCGCTCCCTCGGCCATCCGCTCGACGAGGATGCCCACGGTCCAGCCGGGCCGGTGCCGCAGCCGTGCTCCGGCGAGCCGCAGGGCGAGCGGCAGATGGCCGCACAGCCGCAGCACCTCGGCGGCCGACTCGGGGTCACGGGCGAGGCGGCCGTCGGGGCCGCCGCCGTCGCCGCTGGCGCGGGCCAGGAGTTCGGCGCTCTCCTCGGGGCTGAGCACGTCGAGCGAGAGCGGGGGCACCTCGTCCAGGCCGAGCAGCCGGTTGCGGCTGGTGATCAGGGCGACGGAGTCACCGGCGCCGGGCAGCAGCGGGCGGACCTGTTCGGCGTCGGCGGCGTTGTCGAGGACCACGACGACCCGGCGGTGGGCGAGTTCGGACCGCCAGCAGGCCGCGAGTTGTTCCAGGCCGTCCTGCGGGACGCGTTCGGAGGGGACGTCGAGGGCGCCGAGCAGCATGCGCAGCGCGGAGTCGGGGTCGAGCGGGGGCCGGCCCTCGGTGAAGCCGTGCAGGTCGACATAGAGCTGGGCGTCGGGGAAGTCGGCGGCGAGCCGGTGCGCGGCGTGCACCGCGAGGCAGGTCTTGCCGACGCCCGCCATGCCGTCCACACAGACCGCGCGGTGGCTGGCGACCGCGTCCAGCAGGGCGGTGAGTTCGGTCTCGCGTCCGGTGAAGTCGGGGACGTCGCGCGGCAGGTCGTTGCGGGGCCGCGGCCGGCCCTGACGGCTGCTCTTCGGGGGCGCCGGCAGCGGGTTGGAGGTGCGCTCCCACAGCGGGCGCAGGGGGCGCGGGTCGCGCTTGACGAGCCGGCACAGCGCGACCACGGCGGGCCAGGGCGGCACGGTCTGTCCGTTGAGGTAGCGCGAGAGGGAGGAGGAGCTGAGGCCGGTGTCCCGGGCGAGGGCCCGCACGCCGAGTCCGGACAGTTCCTGCAGCAGCCGCAGCCGTGCCGCCAGATCCTCCTGTGGTCCGGCCCGGCCTGCCGGTTCGCGTACGTCCACCGTGTTCCCCCCGCCTTCGCGTCCCGTGGCCGCAGAAGTCTCCCCGGCCAAGTAGTCGCTGGTCAAGGCTGTTTCAGCTGTCCCACGGTGTCCCACCGCCATGGCCGGGGCGCACCGGCCGGGCTGTCATGGAGTCACGCCCCGACGCCAGCGGGGCACCGAACCGGCGAAGGAGCCCGAGATGCAGTCCCGTATGCAGAACCCCGCCGTCGTCCTGTCCGACGCCATGCAGCCCGTCCAGCAGCTGCTCAAGGCCGTGCACTCCGGTGGTGTGGACGGGCAGATCCTGGAGCTGGTGCACCTGCGGGTCAGCCAGATCAACGGTTGCAGCGCCTGTGTCGACGGCGGCGCCAGGACGGCCCGCAAGGCGGGCCTGAGCGACGAGCGGCTGGCCACGGTCGTGGCCTGGCGGGAGGCGCCGTACTTCTCCGACGAGGAGCGGGCGGCCCTCGCGCTGGCCGAGGCGGCGACCCGGCTGGCCGACCGTCCCGACGCGGTGAGCGACGACGTCTGGGACACGGCCGCCACCTACTTCGACGAGAAGCAGCTGGCCGCGATCGTGCTGATGATCGGCGTCACGAACCTGTTCAACCGGCTCAACGCCACGACCCGGCAGATCGCCGGCGCCTGGGGGTGACATCGCTCGCCGGCCGGGACGGGCCGGCCAACTCCCCCCATACTGAAGCCAGTCAAGATCCATGTCCCAGGAGGGAACCCGCAGTGAAGGACGCCCAGAGGTCCGCGAAGAGCACCCCGGCCGCCGACGAGCCGGCGCAGGGGTTCACGGCCGAGGAGCGGGCCGCGATGAAGGAGCGCGCCAAGGAGGTCAAGAGCTCGACGCGCCGTGCCTCCAAGGCCGCGAAGGCCGCCGAGGACGAGGCCGCGGTGGTGGCGAAGATCGCCGAGATGCAGGAGCCGGACCGGGTGATGGCCGAGCGGGTCCACGCCGTCGTCAAGGAGAGCGCGCCGCAGCTCGCGCCGAAGCTCTGGTACGGGATGCCCGCGTACGCCCTGGACGGCAAGGTGGTCTGCTTCTTCCAGAGCGCGGAGAAGTTCACGTCGCGATACGCGACGTTCGGGTTCAGCGACCAGGCGCACCTCGACGACGGCAGCATGTGGCCGGCGTCGTACGCCCTGACGGGGCTGACCGACTCCGACGAGGCGCGCCTGGCCGAGCTGGTGAAGCGCGCGGTGCACTGACGGACGACGCCCCGGCGGGGTGGCGCGGGCCGCGCCACCCCCGGAGCGGGGCCGGCCGGGTGCGGCTACGACCCGTCGGCGTGGACGGCGTAGACGTACCGCTTTCCGGCGTACTCGCTGAGGTTCCAGATCACGGACTCGCTGTAGGCCCAGCCGGTGGTGGCGCTGCTGTGGAAGCTGAGGTCCTCGCAGCCGACGGCCAGGTTGCACACGGCGCTCGCGGTGGAGGCGCCGGAGGTGAAGGTGCGCAGCGATCCGGCGGAGGAGCCGTTGCTGGCCGCGAGGTAGTGCTTGCTGTTCTGGGAGACGACGCCCTGGATCTTCTGCTGGGCGACGGTGACGGCCTCGGACGCGGTCGGCGAGGAGATCTGCCGGTTGGTGTAGTCGAGGTTCCAGCGGACCACCTTGGGCGTGGTCGTGGCGACGCCGGTGCCGCTGAAGGTGCCGTCGGTGTAGTCGACGCTGCCGGACACGGAGTACTCGCTGACCACCAGGGAGTCGGGGCTGCTGGCGCGGTCGAGTCCGATGGCGCTGTAGCGCACGTACTTGCCGGTGTTGTCGTAGGCGGCGGCCTGCGGCAGGACGTACTGGTACGAGTAGCCGTAGTACTTGCCGTCGGTGTGCAGGCCGCACACGTCCTTCTCGGCGGTGTCGACCGTGAACATCTTGGTCAGGTCGAAGACCCGCAGCCCCTTGTAGGTGTCGACCATGTACAGCAGGTCGCCGTACCACATGATGCCGCCGGCGTGCCGGCGCACGGGGTTGAAGGAGTACTCCCCGGACGACGTCTTGACCGGCTCGACCAGCAGGACGTGACGGTAGGTCGGGGCGGCGGCGTTCGTGGTGTCGACGAACGACAGCCGTACACCCTTGTCGATCGGGTACTCGTCGACGCCGTCGCCGTCCGGGTCGGTCTCGAAGTACCAGGAGACCGCGACCACGCGGTTCGAGCCGTTCGACGGGTAGAGGCCGTCGGCGTAGGCGTCGGCGCTGGTGGTGACGCCCTGGGGGATCCAGTAGTCGACGCTCTGGTCGCCGCTCTCCCAGGTGAAGCCGGCCGCGAACGCCTGCACGGTGCCGGGCGCGCTGGTGAGGCGGGTGGCGCTGCGGTTGGTGTCGGCGATGACGGCCGTCGCGTTCACCGTGGGGAGCTTGGTGGCCAGGCCGGCCACGAGGTCGGCGTATGCGCCGTAGCTGTTGCCGGTCCGGTAGGTGAGGCCGAACTGGCTCGCGTCGATGGTGGCCGCCTCTGCGACGGCGGGGAACAGCGCGCTGCCCGCGGCGGCGGCGAACGGCGCCGCCGCCATGCCCTTGAGGATCGTCCTCCGTGTCATGTCCATGGGGCGGAAACCTATGCGCACATGATCACATGGCACAACTCCGCCCCCGGGTCGCCGGTCGGCCCGACCGGCCGGCCCGTCAGCGCACGACGTCGAAGATCTGCTTCTGCAGCCCGTTGGCGTACGCCTCGTGCTCGACCAGCTTCAGCTTCTGGGCGTCCTTGTCGGTGGCGCTGAACAGGCGCTTGCCCGCCCCGAGCAGCAGGGGGAAGACCAGCAGGTGGTAGCGGTCGATGAGGCCGGCGTCCGACAGGCCGTGGTTCAGGGCGGCGCTGCCGTGCACGATGACCGGGCCGCCCTCGGTCTCCTTCAGCGCGGCGACCTCGTCGAGGGAGCGCAGGATCGTGGTCTCGCCCCAGTTGGTCACGAGGTCGTCCTCGGTGAGGGTGGTGGAGACGACGTACTTGGGCATCACCTTGTAGTCGGCGAAGTCCGCCATGTCCGGCCAGACCGGGCTGAACGCCTGGTAGCTGACCCGGCCCAGCAGCATCGCGGTGGCCTCCTTCTGCTCCTGGCCCTTGAGGGCGAACGCCTCGGGAAGGAACTCGACGTCCTTGAAGGTCCAGCCGGCGTTGCGGTAGCCGGACTCGCCGCCGGGGGCCTCCACGACGCCGTCGAGCGAGACGAAGGCGGTGCTGATCAGGGTGCGCATGGGCCGTTCCTCCGGGGCGTGTTTCTCAACCGATGTGTGCGGTGCGTGCGCCGCGTCCGCGGAGGGGGCGTACGCACAACTGTCTTCTTGGACTGCCGACCGCGGGAAAACTCATCGGCGGTCGCGGGGGCCTGGGCGAGATCAGGAGTCCTGGATCGTCAGGCGTCCTGCATCGTCAGGCGTCCCGGATCGTCACGCGTCCTGCATCGTCACGCGTCCTGGATCGTCGCGCTGACGGGTGTGCCGGCCTCGACCGTGCGGCTGACGGTGCAGAGCCGGTCGTGGGAGGCCTTGACCGCGCGCGGCAGGATCGCCCGGGAGCGCTCGGCCTCCTCGCCCTCGGGGAAGGCGACGGAGAACGTGACGGCGAGGTCGGTCAGCCGGTTGCCCTGATCGTCGCTGACCTTGTGACCCGTCACGGTGACGACGAACCGGTCCGGTTCGGCGTGGCGGGTGGTGGCGACGTCGACGTCGACCGCCGTGCAGCCGCCGATCGCGGCGAGCAGCAGCTCGACCGGGGTGAAGGCGGCGCCCTCGGTGGCGAAGCTGATCGTCCCGCCGCGCGCGTTCGTCGCGGTGAAGTGCCCGGTGCCGGTTCGCTCGACGGTGACGGAGCGCAGGGAGTCTTCGGTCATGACAGGGACACTAGTGCCCCGGAGCGCGGGACGGGGCCCGGGACATGGGTGCTTCACCAGGTAGGACGCCGGGTGCCGACGATCGCCCGGGACTGCGCGATGGATCCGAAAAGCTCCGGACTGCGCCGGGGACGACACACAGATTTCATGCGGGACGGGGAATCCCTTGCGGGGCAGCGCAGTTGACGTCGCCATGACTGTAGGAGTGACCATCGACACGCCCGGTGCCGCGCTGACCGTCGACGAGGTGGTGGGGCAGGCTCGCGAGGCGCGGGCGTCCGGCGTCCGCAGCGTCTGGTTCGGCCAGACCTTCGGCTACGACTCCCCCACCATCGCGGCGGTCGTGGGACGCGAGGTGCCCGACATCCACCTCGGCAGTTCCGCGCTCCCGGTGTTCGGCCGGCATCCGCTGCTCGTCTCCAGCCAGGCGCAGACCGCGCAGGCCGCCACCGGCGGGCGCTATCACCTCGGTCTGGCCCTCGGTACGAAGCTGTTCACGGAGGGCGCCTTCGGGCTGCCCTTCGAACGGCCCGTCGGCCGGCTGCGCGAATTCCTGCTGGCGCTGCGGCAGTTGACCCAGACGGGGCGGGCGGACTTCGAGGGCGAACTGATCACGGCACGCACGCCGCTGCCCGCGTCGGTGCCGGGCGCCGAGCCCGCCGTACCGCTGCTCGTGGCGGCGATGGGGCCGCAGGCGCTGCGCGTCACCGGCCGGCTCGCCGACGGAATCCTGCCCTACCTGGCGGGGCCGCGGGCTCTGGAGCAGCACATCGTGCCGGTGCTCACCCGCGCCGCCGAGGAGGCGGGGCGGCCCCGCCCGCGGGTCGTCGCATTCGTGCCGGGTGTCGTCACCGGCGACGCCGAGCGGGTCCGCGCCACGGCGCACGAGGCCCTCGGCTTCTACCAGCAGATCCCGTCCTACGCCCGGGTCATCGAGCAGTCCGGCGCCGCGCACCCCGTGGAGCTGGCGGCGATCGGCGACGAGAAGCACCTCGCCGAGACGGTCCGCCGCTACCGCGACGCCGGGGCCACCGAGGTCGTCATCGCCGCAAGCGAACTCGGCGGCCCGAAGGACCGGCTGCGCACGTGGGAGGCCCTGGGCGGGCTGGCCTGACGAACGCTCATGCGCGGGCCGGAGCCGGGGCCGGCTCGCGCACCATCCACACGTCCACGGCGTCCTCGCTCTGCGTGGTGAACCCGTGCCGCTCGTACAGCCGCCGGGCCGCGCTGCCCTGCAGCACGTTCAGCCGGACCGGGACGCCCGCGCGGTCGGACCGCTCCAGCAGCCCTCGCAGCACGGCGGAGCCCATGCCGTGGCCGTGCAGTTCCGGGGCGAGGAAGAAGTGCTCCAGCCAGTGGGCGTCCTCGGCCGGCCGCAGCGCGACGCAGCCGGCGACGGCGCCGCCCACCTCGATGATCCAGCTGTGCTCCGGCTCGAACCGGTCGCGCAGCCGTTGCCGCACCCGGTGCTCGTCGTACCGCCCGAGACGCTCAAGATCGGGCCTCATCGCCGCGGCACGCAGTTCGACCACGGCGTCAATGTCCGCCACGGACGCCGGCCGCAGCTCCCACTCCACCATGATCACAACGCTACCGCGCCGGAGCGCGCCGCAGCGGGAGGCCTAAGATCGGCCGGCATGACCGACCCCATGCCGGAGATCACGGCGGACCTCGTGCGGGAGTTGCTGTTCGAGCAGCACCCCGACCTCGCCGGGCAGCCCGTGCGGTTCGGTGCGCGCGGGTGGGACAACCAGTTGTGGCGGCTCGGCGGTGACCTCGCCGTGCGGTTGCCCTGGGCGACGCGGACCGCGGACGCGCTGTTGCGCAAGGAGCACGCCTGGCTGCCCGCCCTGGCGCCGCGTCTTCCTCTGCCGGTCCCGGTCCCGCAGCGGCTCGGCGAGCCCTCCGAGCGGTTCCCCCGGCCCTGGATCGTCACCACCTGGGTGCCGGGCACGCCCGCCGACCGTGCCCCCGCCACCCGTGCCGCCCAGGCGGCCCGTACCCTGGCCGGTTTCCTGACGGCACTTCACCGGCCGGCTCCCGACGGGGCACCGGCCGGCCGTGACCGTGGGGGACCGCTGGCCAACCTGGCCGAGCAGTTCGCCGCCGGTCTGGCCTCGGCCGCCGAACTGGGTGGTCTGCTGCCCGACCCGGACGCCGTCCGCGCCGTCTGGGAGGACGCCCTGGACGCGCCCGCGTGGACGGGCCCGGCAGTGTGGCTCCACGGCGACCTGCACCCGGCCAACGTCCTCACCGCGGACGGCACCTTCTGCGGTGTCATCGACTTCGGCGACCTCTGCGCGGGCGATCCGGCCTGCGATCTCGCCGCGGCATGGACCCTGCTGCCGGACGGCGCCGCGGACCATTGCTACGACGCCTACCGCCCGGCCCCGGACCCGGCGACCCTGCGCCGCGCCCGCGGCTGGGCCGTACTGCGCGCCGTGGGCTGCGCCCTCATCGGCGAGGCGGGGGTGCGCGGCCGGCCCGGCGGCAAGCCCACGTGGGGGCCGCCGGCCCATGCCGCGCTCCGCCGCCTCACCGCGACGGCCCACCGCTGAGCCAGGTCCGGCTTCGGCGGGGCGACCGCGTCCGGCAGGCGAACTCCTCGTCGAGGAAGGGACGTTCGTTCCCCGGCAGGCGAACTGATCGTCCAGGAGGGGCCGTTCGTACGGCCAGGGCGGCGTACAGCGGAAGTGGCTGGGGGTGGGTGAGTCGCACATGGCCCGGGTTGGCCTGGGGCGCTTGCGGCCACGCTGCGGGCACTCTTTGCTGCTCATCCGGGGGGACACTCATGTCGGATCTTGTGTCGGTTTCCAGGCGCTGGACGCGCTTGTCCGAGGGGCCGGACATCTATGTGGCCACGCCACTGGAGCGGAAGCCTCGGGCGACCGTGGTGGTCGGCATGGAACTGTTCGGTGTCACGCCCTGGGTGGAGAGGGTGTGCGAGCGGCCGGCAGCAGCCGGATACGCGGCGATCGCCCCGGACTTCTACTGGCGTCAGTCACGTCGTGCTGAGCTCGGCTATGACGATGCCGGGCGCGCGGAGGGCTTCCGGCTGCTCGGTCATCTGACGCGCGAGGGTGTCGTGGACGACACCGAAGCGTCCCTGGCTGCCGGTGCGGAACTGGGTGCCGGGGCGGGTCGCAAGCTCATCCTCGAGGCCTTGGCCCACATACCCCACGAGGGCTGATCACAGCCACTCGTTGATGGCCGCTACGAGGACGGTGACCTCGGGGCGTTGTCCCGTTCGGCGAAGGGGGTGAAGCGGGCGGGCGGGTGGTCGATGGGCAGGTCGGGGCGCCATGCGGTGAGGATCTGGGCGCTGCACTCGAACAGGCCCGACGGCAGCGCGTCCAGCGGCCACCAGCGCCAGTCGCCGACCCGTTCGCCCGGCTGGTCGGCGGGCTCGCCGCGCCACCGCGTGACGAGCGCGCCGACCGTGATCCGGACGACGCCGCCGACCTGGTCCAGGAGCATGCCCAGCAGGCGGACGTCGGCCGGGTCCGCGTGCAGCCCCGTCTCCTCGGCCAGTTCACGCACGACCGTCCCGCGCAGCGACTCCCCCGGTTCCACCGTGCCGCCGGGCAGCTCGAGGGTTCCCCGCCGGTGGCGGCCCAGCAGCAGACCGCGCGGCCCCAGCAGCACGGCGCCGACTCCGGCAGCCGCGTGCGCGACGGGCGGCTGGGCCGTACGGGGACGGGAGGTGATCCGGGCCGGCCTGCGCACCTGGAAGAGCCGGTAGGAGGCCTGGTTGTCCTCCTCGGGCGTGTCCAGCACGGTGACCTCCTCGACGCGCAGCCCGTGCCGCACGAGCAGGTCTGTCCACAGCTTCGTGGTGAGCACCCACATGTGCCCGGTGAGTTCGCCGCCGCCGGCCAGGCGCAGGGTCTCCGGGCGGGGCGTCACCTCCGAAGAGGGGCCGTGACCCGAGGAGTTGGTGTGCAGCACGGTGAAGCACAGCCGTCCGCCGGGCCTGAGGGCCGCGGCCAGGGCGGGCAGCAGCCGGTTCGGGTCGATGAAGTGGACGGCGGACAGGGAGTAGATCACGTCGTACGGCGCCGAGGCGCGCAGATGCTCGACGGCGTCGGCCTGGATCAGCCGCAGGCCCGTCAGGCCGCCGTAGCGGGCCCGGGCGCGGTCGATCTGGGTCGGTGAGACGTCGACGGCGTCCACGGCGGCGCGCCGGCTACGCGCGAGGTGGGCGGCGTGCCGGCCCGGGCCGCAGCCGAGATCGAGCACGCGCAGGCCCGTCAGGTCGCCGAGGACGGCGTCCCCCAGTCCGGTTCCCGCCGGGCCCCAGGCGATCTCGTCCACCTCGGGCAGGGGCGTGGCCCGGTCGAGGTGGTGCGCCCCGTAGGCGTGCCACATCGCGGCGTTGACCTGCTCGGCATCGGCCGTACCGGCCGCCTCGGGCACCGTCATCGCGTCGCCTCCTCCGGCTCGCCACCGAGCCTCGTGACGTCGTCCCGCTCGTCGCCGGGTACCGTCCGCACTCGGCGCTCGCCGCCGGGCATCGCGCCCATTCTCCGGCTGACAGCGGTCCCTGACCAGTCGTCAGGTCAGGTTCAGGCCGCCGTCGAGCATGATGACCTCACCGGTGAGATAGCGGTGGGCGATCACCGACGCCACCAGGTCGGCCACGTCGGCGGGCCGGGCCGGCCGGCCCATGGGTGCGCGCTCCCGCCACAGTGCGTGGGCGTCGGCCCAGTCCCTCGTCATGGGCGTGTCCACCAGGCCCGGCGCCACCGCGTTGACCCGCACGCCGGGCGCGAGCGCGGCCGCGAGCAGCCGCGTCACGTGGTTCAGCGCCGCCTTGCTCGCCGCGTACGGCACCGACGAGCCCTTGGGGCGCACCCCGGCGTGGCTGGTGATGTTCACGATGCTGCCGCCGGCCGGCGACGCGCGCAGCGCCGGGAGTGCCGCCGTGCACAGCACCCAGGGTGCGATCAGGTTGACCTCGAGCACCTGCCGCCATTCCTCCGGCGCCGCCGCGGCCAGGTCGTCGTGCGGGATGGGCCGGCTGATGCCGGCGTTGTTCACCAGGACGTCCAGCCGCCCGTACCGGTCGAGGGCCGACTCCACCAGTCCCCGGGCCTCCTCCTCCACGGCCAGGTCCGCGCGCAGATACGTCCCGCCGAGCTCGGCCGCCAGTTCCTCCCCCGCCCGTGTGCTGCGCCGCGAGTGCACCACGACCCGCGTGCCGTCCGCCGCCAGTCTCCGCGCGACGGCCTCCCCGATCCCCGACGCGGACCCGGTGACCAGGGCCACGGGCCGTTCCGCTCCGTCCATGCACATCCGGTCGATCCTGCCATCCCCGCCGCCCGCGCCGCGCATCGCGTACTCGTGCCGCGAGCGGGCCGCTGCCCCCGGCCCGGCGGCCGGGGTCGTCGTCTGCGGGCAGCGACGTGGCGCGGGTGCCTACACTGCGAGCGTCCACGTCAGCGGTCCCGGCAGGGGCCAGGAAGGCGGGCGGTATGGCCGGCGGGCAGGCGGCGAGGGTGCCGCGCAAGGTCTACGAACAGGAACTGCTGCGACTCCAGACGGAGTTGGTGCGGCTGCAGGAATGGGTGCGGGCCGCGGGCGCCCGGGTGGTGATCGTCTTCGAGGGCCGGGACGCGGCCGGGAAGGGCGGCACCATCAAGCGGGTCACCGAGCATCTCAACCCGCGCGTCGCGCGCATCGCGGCCCTGCCGACGCCGACCGAGCGCGAGCGCGGCCAGTGGTACTTCCAGCGGTACGTGGCGCACCTGCCCGCCGCCGGGGAGATCGTCCTGTTCGACCGTTCCTGGTACAACCGCGCCGGTGTGGAGCATGTGATGGGCTTCTGCACCAAGGAGGAGCACCAGCGCTTCCTGCACCAGTGCCCCATCTTCGAGCGGATGCTGGTGGAGGACGGCATCCTGCTGCGCAAGTACTGGTTCTCGGTGAGCGACACCGAACAGCAGGAGCGGTTCCGCAAGCGGCTGGAGGACCCGCTGCGCCGGTGGAAGCTCTCGCCGATGGACCTGGAGTCGATCACGCACTGGGAGGCGTACTCGCGGGCGAAGGACGCGATGATGGTGCACACCGACATTCCGGAGGCGCCCTGGTACGTCGTCGAGAGCGACGACAAGCGGCGGGCCCGGCTGAACATGATCGCCCACCTGCTCGACTCGGTCCCCTACCACGACGTGCCGGAGCCTTCGCTCGAACTGCCGGAGCGGCCGCCGTCCACCGGGTACGAGCGCCCGCCGCGCGACCTGCGGACGTATGTCCCGGATCACGCGGCGGGCCTGTGACGCCCGTCCCGAATTACGTGCTGCCTGTGTGACGTCCGGGCCAGCGCCGGCGGCCGCGCCGCGGGCCCGGGGAGCCGTCCGCCGCCCCATGGGCGCACGCCGCGGCGGCGCTCACGCGTGCGGGACCAGCGCGACCGGGCACCGCACGTGGTGGATCAGCGCGTGTGCGACCGGCCCGGTGGGCGGGCGGCCGGGCGTGGGGCGTCTGCGGATGCCCGCCACGACCAGGCCCGCCCCGCCCGCCGCCCGCACCAGGACATGGGCCGGCCGGCCTTCGTGCAGGTTCTCCCGGACGGCCACCGCCGGGTACTTCTTCCGCCAGGGCGCGAGCAGGCGCGCCAGTTCGTGTTCCGCGACCGCCCTGAGACGGGCGCGCTGCTCGGCGCCCGTGAGGCCCGCGGAGTACGGCACGTGCCAGGCGTGCACCGCCCGCAGCGGCGCCCGGCGCAGCTCGGCGGCGTGGAAGGCGAAGTCCAGCACTTCCTCGTAACCGCCGTCGACGTCGACGGCGACAGTGACGTCGCGGAACGGGGTGTGGACCGACGGGTGCCCGTCGGCGTCGCGCAGATGTTCCCTCTCCGCGGTCTCCTCGGCCCGGACCAGCACGATCGGCCGTTCCATGCGGGCGGCGGCGGCCAGGGCGGCCGCCCCGGACACGAAGCCGCTCAGCCCGCTGCTGCCCTGGCTGCCGATCACGAGGAGGGCGGCGCTGCGGGCCTCGTCGAGCAGCGCGGGAACGGGCGGCCCGGCGACCTGCTCGGCGGAGACGGCCAGCCCCGGATACCGCCGGCCCAACTGCCCCAGGGCGTGGTGCAGCACCTGGCGGGCGTGCTGCTGCGGAGCCCGCAGTCCGGGTACGGCGGTCTCGGTGCCGCCCTCCGGCAGGCCCCCTTCCCAGGCGTGGACGAGGCGGAGCGGCACGCCCCGGCGCAGGGCCTCCCGGGCTGCCCAGTCCGCGGCCGCGCTGCCCTCGCGTGAATCGTCCACGCCGGCCACGACCGATCTGTTCACGGCCCTCACCTCCCTGGCCACCGGCTGCGTGCGAAGGACGGGCCGGCCCCGGCCCGCCTCGGCGGTCGGTCCGGGCGGGAGGCGCACCTCCCACCCGTCACCAGGGTCCCTCCGTGGACGGCTGCGGGAAAGACCGGCTGGTCCCGCGGGGTCGCTGCCCGAGCGGCGGTCGCGGACCGGTGGCCTACGGGCGGGCGTCGGCGTAGGGGCGGTCGTGGACGGTGGGTTCCGTGGCCGCCGGGGCGCCGGGCCGCGCGTCCTCGGCGGGGGTTCCGTGGCGCCGGCGCAGGACTTGCAGCAGCGGACCCAGGGGCACCTCGGGGAACGGGGTGCCCGACGTGGTGGACGTGCCGTACCGGTCGTGCAGCCAGAAGGACCACTGGGCGGTGGTCGGCGCGACCCGGAACTGCTCGACGAAGGCCAGGTAGGCGGCCGCGAAGCGGTCCGCGGCCGCCTCCACCGTCTCCCCCGGACGCAGCGGCGACTCGGGCTCCGCGGGCTCGTCGACCGGTTCCGGAGCGGCCGGCGGAGCGGGCAGGGCGAGCCGGAGTCCGCCCGCGCCCCGGCGGACGCGGTGTGCCGTCCCGGCCAGGGGGGCGGCGGTCGCCGGGGTCTCGGCTCCGGCCCGAGCGGCCCGAGCCGCCCGGTCGGACCCGCCGGGCCGGTCGGCCCGGTCGGACCCGTCGGTCCGGTCGGCCCAGTCGGTCTCCGTGCCGATGCCCGCTGCCGCGAGGCCGGCCGGGGCGGTCTCCGAGAGGGGGACGCCGTAGCGGGCGAGGCGCAGCGGCATCAGGGATTCCACCGGGGCCTTGCGGCGCCAGGCGCGGCCGAAGCGGGAGCGCAGTCGGGCCTGGTAGACGAGGCGTTCCTGCTCCAGCTTGATGACCTGCTCGTAGGAGCGCAGTTCCCACAGTTTCATGCGCCGCCACAGCAGGAAGGTGGGCAGCGGGGAGAGCAGCCAGCGCATCAGCCGGACGCCCTCCATGTGGCGGTCCGCGGTGATGTCGGCGATGCGGCCGATGGCGTGCCGGGCCGCTTCGACGGAGACGACGAACAGGACCGGGAT